>NZ_JBPXKN010000001.1:0-1175000 GCF_054558635.1 Aquirufa sp. HETE-40SA
CTTGTACCTCGATATAAATCTTCCAAAGCAACCCGCTCTGTCGTGAACTTAATCACCTGATCTACTCTCAGTCTTGCTCTAGAAACCGTATGTTCCTAGCGATTGGGAGTGCAAAGATGTAGGATTATTTTATAATCTACAAACCTGCACTCTAATTTTTTGATATTTTTTTGTGGAGAAGACTAATCCTAGACTATTTGAAGGATAAAATATAATTTTTCTGCTTTCCGTTTCCGATTAATAGGAACTTACCTTTGATTTTATCGAATTGTAGGGGAGAAGCAGGATCAGTTATTTTCACCTTATTTACACTAATGGCGTTTCCTTGGATGGCTTTTCTGGCTTCACCTTTAGAAGAACAAATGAGATTTTCTGTTCCTATGCTAATTAGGTCGGTGAGGTTTTGGCATTCAGCTAGTAAAGTGGCTGAAACTTCATAGACAGGTAATTGTGCGATTAAGGCATCAGAGGCATTACTCAATAATTCTACTGCATCTTTAGAGAAGAGCAGGGAAGATGCTTCAATGACAAGCGCACAAATGTCTGCGCCGTGAACGCGTGTGGTTACTTCTTCTGCGACGGCCTTTTGTAAGATGCGCAAGTGTGGTGCTTCAGCGTGGGCACGCTCCATTTCTTCGATTTGGTCCTTCGTATATAAAGTAAACACGCGGATTAGGCGAGGAACGTCTGCATCAGCGGCATTTAGCCAAAACTGGTAGAAAGCGAATGGGGATGTTTTAGAAGCATCTAGCCAAACATTACCCGATTCAGACTTACCAAACTTAGTTCCATCTGCTTTTGTTACTAATGGAGTAGTTAACGCGAAAGCGGCACGCTCTGTCGCATCTTCATCGTGTCCTTCTTTACGGCGGATGATTTCGGTACCTGTCGTGATATTACCCCACTGATCAGAACCACCCATTTGAAGGCGCACATTTTTGTGCTTATATAAATGATAGAAATCGTATCCTTGTAATAATTGGTAAGAGAACTCAGTAAATGAAATACCTGTTTCTAGACGTTTCTTAACAGAGTCTTTGGACATCATATAATTCACGGTTAAGAATTTGCCAGCCTCACGTAGGAAACCTAAGAAGCTGAATTCTTTGAACCAATCGTAATTATTAACCACCTCAGCGGAATTAGCTCCAGAATGGAATTCCAAGAATTTCTCTAGTTGTGCTTGAATGCCCACTTGATTTTCGCGTAACGTATCTTCTGAAAGAAAATCACGTTCAGCTGATTTTCCTGAGGGATCACCAATCATTCCGGTGGCACCACCTACTAAGGCAATGGGTTTATGACCAGACAATTGAAAATGCTTCAAGAGCATAATTGCCGCTAAATTTCCGATGTGAAGACTCGGTGCAGTAGGGTCGAAACCGATATATGCCACCGTCATTTCTTTGGCAAGTTGATCCTCTAAACCAGGAATCATATCGTGTAACATCCCTCTCCAACGTAATTCTTCAATGAAATTTGTCATAATGTATTCTTTTTTGCAAAAGTACTAAATATCCTTCTTTTTAAATAATAGAGACGAATCACCGTAGCTGAGGAAGCGGTAATTAGTGGCCAAAGCGGTTTCGTAAACCTTTTTCCAATCATCCCCAATTAAGGCAGCGATTAACACTAAAAGAGTGGATTTTGGCTGGTGGAAATTCGTCACAATGCCATCACAGAAATGCAAGGTGTAGCCCGGCATGATTAATAATTCAGTTTCAGCCACCCAATAATTTCTATTCTCCTTTTTTAAAAACTGTAAGACGGCATCGAGTGCGTCTTGAACAGATGGGATATAAGAGCGCTCCTCGTACGCAAATTCTTTAGGCAACACCATTACCCCGTTTTCAATAGGTCTTTTTTCAATCAACCAAACACCACTCCAATACAAACTCTCCAATGCACGCAAAGCCGTTGTTCCTACTGGAATAAATGGCCCCTGATGAGCCAAAAGTGTTTTTATTAATTCAGGTTTAAAAACCAATTGCTCTCGGTGCATCGGGTGTTTGCTGACATCCTCTTCTTTAACAGGAAGAAAGGTGCCCGCTCCCACGTGCAAGGTGAGATACGCTTTCTGAATGTTGATTCGATCTAAATCAGCCAATACCTCATCTGAAAAGTGCAAGCTAGCTGTAGGGGCTGCCACGGCACCTGGTTTTTCAGAAAACAAGGTTTGGTAACGTTCAGCGTCTGAAACTTGTGCCTCTCTTTCCATGTATGGAGGAAGGGGTATTTTACCAATTTCTTCCAAAATTTGGGCGAAGCTTTTATCCGTCTCCCAACTGATCCTTATCTGATTTTTCTCGCGATCGATCCAGGAGAAAGCTAAATCCCCTTTAAAAAGGACATCACCTTCTTTCCAACGCTTTTTATTACCAACTAAACATTCCCAGCTGGCTTCACCTGTACTCTCCATTAATTGTTCTGTAGGAACTGAATCTGAAAGTGGATGCAATAAAAAGAGTTCAACCGCGACGCCATTATCCTTGAATAAAGGAATCCGGGCTGGAATGACTTTGGTATTATTAAATATCAATAAAGCGTTTTCCGGAAGTTGATTTGCTAATTGTCGGAAAGCTTCGTGCTTGATTACGCCATCTTGATAGACTAAAAGCTTCGAATCGTGGCGATTCGCTAAAGGGAATTGAGCGATTTTCGATTCAGGTAAGGGGTAATCAAACGCCTGAATGGAAATATTCGGCATTTGGATACTCATAGTTCCTCTTCGAATTTAGGGCTAGCAAAAAGACGTACGGGAAGGTAAATTAACCAAACTAATAGGAATACAATGCCTAATGAAGGAATGTAACTGTAATCGGTTTGGTAAGTTCTTTCGTCATTCAGCATTAATAAAGCTCTCATCACGAGGATCAAGTAGGTATTGATGAGTGCAGGAAAGAAATGTAGCCAGTTGATAAAGGTACTTTTAATGGTATCGTTTCCTTTCTCTGCGAAAACAGGAAGAATTTGACCCCATTTTTCGGTAGGGATTTTATCAATGGCTTTGATTAATGAGAGCGTTAAGACATTTAATAAGGTGATGACACCTGCAACTAGGTAGAAGACCTCTTCTTTGGGTAGAAATCCATCTCCACGACCTGTTTCTCCAAAATGCACAGCTGTAGGATCAGGAAGCCCTCGGTAAATAAATAACAAAGAGATTCCGAATGCCACCATGGACAAAATTCGCCAAACTCGAGATGCAAAATGGTCTATCGACATAGTTGAATAAAATGTCTGCAAAATTAGTTTTGAAAATCATACCGACCTAATCTTTATTTCTATTATTTTTGTGGATAACCCCTACAAAATGGCAATCTATACGAAGAACGGAGATGGTGGATTTACCCGCTTAGCGGATGGTAAAGGAGTGTCTAAGTCAAATGTTCGCATGGATGCGATCGGGGATATTGATGAATTGAATTGCCATATCGGTGCATTAGTTTGTCAAATGGAGCCGCATCTGGCGGAATATTTACAATCCATTCAGTCAAGTTTGTTTGTTCTGGGCGCACATGTTGCCAGTGATTCGAAAGAATATTTAGGTAATATGAAGCTAATTTCTTTGCACGATATCGTGGCTATCGAAAAAATGATAGATGAAATTGATGGTAAAATAGCGCCTATGCGCTTCTTTATTTTACCAGGTGGACACCCCACTATTGCTGCAGCCCAAATTACTCGTACCGTTTGTCGTCGAGCAGAACGAAGCCTGATTCGATGGGTGCAGGAAGAAGAAAAAGAAGATTATGCGACTGCGATCGCCTACTTGAATAGATTATCAGATTACTTATTTATGATGTGCCGTTATTTACACCATTCATTGGATATCCCCGAGATACCTTGGAATTCCGGCAAGTAGAAACAAAAACCTATGCAAATTACCATTCAAAAAACGCCTACATCTCGCTTAAGCGAGGTTGATTTTGACAATTTGGCTTTCGGCCGCACTTTTGCTGATCACATGCTTGTAGCTGAATATGCAGATGGAGCCTGGAAATCCGTTCAAATTCAACCATATGGCCCCCTTTCCTATCAGCCAGCGATGATGTCCATTCATTATGGGCAAGCTATTTTTGAAGGAATGAAGGCTTATCGCTCGAAGAAAGGAGAGGTTTTAGTTTTTCGTCCTCAGGAAAACATGAAGCGCTTTAACAAATCAGCGGCACGCATGTGTATGCCAGAGGTACCTGAAGAAATTTTTTTAGGAGGTTTAAAGCAATTACTCGAATTAGATAATGCTTGGGTACCGGAAAAAGAGGGTTCCTCATTGTATATCCGTCCCTTCATGTTTGCAACTGATGAGTACGTGGGTGTATCACCTTCCACCACTTATAAGTTTATTATTTTTAATTGCCCAGTAGGTTCTTATTATACTAAACCATTGCGTGTTCGAGTGGAAACCAATTTCATTCGTGCTGCAAAAGGAGGCGTTGGTTTCGCAAAAAATGCAGGGAATTATGGAGGTTCTTTGTATCCAACAGTTCAAGCGATGAAAGAGGGGTACGATCAAATTATTTGGACGGATGCGGCTTCACACCAATATGTGGAGGAAGCAGGTACGATGAATCTTTTATTTGTTATCAACGGTGCGCTTGTTACTGCACCTACAGGAGATACGATCTTGGATGGAGTGACACGTAAATCGGTTATTCAGATTGCCAAAGATTGGGGCTTAGATGTTCAAGAGCGTCTTTTATCTGTAAAAGAATTAGTAGAAGGAATTAACTCTGGTGCAGTGACTGAGGCCTTTGGTGCTGGTACTGCCGCGGTAATTGCCCCTATTAAAACCATAGGTTTTGAGGGCGTTGATTACGAATTGCCAGCCTCTAAAGAGAGTGACTTTTCTGTTAAAGTATTTACCGAAATTAATCAAATTCGCCTAGGTGAAATTCCTGATACACGAGGCTGGATTTTCAAAATCTAGTTTGCGGATTTAAAGCTAATTTTGATACCCGGATCCTTAGGAGTACTTACGTTCTCTAATAGGATTCGGGTATTTTTGTTTTTAGACCAAAGAATGGTTTTACCTTTTAACTCTGATGGTCCGAATTTAGCGTCCAAATAGTTTTTCCAATGCTCAATTAAAGGAGGGACATCCTCTCCAGCTTCCACAAAAATATCGAAGTCAATTTCTTGTAGTTTATTCTGTTCGTTAGGAACGTAGGTTATATCACTGAAGTTTAAATCCGTATCATCAAAATACAAGGTATAGGACTTTCCTTTTTCTGGTTGTGATTCGGCTAA
Source organism: Aquirufa sp. HETE-40SA (assembly GCF_054558635.1). Taxonomy (NCBI): domain Bacteria; kingdom Pseudomonadati; phylum Bacteroidota; class Cytophagia; order Cytophagales; family Flectobacillaceae; genus Aquirufa; species Aquirufa sp. HETE-40SA. The sequence goes on from NZ_JBPXKN010000001.1 coordinate 5,251, forward strand.
CTCCAAAGTGTCCTGAAGGCTACCCATATCTTGACCCCAAGTCGCGTTTCTTATTACCTTATCGGGGCTTAAACTTAATTTTTGTACCCATTCGCCACTATCCTCCCAAGCAGATACCGCTGCTTCATTTTTAGCAATTTCTTTATTTTCACTTTGCTTATCTTGATTGCAGGAGTTAAGAAAAATAAAAATGCCCAAAATTGGAACGATTAGTTTATTTAACGGGTTTTTCATACAATTGTAGTTAAGTAGAATAATTTTATCTGTCAAAAATAAATGAATTTCGTCATTGATAATAAAAAATGTTATTTTTGAAAAAATTATGCATTAAATGGGCTTAGGCCTTACGAATATTTAAGATTATTAGTGGTTAGGTATTTTTAAAATGAGCCGGTCTTTGATCGGCTTTTTTTTGGCTAAAACTCTCTGCCAATACTAACCACAAGTCCGGATTTGCCGCTATTTAATAAAGGTAATCCTAATTTACAGACGAAATTATAATAAGTGACAATGTCAAAACCAACTCCCATTCCATAAATCCAACGATTCGAAAACCGGCTAGAGGTTAATTCTGGTTGTGCTTGGTACACGTAGGCAAAGTCAAAGAAAAGGGTAGGATATAGTGAAACAGGCATTTGGTTGAATTGCTTGTAGGGTAAAAATCTTATCGGAATGATTTTATTAAATAGCTGGTATTTGAATGTGGTTTTTGAAAGTAAAAAATTAGTACCGTCTATCACATTCAATTCATAGCCACGTACATTATCGCCACCATATCCAAGGCCCATAATGTTCGCATAGGGGATATTTTTGTTCTCTTGAGTGACTTTTGCTTTCCATTGGGAGCTAATGAAGAAATTTGATCCAATATCAAAGTAATAGGCGAAAGAAGCTTTTATATCCCAGTAGTTTAAGGCGTCCTGAGCAAGAATTCCATAAAAATTATACGCTAGATCAATTTTTCTTCCTCTAAGTGGGTAGGGAGCAAAATCTCTGAAATCATAAGAGAATGCGTAGGTTAATTGAAGGAAGTTTTGCTCATTTGATCCTTTGTAATAATAGTTAGGATTTAATTGTTTAATGGTATCAGCTATGATAGTGTGGCTATATCTGATTTCAGCGAAATGAAAATCATAAAAGCGAAGACGCTTTCTAAAACTAAGAGCCCCGCTCCACCTTTCCCTTAGTATTTTATCGCTACTAATGGTGTTTAGAGTATCATTGATCGTCCTGAAGGCTAGATTTTTATTGGTGATATAGGTTAATGCGGCGCCAAGTCCAAGCGTTTTTTTGCGATCTAAGTAGGGATTTGAGTAACCTAGTTCTACACGTTGGGTAAATCCTGTCTCGGCTTTGAAGCTAAGTTTTTCATTCCTGCCCATGAAGTTGTTGTGGATAAAATGGGCCCCATAAATTGTTCTTTCAAAGGAATGTCCTCTTTCCCACCAATCATTTAAATTTCTGTCAGCTAATTGAAAAACGGGATATGCTAAGAGATACCATTGTTCTAAAAATTCATAGGTGACCGTGATGTGATCTGAGTTTTTTGGATGAGAATTGCTCTTTACCCAAATAAACAAATTGGTGTTTACTAACTTCCGTCTGTTAAATTCTACACGTGAGTCTATTTCTGAAAATTGTAACGTATCTCCAGGGAAAATATCTAATTCCCTTCTCAGTATGTTATCTCGCGTTTTATCGTTGCCTTTAAAAATGACACTATCGATAATGACGTACTGAGCCTTAGCCTTTTGTTGAAGAAGAAAGCAGCAGGTAATTAGTAAAGAAAGGCGGAGGAATTTCACCTTGCAAGGTAAAAATTTTAATCCATTAGTTCATAAACAATCGCCTCCTGGTGCGCATACCATCTCTCAAAGTTTGCTTGGTATTTTTGCTCGATAGATGGCCTTTTTATCTTCATCGTGGGTGTTAAACACTCATTTTCAATAGTCCAATCTTCTTTAACAATGACCATTTTACGTAAATGTTCATAATTTTTTAATGCGGGGTTTACTTCCTGGCGAAGTGCTTCAAAAGCCTCCTGAATTTCAGCGGTCTCTTTTGACTTACCCAGTGCACTCAATACAATCAAGCCGATCGGTTGTGGCAAATTGACTCCCACCACACAAACCTGTTCAATAAACTCGTGAGTATTTAATTTATTTTCAATAGGCGCTGGCGCCACGTAATGTCCCTTGGCAGTTTTGAAGTTATCTTTAACGCGACCGATTATTGAGATAAAGCCTTCCTGATCCAGTTTGCCTTGATCGCCCGTTTTTAACCAGCCGTCTTCGGTAAATAATTCCTGCGTTAGCTTTGGTTCTTTGAAGTATCCGGTGGAATTATAAGGCGCTCTCATTTGGATTTCATTTGTATCTGGGTCGATGCGAGTTTCGCAGTCGGGATGTATTCTGCCTACTGTTCCCAGTTTTATGATGTCACGAGGCATGACGGTATTGAGTCCCATATTTTCCGTCATCCCGTAGGCCTCCTGAATATAAATCCCTAGTTTTTGAAACCAAGTCAGTAGCTCAGCGGAGATGGGTGCAGCTCCGGTAACTGCTAAAGTAGTTTGGTCTAATCCTAGTCCTTTTTGAATCTTTTTCTGAATAAGTGTTTTGACTATCGGGAGGCTAAGTAATAGGTTTAGTTTCTTTTGGCCTCCAATTTTTTGTAAAATTCCTTCTTGAAATTTAGCCCAAATACGAGGTACCGCCAAGAAATGGGTCGGTCTCGCACTAGCAAGATTCTTAGAGAAGGTGTCAAGGTTTTCGACGAAGTGGATGGTTCCACCAGCTGCTGTAGCTGCAAATTCTACAAAATTTCGTTCGGCAATATGACAGAGGGGCAAGTAGGAAATAAAACGGGTGTTAGGTTGGTCTAATAAGGCGATTTCGCGCGCCATATTAATCCCTGCCTTAATGCCACCGTAGGTAATCATAACACCTTTAGGCATTCCAGTAGTGCCTGAGGTATACACTATCGTTGCAATGTCCGTCGGTTTTGGTGTAGGTAACTTGGTAATTTCTATGGTGTTTTCCAAAATATCAGCCCATTGCACACCTGTTTTTTCAGAACTTTCTGGAGTATGAATCAGCAGTATGTGCTCTGGAATTCCCTCCTTAATTTTGTTCCAATGATCCAGTTTTCCTACGATCAGGATTTGGCATTCAGAATGTACCAATACTTGGTTAAGTTGTTCTTTTGTTAAGGTAGCATAAAAGGGTACTGATATGCCTCCTGCAGCTGCAATAGCTAAGTCTGCCATCATCCAATGGGCAGAGTTTTTAGAAAGGATACCCACATTTTTTGAGCCTTTTTTAAGCTTATCCTGAATGAATTGGGCTATTTTTTTAACCTCTACTGAAGCCGCAGAAAAGGAGTAATCAATGTATTGATCTCCAATGGGTTGCCTTAAATAAAGGCTATTAGGAGTGTACTTAGCCCAATGAAGAAAGTTCTCCAAATTGCTTTGGTAATGCGAAATCATGTAATGTATCTAGAGGTTTATAAAGAAGGAAAAATAAAACTTATTTCCTTTAAATCATAGGATTCTACCGTGAATTCTTTTTCAATTTCTAATAATCCCTTTTCGTTTACACCTAGAATTTTGCCTTCGAATTTTTCGTCATTTGTTTCATATAAAGCCCATTCAGCGCGTCTGAATAGTTTATCGTGGTAAATTTCGTCTATTTTGTTAAATGCTTCACTCGAAAATTGACCGTAGGCTTCCTCAATGCCTTGGGATAGGTAATGGTAAATTTCTGTTAATGCAATGGGTTGTGGTAAATCTAAATAAGAGCGGAGTGAGGTGCCTCTGATATTTTCAAATTGTTTTTGATTGATATTTAATCCAATTCCGATGATGGAGAAACTCCATTTGCCTGCTTGAATATTGTTTTCAATCAGAATACCACCCATTTTAACGCCATCTAGGTAGATATCATTCGGCCATTTAATCTTAAAATTGAAATTTTCACCTTGAGTAGTCCGTGACCATGCCTCCAAACCGGATAAAATTCCATTGGCAATGGCTTTGCTTAAAAAGAACTGCTTCTCTAATAAATGATGCGGTGGACGAAGCAAATAGGAGAGCGTAAGATTTTGATTTGGTTCAGCATTCCAAGTATTTCCCCTTTGACCTCTTCCTTCGGTTTGATGCCCAGCGATCCAAGCAAATCCTTCTTCTAAATCTTCCTTTAAAGCCTCAGAGAAGGCCAAAGAATTAGTTGACGGACAAATGTCTAGATATTTACTCTTTTTGCCGACGAAGCGAGTATTTGCTTGGTAATTGTTCAATTATTATTTGTAATTTTAGGGTTACAAGAACAAATTTAGATTTTTATTCGGTAAGGGTTTCTTGTTGTACAAATTAATACAGAAAAAAGATTTATGAGTAAAACTCTTAAGAAAGCCGCTAAGCAAGTCGATGCGTCTGAGGAAATGGTGAGCTGGGTGGTAAAAGGCATGCAGGATAAAAAAGCACAAGAAATTACGGTGTTGGATTTGCGGAAAGTGGATAATGCATTTACTGATTTTTTTGTGATTTGTTCAGGTACTTCAGATACGCAAATTGATGCAATTGCTGATTCAGTGGATAAGGAAGTGTGGGAATCAGGTAAAATACATGTCCATGCGGTAGAAGGTAAGGCAAACCGGGAGTGGATTTTAATGGATTATTATGATGTCATCGTTCACGTATTCTTGAAGGATAAACGTGCGTTTTTTAAATTAGAAGAGTTGTGGGGTGATGCTAAATTTACGGTGATCCCTGATTAATATTATTTTAGATTTATAGAACCTTTGCACCTATCCAGGTGTTTAATGCCCAACAATAAAAATTCAAAATGGCCAAACAAGGGAATAATTTTAAAAATGCGAAGCGCTCTGGCTTACAACCAAGAATGCCTAAAAAGCCAGCTGGGGGATTCCAAAGCTGGATGGTAGTAGGACTAGTAATCGCAGTCATCAGTATGTTTTTCTTTTCAAAGGAAACGACTTTACAGCCGATAACTATCAAGCAATTTGAATCGATGTTGATTCAAAAAGAAGTAGAAAAGGTATTAATAGTCAATGATAAAATCGTCGAGGTTAGTCTAAAACCAGCCTTTATTCCTAAGTATTTCAAGAAAAATACAACTCAGAAAGTCGTTCCTACTGGTCAGGTTCCTCACTTTGAATTTGAGATTAATTCGAAAGAAAGCTTCGAGCGTTTTTTAGAAGATCGTCAAAAAGATTTTCCCCGAAACGAGCAAATTATGGCTTCGCCCGAGACTAGAACTGGTCCCTTGGATTGGTTAGGTACTTGGGGATTCTTTATTTTGATGGGTCTAAGTTTCTATTTCCTATTCTTCCGAATGGGAGGAGGAGCTGGTGGTGGTGGCCAAATATTCAATATTGGTCGATCCCGTGCTACTTTGATCGAAGGTGAATCGAAAGTGAAGATTACATTTAATGATGTAGCTGGTTTAGACGAAGCAAAAGAAGAGATTCAGGAGATCGTTGAGTTCTTAAAATTTCCTAAAAAATTTACTGACTTAGGTGGTAAAATTCCAAAGGGAGCGCTTTTAGTAGGCCCTCCAGGTACGGGTAAAACTTTACTTGCAAAAGCGGTTGCTGGGGAAGCAGGCGTCCCATTCTTCTCTTTATCAGGATCTGATTTCGTAGAAATGTTCGTAGGTGTGGGAGCAGCGCGTGTACGTGATTTGTTCAAACAAGCGAAAGAAAAAGCGCCTTGTATCATCTTTATTGATGAGATTGATGCTGTGGGTCGTTCTCGTGGTCGTGGCTCGATGCCTGGTGGGAATGATGAGCGTGAAAATACCTTGAACTCCCTTTTAGTGGAGATGGATGGTTTTGCAACAGATTCAGGTATCATCATTATGGCGGCTACGAACCGTCCAGATGTATTAGATCCAGCCTTATTGCGTCCAGGTCGTTTTGATCGTCAGATCTCTATCGATAAACCTGATATCATCGGTCGTGAGGCTATTTTTAAAGTTCACTTGAAGCCTTTGAAATTAGCGGCTGACACAGACCCTAAGGAATTAGCAGCTCAGACGCCTGGTTTTGCAGGTGCAGAGATTGCCAATGTTTGTAACGAAGCAGCCTTAATCGCTGCACGTCGTTCGAAAACGGCAGTTGATATGAATGACTTCCAAGAGGCGATGGATCGCGTGATTGGGGGATTAGAAAAGAAAAACAAGTTAATCTCTCCAGAGGAGAAGAAAATCGTAGCCTTCCATGAAGCTGGTCATGCCATTGCAGGTTGGTTCTTAGAGCATGCAAATCCATTAGTGAAAGTTTCGATTGTCCCTCGTGGAGTGGCGGCTTTAGGTTATGCGCAATACTTGCCTAAAGAACAATTCTTATACCGTACAGAGCAATTAATGGATGAGATGTGTGTTACTTTAGGCGGTCGTGCGGCGGAGGAAATTGTCTTTGGAAAGATTTCAACGGGCGCTCAAAATGACTTAGAACGCATTACGAAATTAGCTTACTCGATGGTGACCATTTATGGTATGAATGAGAAATTAGGCAATATATCCTATTACGATTCCAAAGGATCTGAGTATCAATTTAACAAGCCTTATTCGGAAACGACAGCGCGTGAAATTGATGAAGAGGTTCGTAAAATCATCAAAGAAGCTTACGATCGTACGAAGAAATTGTTGAAATCGAAGCAAGATAAATTGACGATTTTAGCTGAGCAATTATTGCAAAAAGAGGTATTGTTCCAGAGCGATTTAGAAGCATTGGTAGGCCCTCGTCCATTTGAACAACTGACGTCTTACCAAGAGTTTATCAAGGGTGAGACTGAGAAGAAACGCAAGGTGGCGAAAGATGAGCGTGATTTAGCTGAGGAGAAAAAGAATGCTCCTAAGAAAGCTGAGGTGGCTAAAAAGACTCCTGCAAGAAAGCCTGCCGCTAAAAAGCCAGCTGCTTCGAAAGAGGTGGCTGCTAAGCCAAGAGCAAGAAAGCCTAAATCAACAGGTACTGATAGTTAATTAATTGGGGCGCCTAACAATCGCCCCATTTTTTTGATATGATTCATATTAATCTGATTTCTGGTAAGAAAGTATATTTCGCCTCTGATTTTCATTTGGGTTTTCCCGATGAAAAGACTTCAAGAGAGCGTGAAAAGGCGCTGGTTTCTTGGCTAGATCAGGTTCAGTCAGATGCGCAGGATTTATTTCTGTTAGGTGATTTATTTGATTTTTGGTTCGAATACAAGACAGCAGTTCCGCGAGGTTTTGTTCGCTTTTTAGGGAAGCTATCTGCCCTTGCTGATCAAGGCATTGCGATTCATATTTTTGTGGGTAACCATGATTTGTGGATGTGGGATTATTTCGAAAAGGAATTAGGCGCTAAAATTTACAGAGAACCGAGTGATTTGAAGATCAAGTCAGCGAACGCTACATTTCACTTGCACATTGGTCACGGCGATGGTTTAGGTCCTGGAGATACAGGTTACAAGCTATTGAAGAAAGTGTTTACGAATCGTGTGGCACAATGGCTTTTTGGATTCTTACACCCGAATGTGGGGATTAGTTTGGCCAATTTTTGGTCTTCTACTAGTAAGGAAAGTACGATGACGAAAGGGGAGCAAGCATTTAATCCAGATACAGATTATATTTTATCCTATGTGCGTGATCTAGCACAATTGCAGCCAACCGTTCAAGCCTTCGTCTTTGGCCATCGACACCATCCTATTGCTTTCCCTCTTGACACAGGAGCCACTTATTACAACCTTGGGGATTGGTTTAATCCTCATTTTAAAAATGCTTATTACCTCCAACTAGATGAAAATAAAATCGACTTTATTCATTTTAACGCTGATCGCGTTTAACACGTTTTCTCAGCAGAGTACGCCAAAAATAACGGAGCAATGGCGCCCAGCCATTCATTTTAGCCCAAAGAAAAATTGGACAAATGATCCCAATGGGTTAATCTACATCAACGGGAATTACCATCTTTTTTATCAACATAACCCACAAGGAAACGAATGGGGGAATATGAGTTGGGGGCATGCAAAAAGCACCGATTTATTGCATTGGGAAGAATTGCCCGTGGCAATTCCCCACGGAAAAGAATACATTTTTTCTGGATGCGTAGTGTATGACAAAGACCATGTATCTGGTTTAGGAGATCCCAATAAGCCTTTATTGATAGCCATTTATACGGCTGATTATCCCAATACCTTACAAGAGCAGCATTTAGCTTACTCAAATGATGAAGGACTAACTTGGACGAAATATAGCCAAAATCCCGTTTTAAGCATTAATTTGAAGGATTTTAGAGATCCTAACATCATTTACCATGGCCCTTCAAAGCAATTTGTGATGACAGTAGTCAAGCCTTGGGAGTACAAGGCTCAGTTTTATGGCTCGCAGGATTTGATTCATTGGAATTTATTAAGTGAATTTGGCCCGCAAGGCGATGCGGACATGATTTGGGAATGCCCTTCCTTATTAGAATTGCCGGTTGAAAATTCGAAAGAAACAAAGTGGGTTTTAGCTTTATCTAGTCAAGGACCTTATAAAAAGGCGGTGGGAATGCAGTATTTTGTGGGAAATTTTGATGGCAAGACCTTTACGAATGATGCACCTAAAGAGCAGATAAATTATGTCGATTATGGTCGAGATTTCTATGCCGCGATTCCCTTCTATAATACGGTTGATAAGGAGGTATTTTGGCTATCTTGGATGTTGAGTTGGTCCTATGCTAAAGAGCAGCCTACTTTCCCTTGGAAAGGTCAAATGTCGCTTGCTAGAACGCTGTCGTTGAAACGTACTGCGCAGGGATTAAAATTAAAGCAAGTATTAAAGCCCGATTTAACGAAGGCGAAACCCAGTTTTGAGGCTAATAATTTAGTATTGAAGGGAAGCAAGACTTTATCTGGGATGAGGTTTCTTCAGGATAAGACCTATGTCATCGAATTAAAAGTGGATGCAAGCAATGCCAAGCAATGGGGTATTGAATTGGGTAATGAGGCCAAAGAAAATCCGGAAATAACGCGTATTGGGTTCGATGAGAAGAGCCAAGAGTGGTTTATTGATCGCCGTTTAAGTGGTCAAATTCCAGCTCCCGGTTTTGATATGGTTCAATCTGCTCCTGTTATGAAAGGAGAAGATAAAATTTTACAACTGGTGGTAGACCGTTCCACATTAGAATTGTTAGCGCAGGATGGCACGGTAGCTATCAGTTCTTTACGTTTTCCTACGAAAAAAGAGTCAGTTCGCCTGGTCTCCTTGGGTGGAGAACTCAGGATAAAGGAATTACGCATTTGGGAGATAAAATAGCGATTTATTTGTATCTTCCTAAACTTAAAATTTAACCAAAAACTGATGTCGCAAATTCACACACGCTTAGAGGTCATGACAGAACTGGCCAAAAACATGGACTCTTATGTGAAGGACTATTTAGTTCCGATCGAGACCAACTGGCAACCAGCTGACATGCTCCCTGATTCTACTAAGGATTCATTCTTTACAGATGTGAAAGCCTTGCAAGAGGCAGCGAACGAATTGCCTTATGATTACTGGGCCGTTTTAGTAGGGGATACCATTACTGAAGAGGCATTGCCTACCTACGAATCTTGGTTATTAGGTATGGATACAGTGAATCAAGTAGATCAAAATGATGGCTGGGCACGTTGGATTCGTACCTGGACTGCAGAGGAAAATCGTCACGGAAATTTACTAGGCACCTATTTATACTTATCAGGAAAGGTAGATATGAAGGCTGTAGCGGTTTCCACTCAATATTTAATTGCAGATGGTTTCGATATAGGCACTTCAGCTGATCCCTACCGGAATTTCGTTTATACTTCGTTTCAAGAATTAGCAACTAATATTTCTCACCGTCGTACGGCCTCTTTAGCTAAGCAGCACGGCAATTCTCTTTTATCTCGTATGTGTGCACAAATTGCAGCAGATGAGTTACGTCACCACAAGGCTTATCGCGCTTTCGTTTCGGAAATTTTTAATTTAGATCCGAACGAAATGATGATAGCTTTTGCAGACATGATGAAAAAGAAGATTGTGATGCCAGCTCATTTCTTGCGTGAGATTAATGGAGCGAAGAGTTCATTATTTGAGCATTTTTCTGATGCGGCACAGCGTTTAGGGGTTTATACGACCACTGACTATGTGACTATCATGAAAGGTTTAATCTCAGATTGGGATATCGAAAATATGAAGGGATTGAATGAAACGGCAGAAAAGGCACGTGATTATGTGGCTAATTTGCCAGCCCGTTTAGAAAAATTAGCAGATCGAGTAAAGGTGCCTGAATTAGCGTATCCTTTCTCTTGGATTGCCTAAATATGTCAAAGAAGTTATCCATGGATGAGCTAAATAGGCTCGATATATCCGCGTATAAAACCACTGAAAAATTCCCTTATGTGATCGTTTTAGATGACATCAGGAGTATGAATAATATTGGCTCAGCCTTTCGAACAGGGGATGCCTTTAAGTGTGCTGCCATTCATTTGTGCGGAATCACGGCACAACCTCCTCATCGTGAGATATCTAAAACTGCTTTGGGTGCTGATGAGTCCGTGGATTGGTTCTATTTTGAGGATGGAGCTGCGAGTCGTCAGTCATTACGTGCTGATGGATACCAAATCGTATGTGTAGAACAAGTGCAGGGCTCGGTTTCTTTAGAGAAATTCGAACCTGTTAAAGGTAAGAAATATGCTTTTGTGTTTGGAAACGAGGTTTTTGGGGTAAATGATGCTTGGATTCAAGAGGCTGATTTTAGCTTAGAAATACCTCAGTTTGGAACAAAACATTCCTTAAATGTGTCGGTTAGCATGGGGGTGGTTATTTGGGATTTTGTGTCCAAAATCATCGCCTAATTTCGTTCATCCTTTATATTTTGCGTTCATCCTTTTACCAGGATTTGAGCGCAATTTTTGTTTACTTTCGTTTCGTTAATTTCAATCTATGATACTATCTATTCAGAACGTGGTAAAGCGTTATGCAGAACATACAGCTCTTGCAGGGGTAAGTTTAGACATTCCCAAAGGACAAATTTTTGGGCTTCTTGGCCCCAACGGTGCCGGCAAAACCTCACTTATTCGAATTATTAACCAGATTACTGCTCCTGATGAAGGACGGGTGTTATTCGATGGAGAATTGTTACAACCGAAGCACGTCGAGCAGATAGGTTATTTGCCGGAGGAGCGTGGCTTGTACAAGAAAATGAAAGTAGGGGAGCAGCTAATGTATTTAGCTCAGTTGAAAGGGCTTTCTAAAGCTGAGGCGCAGAATAGATTGAAAGATTGGTTTATCCGTCTGGATATAAAAGATTGGTGGAATAAGCACGTTGATGATCTTTCCAAAGGGATGCAGCAAAAGACTCAGTTTATTGCTACCGTGGTGCATGAGCCTAAATTATTGATTCTTGATGAGCCTTTTTCTGGCTTTGACCCTATCAATGCAAATATGCTCAAAGACGAAATTTTAGGCCTAAAAGATAGAGGAACAACGATTTTGTTCTCTACTCACCGCATGGAATCTGTTGAGGAATTATGCGATAGCATTGCGTTGATTAATCATTCTCAGGTGGTGTTGACGGGTGAGAAAGATGAGGTTAGAAATCGATTCAAAAAATTTGAATATGAGATCTCTTATTCAGGCCAATTAGCCGATTCTAAGTCATTTGAGCTAATTAGTGTTGCTCCTGAAAAGAACAGAGCCATAATTAAGTTGACCCAGCCTGATCAAACGAATCAGGCCATTGCAGCCTTACTAAAGCAAGTAGATTTATTCGAGTTTAAAGAGGTGGTTCCGTCCTTTAATGACATATTTATTCAAGTAGTAGCCGAAACGAAATAAGCCATGAACAAGATATTATTAGTGATTCAGCGGGAGTATTTGACCCGCATTCAAAAAAAATCCTTTTGGATAGCCTCATTGTTAGGGCCTATTTTAATTACGGCGATTTATGCGGTGCCTATTTGGTTAGCTATGCAAGATAAGGAAGTAAAACGGGTAGAGATTTTAGATGAGAGTGGTTTGTTTCAAGTTGCTGATCTGAAGGACAAGGAAGTGGAGTTTACCTTGGTGAATAAGCCTGCAGAGGAATTGAAAAAGTCATTTACGAAGGAGGGATATGCTGCTTTTGTACATCTTCCCAAGGATATTTTGACGCAATCAAAAGAGCTCAAAATCTATTCTGAGAAGAATTTAAGCTTGCCTTTAAAGTCGACGATTGAGCGGGTCATTGAGAAAAAGGTAAGAGCTACACTCATGAAAGAAGCAGGAATAGCTTCAGATATTTATGATAAAACGCAAGTAGATGTGGGTAGTGAGACGATTACGGTTTCTGACTCAGGTAATGAAACGAGCTCATCATCTGGAGGGGCTATGATATTAGCTGGAGTGATGGGAATGCTACTTTACATCACCTTGTTATTATATGGATCCCAAGTGATGAATGGGGTGATTGAGGAGAAAAGTAGTCGAATAATTGAAGTGATTATATCGTCCATCAAGCCTTATCAGTTAATGTTAGGTAAGATTTTAGGAGTAGGAATGGTGGGATTAACCCAGTTTTTATTGTGGATTGTGTTGACGATTGGCTTATCACAGGTGGCTTCAACTTTCTATACAGCAAGTCCGGTGAAGCAGAAAATGGAGCAAATGAAAAAGGCAGATCCCGAAGTAGCTAAGCAGGTAGATGATGCATCTCCCATGGCTGAAGTGACTAAAGTGATTGAAAGTACAAATATACCTTTGGTAGTAGGTGGATTTCTATTCTATTTCCTGTTTGGTTATTTATTGTATAGCTCTCTTTTCGCGGCGATAGGTAGTGCAGTAGAGAATACAGCTGAAGCGCAGCAATTTACATTTATCGTCATGTTGCCAATCATTTTAGCTTTTGTAATGGCGCAGTTTACGATGCAGGAGCCTGATAGTACGATTGCTTTTTGGGCCTCAATGATCCCATTCACATCACCTATTAATATGATGGTTCGCTTGCCTTATGGCGTTCCCATGTGGGAATTAGCCACTTCTATGGTTTTATTAGTGCTAGGATTCTTAGGTTGTAGCTGGCTATCCGCACGAATCTACCGCGTAGGAATCTTGATGTACGGTAAGAAAATTACGGTCAAAGAAATGACCAAATGGCTTTTTTATAAAGGCTAATTTTTGCCTAACCAAAGTTCTAATTCTTCTAGTTTGAACCCAGCAAAACATCTGTTATTCAAGACGAAAATAGGTCTCTTGATGGCAGATGTTTTTTCTTGTAAGTACGAGAAAACATCCAAATTTTCTTTCTCCGTATCGCTTAATTGACGATAGGTGCTTCCCTGTTTGTTTAACACCGTTTCCTCGCCTAATTGCTCGATGAAATAGCGCAATTGTGCTGCATCAATGCCACTTTTCTTGTAATTATGGAACACAAAAGGAATCCCCTTTTCCGTTAGATAATCAAACGCTTTTTTCATCGTATTGCAAGCAGGAATTCCGTAAATAGTAAGCATCTTATTGATTTTGGTGGTATTTTTGTGGACTAAGACAAATTTAATACAAAACATCGTATGGAGTATAGAATTGAAAAAGATACTATGGGTAAGGTGCAAGTGCCTGCTCACGTTTATTGGGGAGCTCAAACGCAGCGTTCGATTGAGAATTTCCCGATAGCTCAGGATATTAATAAAATGCCGAAAGAGATCATTCGAGCATTTGCTTACCTAAAGAAAGCAGCGGCTATTACGAACTTTGAGGCGGGTGTCTTAGATGAGGCGAAAAAAGATCTAATCGGTCAAGTTTGTGACGAAATTCTAGGTGGACAATGGGCAGACCAGTTTCCTTTAGTGGTTTGGCAAACAGGCTCAGGTACGCAATCTAATATGAATTGTAATGAGGTGATTGCTTACCGCGCTCACGTTTTACAAGGAGGAAATTTGCTTGATGAGCAGAAATTTGTACACCCCAATGACGATGTGAATAAGTCTCAATCGTCGAATGATACGTTCCCTACGGCGATGCATATCGCTGCATATCAATCTTTAGTGGAGGTAACGATTCCTGGCATTACGAAGTTGAGAGATACCTTAGCTGCCAAAGCAAAAGCCTTCAAAAACGTGGTTAAAATCGGTCGTACGCACTTCATGGATGCGACTCCTTTGACCCTAGGCCAAGAATTTTCTGGTTATGTGTCGCAATTAGATCATGGTTTACGCGCGATTAACAACAGCCTTGCACACCTTTCAGAGCTAGCTTTAGGAGGTACTGCGGTAGGAACGGGTATTAATACGCCTAAAGGCTATTCAGAGAACGTAGCAAAGCATATCGCTACATTGACAGGATTACCTTTTGTAACGGCTGAGAACAAGTTTGAGGCCTTAGCCGCACATGATGCGATTGTAGAGGCTCACGGTGCTTTAAAGACGGTTGCAGTAAGTTTAATGAAGATTGGTAACGATGTTCGTATGCTTTCATCTGGTCCTCGTTCGGGTATTGGTGAGATTTATATCCCTGATAATGAGCCTGGTTCTTCTATTATGCCTGGTAAGGTGAATCCAACGCAATGCGAAGCGATGACGATGGTTGCGGCGCAGGTGATGGGTAATGACGTAGCCATCGGAATTGGTGGCTCAAATGGCCATTTCGAGCTGAACGTTTTCAAACCAGTGATGATCTATAACTTCTTACATTCAGCTCGTTTAATCGGAGATGTGTGTGTTGCATTTAATGATAAATGTGCGGTAGGTATAGAACCACTTCATGATAACATTAAGAAGCATGTGAATAACTCCTTGATGTTAGTAACTGCTTTAAATACGAAGATCGGATACTATAAAGCAGCGGAGATTGCGCAGACAGCTCATAAAAATGGCTCTACGCTTAAGGAAACAGCGATTTCTTTAGGTTATTTAACTGCCGAAGAGTTCGATGCTTGGGTAAAGCCTGAGAATATGGTAGGCGAGATCAATCTATAAGGAGAGAAAAAATACGCGATTCTCGTCGCGAATGCATAAAAAAGGCCTGTACGCTATGTATAGGCCTTTTTTTATTGATTTTATGGATGTCTAGGCCATTTCTCTTAATTCGAGACTATAAAACTCGTTAGGGAAGGGGAAACTGGCTGCGATTTCTTCGGCCACTTCTAAGCTAGGCAAAATCAGTGTAACGATCTGAGAAATTTCTCCTCCATCAATTTGTTGGATCAGTCGGCTGTCTAATTTTCCACTCTGATTTAGCGCCTGTAATTCACCTGAAAATTTCTGAAAAAGCATGTCCGCATAAGTCGATTTTAAGCCCTTTAACCAGGTGCGAATTTGGTCTAATTCTGCCTCCGATGCTAAGCTAGATTCGCTGGAAATTCCGGCTACTGGACCTCGAATGATGAACACAAATCGCTTCATTTTAAATTGTATTATTCTACTATTTTAGAATTCAGACTGAAATTTATCGAAAGGGTTTTCTTTCGGAATTTTAGGTACAGGATTCGATTTTTCTTTAGGTGTGGCCTTTGCTTTCGGTAGGAAAGGGGAGAGCCATTCGTCTAATTGACGCAGCGCATCCTTCTCTAATTGATAGTAAATAAAGACTCCATTTCTGCGTGTACTCACTAAGCCAGCATCCTTTAAAACAGATAAATGCCTGGAGATAGTAGGGGCAGCGTACTCAAATTGATCAAATATAGCCGTAGCAGGAAGTTCTCCTTCCTTCAATAGTTCGATGATTTTCCTTCTGGACTCATCCCCTAAAGCTTTTGCTATGTTCTCTACAGCCATGCTATTATTTGATATTTAGCTAAGTTAATATATTGATATTAAATCTCCAAATCAGTTTATTGATGGCCTATTTAGCAGTCGTACTAATTAATTAGCGGAATGGGTAATCAATAATTAGCAAAAATGTTAAATATGTAGTTTGTACATAGCAATATTGCTAATTATTAGATTAGAGAGAGGAGATAATAGAGTGGAGATTAGAGAGTATAGAGTAGAGATAGACACACTCCTTCGGACTTGTTTCCTCCGGACTGTCTTCTGACCACTGCCGACTGTCGACTGACAACTGGTTACTGCCTACTGCGTAACATAAACCCTCTTCACACGTTCACTGATATTTGTCATCAGTTCGTATGGGATAGTTTCGGCTTGTTTTGCTAATTCGTATAATAGTATTTTTCCGCCAAAGGCAATAGCGGTATCTTCGACAGAAATGTCTGGAAATTCACTAATATCAACCATGCACATGTCCATACAAATCGACCCTACGGTGGGGCATAAATGACCTTTGATTTCGAAGTTTCCTTTGCCCATTCCCAGGGCTCTAGAATAGCCGTCAGCATAGCCAATGGCGAGGGTAGCAATGCGTCCAGTACCGGCTAATTTACCACGTCTTCCGTAGCCAATTGTCTCATAGGGAGCGATGTTTTTGATCTGTGAGATAGACGTTTTTAAGGTTAATACGTTCTCGATTTTGTTTTTTACGTTCGGATTACCGGTAATTCCATATAAACTGATGCCCAAACGGACCATATCTAGTCGCGCTGATGGGAAATTGGAGATGGCTGCCGAGTTAGCGATGTGTTTTATGGTTTGATAGCCTAAGCTACTTTCAATTTTAGCGGCAGCAAGTTTGAATTTAGTGATTTGATCTTCTGTAAATGCTGTGTGTTGTGGACTGTCTGCAGCTGCCAAATGGCTTAATATGCTGGCTACCCATAAGTGAGGCATTTGAGCTAAATTTTCGCTTAATTCTTCTATTTCAGAACTGTCAAAACCTAGTCTTTTCATTCCAGTATCAAGCTTGATATGGATTTTGATATTTTTACCTTGTTGAGTGCCGTATTCGTCAATGGCTTTTAGTAGTTCGAAGCTATAAATTTCGGGCTCTAATCCATGCTCTGTTAGTATATCTAAATCATCTATTTGAGGATTCATGACCATGATAGGTAGATATATTCCTTGTTTACGGAGGTAAACTCCCTCGTCTGTATAGGCTACTGTTAAATAGTCAACACCACTATTTTGTAATAAGGTGGCAATTTCGATGGCGCCAGTGCCATAGGCAAAGGCTTTGACCATTACCATTAATTTTGTTTCTGGGCCTATATCTTGTTTAAAATACCTTAGATTGTGTTGTATGGCGTCTAAATTGACCTCTAGCTGTGTTCTATGGGACTTGTTTTCAAGCCTGTTGGCTAATTTTTCAAAATTATATTTTCTAGCTCCTTTCAGCAGGATTTGGCTATGGCTAATGGTGTTTAATTGTCCTGAAGCAATCAAATCTTCTGTATTGTGATAAACGTCAATTTCTTTGAAATAACTTTTATTTCGGATTATTTGATCGCCTATACCAATAACTCGATCTATTTTATGATGATGAATTAAGGTGGCGATGGTTGTGTATAGTTCTTCTTCGGGTATGCCTGTTTCTAGAAAATCACTCAGAATTAATACACTTTTCTTCGTACTATTTTTTTTCAAAAGTGGCAATGCTAGTCGCAGACCGTCTAAATCATTGTTGTATGAGTCATCGATTAAGGTATTTCCACGTAAACCTTCTTTCATCTCTAACCGCATAGATATGGGCTTCAATGCGTGTGATTTTATACTTAATTCTTCCTTGCTGAGTCCTAGAATCGATGCCAAGATGAGGCAATGTGTGCTGTTTTCAAGTGAAGCTTCGTCGTTAAAATCGATTAGACTGTCGATAAATGTTTCACTTTGTGCTGCCTTTATTACTTTGATTTGGGCTGTTTTACCTTTTGTTTGCCAAAAAGTGAACAAGCCTTTGTCTGGGCTAATGGTATTCCATCCGATGAGTTCGCAAGAGGGGTTGGTTTCTTGCATGATTCGTTTGATGGGATCATCTTGGAGATTAGTGATTCGATAGACGAGTTTTTTAGTCTTTTTAAAGAGTTGTAACTTTTCTCTTAGTTTCTCCTCATCTGAACTGAAATTAGAGCCGTGTGCCTCACCAAAATGAGTAAAAATGCCATAGTCAGGTTGGAGCATGGTTTCTATTTTGCTCATTTCGCCTTTTAGGGAAATACCTGCTTCAAAAATACCTAAGTTATGTTTCTCTTGAATCGCCCAGAGTGATAATGGAACCCCAATTTGGGAATTATAACTCTTAGGGCTTTTAACCACCTTGTATCTGGAACCGCAAAGGGTGGCAAGCCATTCTTTACAAATAGTTTTACCGTTCGAACCTGTTATGGCAATGACAGGGAAATTGAATTGCTCCCGGTGTTGTTTTGCTATAGTCTGCAGCGTTTTAATGCTGTTTTCAACTACATATATATTTGTTTGTTCCCATTTGGCCGCTTTTTCAATTATTGAACCATGCCAGGCCGATTCTTCAACAATAAATTCCCGAACTCCTTTAGCATACAAAGATTCCACATATTGGTGCCCATCGTGATTAAGACCGTTTACTGCAAAGAAGGCAGTTTTAGCGGGTTCATAAATTTGGCGGCTATCAAGACTTAAGTAGCTTGCGCGTAGGTGGGCAGGGTTTTTATGCTGAATCATGATTAATCCGTGTCAAAATACTAAAATACAAAAAGGCAAGGAAACATTCCTTGCCTTTTACATTTTTAATGAAAATTAGGTTTTAAGCTTCTAAAGCAGCCACACCTGGTAAAGTTTTACCTTCCATATATTCTAGTAATGCTCCACCGCCTGTAGAAACGTAACTCACGCGATCTCCATAACCTGCGTTATTGACCGCAGAAGCTGAATCGCCCCCTCCGATAAGAGAGAACGCTCCGTTTTCTTCCGTAGCTTTAACCACAGCATCCGCAATTGCGTTCGTTCCGATAGCGAAGTTTGAGAACTCAAATACGCCCATTGGACCGTTCCAAAGAATTGTTTTGGATTTCGCAATCGTTTCTTGGAATAAAGCGATCGACTTAGGACCAATGTCTAAACCTTCCCAGCCGTCTGGAATACATCCGCGCTCTACCGTTTGACGGTTTGCGTTGTTATTGAAATCATCTGCACAAACGTTGTCCAAAGGCATAATTAAGTTCACGCCTTTTGCCTTCGCTTTTTCTATTAATTGCTTTGCTAATTCCACTTTATCTGGCTCACAGATGGATTTACCAATTTTTCCGCCTAAAGCAAGGGAGAAGGTATAAGTCATTCCACCACCGATGATCAAGTTATCAACTTTGTCTAAAAGACGTTCGATGATCAAGATTTTATCAGAGATTTTCGATCCTCCCATGATTGCTGTAAACGGACGCTCTGAATATTCAAGAATTTTTTGTGCGTTATCTAATTCCGCTTGCATCACATATCCACTCACTTTATCAGTGAAGAATTGTCCGATCACAGCAGTAGAAGCGTGCGCACGGTGAGCAGTTCCGAAAGCGTCATTTACCCAAACATTACCCAAACGAGCCAGTTTTTTGGCAAAATCAACATCCCCTTTTTCTTCTTCCTTGTAGAAACGAAGGTTTTCTAATAACAAGATTTCGCCTGGTTGTAAACCGTTCGCTAATTCAACCGCTTCATCTGAAATGCAATCTGTTGCAAATTTTACTTTCACGCCAAAAACCAATGACAAAGGCGTCACTAAGTGTTTTAACGAATATTTTTCGGTAGGACCATCCTTCGGACGACCTAGGTGAGACATCAATACAACCGATCCACCGTCTTTCAAAATCTTTTGAATCGTAGGAATCGTCGCCTTAATTCGGGTATCATCTGTAATTTCGAAACGCTCATTCAATGGAACGTTGAAATCAACACGTACTAGCGCTTTTTTACCAGCAAAATTGAAATTAGCAACAGTTTGCATATTTTTGTTTTGATTTATGAATAAAAGGATATTCCCCTAAAAAGGTAGACAAAGATAAACAATAATGGCGAATGATCGAAAAATTGAGATAGAATTGTCTGAAACCTATTATTGGGATCATTTTAGCTATATTCTGCGCTACATTGACCGCCATTATTTACCCCTTTTGCAGGAAATAGAAATAGCATTTTTAAAAGATTTTTCTGAACTCACATTTGCAGCACAATGCCTGTATTTGCGTCTGGCGTCACGTCGTTCAGCTTGTTTTAGAATTGAGAAGTTGAATTATCCAGAAATAGGGGATTTAGCAACTCCGCTGCGAGTTTTACGCACATCCGGTTTTTTATTAGAGGTTTCGGAAGGAGTGGAGGGGATATTTACGAAGCAAGAATGTGTTTCTTTGGCCAAAAAACAAGGCATCAAAATCCCTAGCTCAGCCTCTAAAGAAGAGGCTGCGTCACTCGTTTCATCTTCTGACTTAATCGCTGCATTTTCTTCTGGCGTGGTTGCTCCAGCGAGAGTGGAGGAGTTTGCGTTCATTCAGTTCTTATTTTTTGGGACTCGATCTCGGGATTTAACAGACTTCGTGGTGCGTGATTTAGGGCATCGAGCCTTTGTGGAGGTGCAAGAGGAGGACTTGAAGCCCTATTTTCAAACCAGGGAAGAGGCAGAACAGAAATGGGCCATTTCAATGTGGAGGGAATGGTTTTACACGACTGACTTAAATGCAGATGAGGTGCTGGCTTCCTGGCGAGTGCATATGTTGCCATTGGCTTCTTCCTTGTTAGAGCCTTCGATTCGCGCATTTGAAAAGACCTGTTATGCTTTAGGGCGTTTGTTGGAGCGTGAAAAGGCTTATATAGAAGCTTTGGAAGTATATGAGGTCTCCTTAACGGGTGCATCTTTGGAGCGGCGTGTGCGTGTTTTACAGAAAATGGGGGAGTTAGACGAAGCGATTTCTTGGGCCAGGGTGGGATTAGAGCTGTGTGTTTCGCCCACGGAGATTCATTTTTTTGAAGATTTTCTGGCCAAACAAGCCTCCAAGAAATCCATCAAACAAGTGACTGCCTCGCTGAAGCAGGCTGAATTAATTGAAATATCTCCGGAATACATCGGTCAAGTGGAAGCCGGTGTGGTGGCCTATTTTGAGGCAGAAGGCTATTATGCGGCTTTTACCGAGAACCAGATTTGGCGTAATTTCCTCGGTCTTTTTGCCTGGGATTTGATTTTTGCAGATCGTAAAGAAGGCTTTCACCATCCCTTTCAATGGGCACCGAGTCACTATGGAAAAGAAAGTTTTGCAGGTGAATTGCCTTTGCATTTGTTGCAAGATCGTTACGCGCTTCTTGAGATTTTGCGCTCTCGTGCTGAGGCAAATCAAGGTGCGATGAATCCTTTAGTGGATTGGTATTCCCTTGATTTCGATCTGATGGAACGGTTTTTACAAGTGATGCCACCGGATGGGTTAGCCGCAATAGCTCAATACCTATGGGAACATTTAGGCACGCATGTGAAGGGTTTCCCTGATTTATTTATCCAAAAAGGCGATGAATTTGCCTTCGTCGAAGTGAAGTCTCCTAATGATCATTTATCGGCTATTCAGCATTTCTGGCACGATTTTATGAGAAAAAATGGGGTGAATGTGAGGTTGGTGAGGTTGAAATATAAAGATTAGAGATAGGAGAGTATAGAGTAGAGATGGTGAATGTTAAGTGGTGAATGGTGGAATCGCCGAGGGCAAATTTCAAAGAGCAAAGTTCAAATTTCAAATGTGGAATCGCCTGTGGCGATGGTATGGTGGTTTAGATTAGAGAGAGGAGAGATGGTGAATGGTAAGTGGTGAATGGTGGAATCGCCGAGGCAAATTTCAAAGAGCAAAGTTAAAAAATCAAATGTGTAATCGCCTGCGGCGATGAGTATAGTGGTGCGGCCTCCGGCCTATTTTTCTTCGTCCTAATTTCCTCCGGACTCATTCCCTCCGGACTTGCCACTGCCCACTGCCCACTGCCTACTGTCCACTGTCCACTGCCGACTGTCCACTGCCGACTGTCCACTGCCCACAGAAATAAAATCTGTTAAAAACTTGACTTCCCCTAAAAAATACAATACGTTTATAACGAATCTAAAACGTTCTTTTTTCTGTCAGCTTTGCTAAGATTCCCAAAGCGTGTTTCACCATTAAATTTTAAGCTTATGAAAGTGCAAGTTCACGCGATCCACTTTACTGCGGACCGCAAATTGGTAGAAAGCATTCAAGAAAAGTTAAACAAGTTAGATACCTTTTATGACCGAATAACCGGAGGTGAGGTGTTCCTGAAAGTGGCGACAAGTCTAGGAAAGGTAAAGGAGAAAATGTTAGAGATTAAGATCACGGTCCCCGGGGCGGTGTTATTTGTCAAAGAAACAGCGAAATCATTTGAAGAGGCATTAGACTTAGCGTTGAATGCCATCGCAGAACAGATTAAGCGATTTAAATCGAAAAACAATTCCGTAAAGGCGCTTCGAGCAGAAGATTTGGAGAGCGAGGAATTTTAGAAAAAAAATGAAACAAAAGAGGCGACCGAAGGTCGCCTCTTTTCATATCAAGGTAATTCAGATTAGATTCCGAATGCAGACTTCACCGCATCTACGTAGTCTAATTTTTCCCAAGTGAATAACTCCACTTCTTTGCTTACTATTTGACCGTTAGGACCAGTGAATTGTTTCTTCACGATCTCGTTCTTACGTCCCATGTGGCCATAGGCTGCTGTTTCAGAATAGATAGGGTTACGTAATTTCAAACGTTGCTCGATGAAGTATGGACGCATATCGAAGATCGCCTCTACTTTACGTGCGATTTCGCCGTCTGTCATATCAACTTTGGCAGTACCATACGTATCGATGAATAAACCGCAAGGTTTAGCTACACCAATCGCGTAAGAAACTTGCACTAATACTTGGTCACATAAACCAGCAGCAACTAAGTTTTTCGCGATGTGACGCGTTGCATAGGCAGCAGAACGGTCTACTTTGGACGGATCCTTACCAGAGAATGCACCACCACCGTGAGCACCTTTTCCACCATACGTATCTACGATGATCTTGCGGCCTGTTAAACCTGTATCTCCGTGTGGACCACCGATCACGAATTTACCTGTAGGATTAATGTGGTACGTGATCGCATCGTTGAATAATGCTTGCAATTCAGGCTTCAATTTAGCCTTAACGCGAGGGATAACAATCTCAATGATGTCCTTGTTGATTTTAGCTAACATCTCTGCTTCTGAGGCGAAATCATCGTGCTGTGTCGAAACAACGATCGTATCGATGCGTTGAGGTACGTGATTGTCGCTGTATTCGATCGTTACCTGAGATTTTGCATCAGGACGAAGGTATCCGATTAAGGATGGCTCGTTATTGCGGATAGCTGAAAGTTCTTGTAAGATTTTGTGAGCTAAGTCTAAGGCCAAAGGCATGTAATTGTCAGTCTCCTTTGTAGCGAAACCGAACATCATTCCTTGGTCACCTGCACCTTGCTCTTCTGGGTTTTTGCGATCAACACCTTGGTTGATATCAGCTGATTGCTCGTGAATCGCAGATAAAATACCGCAAGAGTTTGCCTCAAACATATATTCTGACTTCGTATAACCAATCTTGCGAATGACTTCACGAGTGATGGCTTGCACGTCTAAATACGTTGTTGTGTTCACCTCTCCAGCTAACACGACTTGACCTGTGGTTACAAGTGTTTCACAAGCTACTTTAGAAGTGGGGTCAAAGGCCATAAAATGGTCAATTAACGCATCAGAGATTTGATCAGCTACTTTATCTGGGTGTCCTTCAGAAACCGATTCAGAGGTGAATAGATAAGCCATGGGCGAATATTATGTTTAAATAAAGTGCAAATTTAGTCAAATACTAGGAGCAACAAAAGTGTCACACTTATTTAATTTTTGACCGGTAAATAGTTTTCAGCGCGGCTCTTACAAAGGGCAAAGTAGGAACAGACCACATCAATCGAAGGTCTTCCTTCCAGGAGGTTTCTTCCTGTAAAAATTTCAACAAGAGCGCTGGTTTGTTGTTGTAAAAAAGGCTTTCAAAGACTTTGGAGCCAGCAATTTTTTGATCGATCAGTACTTGTAATAAGACCTCATCCAGCCAAATTTTCCAAGGATTAACAGGAATAACCAGTGTGGCAGATGGACCTTTTTCAAGTGCGGCAACGAGGTCTTTGCAGAATTTTTGGGTGCGGTAAAAACTATAGCCGGTTGTGGATTTTACGAAGCCACCACTTGTTCCTATTTTTAGGTGTTTTTGGTATAAATTCTCCGGTTTATTCGGATTGTTTCGCATAGGAATCACACCACTTTCTTCTTCCTTTAACAAATAATCATCCTCTGTTAGCCCATAGTAGGCAAATAAGTAGGATTTGATTTTATCGCGGTAATAGTCGGGTTCACGTAAAGCTGTAGAGAAAAAAGTATATTCAAATAAGGCCCTACGTGGACTAGTGGGTAATACGTACATGAATACACATTCAGTCCCAAATGCAACTCTGAAGTCGAATAAATGAGCTGCGTCTGTTTCGAAGTTATTGAAGTTACATTCGACTACCCAGCCCAAGAAGTGTTGCTTGAGGTGTTTGGGATTGTCATTTTCGCAAGGGAAAGGGCTGAAACTATCGATGATTTTTTCAGAAGCATAAAAAGTCCCTTCTGAGGTAGTAACACAAGATCCTAGCCCTTGGTAATTAATCGATTGAATTTCGGCTGCTAAAAAATGAATGTTAGGGTGTTTACCGAGTTCCGCTTCTATGTATGAAAACCACGCATTACCGTTAATCTTTTGATAAGTATACGGCTGAATAGAAATCTTCAATGAGGAAGGTCTGGCACTATGAAAATAAAGGGAATCCCAGGATTTTTCGGCTAGTAAATCGAATTCGCCTGAATTGGAGTTCCAATAACAAAAGGTTTGTTCGTTTCGAACGCCTCGATCGATGATCAGAACGCGCTTGTCGCCTAGACTGCTTTGGGCTAAATAATACGCAAAAGATAAACCGGCCATACCCCCTCCCGCCAGGATAAAATCGTATTCTCGATAGGCTGGAGCGGGTAATTGCATAAACTAGATGTGCTTTTCTGCGTGGTAACTCGAACGTACTAAGGCTCCAGATTCCACATAGGCTAGCCCGCGTTTCAATCCTTCCTCCTTGTACATCGCGAAAGTGTCAGGGTGAATCCACTCGATTACTTCGTGGTGCATTTTAGTAGGCTGTAAATATTGTCCTAAAGTCAACACATCCAATCCGTTTTCTACTAAATCATCCATCGCTTTCAATACTTCGTCTTGGGTTTCGCCTAGTCCCAGCATGATGCCTGATTTATTGCGTTTGCCAAACTCTTTCGTCCGCTTGATTTGCTCTAAGCTTCGTGCATATTTCGCTTGTGGACGAACGTAACGATACAGACGTTCCACTGTTTCCATATTGTGTGAAACGACTTCTTGTCCACCTTCGATCATTCGGATTAAAGCATCCCAATTCGCTTTCACATCTGGAATCAAGGTTTCGATGGTCGTCAAAGGGGTGGTTTCTTTCACCGCGCGAACGGTTTGGTACCAAATTTCAGCTCCTTTATCTTTCAATTCGTCGCGGTTCACAGAGGTGATTACCGCATGCTTTACTTTCATTAATTGGATGGCATCGGCCACGCGGCGTGGTTCGTCTTCATCGTATTCGTTTGGACGGCCGGTGGCTACGGCGCAGAAGGTGCAAGAACGGGTGCAGACATTACCTAAAATCATGAATGTGGCCGTTCCTTCGCCCCAGCATTCCCCCATATTAGGGCAATTACCGGATTGGCAAATCGTGTGCAATTTGTACTCGTCTACAATTTTGCGAACATTCGTATATTTTTCCCCTATGGGCAATTTAACGCGCAGCCAGTCTGGTTTGCGGGTATTAGCGGCAGGACTTACTTGAGGTAATTCAATCATTTTTTTTCTATTTACTCTTTCCAAAGAAAAAGGTCACATAACCCGTCGTATAAACAGAACGAGGATTGGTTTGGTTTAAAATTTCAACAGGTTGGCTGAAAACATCGAGGATAAAACCTGTTTCGATGGCTAGATAATTTTGCTTTAAGGTTTCAAATTTAAACTCTAGAGCCGTTTTCACATGCCATCCAGGTACTATTTTAGACTGAGAAAACCCTGAAAAAAAACTTCCTTCGCCATTGATGGAGGATTTGTTGTAGGTATTGTCTAATGCATCAGCCATTGGTACACTGGTCGTTATTGTTTTTCCAGCGTCAGTATATGCTAAATCTACATAGTAGGGTTTTAATAGACCTATGGTAGGTCCTGTGGAAATACGGCCAGCTAAACTAGTTCCTCCTTCTTGCGCCTGAGTCAAAAGCAAATAATGTTTACCATAACTCGCTCTAAGATTAAGAAGGTAATTCAATTTACCTTCTACATAGGTTCGTCCATTAAATGAATAAGGGGAGTCGAATTCTTGGTAGTCTTTGGTATTGGTAAAGTCGATATTTATAAAGGAGCGATTAGGCAAGTTTTTGACAAAACTAAAACCTCCTAAAAGACCAGAATTGGTATTTGTGTTAATTCCAATGCCCCAAGAACCCGTATTGTTGATTTCTTTTTTCTGAGGTACGGCTGATTTCCTTTGACCCATCAGAACGAATGGTATCCCTAAAATAACCCACAATAAAAAAAATCTAGGCATGGAGAAACGGTTTAATTTCATCTACAGAAATATCCCAGTGGGTAGCCGAGTAAGGACAAATTCCCTTGTCAATCACAAGAACTTGAGGTGACTGATGTTCAATAGCAAATTGTTCAGCAATTTGGCCTGAAATAGGTCTGTAGGCTATTAAGTCCAAATAATAAGCGGGTGTAATTTCTGAATCCCAGGCTCTTTCAAAGCGATTCAAAGCGGTAGAAGAGATCGAGCAACGCGTACTATGTTTGAAAATAACCACCGGTTTTTCCTGTGAAGTTTCCACAATTTCAGCTAATTGTTTCTCGTCTGTCAAGGGTATCCAATTCATATTCACCTGCCTTTTTCGTAATTTTATCAATTCAACTTCAAATTTAGTAAAAAATGAGGGTTTGCCTCTATTCTTTTGTCTTGTTTTTATATCGAGTTCTTGTTCGATTGTTTGCTTTATTTCAAAGCAAAGCTGCGTTAATGAATGAGGGCCAAAATCAGGTTTGGGTAGGTCTTGAGCGACACTTCAACTCGAATGATAAATCGGTGGCCTGGTTTCACAGTGCATCTTTGGGGGAATTTGAGCAAGGAAGACCCATTATCGAGGCGTATAAAAAAGAAAATCCTCAGCATTTTGTATTGGTTACGTTTTTCTCACCTTCTGGTTATGAAGTGCGCAAAAACTATACTGGAGCAGATTTCGTAAGTTATTTACCATTGGATGGTTATTTCAATAGTGCCCGTTTTTTAGATTTAGTAAAGCCTTCTTTGGCCGTGTTTATCAAATATGAATTTTGGCATTACTATTTAACAGGGTTAAAAAAGCGCGCAGTTCCAACTATTTTAGTTTCCGCCATTTTTCGACCAAACCAGGTATTTTTTCAATGTTATGGTGGTTTTTACCGTCGTTTATTGGACTGTTTTACGCATTTATTTGTGCAAGATCAGTCATCTGCAGATTTGTTGAATCGCGTCAATGTAACGGTAGCGGGAGATACCCGATTTGATCGCGTGCTGGATACCTTGCGAAATCCCGTTTCATGGGATTTGTTGACGAATTTTTTAGACAATACAGAATTTATGGTGGTGGGTTCTGTTTGGCAGGCCGATATGGATGTGTTGATTCCGCTCATCAATTCGAAGAAATATCCTTTTAAATGGGTTATTGCGCCGCACGAAATTCACACCGAAGAATTGAAGGCATGGGAGGAGAAGATCGATTTAACTGTTTCTTATTCAAAGGGCCTTTTTCACGAAAAAGCAGATGTTCTTTTTGTCAATGAGGTAGGACGTCTTGCCAATCTATACCGGGGTGCATCTTTTGCCTATATTGGTGGGGCTTTTGGTGATGGTTTGCATAGCACCTTGGAAGCTGCGGTTTTTGGACCAACGGTCTTTTTTGGCAATAAAAATTACCTAAAATTCCGGGAGGCAAGAGAACTGATTGAATTAGGGCTGGCATTTCCTATAGAAACGACGGATGAATTAGAAAAGGCTATGCGCGTGATTTATGAAAATGACGATGTGTTTGTGAACAAGCAAGTACAATCACGGGCATACGTGCAATTACAAGCGGGAGCAACGGAAAGAATCATCGAATTTGTGCGTAATTTAGCAGCTAATGGAAGGAAGTAAGGGTTTAATTATGCGTTCAACCGGTTCTTGGTACGAAATTCGTTCCGAGTCAGGAAAGGTCTTTAAGGGACGTTTGAAGGGTAAATTTAAACTCAACGGTCCTAAAACTTCGAATCCAATCACCGTAGGTGACCGTGTCATTTATGCGGTCGAAGATGAGGCTAACGAGACGGTTATCATCGAAGAAATCATCCCACGTACGAATTACATCATTCGAAAATCTGTTCACAAAACAGGGCAGGGGCAGTTAATGGCAGCGAATGTGGATCAAGCCATCTTCGTGATGACCTTGAAATCTCCTAAAACATCTTTGGGTTTTTTAGACCGTTTTTTAGTAACTGCAGAGGCGTTTCGAATTCCCGTAACCATCGTATTTAACAAGATGGATTTATTGAACGAGGAGGAAGAGGATCAAATCTTCGAATACGCAGCGCTCTACCAAGAATTAGGTTATGGCATTTTGTTTACGTCCATACCTCGAAGCCAAGGTGTAGACGAGTTTAAAGCCATGTTTGCCGGGAAAGTTTCGCTATTAGCAGGACATTCGGGCGTAGGGAAATCCAGTTTATTGAATTTAGTATCTCCACATTTGAATATTAAAGTGAATGAGATTTCTGATTTTGCCCAAAAAGGGGTGCATACCACCACTTATTCCACCATGTGGGAATTAGGCCCTGAAACCTATTTAATAGATAGCCCTGGCATTAATGAATTAGGAGTCATGGAAATCGAAAAAGAAGAACTTTCTCATTATTTTCCCGAAATGCGCGCGCTGATTGGCGAATGCAAATTCAATAATTGCCTCCATATTTCGGAACCGTCTTGTGCCGTTTTGAAAGCTTTTGAAGCCGGAGATATTGCGCATAGCCGATATTTGAGTTATTTGAGTATTTTTGAGAACAACGATAACCGTCGCTAAACCTATGGAAAATTCCTATTTATGGGGCATCGATTTAGGGGGAACCAAAATCGAATGTGCCGTATTGTCTGCCACTGATGTAACGCAAGTCATCGCCCGAGAACGTATCGATACAGAAGCTTCAAAAGGCTACGAGCACATTATTTCACAAGTTGCTCTTTTAGCTTCTCGCGTTTCAAAACAAGTAGGGGTAGCTCCCTCTAAAATTGGTTTCGCCACTCCTGGAGTTTTGAATCCAGCCACCCAAACGATGAAAAACTGCAACACGACCTCCATGAATGGTCGTCCGATGGCAGCTGATTTAGCGAAAGCTTTGGGTGCTGAAGTCCGCTTAGCCAATGATGCAAACTGTTTTGCATTGGCAGAAACCTTGATGGGTGCTGTGCAGGACGTTAATCCAAAGGCTGAAGTTGTTTTTGGAATCATCATGGGTACCGGTGTAGGCGGTGGATTAGTCGTTCACGGCCAAGTAATCAACGGCTTGCATGGAATTGGAGGCGAATGGGGGCATAATATCTTGGAGGAGGGCGGAAAGCCGTGTTATTGCGGTAAATCAGGCTGCGTAGAACATGTGATCTCAGGGCCCGCTCTCGAAGATTTTTATTTTTCTATTTCAGGCCAAAAACTCCGCCTGCCACAAATCTTACAAGCTCATCTAGCTGGTACGGACGCTTTCGCATCTGCAACGATCGATCGAATGCTGGAGAATTTTGGACGCGCCGTTTCCACGTTAATAAATGTGTTAGACCCCCAAGTCATCGTTATAGGTGGTGGAGTAGGCAATATCGATTTACTTTATTCTGAAGGAATCGAACGAATCAAGAAATACATTTTCAATTCTGGGGAAGTCCTGACGCCGATAGTGAAGCCCAAGTTAGGTGATTCGGCTGGGGTTTTTGGTGCGGCGCTCCTTTTTCATTCTGAGGCTATTTAGTTGAGGGATTTTCAAATTGGTCTACGCCATAATTTCTAAAATCCCTCAACTAAACTACCCTCAGCCAAAAATTGCTCGCTCTCTAATAAGACTCGAAAGGTTTAATAAAAAAGAAGTTCACAAAATTATGGCAAAGCCCAATTTTAGAACTTCTTTTTTATTAAACCTTGAGAAACCATTTCTTGCGCCAAAACACCCAACACACTCCCCAGCACACCAAGACGAAAGAAATCGCATAGGCTAATGACCCATTGTATTTGCCAAAGATGGGTTCAAAAATATGCCAATACAGCCAATCACTGCCAGATTGACCCTGGATTTGGTATTTACCTAATTGGATCGCGATGATTTCTGAAATACCGTAGGCTAGTATGGAATTCGTACCCAAAACGAGAAAGAAAGTATTTCCGAAGTGACGTTCTTTGGTCTCAATCCACCAGTTTAAAAGTCCGATTAAGATAAAGTCAATGCCGGCACATAGAAGAACAAAAGAGCTGGTCCACAGCTTTTTGTTAATGGGAAATGCCTGATCCCAGATCAAGGCTACTACAATTAATGCTGCACCCCATCCAAGTAAACCAGTTAAGGCTGATTTACCCTCTTTGGCCTGATTCTCTAAATATAAACTGACTTGGTAGCCAAATAGGCAGGTGGAAATAGCCGGAAGTGTACTCAAAAATCCTTCTGGATCGAAAGCGATTCGAATGCCATTTACTAGATTTCCATGATACAAATGAGACTCGCCAAATAAGAATAGATCTAATTTTCGTACCGCATTATGACTAATATCCATCCATAATCCAGAATCGCCAAAAGCATATAAAATCCCCCAGAATGACAATAAAATACCCGCATTGATCCAGGTGAGCCATTTGGAAGGAACCTGAAGCGTTATGAAAGAAACTGCGCAATAGGAAAGTGCTATTCGGGGTAAAACGTTTAGAATACGTAAATTCCCCAAAGAGAAATCAGTAAAGGGAAAGTAAAAAACGAAGTAGTTGATTAAAAATAAATAGATAGTCCGCTTTAAAATTTTGTTCCGAACGGATGGTGTTAATTCATAATTAAAAGCCTTGAATGAAAAGCGCATCGCAACGCCCACCATAAAGAGAAAACTAGGGAAAACGAGGTCAGTAGGTGTAAATCCATTCCATTTTGCATGTGATAAGGGCCAATATGTGAAATCCCCATTTCCATTATTGTTCACAAGAATCATGCCCGCAAGTGTGATTCCTCGGAGGATATCAAGTGATAGAAAGCGTGTTTTCATAGAATTAAGATAGGTTTGATAGTTAAGGTTGATTCAGTAGTAAATCTAAAATAATATTTCCCAGAAACGAAAGGTCCAAGGTAAATTGTTGATTCTCGTTGATTTAGCTGAAAGGTTTGGACGACTAGTCCTGCGTTATTTAAAATCTCTACCTGCGCAGAATGAATTGGGATAGAAATATGTAAAGCCATACCTGGTGATACGGGGTTAGGGTAGATCTTAAAATTAAGTTCTTCTGAGTTGCTTAAAATGAGATCCATAGATTTACTTGCTTTGTCAAAATTGGGAATGCCAAATCCCAGCAACATGTCAGCTCGTGAAAATTGAGATCCTGATTTTAGGATGCCATTTCTGATTTGTTGAGTGGTGTGTGTAGGAAAAGCTTGCATTAGGCCTGCGGCTAGTCCAGCAATTAAGGGAGCTGAGAAGGAGGTTCCATTAGAGAGACCAATTCTTCCATCGATAAGTCCTACCACGGTGGAAGATCCCATGGCTACCATATCGGGCTTCGTTCGGCCATCATAACTAGGACCAATGGAGCTGAACGAAGATAAACTTCCTAGGGCATTGACTGAACCTACCGTTAAAATCGAATCCGCATCTGCTGGCGCTGTGATATATTTCCAGGCATTAGCCCCTTCGTTTCCTGCGCTAATGGTACATAGGATCCCTTTACTGGCGGCCCAGCTGGCGGCTTTGGAGACAAGTGTAGATTTTCCATTCATGTCTCCATAGCTATGATTATGCAAGGGGTTGTCAAAGGTGGAATAGCCCAAAGAAGATGATATAATATCTGTCCCCAAGCTATCTGCCCATTCAGCTCCTCTTAGCCAATTAGCTTCTTCCACGATTAATTCGTGCCTATTTTCTTCTGTTTGGGCAAGGGCAAAAGAGGCTTGATAGGCCGTCCCGATTAATTTTCCCGATTCAAAACCGGCAATGGTAGAAAGTACATTCGTTCCATGGCCTCCAGTCGCATAAACAGAGTTTACAGTTGGATCTGTAGTAAGTGTGGCTATGATTCTTTTTTCGGCGACTAATTTTTGAAGGTAAGGTACTGTGCTCGCATTTTTGAATCCATCGTCTAGCAATGTTATGAGCGTGCCCTCGCCACGAATGGATTTAGCGTGCATTTGATCGATTCCAAGTTGGGCGATTTGGGTTAATGAATTTCCATAATCAGGACTTATTAAGTTTGATTGTGTCCCAGATGTAATTTGATTCGATGAACTTGAATCAGCTGGAAAATTCCAATAAAGCCCTTTAATGCAGCTTAGAGCAAGTGTTTTTTTGAGTTCACTGGGTTTTTGAGTAATCAGTGCACCATTGATCCATTTTAAGGGGAAAACAATTCTTGCACCTGTTGCTTTTACTTGGTTTAGATAAGTAATGCTAACGGGTAGATCTTGTTCAATGACGGGAACGCGATTTTTTCGACGGCGTTCGAGGCTTTTGGAACTTAAAAAAGCAGTGGGATTGTTTACTGAAAACGTTGAAGAGGCTTTATCTTTAAACAAAACCAGATAGCGATACGTTTGTGCTTGTAATGGCAGACTTGCACTAAAAAGTAAAAAGAAGATAAATCGCTGAAACATAAAGCAAATTAGTGAATTGTCCTTAATTTCGTGGTATGAAATTCTTTGTCCAAAGCTTTACATCCCTCTTCCTCGCCGCCTGGATTTTAGTCGGTAGCTTAGGAATTTCTTGGACAGAGGAAACGTGTGTATTTACAGGCGCCAAAAAGTCGACTTTTTCGAAAGCGGCATCTTGTTGTGAAAATCCACTGCAAGCGCATTTATCAAGAGCGAAATGTTGTTTGCTGGATAAATACCAAGTGAAGTTTAATTTTGATCTGACGAAGGGGAATAATAATATCATTTTTGCTTTTTCAACTACCCCAATAATTCCAAAGTTTGAAGCACCCTCTGTAATTTACCAAGAAAAGGGTTCTCTTTCTCACCCATCTAATGCACCACCTCTCGCTAGGCAGGTTCGCTTAGCTCAATTGCAAACGTATTTGATTTGATGAAATAGGGTAAAATCTATTTCTAACATCTAAATCAAATGACCATGTGTAAATTACTTTTGTTTTTAAGTTTTTCAACGCTTTTGCAGGCTCAAAAGGTTGCGCGCAAAGACAGTATCGAACGCGATACGGAATTGAAAGAATTTCGTGTCATTGCTAATCCAGGCCAAAAAGATGATAATGCGGTTCTCGCCACCGAGATAATGACCATCAAAACCTTAGGGAAGGCGGCGTGCTGCAATCTATCTGAGAGTTTTGAAACAAATGCATCCGTTTCCGTTAGCTATGCGGATGCGGTGACGGGTTCGAAACAGATTCAATTATTGGGTTTGGCCGGAAATTATGTTCAAACAAACGTGGAAAATATCCCGTCGATTAGGGGCTTGAAATCTACCTACGGCTTAAATTATTTACCAGGTACTTGGATTAAATCAATTGATTTAGCGAAAGGTACCATCTCTGTCGTCAATGGTTATGAATCGATGGCGGGGGCCATTAATGTAGAGCTGGCAAAGCCAGATACTTCGGAGGTCTATTATTTAAATACCTATACGAACTCTCAGGGTCGTTTTGAAGTCAATCAACAAGGAGCACACCGATTTAATTCACGCTTATCAACCGGGGTATTTACCC
This sequence comes from Aquirufa sp. HETE-40SA, assembly GCF_054558635.1. Classification (NCBI taxonomy): domain Bacteria; kingdom Pseudomonadati; phylum Bacteroidota; class Cytophagia; order Cytophagales; family Flectobacillaceae; genus Aquirufa; species Aquirufa sp. HETE-40SA. Next base: position 39,158 of record NZ_JBPXKN010000001.1, read on the forward strand.
ATTATTCTCAGCAGGCGGCTCGCTTGGATGGAAATGGGGATGGCTTTCTGGATTTACCATTATTTAATTTAATCAACGTCCTAAATCGCTGGAAATACGCGACGGATCGCTGGATGATTCAATGGGGGGCTAATTACTTAATGGAGGATCGTTTAGGTGGTCAAAATGGCATCGAATCGAATTCTGATCGCTATAAAATCTATGGTTTTGGAAGTAAGACGGAGCGTTTGGAAACCTTCGCTAAAATTGCTCGCTTGTTTCCTCAAAAGCCTTATCAAGGTTTAGCGCTCATTTTAAGTACGGCTAATCACGTGAACGATTCTTATTTTTCAGTCAAAAAATACCAAGGTCGGGAGCAAAGTATTTATGGAAATTTGATTTTTCAATCCATCATCGATAACACGAACCACACTTGGAAAGCTGGAGCGAGTTTCTTGATGGACTCCTATCAAGAGTCGTATATAGACTCCACTTTTGCTCGCACGGAAATAGTACCTGGTATTTATGGAGAATACACCTGGACGATTCCGAATGCGTTGACTTTGGTCTTAGGCCAAAGAGTCGACTTTCATAATCAATTAGGCACCCAATGGGTACCACGTTTGCATGTAAAATGGGATGCAGTACCTGATTGGATTGTTCGATTATCTGCCGGAAAGGGGTGGAGAAGGGTGAATCCTTTGGCAGAAAATATGGGCTACCTAATTAATAACCGTGCCTTAAAACTGGTTGGCAATCTTAATCCTTTAGAAGTAAGTTGGAATTACGGGATCACATTAACGAAGAATATGAACATCGGATCGCGAAAGGCAAATCTGGTGATTGATGCTTTTCAGACCGATTTTACCCACCAATGGATGGTGGATATGGAGGCAGGTAGCAGGCTAAGGATGTATTCAATGCCTGGAGTATCCTATTCTACCAGTATTCAGGGGGAGTTTAATTACAGTCCATTCAAACGGTTTGAAATCAAGGCTGCCTATCGTTACCAGGATGTTCAAGCAGATTATTTGCATGAAGGTGGTTTAATTCGTCTTTCTAAGCCTTACTTAAACAAAGATCGTGTGTTGGTTAATTTAGCTTATTCGACTCCTTATGAGATATGGAAATATGATTTAACCTGGCAGTGGAATGGTTCTCGAAGGATACCTGATCATAAGTTATCCCATTTGCATACGGGAGCAATTCAAGAAGTAACGGCACCGCCTTTCTCTACTGTTTATGCGCAAGTAACCCGTCAATTTAAAAAGTGGGAATTATACTTAGGTGCCGAAAATCTTTTTAATTTTACTCAGGCTAATCCAATTATGAGTGCTAAGGATCCATTTGCTCCTGGATTTGATGCCTCCATGGTTTGGGGGCCGATTGTAGGCACCATGGTTTACACAGGAATACGTTATAAAATCAATTAATATGAAAAAGTACATCTTAGTTTCGACCCTAGTAATGGGAATGTTTGGGGCCTTTGCGTCCACATCTCAAGCCACTCAAAAGGCTGCAAAAGAGAACAAAAAAGAAGAATATGCGTGTCCAATGAAGTGCGAAGGCAAAAAGACCTATTCTAAAAAGGGTAAATGTCCTGCTTGTACAATGGATTTAAAACTCGTAAAAAAATAAACCAATGAAAAAATTACTATTTCTGTTGATGTTGCCTTTGTTCTCTTTTATGGGCCCTAAGGAAACAGTGAAGATCAAAACTTCAGCCATTTGCGAAATGTGCAAAGAGCGTATCGAAAAGAATTTAGCCCTGACGAAAGGCGTGGCTAAGTCAGATTTGAATTTAGATGACAAGGTGATTACTGTCGAATTCGATGCAGCAAAAATCGATGCCGCTGGAATCAAAAAAGTGATCTCTGAATCAGGATACGATGCAGATGAGGTGAAGGCGGTAGCAAAAGATTATGCTAAGTTGCCTAATTGCTGTAAGAAGAAAGTAGATTAAAGAGAGGAGAGTATAGAGTATAGATGAGCACTTTATCTCTACTCTACACTCTATTATCTCTACTCTATTATCTATACTCTATTTTTTCATGCTCAACGCAATCCTCTTCCTTACTTCATCCACCTCCGTCACTCGGACTTGCACTTTTTGTGCCACTTTTACCACTTCATTCGGGTCTTTCACAAACTTGTCGGCTAATTGGCTGACGTGCACTAGTCCATCTTGGTGAACGCCGATATCGACAAAGGCGCCAAAATTCGTAATATTCGTCACAATTCCCGGAAGCATCATTCCTACGCGAAGATCTTTAATCGAATTTACGCCCTCCGTGAATTCGAAAGCTTCAAATTGCTCCCGTGGATCGCGACCTGGTTTTGCTAATTCCTCCATGATATCTGTCAACGTAGGCATACCTACTTCCGCATTCACGTATTGACTTAAGCGAATTTGTTTGCGTAAGGATTCGTTCGCTAAAAGATCAGAAACCTTGCAGTTCAAATCTTTTGCCATCTTTTCTATGATTTCATAGCGTTCTGGATGCACTGCGCTGGCGTCCAACGGGTTTTTCGCGTTGCGAATGCGTAAGAAAGCGGCGGCTTGTTCGAAAGCCTTTTCGCCTAAACGCGTGACCTTTTTCAAGTCTGAACGTTTTAAGAATGGCCCGTTCTTAGTGCGGTAATCGATGATGTTTTGGGCTAATTGAGGTCCTAGGCCAGAAACGTAAGATAGAATCTGTTTAGAGGCCGTATTTAATTCGACACCTACCGAGTTCACGCAAGAGATAACGGTGTCGTCTAGGGAGGCTTGTAATTTCTTTTGGTCTACATCGTGCTGGTATTGTCCCACACCGATGGATTTAGGGTCAATCTTCACAAGTTCTGCCAAAGGATCCATCAAACGTCTACCAATCGAAACTGCCCCACGGACCGTCACGTCCTTGTCTGGGAACTCGTCACGCGCCGCTTCTGAGGCTGAATAGATGGATGCTCCACTTTCGTTCACCATAATGATGGTAATTCCCTCTAGCTTTAGTCCACGCACAAAGGATTCAGTTTCCCGACCTGCCGTTCCGTTTCCAATGGCAATCGCTTGTACTTTGTATTGTTTCACCCAAGCTTGGATGGTGTGAGCAGCTTCTGTTGCTTGTCCAGGTCCGGTGTGCGGATAAACTGCCGTGTTAGCTAATAGCGTTCCTTGTTCATCCAGGCAAACGACTTTGCAGCCTGTTCTGAAGCCGGGATCGAGGGCTAAAACACGTTTTTGGCCTAATGGTGCCGCTAATAACAGTTGTCTGATATTTTCTGCGAATACGCGAATAGCTTCCTCGTCTGCGCGTTTTTTCGCTTCAGCCCGCATTTCGGTTTCCATCGCTGGCATCAGCAAGCGTTTATAGCCATCTTGAATCGCTAGTCCCACTTGTTTCGCGCAGGCGTTGTTTCCGGTTAAGAAGCGGCGCTCTAATCTATTTAATACGTCCTCGTCTGGACCTGTTAAGTTCAGATTTAGAATCCCCTCGTTTTCGCCTCTGAATAAGGCCAAAACCCGGTGAGACGGCGCTTGAGCCAAGGATTCGGACCAGTCGAAATAATCTTTGTATTTAATACCCTCGTCTTTTTTGCCTTTGGCAACCGTCGATTTTACCGTCGTTTTGCGCGTAAATAGATTTCTCGCTTCCTCTCTCGCTTCAGCCGTTTCCATCATCTCCTCGGCTAAAATATCCCGAGCGCCTGCAAGTGCTTCCTCTACGTTGTCTAAGTATTCAGCCGCTAAGACCTCTGAATCTTTTAGGCCTTGTAAGCGGATTTGGTTTGCGAGCTCTTGTAAGCCTTTTTCACGGGCCGCCATCGCGCGCGTTTTGCGCTTGGGTTTGTAGGGAAGGTAGATGTCTTCTAATTTGGCCAAAGTCTCAGCCCCTCTAACTGCCTTCTCCAATTCTGGCGTCAATTTATCCAGTTCCTGTAGCGACTTCAAAATCGCCTCGCGGCGCTTCTCTAATTCCACGTACTGGTCCCGTAAATCACGAATCGCAGCCACCTGTACTTCATCTAAACTTCCAGTGGCCTCCTTGCGGTAACGGGAAATAAAGGGAATCGTGGCGCCCTCGTCCAATAGGGCGATGGTTTTGCGAACTTGGTTTTCGGAAATGGAAAGGGAGGTGGATATCTTTTGGTACATGGTAGTAGAGTAGAGGTAGGAGAGTAGAGAGTATAGATAAGAGATAATAGAGTAGGGATTAAAATCATCTCCTCTCTATACTCTATAATCTCTACTCTTTTATTTATACTTCCGGAAACGCATCGTGGAAATACCCCGCGAACTTCCAGATTTCCTGGATTTCAGAGCCTAAAATCGGGTAAGGATCGTAGGTCTTGTTCGTCGAGTTCAGGATCAAGACTTTGCGTTCTGCGAGGTGGTTGATGACCTGCTTTAACACGACGCCGTCCTCGCGGGTCACGACGATGCAGATGGTGCCGTCCTTGATTTGGGTCCAGTCTTCCACGTATTCAGCGAAGACTAAAGAGCCCGGTTGTAGGGGCAACATCGATTCGCCTTTGATGGGGAAAACACGGTATTTCTTGTCTTTAGGTAGGAAAGGCACTTGGAACGTAGGGAGATCGCGAACGAAGTCGAGGTCGTCGTAGGAGGCGGTGTATCCTGCCAAAGCTTTGACCGGAACCATCTCGATATTCTCTTCATTGTTCGCATCGACCGTCGTAGCTAAAATTCGTAGCTTAGGCTTGCTGGCTAGGCCGGGGATTCTTTTGGACAAATCCTCCTTCAATAATTCATCCACTTCTACCTTAAAAAATTCCGCTAGAGAGATCAAATCCGCATATTTAGGCTCCGCTCTTCCGGACTCATACGAGCCCAAAGTAGGTTTCTTAATATTCAGTAATTCCGCTAGTTTTTCCTGCGAAGTTTTCTCCGACATCTTGCTGCGTAAAAAACGTAAATTCTGACTAAAAAAAGTGCTCATGCGATTTGCTTATTAAAGGAAAATGAATAAAATTCGTATCTAAAATTTCTTCGTATACTTTTCGAAGTTACGAAAGGTATTCAAAATACCCAAATATCTACCAATTTTATGCAGGAGCGCGCGATTGTGCACATGGATTTAGACAGTTTCTTTGTCTCGGTAGAGCGACTCCGAGATACGCGACTCGTGGGCCAGCCGGTCATTGTGGGCGGTGGCTCGGATCGGGGCGTGGTGGCGGCGTGTAGTTATGAGACGCGGGCTTTTGGGGTGCGTTCTGCGATGCCCATGAAGATGGCGCTGAAATTGTGTCCGGATGCGATTGTGTTGAGGGGTGATTACGAGGCGTATGTGCAGCATTCGGAGATGGTGACCTCGCTGATTATGGAGCGCGCGCCGCTAGTAGAGAAAGCCTCGATTGATGAGTTTTATTTAGATATGACGGGGATGGAGCGCTTTTTTGGTTCCTATGCCTTTGCACAGGATCTGCGGGATCGGATTAAAAAGCAGATTGGGTTACAGATGTCGTTTGGTTTATCGGTAAATAAGACGGTGTCCAAAGTCGCGACGAATCACGTCAAGCCCGCCGGGGAATACCAGGTGCCAGCCGGTCAGGAGAAAGCCTTTTTAGCGCCGATGACGGTGAACAAGATCCCGATGATCGGTGCCGTCACGGCCCAAACCCTGCGTAATATGGGCATCGTCCACGTGGGGACGCTCAGCCAAATGCCACAACGGGTGTTAGAGCGAACCTTTGGGAAGTCGGGGACGATGCTTTGGGAAAGAGCTAATGGCATCGATCTGCGTCCTGTGGTGCCTTATTCTGAACAGAAGTCCTTGTCTAAGGAGATAACGTTTGAGCAGGATAGTACGGATGTGATTTTATTACGACGGATCCTAGGTTCGCTGACTGAGCAGCTGAGCTATGATTTGCGCAAGCTGGGGCAATGTACCTCCTGTATTACGGTGAAGGTGCGTTACTCGAATTTTGACACCCATACCCGCCAAATCAGTATCCCCGCTTCCGCCAGCGACCACCGCCTGATTCCGGCGGTCTACGAATTGTTCGAGAAGCTGTATGATCGGAGGTTGTTGATCCGACTGATCGGCGTGCGATTCTCCAAACTCCTACAAGGGCAGGAGCAATTGAACCTGTTTGATGACGGGGCGAAGCTTGTGCCGCTGTATCAGGCGATGGATTCCCTGAAGAACCGCTATGGCGAGTTTTCCATCTTGCGCGCGAGTGGATTGATGGGGAGTGCCGAACGCAGAAATAGGCTGCCTGGTGCTGGTGCGCCACTCGCTACTTTACCCGCTGGGGCGCCACTTGCTACTTTACCTGCTAAAAACGACGAATAGATGTATTTGAATTGCCATTCCTACTACAGCTTGCGCTATGGTACGCTTTCGCCTGAACAATTAGTTCAGGAGGCGAAGGCGCGCGGCATTACGTCGTTAGCCTTAACGGATATCCACCGGAGTTCCGGCGTCTTTGATTTCGTGCAGGCGTGTCAGCAGGAGGGGATTAAGCCCGTGGTGGGGATGGAATTCGAGGCGGGTTATGTGTGTTTAGCACGGAATGAACGCGGTTTTTTACAGATTAATGATTTTGCGACGAAGTATTTAGTCTCCAAAGAGCCCTGGCCAGAGCGACCTCCCGTTTCAGACGATGTGTGGACGATTTACCCGTTAGCCATGCGGAAAAAGATCAAGATGCTGGTTGGTCCGCGGGAGCGCTGGGGCGTGCGGGCGAGTGATCGGAATTTGCTTTGGAAAGAAAAAGACCTACGTGATTTTGTCTGGTGTCAGCCGTTTACCTTTCTGGATCAGCGTGGATTTTCGATGCACCGATTGCTGCGCGCGATCGATTTGAATACTTTATTGAGCAAACTTTCGCCTAAAGACCAGGCGCAGGTAGACGAACGTTTCTATACTCCTGCTGAAATAGCGGCCTCTTGCGCGGATTATCCGCAGCTATTAGCGGAGGCGGATCAGATCTTAGCCGATTGCTCTTTTAGTTTTGATTTTAAAAAGCCGAAGAATCGTTCGCTATTTAGTTCTTCCAAAGAAGACGATTTAGCCCTCCTCACCAAGCTAGCTTACGAGGGTTTGCGTTATCGTTATCCGCGAGGGAATCGCGAGGCGAAGGCGCGGGTGGAGAAGGAATTAAAGATTATTCACGAGCTAGATTTCAATGCCTATTTCTTAATCACCTGGGACATTATTCGCTATGCGCGCTCTAGGGGCTATTTTCATGTGGGGCGTGGCTCTGGGGCTAATTCCATTGTGGCCTATTGCATCGGGATTACAGACGTGGATCCGGTCGAATTAGATCTGTATTTTGAGCGTTTCATCAACAAACACCGGACGAGTCCGCCTGATTTTGACATTGATTTCTCCTGGGATGAGCGGGATGACATCATCGATTACATTTTTAAGCGCTATGGGGCGAAGCATGTGTGTCTGCTGGCCACCTATGTCACGTTTCGGGATAAGTCGATTTACCGGGAGCTAGCTAAAGTTTTTGGTCTTCCCAAAGCCGAGATAGACGCCTGGCTCGATCCCGCCACGGCGATGCGGGAAGTGACTTCCGAAATACAGGCGCTGATCGTCAAATACGGCCAGCTCCTACTCGATTTCCCTAATTACCTCAGCATTCACGCGGGCGGCATCCTGATTTCGGATGCGCCTTTATCCGCTTACACGGCTCTAGAGGGAATGCCCAAAGGTTTCCCCATCTGTCAGTTCGATATGTACGTGGCGGAGGAGATCGGCTTTGCGAAGTTTGATATTTTGTCCCAAAGAGGCCTCGGCCACATCAAAGAGTCCGTCGATATCATTCGTGCAAACCGGGGAGTCGATGTAGACGTCCACCGAGTTCAGGACTTTATGAAAGACGAAGGCGTGCGCAAACAGCTGATGCGCCACGAGACGATGGGTTGTTTCTATATCGAATCGCCCGCGATGCGTTCGCTTTTAAAGAAGCTACGTTGCCAAGATTACATTACCCTAGTCGCCGCATCCTCTATTATTCGTCCCGGCGTCGCCTCGTCCGGGATGATGAAGGCCTACATCGAGCGTTTCCATGCCCCGGATTCCTACGAGCCGGTGCATCCGCTGATGGGGGAGCTGATGAAGGAAACCTATGGCGTGATGGTCTACCAAGAAGATGTCATCAAGGTGGCTCACTATTTTGCCGGTTTGACCTTAGCGGAGGCCGATGTACTGCGTCGCGGGATGTCAGGTAAATACCGTTCTAGAGCTGAATTTGACCGCATCAGGCAGGCTTTTTTCGAGAATTGTGCTGCCAAAGGCTATCCAGAAGCCGTTTCACGCGAGGTGTGGAGGCAGATGGAAAGCTTTTCGGGCTATTCCTTTTCGAAGGCTCACTCGGCTTCTTTTGCCGTAGAAAGCTACCAAAGTCTCTATCTGAAGACCTATTACCCGCTCGAATTTATGGTGGCAGTGATTAATAATTTTGGGGGATTCTACCGGACTGAATTTTACGTGCACGAGGCTCGGCGCTGTGGAGCAGAGGTGGAGGCGCCAGAGATCAATGAGAGCGAGTACCTAACCCGGATCGAAGGCAAGCGGATTTATTTAGGCTGGGTGCACATCAAAGGGCTGGAGAAGCGGGTCATCCAAGAAATACTCGAGGCGCGGAGGCAGTCTGGGCCTTTCCGTTCTTGGGAGGATTTCGTGCACCGCGTGTCCATCGGGCTAGAGCAATCGATTCTGTTGATTCGCATAGGCGCCTTTCGTAACCTTGGTCAGGCCAAAAAGCCCCTATTATGGGAGGCGCACGCTCGTTTCCAAGGCAAAGTCTCTACGGTGGTATCGATGGAGATGTTCGAGGAACTTTCCCCTGACATCGGGGTTTTGCCACCGCTTATCCACGAACCGGAGGAGGATGCTTTCGACCAATGGGAAATTCTCGGTTTTCCCCTCTGTTCGCCCTTTTTATTATTAGAGGAATTACCAGAAACCTTGTTGAATGCGGATTTGGTATTGCCCAAAGGCGATATCATCGGCTACCTCGTCACCTTGAAGTCCACCCGAACCAAACAGGGCGAACGGATGTATTTTGGCTACTTTGTGGACCTGCAAGGCGAGTTCTTTGATACCGTCCATTTCCCCTCTGACTTGAAGAACTATTCTTTCCGGGGTAGTGGAATTTATTGGATGCAGGGCGTTTCGATGGACGATTTTGGCCATAGAACCCTGCGCGTGCAACAATTGCGGAAGTTAGCATGGCGGGTGGATCCGCGGTACGTCTAAAGCACAAAGCATAAAGGAGATTAGAGATAATAGAGTAGAGAGAGGAGATGGAAAGCATAGAGCATAAAGCACAAAGAATAAAGGAGATTAGAGATAAGAGAGTAGAGAGAGGAGATGGAGAATTTATACTCTCTACTCTGTAATCTATGCTCTTTAATTTCCTCCGGACTCATTTCCTCCGGACTATCGACTAGTGACTATCGACTCCCGACTAGTGACTGCCGCTTGCGGCGCGTAAACCTTTTTCCCTTATCTTGCGTTATGCTATAAAATATAATCACATGAAAAACATTCTAGGATTAGTACTCGTATTCATAAGCCTGCAGGCTTGTGGACAACAACCCAAACAAACGCCTACACAAACGATAGCAAAAAAGACAATGGAAAATTTGCCTAAGACAGAAGCCGAATGGAAGGCTAAATTAACAGATGATGAGTATTATATTTTACGCCAAAAAGGTACAGAACAGCCTTATACTGGTAAATTTTTGTTGCACAACGAAAAAGGGATGTATACGTGCAAAGGTTGCGGAGCTCCTCTTTTTAGTTCTGATTCTAAATTCGATTCGCATTGCGGTTGGCCTAGTTTTGACAAAGAAGTAAAGGCCGGCGTTATCAAAGAAACCGTAGACAATACCTTAGGCATGCGACGTATCGAGATTACCTGCGCGAAGTGCGGAGGCCATTTAGGTCACGTATTTGACGATGGCCCTACGGATACGGGATTACGCTATTGCGTGAATTCGGTGTCGATTGGGTTTGAAGCGGTGAAAAAAGAGTAGAGATAGGAGAGTATAGAGAAGAGATGGTGGATGGTAAGCGATGAATGGTAAATGTTTACTCTCTACTCTCTACTCTCCACTGCCGACTGACCACTGTCCACTGACAACTGTTAATTATGTCCCCCATCATCACTTATTTCCAGTCTATTTACCCTCTGAGCGCAGCTTCTCAAGAGGCTTTGGCAGGTATTTGCCGGGAGATTAGTATTGCTAAAAACCAGGATTTACAATCCATCGGCCAAACCTGCAAGACCCTTTATTTTTTGAAAAAAGGAATGGCACGTATTTATTACGTCAAAGATGGAACGGATGTGACAGAGGGTTTTTATGGCGAATTCAACTTGATTGCGCGGGCTGAAAGCCTTTTTGCGGGCAAGCCTAGTCAAAAAGGCATACAGGTTTTGGAGGATTCGGTGCTTTGGTCCATAGATACGTCCGCTTTAACTTCTCTGTATGAAGATCACCGGGATATCGAGCGATTGTTCTCGAAATTGTTTGAAAAGGCCTATGTGGAGACTATACAACGGATAGAAAATTTGCAGTTTCATGCGGCAGAGGAACGTTACCATTTATTAGAAAAGGAGCAGCCTGAGGTATTAAAAAGGGCTCCATTGAAATTTATTGCCTCCTATCTGGGAATCACACAGGTAAGTTTGAGTCGCATTCGCGCGAAGAAATCTTAATTTAACATTTGTTAAATGCTTTTAGTGTTCAGCTGAGCACCTTTGTGTCTAAATATAGCACAAATGGAAGTTCGGTTCGGCTTGAAAGAGAATTGGCAGCAGTTCAGTTTGTTGGTTTTAGTGAATGCCTTTGTGGGCGGGATGGTCGGACTTGAACGTTCTATTTTACCTCAATTAGCGGCTCAGGAATTCCATATTGCCTCTCATTCGGCCATATTTTCCTTTATTGTCGTTTTTGGTATTGTCAAAGCTTTAACAAATTACTTCGCTGGTCATTTTGCGAATGCGTTAGGCAGAAGGCGTTTGTTAATTTTCGGTTGGCTTTTTGCGATTCCCATTCCGTTCTTGTTGATGTGGGCGCCCACTTGGAATTGGATTGTGGCTGCTAATGTACTTTTGGGAATTAATCAGGGCCTCGCTTGGTCTAGTACCGTGACTATGAAAATTGATCTAGTGGGGGATAAGCAGCGGGGTTTAGCCATGGGAATTAATGAATTTGCGGGTTATTTATCCGTAGGTTTGGTGGCGCTTTTAACGGCCTGGATAGCGAATGCGTATGGAATTAGGCCTTATCCCTTTTATATAGGGATTGTATTTGTGTTTTTGGGCCTGTTGATTTCTTGGATTTGGGTGAAAGATACTCGGTCATTTGTCCAAAAAGCATCTCAGGAAAGTACCCTTCCTTTGCTTAAAAATCCATTTTGGGATACTTCATTATTACATAGAAACTTAGGAGCTATCTCTCAAGCAGGGCTCGTCAATAATCTGAATGATGGGATGATATGGGGGCTATTTCCCCTGTTATTAGCTACTAAAGGATTTGATTTAGGCCAAATAGGGATTATAACGGCCATCTATCCCCTGGTTTGGGGCCTAGCGCAATTAGGGACAGGACGTTTATCTGATTTTATTTGCCAAAAAGATTTGTTGTTTATCGGCATGCTTCTTCAAGCCTTTGCCATATTAGGTCTTATTTGGGCTCAAACATTCGCCGCTTTCGCCATCCTATCCTTTGTGATAGGCATAGGAACAGCGATTGTCTATCCGACTTTTTTAGCGTCCATCGCTGAAAATACACACCCAGCTGATCGGGCCGCTAGTTTAGGTACGTTTCGCTTGTGGCGTGATTTAGGCTATGCTTTTGGAGCTATATTAACTGGAATTTTAGCGGACTATTTCGAACTAGAAGTAAGTGTAATCGTCATTGGATTATTGACTCTGGGTTCCGCGGGGGTGATTAAGTGGAGGATGATTTGTTAAGGTTGATTCTTTTTTAAAATTGTGCTGCGCAATAATTTTCAAAAAAGAATCAACCTTAACAACTGAACAAGGAGGGAAGAAATGATGGTAAATGGTGAATGTTACCTTCGGACTCTTTTCAATTGAAAGATAGGATAATCTCTCTAATTATTGCGATAAGAAATTATTGCAGAGCACAATTTCCGTCGCAATGATTAGAGAGATTTATCTAATTCCTCTTTCCCAATCAACCCCACACTCGTCCAAGTCTTAACCCCGTTCTTGTACATTTCTAAATAAGGAATCGATTCGATTTTCTTTGCTTTAGCTAGTTCTTGGTTTTCATCAACGTCGATTTCGATCAATTCGACTTTCCCGTTTTGAGCTTTCACCCATTCTTTCAAAATAGGGCTTAATTGCTTACAAGGGCCACACCAAGTAGCGTTATAGTCGATGATGACCATCGGTTTACCTTTTATTTTTTCTGCGAAAGTCGCTTCTGTTAGACCTGCAGAAGCTGCTGGTTTAGCTTCGACAGTAGCAATAGGAAGATTGGCTGATTGCCAAGCTAACATACCGCCAGTTAAATTAACGATGGATTTGAAGCCCATTTCTTTTAGCATTCCTGCTGCAGAAGCAGATCTTGCACCGGAAAGACAGTAGACGAAAACGGTTTCGTCTTTGTTTAAACTAGAAGCAATTTGTTGAAAACCTGCTGAGCTTACATCTGCATTAATTGCGCCTTCGATGTGACCGTTTTGGAATTCGCCTGCTGTTCTAACGTCTAAAATTTGCGCGGTGGATTCAGCTGATAAAGCGGTTTTAAATTCAGTGGCACCTAAATCTTGTTGTCCTTCTTTTGGCCCACAAGAAAATAATAGTCCAACTATTACGAATGAATATAATACGTTTCTCATTTTGAATGTTGTTTAATGATTCCTTCCAAAGTACTCGCAGGAATTACTCCTGACTGGCGCCAAACCGATTTTCCATCCTTAAATAGGATTAAGGTGGGTACGGAACGGATTTGGAATTTATCTGCTAAGGTACGATTCTTGTCGACATCAATTTTAATGATTTTGGCAGAATCTCCTATTTTAGACTTCAATTGCTCTAAAATAGGCTTTAATTGCTTGCAGGGGCCACACCATTCAGCTGAAAAATCAACTAAAACGGGTTCTGGCGATTTCAATAAGTCGGCGAATTTGCTCATAAGTATTCAGTTTTCAGTGGGCAGTTGTCAGTGGGCAGTGTGTGGTCCGGAGGAAACATTCACCATCCACCATTTACCATTCAAAATAACTCCTCTCTCTACTCTATAATCTCTTATCTCAAGCTGCTCCACGCCCCTCCATTGTACACCTGCGTAAATCCGGCAGCTTGCAACTGGCGGCGAGCCATTCCACTGCGGCTTCCTGAGCGGCAACAAGTAATGATAACCTGATCTTTCTTTAATTTGTTCATATTAGAACCTAAAGTTTGCAAAGGTAAATTGATGGCACCTTTGATGTGCCCATCTCTAAATTCAGCAGGAGTACGAACGTCTACAAGTGTTGCGCCGTCTGCTAAAAGTGCTTTGAAGTCTACTTTAGGGCCAAAGCCAAATAAATTCTTTAGTAATGCTAACATAATTTCTGTGTTTATAAAGGCAAATATAGTTCACTGGATTTAGCATAATCGTGACATTTGTCCGCTATCTATTTTTGACCTATAAATTGTAATACCTCTGCTAAACCTTGATGAAGTGGGCCTTCGTCTAAGGTACGTTGCTTCTCTTCGTTTAAAATAATCTTTAAACCAGGGAATTCGGCAGCAATGGTTGCAGAGGAAAATAACCAATCTATGTTTTTTGGCCCTCCTGAACTTAAACCGAGTTGGCGCTGGTTAAATCCTTCTAAAATAAGTAAGCCGCCAGGTTTAAGCCACGAAACGCATTGCTTGTAAAAGTGTAATCGAGTCTCTAAGGGCAAATGGAAATAGGTTAAGGCAATGACGTCAAAAGATTCCAAAGGGAATTTTACCAGCGCGGCATCTGCCACTTTATAGTGGATCCGTGTTTTTTCGGCTGAGGCTAATTTTTCCGCTTTTGCTTTCCCTTGTTCACTTAGGTCAAAGGCGTGGACTTCCCATCCTTTTTTGGCAGCAAAAACGGCATCTCGTCCCTCTCCAGCACCTGGAAATAAAATGCGGCCCGCAGGTAGGGGTGTGATTTGCTGTTTCATAAAATCATTTGGATTTATTCCATATTGGTATTCTTCCGCTTGATAACGCTCATTCCACATTGCTTTCATTTGTAAAATTTGTAGTTTAGTAAAAAATTATAACTATGAAAAAAATCCTATTGTTAACCTTATTTGTGGCTTTGTTTTCCTTTGCGGCAAATGCTCAATCACACAAAGTAGTTCTTCAATTAAATTCATCTGACACGTTAGTTTGGCACGGAGCATTGAAGAATATCTCTAATCTTCAAACTGCATTAGGGCCTAATACGCAAATCGAACTTGTGGCTCACGGTTCTGGTATAAGTATTTTAATCGATGGTAAAACAACTCAGAAAGCTAAAATCGCAGAATTAGCTGCAACAGGAGTTTTGTTCAAAGCGTGTGAAAATACCATTCGCGAGCGTAAAATTGATCGCACAACCATTTTAATGCAAGCCGGAACGGTCCCTTCTGGGGTAGCTGAGGTTGTCCTCAAGCAAGAAGCCGGTTGGGCTTATTTAAAATACTAGGGTAAATTAGATCGATTAAATGATAAAGCTTGTGACTTAAATCACAGGCTTTATTTATTCCAGGGTAAAAATTTAGGAGTTTGTTTATCCAAAAGCTGAGGCTCTTGTGTATTTAAGCATTCTCCATTTAATACGCTTTCGTAAGCTTTTAGGTATTTTTTAGCCATACTTAACGCATCAAATACATCTCGTGCATAGGAATGGCAATCTTGTTTGTTATAGTCTGATGCGTGTGAAATAGCCTCAGTCATTTCCTCTTGTTGGTCACTTAAAAATCCGAATTCAGGTGTAATTAATTCAGGTAAAGAGCCATAGGGAGTAGCAAATACTGGACAGCCAAAATAAAGGCTTTCGGTAATAGCTAGTCCAAAGGGTTCATGCCACCGAACGGGAAATACCAAACCTTTAGATTGGGAAAGCAATTCGAGCTTTTGTTGTCCTCCCACAATTCCATAAAACTGAATACGAGAGCTCCAAGTCATCCGGAAACCCATTTTTAGATTTAATCTTGTGCCACCTAGTACGGCAAGCCGTTCATGGGGGCTTTGTAATATAGTATCGATAGCCCCTTGTACATTTTTAACGCGCCATGCTGCTTTACCTAAAAAGTGAAAATGTGTCCTCTTTTGAGCTAAATTAGGTTTTCCATAATCACTCCAATCCAATCCATTGTGAACAAATGAGTTAGAACCATAGCGAAGCGCATGATTTTGCGATACAAAAATGGCGTTTTTATCGAGAAGGGTATCTGAATTAAGATTACCATGAATGGTTACCACATAGGGTTTTGATAGGCTTTCTTTTGGTAATTGATTTAAATGCACCACATCAATATACTCCGGGATTTGTTCGTTTAATGGGTTTTGTAGATTCCAAACAAGAATGGAAGCAAATGGACAACTGGATCCTGCAGGCACTAAAAAAGTGACCTGGTGACCAAGACTGTTTAATGATTTTGCCAGCCCCCAAATCACTCGTTCGGTTCCTCCGTAACCAGATACTGGAATTTGCTGATCGTGTACGATTAAAATGTGCATTTTGAGGAGAAATTGACCCATCTAAATTACAAAAATATCCTACATTTTACCAGGTAGAATCTGATTCCAATACAAATAGGGAAGTAGGTATTTCTTCATTTGGTACATTGACCAGCGTTCTTTTGACTGATCAAAGGGGAAAGTTTCCATTGGATTATTGTTGTAATCAAACTCAGCTAAGACTAGTTTATCATAACCCGTAATGATGGGGCAGGAAGAATAACCACTGTAGGAAGCAGTCATCGATTTTCCTTTCATTACGGCTAATAAGTTATTTACCACTACAGGTGCTTGCTTGCGAATCGCTGCACCAGTTCTAGAAACAGGTAAATTTGCGGCATCTCCGCAGGCAAATATATTCTTGTATTTCGTATGCTGTAGCGTGTGCTTTTCCACGTCTATCCATCCATTAGGATTTGCAAGAGGACTTGATTTGATAAAATTGGGGGCGGATTGAGGAGGGGTTACGTGGATCATATCAAATTCCACCCAGTATTCCTGGTCTTTATTTGCCTCTCCTATTCCCACGAATTTTGCTTTTTTAGCAGGGCCGTCAATTTCGGTTAATTTGACAAAGAATTGCGTATAAATGCCATAACGATCGATGACCTCTTTTAATGTATTCTCGTATTTCTCTACGCCAAAAACTCGTGTTCCTCCGCTCCAAAACTCGACCTTCGAGTCAATGTCATTCTTTTTAAAATAATCTGCTGCTAAATACATAATCTTTTGCGGAGCTCCACCACACTTAATAGGCGTATTCGGATTCGTGAAGATGGCTTTTCCGCCTTTGCTATTTTGAATGCATTTCCAAGTATAAGGTGCCGTTTCAAAGCTATAGTTAGAACACACCCCATTTTTTCCTAAGTTTTCTTTTAATCCTTTTATCTCTCCCCAGTTCAATTGAATGCCAGGGGCAGCAACAAGGAATTCGTAACTTAGGTCTGTGCCGTCTGCTAAGGTGATTTTATTTTCCTCTGGTTTGAACCCTAACACCATTTGTTGAATCCAGGTGGCGCCGTCAGGAATTACAGAGGATTCCTCTCTCTCGGTATCTTTTATGTTAAATTCTCCACCGCCTACTAAGGTCCAGGCTGGTTGGTAATAATGCCTCTTTGCTCCATCTATGATGGCTATATCTAAGGTGGAATCTTTTCTTAATAGTTGTGCTGCGATTGATATGCCGGCATTCCCTCCGCCAACGATTAAAATGCTGTGATGAGTTTTCATGGTTAACGATTTACTGTATGATCTGTAATATTAGCCAAAACCAAAAATGTAAAACGTGATTATAGTCACTTTCCTGAATTCGTGCGATTTATCACGTTTTGCTTGGTTCAATAGGATGACCTTTGGCAAAACAAAAAATAATAACATGAAAAAATTAACCACAAAATTCTTTGCCTTTGCACTCTTAATTGGATTAGCAAGTTGTACAAAAAACGATGACCCAATTAATACGACTCAAGTAAATATGACAGCGAGTTTAGCGGCCATGCAGCAAACCGTATCTAATTTGCCTACGGAACCTTTAGACGATGCTGAAAAAGCTCGCATTCTTTTTATTCGAGAAGAAGAAAAATTAGCCTATGATGTATATCAAACGATGTTTGATATTTATGGCGTAAATGTTTTTCAAAATATCCCAAACAGTGAATTGAGTCACATGGAGGCGATGTTATTGATTATTAGAAAGTATAATTTAGTTGATCCTATGGAAACAAATGCGAGAGGAGTATATGCTAACCCTGTTTTGCAGTCACTTTATACACAGTTAGTTAGCCAAGGGCGAGTTAGTTTATTAGCAGCTTATCAAGTAGGAGCTACGATTGAAGATTTAGATATAAGTGATTTGAATAGTTCATTAGCAGTGACGAATAATCAGGATGTTCGATTAGTCTATGATTTCTTAAACAAGGGTAGCAGAAATCATATGCGCTCTTTTTATAAGAATATTAAAAACTGGAATGGTACGTATACCCCAGTCTACATTACTCAAGCGGAATTTGATGCGATAGTTAATTCAGCTATGGAGAGATTTTAGTGGAAAAATCAAATATTTTAGGGTCAGAGTGATAAATGTCACGTTGAGATGTTGATTAAAGGCTAAATTCGTAGATATAATTTTACTTATGGCTACATCAAATTCGTCGACACCGGGAACTAATTTCCTTTCCATTTTTCTCTATTCCATATTAGTGGCTTTAGTGGGGCTTTTTTTCTTCTTGGTCTTTCATTCGTACGACTATGAGAAAGGAGCTTCCACTGACTCCACTCAGGTATATGCTGAGCCAGACTCTAATTTCAACCATGTGTGGACGGCGCCATCTGACTGGCGCATGATGTATTTAGCGCCGGAAGAAAAGGAATTGGTTGTTTATGGTCGCGAATTAATTGCGCATACCTCTGAATATTTAGGTCCCAAAGGCTCAGTAAAGTCGATTTCTAACGGAATGAATTGCCAAAACTGCCACCTAAATGCCGGGACACAGCCTTGGGGAAATAACTATTTCGCCGTTCAGTCTACCTATCCGAAATTTAGGGCTCGCTCAGGCGCGGTTGAAGATCAAGTAAAACGAGTGAATGACTGTTTTGAACGTAGTTTGAATGGACAAGCCTTAGCCGCTGAAAGTAAGGAAATGCGTGGGATTTTAGCTTACATTAAATGGCTAGGAACGGATGTGGCTAAGGGGAAATCTCCCAAGGGTTCAGGTATATTTAAGTTGAAAGGGCTGAAAAGAGCCATTGATTCGTCAAAAGGAGCAGAGGTTTATGCCGCGAAATGCCAGTCTTGTCATCAGGCAGATGGCGGTGGCGTGCTGGCTGAAAATGGGAAGTCGTATACTTATCCTCCGCTTTGGGGACCTCATAGTTACAATCATGGGGCTGGACTTTACCGTATGTCTAATTTCGCAGGATATGTAAAATACAATATGCCTTTAGGAGCGAATTACGAGAAACCTCAATTATCCGATGAGGAAGCTTGGGATTTAGCAGCTTATGTGAATTCTATGCCGCGTCCTGGTAAAGATTTAAGTAAGGATTGGCCGGATATCTCAGGCAAGCCTTTTGACCATCCTTTTGGCCCTTATGCTGATCCATATACAGAAGAACAACATAAATACGGTCCTTACAAGCCTATAAAAGAATGGATTGCGAAACACAAGAAGTCTAAAAAATAAATCGAATGAACTCTAGAAGAAAATTTTTACAAGGTGGAATACTGACGAGTGTGGCTGCGTTAACGCCTGTAGGCTTACAAGCTAAAAATGCAGAGAATACTACTTCATCAACAAAATCAATCGCTGGATCTGGTCAAATAACGATTCTCCAAACCACGGATGTGCACTGTCAATTGCATGCGCATGATGAATTATTTTGGGAAAATAATGAGTTGACCTTTCGCAAAGCTGGAGGATATCCTCATATGGCCACTGCATTAAAGAAATTAAAAGAGAAGAATCCTCAGAATACGATCACTTTAGATACGGGTGATATGTTTCAAGGGAGTATGCTTTCGGTGAAAACAACGGGGCAGGCATTCGTTCCTTTATTGAATGCGATGGATTATGACCTATATCTACCAGGAAACTGGGAGGTGGTTTATTATAAAAAGAACATGCAGAAATTATTGGGAGGTTTACTCGCTCCTAAAATTTGTGCGAATATGTACCATGATTTAGGCGATGGAAAGAAAGGTGAACTCATCTTCCAACCTTACCAAATTATGCATCGTATGGGGATTAAAATAGGTTTCTTGGGCTATACAGACCCTTTAGTTCCTTTACGTCAATCTCCTTTGTATTCAAAGGGTATTGTCTACACGAAACCAGAAGATAATCTGAAGGAATACGTGACGCTTTTGCGCGAGCAAGAGCAATGTGACTTTGTGATTATCCTATCTCACTTAGGTTTATCTCAGCAAATAGCATTGGGAAATAATCCTGATTGCCAAGGAGTAGACTATATTTTTGGGGCAGATACACATGAGCGAGTTCGTAAACCAATTCAAGCAGAATACACGAAGATTGTAGAGCCAGGGGCTTTCGGTTCTTTTGTGGGCAAACTCGATATCCAAGTGAAAGACGGTAAAATAGTGGGTTCAACCTATGAATTAGTCGAAGTTGATCCGATTAAATATCCAGCTGATCCAGCGATTAAAACCTTAGTTCAAGACTTAGAGAAGCCCTTTAAAGAAGAAATCAATAAAGTCTTAGGATATAGCACCGTGCCTCTTTACCGCAACTTTGTCGTAGAGAATACCATCGATACGATGATCGTAGATGCGTTAAAATGGAAGGTGAATGCGGATGTTGTATTATCAAATGGATTCCGTTTTTGCCCACCACGCGTACCTGGAAAGGATGGTAAAGTAGCGATTACGGAGGGTTATTTATATGATATGTTACCGGTAGATAGCACCATCCGAACAGCAAAAGCTTCAGGCCAACAGATTTTAGATTGGTTAGAAAAAGAGATGCAGAATGTTTTCGCACAAGATGCTTCTAAGCGCTTTGGCGGTTGGCTTATTCGTTTCAAAGGGATGCAAGTAGAATTCAAAGCATTTGATCGGGTAGGCGAACGCGTTAAAAAGGTAACTATTGCGGGAGCTGAATTAGATAAAAACCGCCTGTATACCTTGTGTGCTTGTGAGCGTGATGGCGATCCAGAGGATATGTTGTGTCGTATGAAGGGTGTAAAAGAGGCAACAAATACAGCCTATACTTTGCACTCCATGATGAAGGAGTATTTAACTAAATTCTCTCCAGTTACCCCTGTTTTGCGCCACGATGCGAAGATTCTGGATGGTCCTCAGGATTTGTTGAGTCAAGTGACGGGGGTAGATTATACGTTTAGGTAGGAGATTATAGATAAGAGATTATAGAGTATAGAGTATAGAGTTTGGATAGGGTGTTGATTAGGTTCGGCATCCTATTTTTGTGCTTAAGAGATAAAAAAAAGCTAGCATGCAGTTTGCGCTGATGCTAGCATTAGAATTTGAGTGAAGTATCTCTACTCTCTACTCTATACTCTCTACTCTCTTATCTCCTAATGCGGCAATTGATCTCTAAACTTACCATACACCCAAGTGCCGGCAGTTGCGCTTAGGACAACAATTAATATGACAAATGCACCTGTTCCCACTTGAGCAAAAAGAGGACCTGGGCAAGCGCCGGTTAATGCCCATCCAAGGCCAAAGATTAAGCCGCCAATGATTTGGCCCTTATTAAACTTCTTATCTGTGAACGTAATCTCCTCACCGTGGATACTTTTAATCTTGAATTTCTTGATTAAAAATACGGAGATGGCTCCTACCACCACAGCTGTGCCAATTACACCATACATGTGAAAGCTTTGTAAGCGGAACATTTCTTGAATGCGAAACCAAGAGATAATCTCAGCTTTGATAAATACAATGCCAAAAATTATTCCTACGGCCGCGTATTTGAAATTATACCACCAAGGGTGAACCAATTCAGATTCGTTGACACACATCGTGTCTAATGAACGCACTTCGAAATCAACTGGATTTGCGTGTTCTGTTGTCTTATTTTCCATGGTTTTTATAGGTGTAAGATGAAGGGTAAAATGAAATTAGCCATAACGAAACCACCTATCATAAAACAGATAGTAGCTACTAATGATGGCCATTGAAGATCCGAAAGACCCATGATTGCATGTCCAGAAGTACATCCGCCCGCGTAACGTGCCCCGAATCCAACTAGAAAGCCACCACCCACCATCATGACTAGTCCACGAACCGTAAATAAGCTTTCAAAAGAAAACAACTGAGCAGGAACCATGCCTGAGAAGTCGTTGATGCCATAGGTCGCTAATTCTTTGGCCAAATCTGGGTGAACAATAACGGCTTCATCGGATCCTAAGTAAAGCGTTGAAATAATTCCACCTACTAAGATTCCTCCTACAAAGAAGAAATTCCAAGATTCTTTTTTCCAGTCATAACTAAAAAAGGGAATGTTACTAGGCAAACATGCCGCGCAGGCATGGCGTAAATTCGCTGATATACCAAAATGTTTGTTCCCTAAAATCAATAGGGCAGGGACAATAAGTCCGATGATAATTCCTGCCGTATACCAAGGCCAGGGTTGGGTGATTGTTTCCATTTAAAAAGGTATTTAATTGTTAGTAATCAGTATTCAGTGAGCAGTGGGCAGTAGTCGGTAAGAAGTCACTAGTCGCTAGTCTCTAGTCGAGCGGAACCATTCACCATTTACCACTTACCATTCACCATCTCTATTCTTTGTGCTTTATTCTTTGTGCTTTAAACCCTGCTATCGTTCCCGTCACAAAATAAGCTAAAACGGCAAAATAAATAATGCTATTCAGGGGCTTACTGGTAATGGGACAAGTGCCCGTAACACAACCAATCTCTTTCCAGTAGAAGTATCCGGCAATTCCGCCTAATAGTCCACCTAAGATCTGCCAACGCTTATTTTGAAAGAACTTCTTCATATTCTACTTCATCACTAGAAGTGTTTTTATTGCGAGAGGTTGGTACGCCACAACCTTGTGCGCCACAGCCTAGATTGAATAAGGCCATGCCTATAAGGACGGTTCCCATGATCCCGATCAGTACATCTGATGCACGAATAGCTTCAACAAGCGCATATCCGCCTATAACTAGGCGGATAATGCGCATGAAACCCCAATTTTGTGTTAGGCTAGCTAGCATATTAGTTTTGGTAAATTAACATATCCTGTAATCCTCCGCCATTATACACTTTAGAAAGACCAGCTTGCTTTAACAAGTTCATAGCCATTCCGGAACGATTACCACTTCTGCAGTATACGACAATTGGGCCGTCCATTGCTTTAAATTCATCTAATCGTAAGGGAATAATTCCCAAAGGAATATTGATCGCACCAGCGAAATGACCGCCTGCAAATTCACCTGTTTCTCTGACATCAACAACCGTAGTTGCTGGGTTAGTTAATAACTCTTCCATGATTACAAAAGGGTAGAAGGACACACATAATCAGATACTTGGAACTTGCCTGACTCCTTGATCGCTTTAAAGCCACCATTGATGTCAATCAAGTTATCGTACCCACGAGCTCTTAAAGTCGAGTTGAAAATCATCGACCGGTAACCTCCTGCACAGTGTACAAAATAGGTTTTGTTTTTATCGATTTTCAACATGCTGTCATTGATGAAATCCAAAGGAGCATTTTCTACATCAATCACGTGCTCAGATAAATATTCTGAATTCTTACGAACGTCGATGATTTCACCTTCGCCTGCTTGAACACGTTTGAATGCTTCGGCTGGTTCGATAGATTCGATTTGGTCAAACTCCTTACCTGCTGATTTCCAAGACGCAAATCCACCTTTTAGGTAGCCAATCGTAAAGTCATATCCTACCCGAGCTAAACGAGTAATAACTTCTTCTTCGCGGCCTTCGTCAGTCACTAACAAAATCTCTTGTTTGATGTCAGGAATCATTGCACCTACCCATGGAGCAAAAGATCCATCGATACCGATGTTAATCGAGTTAGGTACGAATCCTGCTGAGAAAGTTTGAGGATCACGTGTATCTAAGATTAACGCGCTCGTTTCGTTAGCTGCCGCTTCAAATCCTTCTGGACTTAAGGCATGTTGGCCGCGCTCTAATACTTTGTCAATCGAATCATATCCTTGAATATTCATCAAAACGTTCAAAGGGAAATAAGCTGGAGGTGCAACTAATCCTGTTAAAACCTCTTTTTTGAATGCTTCTCTTGTTAAAGCTGGATTCAATGCATAGTTGGTCTTCTTTTGGTTGCCCAATGTATCCGTTGTCTCTTTGCTCATGTTTTTACCGCATGCAGAACCCGCACCGTGCGCAGGATAGACGATGATATCATCTGCTAAAGGCATGATTTTGTTACGTAATGAATCGAATAAATGACCCGCTAAGATATCTTCTGTTAAGTCAGCCTTTACTTTTTGTGCCAAATCTGGACGACCCACATCACCGATGAATAAAGTGTCACCAGAGAATAAGCTAGTTTCTTTGCCATTTTCGTCGATCAAAAGGAAACAAGTCGACTCCATTGTGTGACCAGGTGTGTGAATAACACGGATGGTCGCATTTCCTAGTGGGAATTCTTGTCCATCCGTTGCAGAAATACATTCGAATTGACAAGCCGCATTTGGTCCGTAAACGATAGGAGCACCTGTTTTTGCAGATAAATCAATGTGGCCAGAAACGAAGTCAGCATGGAAGTGAGTTTCGAATACATACTTGATTTTAGCTCCGTTACGCTCTGCTTTCTCGATATAAGGTTGTACCTCACGAAGTGGATCGATGATCGCTGCTTCTCCGTTGTTCTCAATGTAATAAGCACCTTGTGCTAAACATCCAGTGTAAATTTGTTCTACTTTCATTTTCGTAATTATTATGCTGTGAATGTGTTTATTTTAAAGGAAAGGCTAATTGCTGGATCAGGATATAGATACCCATCACTAAAACAAACCATCCAAAACCTACTTTTAATTTATTTCCGTCTACTTTTTTACTAATAATATCACCTAAGAAAATACCTACGATCGCTAGACCGGTAACAGTTAACAATAAGTTCCAGTCAATCGCATGATGCCCTAAATCACCTGTAAATCCAATTAATGACTTCGCTGCGATAATTAATAAGGAAGTTCCTACCGCCTGCTTCATGGATAATTTAGAAAGCATAACTAAAGCTGGAATGATTAAGAATCCGCCTCCAGCGCCTACTAAGCCTGTTAAGGTACCTACGACAGCTCCTTCTAAAAGGATCATCGGGTAATTGAACACTTGTTTTTCCTCTATATAAGTGCCTAATTTTTCCTTTTCACATTGTTCGCATTTACCTCGGATCATGGAGATGGAAGCTGCAACCATCAAGATGGCGAATAAAACCATCATTAAAATGGATTTGGTAACCATGAAATCACCTAGTGTAAATACTTCAGCTGGAATTAAGGGAACGATGAACTTTCTAGTAGCATACACGGCTGCAATAGAAGGGATTCCAAAAATAACCGCTGTTTTTACGTTGATTAAACCTTGCTTGTACTTAGGGAATGCTCCAACTAAAGAACTGGCACCTACGACAAACAAGGAGTATGCTGTTGCTAGAATGGGTTCTACTCCGAAAAGGTATACTAATACGGGTACCGTTAAAATGGATCCACCACCACCGATAAGGCCGAGTGAAATTCCAATTAGTAGGGAGGCGAAATAACCTATAATTTCCATGCGTGTTGTATTGTTTTTTGTTGATACAAATTTGGAGCCATTTTTAGACCTTTTTCGTGATTTTTATCACAAGCCTAAAAAAAGTTTTTGTCAAAAGTGGAAGTTGAAAATGAGGTTATAATTGCTCATATTGACCTTATTGATGATGTATTTTTCATTTTGATAGGTTTCTCCTTGGTTTGCTTTATTAACATATAAGGCTTGAATTTCTAGTCCTTCTAAGAAATCAGTAAACTCATAGCTTAGATCCACATTGAGTTGGGTGTAGCTGGGGAGTCCATATTTATTCAAAGAATAGTTTCTCACATCAGGCAATTGAAAATAGCCATAACTTAGGGAAGCCTTTAAAGGTGCTTTAGGAAAGGTATAATTTACTTTCCCTACATAGGCATTCACATCGCCAAACCCTTCATTTCGCTCACGTGGCATAAAGGTATAAAAAGGATCGCGTCCCCATTCGCGCGGCATTAAATAGCGGCCCTCTGCTGTGATTCTGGTATAGCTAAGGGAAGTTTTCCAGTTTTCTTGCCCATAACCGACTTGAGTACTAAGCACTCTAGCGATTTGATCGGGAGAAAAATAGGTTTTACTCGGGTCTCCATTACCGCCTTCATTTACCGCTTGTTGTTGCGTATATTGAATTCCTGCAATCCACGCACCCCGTTTCAAATCCCATTGCATCATACTCGTGTTGAATACATTATCCACATAAACATTCCAAAGTTTAAGCGATTGTCCACGTGGCAATTGGTGGGTATAGCCCAGTAAGTAAATACCCTTAGACTCAATATGTTCCTTGTAATTGCCTTTCGACCCATTTATATTTACGCCATTGGGATAGATTCCTATCGATTCCCCTATTCCATACCAATCTACTGTACCGCGCGGAGAAATTTCATATAGGTATCCACCTTCTAATTTATTCTTTTTTCCTGGAAATAGTTCTCCATACAGTCCTCCCACTTCCGTAGGACGCATTCTGCCATCTTGTAAATTAATGAAAGGGGTATTAATAAGCTGCTTTCCTGCGGTTACATGAGATTTTTTGAAGTTGTATTTCAAATAGAGCTCTTCAAGGCGGTCCAGATCATTTTTGTTAGTCAGATCTTCTAAATCAAATAATGACGTCTCATACCGACTCGAAGTTTGCGTGTATGGGTCTACCTTACTCATATCTGACGAACCAATATTGTAAATAAAATAGCCTCCTACACCCATTTGGAATCCTTTAAATGAGCCAGTTTCATAGAATAATCCACCGCCAGCGGCATTTGCATAGGTATCAGTTAAGTGCCCTTGATTCTCTGTTGCCATGAAAAAATAGCGAAGATTTCCGTGCACTTTCCCATGTTTGAAAGCAAATAATAGAGATGTAGTATCTTCGGCTACACTTTTTTTACCTTTCCAAAGGTGTGGAGGCGTATGTATTTCTTGATGCTGAGCTACGAGTGTGGCTGAAAATAAGAGTAAGAATAGAATGAATAAGGCGTTTTTTTGCATGCTTTTGTATTTAGGCCTGCAAATTGTCGCAAAAATGGGACTTAGTTCGTGATGAAAATCACAGTCCCCTCAAATCCACAATCTCAATCTGGTTTTTATTGATTTTGATATAGCCTTTCTCTGCTAATTTCTTCATCAAGCGGGAAATGACTTCTCTAGAAGAATTTAATTCTTGGGCAATATCGGTGAAGGAAGCCTTTAAAATGTTCGTTTTTAGGCTTTTTTGGTGTTGTTTTAAGTACCAAAGTAAGCGCTCATCTAGATTTCTAAAGGCGATTTGATCTAAGGTATCTAGTAATTCTTCAAAACGAGAACGGTAGGTCTCGAGCACAAACTGATACCAGCTTTTATATTTTGCCGCCCATTCGTCCATTAATTCGGCAGGAATGGCGATGACTTCGGTGTCTACGAGGGCTTTGGCCATAATCTGAGACGATAATTGCCTCGCCGCGCATGTCATGGAGATGGCACATGCTTCGCCTGGATGGAGATTGTACATAAATACCTCATTGCCTTCTTCGTCTTCGCGGAATACTTTGATAATTCCTTTCGTTACCAAGACAGCTGATCGAATGGATTGGCCTGTTTTCATCAAATAGTCGTCCGTTTTAAATTTACGGACAACGCCTACTTGTTGAATTTTTTTGCTTAATTCAGGCTCAAACTGATTGAATAATTCCATTTTAGTAACTGATAACGGCTTGTTTTTCTAAACTTTCGTAGGCGGCATCGATGACACGCATACTGGCGATTCCATCTTCTCCAGGTACTGCTGGTACCGCTCCGGAACGCAAAGATTGGAAAACATTTTCATAGAACGCCATATACTCCCCTTTTTCAGATGGAACGCGTTCAGGACTACTTCCGTCCACGTGTAATAAACCGTATTCGCTAGGAGCATCAACTCCCCAGTTTTCACCCATCGGAACATGTCCTTTGTCTAAATCGACCTCTTGACGATCGGAACGGGTTTTAACGAAGCTACCTTTTGTGCCGTGTAATTGGAAAGCAGGAATGGGTTCTTTGAAGTAGTATCCACTTTTTAAACGGATGCGTAAGCTTGGATAATACAAAAGGATTTCGAACAAGTCGACGACCTCAGTACCGGGTCTAGTCTTGCGCAAATCTGCGAAAACGTGTGTTGGTTTTCCAAATAGATGCAAGGCTTGATCGATCAAATGAGGCCCTAGATCGGTCACAATTCCCGCGCCTGGACCTGCATCTTCTTTATGACGCTTAGGGGACATTAATGGGTTATAGCGGTCAAAATGAAACTCGGCTTCCACGATATCGCCTAATAAACCTTCTGAAAGGACCTTTTTGAGGGTTAAGAAATCAGAATCCCAACGGCGGTTTTGGTAAACAAATATCTTTTTGTTCACTTCTTTAGCTAAATCAACGAGTGACTGAGCTTCTGCCGCATTACAAGTGAACGCTTTCTCTACCACGATGTGTTTTCCAGCTTTCAAGGCAGCTGTTGCGTATTCGAAGTGAGTATAGATGGGGGTGTTGACAATCACTAACTCGATCGATGGGTCTGCTAAAACAGTTTCCAGTGAATCATAGGAGCATGTTCCAGGGTAGGCGTTTTCGATGGTTTTCTTAGAGCGTTCCCAGGATCCTACTAAATTGAATCCTGGATGTAATTGAATGAAGGGGGCGTGAAAAACACGTCCAGACATTCCAAAAGACAGTAAAGCGGTTTCGATCGGTTTCATAGAAGTAAAAATAAACAATTCAGACCTTTAAACATAAACGATTTAACATGAAAAAAATACTCGCTTTAAGCCTATTAAGTTTAACTGCACTAGGGCAGCCGAAACCATTGGTTTCGCATATGTTCACAGCTGATCCTTCGGCCCACCTATTTCAGGGCCAAATTTACATTTACCCTTCACATGACATCGATGCCGGAGTAAAAGAAGATGATTTAGGGAGTCATTTCGCAATGCGTGATTACCATGTATTGTCTCAAAAAACGCCAGCTAGTCCAGTGGTTGATCACGGGGTGGCTTTGAAACTTGAGGATATTTCATGGGCATCCAAGATGCTTTGGGCACCGGATGCAGCAGAATCAAAAGGAACTTATTATTTGTATTTCCCTGCTAAAGATAAGGAAGGTGTTTTTCGTATTGGGGTAGCCTCGTCCTCGAAACCGGAAGGCCCATTCAAAGCGGAGAATGACTATATGAAAGGATCTTTTAGTATTGATCCTTGTGTGTTTAAGGATAAAGACGGGACGCATTACCTCTATTTTGGGGGTATTTGGGGAGGTCAATTACAACGCTGGAAATCAGGCAACTATGGTGCTACTGATGAGTCGCAGCCTTCGAATGGACAACCAGCCTTAATGGCAAAAGTGGCGCGTTTAGATGTGAACATGAGAGAGATGGCTGAGGTTCCTCGCAATGTGCAGATTGTAGATGCGCAGGGGAAGGTCTTATTATCTGAAGACCATGATCGCCGTTTCTTTGAGGCCGCATTTGTGCACTACTACCAAGGGAAATACTATTTCTCTTATTCTACAGGCGATACGCATAACATCGCTTATGCCACAGGATCTAGTCCTTATGGACCATTTACCTACCAAGGGGTTATCTTAAAGCCGGTGAAAGGCTGGACGAACCATCATTCGATC
This sequence comes from Aquirufa sp. HETE-40SA, assembly GCF_054558635.1. Taxonomy (NCBI): domain Bacteria; kingdom Pseudomonadati; phylum Bacteroidota; class Cytophagia; order Cytophagales; family Flectobacillaceae; genus Aquirufa; species Aquirufa sp. HETE-40SA. The sequence goes on from NZ_JBPXKN010000001.1 coordinate 68,201, forward strand.
GTAGAACAAAATGGCAAATGGTATTTATATTACCACGATGTGGAAATCTCAGGCAAGACCCATTTGAGAAACATCAAAGTGACTGAACTGAAATACCGTCCGGATGGGAGTATTGAAACGATAGATGGGTATAAATAAAAAAAGGCCGCCTCGTATTTCGAAGCGGCCTTTTCTATAAGTGTATCATTTATGCAAGGATATTCTTCGCATAAGCCACACATTTTTTCACTTCTTCTACAGCTGTAGATCCAGCTGGAACTTCGTATTCCAATTCGATGGTCGCAGGGAATTTGTATTTCTTCTTCTTTAATAAAGTTAATACCTCTTTTAACGGAGTATCGCCTTTGCCCCATTCTAGGTTGCCTGCGCCATGTTCCTTCGTCGTGCGGTCCTTGATGTGCATACTTGTGATGCGATCGTGTTTAGCTTCGATGAAAGCTAATAAAGAGGCCGTGTTGTGAGGAGCTCCCACAGCGATGTAGTGACCGCAGTCTAAATTGATAGAATTGTATGGGTTTTGGGCCAAAGCCTCGTCATACACCGTATCCTTCACCTGTAAGTGAGTGTGGTAACCGAAATAAACTTTATGTTTCTCCCCTAAAGCACCTAAACGCTGCGTCTGAGCAGATGAAGTAGGTAATTCCATGGTGACAGATTTCGCGCCTAATACTTTAGCAGCTTTTAAGGCTGATTCCACCTCTGCATCTGAGTTTCTCTCACTGAATGCATTGGGTTTGTACGCATAAACGGATATTCCCGCGTCATCTAACATCTTGCGCACTTCTTTGAATTTGTCCATGGAAACAGACTCTCTCCAAGTAGATACCTCTTTTTGGTATTTAGCCATTTGAGCACGTTGCTCATCTGTTAACGTAGGACGAGGTTGACCTGGAGTCCAACGCATCGGTACTGGATTGACCGGACGTCCTGCGTAGTCTTCTACTGCATCTCCCATTAATTCAATGGCAGAAACACCTGAGTCTACACAATATTGGATGATTTGCTTGATATCTCCCGGCATACCGCGGAAAGAATACGTAATAGTTCCTACTTGAACACCACCAAACACCGAGTTTGGTTTAGCAAAACTGAAGGAAGAATTTGATGCCCACAAAAGGCCTAAAGAGGCCAATGAGCCAGCCGCCAAAAACTGACGACGTGAAGGGTTGTTGTTATTTTTCATGTTAGTATAGGTTTCTGGTTACATTTTACGAATATATATTGTAAATCATATCCTTGTGGTCAAATTTTGCGACGAAATTCCACCTATTTCCGTTGTGGGATCTTGATTTCGGTTTTGGGTTCGAAGGAATTAATCACACTCACTTGATCGCCTTTAAAGGTAAATGTCCAATGGTGTGGACTTTCGAAATACAATAAGGTGATCTCCAGCGTCTCCACATCCACCCAGCGATACGACCCCGCATAATCAAAAGGCGCCTTTTTAGCTAAATCAACTCTAGCGGCTCTCAGCATATAAGGACCAACTAAGTTAGATTTTCCAGTTGCCCACGTCCCTTGAGCTAGTTTAAATTCGTGCTGTGTGGAATCTTTAGTCGTGATGGTTACCGTTCCTTTTGAGTCGACCTTGAGCTGGCGGAAATCCAGCGGGTTAGTCCCTAAAGAATAGCTTTTCGTTGGTAAAGCAGCTTGCAGGCTAGAAACGGGTGCTTTAATTTGTCTGCTAGTATTAAATGCGGCAAGCGCTTTTAATCCGGAAGGATTAGAAGGAAGGGCTTTGGTCTTAAACGCAGGCAATAAGTTCTTCCAAACCTGGTTCAAATCATCCGGTAAATCCTGGGATTCTGACGTGATAATAAGCACCGCATCTTGCGCTGGCATCATCAAAATATACTGCCCATACGCTCCGTCGCCCCTAAATGCCCCATTCCTAGATCGCCAAAATTGGTAGCCATAGCCCTGCAACCAATCTGCATATTGCCCGTTGGCCTTTTTATCTGCGCTCGCATCCGGTTCTTGGTCGATGTGCTTGCGAGTTGCTTCTTCCACCCAGGCAGCTGGCAAGATTTGCTTGCCTTCGAATTTTCCTTTGTTTAGGTATAATAGACCTAGTTTGGCCATATCTTCTGTCTTCACACGGATGCCCCAGCCGCCCACATTGATGCCTTTTTGGTCTGATTCCCAGTCGATGCCGCTGATGTGCAATGGGTCTAATAAGCGTGGTTTTAAATAGTCCAAAGTCGTCATTCCAGTCACTTTTTGGATAATCGCAGACAACATATAAGTGGCTAACGTATTGTATAAAAACTTCGTGCCAGGTTTGTGCGCAATAGGGTAGTTTAAAAATCCGCGAACCCAATCTGGAGAAAAGACGATTACACTGCGTAGAGGCTCTTTTTCGTGACCAGCTGACATGGTTAACAGATCTTGTACACGAAGGTCAGCAAGGAAGGGTTTGTCTTTCAAATCAGCATGTTCTGGAAAAAAAGAAAGGACTTTATCTTGTACGCTGAGGCGCTTTTCAGCCACGGCGAAACCGATGGCGGTGGAGGTCCAGCTTTTGGAGACACTATACATGCTGTGTTTTTTATCTGCCGCAAATGGCTTCCACCATGCCTCTGAAATCACTTTTCCGTGGCGTATGAGCATATAAGAATGCAATTCGTGTTTCTCTGAGGAATAGCCCTCGATGAATTTGATGATGGCTTCGGACGAAACACCTTCTGCTTCTGGCGTGCTGTGTGGTAGAGATTGGGCAAGGATTGTAAAACTACACAGGAACAAGAGTCCGGCGAGGAATGAGGCTTTTTTCATCGAATAGGTTTATTTTTGTTAAAAATAGGAAATATTCTTGGATAATTGCCTTGCTAAAATTTCGGACGTTTCGGTCTCCTTGGGAGCTAAACCTGTCGTCTCATCGATCTCTTTTCAGATTTTATCTAGCCAAAAAACGGCCATCGTAGGACCGATGGGATCAGGGAAGACCTCTTTGGCAAAAGCCTTGGCTGGTCGATTATTTCGAACGGGCGAGGTCTTTTTTTCTTCTCGAAATCCGGAAAAAAGAGCCTATGTGATGCTCGTGGAGCAACAACATCAGTTCAAGAATCGCAGTAATCTCTCTGAATTTTATTTACAACAGCGTTTTAATTCTTCCGATTGCGAGGATGCTTATACGGTGGAAGAGGAATTAGCTGGATTGGAATTAGGGGATTGGGTATCGGTTTTTGAGCTATCGGGACTTCTGAAACGCCCCTTAATTCAATTATCCAATGGCGAGAACAAGCGATTGCAAATCGTAAAATCGCTTGCTTACCAGCCGGATTGGTTGATTTTGGATAATCCCTATGTGGGTCTGGATGTAAATGGCCGTGAAATACTCTCGAAAGGATTAGTATCGCTTGATTCGAAAGGCATACAATTCATCCTCATTTCCTCACCGGGCGATGTGCCTGATTTCATTAATCAAGTGATTGAATTGCCATTGTCACAAGATGCCCCCGCGAAACCTGAACCTTTACTGCGGCCATTAGACCCTTTCGAAACTGCTGTAAAAATGGAAAAGGTGCAGATTAAATACGGATCGAAAACGATCCTAAGTGATTTCAGCTGGAAAGTGAATAGGGGAGAGCGTTGGGCGATTAAAGGTTCTAATGGGGCAGGGAAGTCTACTTTGATTAGTTTAATTACGGCAGATAACCCTCAGGCTTATTCGCAGAATATTACCTTGTTTGATAGAAAGCGTGGATCAGGAGAAAGTATTTGGGATATTAAACGCAAAATTGGGTATTTAAGTCCGGAGTTGCATCTGTATTTTAAGGAGGGCGGCTCTTGCTTTTCAGTGGTGGCCTCTGGTTTGTTTGATACGCTTGGGTTGTTTAAGCGCTTAACCGAGGAGCAAACGGATCAAGTGAATCATTGGATGCAGGTGATGGGCATCGCTCATTTGAAAGAGAGATCATTCTTGCAGATTTCGGGTGGAGAGCAGCGTATGGTGTTGATTGCGCGTGCTTTGGTTAAGAATCCAGAACTATTGATACTCGACGAGCCATGTCAAGGACTAGACCGTGTTCAAACAGAGCACCTAAAGTCGGTGCTTGATTATTTAGCGGAAAATTCTGAAATGACCTTGCTGTACGTCAGTCACTATGACCGCGATATTCCGTCTTGCGTGAATCAGGTGTTGGAATTAAAACGGCTCTGAGATCGATTTGCTAGGATTTGAGAACCATTTAGGTCCATCTGCCGTCATATACGCACAATCTTCTAATCGTACCCCAAATTCTCCTGGTATCGCAATCGTCGGTTCAATACTGAAACACATGCCTATTTCTAAAGGAGCCTTATTTCCACGTACCATATTTCCCCATTCGTGCCCACTCATTCCAATGCCATGACCCGTTCGGTGCGGCAGACCAGGTAATTTATAATCAGGGCCAAAACCCGCATCAACCAGTACTTTACGCGAAGCAAAATCCACGTTTTCGGCAGGTGCACCTAATTTAGCTGCCTCAAAACCCGCTTGTTGCGCCTTTTTCTCTAGATCCCAAATCTGTTTTTGTTTTGCACTAGGCTCCCCAAAAACAATGGTCCTTGTGATATCTGATTCATATCCTCCCACACTGCAACCGCAATCTAACATCACCACATCGCCTGTTTTTAAGATTTGTTTTCTGGAACTCCCGTGTGGAAACGAAGTCGCCACCCCAAAAGTCACTGATGCAAAACCAGGCATCACTCCCTGTTCTGTGTGAGCCTGAGCAATTTTCTGGGAGATTTGACGCGGGGTACATCCGATCGTTAATGCCGCAATTCCGGCCTGAATGGCCTTAACCGTCGCATCATTCGCCTTTTGCATTAAGGCAATCTCGGCAGCAGATTTAATGATTCTGCAAGGAATGGTGATCGGATCTGCACTTTCGAATTGAAAGCTTGCATCTGATTTTCGCAAGCCGTCGAAGATGAAGAAACGACAGAATTCGTCGATTCCTATTTGGCCCTTCTCTATACCTATTCCTTTTAAGACGCAGGTAGTCATTGCAAAAGGATTCTCATCTTCTTCCCAAATGGAAACCTTGGTTCCCGCAGGTGCAAGCTCCAGGAATCGATCCTCTTCAAAAGCTGGACAAATAAAATTAATTTCTCCCTTAGCTGGAATGATCGCTAACATCGAGCGCTCGGAAGGATACCAGCTGATGCCCGTGAAATAATTCAGGTTGATCCCCGCATCTAAAATGATCGCTTGAATGTTTTTCTCTGCCATTAATTTCTGTGCCTTAGCCACGCGCATTTTGCGTTCTTCGGCACTTATAGGCGTAAACTCGATGGGTGTTAAAACCGATTGGGATGATTTTAAAGAGAGGGTAGAAGCCAATAGGCCCCCTTTGAGGAAGTTTCTACGTTGCATACCGAAATTTAAAATAAAACATTAACAATAGAAATTCTCCTTGGAAGAATTAACTTTAAAGTCAGAATTTAATATGCGGCTACTTTTTATTCGTTTCTCGGCCATAGGCGACATCGTTTTAGCTTCTCCTGCCTTGCGTTGTGCGAAGCAGCAGATTCCTGATGTGGAGATTCATTTCTTGACAAAGAAGTCCATGAAAGCGGTGACTGAGTCGAATCCATACGTGGATCACTTTCATTATTTTGATAAGGATATTTCCGCAACGATTCAGGAATTAAAATCCTATGAGTTCGATTACATCATCGATTTACATAAGAATTTGCGCAGTTTGCGCATAAGAAAGGCTTTGGGAGTCCCTTATTTATCCTATAATAAGCTGAGCGTTGAGAAGTTTCTATTAACCAAATTCGGAGTGAATCGGTTGCCTGAGCGTCATATTTCATTGCGAAGCGTGGATACTTTAGCCCCATTAGGCGTCAGCTATGATGGAAAGGGGCTAGATTATTTTGTTCCTGCTAGCGTACATGAGCCCGCTTTGTTTCCTGATGGTTATGTCGCTTTAGTGATCGGCGCTTCCTTTACCACGAAGAAATTGCCATTGGATTCTCTCAAGCTTTTGTGTAGCCAAATTACCCATCCTATTGTATTGATTGGAGGCAAGGAGGAATTAGAAGATGGGGATGCGCTTGCGGCGTTAGATCCAGCACGTATTGTGAATACCTGTGGCACTTATTCTTTGCATGAATCTGCTTTGATTGTTTCCAAAGCTAAAGTTGTCATTTCCCATGACACCGGAATGCTGTATATCGCCTGTGCCTTTGAAAAGAACGTCATTGCGATCTGGGGGGCTACTTCGCCCGCCTTGCAGGTAGAGCCTTTGATGCCAAAGGATTCAAAAGCGCTGGTTTTTCAATCCATCGTTCCTGATTTAACTTGCCAGCCTTGTTCGAATTTTGGCACAAAGTCGTGTCCTAAAGGTCATTTCGATTGCATGAAAAAGCAGGATTTACCTGAGATTGCGCGGAAAGTGGCTGAAATGTGGAAGGCCTAAGTGAATTTCAATCGTTTTAATCTTCCTTGGTAAGCCTGGTAGTAGTTTTTTTGAGCGCTTTCATCTAGGAAAGAACTTCGAATTAATCGCTCGGTCTCTGTTGAATTAGCCAGCATTTGGGACAGAATGCGCTCCACCATCTTTTCTGGAATGTTTGCCAGCTTACCTAATTGTAGAAATTGGTTCAATATTTTGCCTTGGTATTGAGCTTTAGGATATAATCCACCACGTAAAGCAAAATCAATTTCAGCCTGGTGCATCTCCGTATTTATAAGATCATAGGCAGGACTCAGAATGAAATCGCCGTCTTCCGTTTCCAACAGAGAAAAATTCTTTAAATGCGCATCCCCATTCGAGAACAGGTAATTAAATAGCAGGATTTTAAAAAGTTTAGGAGCCTCGACGGCATAGGCAGGCACATATTGCTGCATGATTTGGAACAATTCGAGGTAATTTCCTTCGTATTTGTAATTTATGCCATGGGATTGAGGTGTTCTACCTGCCAAAACCGCAAAGTCCTCCTTCGCCCGCTTCTGTCCCGCGTCATCCCGGTCAAAGCGTTTTGTCAAATAGGCCAGTTCGCCCGTATTGAAAAAAATAATTCCATTCTCTGCCGTCTCGATTTGAAAAGCTTGGCGGGCAATTTGCATCGTCAAATGTTCATTTGCCGGCATCAGGTGTTTATTCCTCCCTAAAGCAGGAATCGGCTTCAGTAGGTAATCTCCGCATTCCCCAGCTTTGGCAAGACGCAATTTATTCTTCTTTAGCACGAATGAATACTTTTCCTGCATGCCAGGAACTGACATAATCGTTCTATTTTCAAAGAAAGTTCCGGCCACCAGATCAGAACTCGCCGGTGAATCATAAGATAGCTGGTGATCCACCTTGTGTTTAGAAAAGAGTCGATGAATAGCAGACCGACTATAGGTAGCGTGACCTGCGATTAATGTACTGGGGCAATATGGAAGTTCTAAAATAGACACCTACCGATTTATTTGTTCTATGGTGATCGCACCTATCGTATCGAATTGTGCACAGCTTATTAGTATGCCAAAATGATCCGATGGATCTATCTTTTTAAATTTAGAGACAGCCTGTTTGTTTGCCCCTTCTGGTAACATATGAAAGAAGAGGGGAAAGAGGTGAGGGGACTTAAATTCCTTTTTCGATTTAGGCATAGTCAAACTAATAGCCGGTTTCTTTTTGTCTTCCAGCCAAGTATCTAAATAGCCAAAATGAAAACTCCCATTATCCAACTGACTTAAAATTCCAGCGGGTTCAGACTTATACAAAATCGTTGCCTTCCTCATCTTCCGATTCTAATTTTTTGATTTCTAATTTTAGCTGTAGTCCTAAAACAGCTGCTAGTTTTTGGATGGTTTCCAAGGTGGGATTTCCTTTCCCGCTTTCAATTTGCTTCAGCGTTCTCAGGCCTACATCAGATAGTAAAGCAAGTGTTTCTTGGTTCACCGAAAGGCTAATTCGACGCTTTTTTAGTGTTTCTATGATGTTTTGATGGTGCATTACAATGCTCTTTTTAATGTATTATTTGTCGAAAATGGCTTAAATACGATAATATTATGCAATATAGTGCACTTTTATGTGTATTGTGTCATTTAGGTGAAAATTATTATTTAGGAAGTAAATTACCAGGATATAAGGCAACAAAAAAGCCCGACATTACTGTCGAGCTTTTCAGAGCCTCCTATCGGGATCGAACCAATGACCTACTGATTACAAATCAGTTGCTCTACCAGCTGAGCTAAGGAGGCGCATTTGAGTTCACAAAAGTAAGCCAAATGGATTAAAACGCAAAATATTGATTGAAAAAAATTAATCTTTTTTCAATTTCTCGAGTTCTTTTTCCGCTTGAGCAATTTTCTTTTCTACCTCAGCACGTAGTTTATCCGAGTTTTTAGACTTCGCAAAGAATTCTAAGTTATTGGTTAACACGGCAATATCATTTTCCAAGGTTTGAATTTTCTTACGCGCATCAGGGGAAGTAGATTTTCTTTCTTCTCCAACCGTATTTGCTTCAGAAGCCAAAGACTTTAATTCAAAACCCCAAGCAGCTAATTGCTCTTTCGGTTGAGTGCGAGCTAAATCGATCAACGCATTCCACGTGGTGCGGAAACTTTCTTGGATGGCTTTTACATTATTGCGAGGAACGAAACCGATCGCATCCCAAGCCGCTTTCTTTTGGCCTAAGGTAGCTAAAAGGCCAGGATCCTGTAACATGGCTTCCATTTCCTTCAATATAGCTTGTTTAGCTTCTAAATTAGCTTCGAATTCTACATCTTTCGCATTCTTACCTTTCTCGCGAGTTAAATTGAAATAGGCGTCACAAGCGGCCTTGAATTTAGCATAGATGGAATCCTTTTGTTTTTCTGGCACGTGACCGATCTCTTTCCACTTTTTCTGTGTTTCGATAACCATTTGAGTCACTTCAGGAGTGATAGTACCTGTTTCTACAATGCCATTCACTTGGTCGATTAATAATTGCTTCGCCGCTAAATTAGCTTTACGCTCTGCATCGATCTTCGAGAAGAATTCACTCTTGTGTTTGAAGAAGGTTTTTAAGTCAGACCAAAAATTTTGGCTTACTTCTTTTCCTCCATCACGAGGCAATCCACCTTTTAAATTATTCCATTGCTCTTGCAACGCTAATACCGCTTTAGAAGCCTGGTTCCATTCGCTGATGTTTGCAGCGGTGAAGTTCGCGTAGTGCTTCATTAAGTCACCAATCTCGCGTTTTACTTTTAAATTTTCTTCAAAAACTTGCTTTTGAGCATCTTGAACCGCTCTTTTTTGTTCGAAAAGAACATCTAGTGATTTCTTCACACGCGTCCACAAAGACTCATTATTATCTCTGTTAGCTGGACCGATATGTTTGTATTCTTCGAATAGTTCCTCTGCTTCTTTTAATAATTTCTGAAAAGCACCGCCTTTCGAAATCTCAGCAGCTAAACCTTCTAGTTTACTGGCGATTAGTTCTTTTGCTTGTAAATTCTTCTTGCGATCTAACTCTAAAAGTTCAAAGAAAATACTTCTATTGCTGTAGAAACGATCTACCAAGGCATGATAACTCTGCCAAAGCGTCTGATTCATAGGTCCCTGCACACTGCCTAAGCCTTTCCACTCTTCTTGAATTTTCTTGAAGGCCTTAAAGCTGGCATTCACATGTGCTGGATCTGAATTATCATCCGAATCCACTAAAGTTCTTAATTCATTAATTAAACGCGTTTTTCCTTCTAATGCCTTCTCTCTTAATTTCTCTAAATTAGAGAAGAATGCACCTCTCTCAGAACGAATGAAGGTCGCAATTCCGTCGATTTTTTGTGAAATTTCATCTCCTTTAAAAGAAAATCCTTCCTCCGAATCTTCATTAACAGCTTTAAATGCGGCTAATGCCTCAGCACGTTCACCTTGTTTGATCGCTTCCCAAGCCGTCTTTACCTCTTTAGTTAATTCATCGACTTTTTTGAAGTTTGCCGATGAGGCGCTCGCTTGAAGAATAGATTTCAATTGCTCATAAAAGGCAAGAATGCTCTCTTTTGTCGCTTTTGAAAGGTCTAAAGTCGGAAATTCCACCGCCTTTTCTTCCACTGTCGGAAAAACAACCTCAGCTGGCGTTGCTACTTCAGTTGGAGCTACTTCTGCTGTTGCTGCCTCTTCCACTGGAGTCTCTTCCACTGTTGTCTCTTCGGCTACTGCCTCTGCTTCTACAGTCTCTTCCACTGTTGTCTCTTCAACTACAGCCTCTGCTTCTACAGTCGCTTCCACTGGAGTCACTTCAATTGAAGTTTCTTCAACTGGAGTCTCTTCGGCAGTCGGCTCTGCTGGTGTTTCTTCTGGACTAGTGGGAGTGGTTTCCAATTCTTCTGCTGGATTGCTCTCTTCGGTGATCATAATCGTCGTTGTTTGCGTTTTAACTTAAAAGTTTTTCAAAAATACGCTCCATCGATACAGCATAACCAATTTTCTCTTTTAGGTCTGCTATAGAAATGCGCTCTTGGGTCATCGTGTTGCGATCGCGAACGGTCACGGTGTTGTCTTCCATGGTTTGGTAATCAACCACCACACAATACGGTGTTCCAATTAAATCTTGACGGGTATAACGCTTGCCTATGGCGCCACCATCGTCATATGTGGTATTAAAGGCAAATTTAATACTGTTTGTAATTTCTTGTGCTTTCTCTGCTAAACCATCCTTCTTTACTAAAGGAAGAACGGCCACTTTCACAGGAGCTAAAGCAGGATGGAAATTTAAGAAAACACGTTGTTTTTCTTGTTCTCCTTCGCCCACCGTCTCTTCTGTATAGGCATTGCAAAGAATCGCTAAGAATAAACGATCAGCCCCTACGGACGTTTCAACCACATAAGGTATGTAATTTTCGTTTATTTCTGGGTCAAAATATTGTTGTTTTTTTCTCGATAAATCTTGGTGTGCTTTCAAGTCGAAATCCGTTCTCGAGTGGATTCCTTCCATTTCTTTAAAGCCAAACGGGAATTTATACTCAATATCCACCGCCGCATTTGCGTAGTGCGCTAATTTATCGTGATCGTGGAATTTCAAGGAAGTAGCTGGTAAACCTAAGGCTAAGTGGAACTTCATACGGGTTTCTTTCCACTTTGCATACCATTCCATTTCTGTGCCAGGGCGAACGAAGAATTGCATCTCCATTTGTTCGAATTCCCGCATACGGAAAATGAAATTACGTGCAACGATCTCGTTACGGAAGGCTTTTCCGATTTGGGCAATGCCAAAAGGTACCTTCATGCGGCCTGTCTTCTGTACGTTCAAGAAGTTCACAAAGATTCCTTGAGCCGTCTCTGGACGTAAATAAATTAAACTAGCATCCTCTGAAACCGCGCCTACTTGTGTGGAGAACATCAAATTAAATTGACGCACCTCAGTCCAATTAGCCGTGTTCGAAACTGGACACTTGATATTTTCATCGATAATGATTTGGCGAACTCCCTCTAAATCCCCTGCATCTAAGCATTTCGCCATCTTTTGTAATAAAGCTTTCGCTTCTGCCTCTTTTCCTTCGTCCTCTAATTGCGCCGCTCTTTCTTCTAATAAGGTATCTGCGCGGTAACGTTTTTTGGAATCCTTGTTATCAATCATCGGATCGTTAAACGAATCCACGTGACCAGAGGCCTTCCAAGTCAATGGGTGCATAAAAATAGCCGCATCAAGACCTACCACGTTGTCATTTAACATCGTCATCGCCTTGTACCAAACTGTTTTTAAATTATTCTTTAACTCGACACCGTTTTGACCGTAATCATATACCGCTTGCAAACCATCATATATCTCTGAAGAAGGAAATACGAATCCATATTCTTTCGCGTGTGAAATTATATCCTTCAATGCCGAGGCGGTATCCTGTTTTTTATTTTCCATTAAATCAATCTTATTTTCAATCGTATTAATTTGCAATTTACCGAAAAGAATGAAAGAATGAGGCTCGCAATGTGTTTTTTCTTAATTTTGGGCTGATTTACATGGTAAAAACCAAGATATTGATGAAAAACGTTTCCTTCGCCTTAATTCAGCTATCCTGCAGCTCAACTGTTTCAGAAAACTGGCAAAAAACGATTAGCTCAATTCGCGACGCAGCCTCTAAGGGTGCGCAAGTGATTTGCTTGCAAGAATTGTTCAAGTCGGTCTATTTCTGTTACGAAGAAAAGCAGGATTTCTTTGCTTTGGCTGAGGCGATTCCCGGTCCATCGACAGATGAATTAGGTGCTTTGGCAGCCGAATTAAACGTTGTAATCGTTGCCTCACTTTTCGAAAAGCGGGCGGCAGGACTTTACCATAACACCACTGCGGTCATTGATGCAGACGGAAAATACCTGGGCAAGTACCGTAAAATGCACATTCCAGACGATCCAGGCTATTACGAAAAGTATTACTTCACGCCAGGCGATCTAGGATATCAGGTTTTTGATACGAAGTTTGCCAAAATAGGGGTGCTCATCTGTTGGGATCAATGGTATCCCGAGGCTGCTCGCTTAACGGCTTTGCAAGGAGCAGAAGTGTTAGTCTATCCAACGGCTATCGGTTGGGATTTAGAAGAAAAAGATGGTGAAATTAACCGCGAACAATACCAAGCCTGGCAGACGATCCAACGTTCACATTCGGTTGCAAATGGCGTTCCAGTCGTTTCCGTGAATCGCGTTGGAACCGAAAATGGCCAACAGTTTTGGGGAGGAAGCTTTGTGTCTAATGCCTTCGGTCGCGTAATCTTCCAAGCCTCTCACGATCAAGAAGAAATTGCTTTAGTGGATGTGAACGTCGACTCGAGTGAATACTACCGTAGAACTTGGCCTTTCTTTAGAGATCGCAGGATTGATTCGTATGGCGGGATTACGGAGCGGTTTATTGATTAAAATCAAAGCATAAAGAATAAAGCACAAATTATAAAGTTTGTATCGCCTGCGGCGATAATTATGTGAAGAGTTTTATATTTCTATAACATAAAAAGAGCGGCACTTGCCGCTCTTTTTATTCCATCTTTATTCTTTATGCTTTGTGCTCTATTCTTTAAAAAAGCTTCGCTTTTTAAAAGCTGCTCTGCTGATTTTTAATGCGCTTCCAGCCAATTCTCCCCCACACCAATACCCGTTTCCATCGCGACGCCTAAATCCATGGCTTCGCACATGATCTTGTTGATTTGGGTTTTTAGGTAGTCGACCTCGTCTTTATGTGCGTCGAACACAAGTTCATCATGCACGGTTAAGATCATTTTCGATTTCAAGTTTTCTCTTTCGAGGAAATCCTGGATTTGAATCATCGCCACTTTAATCATATCGGCTGCTGAACCCTGGATAGGGGCGTTGATGGCGTTGCGTTCGGCAAAACCACGCTCATTCATATTAGCTGATAAGATATCACGTAGGTAGCGACGGCGACCCAAAACAGTTTCGACGTAGCCGTTTTCGCGAGCGTCGGTGATGCTTTGGTCCATAAAGGTCTTCACTTTAGGGAATTCAACGAAATATTGATCGATGATTTCCTTTGCTTCTGTGCGGGAAATGGCTAATTGAGCTGCTAGGCCAAAGGCCGAAACACCGTAAATAATCCCAAAGTTCACTGTCTTCGCCTTACGACGCATGTCTGAGGTGACCTCTTCCAAAGGAACATGGAATACTTTCGCGGCAGTCGCTTTGTGTACATCTAATCCGTTATTGAACGCATCGAGCATCGATTCGTCTTTCGAGAAGGCTGCCATGATGCGCAATTCGATTTGAGAATAATCGGCAGATAAAATTAAGTGGTTTTCATCGCGTGGAATAAAGGCCTTGCGAATCTCACGACCACGTACGGTACGGATCGGGATGTTTTGTAAGTTTGGATCCTTCGAAGACAGTCGACCTGTGGCAGTAACTGCTTGCATGAAGGAGGTGTGTATGCGGCCTGTTTTGGGCGAAATAAGGGCCGGTAGGGCATCCACGTAGGTTGATTTCAATTTCTGTAATTCGCGGAAGTCGAGAATTAAAGAGGCGATTTCGTGCTCGGCTTCTAGTTTAGATAAGACCTCTTCGCCCGTCATGTATTGGCCGGTTTTGGTCTTCTTCGCTTTCGGATCTAGCTTCAGCTTCTCAAACAAAATTTCGCCTAATTGCTTAGGGGAGGCGATGTTGAATTCTTGGCCAGCCGTGGCGAATATTTTTTCTTGAACGGCTTTGGAATCTGCTTCCAACGTCTTCGACATCTCTTGTAAGAAAGGCACGTCAAGGTTCACGCCTTCGCATTCGATAGTGGACAAAACGCGCGCTAACGGCATTTCTACCTCGTGAAGTAACTGAACAGCTTTCGGATTCGTCGTTAATTGTTTGTCCAGGAATGGCTTTAATTGCAAGGTAATGTCTGCATCTTCTGCCGCATATTCCTTGATCAAGTTTAGCTCCACCTCGCGCATGTTTCCTTGTTTCGCGCCTTTTTTGCCAATCAAGTTTTCGATGGACATCGGTTCGTAGCTTAAATAGGCGAGGGCCAAAGCGTCCATCCCGTGGCGTTTTTCCGGTTCAATCAAATAATGCGCGAGCATCGTGTCGTAAGTGGCACCTTTGATTTCGATGCCATAATTACGCAAGACGCTCATATCGTACTTGATATTTTGGGCGATTTTAATGGTAGATTCTTTGGCAAAAATACCCTTAAATAAATCTGCCTGCGCCTGGCAAGCCGCCGGATCTTCTGGGAACGGCACATAAAAGGCCTCGCCCTTGCGGTAAGAGAAGGACATGCCCACTAAGGCTGCTTCGATGGCCACCAAACTCGTCGTCTCCGTATCAAAACAGAAGGAATCCTGGCGGTCCAAGAAGCTAATCAAAGACTTAATCGCGTTCTCGCCTTGCACTAAATGGTATTGGTGCGCAGTATTGCTAAGGTTCGAATAGCTAGTTGTGCTATTCTCTTCTTCCTCCTCTTTTTCAGGAGCGGAGGATGGAGCAGGTGATCCAAACATATCCATCTGGTTCGCATCCACTTTAGGCGAGGCTTTCACCTTCGCCACAACTAGTTCGTCTTCTCCCAAAATTCGCTTACGCAGTGTTCTGAATTCTAATTCTTCTAACAAAGGCTCTAAAAGCGCGCGGTTAGGAGGCGTTGCTTTTAATTTTTCCTCTTCGTATTCGACAGGCACTTCGAGCATAATGCGGGCCAAATGCTTCGATAAAATCCCTTGTTCGCGGAAATTGATCAAGTTTTCTTGCAATTTGCCTTTCAGTTGATCGGTGTTGTCTAGTAAGTTTTCCAAAGAGCCAAATTGCTCGATGAGCTTTTGGGCTGTCTTTTCACCCACACCCGGAATGCCTGGAATGTTATCCACCGCATCGCCCATCAAACCAAGCATATCGATCACTTGATCTACATTAGCGATGTTCCAACGTTGGCAAACCTCCTTTGGCCCTAAAACCTCTACACCTTTGCCCATAAAGGCTGGTTTATACATCTTAATGCGCTCCTCCACTAATTGCCCATAATCCTTATCTGGAGTCATCATAAACACTTCGATGTTTGGATTCGCCCGCACCGCTTTCTTCGCAATCGTCCCGATCACATCATCCGCCTCGTAGCCATCTAAAATCAGCAAAGGAATATCCATCGCCTCCACTAAACGCTTTACATAGGGAATCGCAATCGTAATATCCTCCGGCTGTTCCTGGCGCTGCGCCTTGTAGGGGGTATATTCTACATGACGAAAGGTAGGTTTAGGTGTGTCAAAAGCAACCCCTAAATAGTCTGGTTTTTCCTTGTTAATGACCTCTAGGATCGTATTTGCAAAGCCAAAAACGGCGGAAGTATTAATTCCCTTCGAAGAAATGCGAGGTGTTTTAGCAAAAGCAAAATGTGCGCGGTAAATCAAAGCCATCGCGTCAAAAAGGAATAATTTTTTCATGTAATTCAGCTATATTTGGGGATAAAGATGCCTTCCGTAAAGATAATAAATTTATCCTCGAAATTATGAACTTAGCTGACCTGCGCTTAAACTACCAAAAAGGAGAATTGCACGAACAACACGTACATCCCGATCCTTTTTCTCAATTTGCTGTTTGGTTTAAAGAAGCCCAATCTTCGCAGATTACAGAGCCTAACGCCATGTTTTTAAGCACGCTAAGTGCATCAGGTCGACCATCCGGCCGCATCGTTTTATTAAAAACGGTGGACCATGGATTTAGCTTTTTCACTAATTATGAATCCCGAAAAGGCCAAGATTTAGCTTTCACATCACAGGCTTCCATTACCTTTTTCTGGGTTGAACTTGAGCGCCAAATCCGCATCGAAGGCCACGTCGAAAAACTTTCTACCGAACTCTCTACCACTTATTTCCATTCCCGCCCGCGCGAATCACAATTAGGTGCCTGGGTATCGGAGCAAAGCTCCCGCGTTTCCCGCGAATTATTAGAACAACGGTATGCTGAGCTAGCTACGCAATATGAAGGTAAAGAGATTCCTAAACCAGACCACTGGGGAGGTTATCGATTAGTACCAGACTATTTTGAATTTTGGCAAGGCAGACCTTCACGTTTGCACGACCGCGTGGTGTATGATGCGAGGGAGAAAGGGGAGTGGGAGTGTTATCGGGTAGCGCCTTAAAAGCGGCTTTAGCCGCTTTTTAAAGAATAAAGCACAAAGCATAAAGAACAAAGTTGGAATAAAAAGAGCGGCTTTAGCCGCTCTTTTTATTGTTTAGATGTTGTAAATCACTTCATGCAATCATCGCCAAAGGCGACTCCAAATCTATGCTTTATACTTTGTGCTTTATGCTTTACAAAAATAACTTTACCTCCAACGGTCCTTGCTTCTGAAACCCTTCCCCATACTTCACCCCAATCTTATGTCCCATTTCCATGGCACGTGCTTGGATGAAGTTCAAAAAGTCAGGGCTAGAAATATAAGAAGAAGGTTCCGTAGATGAAGGGTCAAAGAATTGACTCTTGAATGCGCGGATAGCGGCTTCTTTCTGATCCCAATCAGCCGTGATATCAATAACGAAATCGGGTTCTAAATACCGGTCTTGAATGTAGTGATAAACTTGTTTAGGTCTCCAGGCAGGAAGATCGCCTGTTTTAATTTGGCGTAAACCTGATAAGAAACAAGAATCAATCGCTAATTGTGCCCCTTTTCCATGGTCGGGGTGGCGGTCTTCTAGAGCATTAGCCAGCACCACTTCTGGTTGGTATTTGCGAATGATTTCGATGAGCTTTAATTGAGTTTCTTCATCATTACGAAAGAATCCATCGCGGATGCCTAGGTTTTCACGAGCGTGTAATCCTAGAATCTGAGTTGCGTCAGCTGATTCTTGTAGGCGAATTTCTGGGGTTCCTCTGGTACCTAATTCTCCGCGGGTGAAATCTACGATACCTACTTTTTTACCTGCAGCAATGTGCTTCAAAATGGTTCCAGCGCAGCTTAATTCTGCGTCGTCTGGATGTGCAGCCATCACGAGAATGTCTAGTTTCATAGCGATTAATGAATGCGGATACGGCGACCAGCTCGAATGACCGAGGAGTTTTTCATCCCATTTAATTTTTTCAATTTAGCAATCGAAACCCCTGTTCTTCTAGCGATGGCACCTAAAGTATCTCCTTGACGAACTTTGGTCCAAGCCTTTGTTCTCGAACGAACTTTGTCCCCTACAGAACCATATTCGTTTTTTAAGGATAGGGAACGAATGTCAAAAGATCTAGCCGTGATGATAATGTGATCAGAAACGGGTTCGAATGGGCTGAAGTTGTACACGTTCTTCGGGTTCATGGGATTACCTTCGTAGCGCGTCTCAAAGTGTAAGTGAGAACCTGTACTGCGTCCTGTGCTTCCACCTACACCGATTTGGTCACCCGCTTTTACAAGTGTTCCGGGCTCTGCACCTGGGGAAGCAAGGTGAGCATATAAGGTCTCAAATCCATTGTAATGGCGTACTAACACATAATTTCCATAACCAGATCGGTCGTAATGACTTACGCGAACAATTCCATCGAAAACGGAATAAACGGGGTAACCCGTTTCCAAGTCTAAATCCACCCCAGCATGTAGTCGACCCCAGCGTGGCCCAAATGGACTCGTTTGTTTCACAATCTCTAAAGGTGCTGCCCAGTTTCGACCTGCTGCTGTATTATACAATTCGATGTCGACAGGTTCGTCAAATTCTTTAGCATCTATATCATAGGGATCAATAATTTTCGTATCCCAAATTGCAAAATAGGAAGCCACCGAAACGAAATCCTCCGTTCCTTCAGGTGCCGCTTCTTCTTCTATTTCCACAATTAAATTCTCGCCTTCGTCGATAGAGGTCGTATCGAAATTACTGATACTTGCATTGACCATTTTAATGGGCTCAAACTTTCTTTCTTGTAATTCAGAACCAGCGGTAACCCCTATGGATTCCGTTTCGTTTCTAAATTGCAAAGGAGGAAGCTCATCCAGTTCATCCTTCTTCTTGTTCTTTTCTTGGAAAAGCTGAGAATTAGATTTGACTTCGATTTCTGTTTTTTTCTTGAATAAATTCCGCTCTTGCGCCTTCAAGCAAAAGCCTGACAGCAACAGAATACATCCAAAAATATAGGTGATTAACCTCATATGTTTCTATTAATGTAAATTGTTCGCGGCTAACCAGCGTTCCGCGTCCAATGCCGCCATACAACCGGTACCTGCTGCGGTAACTGCTTGGCGATAAATAGTGTCTTGCACGTCACCGCAAGCGAAGACGCCTTCTATGCTCGTACGCGTACTCCCTTTTTCTGTAATTAAGTATTCTTGAGGATCCATCTCTAAAGTGCCTTTAAAGATCGCGGTATTGGGTTGGTGTCCAATCGCAACGAAGAAACCAGTTAATGCAATTTCTTCTTTCGCTTTCGTCACATTATTTACGATGCGTATGCCGGTTACCCCGTTTGCATCACCTAAGATTTCTTCAGTCTCTGAGTTCCAATGGATCTCAATCTTCGGGTTATTTTTTACGCGCTCTTGCATGATTAAAGAAGCACGCATTTCGCCACGACGGACGATTAAGTGTACTTTGGTACATAAATTGGCTAAATAACTCGCTTCTTCAGCGGCTGTATCTCCTGCACCTACTACAGCTACAGTTTGATTGCGATAGAAGAATCCATCACAAACCGCACAAGCTGAAACGCCTAGTCCGTTGAATGTTGTCTCCCCTTCTAATCCTAACCATTTTGCACTTGCGCCGGTAGCGATAATGACCGCATCGGCTTCGATCTCTGTAGTTTCATCGATCCAAACCTTCTTAGGAGAGGAGCTGAAATCTACTTTAGTGGCCATGCCATAACGAACATCCGTCCCAAAACGCTTTGCCTGATTCTCTAAATCCACCATCATGGCCGGACCATCGATTCCATTCGGGTAGCCTGGGAAATTATCTACTTCTGTCGTCGTGGTTAATTGACCACCTGGTTGTCCACCTTGGTACATGATAGGATGTAATCCTGCACGGGACGCATAAATGGCTGCAGTGTATCCGGCTGGGCCAGAACCGATAATTAGGCATTTAATTTTTTCTGACATTGGAATATTTATCGAATGGGAATGAGCCTACAAAATTCGGGAAATATAGGCAGAAACACAAGCAATGATTTTTCTTAATAATTCTTACATTTGTCAATTAACCTAAACTAAACGAATGAAGAGCCAAACTATTTTACAGAACCTCACTTTTTGGGTATTATTGTCCATTTTAGTGGGCGTTTTAGTGGGTCATTATTCGCCTGAATTAGCCTTGTTAAAGGTACTTGAATCTAAGTTTACCTATAATCTATTGGGTGTTGATTTGAGTTTTGGACCTACGCTTAGTGAAGTTTTTAGTGGAGTATTTATTAGTTTGGTTAAACTATTTATCAACCCCATTATCTTTTTAACGATCAGTTTAGGGATCGTGAATATGGGTAACTTGAAAAAGGTGGGTCGTGTAGGTGGAAAGGCACTGCTGTATTTTGAAGTTGTGACTACGATTGCCTTATTGATTGGATTAGCTGTATCTACACTAATCGAACCGGGAATTGGAGTTATCAGAGACGATATTGCAGGTGGGGATATTTCTAAATATACTCAAAAAGCAGCAGGATTCTCTTGGATGGGCTTTTTGAAAGAAAACTTTACCGTACAGGTATTAGGGTTCTCGATTTTCTTTGGAATCTTTTTGAATTATGTGCGTGGAAAGGCGAGAATGATTGCTGGTATGCAACAGGCTTCGCATTGGGTGTTTAAAGGCTTAAAAGTCGTGATGTATTTAGCTCCTCTCGGGGCTTTAGGTGGGATGGCATTCACCATTGGTAAATTTGGAATTCATTCGTTGCTTCCCTTAGCGAAGTTGATGCTGACGGTATATGTAACCATGGGTGTCTTTGTATTTGTGGTACTTGGTTTTATTATGCGAAGCTGTGGGGAGCGTATCTGGGCTTTTTTGGGCTATATTAAACAGGAATTATTAATTGTTTTAGGTACCTCTTCGTCTGAGGCCGCCTTGCCTTCTTTGATGCATAAGCTGGAGAAAATGGGCTGTTCGAAGTCAGTGGTGGGACTAGTGGTGCCGGCGGGTTATTCATTTAACTTGGATGGGACGAGTATTTATTTATCCATGGCGACCTTGTTTTTAGCCCAAGTCTATGGGGTGCAATTATCCTGGGAGCAGATGTTGACCATCGTAGGGATCTTAATGGTAACCTCGAAAGGAGCCGCTGGTGTAACAGGAAGTGGATTCGTGGTGTTAGCGTCTACCTTAAGTGCCTTGCAAGTGATTCCGGTGGAAGGTTTGGCCCTATTATTAGGCGTAGATCGATTTATGTCGGAGGCAAGAGCGATCACGAATTTCATTGGAAATGGAGTGGCAACGGTTTGGCTAGCGAAGCATGAAGGAGAATTTCAATCAGAACAATCAACAAATTAAATATATATGTCTATTTCATCCATTTTAAGGGAAGATGCGCTCGAGTATCATGCAGGAGGGAAACCCGGAAAAATTGAGGTAAAACCCACGAAATCGACCGCAACTCAGCGCGATTTATCGTTAGCTTATTCGCCAGGTGTGGCTGAGCCTTGTTTAGAAATTGCGAATAATGTAGAGAAAGTATACGATTACACGGCCAAAGGAAACCTAGTTGGTGTCATCTCAAACGGTACCGCCGTATTAGGATTAGGTAACATTGGTCCTGAAGCTAGCAAGCCAGTGATGGAGGGAAAAGGAGTCCTTTTCAAAGTCTTCTCTGACATTGATGTATTTGATATTGAATTAGCGGTAACCGATCCAGATGATTTTGTAGATACGGTGGCTCGCTTGGAACCGACTTTTGGCGGGATCAACCTAGAGGATATTAAATCCCCGGAATGCTTTGAGATCGAAGAGAAACTGAAAGCGCGTTTGATGATTCCCATCATGCACGATGATCAGCACGGCACGGCGATTATTTCGTCTGCAGCGCTACTAAATGCCTTGGAGATAGTTGATAAAAAAATCGAGAATACAAGATTTGTGATTTCAGGCGCAGGTGCTGCGGCTATTTCTTGCATTAAATTGTATTTAAAGCTCGGTGCGCGCATCGAGAACTTCACTATTTTCGATAAGGATGGATTAGTTTCTGCGGATCGTCCGGATTTGAATCGCTACTTAGCTCCATTAGCGGGTAAGGCGGGCAGAAATACTTCATTAGCTGAGGCGATGAAGGGAGCGGATGTTTTTCTGGGTCTTTCGGTAGGAGGAATCTTGAAGCCAGAGATGATAGCCACAATGGCTGCGAATCCAATTGTATTTGCGATGGCGAATCCCATTCCTGAGATTGGTTATGATGAGGCCAAAGCAGTGAGAGAGGATTTGATTATGGCGACAGGTCGTTCAGATTTTCCGAATCAAGTTAATAACGTGTTAGGTTTTCCATTCATTTTTAGAGGAGCCTTGGACGTACGTGCTTCCGAGATTAATGACGAGATGAAATTAGCGGCGGCGAAGGCTTTGGCTTGCTTAGCAAAGAAACCGGTGCCTGATATTGTGAATTTGGCCTATAATGAGAAATCGCTGAGCTTTGGCCCAGAATATATTATTCCTAAACCTGTAGATCCACGCTTGATAACGACCATCTCGATGGCAGTTGCTAAAGCGGCGATGGACTCAGGTGTTGCCACGAAGCCGATTAAGAATTGGGATGCTTATGAGACTCAATTAGCGAAACGCCTTGGTTTAGACAATCAGGTGATGAAGTTCATTCTTAAACGTGCGAAGTCGAAACCGAAGCGAATTGTGTTCGCAGAGGCGGAGAACTTGAAAGTATTGAAGGCTGTTCGCGAAGTATTAGACGAAGGTATCGCAAAACCGATTTTATTAGGGCGTAAGGCAAATATCGATGCGATCTGTGAAGAGCACCACATTGACTTAGGGGATATTGAGATCTTTGATTTCAAGCACCCAGACAATGCGGGCTTGTTAGCTGAATTTGCAGAACTATTCTATGAGAAGCGCAAGCGTCGCGGTTTCACGAAGTGGGAGGCGGAGAAGCAGGTACGTAAGAGTAATTACTTCGCTGCGATGATGTTAGAGACGAATCGCGCAGATGGGGTTATTTCTGGTTTGACGAAGAATTATCCAGATGCGATTCGTCCCGCCTTACAAATCATCGGTAAAAAACCAGGAGTTACTAAGGTAGCGGGTATGTACCTGTTACTGAGTAAGCAAGGGCCACTCTTCTTCTCTGATACGACCATTAATTTCTCGCCATCTGTGGCTGATATTGTGGAGATAACAGAGCTGACTTCGGAGGCGGTAGAGCGCTTTAATTTAAAGCCAAAGATAGCGATGCTTTCCTATTCGAATTTTGGTTCTGCTGATGGGGAAGATGCTTTGAAAATGCGAGCAGCTACGCAAATTCTGAAAGAAAAACATCCAACGTGGATGATTGAAGGGGAGATGCAGGCTCACCTAGCTTTTGATAAGGAATTAAGACAACAAAATTATCCATTCGCGACTTTAGGAAACGATACAGCGAATACGCTGATTTTCCCTAATCTTTCCTCAGCGAATATTGCCTATAACTTGTTAAAGGAAGCGGCAGATATTGAATACATCGGGCCTATCTTGTTAGGATTGCGTAAACCGGTGCATGTCTTGCAATTAGGGGCATCCGTTCGCGAGATTGTGAATATGGTCGCGATTGCAGTGGTGGAGGCACAGACCGTTTAATTGTATATCCAAGCTTTTCTCAAATCTAATTGGGAGGGGCTTGGATTTTTTACCTCCTTCAATTCTTGCTTCATCGCCTCTAAAATTGCCTCCTTTTCTTTCTTGCCACCTGAACTGCGTAATTCACATCCGATTGTGGGTAATAGCTCCTTTAGGGGTAAATCTTTGCTTCCACTGACATAAAGGGCTAAGAACTTTTTAATTCCTTTCACTTTAGTTGTCTCTGATATGAGTTGGAATAAATCATCATCGTTGAAGGATTTTTCTGGGCCAAATCGAGCTGATAAGTCGCGGATGAGTTGCTGGGTTCCATAGCGACCCTTGGTTTCATTACGAAGGTATAAATCAAGACAAAGACCAATAAGGGCTCCTTTTTGGTATACATTGCCATATTCCTCTTTGTATTTTGCCAAAACCCCTTTACTCATCTTTGTAAATGGAATGGAGTTATCAAAGCTAAAATGGCTCGTTCGGTATTTCTCTGTCATTCGCTCAAGAAATGCAGGTAGACTAATCAGGCCTCCTTGAAGCTGCATATGCTGAGCGGCATATTCAGTTAAGCCCTCATACAACCAAAGGTGCTTCGACATCTGTGGATTTTGGAAATCAAAGGAACCAATCTCTTTTGAATGAAGATTTAGCGGGGTTTGAATGTGGAAAAATTCGTGTGCACTTACATCCTGAATGACGGGACCCATGACCTTGATGGAGTCTTCGGGTAAATAATAGAAAGAGGATTGAGCGTGTTCTAAGGCGCCATAACTGCCATTTTTCAAATGAGCTGACATGACGATGAGGAAGGCATAATTTTCAACAGGGAAAGTGCCACCTAGGTAGTTTAATTGAGCTTTCAATAAAGGTGTTAGTTGCTCAGCTACCTCTGAAGCCTTTATTTTTTTATTAGGGGAATAGACAGAAATCAAAATGTCAGCATTTGCCACTCGCAAATGAACCGTATCGGCTGGTGCCACCAAGATGGGTGCGTCAGTTAATTTTTGGTAAGAGGAGGCTATATATTTTCCATCCTTTGACATGATAGAGGAGGAGGCAACTAATCCTTTCGAAGTTTTCAATTGCAATGAAACAGGAATTTGCTCTAGCCCTTTATTGTAGCCTAGTAATGCATGCGTATTGAGGGCAAATAAGGTATCTTTTTGAAAATTAGTACCCGCAGGCTCGAAAATATACGTTCCTTTAATCTCTGGACTATCCCAGGTATCATCTACCTCATAGCTTAAAGAGGAGGCATTTTTGAAAGAAAAAGTATTCGTGTCCTTCCGAACGACAAGTAGGGACTTTCCATTCTGGTCAAAGGCTTGCAGATTACTTACATACCTTCCGAAATTATAGATCGCATACGTACCCGGTACCATTTTAGGAAAACAAAACTCTTTTACGCCTACAGGTAATTGTACTTCAACCGTTAGGCGATCGTTCTGTAATTTAGTTAAATCAATGGTATAGCGAAGGCTATCTTGTGCATATACGGTTGAGAAGGAGCAAAGTAGCAATAAAAGTTTCTTGAGCATTAATTCTTGAAATTAAGGGCCTCATTAGGCTCTATTTTGGTAATCAACAGGGTAGGAATGCTCATCATAAAGCTTACTAAAAGAATCGTAAGTCCATTAACAATTCCCCATGTGGCCCCATCCCATTCGATAGGCACACTATTCATGAAATAACTTTCTGGATCTAGCGGTATCAGTTGGTAGCTATATTGAAGGTAGCAGAAAAGAAACGCAATGCCATTTCCGATGATTAAACCTCTTACCAAAATAAATAGGCCATTCCACCAAAATATTCGGCGAATCTGTGAAGCGGAGGCTCCCATCGATTTCAAAAGTCCCACCATAGGTACGCGTTCCATAATGAGCACCCAAAGTGTGGCAATCAGATTAAAGCAAGCTACTACGAAGAGGAGGCTAATGAAAATCACGATGTTTCTATCCAGCATAGTCATCCATTCAAATAGCCCAGGATAGATCTCTGTCACGGGTTTAATGCTCCATTCTGGCGGCATCGTCTTGGCTACTGCATTGGTTTTCGCTTGTAGATTTTGCTTTTCTTTAAAGAATATTTCATAGGTGCCTAAGGAGTCAGCCGTCCAGCCGTTCATTTTTTGAACCCAGTCACGGTCTGCTAACACAATTAATTTATCCAGTTCTTCAAGCCCTGTTTCATAGATGCCTTTTATTTTTACTTTTCGCGGTCTTTCAGGAGCGCTCAGAAAATAGAGGATCAGCGAGTTATTCGTTTTAACCTTAAGTTGTTTTGCCAAAGTTTTACTCAGGATAATCTCTTGAGGTCCATTAATGATAGGTGATCCACCTACAATGTTTTTTTCAAGTTGCTTGACTGGAAGATCTTTACCAATCCCTTTTACTATGATTCCAGCCAAACCATCTTTACCTACAACAATACCGGGTCTCTGAATGTGAGCCTGAATATGATCGATCTCCGGACGCTTTAACGTTTGTGCTTCCCAAGTTCGGTCGCGAACCAAGGGGATTTCGGAAAAAGAATGATTACCTGAAATTTGAGAGATGCGTGCATCACCAGAAAAGCTTGTAAGCTTATCTTCAATTGTTGATTTAAAGCCAAAAAGAATCGCAAATGACACCAGAATAATCGCCGTTCCTACGGCCACCGTCCCGATACCCACATAGGTCACCGTCTTTGAAAAGGAGGTGTCCTGAGTTTTCCGAATACGCCTAGCGACAAAAAGAGGGAAATTCATTAGATTTGATTTTCAATTCTGAACCGCAAAGAAAACACGAATGGGGCGTAAATCAAATAGTATTGTCTTATTGTTCTGCCTTTTGGCATTTACAGGATTCTCTCAAAAAGCGCTTATTCCTGGCGCTGCCCAATTCACCGCCTACCTTCCTTCCTTGAAAGAAAAAAACGTGGCGCTAGTGGTCAATCATACTTCTGTCGTAGGTAAAGCACATCTAGCAGATACCTTATTGTCCTTAGGCGTTTCAGTGAAGAAGATTTTTGCACCAGAGCATGGTTTCCGAGGAACAGCAGATGCGGGAGCGCACATTGATAATGAGGTAGATCGTAAAACCGGACTTTCCCTCATTTCCTTGTATGGTAAACATAAGAAACCAACGCCAGAGGATTTGCAGGGGATCGATATAGTTTTGTTTGATATTCAAGACGTGGGTGCACGTTTCTATACCTATTCGTCCACTTTGCATTATGTACTAGAGGCTTGTGCGGAGAACAAGGTGCCTTTGACGGTTTTGGATCGCCCTAATCCAAACGGCCATTATGTGGATGGACCCGTACTCGAAAAGGCTCAGGCCTCTTTCGTGGGTTTGAATCCGATTCCAGTGGTGCACGGTTGTACGTTAGGGGAATTAGCGCGTATGATTAATGGAGAAGGTTGGTTAGCCAATAGTGCCAAAGCCTCTTTGAATGTGATCCCTGTCGCTAATTATACTCACGCATCTCCGGTTCACGTTTCCATTGCACCTTCTCCTAATTTGCCGAATGATCAATCCATCGCATTGTATCCATCGCTTTGTTTGTTCGAGGGAACCAATGTGAGCATCGGACGAGGAACGGATTTGCAGTTTCAGGTGGCTGGAACGAATATCGCCGGCCTGGGGGATTATACCTTTACACCGGTTCCTAAACCTGGTGCCATGGATCCTCCCTTAAAAGGCCAAACCTGTTATGGCTATAACCTGTCTACCTTGCCAGCACGTAATTTAGGCTTCAGCCTGAAATATTTGCTTTATTTCTACAGTAAATCAGGTCTAGGGGAGAAGTTCTTCACTTCGCCTGCCTTCTTCGATAAACTAGCGGGTACAAATTCTCTTCGACTTGCGATAATCGCCGGTAAATCGGAGAAAGATATTCGGGATTCCTGGGAGCCAGGTTTAGTAGAATACCGAAAAATGCGCCAAAATTACCTGCTTTATCGTTAGAATTAGGCAAAAAATTCCGACATTTGCCGTTTATTTTTAAGCAAAAACAAACATGGCGGAAAAGATCCTTATACTTGATTTCGGTTCTCAGGTGACCCAATTAATTGCGCGTCGCATCAGAGAAGCGCAAGTCTATTGCGAAATACATCCTTTTAATCACATTCCAGAAATCGACGAATCGGTGAAAGGAATTATCCTTTCCGGAAGTCCTTGCTCGGTGAGAGATGAAGATTCTCCTCGCGTAGATTTAAGTCTGTTTGGTTCTTTGCCCATTTTAGGCATTTGCTATGGAGCGCAATTATTAGCGCACCAGGGCGGAGGCTCAGTTCAAGCATCGGGTCACCGCGAATACGGTCGTGCCCATATGACCAGCGTAAAAGAGAGTCCATTATTGAAAGGCTTATCGGCTACAGGTCAAGTTTGGATGTCTCATGGTGATACCATTATGGAATTGCCGTCTGAATACGAATTAATTGGTTCAACAGAGACCGTTCGTGTCGCAGCCTTTGCACATGTTTCGAAGCCCATTTTTGGTATTCAATTTCACCCAGAGGTGACTCACTCGACGGAAGGAAGCATTTTAATCAAGAACTTTATCGTGGGAATTTGTGGCTGCGCACAGACTTGGACATCGGATT
Organism: Aquirufa sp. HETE-40SA; assembly: GCF_054558635.1. Classification (NCBI taxonomy): domain Bacteria; kingdom Pseudomonadati; phylum Bacteroidota; class Cytophagia; order Cytophagales; family Flectobacillaceae; genus Aquirufa; species Aquirufa sp. HETE-40SA. The sequence continues at coordinate 95,893 of NZ_JBPXKN010000001.1, forward strand.
CCTTCGTTGATAGAACCGTTGCAGAGCTACAGGCCAAATTAGGGAATGACAAAGTCGTTCTAGGTCTTTCTGGCGGGGTAGATAGCTCAGTGGCTGCGGTTTTATTACACCGCGCGATTGGCAAAAACCTGTATTGCATCTTCGTGGATAACGGTTTGTTGCGCAAGGATGAATTCGAACAAGTTTTAACTTCATACAATACTTTAGGCTTAAACGTAAAAGGAGTCAACTCCAAACAACGTTTCTACGACGCCCTTAAAGGTTTAACAGATCCAGAAGATAAGCGCAAAGCCATCGGTAAGACCTTTATCGAGGTATTCGATGAGGAGGCCCATTTAATCGAGGGCGTTTCTTGGTTAGGCCAAGGCACGATTTACCCAGATAAAATCGAATCTGTTTCCCTAAAAGGACCAAGCGCAACAATCAAATCTCACCACAACGTGGGTGGCTTACCTGATTTCATGAAGTTAAAAGTGGTGGAGCCATTAGATGCCTTATTCAAAGATGAGGTACGTTTAGTGGGTAAAACCCTAGGTGTGCCCAAAGACATTTTAGGTCGTCACCCTTTTCCTGGTCCAGGTTTAGGTATTCGTATTCTAGGCGATATCACACCAGCGAAAGTGGATATTTTACAAAAAGTAGACGCCATTTTCATCAATGGTTTGAAAGAAGATGGATTGTATGACCAAGTTTGGCAAGCAGGCGCGATCCTTTTACCTATCCAATCCGTGGGTGTCATGGGGGATGAGCGTACCTATGAGCAAGTCGTAGCTTTGCGTGCCGTTTCAAGTGTAGATGGAATGACCGCTGATTGGTGCCACCTGCCTTATGAATTCTTAGGTCGTATTTCGAACGAGATTATCAATAAGGTCAAAGGGGTGAATCGGGTCGTGTATGATATTTCGAGTAAGCCGCCGGCTACGATTGAGTGGGAATAAATTTAGTTTTCAATTCTAAAATCGTGCTTCGCAATGATTTTTTGAATTGAAATCTAAATTTATTTCTAAAAATGGTTTGAAAATGTGCTTCGCAATATTTGCTGCACTTCATAAATAAATTTATTTCAGAGATATTGCGTGCTTCGCAATGATTTTGTGAATTGAAATCTAAATTTCTTTCTGAAAATGGTTCGAAAATGTGCTGCGCAATATTTTCTTCACATCACACAACAATTTATTTCAGTTGTAAAGCATAAAGCACAAAGAATAAAGCATAAAGTTGGAATCCCCGCTGGGGATAATTTCAGGAGTGATTTTTTCTTGTACGTATAAAAAAAGGGATCGAATTTTCGATCCCTTTTTTTATGCCTTCTTTATTCTTTGTGCTTTATTCTTTATGCTTTAGATTTTGAAACAAATCAACCAAATAAAGCACCGTCTCCGTCGCCTTCTCCATATCCTGAACCGAAACCCATTCTTGTTTGCTGTGGAAGGCGTGTTCGCCAGCAAAGATATTAGGACAAGGTAAACCCATGAATGTTAAGCGGGAGCCGTCGGTTCCACCGCGAATGCTGGTGGTTTCGGCTTTTAGACCGGCTAATCGCATGGCTTCCATCGCTAGGTCGATACATTCTGGATGATCTACGAGGATCTCGTTCATGTTGCGGTATTGCTCTGTTTGGGTATAGGTCGCAGTGGAATTTGGGTATTTGCGCAAGACCATTTCGGAAATCTGTTGAATGATGAATCCGTATTCGCGCAGTTTTTCGGTGTCAAAATCGCGAATGATGAATTCGATTGTCGCTTCTTCCACACTTCCGGAGATGTCAGTGGGGTGGATGAAGCCTTCTTTTCCTTCGGTGGTTTCGGGGCTTAGGCGGTCCTTAGGGAGGGTATTGACGATTTCTGCAGCTATTTTAAGGGCGCTTTCCATTCGGCCTTTGGCAAAACCAGGATGCTGAGAAATGCCTTGAATTTTCACGACAAATCCATCTGCGGAGAAAGTCTCATTCTCTAAATGCCCTCGCTTTTCGCCATCTAAGGTGTAACCGTATTGGGCATTAATCTTTTCCATATCCACGTGATCGGTACCGCGGCCGACCTCTTCGTCTGGGGTGAAAAGAATCGTTATGGGGCCATGAGGAACTTCAGGATGTGTAGCATAAAAGGCCGCGACGTCCATAATCTCAGCGACTCCGGCTTTATTGTCTGCGCCTAACAGCGTTGTGCCGCTAGCAGTAATAATATCGTTTCCGATTTGTTCCGCTAAGTCTGGGTGTTCGCTAAGGCGGATTACCACCGTAGGATCGTCTGGTAAAACCAGGTCCTGTCCGTGGTAATAAGGGTGGACAAGTGGTTTTACACCTGCGCCAGAACAATCAGGAGAGGTGTCCATGTGGGCGCAAAAGCACAAGCCTGGAACTTCATGAGAAACGTTGGAGGCAATGTGTGCATAGACATAGCCGAATTCATCTAGGTGCGCGTTTTGAATGCCGAGGGATTGTAATTCTTGAACTAAAATTATTCCCAAGTTTTTTTGTTTTTCCGTTGTTGGGCTGGTGCTCGAGTGCGGGTCGGATTGAGTGTCTATTTGGACATAATTTAGAAAGCGATCCTTTGAAGAAAAGGCATAATTTTTTATCAATTCCGAGAGTTGCGGCATAAAATTCAAATTATATTGAAATATTATAAGAAAAAATTGTCTTTATTAAATTTATTTCTTGCGGATTTATAAAGGTAATACACCTTTAAGAATTACGTATTATCTTAGTGCCTCGAATTTACTAAGCTTACTACTATGTCTCAAAATGCTGTGATTAACCTCGATGGCCAATCGTTTGAATTACCTACTTTCGTAGGAACTGAAAACGAAAAAGCAATCGATATTGCGAAACTTCGCGATTTATCTGGATACGTAACTTACGACCCGGGTTATAAGAATACAGGTGCAACAAAAAGTGCGATTACTTTTTTAGATGGCGAGGAAGGAATTCTAAGACATTGTGGTTATAGCATCGAAGAGTTAGCAGATAAGGCTAGCTTCTTAGAAGTGGCCTACCTTTTATTAAATGGCGAATTGCCTACGCAATCTCAGCTAGATGCGTTCGAAGCATCAGTGAAGAAATACACGGTGACGAACGAGGCATTATTAAAAATTCAACAAGTTATTCCGACTTCTACACACCCGATGAGCGAATTATCTGCTCTAGTAGGTTTAATGGAGGGTCAATATGATCCAGCAGATACGCAAGAAAACATTTTACGTTTAATCGCTGCCTTGCCAATTTTTGCGGCTTGGAACTATAAGAAATCGATTGGAGAAGCTTTAGTAGCTCCGGATCAATCGTTAGACTATTGCTCGAACTTCTTGAAAATGATGTTCGCTAAGCCAGGCGAAGATTACAAAGTAGATCCGATTGTTTCGAAGGCTTTGAATAAATTATTAATCTTACACGCAGATCACGAGCAAAACTGCTCTACGTCTACGGTTCGTTTGATTGGTTCATCTCACGCGAGTTTATTCTCCAGTATTTCAGGGGGTATTCAAGCCTTGTTTGGTCCATTACACGGTGGTGCTAACCAAGCGGTGATTGAGATGTTGGAAGAGATCAAGCAAGCGGGTGGTGAAACGTCTAAGTTTATTGCGATGGCCAAAGATAAGACTTCAGGCTTCCGTTTGATGGGTTTTGGACACCGTGTTTACAAGAACTTTGATCCACGTGCCCGTATTATTAAGGTGGCAGCAGATGATGTGTTAACAGCTTTAGGCGTTAAAGATCCAGTTTTAACGATTGCACAAGAGTTAGAAGCTGCGGCTTTAAGTGATGAGTATTTCGTAGCTCGTAAATTATATCCGAACGTAGACTTCTACTCAGGTATCATTTACCGTGCTTTACATATCCCTACGAACATGTTTACGATCTTATTTGCGATCGGACGTCTTCCAGGTTGGATTTCTCAGCACCAAGAAATGATGACAAACAAAGAGCCTATTGGTCGTCCTCGTCAAATCTACGTAGGTTCTCCTGCACGTGCATTTGTCGATATGGCGAAAAGATAGATTCTCATGAGATAATTTTAAAAGCCTCCATAACTGGGGGCTTTTTTGTTTTACGGGGAGATTCGGCCTAGCTTTGTATCCATATGCGAATACTATTTTTTCTTCTTATTTGTTTTTCTGTCAGCGCTCAGGTCCAAAAAGGGCAGGCGTCTTTCTATTCAAATCGATTGAAAGGACATCGGACGAGTAATGGGGAGAAATATAATCCAGCTAAATTCACAGCAGCGCATCGGAAACTACCGTTTAATACCTGGGTGGAGGTGTATATGCCCAAAACAAAGAAGACAACCTTCGTTCGAATCATCGACCGAGGGCCACATAGCCGCAAGCGAATTATTGATGTATCGAGAGCTGCGGCCAAAGATTTGGGATTAATTCCCTACGGTTTTTCAACGGTACACATTAAACCGGTGATCGAGAAGTCTAGGATTGATTCCTTGGATGCTATGGAATCTGCAGAAATTTATGAGTTTGAACCGAAATCCGCCACGTCGGATTCGCTTTCACGAAATCCACAATAAGGGGATTCATTTGTTCTTGCTTCGACCACTCGGGTTGCAAGTATAATTCCGCCGATTCAGGTAGTTTTTCTGCCCATTCTTGTGCCCATGGGATATCAGAAGGGTGATTTACTACGACTTTAAGTTCGTTCGTAAGGGCTAAAATACCCTCATTAGGTGCCTTGAATTTTTTAGGGGAGAAACAGATCCAATCCCAAGTCCCTGTAATGGCCGTTGCTACGCCGGATGTTTCGATATGGGTTCTGAATCCTGCTGTTTGTAAAGCTTCTGTTAGAGGACCTAAATCGTGCATCAAAGGTTCGCCACCTGTAATGACTACTAAACGGCCAGGATTTCCTAAAGCTTCTGCGACTAATGTTTCTACCGTTTTTACTGGATGGGCATCTATCGGCCAAGATTCCTTCACATCGCACCAATGACAACCCACGTCACAACCGCCTAATCGAATGAAATAGGCAGCTTGTCCCTGGTATTTACCTTCCCCTTGCAGGGTATAAAAAGATTCCATTACTGGATAGGTAAATTCGGCTCTTTTTACGGTGGTTTTTATATCTTTGGGGTCGGATTGCATTTGGACTTCAATTGAATCACAAAATTAAGTCTAGAATTGTAATTTAACTAATCGATGAATCCAACAAACGCAAAAAATCGACTATTTCTTGCATTAGGGCTAATGAGCATAGTTTGCTTGTTATCCGCTTGTTGGTCAGCACGTTGCCCTCATAAAACGTGTCGTGTAAAGGTCGAGCATCGCCATGGGGTAAGTTATTATCGCCCTAATGTAGCTCTTTCTTGGATGTGGACACCTCGATATAAGCATATTAGAGCTGAGCAAACTAAAAAGAAACCCAGATGAAGCAAACCATGGTATTTTCTGCGGGCGCTCTGAATCAATTGCCTTTAGACTGGGAGGGAAATCGCCAGCGTATTTTAGCGGCTATTGTTCAAGCTTCTGCTGAAGGCTCCACTCTTTTGTGTTTGCCTGAATTATGTATTTCAGGCTATGGCTGTGAGGATCAATTTCTGGCCCCATTTACAGCAGTAAAATCTTGGGAATCGCTAGAAACGATCGCTTCAGAAGTTTCGGAAATGGTAGCTGTCGTTGGTTTAGCTTTACCTTTTGAAGGAGATTTATATAATGTCTCTGCCATTTTAGCGCAGGGTAAAATACAAGCCTTGATCCCTAAACAATTTTTGGCGGATGATGGCGTCCATTACGAACCGCGTTGGTTTACACCTTGGCCTCGAGGGCGCCGAGCTTCCTACAATGGAATTCCTTTAGGAGATTACCGAATACATTTTGCTGGAATAACTTTAGGTATAGAGATTTGCCAAGATGCTTGGGAAGGGGAGAAACGACCGGCCTATGATTTAGCTCGACGTGGCGTTTCGGTGATTTGTAATCCAACTGCCTCCCATTTTGCGTTTGGTAAAGCTGAAATTAGAAAGTCATTAACCCTAGAAGGTGCTAAAATTATTAATGGTGCCTATCTGTTTGCTAACTTATTAGGTAACGAAGCAGGTCGCATCATCTTTGATGGGGATGCTTATATTGCGCATGAGGGTTCAATTATAGCCCAAACACCTCGTTTTTCTTATCAAGACTTTACGCTCGTATCTCATGAAATGACGATAGATAAAAGAGAAAAGAGTGGAGATGATGTGGTGGCCTTTGAAATTCATATACCCGAAACGCATTCCATAAAAACTTCCGAAGTCCCGGCTTGGGAAAGTTCAGAAACGAAAAAAGAGGAAGAGTTCTCACATGCAGTAGCCTTAGGTTTATTTGATTATTTACGTAAATCTCGCTCGCAAGGATGGGTTTTATCCCTTTCTGGTGGTGCAGATTCTTCTGCCATTGCTTCACTTTGTGCGTTGAGTATTCAGTATGCGACAGCAGAATTAGGCTGGGAAGGTTTGAAGCAAAAGCTGAATTACATTCCTTTGACTACTTCAGATAAGGTGATGTCTCAATTATTAACAACCATTTATCAGGGAACGGTTAATTCCTCCCAAAACACGCGCGATTCTGCCCGTGAATTAGCGGAGTGGATCGGTACGCAACATTATGTGATCGAAATTGATTCGATTGTACAAGGTTACCGTGATTTAATAGAAGGTGCGATAGGGCGACCATTAACCTGGGAACATGACGATATTACCCTTCAAAACGTACAAGCCCGTGTCCGTGCCCCAAGTGCCTGGATGCTCGCTAATATTAAAAATGCCCTATTACTTGCTACCTCGAATCGTTCGGAGGCGAGTGTGGGTTATGCAACAATGGACGGCGATACCTCGGGTTCGATTTCGCCTATTTCGGGGATTGATAAGAGTTTTGTGCGGACTTGGTTGATCTGGTTAGAAGAAAAGGGCTTTAAAGGACTCCATTTAGTGAATAGTTTAGAGCCGAGCGCGGAATTGCGTCCACTTTCCGAAAAGCAGGTGGATGAGGAGGATTTGATGCCCTATCCGATCTTGAATACGATTGAGCGATTAGCATTCTATGAATTACTGTCGCCGCATGACTGTTTAGAAGAGGTCAATAAACGCTATGGAACTATTTTTGCCAAAGAAAAACTAGAAGAATTCGTTCGTCGATTCTTCCGTCTTTGGGCCAGGAATCAGTGGAAAAGAGAGCGCTATGCTCCCGGATTCCATGTGGATGATTATAGTTTAGATCCAAAGAGTTGGTTACGTTTCCCGATTTTATCTGCGGGATTAGAAAAAGATGTATAAACAAAACACGAATAAGTAGATGTTATTAGTAGTGGATGTAGGGAACACGGATATCGTGTTTGGTTTTTACGAAGATAAAACCTGGAAAGCAGTTTTGAGAACGCCTACGCACCAGCCTTGGAGCGCGAATGGGGTGGTGAATTGGATTAAGAAAGAATGGGCTTCGAAAGATTTAGGGGAAACCTTACCTTCTTTGGCCTTAATCTCCTCCGTAGTACCCTCGATTTCACCTCAAATCCAACGTGGATTAGCCTTATGGTTAGGCTATTCGCCGGCTCTTATGCGACCTAAATTATATGAGACCTTAGCTATTCAGGTGATTGTGCCGGATGAAATTGGTTCTGATTTAGTCGCTAATGCGGTGTATGCGCATGAAAATTATAAATCAAATGTGTTGATCGTAGATTTTGGAACGGCCTTAACTTTCACCTTAGTCAATTCGACGGGTAAAATGGAAGGAGTTTCCATCGCTCCAGGATTAAAGACGGCAGTTAAATCTTTATTCTCCCAAACTGCTCAATTGCCCGAAGTACCACTTGAAATGCCCGAATTTAATTTAGGAACAGATACGGTTTCAGCGATTCAGGCGGGAATTTTATGGGGCTATGTGGGGATGGTAAAAGAAATGATCAGCCGGGTAAAAGAAGATAAAAAAGGGGATTTGAAGGTAGTAGCCACAGGTGGTTTATCCTCCATTTTAACCCCATTAGCCTCATATTTCGATGAGGTAAATAAATTAATAACCTTAGAAGGTCTGCGTATCATTGCAGAGCGTTTAAAAGCCTAAGACGATGGTTCCGAAAGAACAAGGATACTTTTTTCCTGCCGAATGGCATCCACACCTAGCTACTTGGATCACTTTTCCGCACAACGATCATTCGTGGCAAGAAGAAAAGCTAGGGCAGATGTATCCAGAATATTTTGCCTTAATTAAGGCGATTTCACAAGGGGAACAGGTGCGAATTAATGTGAATTCATCGGAGTTGAAATTATTCGTTGAAAGTCAACTACCTGTCTATGGTATAGATTCTAGCAAGATTGAGTTTAATGTTCAACCCACCAATGATGCGTGGTGCCGCGATCACGGACCAGCCTTTTTAGTGAAAGAAGGTGCTTCAGATCGCTTAGCTGTAGATTGGGAATACAATGCCTGGGGTGGGAAATATCCCCCTTTTTCGGATGACAATGCTTTGCCAGCAACCATTGCGATGCGCTTATCTCTACCTTCCGTTTCACCAGGTATCATCATGGAAGGTGGATCGGTGGACTTTAATGGGGCTGGGACGGTGTTAACGAGTCGTTCTTGTTTATTGAATAAGAATCGAAATCCACACCTGAGCCAAGATCAGATTGAAACTTATTTAATGAATTACTATGGCGTTTCACAGGTGCTTTGGGTGTCTGATGGAATTGTGGGTGATGATACCGATGGCCATATTGATGATACAGTCCGTTTTGTGAATGCAAATACGGTGATCGCGATGGTTGAACCGAATGTGGAGGATGATAATCATGCGGTTTTAGCGGCTAATTTGGCAGAATTAAAGCAAATGACGCTGCTGGATGGTTTGCCTTTGCGGATTGTCGAGATTCCCATGCCAGATGCGGTGGTCATCGATGGGTTTAGGGCTCCAGGTTCGTATGCGAATTTTTACATCTGTAATGCAGGAGTTCTAGTACCTATTTTTGATTGTCCACAAGATGAAATTGCTTTAGGCATACTAAGTACCTTATTTACGGATCGTCCGGTCATTGGATTGTCTGCTCGGGAGATTATTTGGGGGCAGGGTAGTTTTCATTGTTTGACCCAGCAAGAACCAGCGCCGTGCGTATAATTACTATTCTTTTCTTGATTAGTCTGTTTTCGTTCTCCTGCGCACGGAAGCCATTAACACAAAAGCCTTTGGTTAAGGATTTATCGATTTCAGACAATAAAAACGTTCGGGTTTCTTTAAAATCCTTATCTGTACTTAAGACGCAGGAGATTTTAGGTGATGAGTTGTTATTAGTGGGTGCGGTAGGTATTATCGAGGATAGAAAATTGAAGCCAGTTCAGGTATTTTCCTCATATCTGGGGAAGGTGAAGAGGGGACAGGTCATCCGTTTAGATACAATTAAAGCGCTAGAGTTACGTTTACAATCGGGCCAAAAAGCTAGTTTCCAACTTTCCCTCTTCGAAATCGAAGACTACCAGCCCACGAAAAAATGGGTGAATCGTTTTAATTCGGTGAGTGGGGTATTGGCTTTGCCTTTGGCCTTAACTTCCGCCGAAAATCCAGTAGCCTGGTTTTTATGGGGAATGAAAGCTGGTTCCTTAGGTCTCGATTGGGTCAGTGAGTTAGATATGAAAGACCTACTGGGGGTCTCTGAGACGCAATGGGACTATGAAACTGTTTCACCTTCTTTTCGTAATGGAAAATGGTTAGGTGGTCGAAAATTTATTGATGCTTACGAATACCGGTATCAGATTCAAATTAACGTAGATTAACCGTTAATGTCCGGGATTATTCGTAATTTTGTTAGCTTATTTTTAAGAATGAAGGATTTAAAATTTATTATTGGATTAGTCTTGTGTTTGCCTTTTGCGATTTTTGCGCAGAGTGCATCGCCTATTCAGATTGGTCCTAAAAAGATATCGGCTGAAAGTTTTCTGCAAGTGTACAAACCTCTTGTGGAGTCTGATAGCATCACGAAGGACAATCAAGCCGATTTTTTATCTGATTACATCGATTACCAGCTGAAGATCGTAGCGGCCGAACAGGAAAAGCTAGCAGATCAGCCTGACTTTAAAGAGGAATATGCAAGTTTTAGAAAGGAATTAGCTACACCTTATTTGGTCGATATGCCTACTTTGGATTTGTTAGTAAAGCAGGCCTACCAGCGGATGAAGGAGGAGAAAAAGGTGAGCCAAATCTTGGTGAAATTAGGAGAGAATGCGACCCCAGCCGATACGCTAGTAGCTTTTCAAAAAATGGAGAATATTTTCCAAAAATTAAAAGCAGGAGAAGATTTCGCAGCTCTCGCAACCCGCTTTTCTGAGGATGAAATGTCCGCTGCTAAAGGGGGTGTTTTAGGGTATATCACCTCCTTACAGACAGATTATGATTTTGAAAATGCCATTTATTCTATTGGAATAGGAGAATACTCGAAGCCCTTTAGAACATCTAGCGGTTACCATATCGTTAAAGTGTTAAATCAACGACCTAATTCAGGTAAGATTCGTTTAGCCCATATCATTTTGTCAGCGGCCGTAGATGCGCCCACTGCTTTGCAAGTAGAGGCTAAAAAGAAAATAGAGCAAGTGGAAGCCTATCTTAAGGCGGGGGAAAGTTTTGAATTAGTATGTAAGAATTATTCAGAAGATCCTTATTCAAGAGGGCGTGGTGGAGAGATTAGACGTTGGTATTTTTCTTCTGATTTGAGTGAGGAATTGCAAGATGCCTTGTTTGGATTAGAGCGTTTAGGAGATCTTTCCAAGCCAATTCGAACAAATTTAGGCTGGCAATTATTTAAGCTATTGGATAAAAAACCCCTTTTGACATATGAAGATATGTCAGAGTTTATCAAGCAAAAAGTATTGACAGATGCGGATCGCCAAGGTTTGATCAAACAAGCGTTTATGAAGCGTGTTCGCGTGGAGAATAAAGTAATTGTACAAGAGGCAACTAAGAAGGCTGCATTCGAGCGAATGAATGTGGAAAGAACGGGGTCTGAGCCATTCTTACAAGAGCCTATTTTTTCTGTCTTAGATAAAAAATATACGGTAGGTGATTTTTATTCACACGTTCAGGCTCAGCAAAAGAGACGCATAAAATCGCTCGGTTATTTGCCTGTGGTTTCAGAGCAATCGTATTTAGATGAGTTGATTGAAAAAGAAACATTGAATGCGGAGGAAGCGAATTTAGAAATTAAGTATCCGGCATTTAAAGAGCAAATGGCTGACTTCTTAGAGGGAAGCTTATTTAGTAAAATGACTGATCGAGAAATATTTGAAAAATCGTTGGATTCTCTTTCACAGGCTAAGTTTTATCAAGCAAATCTAGCACAATTTGCCATGCCAGCCCGTTTGGAGGCAAAATTGGTTGTGGCTAATTCACAGAAAACATTGAAGGAGGCTTTGGATTTATTAAAATCGACGCCTTATCCTATGAATAAAAAATTAGGGGACATCTTATTTACTTTAAACGAATCCAAGGTAGAGGAAGCCTCCTCTAAGTTATTAGCTGAGTTATTTGTCACAATGGCGAAGAATGTGGACTATATAGTGGAAGTTTCAGGACACCGAGATGCATCTGAAGCAGACAGTCTTTCGGAAGCCAGAATTAATAAGGTGGTTGCGTATTTAGCCTCGAAAGGAATTTCATCCCACCGCATTATTCAAAAAGACGAAGCGAATTTAAAATCAGCCTCGAAAACAGTGAAGACAAAAAATGCACGCGTTTCCTTCCGATTCTTTTCTTCGAGTATGGACGATGTAGTAAAGCGTTTTAATGCATTGAAACCGGAGAGTTTGGAAGCTAGGGAAGGCTATTTTAAAAAGGGTTCTTCGCCTGTAATAGATGCAATTGAGTGGAAAGTAGGTCCTAAGAATTATGAGGGTGCAGGTAAGTTTGCTTTTGTGGAAGTAAAGAAGGTGGAAGCCGAGCGTTCACGTTCGTTTGAGGAAGCTAGAGGATTAGTGATTCGGGCTTTGCAAGCACGTCTAGAGAAAGATTGGGTGGCTAAATTAAAGCAACAATATCCAGTTGAGATAAACCAGATTGAATTAGAAAAATTACTGAAATAATAGAAATATGAAATTGACTCGTTGGGTTTTAAGTTGGTGTTTGGTTTTAGGGAGTTTGTCTGCATTTGCGCAAGATGAAGCAAATAAAAGTGTACTGGATCGCATTATTGTGAAGGTAGATAATTACTTCATTTTGAAGTCTGAAGTAGAAAATCAATACCAGCAGTATATAACAAGTGGTCAGCCAAATACACCTAATCGCTGTCAAATTCTAGAAGGTATTGTCGTTAACAAATTAATGCTCGCTAAGGCAGAAATTGATTCAGTTATCGTGGACGATAAACGAATTGAAGCAGAATTAACTAGCCGTATGGATCAAATGGAAGGCCAATATGGGTCTGCTAAAAATATCGTAGAGGCTTATGGAAAATCGATTGCTACCTTAAAGGAGGAATTGCGTTCTAGTTTAAAAGAGCAATTGACTGGTCGTAAAATGCAAGATAAAATTACGGATGAAGTTAAGATCACTCCTAAAGAAGTGGCGGCTTTTTTTAATGAGATTCCTCGCGATTCTTTACCTTACTTGCCTGCAGAGGTAGAGATAAGTCACATAATTCGTCTTGCTAAGCCTAATAAGAACCAGAAAGAAGAATTGTATTCGAAGTTGTTAGAATTCCGTCGCCGAGTAGAGAAAGGGGAAAGTTTTGAGGATTTGGCCAAAGTTCATTCAGAGGATTTAGGTTCTGGAAAAGTGGGTGGAGATTTAGGATTTGCGAAACGTGGTGCAATGGTGGCTCCTTTTGAGGCTGCAGCCTTACGATTGAAACCGAATCAAATGTCAGAGGTAGTTGAATCAGAATTCGGATTTCACTTAATACAATTATTGGAAATTAGAGGTCAAGAATACCACGCACGTCATATTTTATTAAGACCTGACTATCAAAAATTAGACTTAACTGATCCTACAAAATTCCTGGATAGCATTCGTGTTTTAGTTCAACGTGATTCTACTACATTCGAACTAGCAGCTAAAGATTTTTCTGAAGATAAGCTTACTCAGGATGCAGGTGGCGTTATGATGGACATGTCCACCGGTGGGAATCGATTAGCCTATGATGGAACCATGGATCCGGCCTTATTCTTTGCTATTGATTCCATGAAGGTAGGTACCATTTCGCCTCCAATTCCCTATCGAACAGATGATGGGCGCTCAGCAGTTAGAATTCTCTTTTTAAAAGCAAAGCATCCGCCTCATTTTGCTAATCTTAAAGATGATTATCAAAAGTTAGCACAAATCACCCTTTCTCGTAAAAAGAACAACGCTATTGAAAAGTGGTTCATGAAGGCAAAAGACGATGTATTTATCTTTATTGATGAAGAATATAAAGATTGTCGGATATTAGAGAGTGTGCAGGAGCAGGAGTAATCGAGAGAGGAGATAATAGCGTAGAGATTATAGAATTTAGATTATAGAGAGTAGATAAGAGAGTATAGATTTAAAGCACAAAGCATAAAGAATAAAGGTGGCATTAAAAAAGGGAGCGAAGCTCCCTTTTTTAATATGTATGGTGAAAAATTCATTTCTGAATTCATCCCCAAAGGGGATTCGAACTTTATTCTTTGTGCTTTATGCTCTATGCTTTACATCTATATACTATGCTCTATAATCTCTACTCTATAATCTAATTATACAGCGACAGGCGCCTTAATCCCCGGATAGGGATCATATCCTTCCAGCGTAAAGTCTTCGTAGTTGAAATCCAAAATATCCTTCACCTCTGGATTGATCTTCATCGTAGGTAATGCGCGTGGAGTTCTAGTTAATTGTAGTTCCACTTGTTCCATATGATTGCTGTAAAGGTGGGTATCGCCACCTGTCCATACAAAATCGCCTAATCCTAGATCACATACTTGTGCGATCATCATCGTCAACAGGGCATAAGAAGCGATGTTGAAAGGTACTCCTAAGAAAACATCTGCGGAGCGTTGGTATAATTGGCATGAAAGTTTTCCGTTTGCCACATAGAACTGAAAGAATGCATGGCAAGGCATTAAAGCCATTTTAGGCAGGTCTGCCACGTTCCAAGCACTTACAATGATGCGACGAGAGTCAGGATTCTTTTTTAATGTTTCAACAGCCTCTTTAATTTGGTCGATCACTACGCCATTTGCGCCTTCCCAGCTTCTCCATTGCTTTCCGTAAACAGGACCCAGGTCGCCATTTTCGTCTGCCCATTCATCCCAAATGCGCACACTGTGTTCGGTTAAATAGCCAATATTTGTTTCGCCTTTCAAGAACCATAATAGTTCGTGAATGATCGACTTTAAGTGTGTTTTCTTGGTAGTCACTAAAGGAAAGCCTTCTTCTAGGTTAAAGCGCATCTGGTAACCAAAAACACTCGTCGTTCCCGTACCTGTACGATCGGATTTGAAGGTGCCGTTTTCCTTAATGTGGGTTAATAAATCTAAGTAAGCTTGCATATTAGGCGTCGAATTTTTCTCCGTTTAAAACTAGGGTATGAGTGATGGTTGAGCTAGGCTCTAATTGAGCGGTGGCGGAACAGTATTTGTCCATCGACATTTGAATCGCTTTTAGGGCTTTTGAGCCGTCTATTTGGCCTTTTAATTCAAATTGGATGTTGATTTGACGGAAGGGTGTTTTCTCCGTTCCTTCGATCTTTTCGCGATCGCCTGAAACACGGATTTGGAAGTCCTCTACGATTTGACGTTGCTTCTTTAAAATAAGGATAACATCAATGGCCGTGCAACCACCCAAGCCCATTAAAAGTAGCTCCATCGGACGTGCGCCCGCATTGTGACCACCAATACCTTCCGCCGCATCGATGTGCACGGGGATGGGAGAGGAGCCTTTGGCCTCAAAATGAAAATCTTGATCTAAGCGATTTAATACTACTTCCATGGCTTATTTTAATAAATTGGATTTAAGTTCTTTGGTCCATAAAACCTCTCCTTTCACGTTGAAAAGGGTAATGGTTAACGTGCGATCCTTCAATGGGCCGGTCACCTCAATTTTAGAGAAGGCTCTTTCCTGTACCAATGTTCCAGGAACTAAGGTCTCGTTATAATCTAGCTTTACCGCATCGGCCTTACCAGCCGTCATCGGAGAAACCGTCAAGTCATAAAGTGGGTAGGTGCCTTCGCGCTCTAATTTGTTCAAATCAGAGATATGACGATCGCCTGTGAAAAAGAGGACACCCGGGATTTTTCTGTTCTTTAATTCTTTCAATAAATAGGTTCTCTCCGCCTCATAATTCGCCATGTTTTCGAATACTTTGGCAGGGCTAACGACCTGACCTCCGTTGACGATTATTTTGAAACTAGCTCTAGATGTGGACAATTGATCTAATAACCAAGTCATTTGTTTAGTACCCCAATAGTCCTTATTCGGATCATTTAACTCGTTTGGTGCCTTATTCCACCGGTCATCCATCAAGAAGAACTCCACATCGGCCCATTGGAATTTTCCGGTAATACCTTCGTTTGGAAAGGCAAAATTCGGATTTCCCCAATACATTTTGAACATCTCTAAGGACGTGTATTTCATCGTAAAAGAGCGGTCTGCATCATTTGGGCCATAATCATGATCATCCCAAATGGCGTATTGGTGCACACTTCCGAGTAGGGGTTGAATGGATTTAACCGCACGTGCATGATCATTTCGATGGATCATCCCCGTTCTGGTATAATCGGGTTCGCGGTAATAGAAATTATCTCCGCCCCACAACATAAAATCAGCTTTCTTTGCGTACATCGATGCATAAACCTCATCTGCGCCACCATAAGGACGTCCAGGGCGATCCGTTGCTTCTTCATTTACATAGTTACACGTTCCGAAAAGGAAAGAAAAAGCAGGAGGATCTTTGCGGTATTGCCAAAGTTCCTGCGTTTGGAATTCTAGCGGATAATCAATGGCTATTTTTTTGCCATTCACCAGTACCTCGTATTCGTATTTCTTGCCCATTGTTACCTCATCAGCGATGATGCGTGCGATGTAGGCGTTTGATTTTTCTGTAGATACAGGATCCGTCTTATGAATCGTTTTATCCCCTTTTTCCCAGTAATTTATACTCACATTAGCTGGTTTTTCGGTTTGAAGCCAAATCAATACTTCCTTCATTTCAGAATAGCCTAACATCGGACCACTCTTGATTTGTGCACTCACAAATAGCGGTGCAAGGAGGAATAAGGCGATTAATATTCTTTTCATATTCGTTAGATTAGTATCTTTGTGGCTTACAAATTTCGCTATGGCATATTATTCAATTCAGAACATTCCTTTAACAGATTTGGCCAAAGAATTTGGTACACCACTCTATGTATACGATGCCGACAAAATTAGGGAAAAAATCTCGGTTTTGAGAGGTGCTTTTGAAGGAATTGATTTGACTATAAAATATGCCGCGAAGGCGAACACGAATTTGTCCATTTTACGATTAATGCGCGAGAATGGGGTCGATATGGATGTGGTATCACCACAGGAATTAGAGTTAGGTTTGATCGCCGGATACGAAGGATCCAACATAACATTTACGCCATCAGGAGTCCATTTTTCTGAGATTGAATATGCGGTTTCCAAAGGGTCAATCGTCAACCTCGATAATTTATCAGTCTTGGAAAAATTTGGCCAAACCTACGGTTCCTCCCAGCCTTGTATGATTCGCATTAAACCTCACGTTTTTGGAGGTGGAAATGAAAAAATTATGACGGCTCACCCGGAATCGAAGTTTGGTATTTCGATCCACCAAAAAGAAGAGATTTTAGCCCTATTTGAAAAATATAAAATCAATGTGATTGGTTTACACCAGCACACTGGTTCTGATATCAAGGACGGAAAGACCTTCGAGCAGGCTGCATCAGCCCTTTTTGACTTTGCCTATGACTTCAAGGATTTGCAAATCATCGATCTTGGTGGCGGATTCAAGGTTCCCTATTCTCCAGAAGATCCAGGAGTAAACATGAAAGAAGTAGGCCAAATCATGAGCAACGCTTTTCGTGCTTTCTGCCTAAAATACGGCCGCGAACTACGTCTTTGGGTTGAACCTGGTAAGTTTTTAGTGAGTGAATCAGGTACTTTCTTAACAGAAACCAATGTAGTAAAACGCGATCCCGTAAAAACATTTGTGGGGATAAATTCTGGCTTGAATCATTTAATTCGCCCCATGATGTATGGTTCTTACCACTACATTTTCAATGCCTCGAATCAAGATTCTTCGAAGCAAGAACAATATCGGGTGACGGGTTATATCTGTGAAACTGATACCTTCTCATTTGACTTGAAAGGGAAAGAAAATGAACGCCTTTTAAATGAAGTGAAAGAAGGCGATATCATTGCCTTAGCTAATGCTGGAGCCTATGGCTTTACGATGGCTTCGCATTATAATTCCCGTTTCTTGCCAGCAGAAGTGTTAGTGGATGAGGGAGTTGCGCGAGTGATTCGGAGAAGAGAGAGGCTGGAGGATATACTACGCAATCAAGAGTAGAGATAAGAGAGTAGAGATAAGAGAGTAGAGAGTATAGATGTAAAGCATAAAGTTGGTATCAAAAAAGGGGCTATTGCCCCTTTTTTGATGGATATGGTGTCAGTGGACAGTGGTCAGTCCGGAGGGAATGAGTCAGTAGGAATGGTGTAACAAGATCGATATTTACTTTTTTTCCAAAGATTTAATGTAGGCTGATGGGGTTATGCCCGTTTGTTCCTTGAAGGCATCGATGAATTTCGATCTCGAGGCAAATCCTGCATTGGATGAAATGGCTTCAATGGTGATTTTTTTGGAATCACCTGATTTAATCATTTCAATAGCGTAGTCTATACGCAATTTCTTTTTCCAATCGCTAAATGACATACCTAAGTGCGTATTAAAATAGAGAGAAAGCGTCCTTTCCGGGATTTTTAAATCAAAAGCTGTCTGAGCGATGGAGAATTCCTTTTTTGTGAAAGGACGACTGATTAGGTAGCTGGCTAATTCCTCATCAATCTCAAAATTAATTTCTACGGGTTTTCTTTTCTTAGGGAGATTTGACCTGATGTCACTGAATAAACTGCCATTTAATGTGTCTGGGATGAAGGAGACGTTTCCATAGAGAATTTTGGGAAACAAAAACAGGCATAAATTCTGTAGAAAAAATCCACCACCTGCCACTGTTAAGTAATGGTTCTTCGAGGTGAAAATTTTCGTGTAGGCCTCGCTTTCAAAATCAAAATAGATACCCACAACATGCAAAATATGTAAAACACTATTGCTCGAAATGATAAACTGAATGGCACACAGTAAGTATATCCACCTTTTTAGGATGGCATGATTCGTGGATAATTGACCAAAATTCACCTTCGTTTTTTTCGAATAAACGGTAAAATAGATCAAGGATAGAAGGCAATAAGCGATTAAATGCAGGGACCTGGAAATGAGAATAAATTCAAATGAAACAAATTGAAAATCAAGGGAATATTTCAGCGTTACATTAACTATTTCATGTGCAATTCTTGATTTTTCCTCAAATGGAAGTGTCGTAAATGGCAGACAATTAATCACAATAAATGCTGCTGGGATCAGATGCAGATAGTCTACTTTTTCTAATTTATGATTATTAGTCACCATTGTTTTGACATAAAAAAACAAAAAAGGACCTAATAGGAAGGAAAGCGGAAGCCAGTGAACGAAGCAAATGCCTTCCCAAAATGGATCAACCGTATAATGCAGTCCATAATATACGAGGACAATTAGATTGCAGCACAAGAAAAAAAGTGCTAAGAATGCATTTGATCTATTGAGTGAACTTAAGTAATAGATCAGAATAAACGATGTGAAAATTCCAAATAAAGGGAATGTTATACCCATAAATTTTATGATAAATAGTGGACAGTAATCAGTAACTATTAGGCAGTGGGCAGTGGACAGTTGTCAGTGGGCAGTGGACAGCAATCACTAATCAGTTCGGTGTCTCTACTCTCTACTCTCTACTCTCTACTCTCTACTCTATACTCTCTAATCTTTACTCTAAATTCTACTGCCCACTGACTACTGCCCACTGTCTATTGTTTGAGGGGCGGAATCATTTGACCTTTCAACGATTCAGACCCCGAAAACCTAATACATAACCCACGTATCTTTCGACCCACCCCCTTGAGACGAATTAACTACAAGCGAATCTTTTCTCAAAGCTACACGGGTTAACCCCCCGGGCATTACATTCACTCCATCGCCATACAGAATATATGGTCTGAGATCCACGTGGCGACCTTCTGCATGATCTTCGATCAAACAAGGAACACGTGATAAAGAGATGGTAGGTTGCGCGATATAATTTCTCGGATTGTTTAGGATTAAAGCTTTGAATTTTTCTTGTTCTTCTTTGGTAGATTTTGGCCCAATTAACATACCATAACCACCTGCCTCATTTGCTTCTTTTACCACTAATTTCTCAATGTTTGCTAACACATAGTTGCGGTCCTCTTCCTCAGAACAAATGTAGGTCTTCACATTTTGAATGATGGGTTCTTCGTTTAGATAGTATTTAATGATTCGAGGAACGTAGGCATAAATTACTTTATCGTCGGCTACACCGGTACCCGGAGCATTTGCAATGGCGACTTTGCCATTTTTATACACTTCGAAAATGCCTGGGATTCCAATCATCGAGTCCGGGTTGAAGGCCTTTGGATCTAAAAATGTATCATCTATGCGGCGGTATATGACGTCGACAATTTGGAAGCCTTTAGTGGTGCGCATTTTTACATAACCTTCGTGAACGACTAAATCACGTGAATCAACCAATTCTACACCCATTTGTTGGGCGAGGTAGGAGTGCTCAAAATACGCTGAATTATAAATACCTGGCGTTAATACCACCACCGTAGGATCTGGACGGTCACTGATGAACCGTAGCATTTCTAATAACTTATTCGGGTAATCAGAAATGGATCTGATTTGTGATTTTGCGACTACCTCTGGAAAGGTTTGTTTAAGTAATTCCCTGTTTTCCATCATGTACGAAACACCGGATGGGCAGCGCAGGTTGTCTTCCAAAATCATATATTCTCCATCAGCTCCTCTAATTAAATCGGTGCCAGTAATATGGATATAGATGTTTTTAGGTGGTTTAATGCCAATGCATGCTTTTAAAAAGTCTTTAGAAGAGTGTATGACCTCGGCTGGAATGATTCCGTCTTTGATGATTTTTTGGTCTGAGTAAATATCATTCAAAAACAAATTTAAGGCGGTGATTCGCTGTATTAATCCTTTTTCAATTTTTTCCCATTCTTTTGCTTCCACAATACGTGGGATGATATCCACGGGCATGATACGTTCTGTTCCTTCATTTTCTTCTGAGTATACATTAAACGTGATGCCCATGGCCATTAAGGCTCTTTCTGCCGACTGTTGTCGGCGTAAGAATTCTTCTTTAGAGAGTTGTTCGACACGTTCTTTAAAATGTTCATAACCAGCGCGGACACCCCCGTTCTCATCGAACATTTCATCGAAAAAACCTTCTGTATTGTAGTTGCTAAAGGAGAAATTCATAATGTTATACGTTAAAATGCTTGATTTGGTTTTAATTTAGAATTTTATTCTTGTTTTGATTTTCCAAATCATTGATAATTTTTAAAATTTCCAATAATAGCCTCTTAATTATTGGAAATTTACCATTTTTTGTGGGAAATTGAGGTCTTATGGCGAACTCAGAATTTTATTTCTCTAGTCCGATTGGAATTTTACGCGTGGAATTAGCCGATGCTGGTTTGCGCTCTTGTTATTTTGTAGAGCAAGAAGAGGTAGAAATTCTACATCATCCTATTGAAATTCAGCAGATTAAAGGATATTTACAATCCTATTTTGATACGGGTATACTACAAAATTATCGGATTGATCCGTCTGTCGGAACATCCTTTCAACAAAAAGTGTGGTCTGCTTTAACAGAAATTCCGACTGGTTCCACTGCAACCTATGCTGAAATTGCCAAGCGCATAGATATACCGAAAGGAGCCCAGGCAGTAGGTACTGCCAATGGTCAGAATCCGATTTTACTCTTCCATCCTTGCCACCGCGTCATCGGTTCCACAGGTAAACTTGTGGGATACAGTGGCGGATTGTGGCGGAAGGAATGGTTATTAGCGAAGGAGGGAGCCACTTTATTTTAGTTTATATTTGTCTATGGATAATGATCAAATCGTTGATGCGCTCGAGTTATTAGTAAAGTTGTGGGATTTACATGGAGTAAATGAATTCAAGAGCAAAAATCTAGCTTTTGCCGCACGAGGTCTCGATAAATTTCCGGGTTTGATTTCTTCTTTGCCTGAAGACCAATTGTTAGCCATTCCAGGGGTAGGCAAAGTGGTGGTTCAACTTGTTAAAGACGTCGCCTCTTCAGGTACTTGTCCTGATTTAGAGCAGATTATCGAACAAACGCCACCTGGTTTACTCCAACTGTTAAAGATTAAAGGTTTAGGTCCTAATAAGGTGAGGACTATTTGGCAAGAATTACAAATTACTGAAATCGACGATTTATTGGCGGCTTGTGAAGATGGTCGTCTAGCAAATTTAAAAGGTTTTGGCGGAGCTGTGGTGGAAAGTGTTACGCTAAATATCCATTTTATAAAATCAAATTCGAGCAAATTACGAATCAATAAGGCGCAGGATCTAGCGGATGAAATAGCACAAGTATTAAGCACCTTTTTCAAAGAAGTAGCCATCGCAGGTGAATTGCGCCGCCATTGTGAGGTGATTAATTCCTTGGTTTTTTTAGTGGAGACGGATGATCTTTTTGGTGCTTCTGGCTTATTGCAAGCGGTTAATATCCTGGAGGAAGATATGAAGGAATCTTCACCTTTTACGTGGAGAGGCTTTGCTAAGGGTCACTTGGTACCGATTGAGATACATTTTGAGTCTTCAGTTGAGTTTATATCGAAACTTTTTGCTTTATCTGCTTCTCCTGAACATTTGGCTCAAGTTAATTTTTATGAGCGTTTTGAGGGAAAAGAGCTATCAAATGACAAAGAGATCTATGATTCTCAACAATTGCCCTATATCGTGCCTGAGATGCGAGAGGGCTTACAGGAATTTGATTGGCATGCTAAGCACGGAGGCAAAGCTTTAATTCAACACGCTGATTTACGTGGATGTTTACACAATCACTCTACCTATTCAGACGGAAAGAATACATTGGCAGAAATGGCCGAAGCTTGCCGTGCTTTAGGATTGAGCTATTTTGGCATCGCCGATCACTCAAAATATGCCGCCTATGCGGGTGGATTGAAAGAAGAAGATGTGATTCGTCAACACGGAGAAATAGATCAATTAAATGCACAGTGGAGTGATTTTAAGGTATTAAAAGGGATCGAAGCAGATATCTTACCAGATGGTAGTTTGGATTATGATGCCTCTGTTTTATCTTCTTTTGATTATGTGGTGGCCTCCGTTCATGCCGGTTTGACTATGGATTTAGAGAAAGCGATGCCTAGAGTAATGAAAGCCATTGAAAATCCATATACCTCTATTTTGGGACATCCGACGGGTCGATTGTTACTGGCAAGACCTGGGTTTCCGTTGCTGATGTCTAAAATTTTAGATGCTTGTAAGGCGAATGGGGTGAGTATTGAATTAAATGCCAGTCCGTATCGATTGGACTTGGACTGGCGTCACATCTATGAGGCGATGGATAAAGGAGTGTTTGTTTCCATCAATCCTGATGCCCATGCTATCGCCGGTTTACAGGATATGGAATGGGGGGTAAAAGTAGGGCGAAAAGGGGGGCTTTTAAAAGAGTTGACGTTGAATGCTTTGTCTTTGGCAGATATAAAAACCTTTTTCGCTAAAAACTAAAAATTAGGTTTCAATAAGTACTTCGCATAGAAATCGTCAATTACGCGAACGGCCTCTGTAGGCGTGTCCACAAGGGCAAATAATTCCAAATCTTCTTCGTGAATATTTCCTGCGGCCACCATGGTCTTTTTCATCCAGTCGATTAATCCTCCCCAATAGTCTTTTCCGACTAATACAACTGGGAAACGGCCTATTTTATGTGTTTGAATAAGGGTTAACGATTCGAACATCTCATCCAACGTTCCGAATCCACCCGGCATAATGATAAACCCTTGAGAGTACTTCACAAACATCACTTTGCGCACAAAGAAAAAGTCGAAATTGATGTTTTTGTCTGAGTCGATGTAGGGATTGGGGGTTTGTTCAAAGGGTAATTCGATATTCAGGCCTACACTACGACCTCTTTCGCTAGCAGCTCCTTTATTTCCCGCTTCCATAATTCCAGGTCCACCACCGGTGATGACACCATATCCGTGGCGAACTAATTTCGCCGCAATTTCCTCTGCTACTTTATAATAGGGATTTTCTGGAATCGTTCGAGCAGATCCAAAAATAGATACACATGGGCCGATTTTTGATAATTTATCGATGCCCTCTACGAACTCACTCATAATCTTGAAAATACGCCAAGACTCCTCTGATTTAATCTGAGCCCAGGTTTTGTCGCCAAAAGCTTGTTTGATTTTCTCTTCTTCTTCTTTCCAGTTTTTCTCCGTCATATTTTTACTAATTGTTTCCTAAATGTAGGACTAAACCATTTACCTTTGCAAAAAATAAATCACAATTTTATGAATACTCCCTTAAGTTTCGCAGTTGGCGGAGATCACGCTGGTTTTGATTACAAGAATGATTTGATCGCTTTTTTAGAGGCCAAAGACATCTCAGTAAAAGATTGTGGTACTTATTCTGCTGACTCTGTAGATTATCCCGATTTTGCACATCCTGTAGCAGATGCGGTAGAAAAAGGGGAGGTAAGTTTTGGTTTATTATTATGTGGAAGCGCGAATGGCGTGGCAATTACGGCTAATAAGCACCAAGGTATACGCGCAGGTTTGGCTTGGAATACAGAGGTGGCTGCTTTGGTTCGTCAACACAATGATGCGAATGTGTTATGCCTTCCTGTACGATTTATCTCTTTAGAAGAAGCAAAAGCTTGTTTGCAGGTGTTTTTAGATACTCCATTTGAAGGAGGTCGTCACCAAGGCAGAGTAAACAAGATTTCTTGCTGCTAATCTTATCTCTTTTTGTAAAGTTTAGGACTGACAAGCTTATATTGATCCGTGATGGAGGGAATATATTGCGAGATTTTGGTAAAATATCCTTCAGAATCGTAGATGTAATTGGGTTGGTCTTTCGTGAAGTATTCCTGGACGATAATCACGTTTTTATACGAATTCAATTGATTTAGTAGGGGTTTCGCTAAATCCCAATTCACAAATGGACCTGCCATTTCATTGTGCAGGTATTCTTCAATTTCAGGGCCTAATATGAGTAGTTTTTGCCCACTGATCGGAATTATTCTCAGATGCGGGTTATTCACATAATCTAATCTATGAATAAGCACAACTGACCCCACTAAAGTCAATAATATGAGCTCCCTTTGCCAATTTTT
This sequence comes from Aquirufa sp. HETE-40SA, assembly GCF_054558635.1. Taxonomy (NCBI): domain Bacteria; kingdom Pseudomonadati; phylum Bacteroidota; class Cytophagia; order Cytophagales; family Flectobacillaceae; genus Aquirufa; species Aquirufa sp. HETE-40SA. The sequence goes on from NZ_JBPXKN010000001.1 coordinate 120,325, forward strand.
TTTAATTAAATAAAAGAGATTGAGTCCAAGATAGGCTAGTGGAGGTAATAATAAGACAAAGTTTATTCGGTAATAGGCAGGAAAATTAGTTATGGCAATTAAGCTGAAAAATAGCCAAATTAAGGTGGTTTGCTGCACCTTCTGAGCATGTGCCCTAATTTTAGGATTCCCCACTACTTTATATAACCCAACGATTCCAAATAGTATGGCAGGTGAGTAAAACAATAAAACTTTCTTTGCTTCGTCAAGCGAGATTAATTGAAATTCAAAGGCTGAATTTTGAAAGACTAGTATTAAATAGGAAAGGTTTCCTCGAAAGGAAAATACAATCGAAGTAATCGTTAAAACGATTATATAACCGATTAAAATTAAAATCACTTGTCGGATAGAAATACCTGAGAAAAACAATAAACTGAGTAATGCCCAAGGAAGAAGCCAAAAATAGGCTGGGAATATCAAGGTGGAAATGGCGATATAAATTCCAACTAAAAAAACTCGGTCATTCACTAATAGTGTTTTTTGTTGCTGAATAATCTCTCTCCAAGCAAGTAATAAAAAGGTTAGCCCTAAAAGTGCCGGATCTGGGACATAGAATTCTGTTGTCAGGTGAAACAGTAATAGATAAATACCAAAGGCCAATCCGCCCAGCTTAGGCATTAGTTCAAAGGTGGAAATGGTTTGATGAAAGATATAGGCCTGAATGGAAATGATTCCCAATGCAATGTAAGCATTGGAGGACAGGGGAATGTTTACTATATCTAAAAGCTGGTAAAATCCAGTGGCAAATGGACCCGTATTGTCGCGTATGTCTTTATACAATCGAAATCCTTGATTCAGTTTTTGCCCAATTAAATAGTTCTTTATTTCCCATGGAAAATAGTTAAATCCCTGCTGAGTCTGCAGAAAAGCAAAAAATACCCCTAGTAGACTAAAGAGTAGAATGGAAATTAAGCTATTGGATTTAATAAATTGTAACATATTTGGCTAAACGAAGCGCTAAATTACGGTGATTCCAATTATTATTATGAAATTTGTAGGTGTTTTTTGAGATAAAAAGACCTGAAAATAGAGAGCAAGCATGGAAACGAAGCGTCAGCAAAAATTTGGCCGTCAAATACAAAAGGATTTAAGTGATATTTTTCAAAAGGAATTTAAAATGATTTTTGGAAATGGAATGGTGACTGTGACGGAGGTGAAAATTAGTCCAGATCTTTCAGTCGCTCGTTGTTATTTAAGTTTCTTGCTCATCGATGATCGTGAAGCGGTGATGGATCAGATCGATCTCGCAAACAAAGCCATTCGAAATGCCCTTGCTAATCGAATTCGTAAGCAAGTACGTATAATTCCTAATTTAGTGTTCTTCCTAGATGATACGGCTGCCTATGCAGCTAAGATCGAAGCTTTATTTGAAGGTTTGGTTATCCCACCTGCTGATGGCGATATGCCTAATCGTGTGACTGATGAAATAGATTAAAATGAGTATTTCCTTATTTGTTGCGAAAAGGTATTTTTTTTCCCCATTTAAGGCGAGTTTTATCACCTTAATTTCTCGTATTTCGATGATCGGAGTGGGGGTGGAGGTGATGGCCTTAGTTCTAATTCTATCTGTTTTTAATGGTTTAGAGGATTTTCAGAAAGGTTTGTTCAAAACCTTCGATCCTGATTTAACAGTTATTTCCGCGTCAGATACACGTTTTTCCTTGACTTCTACTCAATTTAATCAGCTGGCTAAAGTTTCTGGAGTCCGTTCTGTTCAGCCCATCTTAGAGGATCAAGCTTTAATTCGCTACAATGGGAAGCAACTAGTAGTGACTTTAAAAGGAATCGATTCATCTTTCATATCATCGAGGCGATTAAGGGATCAGGTGGTGGATGGCGATTATTTGGTGGAATATGAAGGAAATTCTTTTGGAATGGTAGGAGCGGGAGTATTTATGTCTATTGGGATGAGTTTTGATGATGTAATCCATCCAGTTGAGGTTTGGTATCCGAATCAAAAGGCTTTAGCTAAATTTCAACTAAATGAGGATGCGGCTAACTTAAAAACCTTTTTTCCTTCAGGCGTTTTGCAAGTGGAACAAATGTTTGATAATCAAATGATTCTTGTCCCGCTGCCCTGGATGCGAGAATTAACTCTAGCTGATTCTAATTCGGTCTCTCGAGTTGATGTGATGTTAAATGAAGGGGCAAATGAGGTGGATGTCCAAAAGGCGATTCAAACCATTTTAGGTGCTACGTTTGATGTTCAAACACGCAATCAACAACATGCTATTTTATTGCGCGCAATCAAAATTGAAAAATTATTTGTGTTTATTCTCATGGCATTTATCATGGGAATTGCCTCCTTTACCCTTTTTTATGCCCTTTCTCTATTAGTCATTGAGAAGCGAAAAGACTTAAGAACCTTGTTAGCGATGGGAATAACACAGCAGCAGTTATTGCGTATTTTTCTGTCAGTAGGCTTATTTATTAGCTTTTCGGGTGCAATAGTGGGAATGATAGTCGGATTTATTCTGGGCTGGATACAACAAACGTTCGGAATTATCCCTTTAGGAATCCCGAACGCTTTGATTGATTCATATCCCATTCAAATGGAATGGTTTGATTTTTTGATGACCGCTGTAGTTGTGATTGTCATCACATTTTTGGCCTCTATCATCCCTGCTCGAAAAGCAGTACAAATGACATTTAATCAGAAAGTTAATTAGCCAAAGGCGGATTAAATTCTCCTTCCCATTTCGAAACCACACAGGTGGCAACTCCATTTCCTGCAACAGAGGTGACCGTTCTGCCCATATCTAAAAACGGATCAACGCCTAATAAAAGTGCGATTCCTTCCGCCGGAAGATTGAACATCGTTAAAGTACCCGCAATGATGACAAGCGATGCGCGTGGTACACCAGCTATCCCTTTGGAGGTAATCATGAGCGTTAATAACATAGTGATTTGCTGCTCTAAACTTAAATGCACACCATAAGCTTGCGCAATGAAACCTGTGGCAAATGTCATGTAAAGCATCGATCCATCCAGATTAAAGCTATATCCTAAGGGTAATACAAAACCGACAATACGTCTTGAGCATCCAAATTTCTCTAGTGCTGCAATGGTTTGAGGAAAGGATGCTTCAGAACTGGCTGTGGAAAAGGAAATCAAAAGAGCTTCCTTTAACTCTTTTAATAACCTCCAATAGGGGATTCCATTAGCTAAACAAATGATCCATAGGATGACCACGGTAAAGAATAATAAACCTCCTAAAAAGCAGATCATTAAGTAGCCATAGCTAATCAAAATACTTAAGCCTTTATTCGCTACCACGGTTGTCATCGCTGCAAATACTGCATAAGGAGCCACTTCCATCACATAATTCACCATTTTAAAGATGACTTCCGCTAAATTTTCGAAGACATGAATTAATCGTTTTCCTACCTCACCGATGGAGCCTAATGCTACACCAAAGAATAGAGAGAAAATGACAATTTGAAGGATTTCGTTTTCTGCCAAAGCCTTAAAAAAGCTGTCTGGGAAGATATGTAGAATGAAATCTTCCATTGTTTTAGCCTTAGAAGAATCAATCCCAGTTTCTGTGCCAGCTGCCGGCTTAGGCCAGCTTTGTAGGCTTCCAGGTTGAGTAATATTAACCACGACGAGACCCGTAACAAGCGAAAGGATAGTGGCGAAATAGAAATATCCAATGGTTTTGATTCCAATCCGACCTACTGCTTTAAAATCGCCTAATTTCGCGATACCCACTACAAGAGTACAGAATACCAAGGGACCCACAATCATCTTAATCAGACGAAGGAAAATCTTAGAAACAATCTGAACTTTAGCCCCTAAATCGTGGCTAACTTCTGGTGCAAAATAGAGGAAAAAGAACTCACCCAGCACAAGGCCTAGGATAAAGCCAATGATAATCTTATTAGTTAAGGTTAATTTCATAGCGGGTTGACGAGAGATAAATACTTTTTATAAAATGGTTTTCTGTAAAAAATCATTCCCCAAAGAAAGGGGAAAAGAAGGTAATTCAAAAATGCATTACGCGTATCGAACGAAATTTCATCGATAATTTCGCAAGCGCCTTCGGAGGTTTTCTTTACCCGATGCTTGTGCTGCCAATACTGTAGACCAAAGGGCATTTTGACTCCTTGGTCAATAAAATACCATTCATCGTCCGTTTCTTGGTCTTCAATGATCAGTGAACTCCAAGTGACTTTCAAAATAACTAGGTTAATAACAAGGATGACATTATCGTCTTTTTTGCAACCATCAAATCGCTGTAAAGCGACAGTAGGAAAGGGAGGGGATAATTTAACAAGCAATTCAGCTGTAAAAAGTTCTTTTACGTGGCTGACCGGAGCTTGAACAGGAGTAGAGATGGAGTAGGATAGCATATTAAGCTACCAAAATTTTTAACAAGGTTGCAAAAAAAGTTTTGATGCCTAGCGCTACATATTTTGCCCAACCTGTGTTCTCCTCTGTAGTTTCAGGTGATTCTTGATCGGCAGGTAATTCACTGCTTATTACTTTCGTGTTATTCGCAGTAGCTATTCTAGCTGTTGAATCTGTTTGTATTGTTTTTGCCTTCGGATTGAGCGCGGAATACTCCACTCTGCCGAAATTACAGAAAAGGGAAATCGTGAAAAGGGCGATGATCAGTTTTCTCATTTAATTTTTTGTTTCGCTGATTCTACGGCTAATTTTTGGGCAGCTATTTCTTCTTCTTTTGCTTTTTGATCTAATTTATTTTGAACCTGATTGGTTAAGATTTTTTCCTTTTCGATTTTAGCTTCTTTTAATCGCTCCTCTAAGTTGTTGATCTGGCGGGAATTAGAGTCTAATTCACGAATTAAACGTTCCGCATGTTTGGTGTTTTTCGATTGCGCTGAAGTCAATTCAGCTAATTTGTTTTCCTCGATACGAACGCCTTCTTCTAAATCAACTAGTTTGATAAATTCTTCAATCCAAGCGCTTGTTTCATTTAGTTTAGCGTGACCTGTTTGGATATATTCGTCAGGACCTGTGGCGATCGAAATGAAAAGTTTTACTTTCTTATTTTCTTCTGAAACCTTTGATATAAGCGTCAATGGGCTGTCTGAGATCCCAGAAACCTTAAAATCAGCACTTGAATAAGTACCATTTTTCCCTTCGATTACTTTACCAAATTTGCTTAAATAAGCTTTCCAGCTTGCTCGGGCATATTTTTCTTGTGTATTAACAAAGGTATAAACTCCTTCTTTTTTCGATTTATCTACTTCAGACATACCAGAAAAAACTTGAGCTGACGCTGATAAAGCGCTTACTGAAAGGAAAAGTAGTAGGGTGATTTTTTTCATTTGATGAAATTTTTACTAAAGTTAGGAGATTTTTTTAGCTAGGACAACCTTGTTTTTATTTGCTTGATCTCTGAAAGCGAAAAGAGTAAACTCTCCTCCATCTTTTAATTGAATTTTTTTTCGAATTTCATCAGCCTTTATCGGGAAATTTCGGGTTGAGATATTCGCTTGCTGGCCAGGTAAAACGGAATAAATCCATTTTTTTTCCAAAGGTCCCTCCGCCAAAACTTCAAACGTTCTTCCCGCAAAATTAGTGTGTAGGTCTTCAGAAGTATATAAATGAGTGTTAGGCGCTATTTTCTGCAAACCTTTAGCCACTGATTTAAAAAATCCAGCCTTCAGTACTCCTGAGTGAGGTTCATATAGGTAGTTTGAAATAGGCCCGAAGTCGCAAATGCTTGCTGATTCTGTTGATTTTTGACCTTTAAATAGTAGTGTATTAACTTGACTTAATTCGATTACTTCGATTGAAGGATCTTCCGTAGATTGCGACGTCTTTAAAAAGAGCAACTCTTTTACCTCATTTTTGACACAGACAATATAAATCTTTTCTACCCCTTGTAATTCCTTAGTGGCCCGATCTAAATCCAATAGGGGACTCGTTTTTATCAGTAAACTGGTTTTATCGTTGATATAGTTGATTAATTTCAAGGCATTGGGTTCACAATCCTGTAACTGGACGACTTTGTTCCCAGCCCCATCTCTGCGGGCAGGGTCTATATAGATGAAGTCGAATAATTCCGCATACGCTGAAAGCCATTTTAAACTATCGCCTGTGTGGTGCTGGATGTTTCCTGCTTTTAATATCGTGTGATTGTAGGTAGTGATTTTAGCAAGTTCTTCTTGTCTTTCGATATAATCGACTACGGAGCCAGCTTGTGCGAATGCATAACTGTCTAAACCCATACCTCCCGTTAGGTCCACGACTTTTCCATGTAGGAGGGAAGCCTTAAAATGTGCCGTTTCTTCTGAGGAAGATTGTTCTAGGGCCAAAGAAGGAGGAAAAAACACCTTTTCATTCGCCACCCAATGAGGCATTTTGTCTTTGAGTTTTTGTCTGGCTTTGATTTGGCCTACTAAAACAGGAATGTCAAAATCTGGGTACTTAGCGGCTTCTAATGCAATTGCAACCGGGTCCCTGTGCAGGTTCTCTTGAATAAATTGGATTTCATTTTCTCGAAGCATGCCCTAAAATTAGCACCTAAGCTTTAATTATTTTTATTTAAATTAGTGAAATTCAAAAGAGCAAATGACCGGATTAATTCTAGCAGCGGGTGCTTCGTCCCGTTTAGGAGAAGCGAAACAATTATTAGTATATCAAGGCCAAAGCCTTTTAGAGCGTTCTATACGCTTATCGTTTAGTGTATGTCAAGAGGTGGTCGTTTGTTTAGGTGCGGAGGTGGAAAAGACAGTCAGAATCATGGAGAATTTACAAAAAGAATTTCCCCGGCTGTCCTATGTTCAAGTGGAAAAGTGGGAAAAAGGAATGGGAGAATCACTTGCTGTAGGCCTTAGAGCTATTGATCAGCAAAAGGCGGTACTAGTTCTTTTGTGTGATTTACCCTTTTTGACGAATGCGCACATGAAAAATATCATATCCCTTGCGAATCCAGACCGAGCTATTGTTGCTTCGTTTCAAGGGGTTAATTCACCACCTGTACTCATTCCAAAGGCTTTGCGTCCACTTTTTAGTCGTTGGAGTGGAGATCAAGGTTTAGGAAAATTTTGGCGCCAAAATCCAATGCTCTGTGAGATCATCCACTTTTCAGACAAATTCCGAGATGTCGATGTTCCGGAGGATCGGGAGTATTGGGGGATTTAAAGAATGTCCGGGTGGTTTTAACCACCGGACATTCTTTAAATTCAAAGCACAAAGAGCAAAGCACAAAGAGCAAAGTAGGTATTCGCTGCACGAATGAATGGATGAAAAGTTTTCAGTTGAATACTTGTGTATTATTGGAGATCTAAAATTACTTATATTATAAAAAATGGGCTTAAGCCATTTTTTATTCCAGATTTATACTTTGTGCTCTATGCTTTATGCTTTAAGTTTGAGATTAGAGAGAGTAGATAAGAGAGTAAAGATATTAGATGTGTTTTCTCTCTACTCTCTACTCTATACTCTTTGCTCTCTACTCTAGATTTCCTATCTTTGCATTTCAATTTTAAACTCAATTAAGTGGAATCAATCGGAACCCTTCCCACCGTCGAAACAGCCAAAAAATTAGGATTATTACCCGAGGAATATGATCGCATTCAGGAGATTTTAGGTCGCAAACCTAATTTTACCGAATTGTCGATTTTCTCTGTGATGTGGTCTGAGCACTGTAGCTATAAGAATTCAATCGTTTGGTTGAAGACTTTGCCTAAAGACTCGCCACGTATGTTAGCGAAAGCGGGTGAGGAAAATGCGGGTTTGGTTGATTTGGGGGATGGTTTAGGCTGTGCATTTAAGATTGAATCACATAATCACCCGTCGGCTTTAGAGCCTTACCAAGGTGCGGCGACAGGTGTGGGTGGAATTAATCGGGATATTTTCACGATGGGTGCGCGTCCGATTGCGCAATTAAATTCCTTACGTTTTGGTAATATTGATTTAGCGAAAACGAAGTGGTTAGTAAAAGGTGTCGTGAAGGGGATTGGAGATTATGGTAATGCCTTTGGAATCCCTACCGTGGGTGGTGAGGTTCAATTCGATGATTGTTATAATGTTAACCCATTAGTAAATGCTTTTTCTGCGGGTATTTTAAAAGTAGGAACGCAGGCTTCTGCTATTTCCTATGGCGTGGGTAACGGGGTATTTATCGTAGGTTCGGCTACAGGTAAAGATGGAATCGGTGGTGCGAGTTTTGCCTCGGAAGATATTACGGCGAAGTCGTCAGAGAAATTACCTGCGGTTCAAGTAGGCGATCCATTCCAGGAGAAATTGTTATTAGAGGCTTCTTTGGAAATCATCGAAGCAGGATGTGTAATCGGTATTCAAGATATGGGTGCGGCGGGTATTATTTGCTCGACGTCTGAAATGTCTGCGAAAGGAGAACATGGAATGATTATTGATCTTTCCAAAGTTCCTACACGTCAACCGAACATGCAACCATTTGAGATCTTGTTATCTGAGTCTCAAGAGCGTATGTTAATCGTGGTGGAAAAGGGTCGTGAGCATGAAGCGAAACGTATTTTTGATAAGTGGGATTTAAATTGTGAGCAAATTGGTACCGTGACGGATACAAAACGTCTTGAATTCTATCAAGATGGTGTGTTAGTGGCGGATGTTCCTGCAGATGATTTAGTATTAGGTGGGGGTGCTCCGGTATACCACCGCGAATACAAAGAGCCTGCTTACTTCCAAGAATTCAAGAAATTTAAGATAGAATCCGTAAATGATTTGCCTAAGGAAGAATTGCCAAAGGCTTTGAACTACATGATGAATCACCCGAATATCGCTTCTAAGAAGTGGGTGGCTCAACAATATGATTCATCGATTGGTCGTGCGAATCGCAATACCAATGCACCTTCGGATGCAGCAGTTGTGAAAGTACATGGCTCTCAAAAATCCATTGTAATCACCGTAGATTGTAATTCACGCTATGTAAACGCTGATCCGGAAGAAGGATGTGCGATGGCGGTGGCGGAAGCGGCTCGTAACATTGTATGTTCGGGTGGTGTGCCGGTGGCGATTACGAACTGTTTGAATTTTGGTAATCCATACGTTCCAGAAGTATACTGGCAATTTGTGGGTGCAATTAAGGGAATGAAGAAATCATGTGAGGCGTTTGAAACACCCGTAACAGGTGGTAACGTTTCCTTCTACAACCAGTCTTCTGATGAAGGTCCTGTATTCCCTACACCGACGATTGGTATGTTAGGTATTTTAGAGGATCCGGCGAATAAGATGACGTTAGACTTCAAAAAAGAAGGTGATGCCATCTATTTAGTGGGTGAATCAGTGAATGATATTGCTTCTTCAGAATATGTGTATTCTTACAAGGGTATCAAAGCAACTCCAGCACCGCATTTTGATTTAGCAACGGAACAAAAGGTACAAAAGGCGATTTCGGCTTTAATCACCAATAAATTAATTGAATCAGCTCACGATGTGTCTGATGGTGGTTTGTTAGTGACATTAGCGGAATCTTCTTTTCCTCGTGGTTTAGGATTTAACGTTACCTCAGATGTGGCGATTCGTCAAGATGCATTCTGGTTCGGAGAAGCGCAATCCCGTGTGGTCGTTTCAGTGGATTCTGCGAAGAAAGAGGCTTTTGAAGCTGCTTTGCAGACACAAGGCGTTCAATTCTCAGCTCTAGGATCTGTTCAAGGGACGGATATGGTGGCTGATGGAGCTGTTTTGAGTTCTGTGGCTGCTGCGTATCAATCATTTGATACTGCTTTAGAAACTGCTTTAATGAAATAAGTAAAATGAGCCGCTATCTACTCGCTTTTTCGTACGATGGCGGCTCTTTTCATGGCTACCAAATTCAGCCCAATGCAACGACGGTCCAGTCGGTTTTGCAAGATAAATTAAGTTTATTGCTAGGGTCTTCGCTCGAAATTGTGGGAAGTTCTCGCACAGATACAGGCGTGCATGCACATCAACAATATGCGCACTTTGATTTGCCTGAGGGTAAAAAAGTCAAGGAAAACTGGGTATTTCGATTAAATCGCATGTTGCCTGATTCTTTAGCTGTTCAAGGAATTTACCAAGTAGCGGATGATTTTCATGCGCGATTCGCGGCGCTCTCGAGGACCTATGAATACCGCATTAGTCCATTGAAAAGCCCATTTAATGTTCAGTTTGCTTATCGTTTCGGCGTCGATTTAGATGTAGACGCGATGAATGAGGCGGCTTCTCTGTTTTTTCAGCACACAGATTACCAGTGTTTCTCGAAAGTGAAGACCGAAGTGGCCACTTTTGAATGTACGATTATGCAGGCTTCCTGGGCTTGGAGAGGGGAAGAACTGGTATTTACGATTCAAGGCAATCGATTCTTACGTGGAATGGTTCGTGCGGTCGTGGGAACTTTGTTAGAAGTAGGACAAGGGCGCTTATCGAAAAATCAATTACAAGAAATTTTAGACTCGAAAGACCGTTGTAAAGCCGGTCGTGCCGTACCTGCTCGCGGATTACATCTCTTAGAAGTGCAATATCCTTCGGCTATTTTTGGCGCCAAATGTGCAGGATAACATCCAATAAGGTCGCAGCTGATTGTACTTTGATTTTATTGGGCTTATAATTTAAGCCTTTCAAATTGTACTTGCTGATCCAAATTTCCTTAAAGCCTAGTTTCTCTGCTTCAGCGATTCGCTGATCAATTCGAGTCACAGAACGTAATTCTCCTCCTAATCCTACTTCTGCTGCAAAACAGATGGACGAGTCGATAATTTTATCCTCGTAAGAAGAAACTAAGGACATACAGGTAGCTAAATCCAATGCAGGATCATCAACCCGTATTCCTCCCGTGATATTTAAGAAAACATCTTGTGTGGCAAGTTTATAACCGCCTCTTTTTTCCAAAACAGCGATCAACATACTTAAACGTTTTCCATCGTATCCGTTCGCGGTTCTTTGGGCATTACCATAAGAGGAAGCGCTTACTAAGGATTGGATTTCCACTAATAAAGGACGATTCCCTTCCATTAAGGTACCGATAGCGATGCCGGAAGAAGGTTCATCGCGTTGCGACAAGAGAATTTCGGATGGGTTTGTGACAGGTCGCAATCCGCTTCCTAGCATTTCGTAGATCCCTAATTCGGAAGTCGAGCCAAAACGGTTTTTCGTTGTGCGTAAAATGCGGTAGATCATGTGGCGATCGCCTTCGAACTGCAAAACGGTGTCTACAAGGTGTTCTAGGACTTTAGGTCCGGCGATGGAACCTTCTTTGGTAATGTGACCTACCAAGAAGATGGGCGTGCCACTCTCTTTTGCAAATCGCATTAATTCCAACGCACATTCTCGAATCTGTGAAACAGAACCTGGGCCTGACTCGATTTGATCAGAAAACAGGGTTTGTATCGAATCAACTATGATTAATTCGGGCTCAAGGTCAACTAGGTGCCTAAAGATCGATTGTGTGTTCGTCTCCGTTAAAATATATAAAGAGTCAGATTTCGCAGCTAAGCGATCTGCTCTCAATTTAATTTGCTGTTCCGATTCTTCCCCAGTGACATATAAAACACGTGTCTGGGTTAAAGAAAGTGCTACTTGAAGTAAAAGGGTTGATTTCCCGATGCCTGGTTCTCCACCGATTAATACGAGTGAACCAGGAACGATGCCACCGCCTAAAACCCGATTGAATTCAGGATCAGAGCAAGTCAATTTAGGTAAGTTTTCGAAGCTAACTTCGTTCAATAACTTAGGCTTCGCGGCTGATTTAGGACTTCCTTTTGTCTTCCAAACCTCTGCCGGATGATTAGTCGCCTCTACTAATTCCTCCACGAACGTATTCCATTCCCCGCAAGAAGGACACTTACCTAACCACTTTGGCGCGGAGTGACCACACGATTGACAGAAAAAAGACGTTTTAGCTTTGGCCATGAGGTTTATTTATGTTCAAATTTACGCTTTGATTTCGTTTTTTCTTTTTTTTCGATTGAAAAAGGATAATTTTACTATTTAATTATCAAAACTCTCAAAAGATGAAAGCTCCAAAACCACTGTTGTTATTATTCCTATTAATCACTGGATTTACTTTTAATTTGTCTGCTCAAAGTTCTGAGTATCTTAGGGTGGGTATTAAAGGTGGAGTAAATCTTTCATCTATTGCTTATGATGCAAATTACTCAGTTAATGTGAGTAAAACTTTAAGTATGAAAACGGGATACCTTTTAGGTGCCTATGCAAGAATAGGTAAATCAGTTTTTATTCAGCCAGAAGTTAATTTTGCTGCTAAAGATTACGAGGTTAATGTCTTAAACGCAATTACAAAGTCCAATGATATTGTTTCATTTTCTCAAAGGACAATTGATGTTCCTGTGTTAGTGGGTCTAAAATTAGGTCCGATACGCCTGGCTGCTGGTCCTGTTGCTTCCTACAGCTTAAGCGCGGATACAAAGGCAGATAATGCATTAAAAACCTATTTTTCTGGATCTTCGAAGGAAATTGTCAATCGTTCGAACTTTTCTTACCAAGCTGGAATTGGCATAGACATTTTAAACTTGTCTTTAGACGTTCGTTATGAAGGTGCTATGTCGGAATTAAGTAATACAATTGCCCTTCCTGCAAATTATAGTTATTCTCAAAAACCTAGTTATTTCCAGGCAACCCTAGGTTTCCGTATTTTATAATTACACAAATGAATGAACAAATAAAGGCTATTCAGGCTGAAATTGACAGTTTTGTCATTTCGAATGAAAGCGAATTAGAATCTTTTAGAAATCAGTTTGTTGGGCGAAAGAGTCGTTTAGCCTCTTTATTTGACGAATTGAAAAATGTAGCCGCAGAAAATCGCCGGGAGGTAGGTCAGTCTTTAAATGGTTTAAAGAATTCAGCTGAAGCTAAGTTTGCGCAGGCACAAGAGGCTTTTGCTGGAAATGCTGCAGGATTTGAAGTCCCTTCTGATTTAACATTATATAACCCCATTTCACAAGGTAGCCTTCATCCGTTGACGAAGGTGAGAGCACGTATTTTGGAGATTTTTAATCGGATGGGATTCTCTGTTTCTGATGGTCCCGAGATCGAAACTGATTTCTATAATTTTACTGCCTTAAATTTCCCTGCAAATCACCCAGCGCGGGAAATGCAGGATACATTTTTTATTGAGAAAGGGGCTGGGGAGATACAAGATGATGTTTTATTGCGTACGCACACCTCTAACGTGCAGATTCGATTAATGCAACATCAAAAGCCTCCGATTCGCTCCGTTATGCCGGGTCGTGTTTATCGTAATGAAGCGATTTCAGCGCGTGCACATTGCCTTTTTCATCAAGTGGAAGGACTGTATGTGGATGAGCAAGTAAGCTTTAAAGATTTAAAAGATACGTTGTATCATTTTGCCAAAGAGATGTTTGGGAAAGATACGAAAGTACGATTCCGTCCTTCCTATTTCCCATTCACAGAGCCTAGTGCTGAAATGGACATTACCTGCCTTTTGTGCAAAGGTGATGGCTGTAATGTCTGTAAAGGAGCTGGTTGGGTAGAAATTGCAGGAGCTGGAATGGTGGATCCGAATGTCTTAGAAAATGTGGGTATCGATTCGAAAAAGTACAATGGCTTTGCCTTTGGAATGGGTATCGAGCGAATTACGATGTTAAAATACCAGATCAAAGACTTACGTTTATTTACGGAGAATGACGTTCGTTTCTTAAAACAGTTTAATTAATTTGACCTATGTGGAGTTTTAAAAACTTAAATAATTGGACGGGTTGGGGAGTTTTCTTCATAGCCTTGATTACCTATACTTTGACGGTAGAACCTACGGCCTCTTTTTGGGACTGTGGAGAGTTCATAGCTTGTGCGTATAAATTACAAGTACCACACCCTCCAGGAGCACCATTGTTCCTTTTGTTAGGACGGATGTTCTCTTTATTGGCCCTGGGTGATGTAACGAAAGTAGCCTATTGGGTAAACATGTTATCCGTCTTGAGCAGTGCCTTTACGATTTTATTCCTGCATTGGACGATCGTTATGATCGGTCGCAAGATGATTAGAAAGTCATTTGAGGACTTGAATGCAAACGAGCGTTTTGGATTATTAGCTTCAGGTGTAGTTGGATCATTGATTTACACGTTTTCAGATACATTTTGGTTCTCAGCAGTGGAAGCAGAGGTGTATGCTATGTCTTCTTTCTTTACGGCAATCGTGGTCTGGGCTGCTTTTAAATGGGAATTAGTGGAGGATCGTGCAGAATCGAATCGTTGGATATTATTCATTGCCTATTTAGTGGGTTTATCGATTGGAGTCCATTTATTGAATTTAGTGACGCTTCCAGCTTTGGGATTATTGTATTATTTCAAACGATATGAAAAGCCTACGTTAACTGGAGGAGTAGTTTCTATTTTTATAGCGCTATTTATTTTAGGGATTATTAATTCAGGTATTATCCCTGGATTGCCCAGCTTAGCCTTTCAATTTGAGTTAACCTTCGTGAATACGTTAGGATTCTCTTATGGTTCTGGAGCGATCGTATTCTTGATTTTATTGATTGCTGCAGTGGTTTTTGGGATTCGTTATTCGTATGCCAAAGGCAAGGAGGTACTTAATGTCGCACTATTCTCCTTCGTATTCCTTTTAATTGGCTATTCCACCTACACGGTAGCTTTAGTACGTTCAGGATATAATACTCCGATTAATGAGAATGATCCAAGCAATATCTTGAACTTCTTGAAATACCTAAAGCGTGAACAATATGGAGAGCGTTCGTTAATCTACGGACCTGTTTATACGGCCGAGGTTACGGGTTACAAAGAAGGTGCAGAGACACCTATCTACAAGATGAAAGATGGGAAATACGTTGAATACACGAAGAAACCGGTGTATGAATACGATAAGTCCCAAATGATGCTTTTACCACGTGTCTATTCGAATCAAGCTAATCATGTGAAGTTATATCAACAGATGTTGGGTATTCCAGAAGGGGTGAAGCCAAGCTTTGGTAAGAACTTAGAATTCCTCTTTACACATCAGTTAGGGCATATGTATATGCGTTATTTGTTGTGGAATTTTGTGGGTCGTGAAAGCGATTTACAAGATGCATGGGCAATTAATTCCTTTGAAGATACCTCTAAGCTTCCTGATGTTTTACGCAATAATAAGGCACGAAATAATTATTTCTTCTTGCCTATCATCTTTGTCCTTTTAGGTTTCTTCTATATGCTTCGCAAGAATGATAAGGACCTATTAGTGACTATTTTGATGTTTGTCTTAACGGGAGTGGCCTTAACGGTTTACTTAAATTCACCGCCTACAGAACCTCGTGAGCGTGATTACATCTTCGTAGGTTCGTTCTACTTTATGTCCATCTGGGCTGGTTTTGCCGTCATGCAGATTTTAGAATTTATTCAAAAATTCGTTAAAGCAGATAAAGCGAAATGGGCGATTGTTACCTTATTAGGTTTGACGGCTCCTGCGATTTTGGCACAACAAAACTGGGATGATCATGATCGCAGTGACCGTTATCACCAAATCGATTTTGCAAAAAATCTATTGAATTCTTGTGCGCCTAATGCCATTCTGTTCACAGGAGGCGATAATGATACGTTCCCATTGTGGTATGTTCAAGAAGTGGAAGGATTCAGAACGGATGTTCGTGTATGTAATTTATCGCTCTTAGGAACCGATTGGTATATCGACCAAATGAAGCGCAAGACCTACGAATCACAACCTTTACCGATTCAATTAACCAAGGATCAGTTAATGGAAGGGGTGAATGATCAGATCTTATTTAATCCAAAACCGGGATTAGACGCTATGTCTTTACCAGATTATTTAGACCTATTACATAAAGATAGCCCATCCATCCAAGAGCAAACGCAATTAGGGGAATCCATCAACACCTTACCAACGGATTCGGTGGTCATTCCAGTTGATATTGCTGCTGTAGCAAAAACAAGCTGGTTCCCTAAGCAATTCGTTCCTTATATGTCACCCGTATTAGGTTGGAAATTGCCCTCACACAACATCTACAAAGGCGAATTGATTCAATTAGAGATCATTTCTAACAATGCAATCTCTGGTTGGAAGCGCCCCATCTACTTCGCATCTACCTTGCCAAATGATCAGTATTTAGGTCTAAAAGAATCGATGCAATTAGAAGGATATGCGTATCGTTTAATGCCATTCAAGATTCCTGGAGCAAATGATGGCTATGTGAATTCAACGATCATGTCAGAAAACATCATGAAAAAGATGTATTGGAGGGGCCTTGATAATGACAAAATCTATTATCACGGTGACTTCTACTTAGGAATCCCTTCCGTAACGGCTCGCTTAAGTGTATACCGTTTAGCAGATCAATTAGTTCGTGAGGGAAATCTTCCTCAGGCGAAGAAAGTTTTGGATTATTTGGAGCAAAAAATGCCGGATAAAGTCATTCCTTATGATCAATTTTCAGCTAGTATGGTAGAGCTTTATATTACCGTAGGTGATGCAGCTTCAGCGTTGAAAATGGCCAAGCGAATCGTAGATCGTGATGATCAGCTATTAGACTATTATTTAGATGGCAGATACGGATCGCACGAGCGTGATGTGCAAATTGCCATCTATGAAATGAACCTTGTCGTTTCAGCTTTAAAAGCTTCCAAGGTGAGCCCAGCGAAATACCAACCGCTAGAGGCGAAGTTTAATAAGCAGATGGCTAGGTTGCAGTAAATAATAGATTAGAGAGTAGAGAGTAAAGATATGGATAACAAAAAAGGGGCTAATGCCCCTTTTTTGTTATCTGAGTTTATAGTTATTAGATTATAGATAAGAGAGTATAGATAATAGATATTTTACTCTCTACTCTCTACTCTCTACTCTATGTTTTCATAGAAAAGCGAAGCTTTCTATGAAAACATATCCCTCACCTTATGAAAAAACCCTTTTTCCGCTTTCCCTGGTTGTGGTTCGAAGTTAGGAGAAGAGCGTAGTTTTTCTAGTAATTCCATTTCTTCTTTGCTGACCTGCTTAGGTGTCCAAATGTTAACGTGAACTAATTGATCCCCGATAGAATATCCGTTTAGTTCTTTGATGCCTTTGCCCTTTAAGCGAAGTATTTTGCCACTTTGGGTTCCTGCTTCTAAAGTAATCTTTGCTTTTCCACTGATCGTAGGTACTTCGACAGAGGTTCCTAAGGCAGCATCAACGAAGTTTACGTATAGATCGTAGATCACGTTGTTTCCGTCCCGGTGTAATAGCTCGTGTGCTTCTTCTTCGATAACGATCAAAAGATCACCAGCTACGCCACCTCGTGGAGGAACGTTTCCTTTTCCAGACATGGAAAGTTGCATGTCATTAGAGACTCCAGCTGGGATTTTGATTGGGATGATTTCTTCTTCTAATACGCGGCCTTCTCCGAAGCAATCGCCACATTTTGCGCCAATTGTTTTTCCTTCTCCACTACAGTGAGGGCAGGTAGAGGAAGTGACCATCTGGCCTAACATGGTTTGTTGCACTTGACGTACTTGACCCGAGCCTTGGCAGGTGCCGCAGGTTTTTAGGTCTGTTCCGTTTTTAGATCCGTTTCCAGAGCAAGTTTTACAAGCGACGTGGCGTTTTACTTTGATTTTCTTTTCTACACCGTTTGCGATCTCTTCTAAATTCAACTTCAACTTTATGCGTAGGTCTGTTCCTTTACGTTGACGCCTTCCGCCACTGCTACGACCTTGATTGAAAAAGCTGCCGAATGGGCTATCGTCGCCACCACCGAAAATATCTCCAAATTGTGAGAAGATATCCTCCATATTCATGCCACCACCGCCAAAACCACCGCCCGCTGCGCCACCCATTCCTGCGTGACCGAAACGGTCGTATTGCGCTTTCTTTTGGGAATTACTTAATACCTCGTAGGCTTCCGCTGCTTCTTTGAATTTATCTTCTGCCTCCTTGTTATCCGGATTCTTATCAGGATGGTACTTCACCGCCATTTTGCGGTAAGCCTTCTTGATTTCGTCCTCAGACGCAGATTTTGAAACACCTAATACTTCGTAATAATCTCTTTTTTGAGCCATTTTCTATTAATTTCCGACCACCACTTTCGCAAAGCGGATGACTTTTTCATTCAGTGTATATCCTTTTTCAACTACTTCGACCACTTTGCCTTTTTCCTCTTCAGAGGGGGCTGGGAATTGCGTGATGCAATCGTGCAATTCTGCGTCGAATACTTCGCCTTTAGCCGGCAATTCTTTTAACCCTTTGGATTGCAGAATGTTCCCTATTTTAGTGAAGATTAATTGAGTGCCTTCGGAGATTTCTCCTTCAGGAGCATTCGCAAGAGCACGTTCGTAGTCATCAATGACAGGTAATAAGTCAACGATTAAACGTTCCGATGCGGTTTGGATGAGTTCTATTTTCTCTTTAGCCGTACGTTTACGGAAGTTTTCGAAGTCTGAATACAGTCGAAGGTATTTCTCCTTCATCTCAGCTAATTCATCCACAGGTGCCGTTTCTTCAGCTTCTTGCGTGTTTTCTACTTCTTGATTGATAATTTCTTCCTCAGGCGTTGGTTCGTTTTCTTTCTTTTTCATGGTACAAAATTACGATTGCGAATTCCCTATTACAAATTCGATACCAAAAACAATTTTCTGACACTTTGGCATAAATGAAATGACCTTTGTAATTTTAAACAAATGTCTACAAGTCCCGAAGAAATTTCACGTTTGATTAAGGCCAAAGCGCAGCAATTTGGTTTTGCCTATTGTGGTATTTCAGAAGCGGGATTTCTGGAGGAAGATGCACCTCATTTAGAGGCCTGGCTGAATTCAAATCAGCACGGAGAAATGGCTTATATGGCGAATCACTTTGACAAACGACTGGATCCTCGGAAATTAGTGGATGGTTGTCAAACGGTCGTTTCCCTCGTTTACAATTATTTTCCGGTAGAAGAAATCGCTGTGAAAGACTTCAAAATTTCGAAATATGCCTATGGTGAAGATTACCACCGGGTCATTAAAGATAAGATGCAGGATCTTTGGGACGCACTAAAAAAAGATTTAGGCGAGTTTTCAGGTCGAATGTTCGTGGATTCAGCCCCTGTATTAGAGAAAGCGTGGGCGAAGAAGTCTGGGTTAGGTTGGATCGGGAAGAATGCGAATTTGATTATTCCGAAAAAGGGGAGTTTTTATTTCCTAGCTGAGCTCCTCATTGATGTAAAGGCGACTCCAGATGGACCTATTAAAGACTTTTGCGGTACCTGCACACGTTGCATCGATGCCTGTCCCACGGAGGCGATTACGCCTTATGTGGTGGATGGAAGCAAATGTATTTCCTATTTTACGATTGAATTAAAGGACCAGATGCCGGCGAGTTTGCAGGGGGATTTTCAAAACTGGATTTTTGGTTGTGATATTTGCCAAGATGTGTGCCCTTGGAATCGCTTTTCGAAGCCGCATGTAGAGCCTAGATTTGATACGAATCTACAGGATATTGATTGGGAAGGCTTATCGGAAGAGGTTTTTCAAACCTTATTTCAGTATTCTGCTATTAAACGAACGAAGTTGAAGGGCATTCAACGAAACATCGATTACGTGAAAAAAAAGAGGCCGTGAAACCACGGCCCTTTTCCGGTAAAATAAAACCCTAAAGTGAATTTCGTATAATCAGGCTAGGTTCGATGACCTCTACCGTCTTTTGATTATTGAGGATCATTTCGGCCGCTTTTTGGCCTAATTTCTCCGGATGAGTACTCACCACTGTGATTCCTCCAGCAATAATTTCCTTAAATGGATGATCATTTAAGGAAATGATACCAATATCTGAGCCTAAAGTCCAGTTCTTTTTCTCCGCGTATTTGATAGCCTGGAAAAGATCGGTGTCAGACAAAGTGAAATAAATCTCCTTTTGTTGAAAGTCGTCCTCTTCTAGGCCATCTAATACTTGGAATTTCAATGAATTCGATTCGCAGAATTCACTACACGCATTGATTAATTCAGGATCGAAGTATTCGTCTTCGCTCATCACTAAATTAAGACTGCGGTACTTATTAAACAGGTTTATTTGGGTATTAAAAATCTTTTTTAGCGAGGGGTTAGGAGGGCAGATGAGACTGGAATGACGGATAGTTCCGAAATTTTGGTCCAATAAAATCAAGCGATCCCCCGCTATTTTTTGTAAAATCTTCACCGTTTCTTCATCCTCATCGATTAAATGCGGCTGAATCAGGTAATAATGGTAATTACCGAGCTGTTGCCCAATGATTTCTTTGAATTCTCTAGGCTTGTATTGGTAGGTATAAATATCCACCATCACATTTTTGCCAAAATGATCTAAAAAAGCATTGTATAGGGTCTGGTTTGTTTCCGTCATGCGTCCGATCAAGAAAAGAACTTTTGTCTTTACTTTCAATCGCGACTCGGAAATGAAATATCCCTTGCGGAAAATGGAAGTGATGGCACCCATCTTATGTAACTCGGTATAGGCTCTTTCCACGGTGTCACGAGAAAGATAGCATTCTTCCGAAGCCTCATTAATGGACGGCAATCGCTCGCCAGGTTTTAATTCTCCCATCTCAATATCCTGCAAAAGTGAATTCACTAATTGCTGGTATTTAGGAAGTTTATTTCCTGAATTCTTTACGTTAAATGAAACAAATGTTTTATTCATGTCGAAGAAAAATTCTTGAGTCAAATGTACGTGGGTGGCCTTGTTAAGCATAGGACGTATCTTACAAATACAAGGACAATTCTTGCAATCGTTTATTTCAGGACAAATCCGTCCAATTTCCTGGTATTATTCCCTAATTTTAAGATTCGAATGAAAAGGCAAATCTTCTTCCTGTTATTCTTTAGTTTTTTGAGTTTAAAGGCCCAAAAGCAAACGCGCTATGAACGCTTGAGTACGGCGTCAGGTCTGTCTCAAAGTTCGGTTTATAAGATTATACAAGATAAAAAAGGATTTATTTGGTTTGCGACGGGTGATGGTTTGAATCGTTATGATGGACATAATTTCAAAATATACCGCAATGATCCCAGCGATCCTAAAACCCTGAGTGCGAGTGAAATCTTCTCGCTTTCGGAAGACGATTTAGGTAATCTTTGGGTAGGTACTCGAAATTCTGGATTAAATAAAATAGAATTATCTACTGGTAAAATAACGCGTTTCACCAAAGGTCCAACTGGGCAAGATATGTCCAATTCTACCATTCCAAGTATTCTTAATTTAGGAAAAAATAGGATGGGTGTGGCTGTTTTAGGTTTGGGTTATTTGGTCTATGATATTCGGACGAATCAATTAATTAAGTCAGAATCGGAATGGTCTAATCCATTAGTGAAAGATGTAGTTCGACTATTTAAGCACACTTCGGGCACGGTTTGGATGGGAACACGGACGGGATATCTTCTATCTCAGTTAAATCCTCGCAGTTTTATTCCGTACCAATTTGGGGCGAATTCGTATCGAGTTCGAGCGCTGTTTGAGACGAATAATGGAGATATTTTAGTGGGTACGGACGGCAAAGGAATCTATCGGTTTACGCCCAAAACTCAAAAATTTAAAGTCGTATTTTACCAGAGTTCCGATCCTTTATCTCGCCAAAATATCGTTACTTCCTTAGCTAAAGATGCATTACAAAACCTCTGGATTGGTACGGATAATGGGGTCTATAAGCTAAATGGTGAAGATTTTAGCTCCTACACTAATATACCCTCGAATCCAGATCCAGAATTAGGTCTCTCTTCTAATTCAATTATAAGTTTATTTACGGATTCAAATCAGAATACCTGGGTGGGAACTTGGGAGGCCGGATTAAATATTTCTTTCTTTCAGAAGCCCCGTTTTGCTGTTCTTCGTTACAAGCCTAACACTTTACAAGGATTATTGAGCAATAAGGTAAGTACCTTGCTTGCAGATGGCGATAAAGGTGTTTGGGTAGGAAGTAATGTGGGTTTATCCTATTTCAATCATAAGTCAGGCTTAGTCACACATTTCCTGAAAAGTGCGTCAAGTAATAAATTAAACTCTACAGAAACCTATGATGTGAACTTTATTCACCCGGCTGGCGATGGAGGGGTTTGGGTGGGATTATGGGGAAAGGGAATTAATTTATTTACAAAGGAGCATCAGCTGAAGGATTATCCATTTAAGCCAGGGGTCAGAGAGGCTAATTTTAATACCCTTGAACCCTATAATGCTGAATTTTTATTAGGTACTCCAGGGATGGGAGTGGTGGCTTTTAATCCGAACACGAAAGAATACCGGGTACCTTTTCCTGAATTGAGTAAATCGAATTTAGCTAATAAATCGATCGCTACTATTCGAGTGTTGAATGGCAAGGAGATTTGGGTGGGTACTATTGGGTATGGCTTATATGTATATGATATCGCTACTCGAAAAATTCGTCTTTATAAGAAAACGTCAGAGCGTGGTGCTTTAAGCTATAATCACGTCAATAAAATTTACCAAGATCGTCAAGGGCGCATTTGGGTGATGACCCAAGGTGGAGGATTAAATCAATACCTAGGCTCAGATAAGGGTTTTAAAGTATTTACGGTGAAAGATGGTTTAGCTAGTAATTCTTTGCGTGGAATGGTGGAGGACGCTAAAGGGGATTTGTGGTTCAGCACGAATGGAGGAATTTCAAAAATGGATGCAAGAACCTTGAAATTTGTCAATTTCGAAGAAGCGGATGGATTGCAAGGGAAGGAATTTATGACAAATGCTATTGCCAAAAATAGCCAGAATTGGTTGTTTTTTGGAGGGGTAAATGGTCTAAATTACTTGAAATCGGATAGCCTGCGTATGCGATTGAATGTCCCTCCAGTGTATTTTACTAAACTAAAAATCTTCAATCAGGATATGGAAGTGGGAGATGAAAAATCCCCACTTTCGGTTGATATTTTATCGACCAAACACTTGGTTTTGCAACCTGATCAATCGGTATTTAGTCTTGATTTTGTGGCTTTGGAATACCAAAGACCTAAAAATAATCGCTATGCTTATTACTTAGAAGGTTTTGAAAAAGAGTGGAATTTAGTAGGTACCCAGCGTTCAGCGACCTATACTAACCTAAGTCCTGGGGACTATGTCTTTAAATTAAAGGCAAGTAATTCGGATGGTGTTTGGGCGGAAAATCCTTATGAGTTAAAGATTACGGTTTTACCTCCTTGGTACCGAACTTGGTGGGCCTATATTCTCTATGGTCTATTTATAGCTGCTTGCATTTATGCCTTCATTCGGGAGGTAAGGGTACGTGAAGCATTCAGGACCGATTTGCGAATAAAAGAGATAGAAAAGGAGCGGATTCAAGAATTGGAGCAAGTTAAGACGCATTTCTTCACTAATATTTCTCACGAGTTAAGAACACCGCTGACTTTAATTACGAGTCCATTAGAAAAATATTTCATCTCCAATACGAGCTTAAATAAGGATCAGAAGACAAAAATTAATTCGATTTACCAAAATGCTCAAAAATTACTGAGACTCATCAATCAGCTGCTGGATTTATCTAAAATTGAATCAGGAAATGTGTTGCCAGTAATTGAAAAGCACGATTTAGTGCGTCAATTGCATACGATTAAACAAAGTTTTGAAGCCTATGCGCAGCAAAAGCAGATCAGGTTAAAGTGGGTGGCTCCGGTTGAATCCCTGATGGTCTATTATGATGCCGACATTATTGAAAAATGCGTTAGTAATCTCTTATCAAATGCCTTTAAATTTACTCCAGAGGACGGTATTATTGGTATTCGATTAGAATTACATAAAGTGTACCAAGGGTCTCAGGAATCGATTAATCGGGTAACGATTCATGTTTCTGATACCGGCAAAGGAATTAGTCAAGATCATATTCAGCATATATTTGACCGTTTTTATCAAATTCCAGAGAAAATGGATCGCGTGGGAACTGGTGTGGGCTTATCTCTTTGCAAGGAATTAATGGTAGTGCATAAGGGATCGATTGAAGTCCAAAGTGATTTAGGGGCAGGATCAGATTTTAAAATACATTTTCCCGTGACCCTGGAAGCATTTGATCCTGCTTGGGTGAAAACTAGAAATCTGCCAGCAGTCAATGATTCAGAGAGTCAAAAAGTCGACTTTATTCACCAGGAAAAGCAAATACTTTTAATCGTAGAAGATCACGCGGAAATGCGTGCCTTTATTCGGGAGATTTTTGAAGGAACCTTTCAAGTGATAGAGGCGGATCGCGGAGAGACTGGCTTAGATATGGCCTTGACTTATTTACCAGATATAGTGATAACGGATTGGATGATGCCAGGTATGTCAGGGGTTAATCTTTGTAAAGCAATTCGGAATAATTCGAAAACGAGTCATATACCATTGGTTATCTTAACTTCTAAAAGCTCTCAAGAAAGCCAAATCGAAGGAATGCAGTCAGGGGCAGATGATTTCATCTCTAAACCATTCCATGCAGATATTTTGGAATTAAGGGTAGCTAAATTATTAGAGGCAAAAGAGCGAATGCGCAAGAGCTGGCAAGAATCCGTACTAAATCAAGACCTCCAAAAGACGCCTGTTTTTGAAGATGAGTTCCTTTCAAAAGCCACCCAACTAGTCATTGAGCACTTAGATGAGGCTGATTTTGATGTAGAGCATCTGGAGCAAGCCTTAGATATGAGCAAGATGCAACTCTACCGTAAATTGAAAATGTTAACTTCGCTAGCTGGAAACGAGTTTATTCGTTCGATACGTTTACAGCAAGCCAGAATATTATTAGAAAAGGGTTCCTTAAACGTTTCAGAGGTAGCTTACCAAGTAGGCTTTAATGACCCAGCTTATTTTACGCGTGCCTTTAAAAAACAATATGGATTCGCTCCTAAAACATTCCTTACTAAAAAATAATATGCGCAAATTATCTCTCGTTCTTGTCTGCGGTTTCTTAGTTTCTTGGGGCTTTTTAGCTCATAAAACGCTTCAGCAGCTTGCTATTTATCCCTTACCTACAGATTTAGGTTTGTTTTTCTATGCAAACCAGGATTACATCGTTCAGCAATCCATTCGTCCGGATGTGCGTCGTAAAGACGATAAGACAGAGGATTCGAAACATTATTTAGATATGGATGCGAACGTGTTTGGCCCTAATTACCGGACGGATATTCCTCATGATTTCAAGCAAGCGGTGGCAAAGTATTCTTTTGATAGTTTACGAAAAGAAGGTTTAGTGCCCTGGGAAGTGAATCGGGTTTATGGCAGATTAGTGAATGCTTTCAAAAACGAGATACGCGATTCGGTCTTGTTTTATGCCGCAGATTTAGGACACTACGTGGCGGATGCGCACGTTCCATTACATACCACGAAAAATCACGACGGTCAATTAACGAATCAAAAAGGCATGCACGTGCTTTGGGAATCCCTTGTTCCAGAAGCGCAATTAAAGAATTATGCTTTATACTACCCTAAAGTGCCTGAATACATAGCTAAACCGCAGGATTTTATTTTTCAGATTTTGTTAGAATCACACGCAATGCTGCCGGAAATGTTCAAGGCTGAATCGGAGGTTCGAAAGGCATTAGGGGAAGAAAAATCTTTCAAAATGGTCGAGCGTTATGGTAAAATGCAGCGGTATTATACGGATGAGTTTATTCAAGCCTATGGGGATAAATTAGGGACTTCTATTCCAAATCGAATGATCCAATCGTCACATCGTGTGACCTCTTTTTGGTATTCAGCATGGAAAGATGCGGGTTCGCCTACTTGGGTAACGAAGGATATTTCTGCTGATAAGAAGGCAGCCTTTGAAGCTGAAAAGGCTCAATGGAGGTCCAATACATTGATTTCAACGAGTAAATTGATTTCTCTTCATAAGTAAATGCAGCAAATTTTAGTTATTTCTGATACGCACAGCTATTTAGATCCGCGCTTAATTCCACATGTGGAAGCTTGTGATCAGATTTGGCATGGTGGGGATTGGGGATCGGTGGCGGTGGCTGATACGTTGATGGGTTTCGGGAAGCCCGTTTATGGTGTATATGGGAATATCGATGACCGAACGATACGGAATATGTTTCCCAAAATCGCTCGTTTTACCTGCGAGCAAGTTACCGTCGCCATGACGCACATAGCTGGCGCGCCCTCGTCCTATAAACCCGATGCGCTAGAGACTTTTTCGAAGGGTATACCTATGATTTTTGTCTGTGGTCATTCCCATATACTTCAGGTAAAAAGGGATCAAAATCGCAATCAGATGTTGTTTTTGAATCCGGGAGCGGCAGGTCAGCACGGTTTTCACCAGGAGCAAACGGCCCTTCAGTTTAAGATAGACGGGAAGCGAATATTCGATATGGAGCTGATTCAAATGCCCCGCATTCACACAAAAATTAAGTAGTCTGGAAGGATTGGATATTTTCAAAGACGCTGCCTTTATGGTAAGACTTTAAGATCCAACCACCACCCACGACATCATCACCTTCATAGAATACAGCAGCTTGACCTGGGGCAATTCCAGAAACGTCAAAGGCGAAATCTACTTTAATGCGATTGCCCACTTGTTCTACATGGCCAGCCGTTCCTGCGTCTTTATAACGCACTTTCGTGACGGTTTCAATGCCCTCAGCAGGAATTTCTGAGTATTTCTGTAGATTCAATTGGCCTACCCACATTCCGGTGCGGTTTAAATCTTCCACTTTTCCGATCACGACTTCGTTTGTCTCCTTGCGAATTTCAATCACAAAGGCTGGATAGCCGAAAGCTTTTCCTAAGCCCTTTCTTTGGCCTACCGTATAAAAAGGATAACCCTCGTGTTTACCGATGATTTTTCCTTCCGTATCGATGAAATTACCTCCTTTTACTTGCTGTTCTAATTCAGGAACGCGTCTTTTCAAGAATCCACGGTAATCGTTATCCGGCACGAAACAGATTTCGTAGCTCTCCGATTTATTCACTAAATCAACGAAACCTCTCTCGGTTGCCATCTCTCGAATACGTGCCTTCGTTAAGTGGCCTAAAGGTAAAATGGTACGGGCAAGACTCTCTTGTGAAACGCCCCAAAGCACATAACTCTGGTCCTTTAAGATATCTACGCCTTTGGAAATAATATGACGGCCATTCTCTTGACGAATCTGAGCATAGTGACCTGTCGCAATAAATTCGCAGCCTAATTGATCCGCACGGCGTAATAAAGCATCCCATTTGATGTGGGTGTTGCACATGACACAGGGGTTAGGCGTGCGGCCTTCGATGTATTCGTTCGTGAAGTAATCGATGACAGAATCACCAAATTCTTCTCTGATATCTAAAATATAATGGGGGAAACCTAGTGAAACGGCAATGTGACGGGCATCATTGATAGAATCTAACGAGCAACAGCCTGTTTCTTTTTTATCGCCACCCGAGCTCGCGTAATCCCATGTTTTCATGGTCATACCGATGACTTCATATCCTTGTTCGTGT
Source organism: Aquirufa sp. HETE-40SA (assembly GCF_054558635.1). Taxonomy (NCBI): domain Bacteria; kingdom Pseudomonadati; phylum Bacteroidota; class Cytophagia; order Cytophagales; family Flectobacillaceae; genus Aquirufa; species Aquirufa sp. HETE-40SA. Next base: position 147,628 of record NZ_JBPXKN010000001.1, read on the forward strand.
AATAAAACAGCTGCGACCGAGCTGTCGATTCCGCCGCTCATAGCGACTAAGACGCGTCCTTTTTTCTCCATATTTACTGCTCAGGTTCAATGCCTGACGAAATTATAGCGCAAGTTAAGGCTAATCTTTGTAAATACGTGCACAAAGCGTATTTTTGCTTTATTGTATGAACCCCGTCTATGTTGAAAACCAAAGTGAAAGTCAGTTCGATTGAAAATCTCTCCGATGCGCGGTATTGTGCAGGAATGGGAGTGGAGTGGTTGGGTTTTCCGTTAGCGATGCCTTTAGAGAAATTCAGGGAGATTCGAAATTGGTTAGCTGGCGTTCAGATTGTAGGCGAATGTGCTGGATTGAAACCAGAGGAGATAAAAACTTTAGTCGCATCACATCAACCTGATGCAATTGAGATCGATTCGAAGGTGAATTTAGTATTAATTCAAGACATCGATTTACCTAAAATAGTTCGCGTAAACATTGATACGGATAATTTACCTTCACTTTTTGCGTCTGCCGCACCCTATGTGTCTCATTTTTTGCTCACCGGAGATAGTCCGGAATCGTTGCAAGGAATGGAATCTTCGATTGAGATTTGGGCGGCGCAATATCCGATTATATTAGGTTTGGATGTTCCAGAAGAGGATTTAGACGAATGGGTTGAGCAAACATCTATTCAGGGGATCGGTTTAACCGCAGGAAAAGAAGACCGTCCCGGTTTTCGCGATTTTTCTGATTTAATGAGTATCTTGGAAAAATTAGAAATCGACTAATATGCTAACTAAGGTAAAGGAAACATACGCTCAGGTGAAAGCCTCGATTTCAGCTAAAATGGCCGTTTTAGGACGATGGTTGCTATCAGTGGCGAAAAAAGTACTAGGCGAGCGTGGCTATAGTTTTTGTCTTGGTTACCTTGTTTTAGGTCAAGTATTTGTACAGACGCAAGTTCGTAAGGTTCAAGCCGTTTATGATGCCAAAGTAGACAAGACCAGCCCTTACTACAAGCCCATCGTTCGAGGATATAAATTCTTTGCTAAATCAGCTCTCTTTGTGTTGATTTATTTGTTAGTCATTGAGACAAATTTCTTCTTTCTAACGGGAGAAATGCCAAGTGTGGATGATTTACAGAATCCGAAATTATCCCAAGCTTCCGAGATTTATTCGGCTGATGGGGTGCTTTTAGGTAAGTTTTTTGCAGAGAATAGAACTCCAATTCGCGATTTTAATCAGATTTCACCCTACTTAGTGAAGGCCTTAGTGGCGACAGAAGATGCGCGTTTTTATGAGCATACAGGGATTGATTTTCAAGCTTGGGCTGGCGTATTAGTAGGGATTGCAAAAGGCGGCGATCGGGGAGGTGGAAGTACGATTTCACAGCAATTAGCCAAGAATTTATTCAAGACGAGAACGAAGAAGGGGTTTGTGAAAACAGGCCTTTTGGGCTATATACCTGGATTAAATAAGTTAATCTATAAGTCCAAAGAATGGGTCACTGCCATCAAATTAGAGCGTTTTTATACGAAGGATGAGATTATTCTGTGGTATTTGAACACTGTGGATTATGGTAATAATGCCTACGGAATTAAAGTAGCCTCTAAGACGTATTTCAATACATCGCCCGATAGTTTGAATATTCAGGAAGCTGCTATTTTAGTGGGTTTACAGAAAGCAACAACGACGTATAATCCGAAGCGATACAAAGGGAAACCTTTACAAGAAAACAAGGCTTGGAAGCGTCGTAATGTTGTTTTAGCCCAAATGGTGAAGGCAGGTTACTTACGCAAATCAGATTACGATTCACTCGCCGTTATGCCAATTGAATTGCGTGAAAATGAGGAATCTCCCTATGATGGAACAGGTAATTATTTTAAAGTCGCAGTGGCTAAATACTTGAATGAATGGGCAGAGAAGAATGATATAGAATTAGATCTGTATCGGGATGGATTGAAAATTATTACAACTATTGATTCGAAAATGCAGATCTATGCAGAGGAATCAGTAGAAGAAGGGATGCGTGCCACGCAAAAGAATTTTGATAATCACTGGGCAAATCAAAATCCATGGGTAGGCGAAAATGGACAGGAGATACCTGGTTTCATCGATACAGTGGCGAAACGAACAGAATATTATAAGTATTTATCGGCTCGTTTTCCTAAAAACCCCGATTCTGTCAAACACTATATGAAGGATGTGAAGCGCGATATGTGGGTGTATTCGCGTAATTCGATGGGGGAAGAAAAACGCACAATGAGCGCCTACGATTCGATTCAATATTATAAGAAATTCTTGCAGGCAGGTATGATGACGATGGATCCATTCACGGGCCACATCAAGGCTTGGGTGGGTGGTTTAGATTTTAAATACTTTAAGTACGATCACGTAAAGCAAGGTCGTCGACAACCTGGTTCTACATTTAAACCATTCGTTTATACCTCTGCCATCGATGGACCTAAGGATTTATCTCCATGCTATATGATGCGCGATGAGCCATTCGAGATCGAGGTGGAAAATGCAAAAGGGGAAAAAGAAATGTGGCGCCCAGGTAATGCAAACGGTGGTTTTTCTGGCAGAGAAATGCCCATTAAGCGAGCTTTAGGACAAAGTATTAACTCAATTACTGCCCGATTAACCAATGAAGTGGGAGCGGATACCGTGATGTTTTATGCGAAGAAAATGGGAATCAAGAGTCCATTAAAGGCGGTCGCTTCTATTGGATTAGGTTCATTCGACGTGAATTTATTCGAGATGATTGGTGCTTATTCTGCTTTTGTGAATGAGGGCATGCACGTAGAGCCGATGCTAGTGCAAGAAATTCAAGATCAAAATGGTAAGGTTTTGCAACGTTTCGATCCCACGATGGAGCAAGTAATCCGTAAGGAATCAGCCCAATTAGTCCGTTATATGCTCGAGGGGGTAATTCATGAAAGTGGCACGGGTAGTTCTTTATTATATGGCGAGGGAGATATTTTATTGCCTAAAGACAATAGATATGCGCGCGTTTTCGCAGGAAAAACCGGTACGACTTCGAATCACTCAGATGGCTGGTTCATCGGAATGTCACATAATTTGATTTCGGGAGTTTGGGTAGGAGGTGATGATCGGTCCATTCACTTTAGGACGGGTGCTTTAGGTGAGGGTTCTAAAACGGCTTTGCCAATCTTTAAACGCTTTATGATCAAAGTGGTCAAAGATCCGATGTTAGCCCAGTACAAGCCTGAGCCATTTGAAAAGTTGGATCGACGCGTTGTAAGGAAAGATTTTGATTGTTCGAATGGTTCTTACGCTTTGCCTGATTCACTTCAAGTTTCTGATGCGGAATTAGACTCCATGAATGCCTTGTTAGAAGATAATGCAACCGCGTCGGATTCGACGGGTTCTCCTCAGTAAAATGAATAAACACGATATTTCAGTCTATTTTCAAGGCTTACAGGATAGAATTTGTGCGGGAATAGCTGCGACAGATGGAGGTGCCTCTTTCAAAGAGGATAACTGGAAACGTGCCGAGGGTGGTGGTGGAAGAACTCGAGTGATAGCCAATGGAGCCATTTTAGAAAAAGGGGGAGTAAATTTCTCTGCAGTCGAAGGGCCATTGCACCCTAAGATGGTGACTAGCCTGAATGTAACGGAGGAGGTTGAATTCTTTGCCACGGGGGTTTCCATAGTGATGCACCCAGAAAATCCTTGGGTACCCATTATTCATATGAATGTGCGGTATTTTGAGTTAAGTAATGGGGAGTTTTGGTTTGGAGGAGGAATTGATTTAACGCCTCACATCATCATTCCAGAGCAAGCAAAGTGGTTTCACGAACAATTAAAAGCTGTTTGTGATCGTTTTGATCCTAGCTATTATCCGAAATACAAAACTTGGGCGGACGATTATTTCTATAGTCCACACCGCGAAGAGACACGTGGAATTGGAGGAATTTTCTTTGATTATATTAAAGGAGATAGAGAAACGGTTTTTGAGTTTGTCAAAGCGGTAGGTGAATCCTTTGAACCAATATACAGTCATTTGATGCGATTGAATGCATCTCGTGAATTTACCCAGGCAGAAAAAGAGTTTCAATACATTCGTCGTGGACGCTACGTAGAATTTAATTTAGTACACGATAGAGGAACGAAGTTTGGTTTAGAAACAAATGGGCGGACTGAATCGATCTTGATGAGTTTGCCGCCGATGGCAGCTTGGGAGTATATGTACGATCCGAAGGTATTCCCGGAAGGTCAAGCGACCTTTGATCTATTGAAAAAAGGAATAGACTGGATATAAAAAAAGGGGGATCTTTGATCCCCCTTTCTGATTATTCTGCTTCCCAGACAATGTCAATTCCCTTCGGCGTCATTAATAAAACGCGGGTAGGAGCGGGTAGTAAAACTAATCGGGCATTTGCCACAGGATCTTCGATCCATTCTACTTCTACTCCTTCTTTTTTACCGATTTCGATTTCTCCATCAGCCGTTTCTACGAATTTCTTCGCTAAATAGGCCGTCGGTAATAAAACATCTGATTCAGGACAGTGTTTTAAGTGTACTTTTTCTAAGATATCCTCTAATTGATCTCCGTATTTCTCATTGAAATCATCTTCCAAATCGTGTAGCATCTCCTCTACATCATCGTAGGTATCATCCGAGTAATTCAATTTGCTTAATTCTAATCGCTTTTCTAAGATGGCAATCATCGCCTCATCAATCGTATTCATAGGATTCATTTAATTTTTACAAAGATATGTTTTGAAAAGGAGATTCCCTTGGAAATGATGGGTCAAAACTGATATTTCCTTTTTCGATAGATAAACCAGAGCTGAAATTATTCGTGTACAATAGCCCCGTTCCTAATCCCTGGGGTATTTGGACGTTGTAATCTCCAGTCAGTTGGGCGATGGCTTGCAAACCTATGTTGGATTCCAAAGCAGAGGTAATCCACCAATCTTTCCCTTTTTCGGATGCCCAATCAATCCAATCTCGAGTGGCTTGGATTCCCCCTAAAAAACTGGGCTTAAGAATGATGTAATCCGGATCTATGAAGGAAGCAATGGATTTGTCCTTCATGCCTATCAGCTCCTCGTCTAAGGCGATGGGAAGGATTTGTTGGGCTACAAGGTTTCTCATTTCCTCGGGCTGGCCTGCTTTAATAGGTTGTTCGATGGAATGCAAGTCATAGGAGGCTAATTTTTCAAGTTTAAAAGGTGCTTCAGCGGGTGTGAAAGCTCCATTTGCATCTACTCGTAAGGTGAGCTCCTCAGCGGAGAAGCGAGAGCGTATACTTTTTAAGAGTGAAAGTTCAGTCTCAAAATCAATGGCTCCTATTTTTAACTTCAAGCAAGAATATCCTTGTTGAAGTTTTTGCTCGATTTGCTCCCGCATGAAATCAGCGGTTCCCATCCAAATCAGACCGTTAATTGGTATAGCTGCAGAACCCATGGCGAATTCATTAGTGAATGGCTTATTTAAATCATGGTAGGCTGTCTCTAAGGCAAATCGAAAGGAGGGTTGATCGAAAGGGATTTCAGCGATCCAGTCATGGATGTCTACTGGTAAAGCTAAACCTTGAAAAGGGGCTAAAGCTTTCTCGAAAGCGGTAGAACAATCTTCCGAAAACTCGGGACTCAAGCCCAATAAAGGACCGGCTTCTCCTAAACCGATTCGAACTCCATCCGATAGTTCAACGAAATACGATTTCTTTTTCGTTAAAACGCCGCGCGAAGTGCCTGCTTCGAAATGAAATTGGAGTTCATGTGGATGAAATCGGAGGCTTATTTTAGACATGATGCAATTTATTATTTTCTAATCGATTTTGTGCCCTCCCGTATTATTTTTAGCTTTAAGGTTATTATATGAAGCAGATAATTACCTTTCTTCCTTCCTTGCTTTTTGGTTTAATTACCTATGTTCGAAATAAACTCTTCGATTGGGGAATTCTGCCTTCTACCTCGTTTGATAAACCTCGGGTGATTGTCGTAGGAAATCTGTCGGTGGGTGGTACGGGTAAGAGTCCTCTGGTGACTTATTTAGTCCAAAACTGGCGATCAGATGATCGATTGGGGGTTTTGAGCCGTGGTTATGGGCGCAAAACCAAGGGCTTGGTGGAGGTGAAAGTCGATTCGACGGCTGATGAGGTGGGAGATGAACCTTTGGCCTATAAAACGTTATTTCCAAAGTTGCAGGTAGTCGTTTGTGAAGATCGGGTAAAGGGAGTTCAGCAAATGCCTGAGGTGGATGTCTTATTATTAGACGATGCCTTTCAACACCGTTCCATTAAAGGGGCTGTTAATTTAGTATGTTCGACCTTTTCTCAGCCTTTTTATTCAGATACTTTACTCCCTCAGGGGCGTTTACGTGAGTCTCCTAAAGGAATTAAACGGGCAGATGCCGTCATCGTGACACGTTGTCCCAGTATACTTACTAAGGAGCAGAAGTCTAATTTTGCGCAAGGGGTTTTACGAAATACAAAACAGGAAAAGCCCATCTTTTATACAGGTGTGCGTTATGGGAAACCACAAGGACCACGAGAACATTTACCTACTAAATGGTCATTGTTTGCTGGAATAGCAGATCCTGTACCCTTTTTTGACTATGCGATGAGCTTAGGTCAGGTACAGGAGCAAGTAAGTTATGGGGATCATCACCGCTTTACAGAAATCGAGTTATTGGAATTAGAACAGCAGGCCAAAATGATGTCAGGTGATGAAGGGTATTTAACGACCTTCAAGGATTATGTGCGTTTAAAGACTCAAATTGAATACTTTCCTAATCTAGCGAATCATCTTTACTATTTACCGATGGAAATGTATTTCATCGATCAAGAAGAACAGTTTTGGGACTGGTTGGGAAAAAACTAAATTGCAGCGTGAAATATAGACTCGTATTATTATTGTTTTTGGGTAGTTTATCGCCGCTTTTTTCTCAAAGGCAGAGGGTAGGACAGGTTCCTACGGAAGAAAGGAATGGTTTTCCTGATCCGATGGCACCTAGAGATCCGAATACCGCAAAATCTGCAACAAATAGTAATAAATCTGGGCGTGCTGCTTTAGATGACTCTACTAAAATGGTTTATGGACCTCAGACGATGTCTTATTTTGTGGAGGAAGATTTGTTAAACGGCCGAGGAACAAAAAATTCAGTAGATACGACTTTAAACCTATTTCACAGGTATTTATTTCAAGAACGATCGAGTTTTTTAACGGCTAATTTGGGTAATGAAGGTACTGCAGTGAGAAACCTTTTTTTGAGGAAACCGGATCAAATTGGTGCTCAAATGGGATATAATGCCTACCTACCTTATGCATTTGCGACAGATGAGGTTAAATATTACCAGACTAAATCGCCCTATTCTGATGTGGAATATTACTTAGGCGCAGGTGGTCAAACGCGCTTGAATTTTACTTTTGCCCGTAACGTAGATTCACTTTGGAATATTGGGTTTGAGATTCAGAGGTTGGTTTCAGATAAATTTTTAACTGATAGTAAGTTTAAAACGGGTGATCAAACATTATCCGGTCAATGGGGGGTCTTATTGCAAACTAATTTCAGGACGCGCAATAATCGGTATCGCTTATTAACGCATTTGAATTATTTTGATGTGGGTATTCAAGATCAAGGGGGAATTCAGTTGTTAAATGGGTTAGATCCGACCTCGGCCTTAAAATATGTAGATAATGGAGCGCTTTTTACTAATTCTGGCGTCCAATCAAATGATTCTTTTATCAAGTTCCATTTCTATCATGAGTTTATTGGATTCAAAGGATTGCAATTTTTTCAGCGAATTGATGTGGAGAACAGGATGGCTAAATTTAGAGATCTTGATTTCACTGCTAATTTATCGAACGCCTTTTATTCCAAAAATTTTGAGGCGCAGCAGGATTCACTTTATAATGAAAATCAATGGCAATCTTATGCACATCAGACTGGCATAAAAGGTGTTTTTAGAGGATTTAACTATCGCACTTATTTTAAGCAACGTTATTGGGACGTGAATAACCCGATGGCTAGATTAAATCGCAATTTATTAGAGAATTACGTTGGATTGTTTTTGCAGCAAAAAATCAATGATAAGATAGATTTTACAGCAGAAGGAGAGTACTTAATAGGTTCAGATTATCGGTTACATGCCACCTTTGTTTCTCCTTTCTTTCAGGTGAAAGCGAGTCGAATGTCTGTTAGTCCTACGGTCGCCCAAAATTGGAGTTATAATGCCTCTTTCCGATGGGATCAATCCCTTGAGAACGTCCTTTTTGATGAGTTAACCGGTACGCTTGATTTGCACTCGAAAGGTGTTTATTTCCGCCCAACGGCCACTATTCAGCGAATTGCAAGCTATGCTTATTTTGACACCTTGTCTAATGCTAAACAAGCAAAAGATGCGATTGGTGTATTTCGCACGGGTTTTAGTGCTGGAGGAAAGCATGGCAAATTTGAATGGACATCCCTGGTTTTTGCGAATACAAAGACAGGCCCCGATGTGATTAGGATGCCTAGCTTCGTGGCAAATGCCTCTTTCGCTTTAAATGTGCAATACAAGAAATTATTGTATATGCAATTTGGTGTGGATGTGCAGCATCAATCTGCCTATTATGCAGATGCCTACATGCCTACAATACAGCAATATCATCTGCAAGATCGCTATGAAATCCCTTCCTTTATACAAGTGGATCCCTACGTAAGCTTGCGCATTAATCGAGTTAGACTCTTCTTTAAAATGCAGAATGCAACTCAGGGATTACTAAATAATAATTATTATACGGCTTATTTACATCCAGCGATGGCACGCTCCTTTGGTTATGGCGTTCGCTGGTTGTTATTTGATTAAAATACATTAAACCTAAAAATATGAAATCGATTTCACGCCGAAATTGGGTGAAAGGAATGGCGCTGGCCACTTTAGGCAGCGTTGTTTTTACAGACCTAAAAGCTTCTGATGCGCCCGCAATTAAATGGAGCGCTGATCAAGATGCTTTATTACAACAATGGATGGGAGTTATTATTCCAGAATCCAGTATTCCTGGAGCTGTTTCATTAGGAGTTCCTGCCTTTGTAAAGGTGATGCTTCGCGATTGCTATGAACCCTCGACATCTGCAACGTTAATGAAGGTTTTAGCGGCTTTGCCTTCCATTGACAAGGTTTCTGAGTCCGAGAAGGAACAGCTTTTTTTCCAAATTGAACAGGGCAAAATGGGAGCCGATGCACAGAAAGCTATGGCAACTTTAAAAGGTCTGACTATTCGTGGTTATATGACTACGGAATATGTGATGGTGAATCATTTGAATTACGTGATGGCACCTGGATTTTTCAATGGCTGTGAACCCTTAAAGAAATAAATCGAGCGATGAATATTTTAAATAATGCAGAAAAACGTACTTATGGTGCGATAGTGATAGGTTCAGGAATGGCTGGTGGCTGGGCTGCTAAAGAATTTTGTGACAAAGGAATTAAAACTTTGGTGCTGGAAAGAGGGCGCCTAGTAACGCATAATGTGGATTATCCGACTACGCTTACGAGTCCATGGGAATTTGAACACCGCGGACAGTTAACGAAAGAGGAAGTGGCAGAAAACCCGATTATTTCGAAGTGTTATGCCTTTAAAGAAGATGCGAAGCACTTTTTTGTGAAAGATAAGGAGCACCCTTACATACAAGATAAACCATTTGATTGGATTCGTGGCTACCAAACAGGCGGAAAATCGCTTATGTGGGCTCGCCAAACTCAGCGTTGGTCTCAACTAGATTTTGATGGACCAGCACGCGATGGATTTGCGGTACCTTGGCCTATTACGTATAAGGAAATTGATCCTTGGTATTCTTATGTGGAGCATTTTGCCGGAATTTCTGGAAATAAAGATGGTTTAGATTCCTTGCCAGATGGAGACTTTTTGCCTCCGATGGAATTGACTTGCGTGGAGAAGCATTTCCAAAAGGAGATGAAGCGATTGTATTCAGATCGCCATGTGATTATTGGTCGTTGCGCACACTTAACGGAGCCTCGCGATATTCATATTCAACAGGGACGCGGAACGTGTTTGGGTCGTAATTTATGCCAAAGGGGTTGTCCTTATGGCGGTTATTTCAGTGCGAACTCGTCTACTTTACCTTGGGCTGCGAAGACGGGTAACATGACACTAAGAACGGATTCTGTGGTTCATTCGATCATTTATGATGAAAAGAAACAGAAAGCAGTAGGAGTACGTGTAGTAGATGCGCACACGAAAGAGATGGTGGAATATTATGCTAAGGTCATTTTTGTGACAGCTGCTGCCATTAATACAAACTTAATTTTATTGAATTCGAAGTCTTCTCGTTTCCCGAATGGATTAGGTAATGATAGTGGTTTATTAGGAACGCACGTCGCCTTCCATAATTACCGTGCCTCTTTATCTGCGGAATACGAAGGATTTTTAGATTATAAAACGGCTGGTGGACGTCCTAATTCAGGTTATATCCCGCGTTTTAGAAACCTATACAAGCAAGAAACGAACTTCTTACGTGGGTATGCGGCAGGCATGAGCGGTGGAAGAGGAACGCATGCGGACCAAAGTTCGGTAGGCGAAAGCTTGAAGAATTCGTTATTAAATCCTAAATGGTCGAACTGGTACGCTGGATCGCACATGATGGGGGAGACTATTCCGAAGGAAAGTAATAAAGTGACTTTGGACGCGACTAAAAAAGATGCTTGGGGAATGCCAATATTGCACATGGATGTAAGTTATGATAATAACGATGACCTAATGGTCAAAGACTTTATTGATCAATTCACCGAAATGTACGAGAAGGCTGGATTTAAGAACATCAAGACACGTGATACACACGCTCCTGCTGGATTAGATATCCACGAAATGGGTGGAGTGAGAATGGGTTCAGATTCGAAGACGTCTCTTTTAAATAAGTGGAATCAAATGCACCACGTCAAGAACGTGTTCGTGACGGACGGAGCTTGTATGACCTCTACTTCTACCCAAAATCCATCGCTAACTTACATGGCATTTACAGCCCGTGCGGTGGATTTTGCTGTGAAAGAAATGAAAAAGGGAAATCTCTAATGCAGACATTTTTAGGTAAAACGGCAGATCATCTCTTTCAGGCCCATGGCATGGAGGGATTAAAAGATATTGCTGTGGTGATGCCCTCGCAACGGGGTATTCTTTACCTGAAAAAAGAATTAGCCATACGAGGGGATAGGCCCTTTTTATCTCCTTCCTTCTTTACAATCGAGGAATTTGCTTTACAGATGTCTGATTCTGTCTTAGAGGATCCAATCGATCTGTTAATGGAGGCCTATGCTTGTTTTAAAGAGGTCGATTCGAAGGTTGATTTTGATCGCTTTGTCACCTGGGGTCAGATGATGTTAAAGGACTTTGATACGTTGGATCTGTATTTAGTAGATCCCTCAGCCTTGTTTTCCTTTCTTTCTGAGGCGAAATCGATTGAACGGTGGGGGCAAGAATATGGACAAGATCAGGCGGATGGTTGGATCACACCTAATACGCAGGCTTATTTTAAATTATACGACTCGCTTTTAGAGGTGTATGTTCGGCTGAAAAGTAGGTTGGAATCGAAGGGAACTACCTATCGGGGGCTCGCTTATCGAAAACTGGTAGAGCTATTAGAGGCGGGTAAATCACTTGGTTTTAAGCAAATTTATTTTGTTGGTTTTAATGCTTTGTCCAAATCGGAGGAGACCATCATTCGCTTGTTATTGCGGGAGAATGTGGCGCAGACACTTTGGGATGTGGATGAATATTATGTTAAAAACAAGCACCATCGGGCGGGGAATTGGTTACGAGATTATTCGAATCCAGGAAGTTCTAGTTATTTATCTCGCGGACCCTTTCATTGGATGGAGCGTGATTTGGTAGAAAAACCAAAAGAGGTAGAGATTATCGGTTTAGCGAATCCATCGGCTCAGATTTTTGTGGCTTTAGAGCAAATCAGGGCTTGGCAAAGTGAGCACGGTGATTTTGAACAAGTGGCCTTGGTTTTAGGAGATGAGAGCCTTTTGGATTCTTTATTGCCCTATTTAGGGGAATTTAAAGATCGTTTGAATATCACAATGGGATATTCATTGAAGAAGTCCCAAGTGTTTTCGTTGATGGAGATGTGGTGGTCTATGGTTCCTTTGGAAAAATATCCCATTGCTTTAGTTAAATCCTTGAAAGAACATCCATTGATGAATTCCGTCAAGGTACCTGCTTGGAAAGAGACAGATTTATATCTCTCACAAGTTCCGAGCGGGGGTAACATTTTTATACCGTCTTCATCCACTTTCGAAGATTGCCTGAAAGCTTTGATTCGCTTATTAACGGATATTCTGTACAAAACAGATAAAGACGATTGGGATGCGGAATCGCAGGCTATTTTACAGGCTTTGACCGTGTTAGATAAGCTGGAAGAGATTGCACAAACGAATCCTTTTATTTCTGTCAAAAGTGGTCAAGCGCTTTGTAAACAATTACTTCAGCAGCAGAAAATGACGTTTGAGGGGGCTGAAAATCGTTCACTCCATGTGATGGGATTGTTGGAAACGCGGACATTGGATTTTGATCGGGTAATTGTTCTCTCGTTGAATGAAGGCAGTTTGCCTGGAACGCGTAAACGGGAAAGTTTAATTCCCGTGGACATTGCGAATATGGCAGCCTTTTCGCTGCCTACGTTTACACAAGCGGATGCCGTGACGAGTTATCACTTCTATCGTTTATTGCAGCGGCCTAAAGAGGTGATGCTAGTTTATGTGCAGAATGATTCGTCTTCAGCAGAAGTAAGTCGTTTTATTCGTCAGATTCGCTATGATTGGGCCAAAAAGAATCCACATATAATCCTTCGTGAACCTGTCGTTAAATTCAGTTCTGATGCAGTGAAAAATCCGGAATTAGCTCTTCGAATTGAAAAATCCCCAGAGTTGATTGCTGAAATAAAATCGCTGCTTGCGAATCGGGGATTATCTCCCTCTTCTGTCGCCATGTTTGCGAGTTGTTCATTGAAATATTATTTCTCTCAAATTGTCAACCTGCAACAAGAAAAACAGCGCGATGACGAGATGGGGGCGGATGTATTCGGAACCTGGGTGCACAAGGTTTTGGAATTACTCGATAAACAAATGATTGCTTCAGGTGGTTATGAAGATGGTCTTACCGTGGCACAAAAGAAGGCATTGATCGAACCTTTGTTAGCTGAGGCGATGGAAAAGATCAAGGAGCGCGAAGGAAATTTCGAGGTCGAAAAAGGCTTTAATTATGTGCTTCAGGAGGTGGCCAAAACCTTATTAGGAAGTTACTTCGAAGAATCGGCGTCCTGGTATGAAGATCGGATTCAATTGTTAGCCGTGGAGGAAGTAGTCAATACGGTGGTTCAAGTTCCGGTGGGTACTGAAATTTGGCCTGTCAAAATGAAAGGCCGGATTGACCGATTGGATTTAAAAGGCGGCTCAGTTCTTCGAATCGTTGATTACAAAACCGGAAAGGTGGAAAATAAAGATGTGAAAGCTGGGGAGAGTTTAGCAGAGACATTACAAGAGAAAGAACTGAATGCAAAATTATTTCAATTGTGGATGTACAAGTTTTTAGTGACGAAGGAATTGCAAAAATCCCCAGCCGACAGAAAGGAATTCTTGAAAGATCTCGAGTTAGACCGTATCTCCTTGCAGCCCGGTATTATTTCTTTCCGAAATTTTAAAGATAAGTTAATCTCATCGTCCTTAGAATTTACGGAAGGTGAATCGGTAACCGAATTCGTGCAGGAATCGGAGAAATTAATTAAATATTGGGTGGAGTCACTGATTTCATCAGAAGAGGCTTTTGAAAAAACGGTCAATTTAGACCAATGTACTTACTGTGATTTTACCTCAATTTGCCATCGAAACGTGTAGTTTGATGAAAATGACTTAATTTTGCGCTTTAAATAAAATAACATGACATTTCAAGAAATCAACGATCGCATTATTGCTTTAGCTGCTCAAAAAGGCGGTCAAGGCGTTTCATTTAAATTTGCATTCCCAGGTGGAATCATTGTCGTAGGAGGGGATGGTTCCGTTTCAAATGAAAACTTAGATTCAGATTGCACCATCTCAACAACTGAGGAAACATTCACCTCCATTTTAAATGGAGAATTGAACTCGATGATGGCCGTAATGACGGGTAAAGTAAAAATCTCTGGCGATATGTCTGTCGCGATGAAATTGACGAATTTACTGTAATACATGAATTTTAGCGACACGATTGTAGCCTTAGCGACGCCCGCAGGGGTAGGAGCGATCGGGGTGATACGTCTTTCAGGGGATCGAGCGATCGATATCGTGAATGCCGTTTTTAAGCCCAAAGATCTATCCATCCAAGCATCTCATACGATTCATTATGGTCGTATTGAGTCTGCTGGTCGTGTCTATGACGAGGTAGTCGCTAGTTTATACATTGCTCCCCGTTCCTATACGAAGGAAAACGTGGTCGAAATTTCGTGCCACGGATCCCCTTTCATCCAAGAGAGTATCTTGCAATTGTTTGTAGAACAGGGGGCTCGCTTCGCTCGCCCCGGCGAATTTACCCAGCGCGCTTTCCTAAATGGAGCCTTCGACCTAGCCCAAGCCGAAGCGGTAGCAGACGTCATCGCCGCCGATTCTGCCGCTGCACAAAATGCTGCTTTGCATCAATTACGCGGTGGTTTTTCGAAGGAATTAGCTGCGTTACGGGAAGAATTAATCCATTTCGCTTCCCTAATCGAACTCGAATTAGACTTTGGTGAAGAAGATGTTGAATTCGCTGATCGCAAAGATTTAGAAGCACTGGTTAATCAATTATTAACCAATATCCGTCCGTTGGTTTCCAGCTTTAGAGCCGGAAATGCGGTGAAGAATGGAGTTGCCACGGTAATTGTGGGTAAACCCAATGCAGGTAAATCGACCTTATTAAATGCCTTATTGAACGAGGATCGTGCTATTGTCTCTGACATTGCTGGAACAACCCGCGATTCCCTCGAGGACGAGTGGACCTTAGGTGGAATCAAATTCCGCTTAGTGGATACGGCCGGCTTAAGAGAAACGAGTGATGTGATTGAAGCGCTGGGAGTGGAGCGAACACAAGCTTGGGTGAAGAAAGCGCAGGTGGTCATTTATATGGCAGATGCCACTTCTGAAACGCCAGCTGGTCTCGCGGCCGGCGTGGAAGCCCTCGGTTCACTTGAGATTCCCGTGATTAAGTTGTTAAACAAAGTAGATCAAATTTCTGATCTATCTGCATTTAAATCGGCTATCCATGATTTAATTCCCATCTCCGCTAAGAACCGCGACGGACTGAACGACCTCGAAACCGCCTTGTTAAACGTAGTCGGTTTAGATCAAGTAAGCACGAATGGCACTTTGGTGACGAATTTGCGTCATTACCAGCAGTTATTGCAAACGCAAGAAACTTTAGAAGGCGTCCTTAACGCTTTGCAAACGGGTTTAACAGGTGATCTCATCGCGCAAGACCTTCGTTATGCCTTACACCATTTAGGTGAGATAACTGGGCAGATTTCGAATGACGATTTGCTGAAGAATATCTTTGGCAAGTTTTGTATAGGTAAATAATTTCTGCGTAGCAGAAATTATTTACTAAAGCATAAAGAACAAAGCAAAAAGCACAAAGGTTGTTTCGCCTGCGGCGATGCTATTTAGATTAGAGAGAGGAGATTATAGAGTAGAGATATAAAGCAAAGACCAAAGTTCAAAGATCAAAGTTGGAACCGCCTGCGGCGATGCTATTTTAAATTAGAGATAAGAGAGTATAGATAATAGATAGAGATTCCTACTTACCATTCGTAAAAAATATGTCGTAGGCCATTTTTAAGAATGGTAAGTAGAAATCGGCCATTTTCAAATGGGATTTCGAAATAGTTCAAGTTTTTCTAAAACAAATCACGAAACTGAAACCCGTTAGTCAATCTCTCCTTCCCCAACTTCTGATACTCTGCCAGCGCCCACAACACAAATTCCTTTAAGAAAAGGATATCCTCTTTCGCATAATCCGGCTGGTATTTCTTGATCAATTCATTCAATGGCTTAATTTCATTCAAAGTCGAAGCATAGTCAGCTGCATTACATTCATCATACAATACCACGCCACCTTCTGCATAAATAGCCTCCATTAATGTAGCATAAGGACTTTCTTCAATCTTCTTAGATAGCTTTTCGATCTTCGGGAAAAGGCCTGGGAAGAAAGATTTGATGGCAGAACCGATCAGTTGTTCAGCTACGGAAGCTGCGCCTTCTTGCTCTCCCTCATAGACTAATTCTACTTTACCCGTGATGGCAGGGATTATGCCCATGAAGTCTGCCAAACGTACGGTTGTCGATTTCTCGCGGTTTAACAGGGCACGTCTTTCCGCTGTACTCACTAAACTCTCAAGCATGGAAATACTCATACGCGCGCTGACGCCACTTTTGGTATCAATATATTCACTTTCTCTCGCCTCAAAAATGATTTGCTCTAATAAATCATAGGCTAAATTTGGGACATAAACTCGATCAGATTGAGCTGCATTTATGCGTGCTTCTTGAGAAGATATTTTGCGTGCAATCGCAATCGTTTCTGGGTAATGGGTCAAAATTTGAGAACCAATACGGTCTTTCAAAGGCGTCACAATACTTCCTCTGTTCGTATAATCTTCCGGGTTCGCCGTAAAGATGAATTGAAGATCTAGAGGTAAACGCAATTTGAAACCACGGATTTGGATATCGCCCTCTTGTAAAATGTTGAATAAGGCTACCTGGATACGTGCCTGTAAATCAGGAATCTCGTTAATGACAAAGATGCAGCGATTTGCTCTGGGGATCATTCCAAAGTGAATCACCCGGTCATCTGCATACGATAATTTCAAATTCGCCGCCTTGATCGGATCCACATCACCAATTAAATCGGCCACCGTTACATCTGGCGTCGCTAATTTTTCCGCAAAACGATCCGAACGGTGCAACCACGCAATCGGTGTCGCATCTCCTTGAGCAGCGATTAAATCGATAGCGAATCTAGAAATAGGAGCTAAAGGATCATCATTAATCTCCGAACCAGCCACGTAGGGGATATACTCGTCTAAAAGATTGATCATTAAACGAGCCAAACGTGTTTTTGCCTGACCGCGTAAACCCAATAAATTGATATTATGGCGAGACAAGATTGCGCGCTCTAATTCTGGAATAACGGAGTTTTCAAAACCGTGAACACCCTCGAAAACGGTCGTTCCCGCCTCCATGTGTTTAATCAAGTTGTCTCTTAATTCGTCTTTAATCGATTTGCTTATGTAGCCTGAGGCCTTTAATTCGCCTAAATTGTGGATCATCTTATTTGAGTCTTTTCTTTCTATTCGTTTCGTAATCTTGGAAAATCATTTCCCCTAAGCCCTTCAAGCCTGTGTAAAAGGCTTTTCCCTGGTTTGCTTCGGTAAATTTGTCCACAAATTGCTGCAGGTAGGAATCCCTGGCAATCATAAAGGTGGTAATGGGAATGTGTAATTTACGTGCCTGCGCCGCCTGCGTGTAACATTTCTCTGTCACATAAGGGTCAAGGCCATTGCTATTCATGTAATACGTACCATCTTTTTCCCGAACACAGCTCGGTTTTCCGTCGGTAATCATAAAAATCTGTTTGTTGGTATTTCGCTTTCTACGAAGAATATCCATCGCTAATTGCAGTCCTGCCACCGTATTCGTATGGTAAGGCCCCACTTTTAAATAGGGGATATCCTTTATCGAAATGCTCCAGGCATCGTTTCCGAAGACCAGAATGTCGATGGTATCTTTTGGGTAGCGGGTCGTGATGAGTTCTGCCAAAGCCATCGCCACTTTCTTCGCTGGAGTTATCCGATCCTCACCATACAGAATCATCGAGTGGCTGATATCGATCATCAACACGGTACTCATCTGAGATTTGTATTGCGTGTCTTCCACGACTAAATCATTCTCAGTTAATTCGAATTCACCTATACCGTTATTGATTTGGGCATTTTTTAGACTCTCCGTGAGGGAGATTTTCTCTAGACTATCGCCAAAATGATAGGATCTAAATTCCCCCGTCATTTCATCCCCTTGGCCAGATGCTTTAGTCTTGTGATTGCCAGATCCACTTTTATTTAAGTTTCCGAAAATATTCTCTAGCGCCGTTTGGCGAATGGCTCGCTCTGTTTTGGCCGTAATCCCCATCCCAGAACCTCCATTCTCATCGATTTCCTCGCGTATATAACCTTTGGCCTTTAAATCCTCAATGAAATCCTCAATCGTGTAATTTTCATCCGTCAGCTCGTATTCCTTATCTAATTCGCGCAACCACTCGATTGCCTCATCAAAATCTCCCGACGTATGTGTGATTAATTCCTTAAAAATCCCGAAAAGCTTATCAAAAGGGGAGATGCTTTTCTCCTCGAACTCCTTAAAATAAAATCCCTTTTTATTCATGTCTTTTAAACCCAGCTAACGCTTTAATTGTTCAAATAAACGACTAAATTTGACAAAATGAGCGAACAAATTATTTCTATTCGGTTTTTATCCTTTGAAGGCTTCTCAAACAAGCGCTTCGCCTTCGCAGAAATGGGTCGCTCATTCGTCCTTAAATGGGAATCAGACGGCCTTTCTTTCGCAAAACACTTAGGTGTAGGCGCAGGAAACGGTTTTTCTGTTTGGCCTGATTTTTCCACTTATGCTTTCTTAGGCGTTTTTGATAATCAAGCAGCTTCTGACCATTTTTTCGATACGAACGAACGTTGGCTTAGTCTTTCCGCCCGTTCATCTGCTACGAGAGGCTATGATGCCGTTGCCATCAAAGGCCATGGAACGTGGAATGGATCGAATCCTTTTTCGATCGTTGAAGATCCCGGAAATGGCCCCCTTTTAGTGATGACGCGCGCTAGTATTGTGTGGTATAAATCCCCTATTTTCTGGTTCTATGTCTCCCACGCGAGTAAATACCTAGAAAATCGGGCTGGTTTATTGTTTGCCAAAGGCGTGGGCGAACTTCCCCTCATCGAACAAGCGACACTAAGTCTTTGGGACTCGTCAGAAAACCTGGATGCTTTTGCTTATAAAAGTAAGGAACACGCGCCCATGATCAAGAAGACGAGGACGATTGGGTGGTATTCGGAGGAAATGTTTACGAGGTTTCGCGTGGTAGCTACTATTTAAAGCATAAAGCATAAAGCACAAAGAATAAATATGGAATCAAAAAAGGGATCGAATTTCGACCCCTTTTTTGATAGTATGTTTAATACTTCACGAATTCATCGCCGTAGGCGAATCCATCTTTATTCTTTATGCTTTGTGCTCTATTCTTTGCAATTCGTTAATAAAAAAAGGGCCTAAGCCCTTTTTTTATTAACGAATTGCTTCAATCCCCCTCGTCCTCGTCCGGATCCTGATCGCATCCTGCACATCATACACGAAGATTTTGCCATCTCCCACGTTGCCTTCTGAGGCGTTGTCTAGGATGACATCAATGCATTTTTCGAGGTTTTCGTCGCTAACGACGCAGATGATCATCACCTTTGGCAATAAAATCATTGACTTCTCCGTACCGCGGTATATTTCTGAATATCCTTGCTGTAAACCGGCTCCACGAACGGGAACTACGGTCATACAAGGGATGTCGGCATCGATCAAGCCTTTCTGAATAGTTTTTAATTTCGATGGTTTTACAATGGCTTCTACCTTTTTCATATCGTGTTTATTTAGCTATTATTCAAAAGTTGTGTATGCTTCTACCCCAAATTCAACGGCATCAATACCTGCCGATTCTGCTTTGTGACTTAAACGAATTCCAATCGTCTTTTTCAATGTCATGAAGATGGCATAGGTTAGTACAAAAGAGAAAACACTGATGACTGACACTCCAATTAATTGTGTAATAAATTGTTCGCTTTCGCCGGTGATGAATAGACCATTCTTTTGGGAGAATAGACCCACGGCAATCGTTCCAAAGAAACCGTTCACCCCATGTACCGCCACGGCACCCACTGGATCATCTACTTTCATTTTATCCACAACCACCACGGCGATATCCACAATGGTACCCGCGATGAAACCGATAATTAAAGCTGAATCAGGGCTAACCACGTTGCAACCAGCTGTTATAGCCACTAAACCGGCTAAAACACCATTGATTACCATAGTGATATCCACTTTTTTGTAGCGCATGAAGGTGTATAACATTGTAGCCATTCCACCTGCAGCTGAAGCTAAGAAGGTATTAGTGGCAACGGATCCGATTAGATCCCATTTGCCTACAGCTCCTAAAGTGGAGCCTGGGTTAAACCCGAACCAACCGAACCAAAGAATGAAAGCTCCTACGGCCGATAAAGTTAAATTATGACCAGGGATGGCATTAGCCGTTCCGTCTTCGTTGTATTTTCCTAAGCGGGGTCCTAAAACGATCGCACCAGCTAAGGCAGCAAAACCGCCCATCGCGTGAATGGCGGCTGAACCTGCGAAGTCGTTAAATCCGCGAAGGGCTAACCAACCGTTCGGGTTCCAAACCCAATTGGCTGCTAATGGATATAAAACGGCGCTGAAGATGACTACATAAACAGCATAGGCCCACATTTTCATTCTTTCCGCCACACCGCCAGAAACAATAGAGATAGCTGCTACGGCAAAGCCCATTTGGATGAACCAGAATAGTGAATTTGAGATGGTTAATCCTAGACCTAGATCACCGTCCATTATTCCGGTGTCGAAAGCCCAGTAGCCATTGGATTTGCCATAGGCAATTCCAAATCCGACTAAATAGAAAGCAACTCCGCCAAAGATGATGTCGATCATCACTTTGGCAATAATACTGATGGCATTTTTAGAACGGACGAATCCTGCTTCTAAAAGAGCAAATCCTCCTTCCATCTGGAAAATAAGAGCGGCGCATAGGGCCACCCAAACAGTGTCAATAGCGTGTGTGAGTTCCACTTGCTGAGCAGCAAGCGTGGCAGTTTCATTCATGGTTTTGTGTTTTGTATATAATGCTTGTATGCAAAAATAAAAAACGATTTGGAATATTCTGCATTTTGGTGGAACTTTAAACGAATCAAAAACCTATCTGATGAAGAAAATTTTCACCCTCTTTTTTTTAAGTGTAACCAGTATTTCACTTGCACAAATTCCATCGATTATCCCGATTCCATCTCAGGCGGTTTATCCGGCTGGCAAATTCATTCTACCTGCTGCCATTTCTATTTCTGGTCCGTCTGATTCCCAATTAAAAGTGGGCTATGCGACTTTGGTAAGTAAACTAAAAAAGGCAACGGGTCGTGCGGTTACCCTTAAATCATCGGGAGCTGCTTTCATACAGATGCAATTAGTGAACAATGCAAAATTAGGTGCAGAGGGATATGATTTGCAGGTAAATGCAAAAGGGGTTACGATCAAGGCGAATAAGTCAGCGGGTTTGTTCTATGGAATCCAAACCTTAGTCCAGTTATTACCTAAAGAGATTGAATCTAAAACGGTCGCTAAAGGAGTGAATTGGACGATTCCATTTGCTCAAATTACGGATACCCCACGCTTCGCTTGGCGTGGCCAAATGTTCGATGTCTCGCGTCACTTCTTTACGAAAGAAGAGGTAAAGCAATTCATCGATGATATGGTAGAATACAAATACAACATTTTACATTTCCATTTAACAGACGATGAAGGCTGGAGAATCGAGATTAAATCGTATCCTAATTTGACGAAGAAAGGAGCCTTTAATGTGAAGAAAGTGGGTCGTTTCACTACTTTTTCGAAGCCTGAACCAGATGAACCGCGTAATTATGGCGGTTTTTATACCCAAGAAGATATCAAGGAATTGGTAAAATACGGACAGGATCGTTTCGTGAATATCGTTCCAGAGGTGGATGTTCCAGGTCACTCGATGGCGGCGATTGCGTCTTATCCTGAACTTTCTTGTACGCCAGGAGCTGATAAATATGAAGTTATTTCTGGTGAGCCATTCATCGATTGGTCACATGATCATCCAGAGGCATTATTAGACAATACGCTATGTCCTGCAAATGAGAAAGTATATACTTTCTTAGATAAGGTGATGGGTGAGGTGGCTAGTCTTTTTCCGTATGAATACATCCACATGGGAGGCGATGAGTGCCCTAAAAACTACTGGGACAACAATCCGGAGATTTTGGCTTTAAGAGCTCGGGAGGGATTGAAAAATTCGCAAGAGGTGCAGGCGTATTTTGTACGTCGTTTAGAGAAGATTATTACGTCCAAAGGTAAGCGCATGTTAGGCTGGGATGAGATTTTAGAGGGCGGGGGATTGCCTAAGGCAACAGCGGTGATGTCTTGGCGCGGCATCGCAGGTGGAGTGGAAGCGGCAAAATTAGGTCACGAAGTGGTCATGACGCCTAATAACCAGGTGTATGTGGATTTAATGCAAGGTGATCGTGCAATCGAGCCGCCGGTATACAAAACAGTTCGCTTAAGTGATTCTTATGCCTTTAATCCGGTTCCGGATGGTGTGGATGCGAAATTAGTCAAGGGTGGACAAGCGAATTTGTGGTCAGAGCAATTGTTCAATTACCGCCATTTGCAGTACATGATGTATCCAAGAGCTTTAGCCATTTCTGAGTCTTTGTGGTCTCCAAATGAAAACAAAAACTGGGATAATTTCATAGGACGCGTGGAAGATCATATGGCACGTTTTGACGTAGCAGATAAGAAATATGCACCTTCTATGTATGAGGCGATTGTGAATGTGACAAAGAATGCGAAAGGAGAATTGTTTGTAGAATTAAAGAATGAAATCTCTGGATTAAAGATTCACTACAGTTTCGATAATTCGTATCCTGATAACCATTATCCGGTTGCATCAGGTGTAGTAGCGGTACCCAAGGACGCTGAATTGATGCGCATCGTATCGTATCGCGGTTCGAAGATGATGGGCCGTACGATGAACATTACGCGTGCTGATCTAGAAAAAAGAGCTAAATAATGCTTTTAAACCTTATTTTAAGTTTATTTTTATCCGTAGGGGTGCCCAATATTTCGGGCGCCTCTTCTGCTTCTACGACTAACTATCTTTCCGTAAAAAAAGGATATGTAATGTCCTATAATGGGGTGGAAGGGCGTGCGAATTGGGTGGGGTGGACATTGAAATCCAGTGATATAGGATCTGTAGATCGATCGAATCGTTTTATGCAAGACGAGTCTTTTCCACGTGGATTTAAGATCGTGGATGAAAAGGATTATTCTCATTCTGGTTATGACAGAGGGCATTTATGTAATTCTGAAGATAGAACTGCCGCGCAATACCTGAATGAAGAGACTTTCCTCATGTCTAATATGATACCTCAGACGCCTGAGTTAAATCGTGGGCCATACAAGATGCTTGAGGAATATTGCCGCAAATTAGCAGTCAAGAGAGGCTTGCAACTCTTAATTTATTCCGGCGGAATAGGGTCAAAAGGTCGGCTCGGCTCAGGTGTAATCGTACCCGCCTTTTGTTGGAAGGTCGTGTATACACCAGACAGAATCTGGTGTATATTATTTCCAAATGAACGAGTTTTGAACAAAAACTGGCAGACTTATTCGGTTTCTTTAGAAACTTTAGAAAAGATGACAGGCTTTCATTTTCCGCGCAAACTAGCGCAGCATATAAATCGCTAGCTTTTTAGCGGCTAAGAAATTCTCGTATTCAAGTGGCGTTCTACGGTTATTCGTGTATTCGGTGTACAACCAAGGATCACCCAGCGCAAATACTTTCCCTTTGCCTACTTTAGCGGTTGCCATCACCACATGACCTAGGTGATTCACTAATGGCTTCGCGTTTCCACTTAATTTTAACGTTGTAATCTCTTTGATATAGACCTTTTTAATCGGGTCAAAAATCTCGTTACCAGCCGGAATTAACACCGCACCTTGTTCCCAGTTACGACCTTGAACAAAATTTAAATTAGGTGCGACGAATTCGATGCCGAAACGTTTAGCCAAAATATTAAATTGTGGTATCTCACAGTTTGTTGTATCGTTTGCTAATAGAATCAAATTACCGCCTGCCTTTACCCAGGCCTCGATTTCATCCGCCGCTTTAGCCGTCATGAAATTAGGTTTCGCTGTTTCCTTGTGGCTATCTGGATCCACGATGATGTAAACCGATGCACCTTTCAAGTTCTCCCGCGTAGGGGATATGCCCAAGGTATCTAAGCTAGTTCCTAATTGCTCGAATTGGATTCCCCATTGGTTGAAACCGGAGTCCTTGCGATCTTCCCAGGTATAGTGGAAACGATTGCCATTTTTTGTCTCGTGGTTAAAGAAATAGTCTAAGACTACTTTTTTGCCAGCGCCTAACGGCAATTCTTTGGCAATTTCCATCTCTAAAGAGGCTAAAATAAATGGCCCCACGCCCTTTAAATCATCTGTTCGCAATGGCTCACTCAAATAATAGTCATACGATCCATCGCGGTAAGGTACTCCACCTAAGCCGCCTACAGTGACCGTTTTTTCTAAATGAATGTAACCCGCTGCATCTTTTGTGATGAATTCTTTCAGGATTCCTGCATAGCCTTTTTCTGCGTTTTTGCGGAATGAAGCAGGTAAATACCCTTTTCTAACACCCTTCGCGAAGGCATAAACGAACATATTTGACGCAGATGCTTCGAAATAGTTACCTTTTTTACCTGGATAACCCGGTAGCTGATACCAAACGCCTGAAGTAGGATCTTGGATCTTCGCGATGGCAGCAGATAATTGATTTAATTGTTGAATTAAGATGCTTCTAGATGGATGATTCTTAGGCATGTAATCTAACACATCCACTAAAGCCATCACATACCAGCCCATAGACCTACCCCAAAAATTAGGGGAATGTCCGTTTGTCTTATTCGCCCAAGGCTGCGCTTTGGCCTGATCGTAGGCGTGGAATAAAAGGCCTGTTTTAGCGTCAATTGCCCCTTTATACATCAATTGGAACTGTTTGATGATATCAGCCCAGTTATCTTGTTTTGTGATTTGTCCGTATTCAGCATAAAATGGCTCTAGCATGTAAAGTCCGTCTAACCACATTTGGTTCGGGTATCTTTTTTTATGCCAAAATCCGCCGTCCGCATCCCTCGGTTGCGCCGAAATCTGCTTTCTCAACAAATCAGCAGCTTTTTTGTATCGCTCGTCCCCTAATTCTTGGTACAGATACAAGAGCATACGTCCTGTGGTGATGTTATCCGAATTAAATTCGTCGAAATGGTAGGTGCGAATATTTCCATTCGCATCGACGAAACTATCGATGTTCTTTTTAATGTAGTTGAAATAGGTGGCGTCCCCCGTTCTTTGGTACACATGTTCCAAAGCTTTCAATACCAGTCCTTGCTCATAATCCCAACCCGCTGGCTTCCCCACTTTCACGGTGATGGAATCTGGATGCGTGTGCATAATGGACTTGGCCATTAGCTCGGAATAGTTTTGGGCACTCACCGCGGTACTTAGCCCGAATAAAAGAACAATCAGTTTTTTCATATTAGCGTAAATCAGAAATTTCGGCAAAATCCATATCCGTATAATCCTTATTCTCACCCGCCATTCCCCAGATAAAGGAATAGTTCTTCGTCCCCGATCCACTGTGAATCGACCACGGTGGCGAAATAACAGCTTGGTGATTATGTACCCAAATGTGCTTCGTCTCCGTCGTTTCGCCCATCAAATGCAATACAGCATGACCTGGCGTCACATCAAAATATAAATACGCTTCCATTCGGCGATCATGTACGTGTGCCGGCATGGTATTCCAAACAGAACCCGGTTCTAAAATTGTCAAGCCCATCACTAATTGACAGGATTGAATGCCTTCATTGTGAATGTATTTATAAATAGTGCGGTGATTCGATGTCTCTAAACTTCCTAAAACAACGGTTGTTACCTGTTCGCGATCTAATTTTGCGTTCGGATAAGTTGCGTGTGCTGGGGAAGATAATAAATAGAATTGGGCAGGATTTTCACTCGAAGAAGAACTGAAACTTACCTCTTTCACGCCACGGCCTACATAAACAGCACCTAATTTATCGATGGTAAATGACTCTCCATCTGCTGTCACCGTACCTTTTCCACCCACATTGATGATGCCTAATTCACGTCTTTCTAGGAAGAAATTAGCTTTTAATTTATCTGGGTTCGGAAGACTTAATGTTTTTGATACCGGCATCGCGCCACCGATGATCATGCGATCATAAATGGTGTAGGTTAATTTAATTTCATCGGCTTGAAAGATGGTTGAGATTAAGAAATTATCTCTGATCTCTTGATTCGTAAAGGTGGAAACTTCCTTTCTGCTCGCCTCAAATCTGTAGTCCATTCGTTTAGTTTTTTCTATTTGTTTGTGATGTAAAGCGCTTTTGCGCCTAATTCTACTGTATATTTACACGTTTTATGCCAAAAGAGTTCCCACATACCCTCGCTCAATTTCTTAATTCTGTCGGTTTTCAATCGACATCGGATGGCTTGTGGTATCATGAGTCATCAAATGTACGGGTAAATGCAATGCCAGGAGAAAGTCAACTGGGAGATATCTGTATTTGGGAAGATCAATGGTTGTCGCGTCGTGCATCTATCGAAAAACTATTGCTAGCACGGGTGAAGTCTTTACGATCCGTTTTTGCCCGGGATACCCGAATCGTGCAAATAGATGCGGAGACGGCAAGGGAATTTTTAGATAAAGAACACGTGAAAGGCTTTTTAAAGGGCTCTAGTTATTTTGGCTGCATCGTTCCACCGCATCGGGTTTTTCGTGGAATTGAAAGTTCTTATGTATTTGAGGGTCATCCTTTACTGGCAGTGGCTGTTTTTGGCAAATCATTGGTAATGAAAGAGCCGGGTTTAGAAGGCTGCTTATCTGGTGAACTCACTGAAATTGCCACTTTATCTAGCATTCGCCTGGTAGGAGGTTTGACGAAATTCTTGCAGGCATACAAAGATTTACATCCTGAAACCCACAATGTGATGACCTACGTGGACAAGGAATGGAATACGGGCAAAGGTTTTTTGTCAGTTGGATTTACTAAAATAGGGGAGACGGCACCCATTCAGCTAGGTGATCGAATGAATAAAGGAAATTTGAAATTACGTTATGTCTACTGATCAGAAGCTCATCGTATTATTAGGCCCCACGGCGAGTGGTAAAACGGCTTTAGCCGTGGAACTAGCGTGCGCGCTAGATGGGGAAATCATTTCAGCAGACTCCCGCCAAATTTACCGACGCCTCGACATAGGCACCGGAAAAGACTTAAAAGAATATGGATTCATTCCGTATCACCTCATCGATAGCCACGAAATAGGAGAGACCTTCTCCGTAGCGCACTTCCAAAAAGCTGCTTTTGATGCGATTAATGACGTTTTTGCCCGTGGTAAGCAGCCCATACTTTGTGGTGGAACCGGTTTATATATCGAATCCTTGTTAGCGAATTATCAATTCTCCCATGTACCTCATTTCTTGTCAGAGCCACTGGATATTCAATTTAAGTATACAGTCTTTGGCCTAAATCCATCGACCGACTCACGCAGAGAGAAGATATCGAAACGATTTCAAGCCCGGCTGAAAGAGGGAATGCTTGCGGAGGTACAGCAACTTTTATTCGATGGCGTTCATCCCCAGGAATTGCGTTGGATGGGTTTAGAATATAAATGGATGGTTAATTTTGTGGAAGGCTTGATTTTGCGTGACGAATTTGAAAAAGGCCTTGAATCAGCAATTCATCAGTTTGCCAAACGTCAAATGACCTATTTTAGGAAAATGGAACGTGCTGGGATTGCTATTAACTGGATTCCAGATGAGCTTGATTTTCAAGCCAAAAGAGATTTTATCTTGAATATTATCTAAAATTTTAGAGGTAGGTATTGCAAAATGTGGAAAAACGCCTTACTTTTGCAATCTCTTAAGGAGACAGAGAGTTGGCAGAGTGGTCGATTGCGGCAGTCTTGAAAACTGTTGACTGTTACAGGTCCGGGGGTTCGAATCCCTCACTCTCTACCAGAGCGAAAAGCGAAACGAAAGTTTCGCTTTTTTTTGTTTCAGGTCATTTAATTAAATTTCGGAATGAAATTATACCTCGTACCTACTCCCATTGGGAATTTAGAAGATATCACGTTGCGTGCCATTCGGGTGCTTGGCGAGGTGGATGGTATATTAGCCGAAGACACGCGTAATTCAGGGCAATTATTGAAGCACCTTAATATCTCCAAACCCTTATATTCTCATCATGCTCATAACGAACATATGGGTGTTCCGGGTGTGATAAAGATGTTAAAGGAAGGCAAATCATTAGCCCTCATCTCCGATGCGGGTACGCCTGGTATTTCTGATCCAGGGTATCTTTTAGTGAAGGCTTGTGTGGACAATGGGATCGAAGTAGAATCTTTACCTGGTGCAACAGCCTTTGTTCCAGCCCTAGTTAATTCTGGTTTTCCGACGGATCGTTTCGTGTACGAGGGTTTTTTGCCTCACAAAAAAGGGCGTCAAACGCGTTGGAAAGCATTAGCTGAAGAGGAAAGAACCATCGTTCTATACGAATCTCCGCATCGTTTAGTAAAGGCTTTGGAGCAAATTGTTGAATTTATCTCGGCTGATCGCTTAGTGATGGTTGGGCGTGAAATAAGTAAACTACACGAGCAGATGGTTCGAGGGACAGCTACGGAAGTTTTAGCCTATTTCGTGGCTCACCCGGATAAAGTGCGAGGTGAAATTGTGATTGTTATTGCTGGAAAATAGATGAAAAAGATCCTTTTATTCTTGTTGATTTCGTTAGCTGCAAAGGCGCAATTGAGCTCAAAAGCTGAAGTGGTTTTAGTGACAGTTGCCCCGGGTAAAGAATTGCATTCCGCTTTTGGCCATACTATACTTTGGATAAATGATTCCTCGAACGGTATTGATCGCGCCTATAGTTATGGGACTTTTGATTTTAGAACGGAGAATTTCTATCTAAAATTTTTGATGGGGACCTTACCCTATACGATCTCTGTCCATTCTATGCGGGATGAGTTTGAATACAATGCGCAGTACGAGAAACGCGGGATGATTGCCCAAAAACTGCAACTCGATTCTCTTCAAAAAAATGCCATTTTTCAGGCTTTAGAAAACAACTTATTGCCAGAAAATAGAGAATATGCCTACAAATTCTTCTATGATAATTGCTCCACACGTATTCGGGATATGATCGAGCGTAATGCTCCGGGTAAATATGCTTGGAAGCAGGCTCCTAACCTAGAAGGCAAATCTTACCGCGATTGGATGAACAACTATTTAGCACCTAATTCCTGGGTGACCTTGGGTATGAATTTAGCCTTAGGCGTCCCTTCAAACGTGAAGGCAACTGCCTCTCAATCGTGTTACTTGCCTGATAATTTAGCGTCTGCTACGAATCTTGCCAAAGGTTTGTCTGCTAATCCGGTGACTTTATTCGAAGCGGATGCCTCTGTGGTGGCACCTTTTGATTTTACAGGACCCTATGTGATTTTAAGTATTTTGTCACTGCTGGTGGGATTCTTTTCGTTTAAAGTGAAATTTCCGTATGCAGCCGATGTGGCTCTTTTCTCCGTGATTGGAGTGTTAGCCTGGTTCATTTTCTTCTTAGGTACAGCTACAAATCACGAAGTGATGGCATGGAATCCTGCTTCGTTGATGCTGTTTCCATTTAATTTTCCATTGGTGTTTTGGTTTGCAAAGAACCCATTGAAATGGAAAAAGTACTTACAGATTATCAGCGTTTTGTGTTTAATCGGTCTCATTTGGTCAGGAATGCAATTCACACCTGTGGTTTTAATTGGTTTACCTATTTTTATCCGAGTTTGCTATTTATCGTTCATCAAAAAATAATGCGTTATATCTTACTCTTTATCTCCTTTTGTAGTTTTTCTCAAGAGGTATTCAAACCATTAGAACCTCAAAAGGAATTTAAGCCCTTGAAGATTGAGCGTTCCTTAAAAGCGGATGGCCATCTGGATGAATTGGAATGGTCGAATGCACCATCGGTGAATTTAGATTTTCAAGTTGAGCCCAATCAGGGTCAAAAAGCATCCTTCAATTCAACCGTTAAACTGCTTTATAATCAGCAATTCCTATATGTGGCGGCTATCTCAAAAGATAGTCTGGGTAAAAATAGCTACCGCGCTCCTAATTTGAAGCGGGATTATATGTTCGTTGAAAATGATCTTTTTGGAATTGCGATTGATGGATTTAATGACAAACGCAATGCGATTGTATTACAATCTAATGCGTATGGTGCTCAAAGGGATTTGCTTGCCTTTGATGACCGACAATTTGATATTGACTGGGATGGATTGTACCGGGTGAGAACACATCGGTCAGATTCCTCCTGGGTAGCTGAGTTTGCGATTCCTTGGCAAACTTTACGCTATCCTAAAACAGAAGAAAACAAATCCCAAGATTGGGGGATTAATTTTTTTAGGGTACGTCGATCGAGTAATGAATTGACGGTTTGGTCACCTCACCCGCGTTCCATGAGTCCATTGCGAATGGATTATGCCGGAAAATTAACGGGGATTATTCCTCCACCGCCTACCTCCACGAATATTCGATTTATTCCCTATTTATTACAGGTTTCCAATAAGTCGGAGGGAACGGAAATAGGAAATGCTCAAGCTTCAGAATTTAAGGCAGGGGGTGAAATAAAATGGGCGATAAGTCCTACCTCGGTAGTGGATTTAACGTTTAATACGGATTTCGCTCAGGCAGACGTGGATAGGCAAGTAAATAATATTTCACGGTTCTCTGTTTTTTTTCCTGAAAGACGTCAATTCTTTTTAGAGAATGCCTCCCTTTTTTCAGCTGGTTTAGCTCCCATAAATGAGGTAGTGGGTGGATCGATGTACATACAACCCTTCTTTAGTCGAACGATTGGATTGGATGCAAATGTGAACCCGATTGCCATAACGGCCGGATCTCGTTTTGTGTATCGATCGGAAAATCGAAATATCGGTGGTATCTATATGCGACAAGGCGAGGGTGATGGAGATCCCTTTACGAATTTTTTTGTAGGACGTGTTTCTGAGAATTTTGGCAAACAAAATAGGATAGGAGTCATTGCTACGACTAAATCATCCCCTTCCTCTGTTCAATCTACCGGAGCAATTGATGCCTTTGTCCGTTTTAATGATAGGTTCTCTTTTAGTGGAATGGGGACGATGACACAAGATAGTCGGAGTGAAAGTCAAGGTTTTGCAGAATATGGTCAGTTTCTATATAAAGACAATTTGGTGACTTTATATTGGACGCATACGGTAGTTTCGGATCAATATAATCCGGCAATGGGATTTGTTTCGAGAAAAAATGTGATTTCAAATTCTCAAGGAATCGATTTTAATGTTAGAGCCAATTGGTTGCCTAAATTTGTTCGATTTTGGCAACCAGGAGTTTACACGGAAATTTACCATAGTTTAACGACGGGTAATATAGTGGAACAAAAATTGGTCTCTGGGCCTCTGTGGTTTAATCTGCAAAATGGGGGAATCATTGGTGGCTATATAGATGCGAGCGTTCAGAACTTGGAAGATTATTTTAATCCAGTGGGTATTCGAATTAAACCTGGTTCCTATAAGTATTTTAGACAGGGATTTTTGTTAGCTAGTGACCCGAGTGCAAAATATTCAGGATCTACAGAATACGGTTGGGGCGGCTTTTTTAACGGCACATTACAAATGATTGATTCTAAATTTCGTTTGGCCCCCATCCCACACATGAATGTAGGTTTAACATGGAATTGGAGTAAGTTTGAAGACGTGGGTGTGGCTCGTGAGACAAAAGAAGTTAATTTATTGATTTTGGAAACTCGTATGGCCATCAATCCGCGATTACAGTTGATTGGTTTTTACCAAAAAAATACCACGGATAATTTGAATTCTGTGAATATGCGTCTAGCCTGGGAATACCAGCCTTTATCCTATGTTTATCTGGTATTTAACTCCTTGAATTACCAAGGAACGGATAGCAGCCAGCAGAAGCAACAAAGTTTTTTAGCTAAATTGTCCTATCTAAAGCAATTTTAAGATGAAGATTGAATTACGCAGTGACACCTTTACCTTGCCCACAGCTGGAATGCGGGAGGCGATGTTTTCCGCTCCTTTAGGAGATGATGTTTTTGGAGAAGACCCTACGGTGAATGCCTTGGAGGAAAAAGTAGCTCGACTTTTTAACAAAGAGGCCGCGCTTTTCTGCGTTTCAGGAACTCAATCGAATCAAATTGCCATTTCGGTTCATGTTTCCAAAGGCCAAGAGGTCATTTGCGATGAACTATCCCATATCTATTTATACGAAGGCGGCGGTATCATGGCGAATGCGGGAGCTTCCGTTAAATTATTGAAAGGCGATTTAGGTCGTTTAAACGTGCATCAAATAAAAGCG
The DNA here is from genome assembly GCF_054558635.1 of Aquirufa sp. HETE-40SA. Classification (NCBI taxonomy): domain Bacteria; kingdom Pseudomonadati; phylum Bacteroidota; class Cytophagia; order Cytophagales; family Flectobacillaceae; genus Aquirufa; species Aquirufa sp. HETE-40SA. Next base: position 179,940 of record NZ_JBPXKN010000001.1, read on the forward strand.
GCTATCTCTCCTGACGATATCCACGCCTGTGAAAGTCGATTAGTTAGTTTAGAGAATACAGTCAATAAAGGGGGAGGAAGCATCTATACTTCTGAGGCTGTGCAAGAAATTTCAGATTTTTGCCGTTCCGTTTCCATACCTCTTCATTTAGATGGAGCTCGGATTTTTAATGCACTTGTAGAGACTGGTCAAACGCCCGCTCAATTTGGTGGCTGGTTTGATACGATTTCCGTTTGCTTATCGAAAGGGTTAGGAGCTCCCATTGGCTCGGTGCTGTTAGGTTCAAAAGATTTCATTAAAAAAGCACGGCGAGTTAGAAAACGTTTAGGCGGTGGCTGGAGACAGGCCGGTTTATTAGCCGCAGCCGGTATTTATGCCCTAGACCATCAAGTGGATCGTTTGAAAGAAGATCATGCACGTGCTCGCGTAATTGCCTCCGTTTGCGAGAAACTTCCTTGGGTTAAATCCATTTTACCTGTTTCGACGAACATCGTTATTTTAGAATTACACGATGGAATTCCATCGGTTAATAAAGTGGCTGAATTAAAGGAAAAGGGTATCTATTGCGCTCCTTTTGGGCCTAGTTATGTGCGTTTTGTGACGCATTTAGGCTTTGATGATTCCGCACTTCAGGCATTTACGGAACGAATTTCTGAGTAAAATAAGCGCTTACACGCCTTCTATAAGAAATCAATTCTTATGCAGCGAAAGGCGTTTAAAATGTATTTGTTGCCGGGGCATTCGGCAGAATACAAGAAGAGACACGATGAAATTTGGCCGGAATTAGGCGAATTACTTCATCAAGTCGGCATCCAAAACTATTCCATTTTCCTGGATGAAAGTACTCGCACGCTTTACGGCTATTTAGAAGCGCCAGATTTGTCGACTCTCGATTCCCTACCGGCTCAAGATGTGATGAAAAAATGGTGGACCTACATGGCCGATATTATGGAGACGAATCCAGACCATTCTCCTGTTTCAATCGATTTAACCCCTATTTTTTATTTAGCCTAATGAAGAAATTACTCTTTCTACTATTGCCATTAAGTGTTTTCGCCGCAAAGCCGGATCGTGCACAAGTTTTACAAAACATGCATTTGGCTAAAACCTATTTTCAGGGTGTTTGGCCTGATGTAACGAAGGTAATCGTGAGTCCGGATAGGACGCGACCATCGAATATTTGGACTCGTTCGGTCTTTTATGAGGGATTAATTGAATTATATAAATTAGATCCTCGCGCATCAGATCTGAAATACATGGAGGATTGGGGCGAATTTCATAAGTGGTCACTAAGAAATGGATTGAAAACTAGGAATGCGGATGACCAGGCTTGCGGACAAATCTATTTAGACTTATTTGACTTGAAAGCTGATTCAGCCCGAATCAAACCCATTAAGGAAAATATTGATAACATGGTGGCGACGGATAAGTCGAATGATTGGTCTTGGATCGATTGCCTTCAAATGAGTATGCCCGTGTTTACTCGTTTAGGCGTTCGCTTCAAGAATGATGCTTATTTTACTAAAATGCATGATTTGTATGCGGATACTAAAGCTAAATTATACAATCAGCAAGAGTATTTGTGGTGGCGTGATAAAGACTTTATTCCACCCTACAAAGAACCTAATGGAACGAATTGTTATTGGTCTCGCGGTAATGGCTGGGTTTTTGCAGCGTTAGTGCGCACGTTAGATTTAATGCCAAAAAATGCACCTCATAGGGCAGAATATGTGAAAGATTTTCAAGATATGGCGGCGGCCTTATTGCCTCTACAGCGCAAAGATGGATTTTATAATGTCAGTTTGACGGATGAATCCAATTATGGAGGTCCAGAATTAACAGGTACCTCACTATTTGTCTATGGGATGGCATGGGGAATTCGCCAAGGTTTATTGCCAGCCGCGAAATACCAAAAATCAGTTGACAAAGGTTGGAAAGCAATTGATTCTTGTGTTCAACCGAATGGATTCCTGGCCTATGTTCAAGGGACTGGGAAAGAGCCTAAAGATGGCCAACCTGTCACTAAAACATCGGTTCCTAATTTCGAGGATTTTGGTGCAGGCTGTTATTTATTGGCAGGATCAGAAATTCTAAAAGCTAAATAGTATATTTTTTAGTTGGTTTAGGATTTTATTCCTACTTTTGCCGTTCAATAAATCAAAATAAGATGAAAAAAGTCATTATTGGTTCCTTAGTGGGCGGTCTGATTATTTTTATTTGGCAGACGATGTCTCATGTGGCTCTTAATTTACACGAGCCAGTTCAACAGTATTCAGCTAAGCAAGACACGATATTACATTTCCTGAACAAACAAGAATTAGCACCAGGTGGCTATATTATGCCTCGCATGAGCCATAATCAGTCTATGGAAGAGCTTGAAGGATTCACAAAATCAATTGCAGGTAAGCCATGGGCGCGTGTCATTTATTATCCCTCCTACAAAACGGACATGACGATGAATATGGTCCGTGGCTTTGCAGTGGACGTTTTGATGGTGTTTTTGTTGGTTTGGATAATTTCAAAATTGAAGATTCCACGCCGTTCTACCATTGTAGTAGTTTCGGTTGTTATTGGTTTCATCGCTTTCTGTCAAACTTCCTACACGGAACATATTTGGTACCCAGTATACGATTTACGCGCACAATTAATCGATGCCGTGATTGCATGGGGCTTGTGTGGATTTTGGTTGAGTCGGTATTTTGGCCAAAAAAATTAATTCCAAGGCTCCATCTGGAGCCTTTTTTATTATCTTGCCACTTCAAAATTCTATTTTTCAATGAAAATCAAACACTTCATCATCGGGTTGATAGCTACTCTGATGTTTCAATCTGCGATCGCACAAGATTATCCTACGGATTATTTAAGTCCAGCGTTTCATGCGGGTCGTCGCGCCGCCTTTAAAGAAAAGATGTCCGATAAAGGCGTTGGAATCTTTTTCGCTTCTCAAACTCGACAACGCAGCAACGACACCGAGTTTCAATACGCTCAAAACAAGAACTTCTATTATTTGACCGGATTAGAAGAACCCAATGCTGTTTTATTATTGTTTAAACAACCCGTTACACTGTTAGGTAAAACGGGAACGGAATTCATCTTTGTCCAAAACCGTGATCCATTCAAGGAATTATGGACGGGAAAAATTTTAGGAGTAGATGGCTTCAAGTCGAAGAGCAAAATGGAAAACGTATTCATTAACGATCAATTTAATGCTTCGTCTATTTCCTTAGCGAGCGTTGACTCCGTTTATACCTTATACCGCACGGAAGGAATCTTTGCTAAATACCAAGCTAAACCTGATCCATTAACTCGCATGGCATCTCTGGTGGATAGTTTAGTGACGGCTACCGCTAAGCCTTTGGCATCCAGATCTACTTTGAACACCTTAAGGACTTTACGTGGCATAAAGTTGCCAGAAGAGATTGCTTTAATTCAAAAAGCTGCTTCTATCAGCGTATTAGGTCATAATGACGTGATGCGTGCGGTTAAACCAGGCATGAAAGAATACCAGGCTCAAGCAATTATGGAATACCATTTCAAAAAAGAGGGTTCAGAATATCCTGGCTATAATAGCATCAATGGAGCGGCTGAAAATGCCTGCGTCTTACACTATATCACTAATTTGAAGACCATTAAAGAAGGTGATTTATTATTGAGTGATTGCGCGGCAGAATACCATGGATATTCTGCTGACGTCACGAGAACCGTTCCAGCAAATGGTAAATTTACGGAAGCACAAAAAATCTTGTATGAAATCGTTTTAGCGGCTCAAGATGCAGGAATTGCGGCTTGTAAGGCTGGTGCTCCTTTTGCAGATATTGATGCGGCTTCTCGTGCTGTAGTAAATGCAGGCTTAATCAAATTAGGGATTGCTGCAAATGAGAAAGAGGCGCGTACCTATTTCCCTCATGGAACTTCGCATCATTTAGGTTTAGATGTACATGATTTAGGACCACGTATTTTAGCTCCAGGTGTTGTTGTCACTGTTGAGCCTGGTATTTACATACCAGCAGGAAGTAAATGTGATAAGAAATGGTGGAACATTGGTATCCGTATCGAAGATGATATCTTGATTACAGAGAATGGCAATGTGAATATGTCCAAAGGTTCACCTAGATCAGTTGCTGAAATCGAGAAAATGGCCGCACAAAAATCAATTTTTTAATTTATTCAAACATGAAAATCAACAGAACATTTAAGAAAGCACTTTTTTTCCTCTTTGCAGGGTTGTTTTTAGTTTCCTTTAATTCATTATCGTCCGATAATCCAGATGCCATTGTAGGGGTTTGGAAAACAGGTGAGGGTAATGCGATGGTCAAAATTTATAAAAATGGTACTAAATACCAAGGCAGGGTGGTGTGGTTAAAAGAACCGATTGATCCTGAAACAGGAAAAGCTAAGTTAGATAAGAACAACGCTGATCCTGCTGCAAAGTCAAAGCCTGTATTAGGATTGATTAATATTTGGGGATTTGTACCTAAAGAGGAAAATGTTTGGGATGAAGGTAATATTTACGATCCTAAAAATGGTAATACCTATTCTTCTACTATGAAATTGATAAATGCCAATTCACTCGAAGTGAGAGGTTATATTGGGGTTTCTATCATCGGACGAACAGACACTTGGACTAGGCAAGTGGCTAAATAACGTTAATAAAATAGGCTCCGTATGGAGCCTATTTTATTATGGAGAAACAAAGTTTAAACTAAAATTAAAGTAGAGAGGATTTCCGAGTTTGCTTGAAAAATACCGTTCATTATCTTCTTTGCCGTCATATTTATTCATTACGTCAAATCTATAATTGTAGCGCAATCCGACTTGTGCACTGAACCATAAAAATCCAGTGATTTTCTTATCCCACATGATTCTTGGTTTTAACTCCCCTCGTTGGACATAAAATAAATCTCGTTGAGTAGAAGGAATAGGCATAGAGAATTGGTTTCCTTCTAATTCAAACCCTGCCTGAATCATGTTCGAGGTGTTGATATTATATCTGATAAATCCTTTAGCAGGAAGTAATAATTCCATACCCCATTTATCATTGAACGTTTTGTTCCAAAACAATACTGGAAAATACATCATCCTGCCAGCTCGATAGGATCTAGCGATACCTGTACCAATCATATTTTTCTCTGATTTTTTCCATCCATAAATAGCTGTTGCACTAATGGTTAGGGCATTTGACGTTACTTTTGCTTCTGGATTAAACAAGCCATTCACATCTGCACTTGCTTGAAAAATTAGAAAATTAGTCTCATTTAGTGGTTTGAAAACAGTTGTATTTAAACCAGCACTAATGAGGGAGGATTGATTTAATTGTTTAGCAAAAGCATTACTGCCTGGGTTTTCCACTTGAAACTGAGATCCCCAATAATTTGCACCTAGTTGCCAAATAATTTTGTTTGTTGCGACAACGGGAATATTTAATTGTGCTTTAAATACATTTACTTGGCTCACATGCCTATCCTCCAAGGTAGGCAATGTCTCAGAAATTCGAATGCCTGGCATGTGAAACTCTCCCATGTATTCATACCCAATACTGATGATTTTTTGGGGTGTTTGGTTGAGTACTTTTTGTGTGCAATATCTTTTTACTCCTTCCGGCTCACCGTAGTTACTATAATCTTCGAGTACTTCTGTACTATCAGTTTGGGAAAAAGACAAAAAGGAGATAAGTAAGAAACAAATGGAGTATACAATTTTCATATGAAGTGGGATTTATAATTGCGTAAATATATTCCATAATTTGTAGGAAAACGAAATGGGTAAATAAAAAAAGCATTCAAATCTTCTTGCGAATATATGAATGCTTGATTTAAGGAATCATGGTGGAATCGGAGGGACTCGAACCCTCGTCCAAACCTAGAGAACTGCTGCTTTCTACACGTTTAGATTTGATTCATTTTCGATGTTAGATAGGTTCAGATCAGACCTTACCTAACACTTATCCTCTGGATACTACTGAACCGTTAGAGAAATCGGATTCAGCGACTCTGCATGTCGACGCTCAGAATCCCCCGTCGGCAGAGTTTGGACAGGGCTGAACGATGGCAATTGGTTAGTCTATCAGACTAAGCAGCCATGGCATACGAAGTATTGCCAGCTATAATTCGAAGGTTTTTTTAACAGGAAATGCCTACAACTCCCGACGTGCTTACAACCGGACTACATAAGCTGTCAAAACCGGTCGATCCCAAATAGAAAGACAAAGATACAAAAATTACACGGGCAAAGCAGTAGTTTGCTTTATTTCATCCATCACAAATAGGGAGCTAATGTGAGCAACAGAGGGTAAAACCGCCAATTTTTGTTGGTAAAATTGATTGTAACTTTCTACATCTGCACTCACCACATTTAAATAGTAGTCAAAATTTCCAGAAACCAAATGACACGAAGTTACCTCGGGGAAGTTTAGGATGGCTGCTTCGAATTCACGAAAGTTCTTGCGGTTTTGTTTTTCCAACGTCACCTGGCAGTGCACTAAAAGTCCGAGGTTTAATCTCTTTCTATTTAAAAGTGCGGCATACCCTTGAATAAAGCCCTCAGACTCCATGCGTTTTATACGGTCGTGTGTAGGGCTCAAGGACAAGTTTACTTGCTCGGATATTTCTTTAAGGGTTTTTTGGCTATCATTTTGAATGATTCGTAAGATCTTGTGATCTAATTCATCTAGTTGCGTACTTTTTGCCATAAAGTTTTCGGTTTTCAACCCTGTTAAAGAGTAGTTGTGTAATTATTTTCTGCTATTTGATCAAATTAAAGAAATAATTACTTATTTATTTGAATTAAGCAAAATATTTTAGTTCATAATCTATATTTGTACTGTATTATACTTCATCAAAGGTAAAGGCCAGCGGATTTTTTTCGGTGGCCTTTCTTTTTAAAACCAAACGTCATGATCATAGGTGTCCCCAAAGAAATTAAAATTCAGGAGTTTCGGGTAGGCTTAACTCCGGCAGGTGTTCAAGGTTTAACGGCCAATGGACATCAAGTATATGTACAAGCTAGCGCCGGTGAAGGCTCTGGTTTATCGGATGCGCAATATGTTGCCTCTGGTGCTCAAATTTTAGCAACAGCCGCAGAAGTGTATGAAATTGCGGACATGATTGTGAAGGTGAAAGAACCTTTGGCCTCCGAATTTCCACTCATTAAAAAGAATCAAATACTATTTACTTATTTCCATTTTGCAGCCTCTCGTGAATTAACCTCTGCGATGTTAAGTTCTGGAGCTGTTTGTATTGCCTATGAAACAGTGGAATTAGCGGATCGAAGTCTGCCTCTATTAACTCCGATGTCAGAAGTGGCCGGTAGAATGGCGATTCAAGTGGGTGCTTTTTATTTAGGAAAACCACAAGGTGGAAAAGGAAAGCTTTTAGGTGGCGTTCCAGGCGTGAAACCAGCAAATGTATTAGTACTTGGTGGAGGTGTAGTAGGTATGCAAGCTGCGAAAATGGCAGCTGGTTTGGGATCGAATGTGACGATAATGGATACGAATTTGGCTCGCTTGCGCTATTTGGATGAAGTAATGCCTGCTAATGTGGCCACCCAGTTTTCTACTTCTTATGCAATTCAAGAAGCATTACCAACCGTTGATTTGGTAGTAGGTGCTGTTTTATTACACGGGGCCAAAGCTCCTCATTTAATTAAACGAGATGACCTTAAGAAAATGGCTCCGGGTACTGTTTTAGTGGATGTGGCGGTGGATCAAGGAGGATGTATCGAAACATGTAAACCTACCACACACGAGAATCCTATTTATGAAATTGATGGAATTGTTCACTATTGCGTGGCTAATATGCCAGGAGCGGTTCCTCAGACTTCTACCATGGCCTTAACTCAGGCGACATTACCTTACGTTCATCTATTAGCTAACCAAGGTTGGACAGAGGCGTGCATTCAAAATGAAGCCTTAAATAAAGGATTAACGATCTATGATGGAAAATTATTCCATCCGGGTGTTGCGGCTACCTTTAATTTATAAAGGGAAAAACCGTTCGTGAAAATTGACCAAGAATATCTCGTGTGTGGCTCTGGTAATTGCCGTGTAAAGCCATCGCAGGTATTCTGGGTCGATTTGTTCTTCTTTTAAATAGCCTTGATCTACAAAAACGGCTGACCATTGTCCACCCTGAGACTTATGAACCGTTAAAGCATAGGCGAATTTCACCTGTAAGGCATTTAAATAGGGATCTTTTCGAATGGCTTCTGTGCGTTCTTTTTTCTTAGGAATGTGGGCATAATCCTCGCAAACAGAGTCATACAATTTCTTGTTAGCTTCTTTTCCTAAAGCGGATTCCGATGAATGTAATGTTTCTAAGAGTATTTTTGCCTCAATGGGTGGATGGTCTTCATAATCGCAAAGTCGCAAGGAAACATCTAAGAACCGCTGTCCATGCATCTCTTCCTCCCGTTTGATTTTCATAATCTCTACAAAATCCCCATTCGCTAAAAAACCTGCAGGGGAATCTTCGTCCAACCAATGGTAATTATTGCGTACAATCATGAGTAAATCGCCGCTGGAGATCTCATCTTCTTGATACAGTATCGTTCTTCGAACGAATTCATTTAGTTGAACCGCACTTTTGTTTGATCGGGTTAGTAAAATCGTTTCTTCCTTCCCAAACTTTTTAAAAGCATAATGCATCCCATCCTCCATTTTTTCTCCCGTCATGCGGAAGATGTCTTTGAAAGATTTGGTATTGAATTGAATGGCTGTTGAATTCGCTAAAAGTAATTGCCTTAAAGCGGTCGCATTGTATAAAATTCCGGAGTCCAGGTCTTGACGCATGACATCTACCAACTCATGGTCTAGCACCTCCATGTGGAATTCAGAAGAAATATAATCTCTTGAAAGGGCAGGAGAGAGGCTTTTGCCTACCGGAGGCAATTGGGCTGTATCTCCAACGAAGATTAATTTGTTACCTGTATGTCCATTTTCTGGATTCGTAAATACGTATTCGATTAAATCGGTTAACAGGCTATTTGTCCCAAAATCCGATTCATCTGTAATCATAGAGGCCTCATCCACAATAAAGACCGTATTCGTGGCATAATTATTCATGCGTTGAAAACTTAGAGCACCTGAATGTGGATTACTAACCTGTCGATAGATCTTTTTGTGAATGGTGCTCGCTTTCTTTTTGGCGTAATTAGCCATTACTTTTGCGGCACGGCCCGTCGGAGCCATCAGTTGGGTTTTATATCCAAAAGCAGGTAAGATCTTAATCAAGGTGGAAATCACCGTTGTCTTTCCCGTTCCAGCATACCCTTTAATGATGAAGGTTAGAGCAGCCCATTCGTCTTTATTGAGCACAAAAGTGCTTAGTTTTTGAAACAAAGACGCCTGAGAGGGTGTCGGTTCAAAAGGGAACTTTTGGTGCAATAAAAAGCTGGGACTTTTATCCGTCGACATACCTCTTTCAATTCATTCGAATCTAGGCGATATAGGACGGCGCTAAACTCAATAATTTAGTAATACCTGCTGGATTTTGACCTCCTGCTGTAGCTAAGAAAGGTTGTCCACCTCCGCCACCTTGCACCTCTTTCGCTAATTCACGAATGATTTTGCCGGCGTCTAACCCTTTGCTTTCAACTAGATTTTTTGAGATGGAGATCGCTAAACTAGCTTTGCCCTCAATTTCCGCCGCTAAAAGCACGAACAAATTATCTTGATTCTCTTGTAAATCAAAGGCTAAATTCTTCAATGCATCTGCGGTAGGAGCAGAAACTTGCTTCATAATAGAATGAACAGAACCAGTAACGATTTCTTTCAATAAGCTATTTTTCAGTCCAGAAACTTCTTTTTGCTGGTAGGCTGCGACTGTTTTTTGAAGCGCTGAGTTGCTCTCAATTAAGTTTGCGACCGCTCTAACAAGATCTTTCGGCGCTTTCAACAAGTCGTTGATTTCACTCAATAAAGCTTCTTGTTCGCTTAATAATTCATACGCCTTTTGTGAAGTGATGGCTTCGATTCTGCGAACACCAGTAGCCACAGAACTCTCAGATGTAATTTTGAATAAGCCGATTTCACCTGTGGATGGAACGTGTGTTCCTCCACAAAGTTCAACCGAGAAGTTCTTGTCGAAAGTGATCACACGTACAAAATCGCCGTATTTTTCGCCAAATAAGGCCATCGCCCCTTTGTCTTTCGCTTCTGCAATCGGAACGTTACGTTCTTCTAACAAAGGAATGTTCTCTGCGATTTTGGCATTCACAATCTGCTCGATTTTTTTGATCTCTTCGTCTGTTACTTTTTGGAAGTGTGAGAAGTCAAAACGCAATAAATCTTCGTTCACTAAACTACCTTTCTGCGCCACGTGCTTACCTAATACTTCCTGTAAAGCCGCTTGCATTAAGTGAGTAGAACTGTGGTGATGTGTAATCGCACGGCGACGTAAGGTAGCAATGCTTGCCTTTACTGGTTCGCCAGCTAATGTCTCAATACGTGCATCTGATAGGATATGAACGATCAAATCATTCTCCTTCTTCGTATCTATAACTGCAAGAGAAATACCTGATTTACCGAATACTAAAACACCAGTATCACCCACTTGTCCACCGGATTCTGCATAGAAAGGAGTCGTTTCTAAAACCACTTTGTATTGAACTCCTGCCTTATTTTGGATCTTTTGGTATTTTAAAACTTGCGTATCTGTCTCATTCGAATCATAACCGATGAAACTTACTTCATCACCCTCGTTCACGATAACCCAATCTTCAGCACTCGCACCTGCATCCTTGCGCGAACGCTCTTTTTGTGCCTTCAACGCTGCATTAAATCCTGGCTCATCGATATCCAAACCTTTCTCACGAGCAATGAGAGCCGTTAAATCTACTGGAAAACCATAGGTATCATTTAATTCAAACACATCATCTCCGGATAAGACTTTGCCTGAGCAATCCTCCATTAACTTATCTAAACGCACTAATCCAGAGGATAAAGTACGTAAGAAGGAAACTTCCTCTTCGTAAATTACTTTAGCTACGAAGGCTTCTTGGGAGATTAATTCATCGAATACCCCTTTGAATTGCTGCGCTAATCCAGGTATTAATAAGTGTAAGAAAGGCTCTTTGAAGTCCAAATAGGTATAGCCGTAACGCACCGCGCGACGTAAAATACGACGAATCACATAACCTGCTTTGTTGTTAGAAGGCAACTGGCCATCGGCAATACAAAATGCAATGGCACGAATGTGGTCTGATATAACGCGCATCGCGATATCTGCCCATTTCTCCTCTCCATATTTTTTACCACTTTTCGCAGCGATGTATTGAATCGTGCCCTGGAAAACATCGGTATCGTAGTTCGATTGCTTTCCTTGAATCGCCATACAAAGACGCTCAAAGCCCATTCCCGTATCTACGTGCTTGTTAGGAAGTGGTACCAAAGAACCATCTGCCATTCGCTCAAACTGCATAAATACGTTATTCCAAATCTCTACTACTTGTGGATGATCGGCATTCACTAAGCTTTTGCCTGGAATTGAATCTACTTCGTCTTGATTTCTTAAGTCAATGTGAATTTCAGAACATGGACCACATGGCCCCGTTTCACCCATTTCCCAGAAATTATCCTTTTTATTACCATAAATAATGCGATCCTCGCCCACAATCGCTTTCCAAATATCGAATGCCTCTTGATCAAAGGGCACGCCATCTTTCTTATCTCCCTCGAAAACCGATACATAGATGCGGTCCTTCGGTAATTTAAATACCTCTGTTAATAACTCCCAAGACCAGGTTAAGGCTTCTTTTTTGAAATAATCGCCAAAAGACCAGTTCCCTAACATCTCAAACATCGTATGGTGGTAGGTGTCAAATCCTACATCTTCTAGGTCATTATGCTTTCCTGAAACGCGAAGGCATTTTTGCGTATCTGCGATTCTTTTCGAGGGCGGCGTTCCGTTTCCTAAAAAGAAGTCTTTGAATTGCGCCATCCCCGAATTATTGAACAATAGGGTAGGGTCATTTTTTGCCACCAAAGGAGCTGAAGGAACAATTAAGTGGCCTTTTGATTGAAAGAAATCCAAAAATTGTTGACGTATCTCAGAAGAGGTCATGCGTTTTTATTGTAAAATGAAAGGAACCTTCGTAGTTTTACTTAGGACCTGTAAAATGGAAAACAAAATTAAGTCTATTTTTTGAAGAAGCCCATTTTGGGTTTAAAATTATTGATGGAATTAAGCAAGCAATATTATTCAATTTCGGAGGTAGCAGCTATTTTCAAGGTGAATACCTCCAAGATTCGCTATTGGGAGACTCAATTCCCTCATTTATCGCCTAAACGTGCTGGTTCTGGTATTCGAAAATATACCCCAGTAGACATTGAAAAAATCAAGGTCTTGGTTAGTTTGATCGACGAGAGAGGCTTAACGATTGAAGGTGCGAAGCAGGCATTAAATTTCAAAGGCAAGGAAAAAAATCCACATCAAAACATCATTAATCAACTAACTGATATTCGTGATTTTTTACAAGGGATGAAGGCTGATTTAGACATGGAATAAGCGTAGGTTTCGGAAAATTACTCCGATGAAAACCACTTATCCTTTAATTGTATACCAAATCGCATTAACTTATCTCCCTAAAGTAGGGCCCGTTAAAAGCAAAGAGTTAGCCTCCTTGTATCCCTATTTATCTGACATCTTCAGATTAGCTTCTTATCAACCCTATGCTGCAGAAGCTTTACGAGAAGCAGAACAAACGGTACAAATTTGTGAAGAAGATCAGATTCAAATTCTTTATTTTGAAGATCCTGCTTATCCCCAGCGAATTAAAGAGCTATATGATGCCCCTTTAATACTTTTTAAAAAAGGACAAGCGGATCTAAATGCCCATCGGATCGTGGCCGTGGTGGGAACGCGTCATGCGAGTGATGTGGGTAAAAAGGTAACTGAGGAGCTCGTTCAATCTTCGATTAAAGATGATGTCATACTCGTAAGTGGATTTGCACGAGGAATTGATATTGCCTTACATAAAGCTTGCCTAAAGTTTGATGTTCCTACGATAGCCGTTTTAGCTGGAGGATTTCGACATATATATCCCCACGAGAATGCAATGTATATCGATCAAATTTTAGGTACTGGAGCCTTACTTTCGGAATATGCCCCCCACATTCCGCCTGCCTCATATTATTTCCCTGTAAGAAATAGAATAATTGCAGGACTTTCGGATGCGACGGTAATAATAGAAGCGGCAGAAAAAGGTGGGGCACTTATTACGGCAGATTATGCGCTTAATTATAATAGAACCGTTTTTGCTGTTCCTGGTAGTTTAAATAGACCTTTTTCTAAGGGATGTAATTTGTTAATTCGCAATCTTAAAGCCACGATTTATACTTCCTGGGATGACTTTATGCAGGAATTAAATTGGGAACAAGCAAAAGATAGGCTGGCTTTACACCCCGAGTTAATCCAAAAACTTTTCACTTTGAATGAAACGACCATCATTTCTCTTTTACATAGAGAAGGTCAACTTTCCTCGAACTTTCTTCTACAGCGTTCTGAAATTCCACAGGATGAGTTAGCTCTTATTCTGTTGAATTTAGAATTAAAAGGGATGATACAATCGACGGATGGCGATGGATATATGTTGTCCTAATTATTTTCTCCAAGTGCTGGGAGAAACTCTCCAGTCTTGTAAGGTCATTAATTGGGTTTCTGTTACATAATCCAATTGAACAGCTTCTTCAATTAAGGCATTGTAATTACTCAAGGTATACAATGGGATGTTTGCATTTTTAAAATTTTCATCAGCAAGTTCGAATCCATAGGTAAAGATGGCCACCATGCCTAATACTTCGACACCGGCCTCTTTCAATGCTTCTGCTGCTTTTAAAGAGCTTCCGCCTGTAGATATTAGGTCCTCAATGAGAACTACTTTTTGTCCTTTTTCTACTTTACCTTCGATTTGATTTCCCATCCCGTGTTTTTTAGGCTCAGGACGTACATAACAAAACGGTAAGTCTAAAAAATCGGCTACTAATGCTCCTTGGGCAATACCAGCAGTTGCCACTCCGGCAATGATGTCCACCTGTGGAAAATAGGCTTTAACTGCAGCAGAAAGGCAATTTTTGATGTAGGTACGTACCTCAGGAAAAGATAAAGAAACGCGGTTATCGCAATAAATAGGAGAATTCCAGCCTGAAGCCCAAGTAAACGGTTGATCCGGTCGTAATTGAATCGCTTGGATCTTTAAAAGGTGTTGGGCAACTTCTTGAGGAATTGTCAAATTTTGCATGTGGGTCGTTTCTAAATTTATATTTACAAAAATAATTTATTCAGTTTATCTTTCACTATTTAATTCTAATTTTGCCACACAAAATTGAAAAGATGGTAATTTTTATTGATGATCGACCGATCAGAATAGTGAAGAAGAAGGAGTTGGGAGAAATGCCATCGAAAGAGGATTTTGATTTAGTATTGGACGCTCGACTATCTCCCCTTAAAGTGGAGAATTTTAGCGGTCATACTTGTATCATCAACGCCAGTACGGATCAGTTGGAGAAAATACTGATGAATTTGCATGCTAAATCGGGTATTCATTTTCATGCATTATATCTCATCGTAGAAGATCGTAAGCTTTTCAAACAAAAGATTTTTAAGCTATATCAGTTGGTAGAAGCCGCCGGAGGAGTGGTGGTCAATCAAAAATTGGATATTTTGTGGATGTATCGCTTGGGTAAATGGGATTTGCCTAAAGGCAAACTAGAAAAGAACGAAAAATTTGAAACGGCAGCTGTAAGAGAGGTAGAGGAGGAATGTAACGTAAAGGCTGAATTAGGAAATAAAATTTGTACAACTTACCATACCTATACCCATAAGAATAAGCTGGTGTTGAAAAAAACGCGTTGGTATGCCATGAAAACACACTTTACGGGTACACTTATTCCTCAAACAGAGGAGGGCATTGAGAAAGTGGAATGGATGAATGAGAAAAAGCAAACACAAGCTTTAACCAATACCTATTCTTCTATTCGATACGTCATCGAGAAATATAAGAAATTAGTCTAACGTATAGGGCAAGTATTGGTCCACTGGACTTCCGTAGCGATGTAAATCACGGATAATGGTAGAACTGATGGGTGCTAAATGTGGAGAGGTAATTAAAAATACCGTCTCTAGTTCATTGTGAATGTGTCTATTCACTTGTGAGATGGAGTTTTCATACTCGAAGTCCGTCGTATTACGTAAACCCCTAATAATAAATTTAGCCTCATATTCATGAGCGACATTGGCGGTTAAATTTTGGTAGGTTACTACACTAACGGGTTTTCCATCAAAAGTCTTACGTATGTATTCCTCCATTTTTTCTAAAGGAAAATAGCGAGATTTGGATGAGTTTTGGCCTATTCCAATGATGACCTCATCAAATAAAGCCAAAGCTCTTAATACAATATCCTCATGACCTTTCGTAAAAGGATCGAATGAACCGGGAAAAAATGCTTTTTTAGGATTGGACATAGGGAATTTGATAGAGTTCTGCTTCAGAGATTTCCTCAGATCCCGCCGCTAACATTGGTGGGAATAAGGACCAATTTAAGGAGAATGCGTCTCGAATAGATTGTAAATAAAAGGCTAATTCGATAGGGGATTCGAAAGGAAACACATTAGCTATTTGCAATTTATTCCCTAGGTACAAGCTCGCGAAAGCTAAGTTCCCCTGAATAAATAGGTTTAATTGCTGGTCGTTTCGGTGTAAACAATGAACTAAGGTGTGTGTATAGGTAATTTTTGCATACGGAAAATGAGCAGAAATGTAGTCTTTCCAATCACTAGGGACTAAAAAAACTAAATTAGCACCCTCCTCCGATATGTTTTGCGAATGAATTTCTTTACCTACCAAGGCATGTTCGCCTAATGCTTTCTCCAGAAAACCTAAACGATAGGTAGGTGAATCATACGAATTCGGAATTAAGAGAAAAAACTCATTCGAGATTTCAATCTGAACCGATATTATGCGTGAATCCTTTTTCGGGTGAGCGAGTAATTGCTCCCGGAAATTCTCCGCGTTTAGTCGGAGATGTAAGGTTTTGGCCGAATTTGTGGGTTCCATAGTCTCTAATTCGTTTCGAAATTGCAAAAAAAATATGATAATCGATGCCAAAATTAGTAATTTTGCACCCTATTTAATCCAGCTCCTATGTTGCAAGTATCTAATGTGTCCCTACGTTTTGGGAAAAGAGTCCTTTTCGAAGAAGTTAATATCAAATTTACTGAAGGTAACTGTTATGGTTTAATCGGTGCTAATGGCGCAGGTAAATCTACCTTCTTAAAAATCTTATCTGGTGAGATTGAATCTCAAACCGGTTCAGTTTCGATGAACCCAGGTGAGCGTATGTCGATTTTGAAGCAAAATCACTTTGAATACGAAGAGGTTCAGGTGTTGCAAACGGTAATTATGGGAAATAAGCGACTGTATGACATCATGTTAGAAAAGGATGCGATTTACTTGAAAGAAGACTTCACAGAGGCAGATGGTAATAAAGCAGCGGATTTAGAAGCAGAATTTGCTGAATTAAATGGATGGGAAGCAGAGTCAGAAGCAGGTTCTTTGTTAGGAGGCCTAGGTATTTCAGCAGATTTGCATTATACCTTATTGAAGGATTTAAATGGATCGGATAAAGTAAAGGTTTTATTAGCTCAAGCATTATTTGGTAACCCAGATATTTTATTATTAGATGAGCCTACGAATAACTTGGATATTGATTCTATTTTATGGTTGGAAGGCTATTTGATGAACTTTAAGAATACGGTAATTGTTGTTTCTCACGATCGTCACTTCTTAGATAATGTGTGTACGCACATTGCTGACTTAGATTTTGGCAAAATTCAATTATACGGTGGTACCTATACATTCTGGTATGAATCATCACAATTAGCGGCACGTCAACGTACGGATCAAAATAAAAAGACGGATGAGAAACGGAAAGAATTAGAAGAGTTTATCCGCCGTTTCTCAGCGAATGTGGCGAAGTCGAAACAAGCGACATCTCGTCAAAAAATGTTAGATAAATTACAAGTAGATGATATCAAGCCCTCTTCTCGTAAATATCCTTTCATTAATTTCAAGCCAGAGCGCGAAGCAGGTGATCAATTGTTAAGTGTTGTCAACCTTTCGGCGAAAACTGACGATGGAACTCCTTTATTCACTAATATTTCCTTTACTATTAATAAAGGGGATAAAGTAGCACTTTTAGCAAAGGATTCTTTGGCGATCACCGCCTTGTTAGACATTTTGGCAGGAGAGAACTCGAATTTCACAGGGGAATTCAATTGGGGAGTAACCACGACTCAGACGTATTTGCCTAATGATAATGCCAAATATTTCCAAGATGATTCAATGAATCTGGTGGATTGGTTACGTCAATACTCCGTAGAGAAAGATGAAAGCTTCATCCGTGGCTTCTTAGGCCGAATGTTATTCTCAGGAGATGAGGCTTTGAAAAAATGTACTGTTATCTCTGGGGGGGAAAAACAACGTTGTATGTTCTCTCGCATGATGTTGTCTGGTGCGAACGTGCTCTTATTTGACGAGCCTACGAATCACTTGGACTTAGAATCCATCACCGCCTTGAATAATGGGATGATTGAGTTCCCAGGAACGATGCTTTTCACTTGCCATGATCACCAATTAACAGATACAGTGGCAAATCGTGTCATTGAAATCGGTGCTATGGGCCAATTAGATAAGTTAATGACCTATGATGAGTTCATTACTGACCCTACGGTGAAAGCGCAAAGAGCCGCTCTTTAATAGGGACAATAAAAAAGGCCAGCACGAAAGCGCTGGCCTTTTTTTTATGAATTAATATCAACCTACAAAATAAATCGAGTCGATAAGAAGTTCGATTGTTGGTTCTCTACAATCGAATTGACGATATCTTTATTCGATTGAGTCGCTTTTGTCGCCACCACCGTACGAATAGAGAAGGAGCGTAATGCAGCTGTAACTGAAAGAGTACCTTCAGCAGAATCCTTACGGCCGGTGAATGGGAACGAATCCGGTCCACGCTGGCATTGTGCATTGATGTTCACACGTGAAACTTGATTCACCGTTGCATCAATTAATTCAGAGATTTGGTTTACATCTGTACCAAAAATCGCCACTTGCTGTCCGTGAGACGACTCGTGGATATAGTCGATGGGCTCATCTAAGCTTTCGAATGGAACCACAGGGACCACAGGTCCAAATTGTTCTTCATGCCACACTTTCATCTTGCTAGTTACAGGATATAATAAAGCCGGGAAGAAGATGGATTTGAAATTCTCTCCGCCATGTTCGTTCATCACTTTAGCACCGTGTAGCTTGGCGTCTTCGATCAATTCAGTTAAATAAGCTGGCTTGTTCGGTTCTGGAAGTGGAGTAATTTGAACACCTGGTTCCCACATCATGCCTAATTTAAGCGCTTCAATTTTCTTTGCTAAGCCTTCGTTGAACTTATCTGCTAAAGATTTGTGAACAAAAATAATCTTAATAGCAGTACAACGCTGTCCATTAAATGAGAGAGATCCTAATAAACATTCATTGATTGCTGAATCTAAGTCTGCACTTTCTGTTACAATCGCAGCATTCTTTGCATCTAAGCCTAAAATAGCGCGTAAACGATTCACTTTCGGGTGCATTTTCTTTAACTTATCCGCTACTTTAGAAGAACCTATTAAAGTCAATACATCGATTTTACCAGATTCCATTAATTGAGGAATGATGGAGTTTCCACGACCATAAAGTGTATTAATAACACCTGCAGGGAAAGAATCTTTAAATGCCTCAAGTAAAGGGTAGTGTAATAATGTACCGTGTTTCGGTGGTTTGAATAAAACGATATTGCCCATAATTAAGGCTGGGATAAGCGTTGTAAAGGTTTCATTCAAGGGGTAGTTGAATGGTCCCATACAAAGTACAACGCCTAGTGGAGAACGTCTCACTTGACCGATAATTCCTTCTTCAATTAAGAATGTAGAAGAGTTGCGGTCGATATCTTTCAAAGCCCCGATAGTATCGTAAATGTATTGAACGGTACGGTCAAATTCTTTTTGTGAGTCGCCTAGAGATTTACCAATTTCCCACATCAATAATTTGACTACTTCGTCACGCTTTTGAATCATTTTCTGCGTGAATTTCTCTACACATTCGATTCGTTGAGCAACTGTCATAGATGGCCATTCGCCACGGCCATTTGAATAAGCCTTAACACCAGCATACAAAACTTCCATCGCATCTGCAGCATCCGTGATAGGATAGGAGCCAATACGTTTTTGCTCGAAACCTTTGTCTGTTTTCACGTAGATAGGAGACCAAACGTCTTGCGTCTTGCCTTTCCATTGACGCATCTCGCCATTGACCAAATATTCTTTTTGTTCAATAGGTTGCGTAAGATCGTATTCTTTAGGGATTTCCCCAGCAACAGGGAAGAGGGTTTGTAAATTGCTTTCTGGCATTGTCTTTGTTATTAATTTTTACAAATTTCCGGATTTAGTACATTTCAAATAATTGACTGAATCAATTATTTAAATAGTGCAATGTTTTTCCGGTTATTTACTAATATAAAGACAGTAATTGCTCAAGATTACTCCTTTTTCAAGGTATATTTTCTTCTTATTTTATTGATGATGAACTTATTTTGTTCGGTGAAACTGGCTGGATGCAAAAGATTATAGGCGTCAGACCAAGTTTTAAATAGGTCAGGTTCTGCCGCAGAAAAAGAGGCAGAGCAGATGTTTTTTTGGGATAGGTATTCACTAAATTCCATACGTCCAATTTCGTTTTTTCGTCCACAATAATATAAACGCTAACAAAGATAATAAGGCTGCTAATAAAAATGGAATAGGAATCTGACAGGCGACCCCTTGGTAAATTTCACCGGAGACATAAGCACCTATACCTATTCCTGCTTCTAAAGCAATATACATCGTGGCCATCGCTCTACCCATGTGGTTTTTGTCTCCTAAGTCATTAGTCCAGGCGGCTAAGGTAGGTGTATTGAATCCCCAGGCAATTCCATAAATAATGGCAGAGGCGATAAACAAATAGGAATTCGCGGAAAACACCAATAAAAACATGGAAACACTTAGCATAAAACAGCCAAAAATCAGCACAGGAATTCGTCCGTACTGGTCCGAAGCTTTGGAGAAAAAGAAGCGGATCACAATAGAGGATACGGTATAAATTGTAAAATATAAGCCCTTATTGGACCATCCAACGACCTTAGACGTATCTGGGATTAAGGTGATCATGGCGCCGGCAGAAAAGGAGACGAATAGCATTACCCAAAAAACAGGAATGACTTTAGGTTCAAACACATCTTTCCACCCAATGCGAAATAGGGAGAGACTGAAACGAGATTTCATCGCCTTAGGCAAGGTCTCCTTCATTCGGCTCAGAATCACAATGGAGGCAAGTGCAAAAATGGAAGAGATGTAAAACATTTGGTCTAACCCATAATGAGAGGCAAAGAAACTTCCTATGGCGGGTCCAATGGACATTCCTGTAGCGGTAAAGATACCCAAGCTGCCTTGTGCTTCCCCTCTGCGGTCTTCTGGAATTATATCCGCCACATAAGCAGCCGTTGCAGTGGGTTTAGTCCCTGTAGACATCCCGTGAATGAACCGTAGAAATAAAAATCCTTGAACGGTGTGCATTAAAGGATAAAGTCCTCCACATATGAAGCAAACAAGGGATCCAAAAGCCATAATGGGAATTCGGCCGACATGGTCAGTCAGTTTACCGGAAAAGGGACGTGAAAAACCTGCCGCAAGTGTGAATAAAGCAATCGTGTACCCGATGTATTCTTTACCCCCGAGACTCGCTAAATAATCTGGTAACTCCGGAATGATCATCGAGAAGCTAGCAGAAAACAGAAAGTTACTCAGACAAAGTAAAAAGAAGGATAAAGTGTAAAGAGACGGTTTTCTTGCTGTCATTTACAAATCTTCTTCTAAAATGGTGGCAATTTCCTTTTTATTAAGACCTAATAAGAAAGCTGGTAATAGGATTAGGTTGCAAATCATCGCCATCAACAAGGTAACTGAAACTAATATCCCTAGTGCTTGTGTTCCTTTGAAAGTAGATGCCGTAAAGATAAAGAAGCCAAAAAACAGAATCATCGCTGTGTAGAACATAGAAACCCCCGTTTTTAGAATGGTTGTTTGTACTGCTTTCTGCACATTTTGATTGTTTTTAGCCCATTCCTCCTTATAACGAGTTAAGAAATAGATGGTCCCATCACTAGAAATTCCGAAGGCGATGGAGAAGATTAATATGGTACTAGGCTTTAAGGCAATGCCAAAATAGCCCATCAATCCAGCCGTTATAATCAATGGAATTAAGCTAGGTAGGGTAGAGATTAATACCATTTTCCAGGAACGGAATAGGAGTGCCATCAAAATACAAATCAAGATGATAGCCGTAATCGTACTCTCGATTAGGTTGACTTGCAAGTATTCCGTTTGGAAAGCATAGATGACAGAATTGCCTGTCACATCAGCCTGATAACCTCTCTTATCTCCTTTTGTTAACAATTCTCCCGATTCAATATCGGTTCTAAAAATGCTATCAATTTTAGGCTGAATTTCGTCGAATAATTGTTTCGTTCGAACGGTTCCTGCATCCTGCATTTGGAAACTAATACGTGTGAAACGTTTGTCTTTATCAATGAATCCAGCAAATAGATTATTGTTTTTGCCATCAAGGCTTGATTGGAAGTCCTTTAGTTTAGCTAGTTCGTCGATCCCTGGCAAGGTGAAATACTTTGGATCCCCACCACGATACACCTGGTATAGGTATTTGGTAGCGGTTAAGATGGAAAGACCTTGCGTGAATTCAGGGTATTTAGCTATCAACTTCTCTGTTCTTTTTATTTTGGCCAAAAGCTCTGGCGTCAATGCTCTTCCTTTCTCAAATGCATCGATATTTACTTCAAATGGCATCACCCCTTTAAATCGATCTTCTACAAACTTAAGGTCCGTATAGATCGCATTGTCCCGTGGAAGATCATCAACGATATATCCCACTGCTTGAATTTTACTCAAGCCATAAAAGGAAATCACTAACACGATTGAAATGAAACCATAAATAAACCTCCGGTGATGAAGTACCCAGATGTCCACTCGATTCAAGAATTTATTTACTCTTACCGACTCAAAGTGTGCTAAATCTTTCTGTTTTGGAGGTGTTAAGAAGCTAAAGAATATCGGTATCAAAACGAGCGAAACGAAGAAGGTGATCATCACATTCAAGGCAGCTACAATCCCAAACTCGACTAACAAAGCAGAACCAGTAAAGGCAAATACTCCAAAACCAATAGATGTAGTTAAGTTTGCTAAAAACAAGGTACGACCCACTTTCGACGCACTTTCAATGAGGGATTCTTCCTTCGATTTGCCTGCCAAATACGTCTCGTGGTATTTATTTAATAGGAAAATCACATTAGGAATCCCGATAACCACAATGAGCGGTGGAATTAATCCAGATAACAAAGTAATCTTGAAGCCGAAGAAGACGATGGTGGCTAAAGAGGCAACTATGCCTACTAGCACGACAATATTCGCAAAGAATACCACCTGAAAGGAACGGAAGAAAAATAATAAGATCAGGGAAGTAACTAAGATGGCCAAGCCTAAAAAGAGGCTCAATTCTTTCGTTACTTGGGAAGTGTATTCTGTTCTAATAAATGGCATACCCGTCATATGAACCGTATGCTTCATTTTAGATTGGTATTGTTCCCCTAAAGTCTTTATTTTTTTAACTAAAGTGATTCTCCCTTTGTCATTGATGACTTTTTGGTCGAGAGTAATTAGCAAGAGGTGCGTCTTTAAATCCTCGGTATATAGGAAGTTTTTATAGATGGGTAATTGATCTAATCGGGACTTAAAAAGAAGTAAATTCTCCGCATTTAGTACTTGAGTAGAATCAAGAAGTAAACGCGTTTTAAATTTCTTTTCCGTCGAATCGATATACAATTCTGGTAAAGTGGCTAATGAAAGAACGTTTTTGATCCCTGGTTGGGTTTTTATTGCTGTACTTAAATCCCGCCAAGCTTCAAACTCAGCGGGACTAAAAATTTGGGAATTTTCAACTGCAATCACCATTACCGCCCCATCCTCGCCGTATTTCTTTTTAAATCCTTCGTAGAGTTGAAAGCGCTCATCGGAGACAGGAAGAATCTTGGCGAGTTCGTAGCTGAGTTGGATTTGGCTTGCTTTAAACCCCAGGCCAATCGTTAACACCAATATAAATCCCAATAATGGAAATTTATAGTGAAGGATACTTTTACCAATCCAATTCCAAGCGTTTTTCATAGATTATTTCAGTAAGACCTCCGCTAATAACAAATCCTCTGGTGTAGTGATTTTGATATTTTTATAAGATCCTTCTACTAGGTTTATGTGTATGCCTAAAGCTTCTACCACTCGCGCATCATCCGTGAAATCATGCGAATATTCCTGTTTAAATGCTTCTTTTAGATCTTTCACAGAGAAGATTTGGGGTGTTTGTATCAAACGTATTGTCTCTCTATTTAAGTGCTCGAAACGTTCTTTTTCAGCGGAATAAAAACGAACCGAATCTTTCGAAGCTACCGCTAGTACTGCATTTCCATTCTGAGCAGCTTCATGGAAACTAGTAGAAATCAATGTGGGCTCAATCAAGGGTCTTACTCCATCGTGAATGGCCACTAATCCGTCCTCTGTCAAGGTCTGAATCGCATTTTGGCTACTTTGGAATCTAGAATTCCCTCCAGCTACTAATCGATGTGGTATAGTGGGCAGATTTGAAATCAGTGATTCCCAGGTATTGAATTGATCCGCTGGCAACACGATTAATAATTCAGTAGAAGCATCTGCCTCATAAAATGCCTTGAGTGTATGATATAAAATGGGTTTGCCCTGCAAAAGCAAAAATTGCTTAGGGACCGTACTTTGCATACGCTGGCCGGAGCCCCCTGCGACAATAATGGCATATTTTTTCAAAGCAAACCCGATTTATTCGATTAGATAATTAACATCACATCACCATACGAGAAGAAACGGTATTTCTCCTTTATCGCTTGTTTGTAGGCTTCTGTTATCAGCTCATGACCACCAAATGCCGACGCCATCATTAATAAAATCGACTCAGGTAGGTGGAAATTCGTTAATAAAGCGGTAGGGATTTTAAATTCGTATGGAGGGAAGATGAATTTATCTGTCCAGCTATTAATTGGTTTTAAGTGCCCACTCGCTGAAACGGATGATTCCAAAGCCTTCATTACAGTCGTTCCAACGGCTAAAACTTGTTTTTTATTATCGATTGCCTCATTCACATAACCACAAGTTGACTCATTGATTATAAAGTGCTCAGAATCTGTTTTGTGTTTAGTCAAATCCTCTACATCGACCTGGCGGAAAGTACCTAACCCTACGTGTAAAGTGATAGGAGTGAACTGAGCGCCATTTAATTCCATGCGCTTCATGATTATCTTAGAGAAGTGTAATCCAGCGGTAGGAGCTGCCACAGCACCAACGTGCTCTGCATAAATGGTTTGGAAACGCTCGCGATCATCTTCTGTCGCTGCTCTTTTGAAACGAATCTCATCTGGAAGTGGTGTTTCTCCTAATTCGTGTATCGTTTGCATCAAGGCATCGTGATCTCCATCATAAAGAAAACGAATGGTGCGTCCACGAGAGGTTGTATTGTCGATAACCTCTGCTACTAGGTCAGAATCACCAAAATACAATTTATTCCCCACACGAATTTTACGTGCTGGATCTACTAATACGTCCCAAAGACGGTGTTCTCTATTTAATTCTCTTAATAAAAATACCTCGATTTGAGCACCTGTTTTTTCCTTGTTACCATAAAGACGTGCAGGAAAAACCTTAGTATTATTCGTAACCAAGACATCGCCTTCGCCAAAATAGTCAATGATATCAGTGAATTTCTTATGTTCAATTGTCTTGTTCTTACGATTAACCACCATCATACGCGCATCTTCGCGATTCTCGGTAGGGTTAAGGGCAATTAAGTTTTGGGGTAAATCAAATCTGAATTCAGATAATTTCATTCTCAGAGGGGTTGAATTTTTATAATTTACGAATATACCATATTGAAGGGGGGCTTGTCAAGGTAAATTTTTGAAACAATCTAGAATCTGTGTAGTTTACCCCTTTAAGATACATAGAGGATGAAAAAAGTTTCCATATTTTGGTTTAGGCGCGATTTGAGGATAGAGGACAATCATGGATTATTCCAAGCTTTATCCGCTGCAGAGCTTGTTCTTCCTCTCTTTATTTTTGATACGAACATTCTGGATCGCCTTCCTTCTACAATGGACGGTCGGGTGGAGTTTATTCATCAATCTATTTCGCGCATTAATAAGGCTATTGGTGGTCATCTATGTGTCAAAAAGGGTAATCCCATCGATATATTCAAAGAGTTGTTATCAGAATGGGATGTCATTCGCATTTATGCAAACCACGATTATGAGCGCTATGGCTTAGATCGCGACGCAGCTGTCAGCGATTTAGCTAAGAAAAAGGGTGTAGAATTCAGAACTTTTAAGGATCAGGTTGTCTTTGAGAAGGACGAAGTTTTGTCCGGTGCAGGTACACCTTACACTGTTTTTACCCCCTATTCTCGTAAGTGGAAGGCTTTATTGGCCGAGAGCGCTTTACCTAATTTTCCCTCCGCTGATAGTACCCATTATGTTTCCGAGATTTTTACACTTCCTACTTTATCAGATATTGGATTTCAGCCATCTGGCCTAGACTTTCCTTCAGCTGTGGTGCAAGATGAATTAATTAAAGCCTATGCTCAGGACCGTGATTTTCCGGCCAAACCAGGTACATCAAGACTCTCGGTGCATCTTCGATTCGGTACCATTTCGATTCGCTCTTTAGTTCGCCAAGCTGTTGGTAAGTCGGAGGTGTGGTTAAATGAGTTGATTTGGCGTGATTTTTATTTCAATATCGTGCATCATTTTCCACATGTAGGAGAGGGGCATTCTTTTAGAAAAGAATATGATCGTATGAAGTGGCGTAATAATGAGGAGGAATTCAAGGCTTGGTGCGAAGGAAAGACTGGATATCCGATTGTGGATGCAGGGATGCGGGAATTGAATGCCACTGGATTTATGCACAATCGGGTACGTATGGTGGTAGCTAGTTTTCTAGTCAAGCACTTATTGATTGATTGGCGCTGGGGAGAAGCCTATTTTGCGGCTAAACTTTTAGATTTCGATTTTTCAGCGAATAATGGAGGCTGGCAATGGGCAGCCGGATCTGGCTGTGATGCAGCTCCCTATTTCCGTGTATTCAATCCGACATTGCAAACACAAAAATTCGATCACTCTTTGGCCTATATTAATAAATGGGTGCCTGAACTACAAGAATTGACTTATCCAGCACCTATTGTCAATCACGAATTTGCCCGTGTTAGAGTATTAGCTGCATACAAAGAAGCTTTAGGAAAATAGATTTTCCTCCCTTGTATGCTGTAATCAATTAAGTCGATCGTTAAAAATCCGATCTTCAAGTTGACCTGTATTTTTAAGGGAACCTGATACTCGTCATCACTTATCCAAAGTCGGATAGCATCTTCCTCTTTGAACATGTCATTTTTAGGTAATAGAATATTCGTTTTGATGCTTGCTTTTTTACCAGCCTCTGTGTTGATAGTTTCCTTAGATCGAACGACTAAGACCAATTCGTAAATTTTACTATCTACTAAAACTTGTGCTGACCATCGGGAACCTGGTTTCTTGTCTGAAACGGGTTTGCTGCGTAAAAAATAATAGGCCGAAATTAGATCTAATAGGTCTTTAGACCCTGCTATCGTGCTGTTGACGGGTTTATTTTGTGGGGAGGTGATTTTAGCAAAACCTTTATCCATTTGATATAGAACAGTTTCTTCCTTTCGGTAGCGCCCTTCTCGTTTGCGCATTTCAGTTTTCAAAGGGAGCATGGTCTCTGTATCGATCTGTGCAGACCAATAGTCTCTTAAAGGACTAAATAATTCAAGTACTCCTGTTGTTTCACCCTCTATTTCTACTTTTCGAACGGTTCGGTCTCCCATTTTAGTAATTGTAGGGCTACTTTTTATGGTAGCCTCGGCTGCATTAATAAACCCTAAGTGTATTCTGTATTTTAGATTTTCTCCTGCTATTAGGGCATTATTTTCCTGAGCAGAAAGGCTCCAGAAAGAACACAAGAATAGAAAAATAACAAGAGTCTGATTTTTCATGCCAAAGCATAATTTATTATCAATTGTTTGTATAAAAAATTAGAGGCAATTTTCTATTTTTGTATAGGCCAAACGATAAAACAAATATAGTCGATTGCCCCTTAAATTTTTAGATAAAAAACGAAAATGGCGAAACAAGCTAGTGATGCGCAAGGCCTGGCGGCTGAAAAGTTAAAAGCTTTACAAACTACGTTAGAGAAATTAGATAAAGCATACGGTAAAGGAACCGTCATGCGTTTATCCGATAGTAAAGTGATGGATGTTCCTGTTATTTCAACAGGCTCCTTAGGATTAGACTTAGCCTTAGGCATTGGCGGTGTACCTAGAGGACGTGTCGTAGAGATCTATGGTCCAGAATCTTCAGGTAAAACGACGTTAACCTTGCACATGATCGCTGAGGCTCAGAAAGCAGGTGGTTTAGCAGCATTTGTAGATGCGGAACATGCTTTTGATCGTTCATATGCAGAGAAATTAGGTATTGATTGTGAAAACCTGTTAATATCTCAACCTGATAATGGTGAGCAAGCGTTAGAAATTGCTGAACATTTAATTTCCTCAGGTGCGATTGATATCATTGTAATTGACTCAGTGGCTGCTTTAGTTCCTAAAGCGGAGATTGAAGGGGAGATGGGAGATTCTAAAATGGGTCTTCAAGCTCGTTTGATGTCGCAAGCTTTACGTAAATTGACTGGTACGATTAATAAGACAGGCTGTTGTTGCGTATTTATTAACCAGTTACGTGATAAGATCGGTGTGATGTTTGGTTCTCCTGAGACGACAACGGGTGGTAATGCCTTGAAATTCTATGCATCTGTTCGCTTAGACATTCGTCGTGCGGGTCAAATTAAAGAAAGTGCGGATTCGATTACCGGAAATAGAACGCGTGTGAAAGTGGTGAAGAACAAATTAGCACCTCCGTTTAAAGTGGTGGAATTTGATATCATGTACGGGGAAGGAATTTCTAAAGCTGGGGAAATCCTTGATTTAGGAGTAGATTTAGAAGTGATTGATAAATCAGGCTCTTGGTTCTCTTATAATGGCAATCGTTTAGGTCAAGGTCGCGATGCCGTGAAAGACTTAATCAAGGATAACCCAGAATTAATGGAAGAGTTGGAAGCAAAGATTAAAGATAAAGTGAAGGTGGATGACAGCGCGCTGATTGACAAAGATGCGGTAGCTGAATAAGAAAAAACCTAACGTGATAAAAAAAGCGGCTAATGTAGATTAGTCGCTTTTTTTATGATTGAACTCCTTTGAGATTAAATCGGGTAAATAAATTTCGAATGGTCTTTTCTACCCCTTTATCGGTTTCCATTGCTTCGGAAACAGCTTGGACAGCATGAATGACAGTACTGTGATCTCTACCTCCGAAATGATATCCAATCGACTTTAAAGGCAGATTAGTTAACTCTTTCAACATGTACATGGCAATTTGGCGTGGGAATACATTTTCCTTTTTGCGGCATTTACCTCTTAAAGTATCAAGATCCACATCAAAATGATTCGTAACTACATCTAGGATACTCTCTACGCTTAATTCTTTTTCTTGTTCATTAACAATGCTCTTTAAAGTAGACTTAGCTAATTCTAAATCGATCTCTTTACGAGTTAATGAAGCTTGTGCCATTAAGGAGATGATTACTCCTTCTAATTCACGTACGTTAGTTTGAATCGAATGAGCTAGGTATTCTAAAACATCAAAGTCAATTTGTATGCCGTCTTCTTGCAATTTCTTTTGAATAATCGCAATTCTGGTCTCAAAATCAGGTTGCTGCAAATCAGCCGTTAAACCCCATTTGAATCTAGATAATAATCGATCTTCCATACCTGCCAGGTCTCTAGGAGCACGGTCAGATGAAAGTATGATTTGTTTTCCTGATTGGTGTAAATGATTAAAGATGTTAAAGAAAGTCTCCTGTGTCTTTTCTTTACCTGATAAGAATTGAACATCATCAATAATTAACACATCTACTTGTAAGTAGAAATTAGTAAAGGCCTCGATAGAATTATTCCTTATGGCATTCACAAATTGGTTTGTGAACTTCTCAGTTGAAACGTACAAGACAAATTTATCTGGAAAAGAATCTTTAATCTGATTTCCAATGGCTTGGATTAAGTGGGTTTTCCCTAAACCTACACCACCATAAATCATTAATGGATTAAAGGCTGTCAAACCGGGCTTATTGGCTACTGCCATACCAGCTGCACGTCCTAAGCGATTGCAATCTCCCTCGATAAATTTATCAAAGGTATATTTTGGAATTAAATAAGAATCTAATTCTAAGGAATCTAAGTTTTTTAGCTCAAATGGACTCTTCGCTGGATTAGGAAAGTTACTTCCTTTATCTGTATTAGTTTGACCCTGATTCGTGGGTGGGAGATTAAAAGTAATCGGTGGATTCTTACGATCTCCTTTATCGATAACGATTGAATACTCTAACATTCCTTGACGTCCAATCGTCAAGTCAATTGCCTTCCTTAAGTCCGAAACATGTTTCTCTTCTAGCCATTCGTAGAAGAACTGTGAAGGCACTTGAATCAATAAGGTGTTATTCTGGAATTTAAGAGGGATAATGGGAGCAAACCAAGTTGCGAAACTTTGTTCTGATATATCATTTTTGATGATATTCAAGCACTGGTTCCATAAATCTCTTACTTCGATTTGCATTAATTATATTGGTCGAACACTTCTCAGGACAAATTTTTAGGGAATTTGCCTTGTAAATAATTTAAAAAGTTGCTACTGGTTCTAAACTAAGAAAACGGTTAGTTTTTTCTTAAGCGGGGAGACAAAAATAGTAAAATAAGATGTCGTTCCAAATTTGAAAACAAAAATAAATCCAGTTTTTTTTCGAAAAAAAAGGCCTAAAAATTTGGTTCTAAAAATTGTTCAAATTAAGTGTGCTTAAATCATTCTTTTACTTGAAAAAGTATAAGAAAATTATTTTACCACTACAAGGGATGCGGGTAGAATCGATAGATCAATCGTATTCTTTTCGAGTGTAAAACTTTCACCATCTAAGTGAAATGGGATGCCTTTATTTAGTTCAATGTGAAGAGCTTTTACAGTGGAAATCTTGACTAGCGGATGATAAGGCAGCTTTTTTCGAAATAGACTTATTCCAAGATTTGCGATGGACCAAAAAGAGCCTGGATTAACCTGTATAATCTCTAAAAGGCCATCTTGTAAGTCTGATTCAGGTGAAATAAAGGCATTGTTCCCAAATTGGTTTGCATTCGCTACTGTGAGCGAAAATACTGGGCCTATTTCTTGGATATGAATGGGTTGGTATTTTCCAAGTGAAACTAGCGTGGAATAGATGTAATTAAGAAAGCCTCTTTTTGCTCTTTTGGCAAAATGTTCAGCAACAAATGCATCAAAACCGATTCCTGCCGTACAAAAAAAAGTGCGATCATTCCATTTACCTGAATCAATCGTTATTAATGTTCCACATAACGCTTTTTCAAGTGCTTTATTGAATTCTAGTGGAATAGCTAAATGTCGTGCTAAGCCATTTCCTGATCCCATTGGAATAATTCCTAGGGGTATCGAAGTATGTAAGAGTGCAGAGGCAACTTCATTTATGGTACCATCGCCTCCAATTGCAATAACTTTTGTAGCACCCTCTAACAGTGCATTTCTAGTTAATTCTGACGCATGATTCATTCGCTCTGTCTGCCATATCTTCGAATGAGGGATAGCCTGTAAAGTCTTTACTATTCGTTCCCTTTTTTGCAAAGAATTAGTTCCTGCGTTCGGGTTTAGAATAAAGTGAATCATGGGTTTAATTTAAATTTGCACAAAAATAGAATCAAATTTTGGTTTAATTTTACAAAAAATGATCAATCTATGTTAGAAGTTGGAAACTCGTATGAGATCGAATTCTCATTCACACAAGAGCAAGTAAATGATTTCTGTAAAATATCAGGCGATTTTAATCCTCTGCATTGGGATGAAGCTTATGCAGCAACGACTCCATTTAAAAAACCTATTATTCATGGAGCCTTAATTGCGAGTGTTTTTTCGCGCGTGATGGGAATGGAATTTCCAGGTGAAGGCAGTGTCTATTTAAAGCAGGTCTCTGAATTTAAACGCCCACTTTATGTAGGGTTAACTTACAAGGCAAAGTTCGAAATTGTAAGCACGAATCCTGCTAAGCACACCGCAGAAATTTCTACTAAAGTGTTTGAATTAGAAAGAGGAAAGATCATGGTGGATGGCATGGCCTCTGCCATGCATGCAGAACTATTTTAACATAAAAAAAGCCCGATGTATATCGGGCTTTTTTTATCAAAGAGGGGAAAAATTATTTTCCTGAGTTTTTCTTGTTTTGAACTTCAGTACGAATTTCTTGTGCTAAAGTCTTCAATTGTTGTAAACCACCTCTAACGCGAGTACCAGCTGCTTGATTTCCTTTATCGTAGAATTTTTCGAAATCTCCTTCTAAAGATAAAATTAAGTCCTTTACTTGTGCAAATCTACTCATGATAATTTGTTTTTTAGGTTGTGTAAATAATATTAGATTGTCTTTATGCCCTTAAATGAGCTTTAATAAGCGAAATTTAGTAAAAAACTTGTTCTGTGCAAATTAATATCAAGAAAAAACAGAAAAAAAATGCAAAAAAATACAATTTCTACTAAAATTACCGTTAAATCAATCAATTACTGCGCGTAGTACCCAGATTTCAATCTTTTCTGTACTTCGGCAAAACAGTCGCAAGTATATTCAATATCGGCTATTGTATGTGATGAAGTAGGAATGATTCTTAACATGATTTGGCCCTTAGGAACTACCGGATATACAACGATACTACAGAAGATACCCATGTTTTCACGTAGGTCACGCACTAATTTAGTGACTGCTGCGATATCATAATCACCATGTAAGAATACCGGAGTTACCGGAGATTGAGTTTCCCCAATATCAAATCCCTTATCTTTTAATCCTTTTTGAAGTGCCCGAACGTTCTCCCATAACTTTTCTCTTAATTCTGGGTGTTTTTTAATTAGTTCTAAACGCTTCATACCACCGATGACAAAAGGCATAGGTAATGCTTTTGCATAGGTTTGAGAACGCATATTGTACTTTAAATACATAATGATATTCTTAGGAGCAGCAACAAAAGCGCCAATGGCTGCCATGGACTTTGCAAATGTGGAGAAGTATAAGTCGATACCAACTGTGCAATTTAAGTATTCACCTACTCCTTTTCCATTATCTCCCATTGTTCCAAAGCCGTGTGCATCATCTACTAGTAATCTGAAATTGAAATCTTTTTTCATTTCCACGATCTTATCTAGAGAGCCTACTTTTCCAGACATACCGAAAACACCTTCCGTGATGACTAATATACCACCACCTGTTTCGTTTGTGATTTTAGTGGCGCGTTCTAAGTTTTTACGCAATGAATCCATATCATTGTGGTTAAACTTATAATATTGGCCCATTTTAGCCTTATGTAGTCGAATACCATCGATTAAACAGGCATGAGATTCTGCATCATAAACGATAACATCCTTATGATCTACCATGCATTCTACTAAAGACATTACTCCTTGGTAGCCATAATTCAATAGGAATGCATCTTCTTTTCCGACAAACTCAGCTAATTGACGTTCGAATTCTTCGTGCTCATCTGTATTACCAGACATCATACGTGCGCCCATTGGGTAAGCTAAACCGTATTTTGCAGTGGCATCAGCGTCTGCTTTTCTAACTTCAGGATGATTTGCTAGCCCTAAATAGTTATTAAGAGACCAGTTTAACATTTCTTTGCCCATGAAAGTCATTCTAGGGCCTAATTCTCCTGTTAATTTTGGGAATGAAAAATAATGGTGGGAATAATGGGCGTGTGCACCGATCGGCCCCATGTTATTTGCTACCTTCTCGAAAATATCCACTGTTAGTATACGTTTTATTGAAAAAATCTTTAAATAATCACAAAGTTAAATTATATTTTTATTATCGCAATGTTAGTAAATCATAGGATTCTATTAATTTGACATTTCATTTCAAAATAAAATTAAAATGACTAAGTATTTCTTTCTCGTTCTCCTATCTTTTCCCGTTTTCGCCCAAAGTACTCAAAAGCCTTTAATTGAAGGAAAAAAGGGTATGGTGGTTTCTACCCATCCAGCCGCTTCTGAAATTGGTTTGGCTATTTTGAAAAATGGGGGAAATGCCATAGATGCTGCAGTTGCGGTTAATTTTGCTTTAGCTGTTTGCCATCCATCGGCTGGAAACATTGGGGGAGGAGGGTTTCTCGTTTATCGCGATAAATCTGGAAATACGAAGGCGTTGGATTACCGGGAGAAAGCGCCTGCTGCTGCTAGCAGAGACATGTACTTAGACGCGGATGGTAAAATCATTCCAGGTAAAAGTATGACAGGTATATTTTCTGTCGGAGTTCCTGGCACTGTAGCAGGGATGCAAGAAATGCATGATAAATTAGGGCGATTACCTTGGAATGAGCTTTTGCAGCCAGCAGTTGATTTAGCTAGAAATGGATTGATCTTAACTGAAAAGGAAGCAAGAGGCTTGAATCGACAGAGAACGGAATTTTTGAAAGAGAATCCGGGTAAGAATTACCTGTTATCAGCAGAAGGGAAAGAATGGAAAGCCGGCGATTTATTAGTGCAAGCAGATTTAGCAAATACTTTGGAGTTGATTTTAAAGAAGAAGGCTAATGGTTTTTATAAAGGCCAAACAGCAAACAACATTGTTAATGAAATGAAAGCGCAGAAGGGTTTGATCTCTAAAAAAGATTTGAAGAATTATCGAGCTGTTTGGAGAACTCCTGTTAAAAGTCAGTATAAAAATTACCAAATTATAGGTATGCCGCCACCAAGCAGCGGAGGAGTTGCTCTTGCGCAATTATTGCAAATGGTCGCTCCATATTCGCTGCAAAAATGGGGTCCTACATCCGATTCAACCATTCAGGTGATGGTCGAAGCAGAGAGACGGGTTTATGCAGATCGCAGTAAATGGCTTGGAGATCCTGATTTTGTCAAAGTTCCTGTTACTGAATTAATCGATCCGTCTTACACCACTTCTCGCATGGCTTCGATGAATTTTACGCAGGCTACGAAGAGTGCTGATATCCAAGCAGGTTCATTTCCGGGCTATGAGAGTCCTGAAACAACGCATTATAGTATTGTAGATGGAGAAGGGAATGCTGTTTCCATCACTACGACCTTAAATAATTCGTATGGCTCCAAGGTTTTTGTGGGTGGGTCTGGTTTCTTATTAAATGATGAGATGGATGACTTTTCTGCCAAAGCAGGTGCACCTAACCTTTATGGTTTAATTGGTTCAAAGGCGAATGAGATTCAACCAAACAAGCGAATGTTATCGAGCATGACTCCTACAATTGTGGAGGAAAATGGTAAATTAAAGATGGTGGTGGGCACTCCAGGGGGCTCTACTATTATTACCAGCGTCTTTCAAGTGGTCTTAAATACCTTAGAAATGGGGATGAATATGCAGCAAGCGGTAGAATATCCTCGTTTTCACCACCAATGGCTTCCAGAAAAGATTACAACAGAACCAACCCGTTTTTCAGAAGAGCAGCAAGGTCGTTTAAAAGCAAAAGGATATACTTTTGCGCCGGTTTCAGGTATTGGCCTGGTAGAAGGGATTTTAGTCTTACCTAATGGGAATCTACAGGGTGGCGCAGATTCCCGTGGTGATGATACGGTGTCTGCCTATTGAAATAAGGTAGCTACGAAATAGGCGGCAGCTGCAGCTGCGGCACCGATGGAGGTTACTTTTAATGATCCGATAATCGGATTTTGGCCAGTCACTTTACTCTTAAAATAGCCAAATACTAGTAAGGCAAGAATGGTGACTTCGGCCGAATAGATTAATCCATCCTGTGGTTTTTCTACATAGAAATAGGGTAGGAGCGGAATAAAACCTCCTATGATATACGAAATGCCGATAGTTAAGGCTGAATTCCTCGCACGATTTGGGTTAGGTCGTTCTAATCCTAATTCGAAACGCATCATAAAGTCAACCCACTTGTCTTTGTCTTTAGAGATACATTCAACGACAATTTCTTGCGCCTCAGGGCTCAAACCATAATCTTCGAATACATCCCTTATCTCTTGTTTCTCTCTTTCTGGAACACGTTCTACTTCCTCGTATTCGCGTCTTAGTTCTGACTCGTAGTGCTCTTGTTCCGTTTGGCCAGCTAAAAAACCACCTAAACCCATGGCAATGGATCCTGCAACGATTTCAGCCACACCAGCCGTTGTTACGATGCTTGCAGAAGCGACAGCTCCAGAAAGTCCCGCGGCTAGAGCAAATGGAACGGTTAATCCATCAGACATCCCGATAACGACGTCCGTAATGAAGTCAGAGCTTTTTAAATGTTGTTCATGCAAATGATGATCGTGTGAATTCATATTATCGGATGCCGTGCATCATTCGTTTTAGTGGACCATTGGCTAGGCCAAACAAAATTACAGAGGCAATTCCAGCCATAATTACAAAAACAATGAAAAAATCATAGAGATTTTTGATCTCGAAGCCTAAGAAACTGGGGAATACAGTTTGGCCTACTACCGCAGTAGCTGGAGGCAAAAGAGCTCCTAAGGTTCCAGATAAGGCATATCCCGCTGCATTCGCTAAGAACCATACACCCATTAATAAGGAGGAGAATCGCTTAGGAGCTAACTTAGATACTAAGGATAATCCGATAGGCGATAGACTCAATTCTCCCATGGTATGAAATAAATACATAACGAATAACCAAATCACTCCCAGTTTATCGGATCCTAAATCTTTTACTTTTAATGCTATGATTAAGTAACCAATGGCTAACAGCATCAGACCGATGGCCTGCTTCCCAGGAGAATTAGGTTCGATACCTTTTTTGGCCAGACGCATCCAAAACCAAGAAAAAGGAAAAGCTAAAATGATGATGAAGAAGGAATTGGCATTTTGGACTGAACTAGGCGGTAGCATGATTCCAAAGAAATTCAAATCCGTCTGTTGATCCGCAATAAAAGTTAAGGAGGAACCTGCTTGCTCATAAGCTGCCCAAAAGAAAATCACAAAGAAGGCTACAAAATACATCACCCAAATTCGATCCCTTTCAATTTTGGTTAAAGTTTTGTCTCTCAATATCAAGAACGCCAAGCTAATTCCCGCTGAATAAATGACCGGATAAATCCAATCTTTGATGGGATTAGCCACTTCAGTGATGAATAAATAATGAAATCCAATAATCAAACCTATAAATAATGCACTCGAGATGACAATGGACTGAGTGGAGAATTCTGCCTTTTCAGTCTCAGCATCATCTTGTTGGTTTTCACTAAACGTAGGAGCTAAGCCAATTTCGCTCCCATCTGGTGCCTTCAAATACACGCTTTTTAACAGAATGAATAAAACACTTCCGATTAACATCGCTCCTCCAGCAGCTAAAAAACCCCATTTGAATGCCTCTATAACGCGAACACCATCTACTTTTACGTCTCCTAACCAAGGGCAAATGAGCATGCCTAGCATGGCTCCCGTATTAATTCCCATATAAAAAATGGTAAAGGCGGCATCAAGGCGACTATCTCCTTTTTTGTATAATTGACCCACCATCGAGGAAATATTCGGTTTGAAGAAACCGTTGCCTAAGATCAAAAACAACAATCCGCCCCACATTAAATTCGTGGCTAACGGAACATCTAATGTAAAGGAGCTTGCAGAGCTGAATAATAACAATTGTCCGATGGCCATCGCAAATCCACCTCCGATGATACTATTTCTATTACCAATATACCGATCTGAAATATATCCACCCAGCATAGGAGTTAAATAGCTGAGTCCTAAGAAACCCCCATATAAGATCGCTGCCTCGTCTTGTTTAAAGGAAAGTGCGCTCACTAAAAAGAGGGATAGTATGGCGCGCATTCCATAAAAATTGAAACGCTCCCACATTTCTGTGGAATATAGAAAATAAAGTCCTTTAGGGTGAGAAGTACTATTTGATGACATATAGGTTTGGTTAATTTTTGATGACAAGATACAAGAATGTAATTTAATTTCGAGATAGATGTGAAACCTTTTTTGTAATATTGTCAATTCATTTCGTTTAACATCCTATGGGCAAAACAATCGCGATTGCAAATCAAAAAGGGGGAGTAGGGAAAACAACGACAGCTATTAATTTAGCTGCCAGTTTAGCTGCTTTTGAGTTCAAAACCTTATTGATCGATGCGGATCCACAGGCAAATTCCACTTCTGGGTTAGGGTTTAACCCGAAAGAAGTGAAGAATAGTATTTACGAATGTATGGTAGGTCTTTCCAGCGTTCAGGATAGTATTTTACCCACTGAAGTTCCTTTTTTAGACATCATTCCTTCGCACATCGATTTAGTGGGAGCAGAGATAGAAATGATCAATTTGAATAACCGGGAACGGAAGATGAAAGAAGCCCTTGAGGTGGTGAAAGATCAATATGATTTTATTATTATGGATTGTTCCCCTTCTTTGGGATTAATTACTATTAATAGTCTTACCGCTGCAGATTCGGTTATTATTCCGGTACAGTGTGAATATTATGCGCTGGAGGGATTAGGTAAATTATTGAATACCATTAAGATTATACAATCTCGTTTAAATACAGCTTTAGTTATTGAAGGTATATTGTTGACTATGTATGATTTGCGTTTGCGCTTATCGAATCAGGTGGTTAATGAAGTGAATTCCCACTTTAAGAATATGGTTTTTGAGACGATTATTCCACGTAATATTCGGTTATCTGAATCGCCTAGCTTTGGTGTTCCAGCCATTTTACATGATGCAGACAGCAAAGGGGCAATTAGTTATTTAAATTTAGCCAAAGAAATTATTCGCAAGAATGGTTTACTAGTGACTATCTAGTCTAGACATATGAGTGCAAAGCAAGAAAACGCAAAGAAAAGAACGGGTTTAGGTCGTGGTTTAGGTGCCTTATTAGAAGATTCTGATGGAGGTGGCTTGCAAGCGCGTCATCCTTCTGATTTTGCAGGAAGTCTAGAAGGGATGAATTTGATGGATGAGATTGCGTTAGAGTTGATCGAAACCAATCCATTTCAGCCTCGCGAGTATTTTGCACCAGAGGCTTTACAAGAATTGGCAGAGTCTATTCGTGTTCAAGGTATCATTCAGCCTATCACTGTTCGTAAGATTTCAGCCAAAAAATACCAATTAATCTCCGGAGAACGTCGTTATCAAGCGTCTAAACTAGCAGGTTTAAAGACCATCCCGGCCTATGTTCGGACGGCTGATGATCAGCAGATGATTGAGATGGCTTTAATTGAAAACATCCAACGGGAGAATTTAAATGCCATTGAAATTGCACTTTCTTACAAGCGATTAATGGAGGAATGTGATTTAAAGCAAGAAGATTTAGGGGCTCGTGTAGGAAAGAACCGTTCGACGGTGACGAATTACATGCGTTTACTAAAATTACCACCAAGTATTCAAATAGCCATTCGGGATAATAAATTATCGATGGGACACGCGCGTTGCTTGGTTTCATTAGAGGATACGGTTTTGCAAAATACATTATTCCTGAAAGCCATGGCAGAAGATTGGTCTGTTCGTCGACTTGAAGATGCGGTGCGACAATCAGGAAACATTGATGTGGCTACCTTAGGTTCGACTACCAATAAGGTTTCTGCGCATGAATTGCAAGCTTGGCAAGCGATATTGAAATCATTTTTTAAAGCACCCGTAGCTTTAAAAATGAATGATAAAGGAGAAGGGGAGATCAAATTGAGTTTTAAATCGAAAGACGAGTTATTAACTATTCTTAACAAAGTTCAATAATGTACTTCAGGTACCTCCTATTAGTTTTGCTTTTGCCATTCAGTTTACATTCAAAGGATGTAAAGGACACGGTTCAAGTAAAGCCCCTAGTGAAACCATATAAAATCATTCCGCGACAAGCAACGCTTAAGTCCTTAATGATTCCCGGTTGGGGTCAGTTATATAATAGACAGTATTGGAAGTTACCTTTAGTGGCTGGGGCTTTTGTTACGTTGGGAGTGATTGCGAATTACAATAATGTTCGCTACACGAAATACAGGGATTTTTATTATCAAGTTTCCCCCCACCCTGAAGATCCATCTTATAAACCGCCCACTACGGTAGCCGTGCCTTATGAAGATGGAACAATTAGGGACTTGGACATCAATCAGCTAAAGCGATTGACGGATGGGTTTCGAAGAAATAGGGATTATACTTATATAGGCATGGTTTTGGCTTGGACTTTTAATGTGGTGGATGCGAATGTAAGTGCTCATTTGAAAACGTTTGATGTCTCTGATGATATCAGTTTAAAGGTGAAACCGACGGTAGATTACCAGCCTTTTTCCCAAAGTTTGGTATCCGGCATTACCTTGTCATTTAATTTTAAATAAGGATGAAAATAGTTTTAATTGGTTATGGTAAAATGGGCAAGGAGATCGAACGTTTAGCGTTTGGTCGTGGCCATGAAATCGTAGCTAAAATAGATGTAGAAAATCAAGCAGATTTGCAGGCTTTAACTTCTTCTGACGCTGATGTAGCGATTGAATTCTCTCATCCAGCCTCTGCTTACTCGAATATTCTAACGTGTATAAACAAACAGATTCCTGTTGTTTGTGGAACGACAGGTTGGTTAGAGAAGAAAGCGGAAATAGAGGCATTGACGAAAGAGAAGAATTCTACTTTTTTTTATGCGTCCAATTATTCGATTGGTGTGAATTTATTTTTCCGCTTGAATAAGATGCTTGCGCAATTAATGGCGCCTCAAAAAGACTACGACATTTATACGAATGAGATACATCATTTAGAGAAGAAAGATTCTCCTAGTGGTACGGCTATCACAATTGCTGAAGGCATAATTGATGCTTATGTCACAAAGGATAAATGGGTGAATAATGAGATACCGGCGGCGAATGAAGTGGCTATTTGGTCTCAACGTGAGTCTATTATCCCGGGTACACATACTGTAAAGTATATTTCTAAAGTAGATCAAATTGAAATTACCCATGAGGCTTTCAGCCGCGAGGGATTTGCCTTAGGCGCTGTGATTGCAGCGGAATGGGTTCAAGATAAAAAAGGCGTCCTAGGTATGGACGATATGTTAAAATAAGATGAAAGAGACACCTAAAAAACAAAAGTCAGCCTTCAGAGAGTGGTTAGATTCGGTTGCATTTGCTGTGGTAGCAGCGACTTTAATTCGCTTTTTTGTATTTGAGGCTTATACCATTCCTACACCTTCGATGGAGAGTTCTTTGATGGTAGGGGATTTTCTATTTGTGAGTAAATTACATTATGGGGTTCGAACGCCTAAGACTCCTTTGCAATTGCCTTTGACTCACCAAAAGATTTGGTTTACCAATATTCCATCGTATTTACGTTGGTTAGATTTGCCTATTTACCGTCTTCCTGGTTTCTCATCAGTCAAACAAGGCGATGCGGTAGTCTTTAATGTACCTAATTATGAGGAGGATGGTGATGCACCTGTTGATTTGCGTACATTTTATGTAAAACGTTGCGTAGCGACTCCGGGGGATGTGTTAGAAGTGCGTGACCAACAGGTGATTGTAAATGGTAAGGCGATGGTCAATCCTGAAAGGATGCAACATCCTATTTTTATGAAGACCAAAGAGAATTTAGATGATAAATTCTTTGAAGAATATGGAATTCGTAATGCCCCAGATGCGAGTTATGATTCTGCTGATTGGTTGCCTTTAGCGGAGCCAGATTCCCAAAATGTTTTATGGGGATATAAGTTGAATACTTCGAAGGCCATGATGGACGAGATTCAAGCACAGCCTTTCAGCAAAACGTTTGACACTAATTTCTTTAAAGATCCTAAAGGAGTAACTTTTATCGATATTTTCCCTCATGATACAACATTGTACAAATGGAATCGAGATTTCTATGGTCCTTTAAAAGTACCTGCGAAAGGATTGACGGTAGCTTTAACACCTGGGAATGTGGCTTTATACAGCGAGGCTATTCAGAAATACGAAGGAAATAAGAATTTGGTTGTTAATGGATATCAAGTTTCCATAGATGGTAAGGCCATTACTTCTTATACCTTCAAGCAGGATTATTATTTTATGATGGGAGATAATCGCCATAACTCAGCTGATTCGCGTTTCTGGGGCTTTGTTCCTTCAGATCACATTGTTGGAAAAGCCTTCTTTGTTTGGATGTCACTTGATGCGAATAAGTCTTTATTCTCTTGGAAATTCTGGGAGGTTATTCGATGGAATCGCCTCTTCAGATTCGTAAACTAATATAAAAGGCAGCTCCAGAGCTGCCTTTTTTGATTATAATACTTTCAGAACAAACCCTTTTAAGTAATTACTTTCTGGGTGAAATAAGTTAATCGGATGATCAGGTGATTGTGTCATTTGATGAATTACCTGAATCTCTCTGCCTACCGCAATTCCTGCTGCTACGAGCATATTGTAGAATAAATCGCGTGTGATTACTTGTGAACAAGAATAAGTGAAAAGTAATCCGTTTTTCTTAATTTTCTTTAGAGCTAATTCATTGATTTTTTGGTAGCCTTGAAGCGCCTTGTGTTTCGCATTCATCGATTTTGCGAAAGCTGGTGGATCTAAAATGATTATGTCAAATTCATCTTCATTGGCCTTCAAATAAGGTAGGGTTTCTCCTACGATGGCTTCATGCTGTAAGCCTTGCATTTTATTTAATTCGATATTAGCATTGACTAAGTCGATTGCTTTAGCTGAGGCATCTAAGGAGATAACTGATGCGGCGCCAGCTTCCAACGCGTAGAGTGAAAATCCACCTGAATAACAGAAGGTGTTTAATACTGATTTCTCTTTGGCATATTTCGCTAATAGGGCTCTATTTTCGCGTTGATCGATGAAGAAGCCTGTTTTTTGGCCTGTGATCCAGTTAATGGAGAAAGAAATTCCATTTTCTTTTACGGTATAAGGAACCGCTACTTCACCAAAAACATAGCCATTCGTGCATTTTTGTGCATATTCTGTGGGTAATGTCTCTCGGCTTTTATCGTATATAGCTTTGATTTTCTTGCCTAAAATCTTTTTAACGGCTTCCACAATCTCATCGCGATCACGGTGCATCCCAATGGTGTGTGCTTGAAAAACGAGCACATCCTTATACAAATCCATTATCAAACCTGGACAACCATCACCTTCCCCGTGAATGAGGCGAAAGGCATTGGTTTTTTCTAAAGGCAATAGTGCACGTAAATCCCATGCATTTTGAATTCGTTTTTCCCAAAACTTGCTCTTTGATTCAATTTCCTGGAAAGAGATGATTTTAACGGCAATACTTCCATTGTGGTAGTGACCTGTTCCTAAGAATTCATCGCGTGAACTAAAGACTGTAACCCAGTCACCATCTTGAAGATTAGGGCTTTGTTTTGCAATAGCTCCGGAAAATACCCAGGGGTGGAAACGTTTCACCGGTGCGTCTTTTCCCGGCTTTAATTGAATAAAAAGAGTGGATTTCATTCTGCAAAAATGCAAAATTTATTCGAAAGATGGTTGACCAGCCTCTAACCAGGCAGAATACCACAAATCACCCACGTGTTGAACGGCTGCTAAAAACCGGGATTCAATCTGCTTATTTAGCGCTTTATGATAAGCAAGGCTATATTTTATACTAGGTGTTTTGATTAAGCTTGAACCCTTTTGTATGAAGCTATATTTTTCAGCTTCTTTTATCTCAACACTCACTTTAGTAGCCATTGAAAATAGCATGGGTAGTTGCTTATGTGAGGCAAGTACCCATGTCCATGAACTATGCTGTACATCAGGAATAAAGTTTGCTGGTCCACTAAATTGGTCTAGCTGCTTACCTAGAATTTCAGGAATTCTGGATTCCCAAAAGCTATGCAGTCCGTCTTGCCCAGTCTTTTGGCCATCATAATTTGAACTAGTGTGTAAAGGAACATGTGCATCTGCCACATAATGCCCTAGTTCAGCTGATAATTTAATGATTTGCAAACTATCTTTTTTAATAAATGCCTGAATCAATCGTTGGTAGACAAGGGGAATATGCCAGGGTACGATACCGTGCTTTCTTAGTGAATCTTCAGGTATTTTACGTAGCATTTGCTCCCAATTAGTAAAACTAACTTGGTTTAGGTCATATTTGTCTAAATCAATGTAATGCCGTGCAGCTTCTTCATCAAGTAGGTAGCGTCTAGCATCAGGAAGCACGGAAAGATCTTGAATTTCTTTCTGATGTCTTCGGTAGAATGAATATAACGGTAGGGGTAAAGTGTAGGTGGCCAATAAGTTTATTTTTCGATGTCCAAAGAATCCCCAAATAGCTCTTGTTTCTGACTGAGCTACAAAACAGCTTAGCAATAACACATAAATTTTAAAAGTACTCTTGCTATTTAATTTCATATTATGTACTTTTGCAATTCAATTTTGTAAAAAGAGAATTTTATTTAACAGATGGCAAATCATAAATCAGCACTAAAGCGTATCCGTTCTAACGAAGCAAAGCGTTTACGTAATCGTTACCAACACAAGTCTACACGTACATTGATCAAGAAATTGAGATTGACGACTGATAAATCTGTTGTGGTAGAGCTTTTCAAGCAAGTTTCTTCTTCTTTAGATAAATTGGCTAAGAAAAACATCATTCACAAGAATAAAGCTGCTAATCAAAAATCTAAATTAGCTAAGTTAGTGAACAAAGTAGCTGCTTAATTTTAGATAATCAAGATAGTGATAAACCCCTCCGCAAGAGGGGTTTATTCGTTTATAAGGTCTACCTTTCTTGAATGAAAACTGTCAGGAAAGAGGATATGCCTCGAGAAAAATTAGCTCGATTAGGAGCAAGTGAAATGTCGTTGGTTGAAATCTTGACCATACTGATAGGTTCTGGATTTGCAGAACATTCTGCAGCAGAATTAGCTCAACTTATATTAAATACTATTGAAGGAGATTTGTGTCTTTTAGCTCGCTACAATTTATATGATTTTAAGAAACTTAAAGGAATAGGCCCTGCTAAAGCCGCCCTATTAGTGTCAGCTCTTGAATTAGGTAGACGAAGGCAGATTTTCGAATCCAGTACTAAATTGGTTATTAGAAATTCTGTGGACGCTTACAGTTTGATAAAGCCCTATTTATCAGATTTGATTCGAGAAGAATTTTGGGTCTTTCATTTAAATCGAGCCTCTACAGTCGTATTTGC
Organism: Aquirufa sp. HETE-40SA; assembly: GCF_054558635.1. Lineage (NCBI taxonomy): Bacteria > Pseudomonadati > Bacteroidota > Cytophagia > Cytophagales > Flectobacillaceae > Aquirufa > Aquirufa sp. HETE-40SA. The sequence goes on from NZ_JBPXKN010000001.1 coordinate 224,341, forward strand.
GGAGAAATTAAGTATAGGAGGGGTTTCTGGTACTACCGTTGATTTACGTTTGCTATTCAAATCTGCTTTAGAACGGCTTACATCCTCTATAATATTAGCACATAATCATCCAAGTGATCAAATGAGGCCTAGTTGGTCAGATATTGAATTAACGAAACAGGTGGTGGATGCCGGTAGGATATTTGATATTGATGTGGTGGATCACCTCATCATAGGTTCGACTACTTTTTACAGTTTTGCAGACGATGGGAAATTAAACTAAAAGAGAGAGGATTATTTACCTCTCTCTTGATAGATTTTTTGAAGTTTAGCACCCACTACAATTGAAATTGCGAATAAGATGATAAAAAAAGCTGCTCCTGAATATCCCATTGTATTATTGTTTAATGATTCAAATTTACGAATAATTTTAAAGAAGTCCTTTGGTGCTAGGTAAAGAATCTAAATTTTTTCTGTCTCGATTCACCGCTATTTTAATAGCCTTCGCAAAAGCCTTAAAGATCGCTTCTATCTTGTGGTGTTCATTTTCTCCCGTCGCTTGAATATTTAGATTACATTTTGCGCCATCTGAGAATGATTTGAAGAAGTGAAAGAACATTTCTGTAGGCATTTCGCCTATCATCTCGCGTTTGAATGAAGCTTCCCATACAAGCCAATTACGGCCAGAGAAGTCAATCGCGACTTGAGCTAAGCAGTCATCCATTGGCAATAAGAAACCATAACGCTCGATACCCTTCTTGTTTCCTAAAGCTAAGGCAAAAGCCTCACCTAAGGCTATACCCGTATCTTCGATGGTATGGTGCTCGTCAATATGCAGATCGCCATTTACTTTAACCGCTAAGTCGAGATTTCCGTGTTTCGCTATTTGGTCTAACATATGATCGAAAAAGCCTAAGCCTGTTTCGTTCTTAGCGATTCCTTTGCCGTCTAAATTTAAATCGATGGCAATTTTTGTCTCGTGCGTGTTTCGTTCGTGTTGCACATGTCTAGCAGGCAAAAGGAAGAATTCGTGAATCTCATTCCAATTCATGCATTGCAATGCAGTATAAGATTGTAATTCGGTAGGGATTTCTAGATCTCCAATGAAGATAGCTTTGGCCCCTAAATTCTTTGCTAATTCAATATCAGTTAAACGATCACCAATGACGAATGAATTCGCTAAATCAAACTCATTCGTGAAATATTCACTTAGTAAACCAATACCTGGTTTACGTGTTGGTTTATTTTCGTGTGCAAAACTGCGGTCAATATGAATTTGTTCGAAGTTAATTCCCTCTGAAGCGAATATGTCTAACATCTTTTGGTGTGCTGGCCAAAACGTTTCTTCTGGAAAAGAATCCGTCCCTAAACCATCCTGATTGGTCACCATCACTAATTTATACTCAGTGATGGTGTTTATTTTTTTCAGATTAGAGATAACCTCGGGCAAGAAGGAAAGCTTTTCGAAGCTATCAACCTGCTGGTCAATTTTAGGTTCTTCTATCAAAGTCCCATCTCTATCAATAAATAACACCTTTTTCATCTTACAAAGGTAAGCAAATAAAAAAAATAAGGTAATTTTGTTTTAGAAATAATCCATATGAGCCAGGTTTTTACATTAACAACACCCGAAGAAAAAGCATTTTTTGCCAAGCGTCTTGCTGACCTTTGTACTGAGAAGCAAGAGAAAGTAGTGGAGTTGATTCCTGCGTTTGAAGCGGTGGTATTGGGTAGTGTGCTTAAATTATTTCGGAATAGAATTCGGTTTAATGCCCTATATAATTTTATGTTGGCTAAATCTGCTCCTCAAGAAGATGTAGCGAAATTAGTAAGCTCAGGTAAAGGAATGCCTGATTATGATTTAATGTATCGATTTGGAGAAGGGGTGATGGGGATTTTACTTCCGGATAAGAAAAGTGCAGTTGCCACTTTATTGGGAGGGCAATTAGGTGCAAAAAGTTCGACTATCATTAAGGGACTAACTTTGAGTTATGCCCTTTACGGATATCGTCTTAAAGAGTTTGATTACGATGCTTTACGAGATTACAAGTCTTTTGGAGAATATTACTTACCTGCCTCTAGTGATTTTTATACCTTAGCACCAGCTAAAATTCAAGTTGCTCTAGTCGACATTTTGGTATTAAAAGATGTTTTGAAAGGTGACAATTTTGTTTTTGACGAGCCTTTTGTAGCAGTGGATGATCGTCCATCGCGTAATTACAAGTTAATTGCTGGGGTTATTACTGGAATTGCATTATTGTCGATTGGTTTGTTTTTTACCTTTAGAAGTGGAAACTCAGAAGAGATAGTGGTTAAAGAGGATACAGATCAAATCATACCGATCGATAGCCTTAATAAATTAAATGATAGTCTAACAAAGGCAGTAGTTGATTCAGTAAAAGCTACAAATGATTCTTTAATTTCATTAGCTTGGCCTGAAGGCAAGCCGTTCCAGATTCCTAAGGAATCTATGATCGTAGAATTCCACGCGTATGTGACTGATTCTACCGTTGTTACCCCTTTGGAACTTACTTGCATAGAACTTGATTTTAGTGATAAAACAGAGTTGTTAGCTTCTCCTAAAACCTATTTATTTAAGCAGATTGCTGCGGGTATGAATAAATTCAAAGACGTAGATGTGCAGGTGCAGGTAGCCTCAGAAAAGGGGGTGATTGTAGCAAAAGAGCACGCCTATGTGTTGAAGAATCGACTGGTAGGTGAGGGCTTAAATCAGAAGCGAATTTCAGTTGCCACTTTGCCTAATTCCTCGAATAATCAAATCATTTTCAGCTTTAAAAAGCGTTCTTCATTAAAATAGTACAATTTTATTGCATGCTAATTTAATAAGCGGTACTTTTGTGCTTTGTTTATTAAATACATCCGCAGGAACTCTCTTTTTTCCTTTATTCAAAGGCTATCGGCAGGAGTTAAATTACGGATGTGTTCGGGCATCGTAATTAAATATATCAAATGAGTGAAAAAATTCGCTTCGATTCGCTTCCATTGTCGGAAGGAATCCAAGAAGCAGTAAAAGAAATGGGCTTTGAGTTTGCTTCTCCCATCCAATCAGAAGCAATTCCTTTCGTAATGGAAGGTCGTGATGTCATCGGTCAAGCGCAGACAGGTACTGGTAAAACAGCCGCGTTCGGTATTCCGATGATTGAGCATATTGTTCCTTTTGAGAAGTATGTTCAAGCAATCATCTTATGTCCTACGCGTGAATTAGCGGTTCAAGTTTCTGAAGAAATGAAGAAGTTGTCTAAGTTTACCAAAGGGGTTTGGGTGACGACGGTTTATGGTGGAGATTCCATCGATCGTCAAATTAAGTCCTTGAAAGCAGGGGCTAACATCGTGGTGGGAACACCAGGTCGTGTCATCGACTTAATCGAGCGTCGTGCGTTGAAATTAAATCAAACATCGATGGTGGTTTTAGATGAGGCGGATGAGATGTTAGATATGGGATTCCGTGAGGATATCGAAAGTATTTTGGAAGAAATTCCAAACGAGCGTCAAACCGTCTTGTTCTCAGCAACGATGTCAAAGCCTATTATGGCCTTAACAAATCGTTATTTGACTAACCCTAAGTTAGTGAAGGTAGTGAAGAACGAAATCACGAACGTGAACATCGAGCAATTATACTATGATGTAAAAGGTCGTGCGAAAATGGAAGTGACGACTCGTTTGATCGACTTCTATTCGTTGAAATTAGTCTTGATTTTCTGTAACCAAAAGAAACGTGTGGACGAAGTAGTGGAAGAATTGATGTTGCGTGGATACGCTGCTGAAGGTCTTCACGGTGACTTGCGTCAATCACAACGTACCCAGGTAATGAATCGTTTCCGTGGTGGAAATGTAAGTTTCCTAGTGGCGACGGATGTGGCAGCACGTGGTTTGGACGTAGATAACGTGGATGCCGTAATCAATTACGATATTCCATTAGACGAAGAATATTACGTACACCGTATCGGTCGTACAGGTCGTGCCGGTAAGTCTGGTAAGGCATTTACGTTAGTCGTAGGAGCTGAGCGCAATCGTTTGCGTGATATCATGAACTACACGAAGGTGAAGATCGATAAAGGAGTGATTCCTACTTTCTCTGACGTAGTAGGTGTGAAAAAGGGTATGTTTATTGATCGAGTAGGTGCTACAATCGCTGAAGGCGGTTTAGAGTTATTTGATGATGCTTTACCTAATTTCCAACATGCTGGTTTCACTGTAGAGCAAGTTGTGGCTGCGTTAGTAAAGATGAACATGGGTGTCGTGAAGAACGAATTCGGTGATGAAAATCTCGAAGGCGATATGGAACGTAGCTCGCGTAAATATGGTCGCGATGAACGCGGTGGCGGTGGTCGTTTCGAAAGAGGCGGTGGCGGTGATCGTTGGGGTGGCGGAGATCGTGGCGGTGATCGCCGCGGTGCTGGCCGTTTTGAAAGAGGTGGAGATCGTGGCGGAGATCGCGGTGGTCGTTTCGAAAGAGGCGGTGATCGTAACTCAGCTCCTCGTGGTCCTCGTGTGGATCGCGATGGTAAGCCTTACAAATCTGACGAAAATATGGTACGTCTAGTGGTCAACATTGGATTTAACGAAAAAATCTCTCCATCGAATATCGTGGGAGCTTTTGCAGGAGAATCAGGTATTCCAGGAAACGTATTAGGTCAAATTCAAATCGAGAACAAACACACGTTTGTGGATGTACCGAAAGAATATGCGAATGTCGTATTAGACAAAATGAGCGGCGCCCAAATCAAGGGTAAGCGAGTGAATGTCGATATTGCGAAAGCAGACAAATAAGTAGAAGGGGCTCAAATTGAGCCCCTTTTTTTAGGCCATTTTGCGTAAATAGAAATGCTGTTTAGGGCAAATGGGTTTAAAGAATAGGAGCCCAAGGTCAAATAGATCAACTGTTTGGATCACCGCTGGATGCGAATATAAAGAATTCCATATTTCCTCTTTATCGTGAGGTTTCTCAAACAGAATGATCGTATTATGATCAGTTTTGGCAAGATCTATTTTTGATTGAATCTCAAGAAGCGAGCAATCTGAATAACGTTTTTGAAGTCCCTCAATTAATTGCACATATGACAGCCGCCGATTTAAATAGGGATTCAATAATTCGCAATACAAGGCATAAATGGAAGGTGAATGTAATCCATGTGCCGTTTGTGACTTGAAGTAAAATTGAAGCCGATTCATTAATTTAAGTGATAAGCGGGAATAAGCTCAAATGGAGGTATGTCTACTTTGAAGGTGGCTTGGTTTTCTAAACTCAGGAACACATAATGTCCACTCATTTTACCAATAGATGAAATTAATGGGCATCCAGAGGTATAGGTAAATGAATTTCCTGGTTCGATAATAGGCTGTTGGCCCACAACTCCTAATCCGTTAACCGTCTCTTTTGAACCTATTCCATCGACAATCTCCCAAAAACGACTCACAAGCTGTCCCGGTTGGTTACTCAAGTTTTTGATTGTAATTTGGTAGGAGAAAAAATGCTTATAGGGTGGATTTAATTCCATTTCGGGTAGATGCGATGTATCTACTGAAACTAAGAATCCATTTGAATATGCTTCTATCATCCTAATAAGGTCTAATGTGTAATCTGAAAGTAAAATTAGCTGATTCTTTGAATAATGATTGGAAAAAGGTGTTGAATTCATCGATTTCCTCTCCTTATTTTAATCACCTCAGTCGATTTTTAGAATCTGAATTTGATCAAAAAGAAATTTTCCCACCTATGGATGCGGTTTTCGCTGCATTTCAACATTGTTCATTTCTAGATACCAAAGTGGTAATCATCGGTCAAGACCCTTACCACGGCCTTGGACAGGCACAAGGTTTATCATTCTCTGTTCCGTCTGCTTTCCCTTTGCCGCCTTCGCTTCGTAACATCTACAAAGAACTTTACGACGACATGAAAGTCATTCGATTTGACGGCGATTTAAGTTCTTGGGCTAATCAAGGAGTCTTATTATTGAATAGTGTATTAACAGTCCGCTCAGGAGAGCCAAATTCGCACGCAAAACAGGGTTGGGAAGAATTTACACAAGAGGTTATCGGAACTTTGAGTAAAGAGAAACAAAACATCGTCTTTGTTTTATGGGGTGCACACGCACAAAAGCTATCAAAATTTATCGATCCTCAACGACACTTTATCATTGAAGCTGCGCATCCTTCACCTTTATCTGCTAACCGGGGTGGATTTTTTGGGACTAAGCCGTTTTCGAAGATTAATGAGTACCTTTTCGCGAGTGGGCAAGAGGGGATTGATTGGGGACGAGATTAGAGATAAGAGAGTATAGAGAAAAGATATGGTAAATGGTGAATGGTAAGTGGTAAATTCTCTACTCTCTACTCTCTACTCTCTACTCTCTACTTTATAATCTATAATCTACACTCTCTTCAATTGACTCGGAAAGTACACATACTGATTCGCGAATTCCTTTTGGAAAAAACCAGATACAATTCCTTCAATAAATTCTTTGTGCTTTTCTTCGAATTCGGGTAGCCAACATTGTAGCGAGTAGCCATTTGAATCAGGTTCTTGGTGAGAACTTATTTCAAATAAATGAATCTGGTCGACGAAGGTTTGCTTCTCTATTTCAGGCATAATTACCGTTTTCAAGGCTTTTAATGCGGTCTCTGTAATGCTTGGCTCTATAAAGAGCGATATGTTGTATTGTATCATGATTTCTTTAGGCTTTTAGGGCGTTATATAGAATTTCTGCTGTGTGGTAACCGGTTTGTTCGATGCCATCTTTGATTTGATGACGGCAAGAAGTTCCATTGCTAGCTATGATACTCTTGATGGGTTTATTTAACAAACGAGGGAATAGAACAAGGTTAGCGATTTGTTGAGAGATTTTATAGTGTTTTTTCTCATAGCCAAATGATCCCGCCATCCCGCAGCATCCCGTAGGCAACAATTCTACTTCATATTGGGCTGGAATGGTTAAGGCGATTCGGGTAGAGGTTAATCCTGCAATTGATTTTTGATGGCAATGTCCGTGTAAGAGGATTTTTTGCTGTTTTCCATGGAAAGAGTCAGCTGATATTTTGCCTGCTTTGTATTCTCGGGCGATGAATTCATCGATTAACAGACAATTTGGTTTTAATTTTTCCGCTTGTTCGCGTTTATCAGCGTCTACTAGCGATGGTATTTCATCTCGGAAGGTTAAGATGGCACTCGGTTCAATACCGATCAAAGGATGTTCTTTCGATATTAAATCACCTAATTGCTCCACATTTGCATTAGCTAAAGCTTTAGCTTCTATCAACATTCCTTTGGAAATAAAACTTCTGCCTGTCACAATTCCTTTAGGAATGATAACTCCGTAGCCTAAGGCATTTAATAATTGAATCGTTTTTTGGCCTAAAGGCACCTCATTGTGATTCGTAAATTCATCTGCTAAAAGATGTACAAATCCATTCTTAAAGGCATTTTGAGGGTTTTTGGAAGTATAGCGTTCGAACCATTTCTCTAAACTTGTGAATTGTACGGTAGGCAAACTTCGGTCGATGGAGAAGCCCATTCCTAGTTTGATCAACGAAGAGGTTAGCGGGAATTCAACTAAGAAATTGTACAAAGGAGAAACATAACTAGCGTAGCGCTGTAGGGTAGGAAAGTGCCCAATTAATTTTGTGCGAAGAGGAACTCCATTTTTCAAATAGGATTGCTGTAAGGTTTCTGCCTTTAATTTTCCCATATCGACGCCTGATGGACATTCGGTTTGGCAACCTTTGCAAGACAAACATAAGTCTAAAATTTCATGTAGGTCAGGGTTGCTAAATGTCTCCTCTTTAGGCGAACTGAGCAATTGACGTAATATATTCGCTCTGGCTCGAGTGGAATCTTTTTCCTGTAAAGTGGCCATATAACTGGGACACATGGTTCCTCCACTTAACGCTGTTTTTTTGCAATCACCAGATCCAGAGCACTTTTCTGCTAGACCTAGAGGGTTTTTCCAAACTCCGTAATCAAAGAAATAACTAGGTTCTGCAGCTTTTTTATTCGTAAATCGGAAGGCAGTGTCCATGGCGGGACTATCCGTTATTTTACCTGGATTGAATAAATTATGGGGGTCAAAAACGTGCTTAATTTCTTTAAATAGACTGTAAACTTCTTTTCCCATTAAGGCAGGGATGAACTCCCCCCGAAGACGACCATCTCCGTGTTCCCCACTCAATGATCCCTTGTATTTCTTCAGAATCTCGACCGTTTCCGTAATCAAACTGCGGAAGATAGCTATTCCCTCGGAGCTCTTTAAGTTAATAAATGGCTCGATATGCAATTCTCCCGCTCCTGCGTGTGCATAGTAAGCGGCATTCGTTTCGTATTTTATGAGTAAAGCCTGTATTTCAGCCACATAAGCTGGTAAGTCCAAAGGATCTACAGCGCAATCTTCAATCAAATTAACCGGCTGTGTATTTCCCCCTAGATTTCGAATTAACCCTAGACCAGCTTTTCTGATGTCCCAACCTTTGGCAATTTCATTTCCATATAAAGTGGGGTAGGAATAGCCTAATTTTTGTGACTTCAATTGCTCAATGAGTCCAGAAACCTGCTCTTCTAAGCTGATACGATCGGTTGAACGAAACTCTACCATCAAAATGGCAGCTGGCTTTCCATCAATAAATCCGCGGTCTTTTTCGAAATTAGGATGGCCTTCCGTAAACGAAAGTATGTAATCATCCACTAATTCAGAGGCAAGAATAGGATGCTTAAGAGCTTCAATATTTACTTGTAAGGACTCTTGTAAAGAATGACAATGAATACACACTAGTGCCACTTCAGGCTCAGGAAGATCTAATAAATTTAATTTCATCGCGTGAACGACGGCCAAAGTTCCCTCTGATCCTGCCATCAATTTGGATAGATTAAAGAGTTCCCCATCCGGCGTAAATGGCTGCATATCCAATAAGGCATCCAATGCATATCCCGTATTTCTACGTTTAATGGATTTCTTAGGAAACTTATCCCGAATCAAGCTTTGAATTTCTGGGTTATTCAACATGCGATGAATCTCGCGGTAAATCTTGCCCTCTAAATTTTGCAGGGTTGTCTTGTGGTAGAATTCTTCCAGCGTCAAAGGATGCGTATGTATCTCTGTTCCATCCGATAAAAAAGCACGTGTTTCCAAAATATGATCGCGCACTGATCCCCAAACAATGCTATGTAATCCACAGCTATTATTTCCTAGCATCCCACCTAAAAGAGCTCTATTTGCGGTGGATGTTTCTGGACCAAAAAACAAATCAGCCGTTGCTAAATGTTTATTTAAGTCATCCCGCACAATTCCAGGCTCTATCCAGACTGATTTTTCTTTTCGATTCAAAGAAATGACTTTACTTAATGCGGAAGATATTTCCATTACGACACCATCACCTACAACTTGGCCCGCAAGAGAAGTGCCGGCTCCTCTAGGAATTAAGCCTGTTTTTGCCTGACTCGCAAATTGTATCAGGCGTTTGATGTCTTTGGATGAGGCTGGAATAGCAACAGCGGCTGGTTTTACTTGGTAAACGGAAGCATCGGTGGCATAAATACGCTTCGCTATTTGAGAAGATTGGCTCTCGTCAAAAAATAATTGACCTTCAAAGTGGTCTTTCAACAAACGTACTTCGTAATTGCTCCAGCTCATATTTCCAAAAGGGAAACTAAAATTACAAAATCCAATCTTACCTTCATATTGCCATTCAAAGTTTATACCATCTGTTCATAAAAAGGAAGCGTATTTCTAGTAATTAATTTTTTAAATTTGAGTTTAGCAAAATCCTATGAAGTTTTTAATTCAAGTTTACGAGAGTTTGATCTTTGCCTACCAGGCTTTGAGATCTAATATTTTACGAACAACTCTTTCGCTGTTAGGTGTAAGCGTTGGTATTTTTGCTATCGTAGCTGTATTCACAGCGGTAGATTCCCTAAATAAGAATATTCGATCAGAGATTGATTCCTTTGCTGGCACTGGAGTCTTGTATGTTGGAAAATGGCCATGGGAAATGCAAAGCAACTATCCTTGGTGGAAGTATTTGAATCGTCCAGAAATGAAGTATGCGGAGTTTCAATTTCTAAAGGATAATTTACAATCAGCCAAAGCCATAGCCATTATCGATAATGGCCGTTCAGCTTCTGCAACTAATGGAAGTTCAAGTATGGATGTGAACATGACGGGTGCGAGTTATGATTACAATCAAATTACCAGTGTTCCTGTGCAATTTGGACGTTATTTTTTGCCGATTGAGTCGGAGAATGCATTAAATGTAGTCATCATAGGTGCCAAAGTTTCAGAAAATCTTCAGGCCGCTGTCGGTGATCAGATAAAGTTAAATGGGATTAAGTTTCAAGTAATTGGCGTAATTGAAAAGAAGGGAAGTGATATGTTGAGTTTTGGTGGAACTCCTGATGAGAAAGTCTTTATTCCCTATTCTACATTTTCTGCTGTATTTCAAAAAGATCAGCCGGCTCCAGATATAGCTATTAAAGCTTTAGATGACGATATTGGACAAGAGAATTTAGAAGGTGAAGTGACAGGATTAATGCGCTCATTACGTTCGATAAAGCCCAAACAGGAAAGTAATTTTTCGGTAAATCGACTTGATGGATTAAACCAATTCTTTGATGGTATTTTTGCCGCGTTAAATGTGTCTGGGGCTTTAATTGCTGGATTTTCTCTCTTAGTAGGAGGATTTGGGATCGCGAATATTATGTTCGTTTCGGTAAAAGAGCGAACGAATATTATTGGAATCCAAAAGTCATTAGGAGCAAAGAATTATTTCATTCTATTCCAATTTCTTTTCGAAGCTGTTTTCTTGAGTTTGATTGGAGGTATAGTAGGGATTGGGTTGGTCGTCTTACTCACACTTATTCCGCAAGATGCTTTGCCACTGGTACTATCAATGAAGAATATAGTGACAGGATTGTTTATCTCTAGCTTTATCGGAATTCTATCGGGAATTATCCCGGCTTGGGTTGCTGCTAAAATGGACCCCGTGATCGCGATTCGATCTAAGTAAACTAGTATTTAACTGACTACTGGTTACTGACTACTTGTTACTGTCCACTGGCTACTGCCGACTGTCCACTGCCCACTGAGTTAAGCCCACAAAAAAGCCTCCCCTAAACAAATAGGAGAGGCTTTTAATTTAAAGAATAATTATAAAGATAAAGTATCTAAAACCGAGTTCATATTACGAACTGCATCAGCTGACTTATTGAAAGCAGCTTGCTCGTCTTCTGTTAATTTATAATCTACGATTTTCTCCCAACCATTCTTGCCTAAAACGACAGGAACCCCTAGGCAGATATCTTTTTGGCCATATTCTCCTTCAAGAGATACACAACAAGCCATAATCTTCTTTTCATCTCGAACGATCGCTTCCACTAAAGCTGCTCCTGCAGCACCCGGTGCATACCAAGCTGAAGTTCCTAACAGGCCTGTTAATGTCGCACCACCTACCATCGTATCAGCGACTACCTTGTCTAAAGTAGAATCATCTAAGAATTGAGAGACAGGAACACCATTGTAGGTCGCTAAACGCTTCAATGGAATCATCGTTGTATCTCCATGGCCACCAATAACGGTTCCAGAGATATCATTGATAGACACATCCATTGCTTTTGCTAAATAGCATTTGAAACGAGCTGAATCTAGAGTACCACCCATACCGATGATGCGGTGCTTGTCTAATCCAGCAATCGATTTCGTTAAATATGTCATCGTGTCCATTGGATTAGAGATGATAACGATAATCGGGTTTTTCGAATATTTTAATATATTTTCAACTACACTTTTTACGATTCCAGCGTTCACTCCGATTAACTCTTCACGAGTCATACCTGGTTTGCGTGGAAGTCCTGACGTAATCACCACAACATCAGAATTAGCTGTTTTTGTGTAATCACTAGTAGATCCGATTAGTCTAGTATCAAAACCTAACAAGCTAGCTGTTTGATACATATCTAATGTTTTACCTTCTGCGATACCCTCTTTGATATCTAATAAAACTAATTCATCTGCCAATTCTTTTCTGGCAATGTTGTCAGCACAAGTTGCTCCTACAGCACCTGCTCCTACTACTGTGATTTTCATTGTTATAATTTTTGGTAAGTATGATTCAAAAAACGATACAAAAATACGACAAATCCTTAAATGATTTCATTATATTTAAGCATTAATCGAAATTATTATGTCACAATCTGGGACTTGGGTAAAGCGAATTGTCGACTCCCATTTTTTTAAAGAAGCAATGAATAAGAGTGAAATGCTCTTTTCTCAAAACCAAGTGGGCTTATTATCTTTGATTAAAGGAGCTTTGAAAAAGGTGCAAGAGACAGCCGCTTCTAGCGATTTAACTGTTGTAAAATTATTGAATCGCTATATTATCCTTTTTAGCGAACTTATTAAGGCCTATGTCCAAGGTTCATATACTAAGCTACCTGTTAAAACGTTAATTAAAATCACAGCTGCTTTACTCTATTTTGTAATGCCCTTTGACTTTATCCCTGACTTTTTGCCTTTAGTCGGATTTGCAGATGATTTAGCTATTGTAGTTTGGGTAGGGAAGGCAATCAAAGATGAGCTAGATGAGTTTGAAAAACATCTTTAAATACACGAATAATTAACCTTTTTTAAATATATTTACGAAAATTTAGACAAAACACGATATGATGACTGCAAGCATATTATTATTTTTAAATAGCCTAGGTGGTGGCGAAATGTTACTGATTGGGTTATTGATTTTGTTGTTTTTTGGAGGCAAGAAACTACCAGAATTAATGAAAGGCCTAGGAAAAGGTATTCGCGAGTTTCAAAATGCGAAGAATGATGTGAAAGATCAAATCAATAAAGAGTTAGACGATACGAAAGAATAAGTCACTCTATTTCCCTATATCTGCATAGTTGAAGAAATTCAACTATGCTTTTGTGTTTATATAGATTCCTAATTTTAATGAGTTATACGAGTCAACCCTATGCCAAAATCAGGGAGAAATTGTTAGCGGGTGAGCTATCTGTTTATTCTATAGTGGCGAGTCATTTAGATCAAATTTATGCGCATAATAAAGCTTTGAATGCTTTTTTGGAGGTGTATGAGGACGAGGCGATGGCTCAGGCTGTGCTTGTTGATGCTAAAATTAAAGCTGGAACCGCAGGTAAATTAGCGGGTTTAGTCATAGGTATTAAAGACTTACTTTGTTATAAAGGGCATCATTCGTATGCTGGAAGTAAAATATTAGACTCTTTTAAATCGACCTTTTCCGCAACGGCAGTTCAACGTTTGTTAGATGAAGATGCGATTATTATAGGTCGTCAAAACTGCGATGAGTTTGGGATGGGCAGTACAAATGAAAATTCAGCGTATGGTCCAGTTCTGAATTTTTCGAATCCGGCCCATGTGGCGGGAGGGAGTTCAGGTGGTTCCGCAGTAGCGGTTCAAGCAGGAATGTGCCAAATTTCATTAGGAACAGATACGGGTGGATCCATTCGCATGCCCGCCGCATTTTGTGGTGTAGTAGGTTTAAAGCCTACCTATGGTTTAGTCTCTCGTTGGGGATTAATTGCTTATGCGTCCTCTTTTGATACGATTGGACCGATTTCAAACTATGTTTCAGATGCCCGTTTAGTATTAGATATCATTAAAGGGGATGATGGTCAGGATAGTACGTTGAGTTCCACTATTCCTGCTGTTCAAAAAGATCAAAAAAGTATCGCTTACATCAAAGAAGTAGTAGAGCATCCTAGTCTTCAACCGGAAATTAAAGTAGCATTTGAAGCTCAGGTTGACAAATTGAAACGTCTTGGATATACAGTGGAAGGTGTTGAATTCACTTACATCGATCAGTTGTTACCCACTTATTATGTGTTGACTACGGCTGAATCTAGTTCTAATTTAGCTCGATTTGATGGAGTGAAGTTTGGACATCGAACTAAAAATCCGGTTGATTTAACGCAGCTTTACAAGCGTACACGTCAAGAAGGTTTTGGAGAAGAAGTACAACGTCGTATTATGTTAGGCACCTTTGTTTTAAGTGCGGATTATTATGATGCCTACTATACGAAAGCCCAAAAAGTACGTCGATTGATTCAAGAAAAAACGCTCGCTATTTTAGCGGATTATGATTTTATCATTTCTCCTACGACTTCATCTACGGCTTATCGTCTAGGGGAAAAGACCTTGGATCCAATCCAAATGTATCTAGGGGATTTATTTACAGTTCAAGCTAATGTTACTGGTATTCCTGGTTTATCGATACCTATGGGTAAGGATTCCACAGGATTACCGATGGGTTTTCAATTGATGACTAATCCATTTCAAGAGGAAAAATTGTTAAATGTAGGCGAATTATTAAGCGATGATTTGGAATAGAATTGTTCTTCTTTCTTGTTTATTTATTTCCTCTATTTCCTTTGGACAAATCACTGGGGCTTATCAACCTGCCTATGATTTTAAGCAAATTGATTCGTTAGCTAATCTAGAGCAAGGCGGTCCTCCGGCTTTCAGTATCGACCCAGGATTGATTCAAGAGCGTTTAAAAAAGCTGGAAAATGAGATTCCGTTACATTACAATATTATTACGCACCAGTTTGTGGAAATTTTTGCCTTTCGTAAGGCAAGTTTCACGCAGCGAATGTTAGAGCGTAAAGATATTTATTTCCCTTTGTATGAGAAGTATTTAAAAAAATATGGCTTACCAGATGAATTGAAATACTTGTCATTAATTGAGTCAGGTTTAGAAAATAAGGCTATTTCAAATAAAGGAGCGGGTGGACTGTGGCAATTTATGCCCTATACAGCGAGAGGAGATTTTGGGATGCGGGTGGATCAATATATTGATGAACGATTCGATGCGGAAAGAGCCACAGATGCCGCATGTCAGTATTTGAAACGACTATATAAAACATTTGGAGACTGGCATCTTGCCTTAGCAGCCTATAATACGGGACCCTCTAATGTGAAAAGAGCGATGCGTCGCTGTGGCGGTTCGAATGATTTTTGGGGGATTTACGCTTGCCTTCCTGCACAGACAAAAGCATACGTACCCCAGTTTATTGCGATGACGTATATGATGAATTACCATTGGGATCATTCTATTCAGCCAGAGAACTGGGTAATTGAAATTCCCAAGGATAGTATTTTAGTCAGTGGTTATCTTAATTTATCTACTTTATCTCGTTTAACAGGTTTTTCTTTAGATACCTTAAAGCGTCTGAACCCGCATATCATATCACATTTTTTACCTAAAAATGCGCAACAGGTAAAGGTACATATACCAAGAAGTCATTTTTCTTACTTCGAAAAAAATAGATCTCAAATTTTAGATTCAGCCAGGACAGACTTAACTGCACCAGATTTAGTAGAAATAGATACTTCCCAGACAATAGAAGAACCATCTCCAATTGCAAGAAGACATACGTATAAAGTGAGGAGCGGGGAAACGCTTTCTAGCATTGCAAGGAAGTTAGGATTAAGTACTTCTGAGCTAAAGCGATTAAATAGAATCAAAGGTTCTAAATTAAGAAAGGGGCAGATACTGGTTTATTTTAAGCTAGCGAAAGTAAAGACCTCTCAAAAGTGGAAAAAAACGTCCTCAAAGAAGAAAAAGAAAAAGGTTTCAAAAAAGAAAAAAGCCAAGTCTAAAAAACGCCGTAAACGCAGGTAATTATGATAGCTTATTTGAAAGGTAAATTAGCACACAAAGATCGCGCGCATGTGATTATTGATGTGAATGGAGTAGGTTATGAGGTTAAAATTTCTTTGCAGACCTATGCTGCATTAGCGGATGGAGTAGAGCTATGTAAGCTTTTTACGCATTTGCAGGTCAAAGAGGATTCTCATACCTTAGTTGGTTTTCATTCCATGGACGAGAAACTATTATTTCTTGATCTGATTTCTGTATCAGGAATTGGATTGAGTACGGCTTTAGTCATGCTTTCGTCTTTTTCCTCTAATGAGATTCGTTCTGCAATTATGAATGAAAATATTGCGTTGATTCAATCTATTAAAGGAATTGGTTCTAAGTCTGCTCAGCGAGTAATTTTAGAATTAAAAGATAAGTGTAAGAAAGATGCCCTCTTTGTAGAGGCAGGGATAGCTTCTCATGATGCACATTTTGGCAATAAACAAGAAGCATTAGCGGCATTAGTTACCTTAGGAATTCCTCGGACTGCAGCTGAGAAGAGTTTGGACAGTATTTTAAAGACTAATCCAGAAGCTTCCGTTGAAAATTTAATCAAATTAGCCTTGCGATAGTTGAAAGCTGAAAATAGATATATTTTTTCCTTCGTTTTATCCCTTTTTTGGGGTGTAGGATTTTTGTTGTCTTTTTCGAGTTATTCTCAAGTTGATTCTGTTTCTAAATCTGGTAAAAAACCTAGATTGACCTTGAAAAAACCGATCCGTTCGACTTCAAAGTCTCCTTTTTCCATTTATTCAAAAAAGCCAAATTCTACCTATTCTTTTGAATCAGATAATAAGTTGGTTATTCAAAAAGATGCGACTGGCTCCGCTAATGCAACTGATTTTTCCACGTTTAACCGACTGCAAAACCAGGATGTTAATCGAAGCTTTTGGCAAACTTATTCTAAAAGTTTAGATGGAAGCAGTAATTTAAAATCGAGAGGATTATTCCCCAAAATTGAATTGCCCCCAGCTATCGATCGCATTTTTGGCGGAACTGAAGTCTCCTTTAAACCCAATGGTTCCTTACTGCTTGATGTAGGTTACATGGGCCAGTATGTGGATAATCCGGCAATACCTATTCAATTAAGGTATGTAGGTAATCTGTTTTTTAATGAACAAGCTCAAATTAACTTTCAAGGGAAGATTGGTGATAAACTGAATTTAAATGTCAATTTTGACACGAAGGCTAGTTTTAATTTTCAAAACCAATTAAAACTGAATTGGAAGACGCAAGAGGAAGATATTCTCCAAAATATTGAGGTAGGAAATACGTCCTGGACCTTAAATTCTCAATTGATTCCAGGGGTACAAAATTTGTTTGGAGTTAAAACTTTGTTACGTTTTGGCGCGCTAGATATGACAGTAGTAGCAGCTCAACAACGATCTAAGCAAGATTGTATTACATTAAAGGGAGGAACTCAGGGTAAGAATTTTGAAGTAAGGGTGGATCAATACGATGAAAATAGGCACTTTTTCTTATCCTCTTATTTTAGGAATAATTATGAACGTGCACTGAAGAATTTGCCGGTTATCTCTAGTGGAATTACGGTCACTCGGGTAGAAGTATATGTCACGAATCGAACTCAGAGTACGGAAACGCTCCGAAATTTAGTTTCACTATATGACCTTGGTGAAGCAAGCCCCTTCAATAACACAAATCCTGTTTTCCAGCCGATCAATCCTACGAGTCCAGTGGATAACAAGGCGAATGGGATGTATGCAAAGCTTTTGTCAGATCCCAATCTACGTAAATCGAATGAGGCAACGGATCGTTTAGAGACGACCTATAATCTAAAGCGGGGAACTGATTTTGATGTGTTGAAAGGTGCAAAACGTTTAACAGATCGTGAATTTAAGTTCAATTCACAATTGGGTTATATCTCTTTAGTCGCACCTTTGCGTAACGATGAGGTGTTAGCTGTTTCCTACGAATACACCTTGAATGGACGCAAATACAAAGTAGGGGAGTTAACAGAAGATTATCAAGCTCGTCAAGACGACGAGGTGCTGATTTTAAAAATGTTAAAATCAAGTACAATTCGCAATAACCTGAATTCAAGTTCAACCGGAAAACCGCATCCAATGTGGGATTTAATGATGAAAAATATTTATTCATTAAATACTTCTTCCTTAGCGAAACAAAATTTTCAGTTAAGAATTGTGTACAAAGATGATGCGACAGGTATCGATAATAGTAATTTGATTGAAGGTGCAAATTTTAAGGATATTCCATTAGTTAAAGTATTGGGCTTAGATAAATTAAATTTTGCAGGTGATCCACAACCAGATGGAAACTTTGATTACGTAGAAGATATTACGATTGATGCTAAAAATGGAAAGATTATTTTCCCTGTTCTTGAACCATTTGGCTCTAATTTAAGAGCTAAGTTTACGGCGAGTGAAAGTAATTTAGTCGAAAAATATGTTTTTGATAAATTGTATTCAGGTACACAAGTGGATGCTGCCCAAATTACCACTAAAAACAAGTTTTTCATTAAAGGTTCATACCAATCTGGAGCTGGTGGAGATATCTCTTTACCATTTGGAGTAGAAGCAAAATCGGTTACGGTGACAGCTGGAGGGCAATCATTAGCTGCTGGAACAGACTATATCGTGGAGCCGCAATCTGGACGAGTAAAGATAATTAATGAGGGGGTCTTTAGTTCAGGAAGAGAGATTAAGGTATGCTATGAGAAGCCTGACTTGTTTTCGAATCAAATTAGAACCTTGTTAGGTACGCGACTAGATTATAATTTAGGCAAGAATGTACATTTAGGCGCTACGATACAGAATATGTCAGAAAGCCCACCGGCCTTTTTTCGACGGGTAGCCATGGGGAATGAACCGGTGAATAACACCTTAATAGGGTTTGATGCAAGTATCTTGCAAAATTCGCAAGGTCTGACAAGGTTTTTAGATAAGTTGCCATTAATTTCAACTAAGGAGACTTCTGTAATTGATTTTCAAGGAGAGTTCGCTAAGTTAATTCCTAATGTGAATGATCGTGTGCAAGGCAATGCATTCATAGATGATTTTGAGGCTGCTCGTGTTATTTATAATTTAAGTTCACAAGCTACACTTTGGAAACCTGGAGCTACTCCTAAAACCTATGTTTCTACCGGAAATAAATTGTCTACCGGATTTAATCGAGCAAAAATTTCTGCTTACACGGTAGATGCTAGTATTTATGGTCAAGGAGGTTTTGGTTTAGATGTCCCTGGTTTAGATCCTACCAAGGTAAATGCCTATGCCTATGAAAGGGTGGTAACCCCTAGAGGGCTATTCCCTAATAAAGACTTTGCGAATAATATTACCAATTTACCTATTGGCGTTTTAGATGTTGCTTATTTTCCTTCAGAGAGAGGCTTGTATAATTTTAACCCGAACCTTTCATCTTCAGGTTTGTTACCTACTCCAGTTTCTAACTTTGGAGCCATTACTCGTGCCATTAGTTCAGATACCGATTTTGATAATGCAAACGTAGAACAGTTAGAATTTTGGTTGATGGATCCATTTATAGGAGGTGAAGCAGGTAAAATTAGAGATGGTCTATATAATAAGAACAATGAGACAGGAGGTAAATTAGTTTTCCATCTGGGCGATGTTTCGGAGGATTTTATACCTGACGGATATTCTAATTTCGAAAATGGCATTCCAGCGGGTGATAAAATTACCTCTGGAGCTAGTAAGAATATTGAAACAACAGATTGGGGATTAGCACCTTCAAGGCAGTTTGTTATTAACGCGTTTGATAATTCTGCGGGTAGAGAAAAGCAGGATATAGGTTTAGATGGTTTGCCCAATAAAACAGAAGATGCAACTGCACAATCTGAGTCAACCTATTTTAAGGCTTATTTAGATCAAATTAAAGGCCGTGTTTCAGATCCTTTGGCCTTATCTCAGATTCAAAATGATCCAGCAGGTGATGATTTTGAATTTTATTTGAATCAAAAATTCGATGGTACTGAATCCTTAATTCAACGCTATAAGAGTTACCTAGGGATGGAGAACAATAGCCCTACCACGGATAATCCTTCTAATACGAATTTCACCGAGGCAAATAGTATGTTGCCAGATAGAGAGGATTTGAACAATGATAATACAGTAAATGACAGCGAGGCCTATTTTGAATATGAAATTGATCTAAAGCCTAATAGTTTACAAATTGGGAATGGTTTTGTCGTAGATAAAATAACAGAAGGAGGCGTTAACTGGTATCTTTTCCGTGTGCCTATAAAAGACAAACGTATTTATAAGACTCCTGCTGGGGAAATTAATTCGTTTAAATCCATTCGTTTCATGCGTATGGTTTTAAAAGAATTTCGGGAGCCTGTTGTATTAAGATTTGCCCAATTACAATTGTCTGGATTTAGCTACAGAAAGTTTATTGGTGAATTAGATAAACGAAGTGGACAAGATTTACCCGAGCCATACGATGCTAAATTTCGGGTTTCTAGTGTGAATATCGAAGAAAATGGACCTGCAAATAAAGGAGAGACAGCTATTCCTTATGTTGTTCCTCCTGGATTTGTTAGAGATCAGGATATTACTACCATTAATAACGCTAGATTAAATGAGCAATCGATGAGCCTTTGCGTGGATAATTTGCGTGCAGGCGATGCAAGAGCGGTATTCAAAAATACAGTTTTTGATTTTATTAATTATAAGCGCTTAAAGATGTTTGTCTCGATGCAGAGTCCGGATGCGATTAGTGGTCAGGTTAGCGCCTTCTTACGTATTGGTACCGATTTGACAGATAATTATTATGAAATAGAAAATACGGGTTTAATGCAAACTCAGAAGGGCCAAAGTTTGGACACAGAAATTTGGCCAATGGAGAATGAATTTGATATTGAGTTTGATTTAGTCAAACAAGTTAAGATCGAAAGAGATAAACAAGGTAAGAGCTTAAATGATCGTTTTACGATGGTAATTACTAGTTCTACAGGAAAGAAGTATAAAATTACAGTGATGGGTAGGCCTGATCAAAGTGCTACGATGGTCACTATGATCGGAGTCCGGAATACGAGTACCACGAATAAATCATTCTGTATTTGGGTGAATGAATTGCGTGCCTCCGGTTTTGATCAAACTTCAGGAGAAGCTGCTATTGGTAAGTTAGCTATAAAACTGGCTGACTTAGGAACGATTCAAATGAATGGTAGTTTTAAGAATTATGGATTTGGAGGAGTTCAAGCTAAAATATCAGAACGCAGTAGAGAGAATAATATCGAGTATGGAATTACCGCAAATTTAAATTTAGAAAAGCTATTGCCTAAAAATTGGGGTTTAAAGATTCCGTTCTTTATTACCTATGATCGCCGTAATATTTCGCCACAGTTTGATCCATTTGATCCGGATATCTTCCTATCTAATTCAATTCAGAAGTTTAATTCTGAATCTAAGAAGAATTCTTATTTAACCATGGTAGAAGATAATACGGAACGGAAAGGATTTAATTTTTCGAATGTCAAAAAGAATCGGGGAGTTCAGTCTAAAAATTCTTATCCTTGGGATATTTCGAATTTTACTTTTTCCTATGCATTTTCCGAAATGTTGAGGACTAGTCCACTCATTGCAGAGTACACACAATTAAGTCATAAAGGAAGTATTTTATATGCCTATTCAACCTCGGCTCGCTATATAGAACCTTTCAAAAAGGCATCATTCGATTTGATCAAGGATTTCAACCTGAATTTAGTGCCTTCCTCTTTATTGGTTCGCCTAGATATGGATCGTAGTTTTATTAAAACTCAGTTGAGAAATTCGGAATTTACTACGGTGGGTGTAGCTCCTCAATTTGAAAAATATTGGTTCTTTAATCGACAATATGCTTTGAATTGGAATTTGACAAAGAGTATGGTGCTGAATTATAATGCCCAGGTTAATGCCATTGTTGATGAACCCATCGGAGATTTAGATACGCAGGAAAAGAGAGATTCAGTTATGATTAGCTTAAGAGCTTTAGGCCGTGCTAAAAGTTTTGATCAACAAGCTGGCATGGTTTGGCGATTGCCATTACAGAAATCTGTTTTAACGGATTGGATGAATGCAGATTACACGCATCGAGTGGGATATACCTATTTTGCGAATTCATTTGATATTCGCGATTCTTTAGGCCTACCTTTTGGAAACATTATCAAAAATACGCGCGAACAGGCAATTAATGGAAAAGTTGATTTTGTTGCCTTATATAATCGGATTAAGGCATTACGTTGGGCAAATACTCCCCGCACTTTTGGTAAAAATATAGCGAGAAATCCAGGTGATGAAGAAGACATTGTTATTCCGAGCAAATCCGCTATTAAAGCCGTTACACGTTTACTATTAACCTTACGCGGTATTCAAGTTAACTATTCTATTAATGAGTCTACCACCTTACCAGGTTTTCTGCCTAATCCTGGTAATTTAGGAATGAATCCTGTCAATTCAGCTCCTGGATTTGACTTTATCAGTGGAGGACAAAATGATGGTATCCGATTTAAGGCGGCAGAAAATGGTTGGTTAACACGTAGTACCGTGCAAAATACACCATTCACTCAGTTAAGGAATCAGAAATTAACCTATTCTACCCAATTAGAACCTACTAAAGATTTACGTATTCAGGTAGATGGTAATTATAATCGAGGGGATAATTACCAAGAATTCTTTCGACCTGATCAAGCAGGAGGGCCTTTTAAATCCCAGAGCCCGATTCGTTCAGGTAATTATTCGATGTCATTTTTGTCTTTTATGACTGCATTCTCTAACCCTGAAGCCGTTTTTGAAGAATTCAGATCCAATCGTTCGGTTTTAATTTCAAGATTAAATAAAGCAAAATCATCTGAGGTAGGTACCTATAATCAAAACTCTCAAGATGTATTAATTCCTGCCTTCTTTGCTGCTTATTCTGGTGTTTCCGCGAATGATGTGAAGTTTTCGCCTTTCTATGACATTCCATTGCCTAACTGGAAAGTAGATTACAATGGGTTGAATTTGCTTCCCGGAATTAAGAATAAATTCTCTTCATTTACGATAACACATATGTATTCAAGTACCTATAATGTGGGGAATTTCGTATCGTCGCTAGAATATGGTCAGTTTGCTTCGGATTATATGAATTTGTCCTTGAATAGTTTATTGTATCCTCTTTCTTCCCGTTTCGATCCAGAAACGAATACTTTAATTCCGGTATACGTCATGAGTACGATCTCATTCGTGGAACGTTTCTCGCCTTTAGTGGGTGTTAATGCAGTGACTAAGAGTAAAATATCCTTGCGTTTAGAATATAATCAGGATCGTAATGTGGGTTTAAATTTAGCTAATTCACAGGTTGCTGAATTAGCTAATAAGGACTTTACTGTGGCTGTTGGATTTACTAAATCCAATATGTTAATTCCATTCAAGATTAATGGCAGATCTGTTCGTTTGCCTAATGATTTACGATTTAATATGAATCTAACGATAAGGGACACGCGTACTTTACAACGAAAATTAGACGCAGAAACGATTGTTACTCAAGGTTTCGTTAATTTTCAATTCCGTCCACAATTAAGTTATAATGTAAATAATAAATTAACGGTAACGGCTTATTTTGATAAGATGATGAATAATCCTTTGGTATCTAATTCATTCTATCGATCTACAGTGGCGGGTGGTTTTCAAATACGTTACAGTTTAGGTGAATAATTAAAAATCGTTTGCAAAAAATCTAGATTTTAGTGACCTTTGTGAGCAAATAATAATCATATGAATTTTCCAAGTGAATTAAAATATACTCAAGAACACGAGTGGATCAAAATAGATGGCGATGTAGCTATTGTAGGTATTACTGATTTTGCTCAAGGTGAGTTAGGAGATATCGTTTTTGTAGAAGTGGAGACAGTAGGTCAGAACATAGCAAAGGATGGTGTTTTCGGAACAGTAGAAGCTGTTAAAACGGTATCTGATTTGTTCTTGCCGGTTGCTGGAGAAATAGTTGAATTTAATACAGCCTTAAACAACAGTCCTGAATTAATCAATTCAGATCCTTATGGAGATGGTTGGGTAGTTAAAATTAAAGCAGCTGATGCTGGCGATTTATCCCAATTAATGGATGTTGAAACATATAAATCCTTTATCGGACATTGATTTTTAAACCCTGTTAATCAGGGTTTTTTTATAACCAAAAACAAATGCGGATCTTATTTAAACAGCTTTTAATTCAAGATAGTCGGTCTTCCTACTATGGTAAGAAAGTTGATTTGCTTTCAGATAATGGTCGATGGAAGGAAATTGATTCCACAATTCAATCCGAAGCAGATTTAATCATTTCAGGTGAAACGCTTGAGTGGTTTCCTTCCGTAGTTGATCTACGTGTGCACAATACGTTGCCAGGTGGTGAACATAGAGAAGATTGGTCAAGTTTGAAAGCAGCTGCTTGGAAGGGTGGAGTATTAGATTTTTTACTCTTACCTACTGGTGAGCCTGTTCCACAACAGCCTGAATCTATTCAATTTATTAAAGATCGCTTAGCTGGATCTGGTGTATTATCATATCCTGCTGCCCCCTTAACATTAGGTAACAAATCAGAAAATTTTAGTGATTTAATGGACTTACATCAGGCAGGAGCCTCTTGGTTTAGTCATGGTGCCGGAGCTTTACAGGACACTGATTTGATGTTAAAATGTCTTCAGTACTTGCAACCATTAAAGGCGAAAGTTGTTTCTAGACCTGATGTAAAAGGGTTGTCCTTATTTGGCCAAATACATGAAGGACTACAAAGTACTCTATTAGGTTTGAAAGGGATACCCGTTTTAGCTGAAACGATGCACGTAAAACGTGACTTGGACCTTTTGTCGTATGTAATGCAGCATTCTTTTGGTTTAGCTCATCCAGACTTTGCCCTGCATTTTTCTTGTATTTCTACTGCTGAATCAGTTAGGTTGATATCAGAAGCTCAAAAGGCAGGATTACCTGTAACGGCAGACGTTGCGATCTATTCGCTCTTATTTACGGAAGATGCGGTATCTGAGTTCGATACCCTTAAAAAGGTAAATCCCCCACTTAGAACAGAGAATGATCGTTTAGCTTTATGGAAAGGATTAAAAGAGGGTGTTATTCTTACTGTGGTTTCTGATCACCATCCTATTGAAGTAGAGTACAAAGAGTTAGAGTTTGATCAAGCATCTTTTGGAACGATAGGATTAGAAACGCTAGCCTTAGCATTTATTCAAGAAGCAAGAAAAGAAGGTCTAGCCAAATCTGATCTTCATTTATCACATAATCCAAGTGCTTTCTTAGGAATCTCACAGCCTGAGTTAAAAGTGGGAGAAGAAATGAAAGGTATGTTATTAGTGAAAGAAAAGAATACCTATGAAGTAGCAAATATCATATCTAAATCGAAGAATTCCATATTTATTGGTCATTCCTTCGATTTTAAAATCGTAGGAGTATTTAATGGTTTAAATCATTCTTATGGTCAATAATTGGTTTGCTGAAATAGGTCGTTTTTTCCTATATGCCTTTATTTTCGTTGTTTTGATGGCCTTGTATGGTCTTCTTTTGCAACAAATAGGAATTATTCCAATCGGGGGAAAGAAGGCGCCAACTTTTGTTTTTTTGTTATTTTTCCAATGGTGGTATATTTCTCGTTTTCCTCAAAATCATCAGGGAGAAAAGAAGCATTTTTTAGTCTATTTTGTTTTGCAATACCTTTTAATTGTCATTACGGCCCTCTTTAGTAGTCTTTTTTTACATTATTTCTTTCAAACCTCAACAGGTTTACACCTGTTGGCTTCCTATATTCAGCAGAGTTTAGTAGAGTTAAATTCGTTTAAAGAAGTAATTGTAAGTCAAGAAGGAGGGGAGTATTACAATAGTTTACATGCTGGAATTAAGTCAATTGATGCTTATAGCATTGCTAGAGATGATTTCTGGCAAAAAATTGCCTTGGGTTTCTTACCAAATTTGTTAATTTCACTTTATTATAAAAAATAAATCTTATGGAAAATACATCGGAATCAACAGCTTCATCTTCTATAATTGCCTTAAAGTATGGTTTTATAAATGGATTATTGAGCTTTCTTTTTTCAACGCTTATCAATGTGATGGGATGGGCGGAACAATTTCAAGAAGCCATTAGTTGGGTTTCTACGATTTGGTCCTTGGTTTTATCTGTTACGATCTCTTATTTATGTTTACGAGAGTATAGAGAGCAGAATGAAGGGTATATTAGTTATGGTCAGGGCTTAGGTTTGGCTACTCTGTTAGGTGCGATTAGTGGATTAGTGGCAGGAGGCTTTAATTATATTTATATTCAATTTATAGACAATACAGTTATGCAGCGCCAGATGGAAATTGCTAGGGAGCGTATGGAAGACCAAGGTTTGACTGCTAGTCAAATTCAAAGTGCGGAGGAAATGACCTCCTTATTTTTGAATCCAGGTATGCAATTTGTTATTGTCGTTATCATGAGTGTTGTATTTAATTTTCTTTTGGGCTTAATTGTTTCAGCCGTAGTTAAGAGAGAAAAACCTATTTTTGAATAGTATGTTAGCTCTTTTAAAGAAAGACGTAAAGGTCTATTTTAGCTCATGGATGGGCTGGGGTACCATTTCGTCTTTTTTTATTTTGATGGGAATCTATGTTTGGGTGATTGACGGAAATATACTTGACTATGGTTTTGCTGAGTTAACAATATTCTTTGATTTAACGCCTTGGTTTTTTCTTTTTTTCGTACCTGCGTTATCTATGAGTAGTTTTTCGGAAGAGATTGAAAAGGGAACATTTCAATTATTGCGTTCTCTTCCCATTAGTGTTAATCAAATTTTGATGGCCAAATACCTAGCTTTGGCAATGATTGTTTTAATTACTTTATTACCAAGTGCTGTATTTGTTCAGAGTATAGCTTCTTTAGGATTTCCTACAAATAATTATGATTCCTCTTTAATAGTGGGAGGGTTCGCTGCTTTATTCTTATTAACCTTGTGTTTTGTATCCTTGGGTGTATTAGCTTCAAGTTTAACGAAGAAACAACCAGTCGCCTTTATACTAGGACTTGCTTTGAATTTTGCTATGTGGCAAGGTTCAAAAGAGCTAGGTTTAGATGTTATCAATTTATCCTCCCATTATGATCGAATGAGTATGGGAGTAGTTCATTTTGGAGATCTTCTCTACTTTTTGGGATTTATTGTAGTGGTGTGGGGAATAACTCGATTACGATTACGTATTCTTATTTAAAATCGAGTATAGATATTTTGTTTGTGCAAAATTCAATTTCTCTTGCTTCATTGGAGGCGATGGCAATTAGTTTATGACGCTGTTTCTCTAGCTTATCAAAGAACCATTGTTTTGCCTTCTCATCAAAATTAGTGGTTGGCTCATCTAACAGTATAACAGGTCTATCGGACAAGAGTGCAAACCCCAATTTGATTTTTTGACGCATCCCAGAAGAATAGTTCTTTATTAATTTAAAACGGTCAGGTTTTAAATCGATAAAATCTTCTAACATTTCTATTGTAATCGAGCTAGGAAGGTAGTTGTTCTTTACTAAAATTTCAAGGTGTTCTGAAAGCGTATACTCCTCAATTAATTCAACATAAGGGGCTGCGTAAGTAATTTGGCTATAAACCAAGTCAGAATTGATACCGGACATTTCCACTGTTCCTGAATTAGGAAGTGTAAATTGAGCGATCAATTGTAATAATGTTGATTTTCCGGAGCCATTAGGTCCAGTTATAGCATACGAATTACCCTGTTGGAAAGTGTAGTTGAAGGACTTAATGACAAATTCTTGCCTAAACTTTTTGAAAAGATTTTGAACAAGAATATCCATAATTCATTAGCCTTTCATAATCCCTCTTTCTGAATTTTTGACAAATTCAAGAATCTCATTTCTCTCCGGTGTATTAGGCAGTTGTGCTTCAATTTCTTCAATTGCCGCATTTGTATTCAACCCTTTCAAATACAAATAGCGATAGGCTTCTTGAATGACATTGATTTGTTCATCTGTATAATTACGGCGACGTAAGCCTACTGAGTTAACACCTGCATAAGTTAATGGCTCACGACCTGACTTAGTAAAAGGAGGGACATCCTTTCTAACTAACGATCCGCCTGAAATCATTACGTGCTGTCCAATGGTAGCAAATTGATGAATGGCGGATGAGCCCCCAATAATTGCAAAGTCTCCCACAGTTACATGCCCAGCCATTTGTACGGAATTTGCTAAAATGCAATTATTTCCAATAAAGCAATCATGTGCTACGTGCACATAGGCCATAATAAGGCAGTTTTGACCAATCACGGTCTTCATCTTATCAGATGTCCCACGATTGATAGTCACACACTCGCGTATAGTAGAATTGTCACCTATTTCTACTGTTGTTACCTCCCCACCAAATTTCAAATCCTGCGGAATGGCTGAAATAACTGCACCAGGAAAGATTTTTACATTTTTACCAATGCGAGCACCTGGATATATAGTCACATTTGATCCTATCCATGTTCCATCACCGATTTCAACATCTGCATGTATAGAGGTGAATGCTTCGATACTAACATTAGCACCAATTTTAGCTTGTGGATCAATATGGGTTATTGGATGAATCATATGAATAATCTTACGATTTACGAACTAAACTAGCTGTCATTTCAGCTTCACACACTACTTGGCCAGCTACATAAGCTTTACCAGTCATTTTTGCTATTCCTCTACGTATAGGTGCCTGTAGTTCACATTTAAAAATAATGGTATCCCCAGGAATTACACTTTTTCTAAAACGGCAATTTTCGATTCCCACCAGGTACGGCCAATAATTCTCTGGATCTTCTACTGAACTTAAAACAAGGATTCCTCCTGTCTGTGCCATAGCCTCAACTTGCATAACGCCTGGCATTACTGGATTGTTTGGAAAGTGACCCATGAAATAGTTTTCATTCATCGTCACATTCTTAACTCCTACCACACTACTATCATCCAAATAAATGATTTTGTCAATCATTTGAAATGGGTAGCGATGAGGAAGAAGTTCGTAAACGCGTTCATGCGTGAAAATAGGCGGTTGCTTAGGGTCGTATGTAGGTACTTTATTTTTCTCTGCGTCTAACATCAATTTCTTGATCTTGCGTGCCAGCTCTACGTTAGAAGCGTGTCCTGGCCGAGAGGCTAAAATTTGCGCTTTAATAGGTCGACCTACTAAAGCTAAATCACCCATTAAGTCCAGCAATTTATGGCGAGCCATTTCGTTGCTAAAATGGAGATTAGTATTATTTAAAATACCCGCTTCCTTTGAAACAGAGATTTTAGGTTTTCCTAAAACTTCGGATAAATGGGCTAATTCAGCTTCTGAATAATCTTTATCTGCAATTACAATAGCGTTATTTAAGTCTCCACCTTTAATTAAGCCGGCCTTGTAAAGTACTTCTATTTCATGTACGAAACAGAAGGTTCTGCACATAGAGAAGTCTTTTTCAAATTGAGATACGTGGCTTAAATTAGCATGCTGGCTTGATAAAAATTTCGAATTATAATCCACCATTACGGCCATCCTGTAATCATTTAGAGGCAATGCAGCTAATTCTATTCCGCTATCTAAATCCTTGAATCGTACTTCTTCTGTTAATTCAAAAAATTTGCGGTGCGCATCTTGTTCTACCGGAATTGCTTCTTTTAAAGCCTCAACAAATTTGATAGAACTACCATCCATAATGGGAGGTTCTGGACCATCTAATTGAATCAAAATATTATCAACTTCTAGCCCTACAAGTGCTGCTAAAACGTGCTCCACTGTATTGATGCGAGCGCCATTATGCTCAATGGTAGTTCCGCGTGAGGTATCAACCACATAGTCTACGTCTGCATCTGCAATAGGTTGACCGGGTAAATCAACACGCTGGAATTTGATTCCATGGTTTGCAGGAGCGGGCAAAAAAGTCAGGTTGGCAACTACGCCAGTATGTAAACCTACACCAGATAGGGTTACAGCATTGGTAATAGTATGTTGCTTATTGTTCATACGCGAAATTAAGATTCTAATCTTTTTAATAAATCTGGTAATTGACGTAATAAAGCATTACGCTTCAAATATTCACTATTAGGGGAAGCCGGTGTTCCACCAAGGACTTGCCCTTCTTTTCGAACGGTTTTAGTTACTCCAGATTGGGCAGTAACACTCGTTTTATCTGCTATGGTAATATGTCCAGCTACACCCACTTGACCTCCAATTAGGCAGTTTTTTCCGATTTTAGTAGAACCAGAAATACCAGTTTGGGCGGCTATTGCAGTATTTGCACCTACTTCAACATTGTGTGCAATTTGGACCAAATTATCAATTTTAACCCCCTTTTGAATTAAAGTGGATCCCATGGTTGCGCGATCAATTGTCGTATTTGCACCTACACTTACGCCATCTTCGAGTACAACGTTTCCTAATTGTGGAATGGTTGAAAATGTACCATCAGGTTGAGGAGCAAAACCGAATCCATCTGAACCAATGACTGCATTTGCATGTATAGTGCAATTATTACCAATAATTGAATCATTATAAATAACTGCACCCGGATATATGACACAATGATTACCGATGGTTACATTATTTCCGATAGTTACATGCGCTGATATATAGGTGTCATTGCCAATAATACTACCTTTACCTATACTAGAAAATTGTCCTAAATAGAGATTTGAGCCAGTTTTAGCATTATCTGCAATAAAACTAGGGTGCTGAATGCCTGTTTCTTTAATGCTCGTAAATTCTTGGTATTTTTGCAGTAAAATAGTAAAGGCTGCGTAAGGGTCTTTTACCTTGATTAAGGTAGCTAATGGTTTTTCTTTTAATACTAAATCGCTTGCAACAATGATGGCTGAAGCCTTAGATTGATATAAATAGGATTCGTATTTAGGGTTTGCCAAAAAGGATATACTACCTGATTCTCCTTCTTCAATTTTATTAAACGCCGTTATACTCGCTGATCCATCGCCATCTACTGTTCCTTTTATTAATTGGGCTATTTGATTAACAGTAAAGTTCATTCGGTCAAACGATGTTTAATTAAGGCAATGAGAATTTCCACTAGCTCAATTCTCCTTGCAAATATACGCTCTTTGGACAACAAAAATAGTATTTTTTTACAATCTTACTTAATGCTTGTATGGTCGGTAAATCTGATGCCTCGAGTAACTCGATTACCTGACCTTTTTTGTCGACCATTTTGATTGTATTGTCTCCCTGAACGTAGGCAGCATTAGAGGTAGAACCCTCCACAACAAAGTAGGATAGCTCTTCGTCTGTAATGCCATACTCACGTTTAATATTTTCCTCAATCCCCACTCTTTTTGCCTTAGGGAGTGGCTGTGAGCCTAATTTGCAGGTAAATAATTTTCTAGCCAAAAAGTGAGTACATAAATGTTTAAGAATTTTATCGCTGGCATTTTTCCATTCCTTGATAGCTGCCCACACATCGTGATCATCTAATTCAGTGAAGGCAATTAAGAGACTTTCTTTGGTAGAAAACTCTTCCCAAGTGTAAGTACTTTTAAGGAAAGTCTTTAATGGGCTAGAACAGGGGAGTTTTTGGCCCTCTGAAATTAAGAATTTAGCCCTTCGTAAAATTTGAATTAACATGGTCTCAGCTGCGATGGCGGTTTTGTGTAAATAAACCTGCCAATACATTAAACGACGTGCCATTAAAAAGTTTTCGGTTGAATAAATCCCTTTTTCCTCAATGACTAATTGTTCATTATTCAAATCCATCATACTTAGTAATCGCTCAGAACCTATAAAACCTTCACGCACGCCTGTATAGAAAGAATCGCGACTTAAATAATCTAAGCGGTCTACATCTAACTGAGAAGATACTAATTGATGGAAAAATTTGCGTGGATATTTGTTTTCAAAAATCTCGATGGCTAGGCTTAATTTACCCTTGAAATGTTGATTCAATTTCGCCATTAATAGGGTAGAAACATCTTCATGCTTTACCTCATTTAATAAAGTGTATTCTAATACATGAGAAAAAGGACCATGGCCAATATCGTGTAATAAGATGGCAATTTCTGCCGCTTCACGCTCTTCGGTGGAAATCGAATACCCTTTTGCTTTTAAATTATCTAAAACTTGATCCATTAAGTGCATGGCACCTAATGCATGATGAAAACGTGTATGATGTGCTCCAGGATAGACAAACTCAGCTAAACCTAATTGCTTGATACGTTTAAGTCGTTGAAAATAAGGGTGATCGATCAATTCAAGAATTAATGGATTATTGATTTTAATAAAACCATAAATCGGATCATTAATAATTTTAGTCGGGTACATGGGATATTCTTTTCCGAAATTTAGCTAAAAAGGTTAGTATTCCTTAATTTTGTACCACATTGAATTCCATTGAAGGATGTACAATGCGGACTTGTAGCTCAGTTGGTTAGAGCATCTGACTCATAATCAGGGGGTCCATGGTTCGAGCCCATGCTGGTCCACTCTTTTTTTTTACCATACTCTTGTCATGAGAGTATGGTTTTTTTATTCGACAAATTCTAAATAGAGTAACGCCCCTGCAGCAAAAGTCATTATCAGTAAGGCGGCTAATCCTAATGCATTCGAAAGCCTTGAATTTGTATTTTCACCCATGATTTCCTTATTGTTCGAAATATGTAAGATGATGGCAATTAAAACTGGCGCAGTCATCCCATATAAGATAGCCGTATAAATTAAGGCGTCAATAGGGGATATACCTATATAATTCAAAGAAAGGCCTACTAATAAGGAGAAAGCAATAATAGAATAGAAGCCTTTGGCCTCATGGAACCTTTTATTCAGTCCTTGTTCCCAACCAAACGTTTCTGTGAAAATGTAGGAGAGAGATCCACTCAATACAGGGATAGCGATTAAACCTGTTCCAATAATACCAATAGCGAATAACAAATAGGCTAAATCGCCTGCTAAGGGTTTCAAAGCTGAAGCAGCTTGCTCAACGGTATCAATTTGGTGGATACCGCTATTATATAAGACAGTCCCTGTAGTTAGAATGATAAAATACATGACAAAACCCGAAAAAGTCATTCCAAAATCAACGTCTTGCTCCATTTCATGAATTATCTGCTTATTCACCAATAATTTTTTATGGACATTCATTTCTTCCACTTCCACGGATGCCTGCCAAAAGAACAAATAAGGTGAAATTGTAGTACCTAAAATACCCACTAAAATGGCAATATACTCTTTTGTGAATTCAATTTTGGGGATAAATGTGGCAATCAAAATCTCCTTTAAATCTTGTTTGTAAAGGAAAGGGACAACAAAATAAACTAACATGACGATGCACAAATATTTTAAAATGGATGCTATTTGAGTATAGGGTAAATAAACAATCAGACCAATCAACAGAATTGTGAAAAATACACTAAAATAACTTTGATCAATCGATGGGAATAATAAGTTACCTACGGCTCCCATGCCAGCTATATCAGCTCCTATATTCATAATGATAGCAGGGAAACTGAAAAGTAGCATTAGATAGAGCAATGGCTTGGGGTAATGCTTTTTAAGCGTACCGGTTAATCCTTGTTTTGTCACTAAACCAATTCTTGCACACATTTGCTGAATAGCAGCCATCAATGGAAAAGCAATTAAGGAAGTCCATAGAGTGGAAAGTCCAAATCCTGCACCTGCTTGTGAATAGGTGGCTATCCCCGAAGGATCGTCATCACTTGCTCCAGTTACTAAGCCGGGTCCTAAAAGCTTCCAAAATCGAGTAATCCTTCTTTTAATATCCATTTCATTTATCAGTATAGTGGTAATTTACTAAGTATTGATTTTGAATCATTATATTTTAGTACATTACATTTATATCTAACCACTTCATAATGCTGTTTCTATTTCAATCGATTTTTGTCATGACGCTATTTACTAGTTTTATGACTCCCTCGATCATATTCTTGAAATCAAGGGGTTCCTTTTTTGCTAATCCTAACATCTATCTTGCTATTTTATTTTTTATTTCGGGGATTTATTGTTTGACTGTTTATTCGATGTCTTTAGGACATAGTTTATTTTTTACGGTTTTATTATATGGCAATTTCTCGTCTATATATTTCTTAATTGGACCCTTATTGTTTTTCTATTTACGAAGTTTGCATACAGGCAAAACACAGTTGAAAGGTGCTGATTTTTGGCATATTTTGCCCTTTTTAATTGTCTTTATAGATACCATTCCGTATTATTTTTCACCCTATTCGTATAAAATAGAAATTGTAAGGCAAGTGTTTAGTGATTGGACTGCGATGTTTTCAATTAAATTAGGATTCGTAATTAATTCAGCACATTTATATCTTATGCGTCCCTTACTATTGACTTGCTATACTGTTTGGGGAATAATTTATTTGAAAAAAAATAAGTTGTACTTCTTTAAAGCTACACGTTTAGGGTTTTGGTTAGGTGCTTTTATACTTTTACAATGGATTGTTTTTGCGGGAATGAGTTCTGTTTTTTTAGGGGTTTGGCTGGAAGATAACTGGGGTTATTCTTTTTTAAATCATCCTGGTGAGATAAAGTACATCTCGCTAATGGCCTATATGGTGATGGTTTGTACCTTGTATTTCTTTCCACAGGTCATCTATTTAGATGTGGATAAGTTTAAAAGAGTATTAACTCCTCAGGACGAGTATTGGTGGCAGTTTGATCAGGCTATTAACGCCTGTTATAATTTTAATAAACCATTCTTGCAGCCAATGCTATCTTTGGATCAATTAGGGGAATTAGTGCAAAAAGATAAAAAAGAATTAAATGATTTTTTCGAGCTTTATCTTTTTACTAATTTCACTGATGAAATGAATCGTTTGAGAATTCAATATGCTAAGCATTTAATTAAACAGGGTTGTTTAAATAAATCTTGTTTAAAAGGATTGTTTAAAGATTCTGGTTTTAAAAATGACGAAAAATTGCAGCACTTTTTTTTAGAATTTGAGGGAATGAGTGTGAAGGAGTTTATTCAAACAATATAAATAAGTTTAATATGAAGAGTTTTTTGAGTTTATGTTTTGTTCTAGGCTTTTCATCTTTTGCCTTTTCTCAAAAAGTGATAAGTTCCTCTATCGGTTCAGGTGGTTCTACTACCATGGTAGATGGAAAATATTATTCCCAAATCATTGGTCAACAGAGCGCCGTTACGGGAACTTCTACTAAAGGTGGGGTTATTGTTCGCCAAGGTTTTAAACAGCCTTCTCTATTAGAAAGAAGTATTGCTGACTCAGGGATTAAGTTAAATGTTCAGGAAGAAAATCCTATTACCTATACAGTTTTTCCGAATCCTTTTGTGGATAAATTAACCATTGGATTCTCTATGCCGAGTACAAAGCCAACTTTTGTCGCCATTTATGATCAATTAGGGTCGGTTATCTACCAACATACCTATGAAGCGCCTATAAAAGAAATTGTATTTACTGACTTTTCTGGTATTAGAGTAGGTAAATATGTTTTACATGTAATTTCATCAGGAAAACCTTTTTCAGCTACGATTGTAAAAGAATAATTAAAGCCTAAATTTTACCTAATCTTTTTGCGTTTTTCCTCCTCGTTAGTGATTCGTGATTCTTTTCTGTTTCTTCTTTGCAATATGTGAAGAATGTAAGCTTAAAGAATCAACTAATTTTAGTGAGTGGGAAATTGCTTTTTGAAGCAGGCAATCGTATGCTGTTCAAGCTAAAACCAAAGTTGTTTATACATACAATTTCAAATTATAATGCTAGTTTAGTGTGATTTTAGCTCTAAACCTTATCAAAATGAAATTATTGGCTCTATTAGGTATGTTGTTGCCTTTTGGTTTATTTTCTCAAGTCTCCATTCAATCAATTTCTGTTGAAAATCAACAAAATCCGCTTGGAATTGGAGTAACTAATCCTCGATTCTCTTGGAAAATGAGCTCTGAGAAGCGCAACGAATCTCAGACTGCTTATTTATTACGTGTTTTTCAAGGGAAGAAGCAAGTATGGAATACAGGAAAGGTGGCTTCTTCCGCCTCTTTATTTATTCCTTATGCAGGAGATAAACTGCAGTCTAATGTAAAATACCAGGTCAAATTGCAGGTTTGGAACTCGGAGGGGAAAGCAAGCAAAGAATCCACATCTTCATTTACGACAGCTCTATTAAATAAAGAAGATTGGAAGGCGAAATGGATTAGTTCAGGATTGGCTGCAGATACAGTGAATGGTCGTGTACCATTTTTTTCGAGTCAATTCTTACTTAAGAAGCCAGTTAGTTCAGTTAGAGCTTTTGTGACGGCAAAAGGAGCTTATGAAGCTCAAATCAATGGATCTCGGGTAGGAGATTCCTATTTAAATCCAGGTTGGACGAGTTATAATAAGC
Source organism: Aquirufa sp. HETE-40SA (assembly GCF_054558635.1). Lineage (NCBI taxonomy): Bacteria > Pseudomonadati > Bacteroidota > Cytophagia > Cytophagales > Flectobacillaceae > Aquirufa > Aquirufa sp. HETE-40SA. Next base: position 260,319 of record NZ_JBPXKN010000001.1, read on the forward strand.
ATTTGCAGTTTCAGGTATATGATTTGACAAAGCAGGTAAAACAAGGTCAGAATGATATAAAAGTACAAGTGGGTAGTGGTTGGTTTCGTTCTCGATTAGGCTGGCTAAATAATCAGAATTATTATGGTTCTCAGACGGCTTTGCTTTGGCAAATTGAAATTATTTATCAAGATGGTTCTAAAGAAACGATGATATCTGATAAGCAATGGCAGGTAGGGTATTCGTCTATTTTATCGTCTGAGATCTATGATGGGGAACATATTGATACGCGAATTCAAACTAATTCTATCAGTAATGCCATTGAAGTAGCTGGCAATTACGATGTGTTAGTCGCTCAAATGAATGAGCCCATTAAAAAGCAAGATATTTTAGGCGTGAAACGTGTTATCACTAGTCCTAAAGGGTATAAAATTTTAGATTTTGGTCAAAATATTGTGGGCTGGATTAAACTGAATGTAAAAGGTAAATCGGGCCAAAAGGTGGTACTTCGCCACGTGGAAATGTTAGATAAAAATGCGGAGCCTTATTTTGAAAACCTGCGTTCTGCTAAAGCTCTAGCTACTTATGAATTAAATGGAAAGCAGCAAGTGTTAGAGCCACACTTTACTTTCTTTGGATTCCGTTATGTGCAAGTAGAAGGAATAGAGGTAAATCCTGAGGATTACCAGGCGATTGCACTACATTCTGATATGGCTTCCTCGGGTTCATTTGAAACAAGTAATCCTTTATTGAATCAATTACAATCCAATATTCGATGGGGTCAAAAAGGAAACTTTTTAGATGTGCCTACAGATTGCCCTCAACGTGACGAGCGATTAGGTTGGACAGGTGATGCGGAGGTTTTTTCTCGGACGGCTTCCTTTAATTTTAATGTCAATCAATTTTTTGCCAAATGGTTAAAAGATGTCAAAGCGGATCAATTCCCTAATGGCGCAGTACCTTTTGTGATTCCTGATATCTTAAATAAGCCTAATGTTAACCCTGAGGCACAAATTGGAGCGGCCGGATGGTCTGATGCAAGCATTATTATTCCTTACAATATTTATACGACTTATGGCGATAAGCAGATTTTAGAGAATCAATATGAAAGTATGAAAGCCTATCTAAATTATGTTCGCGGCGCAGCCAAGAATGATTTATGGAATACGGGTTTTCAGTTTGCCGATTGGTTGTCCTATCGGGTAGATGACTCAAAAGGGATGATTGGCCAAAAATCTGCCGTAACGGATAATTACTTAGTAGCTCAATGTTTTTTTGCCTACAATACAGAATTAATGGTGAAGACCGCTCGAATTTTAGGTAAAATGGAAGATTATAAAGAGTTTGAAAAACTTCAGGATCGAATCAAATTACAGTTCCAAAAGGAGTTCATGACAGCGAATGGCCGTTTGATTTCAGATACACAGACGGCTTATATTTTAGCTTTGCAGTTTGATATGATTCCGGGAAATTTAAGAGCTGCATCGTTAGAGCGCTTAGTTAATAACATAAAAAGTTATAATTATCATCTTACGACCGGTTTCTTAGGGACACCTTTCTTGAATCCAGTCTTAAGTCGTTTTGGCAGAAATGATGTAGCCTATTCCTTATTGTTACAGGATACGTATCCCTCTTGGCTCTACCCAGTAAAGGCACACGGCGCTACGACTATTTGGGAGCGCTGGGATTCGATGAAGCCGGATAGTACGTTTCAAGATCCAGGTATGACTTCCTTTAATCACTATGCTTATGGGGCGATAGGGGACTGGATGTATCGTACGATCGGAGGACTTGATACGGAGGAGTTTGATGGAGCGGGTTATAAACAAATTGTAATTAAGCCAGAATTAGGAGGCAAATTAACTTATGCCAAAACTTCGCTAGAAACCCCTTATGGAAAAGTTTCCACGGATTGGACAGTAAATTCAGCTGGTTTTACACTTAAAGTAGAAGTGCCAGTTAACGCAACAGCCACCGTTATTTTGCCGACTTTTGGGTCTAATAAAAGAAACCAAGAGGGTGTTGAACTGACAGGTGATCGTATTCGCATAGGCAGTGGTTCTTATTCATTTACAGTTAATTAATCTATAATGGGTTCAATTTTAGGTCTTTTCTTTCATTCACTGGGTGGATTCGCCTCGGGTAGTTTTTATATCCCTTATCGTAAGATTCAAGTGTGGTCATGGGAAAGTGCTTGGATAGTTGGAGGGGTGTTTTCCTGGTTAATTGTACCCTTTTTAGCCGCTTGGTTGACAATTCCCGATTTCATGAATATCATTCAGATGATTGATTCTGATACGTTTTTCTGGACTTTTGTATTTGGGGTTTTATGGGGAATTGGAGGATTGACCTTTGGTCTTGCGATGCGCTATTTAGGCATGTCATTAGGGATGTCCATTGCCTTAAGTCTGTGTAGTATTTTTGGTGCTTTAGTGCCGCCGATCTATAGAGAATTAGCGGGAGCAGATGGTGATACCATTTCTCATATTGTGGGAAGCACAGGTGGACAAGTGGTTTTATTGGGAATCTTAGTTTGTGTTTTCGGGATATTTCTTTGTGGTAAAGCAGGTATGATGAAGGAAGGGGAGCTATCACAAGAACAGAAACAGGAGACGATAAAGGAGTTTAATTTAACGAAAGGTTTGATCGTTGCCACCATTTCAGGTCTATGTTCCGCTTGTTTTAATTTTGGTATTGAGGCGGGAAAAGATATGGCTGATGTCGCGGTTGCTAAGGGTTGTGATCCATTATTCCAAAACAACGTCATTTTTATCGTGGTTTTATGGGGTGGTTTCTTGACAAACTTTGTCTATTGTATGTATTTAAACTTTTCAAATAAGTCATTTGGCGATTATTTAAATGCTTCTGCGCCTTTAAAAATGAACTATTTGTTCGCAGCAGTAGCTGGAACGACCTGGTTCTTGCAATTTTTCTTTTACGGTATGGGTGAGAGTAAATTAGGTAACGGAGCGAGTTCATGGATTTTGCACATGGCCACTATCATCATCACGTCTAATTTTTGGGGCCTATATTTCAAGGAATGGAAAGGCGTGTCTTCTAAAACCATGCGTACTGTTATTGGTGGCATTGTAGTGATTCTTGTATCTGTCATTATTGTAGGTATTGGTAATTCCATTGATTGATATTAAATATACGCTAATCTAAATGCCTTCTATTGCTGTCAGAAATTGTCTAATTTGATTCTTTCGATTGAATAGACCCAAAGGTTATAGCCATTTGTTTTTATTCATCGCACCTCGCTTTAACTTTAGTTTTATTTGGCAAAATCCTTATTTCACAGCAGATTTGCTTTGCATTTTTGCAAAAAAAACGCGATTTTTGTAGCTTAATTATAATTTGAGCGCCTTTTAACATAATTTATATAATGAGCAATTCCCCAACAACCTTATTTGATAAAGTCTGGGACTCACATGTCGTTCGTAAAATTGCTGATGGTCCAGATGTATTTTTCATTGACCGTCATTTTATTCACGAAGTGACATCTCCTGTAGCCTTTTTAGGTTTAGAAACACGTGGTATTGGTGTATTATTCCCAGAGCGTACTTTTGCTACGGCGGATCATAATACACCTACAATTAACCAGCATTTGCCTGTAGAAGATCCACTTTCAGCGAATCAATTGTTGCAATTGGAAAAGAATACGGCGAAATATGGTATTTCTCACTGGGGTTTAGGCAATCCTAAAAACGGCATCGTTCACGTAGTAGGACCTGAAAATGGTATTACTTTACCTGGAATGACCATCGTTTGTGGTGATTCTCATACCTCTACTCACGGCGCTTTTGGAGCCATTGCCTTTGGTATTGGTACTTCTGAAGTAGAGATGGTGCTATCCTCTCAGTGTATTATGCAGCCTAAGCCTAAGAAAATGCGTATTAACGTAAATGGTGCCTTAGGAAAAGGAGTTACGCCAAAGGATGTTGCTTTGTACATTATCTCTAAATTAACTACTTCAGGTGCTACGGGTTATTTCGTAGAATATGCAGGAGATGTGTTCGAAAAAATGTCTATGGAAGGCCGCATGACGGTTTGTAATTTGAGTATTGAGATGGGAGCTCGTGGTGGAATGATTGCTCCAGACCAAACAACGTTTGACTATATCGAAGGTCGCGAATTAGCCCCTAAAGGAGCTGATTGGGATAAACAATTGGCTTATTGGAAAACATTGAAAACAGATACCGACGCTTCATTTGATGAAGAAATTACTTTCCATGCCTCTGATATCGAGCCGATGATCACTTATGGTACGAATCCAGGTATGGGAATGGGTATCTCTAAGCAAATTCCGAATGCGGATGACGTAGAGGGTGGTGTAACTACCTATGAGAAATCATTAGAATATATGGGCTTTGCACAAAATGATTCAATGATCGGAAAGAAAGTGGATTATGTATTCATTGGTTCTTGTACGAATGGTCGTATCGAAGACTTCCGTGCTTTTGCCTCTATTGTTAAAGGGCGTAAAAAAGCAGAACATGTGACGGCTTGGGTTGTTCCTGGGTCACATATTGTGGAAGCACAGATTAGAGAAGAAGGTATCTATGATATTTTGACAGAAGCAGGTTTTGCTTTGCGTCAACCCGGTTGTTCTGCTTGTTTAGCGATGAACGATGACAAGATTCCAGCAGGTAAATATGCGGTGAGTACTTCTAATCGTAACTTTGAAGGTCGTCAAGGACCGGGTTCTCGTACGTTATTAGCGAGTCCATTAGTCGCTGCGGCGGCTGCAATCACGGGTGTAGTAACAGACCCTAGAGAATTTTTATAAGATCGAATAAATAAAAGCAAGATGGCTTACGATAGTTTTAATGTGTTAAAGAGTTCAGCGGTACCTCTTCCAATCGAGAATGTAGATACTGACCAAATCATTCCTGCTCGTTTCCTTAAGGCAACAGAGCGTACTGGATTTGGCGATAATTTATTTAGAGATTGGCGTTATGATAAAAACGATGCCCCTAAGGCAGATTTCGTTTTAAATAACCCGACTTATTCAGGTAAGATTTTAGTAGGAGGGAAGAACTTTGGTTCTGGTTCTTCTCGCGAACACGCAGCTTGGGCGATTTATGATTATGGCTTCCGTTGTGTGGTATCTTCTTTCTTCGCTGATATATTCCGTGGAAATGCGATTAACGTGGGTGTTTTACCTGTTCAAGTTAGTCCGGAATTTTTACATCAAATTTTTACAGCGATCGAAGCTGATCCGAAGGCTGAATTAGAGGTTAGTTTACCTGATCAAACCATTACGATTGTTGCAACAGGGGCTTCTGAAAAATTTGCGATCAATGGCTACAAGAAGAATAATTTATTGAATGGTTTCGATGACATCGATTATTTACAGGCGATGAAGGCAGAGATCAGTACTTTCGCAGTAAACCGCTAGTCATTTGAAACGTCATATAGAAATAATGGACACGACCCTTCGCGATGGGGAACAAACCAGCGGAGTATCGTTTTCAGCATCAGAAAAGTTAACTATTGCTCAATTGCTTTTGACTGAACTAAAGGTTGATCGGATTGAGATTGCGTCAGCGCGTGTTTCTGAGGGCGAATTTCAAGCGGTAAAGAAAATTACTACTTGGGCGGCAGCTAATGGATTCTTAGATAAGGTGGAGGTGTTAACATTTGTTGATGGAGGAACCTCTGTTCAATGGATGCTAGATGCGGGGGCTAAGGTGATGAATTTATTAACAAAAGGCTCATTGAATCATCTGAAGCATCAATTAAAAAAGACTCCAGAGCAACATTTCAAGGAAATTGAAGAGACCATTTCTTTAGCTAAGTCGAATGGTTTATCTGTTAACGTATACTTGGAAGATTGGAGTAATGGGATGCGCAATAGTGCAAATTATGTCTTCCAATACTTGGATTTTCTCGTTACTCAACCTGTGGATCGGGTTTTATTGCCAGATACTTTAGGTATATTAACTCCTTATGAAGTTTCAGATTTCATCAAGCAATTAATTGCTCGTTACCCTCAGATGCATTTTGATTTCCATGCGCATAATGATTACGATTTAGGTACGGCAAATGCCCTAGAGGCGGTGCGTTGCGGTGTTCATGGTTTGCATTTAACGGTGAATGGGATGGGTGAGCGTGCGGGTAATGCTCCTCTTGCTAGTGTGATTGCAGTTTTGAATGATTACCAAACAGATGTGAAGACCTCTGTTTGCGAGAAATCCTTGTACCGAGTAAGTAAATTAGTTGAGACATTTTCTGGCTTTCGTATACCTGTGAACAAGCCGGTAGTAGGAGAAAATGTATTTACCCAAACGGCTGGTATCCACGCGGATGGCGATAAAAAGAATAATCTATACCACAATGATTTAATGCCGGAACGTTTTGGTCGTGAGCGTAAATACGCTTTGGGTAAAACTTCAGGGAAAGCCAATATTGAGAATAATTTAGCTGCCCTAGGTATTCAGCTTTCTGATCAAGATTTGAAGCTTGTTACCCAGCGAATCATTGAATTAGGTGATCGAAAAGAAGTAGTAACCCAAAATGACTTGCCTTACATTATATCCGACGTATTAGATAGTAATGCGATTGAAGAACGAGTGCAAGTCTTAAACTATGTGTTAACTCACTCGAAAGATTTACGTCCTTCAGTTACATTGAAGATTTCTATAGATGGAGATGTTTTTGAAGAGCATGCTCAAGGGGATGGTCAATACGATGCCTTTATGAAGGCTCTTGGTATCATTTTTGAAAAGCACGGTAAGATTCTTCCCGTTTTGAAGGATTATGCAGTGCGTATTCCACCTGGAGGGGATTCTGATGCCCTTTGTGAGACGATAATTACTTGGTCAGATGCGGGAAAAGAATTAATTACAAGAGGTCTAGATTGTGACCAAACGGTTTCAGCCATCAAGGCTACGAAAAAAATGTTGAATTTGATTTAATAAAAATAATAATGGCTAAGAAGCATATTTTAATTGTTCCAGGTGATGGAATCGGTCAAGAAGTAACCGAAGTAGGAAAGAAAGTGTTAGAGAAAATTGCGGCTAAATTTGGTCACGATTTTACCTATGATGAAGCATTAATTGGCCACGTGGCGATTGAAGCGACAGGCGATCCGTTGCCAGCTGAAACGTTGGAGAAGATGAAAGCATCTGATGCGGTTCTTTTTGGAGCGGTGGGACACCCGAAATACGATAATGATCCATCTGCAAAAGTTCGTCCTGAGCAAGGCTTATTAAAAATGCGTAAGGAATTGGGTTTGTACGCGAATCTTCGTCCTATTAAGTTATTTGATGAGTTATTAAGTGCTTCAAGTATTAAGCCTGAGATTTTAAAAGGAGCGGATATTTTGTTTTTCCGTGAATTAACTGGAGATATTTATTTTGGCGAAAAAGGCCGTAAAAATAATGGTGATACGGCTTATGACGTAGCGGAATATAGCCGTTACGAAGTGGAGCGTATTGGTCGCAAAGCTTTTGAAGCAGCACGTACACGTAAGAAGCATTTAGTTTCCGTAGATAAGGCGAACGTATTAGAGTCATCCCGTTTATGGCGGGAAGAGATCCAAAAGTTAGCATTGGAATATCCTGATGTAACAGTTGAATATCAATTCGTGGATGCGACAGCGATGTTATTGATTAAGGATCCGAAGCGTTTCGACGTAGTGGTAACAGCGAATTTATTTGGTGATATCTTAACAGATGAAGCATCTCAAATTGCCGGTTCGATGGGAATGTTAGCTTCTGCCTCCATCGGTGATGGAACGGGAGTATATGAGCCTATTCATGGTTCTGCACACGATATCACGGGTAAGGGTTTAGCTAATCCGATGGCTTCTGTATTATCTGCAGCACTTTTATTAGATATTTCTTTCGGGATGAAATTGGAGTCAGAAGTGGTTATTAACGCCGTTGATCAGGTTTTGAAGAAAGGATTCCGCACGGGCGATATTGCTGATTCGAGCACAGATAAATCTATGATTTTAGGAACTGACGCGATTGGTGAAGAAATCTTGAAATTGATTTAATTGAAATAACTTGTATTTTTATGCTCAGTGTCCACGGATGCTGAGCATTTTTTATAACTAGACTATTTATCTATGAAACACCTTTTATTCATACTCCTTACTTTTTCATTAGTTGCCCAAAGCCCTAAAGAAAAAATTCAAGTTACAGATCTAGTAAAGATCAAAACAGCTGGAAAACCTATTCTATCCCCAAAAGGAAATCAGTTTATTTATACAGTTACATCAATTGTAGATGATCCTGAAAAGAAGAATGATTTTGTATACCAGACGCATTTGTATCTAGGCAACCTTCAAACTGGTGAATCGAGAGCATTAACATCTGGTAAGAATTCTATCTCATCTCCCACTTGGAGTCCTGACGGTAGTAAAATTGCCTTTTCTAGAGATATGGGTGCCAAATCTCAGGTGTATGTATTAGATTTAGCAGGAGGAGAGCCTCAGGCTATTACAAGTTTACCTTTCTCGGTTTCCAATCCAGTTTGGTCTGTATCTGGTCAGGAAATTTATTTTCAATCGTCCTTTACAGTGAAAGAATTCTTAGTGGATTCTGTCTACAACAAGAAAGGCTTTGTGCCATCTTGGACTTTGGAAAAACCAATGCTCACTGGTATTTCGAAGAAAGTAAAGGCAAATCCTAACGGAAGTATCGATGAAGTACGAGCCTATTTAGCTCAAAATGAAGTAGATAAAAAGGCAAAGGTAATCAACCGCCTAAATTTCCAAGAAGAAAGTACCACTACCTCTGAGATTTCGTTGCCTGCCTATTTTAAAACTAGTTTATCTGGTAAAACTGTTTTATTGAATAACCCTTTCACACGTTGGTCAGATGTGGAAATGGCATCTGAAGGTATGTATGTAGTTATTCCGGCGGACTCGTTGTCACATCCTGATAAGGTATTGGATTCGTATATTGGATTAGGTTCTAAAGTGATTTACCAAAAAACAGGTCACCGTATGTCTAATCTTACTTTATCTCCTTCAGAAAAATGGTTAGCCTTTCAAGAGACCAAGTCAACAGGTGTTCAAAACGGAACTTTGCAAATTATGTCCGTTTCAAATCCGGGAACAATAATTAAGGTGCCTCTAGATCGGACAATTACTCAGGTCAAGTGGTCAACTGATGAGACTAAGCTGTATTTTACGGCTCAAAATCAGGGGGGAGCTCCCCTTTATTCATTTGACATAGCCACTAAACAGGTAAAGCAAATAACAGATAATAATACAGGAATTTTAGGATTTGATGTTACAAGTTCGGGGTTCATCTATGCCAAAACAAGCATTGAAAATCCATCTGAAATCTACCTGCAAATGGTTGATTCTGTAAGAACCTACACATCTCTAAATTCAGGTTGGTTAGCTTCCAAGAGTATTGTTCGTCCTACTAAACATACCTTTACTAATTCCAAAGGCTTAAAAGTAGATTATTGGGTAATGAAGCCAACTGATTTTGAAGCTGGAAAGAAATATCCACTTGTATTAGAGATTCACGGTGGTCCTTCTGCCATGTGGGGAACAGGAGAAGCAAGTATGTGGCATGAGTTTCAGTATTACGCTGCCAAAGGAATGGGTGTCGTATATGCGAATCCTCGCGGCTCAGGTGGTTATGGTTCCGAATTCTTGGCAGCTAATGTAAAAGATTGGGGTGCTGGTCCTATGTCGGATGTGATGAAAGCATTAGATCTGACTATTGCTGAAGGTTGGGTAGATACGACGCAGTTAGCTGTGACAGGTGGTTCTTATGCTGGATACTTGGTCACTTGGATGGTAGGTCATACAAATCGATTTAAAGTAGCCTGTTCGCAAAGAGGTGTTTATGAGCTTTCAACCTTTATGGGTGAAGGAAATGCCTGGCGATTAGTGCCCAATTATTTTGGTGGATATCCATGGGAAAAAGCAACAAAAGCAATTTTAGAGCGTGAATCACCTTATACATATGTGCAAAATATCAAAACTCCGCTTTTAATATTCCATGGCGAGAATGACTTGCGAACTGGAGTTATTCAAAGTGAAATGTTGTACAAAAGCTTAAAAGTGTTAGGCCGTGACGTCGAATATGTACGCCATCCTGGAGGAACACATGAATTAACGCGTTCAGGTAACAACCGCCAGCGCATCGATCAGATGTTGAGGACGTATGAGTTCTTTGCGAGGTATTTGAAAATACAGTAGAAAGTTGTCAGTGGGCAGTTGACAGTGGGTAGTAGGCTGTAACGAGTAGCATTAAAAAAGAGTAGAGAAATTATAACCATCTTTACTCTTTACTCTATAATTTACTAACTTCTGTCCACTGCCGACTGTCCACTGCCGACTGTCCACTGCCGACTGTCCACTGCCGACTAATTAAAATACCGCCAATCCTCCCCACCCTTCACCTTCAATAAGCATTGGTATATAAGGTCGATCACCGCATTCATATCGTCTTTAGCGATTGTTTCTACGGTGGTGTGCATATACTTTAACGGTAAGCTGATTAGCGCCGAAGCAACGCCCTCAGTGGCATAGGCAAAAGAATCCGTGTCCGTTCCGGTAGATCGAGATACCGCTTGTCTTTGGAAATCAATTTTGTTTTCTGTAGCCACATCGATGATGAAATCACGTACATTATTTTGAACGGCAGGACCATAGCAAATAACAGGTCCTTTTCCGCAGGCCATGTCGCCCTGCGTTTTTTTATTGTACATAGGTGACTGAGTATCGTGTGTAACGTCGGTAATAAATGCCAAATCAGGCTTCAAGCGACGCACAATCATTTCCGCCCCGCGTAAGCCGATTTCCTCTTGCACTGAGTTAACTATATATAAAGTATAAGGAAGCGTAATGTTATTTTCTTTCAATCTTCTAGCTACTTCAGCGATCATGTAACCCCCGATACGGTTATCTAAGGCACGACCTACTAAGTATTTTCCATTCAACTCCATTAATCCATCTTCGAAAGTAACGACTGTACCTACGTGGATCCCCATTTCTTCCACTTCCTTTTTATTGGAAGCGCCACAATCGATGAAGATGTCTGCGATAGCTGGGGCTTTGTCTTTGGCAATATCACGCACATGAATTGCTGGCCATCCAAAAATACCTTTTACTACTTTATCTTTTGTGTGAATATTTGCACGCATAGATGGTGCAATGAGCGCATCTGAACCTCCATTACGACGCAAGAATAAATAGCCATTATCGTCGATATAATTTACAAACCAGGAAATTTCATCGGCATGCGCTTCTATGACTACTTTGTAGGGTTGACCAGGATTTATGACTCCTACCGCAGTTCCATAGGTATCAATTATCTTTTCGTCGATAAAAGGTTGAATATAATCTAACCAAATTTTTTGTCCACTTGCCTCAAATCCAGTGGGTGAGGCGTTATTTAAATAGGAGTACAAAAATTCGTTTGCGTTCATAGGAGCTTTGATTTAATATGAATAGGTCTCAAATTTACGTTTTTATTGCATTTTTAATGCCAAAAATCGAGGTAAAAAGAGAGAAAGATTGTATTTTTGATTGAATAAGAGGTCTAAGAAATTTTAAATTACAACAGATGAAGAAAATAGCTGTATTTACATCAGGTGGTGATGCACCAGGAATGAATGCATGTATTCGTGCGATTGTTCGTGGAGCTGCTTACCATGGGGTAGAGGTGTTTGGAATTGTGCGTGGATACAATGGTATGATTAAAGGGGATATTATTCCTTTAAATTCTCAATCAGTAAGCAATATCATTCAACGGGGTGGTACTATTTTAAAATCAGCTCGTTCTAAAGAATTTATGACGACTGAGGGGCGTCAGAAAGCATATGATCGACTTCAGGAGTTCGGAATAGAAGGTTTGGTCGCCATTGGAGGAAATGGAACCTTTACAGGTGCGGAGATTTTCTACAATGAGTTCAAAATACCAACAGTAGGAGCTCCAGGAACAATAGATAATGATTTGTATGGTACGGATTATACCATAGGTTTTGATACTGCGGTAAATACGGCGCTTGATGCAGTGGATAAAATCCGTGACACAGCAGATTCTCATGACCGAGTATTCTTTATTGAAGTGATGGGACGAGATTCAGGTTATATCGCTATTCAATGTGCGATTGCAGGTGGAGCTGAGTCAGTGATGATACCAGAGAATTTGACTTCAGTTGATGAGATTTCAGCTATTCTTCAAAAAGGTTTTGATAAGAAGAAATCTTCATCCATCGTAGTTGTTGCGGAGGGTGATGAAGAAGGGAATGCTCAAGTTGTGGCTAAGAAGATTAAAGACAAAATGGGTGAGAATTTAGATATACGGGTGACAACATTAGGTCATATTCAACGAGGAGGAATTCCTACAGCCTCTGACCGTATTTTGGCTAGTAGATTAGGATTAGGAGCTTTGGAAGGGTTATTGCGAGGAGAGAAAAATGTAATGGCTGGTGTAGTTAATAACCAATTGATTTACACACCTTTTCATGATACGATAACTAAGAAGAAACCTGTTTCGGAGGATTTGATTCGTATGGTAGAAATTTTGTCTACCTAGGCGAAACCTACAATAGAGTATATGATGTAACCTGCCATTTCTCTGATTAATTCAGCGAATTTACTGAGGTTGCGTTCTTGAGGAATAACTAGATCGAGGATACCTGAAGGGGTATCCTTTTTCTTTATGTCTGCAGGGTACTCATCAATTAGAAATCCTTCTTTTACATAGCAGGCTTTTGCCCTAGGCATGTGCATTGCGGAAGTGACAAGAACCATTCGTTCCTTTAGATACGGCTTTAGCATCTGTTTGGTATATACCGCATTTTCGTGCGTATTTCGAGCACTTTCCTCTAAAACGATATCTTCTGGTTTTACACCCATAGCAATGAGTACTTCCTCTACCTTCTTGCTTTCTTGTGTTTCGTCTATCTTAAGGCCTTTGATATTGACATTTCCTCCGGTGATAAGGAGCTTTTTAATTATGCCTTGTTTGTATAGTAATAGGGGTTGAATGAAACGATCGGCAGTTTCTCCTGTACGAAAGCCTTCTCCAGCACGCATCATTCCACCTCCTAAGATGATGCACCACTGATATTTTTTAGTCAATTTTATTTGAGGACTTTCGTAGGCCAAATAACACTGATTGACGAACCAACCATTACTAAAAAGTAAAAGAGAACCAATGATGATTAAAATGAAGCGTTTGGTGTACCTGCTAAAATAGGCGACTCCCAATAGAATGAATATCCAACAAATTGGTTGAAGGAAAAAGTCGATAATTTTAGATAGGATGAAAAACATTGTAAATTTGAGAGTTATTGACACAAATTTATTCTAAACTTATGAAAGTAGTCAGTTCAGTGCTTTTTATTTTGTTATTCGGGATTAATTGCTTTGCGCAATATGATATTAAGGGTAAAATTAAAGGTTTATCCAAGTCTGAGGTTTATTTAGCTCATTATTTTGGCTATAATCAGCAAGTCATTAAAGATACCGTCGTTGCAAATGAATCAGGTGAGTTCCAATTTAAAGGATCGGAGACCTTGCCCAAGGGATTGTATTTGATTTCTTTTCTTAAATCAAAATATATTGATGTGGTGTTAGAGGATGCTAATTTCTCCTTTTCACTAGATACGACCGATATTTTAAAATCAATTTCTTTTATAAATTCAGAAGAAAATACTGCTTTTTATTCTTTTCAGCGTAACATGAATGAGTTTTATACTCAACTAAATCAGCCTACTCTTTCAGCAGATCTAAGAAAAAATTTACAGACTCAGGTGCAACAATATCAGCAACAATGGAAGGCAACTAATTCAGGGCTTTTTGTAACAAAACTAATTGAATCTTCATTCGATCCTGAAATTCCCATTTATAAAGGAGATTTAAAGTCTAAAGCTGATACGACCAGAATGCAACTGTATCAATACCAATATTATAAGAAGCATTACTTTGATGGGATGGATTTGGGTGATGAGCGTATGGTTCGAACTCCTTTCTTACAGAGAAAATTAGAACGCTACTTTAAGGATTTAGTTGTTCAAGATCCAGATTCTATTGCCTTTGATTCGGATTGGATTTTAGCCAAAGCTACAGACACTGAAGTACGTCGTTATATTGTTTACAAAATTGCTAGCACTTATGAAAATAACCCGATTTTAGGAACGGATGGAGCTTTTGTTCATTTAGCAGAAAAATATTACATAGGCGAGCCCGCTTTATGGGATACAAGTACGGTGAGGCGAATGAAAGAAAGAATCGCGATTGTTAAACCCCTACTTTTAGGTAAGTCTTTTCCCAAAATGCATTTGACGGATGTCACAGGAAAAGAAATTAATATAGCCGCATTACCTTTTAAATATACTGTTGTTTTTATATATGATCCTGAATGTAGTCATTGTAAGCAAGAAACACCTAAACTGCTTGCTTTGAATGATTATTTTAAATCAAAGAATATAGGAGTTGTAGGAAGTTCCATTGTACGTGATAAGGTAGCTTGGAAGAAATTTATCTCAGAATTTAAAACAAGCTCTTGGATTAACGGGATTGATATTCATTTGAATCCTAGGACAGGTAAAGAAGAATTTTATACAGATTTTAGAAACACATTTGATGTTTATTCAACACCTGTTGTTTATGTATTAGATCAACAAAAGAAGATTGTAGGAAAGCGTATTCCAGCGGAGAATTTAAAAGATTTTATTCAATATTTAGAAAGTAAACGTAAGTAGAACTATCGTTTCGTATATTTTTTATTGATGTACTTTTTGTGCTTTACATTTTTCTTCATCTTGTAATGCGTCTTGTATTTCAATCGTGATTTTTGATAGTAGTTTCGGCTAAATTTAGGATTACTTTCTAAAGAAAGTTTTTGGTAAGGAATAAGCATTAATTCATTCTCAAAACCTACTATTTTAATTTTTACCCTGACAAGCCCTATTTTCTTTAGGTTTAGTTTTTTTGCGGCTGTTTCTGATAGGTCAATGACACGGCCTTTTCGATAGGGCCCACGATCGTTTATTCTAACGATTACGCTTTTGCGATTGGATAGGTTCGTGACTTCAACTAAGGTATTAAAAGGAAATTTTTTGTGAGCACCGGTTAAGGCTGTTTTTTTTAACCGTTCCCCGCTCGCCGTTTTTTTGCCATAAAAAGAGTTAGCATAGAAAGAGGCAATTCCTACTTTTTCGTATCCTAAATCCTGTGAAAAAGCATTTAGGGATAAAAATGTGCTTATCAATAGTATTATTGATGGTATTTTTATCATTAAAGAGTTGGATGATGATTGTAAAGATGTAGGTTTAAATCGGGAATTAAAAATTTAGGGCTTTATGGCCGTTTCTTAATTCTTCCGATTTTTTTTGAGTGAATGAGAATAAATAGTAGATTTACACATTGTGAAACCATAATTTAAATACCAGTGGAAGAAAGAGATAGAGAAGAATTATTTTCTAAACGTATTCGGGCAGGAAAGAGGACGTATTTTTTTGATGTGAAGTCTACCCGTTCTCAAGATTATTACATTACAATCACAGAAAGTCGTCGTCATCAGAAAGAAGATGGCTTCGTTTATGAGAAGCATAAGATGTTTTTGTATAAAGAAGATTTTGACAAATTTGTAGAAGGTTTGAATGAGGCAGTTAATCACGTAAAGACGGAGTTAATGCCAGATGTTGATTTTTCATCTTTCAATCGTGAAGAAGATGAGTTTGGGAACAGTGAATTGAAATGGGAGTAATATTCTTTAAAATATTCGAAAAAGCCTCTGAGAAATCAGGGGCTTTTTGATTTTTAGCCGTACTTTTGTGCTTTCATTTTTAAAATTACTATGGGATTAACTTGTGGAATTGTCGGATTGCCTAACGTAGGTAAATCAACTTTATTTAGTGCTATTTCTTCTAATAAGGCAGAAGCGGCTAATTATCCTTTTTGTACGATTGAGCCCAATGTGGGGATAGTGACAGTGCCGGATGATCGCTTAAATATATTAGCTGAATTAGTGAAGCCTAACCGCATATTACCTACGGTTATTGAGTTTACTGATATAGCTGGGTTAGTGAAGGGAGCTTCGACTGGAGCTGGTTTAGGAAATAAGTTTTTAGCTAATATTCGTGAGGTGGATGCCATAATTCACGTAGTTCGCTGTTTTGAGGATGAAAATATTGTACACGTGGAAGGTCGCGTGAATCCTGTAAGTGATAAAGAAATTATTGATTTAGAATTACAGATTAAAGATTTAGATTCTGTTGATAAGAAAATTTCAAAAACTGAAAGAGCGGCTAAGGCTGGAGATGCAAAGGCAAAAGCTGAATTGGCAGCTCTACAACAGTTCAAAAAAACATTAGAGGAGGGAAAATCAGCTCGTACCGTAGTGATGGATGATGAACTTCGTCAAACGGCCATAGGGGATTTATATCTGTTAACTGATAAGCCGGTGATATATGTGGCCAATGTGGATGAGGCTTCTATTGCTGCTGGCGGAAATCAGTATGTTGATGAGCTGAAAGCAAATGTAGCTTCTGAAAATGCAGAAGTGGTTGTTGTTTGTGCTGCCTTAGAGGCTCAAATTGCAGAGATGGAAGACTTGGATGATCGTGCCATGTTTCTAGAAGAATATGGTTTAAAGGAATCAGGTTTAGATAAATTGATTCGTAGTTCTTATCACTTGTTAAATTTAATTACCTATTTCACTGCAGGAGTTCAAGAAGTACGTGCATGGACTATTCAAAAAGGATGGAAAGCGCCAGCAGCTGCTGGTGTGATTCATACGGACTTTGAGCGTGGTTTTATTCGGGCTGAGGTAATCAAGTTAGCTGATTATGTTGCTTATAAAACAGAAGCAGGATGTAAGGAAGCTGGAAAATTAAGCGTAGAAGGTAAGGAGTATTTGGTGCAGGATGGAGACATTATGCACTTCCGCTTTAATGTATAAAGACTAGTGTCTATCGACTATCGACTAGTGACTATCGACTAGTGACTATCGACTGTCTACTGCCCACTGACAACTGAGCTATACCCCACCAGCGCGTCATATCTTGTACCTGGCTTCTGATAATAAATGAGAACTTCATAGAGGTTTTCGGTTTGAGCGTAATTTCCCTCTAATGTTGAATTAGGGGGATTTTTGCTTCTAAACTGGTAGTTGTATATTCCTTGCTTTAAAATTTGTTTGTTTTCGAGTAATCCTGAAGAGGGGTTATACTGCAATCTTGAAGAAAGTGAATAGTCATTAAATCCTCCTACAACATAGATTTCCTCTAAATTGTCTTTAGTTTTCAAACGAAAAGTGCATTGTACATAGTCTGCTTGCAATGGATTTTCTCGATTTTCGTAGGATTCTATAACATAGGAACCATTCAAATCATTACGCTGAACATAAGGGTATAATCCTTGCGGCTGTTCAATTTGCGAATTAATTAAGTTTATTTTTTCGCTTGTTATAATTTGGTCGACAAATGAAAGTTTCTGTTGCGAACTACGCAAATCTATTAGCCTAAACTCATTAGAACCAGGGAAAGCATTTTCCTGTCCGAAAAATGGAAAGGTGAGACTATTTTCTTGAAGATTGAATTGACCTGAAGGAAGATGATGTAAAAGGTTTATGGAATGGTGGTTTTGGCGAACCTGTATGCTTAATTGTTCATCGCCTGCGTAGTTTAAGTTAGGGGGAATAGTTAATTTGAAATCGATGGTCTGGTGACTGTAGCGTAAGGCATTGGTTTTGGCATACGAAAAAGACGTTTGTACTTTCACTGACTGTTCTGCTACAGAGAATCTGACACAAAGAACGGTGTCTTTCTTATTTCGTTTATTGTAGACCATTGCTATGTAATTCCCGCTAACTTTTAGACTAGGAATGGGTACGGTATAATGCAAGTAAGGAACCTTAGTACCTAGAGAGGATTCCGGATTTCTGAGCGGAATATCATTAAAATCTGACAAATATTCTATTTCAGATAATGGGGATGGGGTCCAGTTAGACTGGCAATGTATTATTCTGAAATAATAGGAAGGATAATTAAGCCCCAAATCATCAAATTTTAAGGAGGATGAATTTTCTGATCCTAGGTTTAGTACAACATTGGGATGAATGTACTTTTCCGCTGTTTGAATAAAAGCGGTTTGAATATTTGAATGGTGAATTCGAGATTCTATTTGGGATAAAATTGTTAATGGAAGACCTAGAAAAAGCAAAAGCGAGATATAGGTCTTCATAAGGATTAAATTAATGCTTCCCAAGCAGCAGTGATAGTCTGTAAATTATTCTTTTCAGTTGCTAATGAAATTTCTAATTGCTTAAGGCCCGCGTAATCAGCTTGATTAGCTAATTCTACCATTTGGGCTTCGATAGTGGCGATGCGATTTTCGGTTTCCATAATTTCGGCCTCTAGCTTTTCTATTTGCTTGGCTTGATTAGGTGTCTTTGCTTCCACAGGAGCTAACTCTGGCTTAGCTTTCAAAGCTGCCTTCAAAGAAACGGGCTTGGGGGTTTCTCTTGTAGCCATCCAGGTCTCGTATTCATCAAATGACCCTGGGTATTCCTTGATTTCATGATCTTCTATGTACCAAATCTTATTGGCTATATTGCTAACGAAATAACGATCGTGGGATACAACAACATAGGTTCCCTCATATTGTTGCAAAGCTTGAATTAAGATATTCACCGATTGCATATCCAAGTGATTGGTAGGCTCATCGAGTAAAAGGAAGTTGGCTTCGGAAATTAATACTTTAGCTAGAGCTACACGAGATTTTTCTCCACCAGAAAGTACCTTGATCTTTTTAAATACCTCTTCACCTGAGAACAAGAAACAACCCAATACGGAACGCAATTCCATCTCTGTCTTGGTCGTTCCTGTGCCTTTCAATTCATCTATTAAGGTATTTTCAACCGTTAAACTTTCTAATTGGTGCTGAGCAAAGAAGGATTCAATTACATTGTGACCAGTTCTTCTTTCGCCTTCGATTTGTTCTGTACCTGAAATGATACGAAGTAATGTCGATTTACCCTTTCCATTGGCACCGATTAAAGCGATTTTATCACCGCGGTTAATCGTAGCTGATGTATTTTTTAAGATCACTTTCTCTCCAAAGGCTTTGGAAATATGTTCTAAAAACAAAATAAATCTTCCCGGTTCCGTACCGAAGTTAAATTTGAAATTAACTTTTGCTTTTTCATCAATGACATCATCAATGATGTCGATTTTATCTAACGCTTTTACTCTGGATTGTACTTGTCTAGCTTTAGAAGCTTTGGCCTTAAAGCGTTCGATAAAACGTTCTGTCTGGCGAATTTGAGATTGTTGGTTCTCAAATGCTCCTTTTTGAATCTCATTACGAAGGGCTTTTTCCTCCATGTAGAAAGAATAGTTGCCCGGATATAAGGTGATTTTTGCTCCTGAAACTTCGGCAATGTTATCAATCGTGCGATCTAAGAAATAACGATCATGGGATACTACCACAATCGAACCTTCATAATCG
Organism: Aquirufa sp. HETE-40SA; assembly: GCF_054558635.1. Lineage (NCBI taxonomy): Bacteria > Pseudomonadati > Bacteroidota > Cytophagia > Cytophagales > Flectobacillaceae > Aquirufa > Aquirufa sp. HETE-40SA. Next base: position 279,739 of record NZ_JBPXKN010000001.1, read on the forward strand.
TGGATGTACTTTTCAACCCATTCGATGGACGGTAAGTCCAAGTGGTTAGTAGGCTCATCCAGTAGGAGTAAGGCTGGTTTTTGTAATAATAATTTCGCTAACATGACACGCATTCTCCAACCTCCTGAAAATAATTTCAAAGGTCGATCTAAATCGCTCGTGCTAAATCCTAAACCTTCTAAGATTTCCTCGGTGCGGGATTGGATGGTATAACCGTCCAAACGTTCAAAATCTTCCTGAAGTTTTGCTAGTACATCAATGTCTTTATCTTCATAATTTGTTTCCATCTTATGAAGCACGGCATCGATATCTTTTTGTAATTCTAACTGTTTTTCAAAGGCCTGCATGGCCACATTCAAAATGCTATCATCCGTTTGATAAGACAATAAATCTTGATTCAAGAACCCGATTGTGCAATCGCCTGACTTAGAAATTGTTCCTCCATCTGGCGTATATTCTCCAGAAATTAGGCGCAATAAAGTAGATTTACCGGTTCCATTGGCACCGATTAAACCGATTTTAGTTTTAGGCTTTATGTGTAAACTTGCTCCTTCGTATAAGGCACGACTTCCGAAATAGAAGTTTAAATTGGATATTGATAACATTTTACAAAGATAGCCGTTTTCTTGCATTTAGACCACCTAAATGCGGACATTTGACTAATTCTTCTAATCCAGGATAATTAATTTCCGTTTTAGAATATCCTAAAGCCTTCGAAAGTGCCATCGTTCGGTTGTTGTCTCCCATGGACCATTCGATATCATCCATTGTCATTTGAGCTGGATGTTCATATCCACAAGCATGTGTGATTTCTGCGATCTCTTTAACGAGTGTATAATGGTAGCGGTAGTAGCGTTCGCTTTTTAAAGTTACGTCTATACCTGCTTGTAGCCATTTATTGGATGTTGCAATGCCTGTAGGGCAGTGGTTTGTATGGCATTTTTGTGCTTGAATACACCCAATGGACATCATTGCCTCACGTCCAATGTGAATACTATCTGCTCCCATAGCGAAAGCCATTAAGGATTTCTCTGGAAACCCTAACTTTCCTGAAGCAATAAAGAAGATTTTGTCCGTTAAATTATGTCGTTGGAAAATCTGGTAAACTTTCGCAAAGGCAAAAGTGAATGGCATTGAAACGTGGTCAGCGAAAGCATGAGGCGCAGCACCAGTTCCACCTTCCCCTCCATCAATGGTGATGAAATCAGGCCCTTTACCGTGTCTTTCCATGTAGGATGCTAATTCTTCCCATTGCTCTAGTTTGCCTATAGCAGATTTTACACCCACGGGCAAACCCGTTTCTGAGGCCATGGCTTCTATAAATTCTACCATTTCTGGAACAGTAGAAAACTCCGAATGAAAAGCAGGCGACATCGCATCTTGACCCATCGGAATGTGACGAATTTCTGCAATTTCTTTATTGATTTTGGATTTAGGTAGCATTCCGCCTTTTCCTGGTTTCGCCCCTTGGGAAAGTTTTAATTCAATTGCCTTAATACAGGGATTTTCAACCACTTTTTGTTTTAGCTTCTCCATCGAAAAACGCCCATTTAATTCTCTAACGCCGAAATAGGCAGTGCCAATGTTCAACATGACATCCGCACCGTTTTGGTGGTAGGGAGATAGTGAACCTTCTCCCGTGTTATGATAGCAACCGGCAATTAATGCTCCTTTATTTAAAGATTCTACTGCTTTGGCAGATAAAGAACCATATGACATACCCGAAATATTAACAATGGAATAAGGTCGATAGGGTTTAGCTCTTTTATGATATGCGCCTATGACTTTTGCAGCTGGTAAAACACCAGGGTTCTTGTGGTATAAGTGCTCTTTTGATGGATTAAATCCCATCATCGCGTTTTTGATGAAAATATACCCGGGAGAACTAAAATCTTGATCTGTTCCAAAGCCTTGTAAGTTATTTTCATTCTTAGAAGAGGCATAGATCCAAGAGCGCTCTTGACGGTTAAATGGTAATTCTTCTCGATTATTCGCTACTATATATTGCCTAATTTCAGGACCAATGCGTTCAAGCCAATATCTAAAATGGCCTACAATGGGAAAATTGTGGGTGATGGTGTGGCTTTTTTGAATGAAAACGTCACGAATAATAACAAGGATAGCGAAGAGTGTTATCCAAAACCAGGCGGAGGATAAAATGTTCATAGAGTTGATGAATTAATGGTTCAAATTTAGGTTCATTTTGGCAATATTATTACCAATAGTTCTAATTATCTTTGTGGTTTATTTTATACTATGCAGGCAGATTATCACTTATTAAAAAAATATGTAGCTTCTGTTTTTACGGCCATTGGTTGTAGTGAGGAAGAGGCATACCTTGCTTCAGATGTTCTTGTATCTGCAGATGCAAGAGGAATTGATTCTCATGGGGTCGCTCGTTTAGCAGGATATGTTCGTCTCTTCGATAACGGCAGATTAAACACAAAACCACAGGTAAAAGTTTTACATGAAACGCCTTCAACTGCTACTTTAGATGGAGATCGTGGTTTAGGACTGATAGTGGCTCCTAAGGCAATGGAAATTGCCTGTGAAAAAGCGGCTTTGGCAGGTACGGGTTGGGTGGCTGTTCAGAATTCTAATCACTTCGGTATTGCTGGTTATCACGCAATGAAAGCTCTTCCATCCCAAATGATTGGTTGGGCCATGACACATGCTGCTCCTCTAGTAACCCCCACATTTTCAAAGGAAAAATTACTCGGAACAAATCCGATTGCAGTGGCTATTCCAGCGAATGAAGAACCTGCTTTTGTGGCTGATTTTGCTTCAACTGCAGTGGCATATGGTAAATTAGAAATACTTCAGCGAAAAGGTTTAGATACGCCAGATGGCTGGGTACAGGATGCAAATGGTGATCCTTGCAATGATGCTTTTGCGATTAAAAATGGTGGAGCCTTGTTGCCATTAGGTGGAGATAGAGAACATGGGTCTCACAAAGGCTACGGTTTGGGTGCGATTGTAGATATCTTATCTGGTGTATTGTCTGGCGCAAATTTTGGCCCTTGGGTGCCTCCATTTGCGACTGCAGGATTTATGCAGGCAGGAGAGACGGTAGGGAATGGAACGGGTCATTTTTTAGGTGCTATGCGCGTAGATGCATTTAGGCCAGCGGAGGATTTTACAAAAGATATGGATAAATGGATTCGTCGCTTTAGGTCTGCCAAAGCTGTGGAAGGCAAGCAAGTCCTCATTCCAGGTGACCCTGAACGTGAATTAGAAGCGATTCGTCGTGTGGAAGGAATTCCCTTATTAGTTCCTGTGGTGGAGGATTTAAAATCCTTAGCCTCTCGTTTTAACTTAGATTTCAAATTAGATTAATATGGTTAAGAATAAGCGTATCAAGATTTTTATTTTGGTTTTCAGTTTGGTGTCAGCCATGTTCTCTTACTATGTTTGGCAAGTTTTTAAAACTCCTAATTTTAGAGTAGAAGCCAAACAACCGTTCGAGTTATTCATTCCTGAAAATGCTACCTATGAAACGGTTTTGGATACATTGAAAAAGCACGATTTAGTCCGTGATCAATTGAGCTTTCGATTTCTGGCGAAGGTATTAAACTATCCAGAGAAAGTACGTCCTGGTCGCTATGTTATACATAGTGAAATGGGTAACTGGGAATTATTGCGCAAACTAAGGAATGGACGTCAAGATGCCTATAAAGTGGTCATTAACAACTTCAGATTAAAAGAGGATATTGCAGGACGCATCGCCCATCAGACGGATTATGATTCTGCTGCTATTTATGCTGTATTGGATTCCTCAGAATTAATGCAAATATGGGGTTTTACTTCCGAAACAAGTCCGGCTATCTTTGTTCCGAATACGTATGAGGTGAATTGGACAACGTCTTTTCCAGAGTTTTTGGAAAAGATGAATAAAGCTTATGTGAAGTTTTGGACGGACAAAAGAAAAGCAGAAGCGTTGAAATTAGGTTTGACTCCCGTTCAGGTTTCGATTCTAGCCAGCATTGTTTATGGTGAATCTAAAAATCCTAAAGAGCAGGCACGTGTTGCTGGTGTATACTGGAATCGTTTGCAGGCCAATATGCCTCTTCAAGCAGATCCTACTGTAGTTTTTGCATGGAAAGATTTTTCCATTAAGCGGGTGACTAGTAAATATACAGCGCTTAATTCTCCCTATAATACCTATAGAAACACGGGTTTGCCTCCTGGCCCCATTTCAATTGTTCCTAGCGATGTGATAGATAAAGTACTGAATCTCGAACACCACAGCTACATTTACTTCTGTGCTAAAGCTGATTTTTCTGAGAACCACGCTTTTGCAGTTACCTATGAAGAGCATAGGAAGAATGCAGCAGATTATCAGAGAGCTTTAGATCAACGTAAAATTCATTAATATGCTCACTCACCAGGTTTCTTACCGCGTTTGCTATGCAGATACTGACCAAATGGGGTATGTATATTATGGCAATTATGCTCGCTTTTATGAGATTGCTCGTGTAGAAACCTTGCGTAGTATCGGGGTTAGTTATAAGGTCTTGGAAGACGCTGGAATAGGTTTGCCGGTCTATGAAAATTACTCGAAGTACCATGCACCAGCTTTATACGACGATTTATTGCAGATTAAATGTACATTACTCCAGATGCCTTCTGCTCGTATCGAATTTGAATATAAAATATATAACCAAAGTAATGTTTTATTACACGAAGGTAAGACGACTTTAGTCTTTATGGATTTAGTCTCAAAAAAGATAGTTAAGGCACCTGAATGGTTGATTTCAGCTATTTTGAAACATAGAAATGATGATTAATAGGGTTTTGCGGGAGATTAGGCTGTTTTGGAAGGATTGTGAGGAACATTATGTTTTAGCACGTATTCTCACGATTTTATATCAAAAGATTTTTCATTTTGATATAGACGTTCGTGCAGCTGCAGTTGCCTATAATTTCACTTTGGCTGTTTTCCCGACTATTATCTTTCTATTCTCGTTACTAGCCTACATTCCGGTGGATAACTTTGATATCAAAATGGTGAACTTTTTAAAGTCATCGATCCCCAAAAATCTACAGAAAGATTTCACCGAGTTACTCTTAGATTTGATTCGAAAAAAATCCGGTGGAGTTTTGTCTTTTGGATTTTTATTTGCCTTATATGCTTCAACAAGTGGAATTCAAGCACTCATTCGTTCATTTAATTTAACCTATAAGACGAAAGAGAATCGAGGAATTTTAAAGGAGCGTGTGATTGCAGTTTCATTAAATTTCTTGTTGACTTTTGTCTTGATTACGGCATTCTCCGTATTTATTGTGGGAAAATTAGTCATTGGTTATTTAAAAGGGAAGGGCTTAATAGATTATGATTTCAATTTCTATATGTTGAATATTCTGACCTATTTCCTCATTTTCGCTATCTTCTTTTTAACCATTTCCATTATCTATTATTATGCTCCTGCGATTACTAAACGTTGGAAGTTCTTTAATGCAGGCTCAATTACAGCCTCAATTTTAACCATTTTAGTAACAAATTTATTCTCCTATTATCTGGTCAATTTTGCGAGTTATAATAAGGTATACGGTTCGATTGGATCTTTGATTGCTTTGATGGTCTGGTTATACTTTATTGCCTTAATTTTACTCGTGGGATTTGAAATTAATGCTAGCATTGATCAAGTGAAAGAGGAACAAGAGGAATCAGAAACAGATTATTTTTTCGAATAATATGGCAGAGCTTATCCGACTTTACGACAAAAATAATAGTCAGGCTATGTTGGATTTGATCGTAAACGCATTGAATAAAGATGCGGTTATTATCTATAAGACCGATACTATGTATGCCTTAGGATGTCATATTAATTCTACTAAGGCAGTTAACCGCATATGTGAAATTAAGGGTATTCAAGCTTCCAAGAATCGCTTTTCGTTTATTTGCTCGAATTTAAGTTCAATTGCGAATTATGCCAAAGTATCTGATTTCGCCTTCAAGACACTAAAAAAATACCTTCCAGGTGCATACACATTTGTATTGCCTGCAAGTTCCAAGGTTCCATCCATTTTAGTGCAAGGAAAGAAAACAGTAGGTATTAGAATACCAGATTATGATCCTATTTTATCGATCGTGGAGTTATTGGGATCTCCTTTATTGACCACCTCCTTGCCTCACGATGATTTAGAAGTAGAAGAATATACCGATCCTAGTTTGATTATGGATCGATGGGGTCATGCTGTTGACTTGGTACTTGATGGGGGATTCGGAGCTTATGTACCCTCTAGTGTGGTGGAAATAGTAGAGGATTCATTTAATGTTGTCCGTGAGGGTGCGGGTGATTGCGCTGAATTTAATTAAGCCCATTTAGTGCTTAATTTATCAGGCTTTGTATGCTTCCAACGTCTATGTGACCATAAATACTGTTCCGGATACTCATTTATTGATTTCTCTAATCTTCGGGCAAAACGTTCGATAATTTCCCCTGGAGCTAACTCTTCAAATGGTGCATTGGCAATTAATTCATACGTTAATGTGTACTTTCCTCTTTTAGTGCGAATAGCTTCTGCAAAAACTACAGGATAGTTATATTCTCGTGCGAAACGTTCCATTCCAGTAAAGAAGGCTGTGTCTTGATGTAGAAATGTTGTCCAATAGGCACTTTCTGGTTTTTGAGGTGCTTGATCAGCAGCGAGACAAATAACGCGAGGGATATCTTTTCGTTCCCTGGTTAATAAGATAGATTCTCTTTTTTCTAATAAAACTACATGTCCAAATCTGGAGCGTACCTGTTTTGTAAATTCATTAAAGGTGGGATTGTTCAATTTTTGGTAAATGATATCGTGTGGGTTTTTACTAAGGGCTAATCGATGAATTGCCCATTCCCAATTCCCTTGGTGTCCAGCCACTAATAAGACAGGGATTCCTTTCTTGATAAAATCGGTTACTACTTCTTCATTTTTGATTTCGTACCGATCTAAAATTTCATCTTTAGTTATCGAAGCACCTTTAAAAAACTCTACTATCTGATCTGTTAAATAGCCATAAAAACGATAGAGTAAATTATTTAACTCTTTTTGCGAGGCATTAGGAAATGAATTTTTTAAGTTGTGTTGGATAACTTTTTTCCTATACGGAATAAGAAAATAGAATAAATTAGCACAGAAAGTGGCAAAACCATAAAGTACAGGTAAGGGTAATCTTCCAATAAGTTTGTACAGAAATAGGGGAGACACTTTCATTCTTATTATCTTTGTTCTTTCGTTTTACAAATATCCGATTTATTTTTGGGAATGCACATTGAGACGCATTATTTGCCTAGTTTAGAATACATGACAGTTTTGCTTCAGCATCCGTCTATACTTTTTGAGGTAGAGGAAAATTTTCCGAAGCAAACTTATCGGAATCGATGTCTCATTTTAGGGGCAAATGGAGTAGAACGTTTAACCGTTCCTGTTATTCATACTTCTGGTCAGAAGACAAAAACAAAAGACACCAAGATTGATTATTCCCAAAATTGGGTCAAGCAACATCAAGGTGCTTTTCAGGCTGCCTACGGGAATGCACCATATTATGAATATTTTGAGCCATATTTAGATCAAATTTTTGCAAAAAAAAGGTTTTTTTTAGTAGATTTAAATATTGATCTTTTGAGTTTTGTTTACCGTATTTTAGATGTGCCTCTCGTTTATGAGAAGACACAGGAGTTTGGTCTTACAACAGAAACAAGTGAGTACGATCAAATAAGTGCGAAGAAAGACTGGACAACGCGTTCATTCTATCAAAATAGATCTTATCGCCAATGTTTTGGAACTGAATTTGTTCCTAATTTGTCGATTTTAGATTTATTGATGAATCATGGGAAGGAGTCTTTGACTTTTTTAACATAAAAAGGGAACAATTTAGGGGCATACGTGGTTGATGCAATTAAATTGAACGAAATAAATAGAACGATATGGAGGCTAAATTTTCGAATAAAGTGAAGGAAGTCATCTCGTTAGCACGAGAAGAGGCATTGCGTTTGGGTCACGATTATATCGGTACCGAACATTTGATGTTAGGGATGATTCGGGATGGACAGGGCCCAGGCATTGATTTATTATTGCGTTCAGGTGTTTCATTGGATTCATTACGCCAAAGTATTGAGCATTCCACCGCTTCCACCACGCGTTCTACTTTTGATCGCGAAAATATGTTGAATATTCCTTTAACAAAGCAAGCAGAGAAAGTATTGCGTTTGACTTATTTAGAAGCTAAATACTTTAAAACAAACGTCGTAGAAACTGATCATTTATTGATGGCTGTTTTGCGTGACGAAGATAATGTGGCAACACAGATTTTGGAAAAATACCAGGTATACTACGATTTAATTAAAGAAATGGTAGAATTCCAATCAGGCAATGGCCAAGGCGCTAATCCAAAGGCTAGTTCAGATACGGATGATAATGACGATGATTCTCGCTTATATAGTGCTGGTTCTGGATCGACAGGTGGAGCAGGTGCTGGTAGTACAACCGGGTCAAAACCTGGTGAAAAGAGTAAGACACCTGTCTTAGACAATTTCGGTCGTGATCTAACTAAGATTGCGGAGAATGGGAAGCTAGATCCTATTGTAGGTCGCGAGAAAGAGATTGAACGTGTGGCCCAGATTTTGTCTCGTCGCAAGAAAAATAATCCTATTTTAATTGGAGAGCCCGGAGTGGGTAAAACGGCCATTGCAGAAGGCTTAGCCTTGCGTATTGTGCAGAAGAAGGTATCTCGTGTGCTCTTTGGCAAGCGAGTTGTTACACTTGATATTGCGTCTTTAGTGGCTGGCACGAAATACCGTGGTCAGTTCGAGGAGCGTATGAAAGCGGTGATGAATGAATTAGAGAAGTCTACTGATGTGATCTTATTTATTGATGAATTGCATACAATTGTGGGAGCAGGTGGTGCATCTGGCTCACTGGATGCTTCGAATATGTTCAAGCCTGCCTTAGCGCGCGGAGATATACAAGTTATCGGAGCAACTACGCTAGATGAATACCGTCAGTACATTGAAAAGGATGGCGCTTTAGCTCGTCGTTTCCAAACAGTAATGGTGGATGCCACGACTGTAGAAGAGACAATTGAAATTTTACACAATATCAAAGATAAATACGAGGATCACCACCATGTTATTTATACGGAGGAGTCTATCATTTCTGCGGTTAAATTATCAGATCGTTATATATCTGATCGTTTTTTACCTGATAAGGCAATCGACGTTTTAGATGAAGTAGGAGCTCGTGTGCATATTTCTAATATTAATGTTCCTGAAGATATTGTAGCATTAGAGGGCCAAATCGAAATTGTGAAAAAAGAGAAGAACCAAGTGGTGAAGTCTCAGAAATACGAGGAAGCTGCTCAATTACGTGATAGAGAAAAGAAATTAATTGATCAATTAGAGCAGTCTAAGGCAGCTTGGGAAGAGGATTCGAAGAAACAGAAATTTACGGTTACGGAAGAACATGTGGCGGAAGTAATCGCTCAGATGACTGGTATTCCGGTTAATCGGGTAGCGGCGAAAGAGGGAGAGAAATTATTACAGATGGATGAGCAACTTTCGAAGCAAGTGATTGGTCAGCCAGATGCGATTAAGAAATTAGTTAAAGCCATTCAGCGTACGCGTGTAGGCTTAAAAGATCCGAAGAAACCAATTGGTTCATTTATTTTCTTAGGCCCTACAGGGGTAGGAAAGACGGAGATGGCTAAGGTATTAGCTACTTATTTATTTGATAAAGAGGATGCTTTAGTGCGTATTGATATGAGTGAATACATGGAGAAATTCAGTGTATCTCGTTTAGTTGGAGCGCCTCCGGGCTACGTTGGATATGAAGAAGGTGGTCAGTTGACGGAAAAAATTCGCCGTAAGCCTTACGCTGTTGTTCTATTAGATGAAATTGAAAAGGCGCATCCGGATGTGTTTAATTTATTATTACAAGTATTAGATGATGGTATCTTGACAGATGGTTTGGGTCGTCGCGTTGATTTTAGAAATACGATTATCATCATGACGTCGAATATAGGCGCGCGTGATTTGAAAGACTTCGGGTCAGGAATCGGTTTCTCTACAAAATCTAAGGTAGATAATTTGGATGAGTATGCTAAGACGACCATTCAAAATGCGCTTAAGAAAGCTTTTGCTCCTGAGTTTATCAATCGTTTAGATGATATCATCGTGTTTAACTCGTTAGAGCGCCCTGCGATTCATCAGATCATTGATTTGATGCTAACGAAGTTAAAAAATCGTTTGGCTAATTTAGGATTCGAGGTGGAATTAACGGAGAAGGCGAAAGATTTTATGGCTGATAAAGGCTATGATCCACAATATGGAGCAAGACCATTAAATCGCGCGATTCAGAAATACTTAGAGGATGCTTTAGCAGAGGAGATTTTAAAAGGAGCTTTAGCAGAAGGAGAATATATTTTGGCTGATTTTGAAGAAGGTGCTGAAGCCTTGACTTTGGTCAGAAAAACAAGGAAAGAATTAACCAAACAAAAGAAATAATATGTCTTTAGTACAAAACAAGGTCGTTTTAGTGACAGGTGCCTCTCGTGGTATCGGTCGGGCTATTGCGACAACCTTTGCCAAAGCTGGCGCTAACGTGGCTTTCACTTATTTATCTTCCGTAGAGAAAGGTCAAGCATTAGAGCAAGAATTGGCTGCTTTTGGTATTACAGCCAAGGGTTATCGTTCAGATGCTTCTTCTTACACGGAGTCAGAGAAATTAGTGGAGGATGTGTTAGTTGATTTTGGAACGATTGACATATTAATTAATAATGCAGGAATTACACGTGATGGATTATTAATGCGTATGTCAGAGGAGCAATGGGATGAGGTAATCCGTGTTAACTTAAAGTCGATTTTTAATTTGACAAAAGCGGTAACTAAGCCGATGATGAAAGCTAGATCGGGTTCTATTATCAATATGACTTCGATTGTTGGGATCAAAGGTAATGCTGGTCAATCAAATTACGCAGCTTCAAAAGCGGGAATCATAGGATTTACGAAGTCCGTGGCCCTTGAATTAGGCTCTCGTAATATTCGTTGCAATGCCATTGCTCCTGGATTTATTGAGACAGAGATGACGGAGGAATTAAATGAGGCGGCGATTGAAGAGTGGACAAAAGCAATCCCTATGAAAAGGGGAGGGCAGGCGACGGAAGTAGCTGATGTTTGTTTATTCTTAGGTTCGGATATGTCTTCTTACGTTACAGGACAAGTTATTTCCGTAAATGGTGGTTTATTAACCTAGTTTATAGTTTAAACATAATTAGGCCTCAGTCTTTTCGTTTAAGATTGAGGTCTCTTTTTTTATGAGGATTTATCTATTTTTTCTTCTGGTATTCTTAAGCTCTTGTGCTAAGAAGGTTCTTCCTACACAGATTACTGAAAAGTCAGTCTATGTTGATCGGTTTCCTGCTATTAAACCAGGTTTAACAACGATTGATTTTTCCCTTTCTTATGATAGTTTATTGGCTTTTAGTCAATTGAAAGCAGGTTCTGTACTTTATCAAAATTCTTCTGCTTCTTCAGTCATTGATTTTCCTTTAGATGTGCGGTTATTAGCACCTATTCAATTACAAGCCCTTCAAAAAGACCATATTAACCTATCTTTACCCGTTCGAATGTCTGCAAAACCAGAGTTAGCGGGTATATCTGCGGGCTTAGTCACAGGTGATTTAGCGATGAAAGTTCAGCTGAAGTGGAATTTAGCAAATTTAAGTTCTTTGCAGGTGAAGGAAGTAGCTTATGGCTATGAATGGATTCAAAAACCTTCAGTTAAGGTGATGGGATTTCCGGTGAACGTATCTGGTTTAGTAGATCAGGTATTGAATCAAAAGAAAGCATTGATTTTAGCTCAAATGCAGGAACAATTGAACGCTTCTATTAAAAATATAGTTAAGAAACCTTTTTCATTGCAATCCTTTATTACGGATTCGCCAGCTGGATATCGGTTTGAACCGGCCGTTAGCTCCGCTTTGGATTTGCGTGATTTATCTTTTGAGCAAACTGGGATTAAGGGGCAGTTGAGGTATTTAGGAGGATTTAAAGTTATTTCAGGCCAAAATAATCTGAAACCTGCTTTCATTCCGGTAAAAGATTTACCAGGCATTCCTAAACCTATACTTCCTTTTCAATTTCAAATGACTGGACCTGAATTGATTGATCAAATCAAATTAGCTAATCCGTCTTTTAAAGGTGTTGGTTCCTTTATCTTTCAAAAAGAGGGTTTGGGATTTCAATTAGTTGAATTTAAAGGCAAGTCCTCTAAGTTAGAGGTAGATTTTGATTTTGTAATCTATCCGGATAATACGATGGGGATTCAATTAAAAGATACACGTCTTCAGGGCTTATCCTTTCCTGCTTCCCTTTTTAAGCGTAAGATTCAACGTAAATTACAGCTACAAGCGTTAGCTTTTCGATTTAAACCGTCTCAGATTCTATCTCAGCTTCCCAGTTCAATTACTTTAGCTAAGAATGGCCGCGTCCGTTTTCAGAAGATCTTTTTTGACAGTAGCTCAGTGTTGATTGAGGGAGCTTTTGAGGGGAATTGGTCTTTGGCCAAATAAAATCCTACCTTTGCATCAGAGAAAATAGACTATCCTATCGCTTTTTAAAGAGGAAAGTCCGAACAACATAGAGCGGCGTGCTTCTTAACTGGAAGGGGGATCTTCGAATTCAACAGCAAGTGCCACAGAAAATTACCGCCTTCGGGTAAGGGTGAAAAGGTGGGGTAAGAGCCCACCGCTGGTTTGGTGACAAAACAGGCTTAGGTAAACCTCACGCGTTGCAAGATCAAATAGGCTAGCTGTCGCAAGACAAAAGGGTGGCTCGTCCGATGCTAGTGGGTAGATTGCTACAGATAAACAGTGATGTTTATCGAAGATAAATGATAGGACGATGGGTAACCATCGACAGAATTCGGCTTATCGGTTTATTTTCTCTATTTCTTTGTTTGAAATGAATGCAAAATAGTTTAATTTTGCAGACTATTTATAAACCAGAGGGACGAGATCCCTCATAAACCCATGTATAATGGCTGTTAAAATCAGATTAGCGCGTCGCGGACGCAAAAAGTTAGCAATGTTCGATGTAGTAGTTGCGGATGCTCGTGCACCACGTGATGGACGTTTCGTAGAGAAAATTGGAACATACAACCCTAACACCAACCCAGCAACTGTCGTTTTAAACGAAAAACAAGCAATCCAATGGGTATTGAACGGTGCTCAGCCAACTGACACAGTTCGTGCAATCCTTTCTTACAAAGGAATTATGTATGCGAAACACTTACAAGTAGGTGTTAATAAAGGTGCAATCACGCAAGAACAAGCAGATGCAAAGTTCGAAGCTTGGAAAGCAGAAAAAGAAGTGAAGATTCAAACGAAAGCAAGTACGTTACAACAGTCTAAAGCGAAGTCTAAAGCTGCTCGTTTAGAAGCTGAAGCTAAAGTATCAAGCAATCGTGCTGATAATATCGCTGCGAAAAACAAAGTAGCTGAAGAAGCTTTAGTGGCCAGCGTAGTTGAAGCTATCAACGAGGCGGAAGAAGAAGCAACAGGTGTTGAAGTGGATGAGGTAGTAGCTGAGGCTCCTGCTGCAGCTGAAGAGGCTCCAGCAGTTGAAGAAGTAGCTGAAGAAGCTCCTGCAGCTGAAGAAGCAGCAGTTGAAGAAGCTCCTGCAGTTGAAGAGGCTCCAGCAGCTGAAGAAGCAGCAGAGGAAGCTCCAGCAGCTGAATAATTTTTGATTTCATTTAAAATCATACAAATTTGTTCTCAAGTTTGTATGATTTTTTTTTGTACCTATGGCAAAGACTGAATATTTCGAATTAGGAACCCTATCTAAACCTCACGGTTTAAAAGGCGCTTTTCATCTCTATTTAGATGTAGACGATCCGTATGAATATGAAGATTTAGATGCAATCTTTCTACAGCAAGGAAATGAAATGGTTCCTTATTTCGTGGAGGATATCCAAATTAGAGATAATTTGAATTTAATCACATTAGAGGGAATTAACTCTTTAGATGCTACAAAGGAATTAGTAGGCTTGAAGGTATTTTTACCACTCACAGCTTTGCCTAAGTTAAAAGATGATCAGTTTTATTACCACGAGGTGATCGGTTACCAGGTAGTAGATAAAAATTTAGGTGAATTAGGTACCGTAAAGGAGATTTATAGTACGGGTGCGCAAGATGTGGTGGTGATGATTTATCAAAATCACGAAGTCTTGATTCCTTTAATTGATGCGATTATTCCTAAAGTGGATAAGAAGAACCAAATAGTTCATAGTATTCTACCAGATGGCTTATTAGAAGTTTATACCCAAGAAGATGCGGATTGATATTATTTCAGTAGTTCCGGCTTTAATGAATAGCTTTTTTGAGCATTCAATTTGTGCGCGCGCCGCAAAAGCCGGGCTAGTAGAAGTGGTTTTCCATGATTTACACGATTTTTCTGAGAAAAAACACAAACAAGTGGATGATTATCCCTTTGGCGGTGGTGCTGGTATGGTGATGGCTGTAGAGCCATTATCGAAGTGTATTGAATTTTTAAAATCCGAGCGCAACTACGACGAAATTATTTATTTTAGTCCAGATGGAATTGTCCTAAAACAAGGCCTTGTTAATCAATTGAGCCTAGGAGAAAACCTTTTATTTATCTGTGGTCATTACAAAGGAATCGACGAACGTATACGGGAGAAGTATGTGACGAAGGAGATTTCGATTGGCGATTATGTATTATCAGGTGGTGAATTAGCGGCTGCAGTTACGGCTGATGCGATTATTCGCTTGATTCCAGGGGCAATAGGGGACGAGAGTTCTGCATTGACTGATTCATTCCAGGATGGCTTGCTTGCACCTCCTGTCTATACGCGTCCCGCTAGTTTTGATGGTATGGATGTGCCTGAGGTATTATTGTCGGGTCACGAAAGGAAGATAGAAGAGTGGCGACATGAGCAAGCTGTTTTACGTACGCAGAGTAGAAGACCTGATTTACTAGATTAAGATGAACAAAAAGGAGTCCATTTCGCTTGTTACGATGTTTGCGCTAGGAGGCTTGTACCTTATTTGGGGAAGTACTTTTTTGAGTGTAAGAATTCTCTTAGACTTTTTGCCCCCTCTCATTATTTCCTTTTCAAGAAATTTAGTAGCTGGAATTCTGTTTTTAGCTTGGTCTATTTTAGGTGGACATTGGAAGAAATTAACTTTTGAGCATTGGAAAGTACACCTTTTGGCAGGTATTCTGTTGATAACTTTAGGTAATGGA
The DNA here is from genome assembly GCF_054558635.1 of Aquirufa sp. HETE-40SA. Classification (NCBI taxonomy): domain Bacteria; kingdom Pseudomonadati; phylum Bacteroidota; class Cytophagia; order Cytophagales; family Flectobacillaceae; genus Aquirufa; species Aquirufa sp. HETE-40SA. Next base: position 294,987 of record NZ_JBPXKN010000001.1, read on the forward strand.
TGTATGGCCTTAGCTGGCTTGACTATCCCCTCAGGTTTATCTTCGGTGTTTATGGCTTTTGGGCCTTTGTTATTGGTATTATTATTTTGGATATCAGGAAGGAAACCAAGTAATCGTAAGTTAATAGGAACCTTAATCGGGTTCGTAGGAATCATTTTATTAGCCTCTCAGAAGAACTTAGCTATACCTGGAAAGGAAATTGACTTTTACAAAGGTATGGGTTTCTTATTAGTGGCTGTTTTAGCTTGGAATTTAGGGGTTTTTTATATCCAGTTTACGAAGGCAAATACGTATCATTTTACACAAGTTTGTGGAATCCAAATGACTTTTGGTGGGCTTATTTTGCTCGGAATAGCTTTATTTCGGGGAGATGCGCAATCTGTCGTTTTATCTGATATTCCTGCAAAAGCAATTTATGTGTTTGTGTATTTAGCGTTGATTGGCTCCATGTTGGGTTTTGGATTATTTGGTTATTTATCTAAAGCATTAGACGCGACTTTGGTATCAACCTACACCTATGTGAACCCTATAATTGCGTTGTTTTTAGGTAATATTATTCTAGGTGAGTCTTTAAGTAGTATATTGTTATTCGCAAGTAGCTTAATTTTATCCGCTGTCTTGTTAATTACTACTGAAAAGACCTCATCCAAATGAAAAAATTTATCCTATTCTTTATTTTTGCCTCTCCACTTATGGCACAAGATTTTCTTCCACTTTATTCAGCAGAAATCCCGAATGCTAAGTCGGTAGTTAACAAGCAAAAAGCTATTAAGGGGGCTGATGGTATTGAACGAATTTCTAACGTATCGATACCTACCTATCGATTTTATCCAGCTCCTACTACTACCTCGCCTAGAGCTTGTGTGGTTATTTGTCCTGGTGGTGGATATCGGATATTAGCTTCCTCACACGAAGGATATGATATTGCTGCAAAATTTAATGAGATAGGGGTTTCTGCCTTAGTATTGTATTATCGATTACCCGAGGATTCCGCTCAAGTAGAAAAGAAATATGCACCCTTACAAGATGCTCAATCAGCTATTGCTTTAGTTCGAGCGAATGCCGTAAAATGGAATGTGGATCCTGCCAAAATTGGTATTATGGGCTTCTCCGCAGGGGGGCATTTAGCTGCAACAGCCGCTACACATTTTTTGAAAGACTATTCAGGTCTTCATGCGGGAGTTAATCTTCGTCCTGATTTTCAGATCTTATTATATCCGGTTATTTCTATGCGTCCTTTTGGTCATGGAGGGAGTAAACAAAGTTTATTAGGAAAGAATCCTACGGAGGAGGAATTAGCCTTATTTTCGAATGAGGAGCAAGTAACTGCTCAAACCCCCAAAGCGTTTATTGTTCACGCTGCCGATGATAATGGAGTACCTTTGAAAAACTCATTACTTTATACGGAACGTTTAACTGAAAACAAAGTGCCTGTTGATTTGCACGTTTACGCAAAAGGTGGTCACGGTTTTGGACTAAACAATAAAACCACAAGTGGGGACTTGTGGTTCGATCGTTTAATTACTTGGATGAAAGCAAATCAATTGCTTTGAGTTTTCTTCATGACAAAGTAAAACGGAATACCTAAAAGCACGATTCCTAACCCAATAGAAGAGGAGAGTGTCTTAACCCACAATAGGTTACCTGCAATTCCCACTAACAAAAGTAAGTATCCGCTGAAAAGTACCTTTTGTACTACAGGTAATTCATTTTGCATAATTCTTGTCTTGAAAACGGAAGCTACCGTTAGGAAATAGAATATCAAGATTGCGAAAACCGTAAAATCTAATAAGGCTCCGTAAGATCCAGAGAAACATAATAATATGGCCCAAAGTCCCTGAATTCCTAAGGAGTATACAGGAACGTCTTTTTCATTCGTTTCTGCTGCTTTCTTGAAGAATAAACGATCATTTGCCATTGCTTGAAATAAGCGTCCTCCGGCTAAAATGATTCCGTTATTGCATCCGAAAGTAGAAATCATGATAAAAACCGCCATTACCAAAGCGCCTATTCCTCCCAAAACGGTTTCTAACGCAGCTGCACCTAAGCGATCCTGAGTAGCAAACATAATTCCGCGTGCATAACTATTAATTCCATCTGCTTCTCCTTGCAATGGCAAAATGCTTAAATAAGCCATATTTGTTAATAAATACAGGAGGCAAACGAGTGCAGAACCATAGACTAGGCCTTTGGCAATCGTCTTCTTCGGATCCTCAAAATCCGCACTAGCAAAAGTGACATTATTCCAAGCAGAAGAAGAAAATAAGGGTCCGATCATCGCTACTCCAAAAAGGGAGGCTAATTCCCAACCACCAATGGAATGTGAAGTATTTGTTGTGGTATCAACAGTAAAGGGTTCAGCAAAGAATCCTTCAAAGTGAATCCATTCATTTTGAACACCTACATATAAACCAATGACGATAAGGATAATGATGGCTCCTATCTTAGTGATGGTAAAGATATTTTGAACCAAAGAGGCAAACTGAACACCTCTACTATTGATAAAAGTCAAAAGTGCAATCAGAGAGGCTGCTAAAATTTGTTGTGTGGTGATAAAATTACCAACCAATGGAGTGTCGTTTAATATACCAGGAAAAATAAATCCAGCATAGCGGGCAAAAGCAACTGCGACTGCCGCTATGGTTCCCGTCTGGATAACTAAAAAGGTGGTCCAACCGAACAGAAATCCAATCAGAGAATTATACGACTCTTTTAAATAAATATATTGCCCTCCCGTTTTAGGGAAAACAGAACTCAATTTACCATAGGCAAAAGCTCCTGTAATGGTTAAGAAGGCAGTTAAGAGCCATGTACCAATCCAGTAAATAGGAGAACCCACAGAACGAGCTACTTCAGAACTTACTAAAAATATACCCGACCCGATCATCGAACCCATGACTAACATGGAGGCATCTAGTGTGTTTAATTTCTTATTCATAAAAGTGTTTATTGATTAAATACAATTCTTGATTTTCATCATGAATCCAAAGAAACGATTAAAATTTCTGATTTAGGTGAAGTCTTTTTAAGTTTTTTAAAATGTAAACGTTTCCGTAAACGTTTACGGAAAAAAATTAAAAAATTTCTTTGATTTTTTATACAATTATGGTCTATATTCCCAGGGTAGATATATGAACGCTTATAAATCATATAGCTATTGTACAATTTTAGATTGATTTATGAAAAAGTCCATTAATGAAGTAGAAATTTGGGATCAGTTTAGATCTGGAGATCAAAAAGCTTTTGCCACCTTGTATTCCCATTTTGTTCAACCCTTGTATACCTACTGCATGGGCATTACAAGCGATAAGGATTTGATTAAAGATTGTCTTCATGATCTATTTGTAGAGATTTGGAAGAATCATGCAAGTTTGGGTCCCACAACGAGTGTTAAATTTTATTTAATGGCTTCCATCAAGCGCAAAATTGTACGTCATTTAGAGACTCAATTGAAGAACTTAAATCACCACGATTCTTATCAATACCAGTTTATGGAAGACATGCCTTCACCTGAAAGACAATTAGTAATGATTGAGGAAGAAAAGATGTCTCATGCTTCTATGTACCAGAGTTTGAATAAGTTGAGCAAACGTCAAAGAGAAGCAATTACTTTAAAATATTTTGAGAATTTGGATACAGATCAAATTTCAGAGCAAATGAATATTAACCCTCAGTCTGTCTATAATTTGCTTTTTGGGGCACTTAGGGTAATGAAAGATCAGATGACAGTTAAAGAATATGCTTTTTAAATATTAATTATTATAGGATATATTTGAGTAAAAATGATAATTATCCTGCTTTATAGGTATATAATCTTACTAAGATTGAAATGTTACCTAAAAGAATGAGCTGGATAAAGAGATTGAAAATAGTAAATAAGTACCCAATTAAACCCTTAAGACTGTCCCATCAAGAAAGCAAAGCCTTGTGGGATAGGATCCAAATGACTTTGCAAACAACTTAATTTTAATTAACCTATGAGAAAAAAATTACTTTCCAAGGTGCTCTTTAGTGGTCTAATGCTGCTGTTGAGTATTCAAATTTTTGCCCAAGATCGGACGGTCTCAGGTAAAGTAACCTCATCAGAGGATGGTTTAGGAATTCCAGGTGCCAGTATTGCCATTAAAGGAACTACTAGAGGTACTGCTACAGATGTAGATGGAAATTACAAGATTACTGTTTCAGGATCTGCAGTTTTAACTATTACATCTGTTGGTTATTTATCTCAGGATGTTTCTGTAGGAACTAGAGCGCAGATTGACGTAACTTTATCTGCTGATGCGAAGTCTTTAAAAGAGGTTGTAGTAGTAGGTTATGGTACGCAAAAGAAGAGTCAAATGACAGGTGCTATCTCTTCTGTGGGTGCTAAGCAAATTCAGGAATTACCTATTACTAATGCGCGCCAAGCCTTACAAGGTAGAGCTGCAGGTGTGGACGTAGTTCAACCAGGTTCTAAGCCGGGTGCTGGTCCTCAAATTCGTATTCGTGGTAGACGTTCATTCAACGCATCAAATGATCCTTTATATGTTGTTGATGGTATTCCTTTATCCAGTGGTATTGATGATATCAACCCGAATGATATTGTTTCCATGGAAGTATTAAAGGATGCATCTGCAACAGCTATTTATGGTTCTCGTGGTGCGAATGGTGTTGTTATTATTTCAACCAAGCGTGGAAAAGCGGGTGCAACAGTGGTTTCTGTCGATTCCTATTATGGATTCAACCAAGAGCTAGGTACAATCGAAGTAATGAACGGAAAGCAATTCGCTGAGTATAAGCGTGAGTCTCGTCGTGCGGTAGGTCAATATCCATTTGGACCCGGTACAGCTGCTGATGATGCTAAGATCTTCGAGCCACGTGAATTAGCAAGTATTGCTTCTGGTCGCTCGACTGATTATGTGGCTGGAATGTTGCGTACCGGTGCTATTCAAAATCACCAAGTTTCAGTTTCAGGTGGTAGCGAGAAGACTACATTTAACATCTCTGGTAACTTCTTCCAAGATATTGGTGTAGTTAAATCACAAGATTTCTCCCGTTATACGTTTCGTGTTAATTTAGATCATAAGATTAATGATAAAATCAAAATTGGTTTATCTACATTAATCGTTAATTCAACTCGTAATGGTGAAAACTTGAACCTTTTAGCAGGTGCGATGCAAGAGAATCCATTAGGAGAGCCTTATGATAAAGACGGTAACTTAGTATTCTTACCTACAAATGATGGTTTGCGTACTAATCCATTCTCTGAGTTAGTAGATGGTGTGAATGTGGACGAAAATAAGCGTTATAGAACATTTAATAGCTTATTTGGTGAGTGGGATATCGCTAAAGGATTGAAATACCGTGTAAACTTTGGTCCAGACTTAACAGTAGGTAGAGCTGGTCGTTTCATTGGTGCATTTACGAATAACAACCGTGGTGGTAATGCTTCTGGTAGTATTAATGAGCAGTTTTTGTTCAATTGGACATTGGAGAATATCATTACTTACAACAAGAAATTTAAGGATGTTCACAATTTGAGCTTAACTGGTTTACAATCTATCCAGCGTGACCGTGATGAGCGTACATCTATTTCAGTGAATGGTATTCCTGCAGAATCAGCTTCTTACCATCGTTTAGGTGATGCTAATCAGATTACTGGTGCTAATACAGATTTGATCGAATGGACTTTACTTTCTTATATGGGTCGTGTCAACTATGACTATAAAGAGAAATACTTATTTACTGCTACGGTACGTATGGACGGTTCATCTCGTTTCGGTGCGAATACCAAATTTGGTATTTTCCCATCCTTTGCATTGGGTTGGAACTTGTCTGAGGAGCCTTTCATAAAGAGCATCACAGAAATTGATCAATTAAAATTACGTGCCTCATGGGGAGCGATTGGTAACCAGGCGATTACACCTTATCAAACACAAGCTTTGTTAGGTCGTACTGCGTATGCATGGGATAATGCTGCTGCCTATGGATATCGTCCTAATTCAATTGGAAACCCGGATTTACGTTGGGAAACATCTACCACCTCAAATGCTGGTTTAGATTTTAGTTTCTTCCGAGGTAAAGTGTCAGGTTCTGCTGAATACTATGTGACTAACACGACTAATTTGTTAGCTCCGCAGCCACTTCCTAATTCAATTGGTTTTGGTGGATTTACAACCAACGTTGGAGAGACACAGAATACGGGTATTGAATTAACTATTAATACGGTTAATATCGATCGTGGTGGATTCCAGTGGACATCAGATTTCATTTTTAACCGTAATAGAGAATCAATCATTTCCTTAGCAAATGGCAAGGTGGATGATGTGGGGGCAGGTCGTTTTATTGGTCAGCCGTTAAGCGTATTCTTTGACTATAAGAAGATTGGAATCTGGCAGCCATATGAGGCTGAAGCTGCAAAAGCATTTGGAGATAAAGTAGGACAAATCAAAATTGAAGATTTCAATCGTGATGGTAAGATCAATGCGGATGACCGTCAGATTTTAGGGTCGGCTGTTCCATCGTTTACTGCTGGTTTAACTAACCGTTTTACTTACAAAGGGTTTGATCTTTCTTTCTTCGTTTTTGCTCGTGTAGGTCAATTAATTCGTAGCCGTTTCCATGATAACGTGAATCAGTTAGCAGGTCGTTACAACAACTTAAATTTGAATTACTGGACGCCTGATAACCTGACTAATGAGTTCCCTCAGCCGGTTGTAACTCAAGAGTTTCCTAAAAACGGAAGTGCATTAACGTATTTTGAAGGTTCATTCTTTAAGATTCGTAACATCAATATCGGTTATAATTTGCCTGATAATGTGGCTAAGAAATTGAAGATGCAAAGTGTACGTATTTTTGCTAGTATTCAACAACCATTGATTTTAGCTGAGTATCGTCAAAAATACAAAGGTATTGATCCAGAGACTTTTGTTGATGGAGAACAAGGTGTTGGTGGTGGTGAGGTTAATACGAACGTATCACCTGCTACAAGCGTTACAACCTTTGGTTTGAATCTTAAATTTTAATCAAATTAATTAAATAGTACAGATATGAAAAGCTTTAAAATTTTTAGAAAATTAAGAGTTTTAGCAAATATTAGTTTGATTGGAGTAGTTGCTTTGAGTACTCAATCATGTAATGATTTGTTAGAAGAAGAAGTGATTTCGCGTATTGGTAATGATTATATCAATACAGCGAAAGGTTTGAATGATGCGACGAGTGCTGCTTACTCTACCATGCGTTCTTGGTATGGTACAGAGCGTGGTATGAACTTGACCGTATTTGGTACGGATTCGTATCAGAATGGAGCAGACGGTAGTTGGAAGTTTATGAATACATATACTACTGACTTTGATACGCGTAATGGTCTGGTTTCTGAAGTTTGGAATGATTTTTATCAAGGTATTAATACCTGTAATGCAATTATTGATCGTGCTCCTAAAGTGACAGGATTAACCGATGCAGTTAAAAAGCAACGTGTAGCAGAAGCCAAATTCATTCGTGCGCATCACTATTTTATTTTAACTCAATTATTCGGTGGTGTAGATTTACGATTATCAGAAACCTTAGCTCCTACAAAGGTTGCTAAGCGTGCTTCTATTGCAGAACAATATGCTCAAATCATTAAGGATTTGACTGAGGCCTTACCGGATTTGGAGAATAAGTCTCGTTCTGCTGAATATGGACGTATTACACGTGCAGGAGCGGATCATTTATTAGGTCGTGTTTATTTGACTAAGGCTACATCCTCAGCTAAAGCAGGGGACGATTACTCAAAGGCGATTACTAGTTTGAAAAATGTAATTTCAAATTATGGAATGAGCTTATTGCCTAATTTTGCTGATGTTCATAAGCAAGGTAATGAAGCGAATGGTGAGGTAATCTGGTCTATTCAATATACGCGTGACCCATTAACAAATGCGGGTGGTAATAATGCTCACGTATTTTTTGGTATGGAATACGATGTTTTACCAGGTATGCAACGTGACACGGAGAATGGTCGTCCATTTAAGCGTTATATGCCTACGAAGTATACGTTAGATGTCTTATTCAAAGATAGAGAGAATGATAGTCGTTACAAGAAGACATTTAAAGACACGTATCTTTCAAATAAGCCAGGTACTTACAACACAAGTTTTGACTTATCTAAACCAACAGTAACTTTTGCACTTGGAGATACAGCTATTTTCCTACCAGGTGTAGAGATGTCTTTGGCAGAAAGAGCTAAGAAGAAATACCAAGTATTAGTTCCTTCTCGTTATGATGAGCGTATATTCTTAGCTATCAATAAGCACTTTGATGGTGCACGTGTAGACCGTACGCAATTTGAAGGTGGTCGTGATTTTATCGCCTTCCGTTTAGCAGATACTTATCTAATGTTAGCTGAAGCACAGTTTTTCTCTGGAGCAACTGCTGATGCAGCTGCGACCTACAATGTTGTGCGTCGTCGTGCGGCATGGCCAGGTAAGGAATCAGCCATGTTAATCACTGCAAGTGACTTGAATGTTAACTTTGTGATGGATGAGCGTGAGCGTGAGATGTTAGGGGAGCAATCTCGTTGGTTTGATTTAGCGCGTTGGGGTAATTTAGTAGAGCGTGTTAGAGCTCATAATCCTCAGGCTGCTGGTAGTATCAAAGCACACCATATATTGAGACCTATTCCTCAAACTCAAATTGATAGAGTAGAAGGAGGAAAAGACGCATTCCCTCAAAATCCAGGTTACTAAGATTAATTTGATTTCTTAACTTTAAATTCCGAAGGTCTTTTGGCCTTCGGAATTTTATTTAATAAGCACTATGAAAAAGTTATTCACCTTGTTTTTTGGCCTTTATGGTTTTGTTGCTGTAGCACAAAACTTACCAGTAAGCTTTAAGAATAGTAAGACTTCTGTAGACGTTTCAATCGGTGGAAAGCCGTTTACCTCTTATTTTTATCCAGGTCAGGATGTGTTAAAGAAAGCGGTTTTGTTTCCATTGATTTCTGCGAAAGGAACTACGATAACGCGTGGTTTTCCAATAGCATCACGTGCTGGTGAGCGCGTTGATCATCCACATCATGTGGGTATGTGGTTAAATTATGAGGATGTGAATGGTTTTGACTATTGGAACAACTCAACTAACATTATTGCTTCTTTACAGAATCACAAGATGGGAACTATCGTCCATTCCTCTATTTTGAAGCAAGATGCAAAGTCAGGTACGTTAGTCGTATCTGCAGAATGGATTGATAATGATGGTAAAGGCCAAAAAGTATTGCAAGAAAAGACAACTTATATTTTTTCTGGTACGGCTGATTCAAGAACAGTAGATCGCATAACTACCTTAACAGCTGTAGCTGACCAGGTTTTATTCAAGGATGTGAAAGATGGTATGTTTGCTATTCGTGTGGCTCGTCAATTAGAAATTCCTTCGAATAAGCCAGATGTTTTTACGGATGCGCACGGTGTGGAAACTAAAGTTCCTGTAATGGATAATACAGGCGTAAATGGAAACTATTGGAGTTCTGAGGGAGTGAAAGGGGAGGCTGTTTGGAGTACGCGTGCTAAATGGATGAATTTGCACGGTGAAATGGATAATCATCCTATTTCTGTAACTATTTTCGATCATCCGGCTAATGTTTCCTATCCAAGTTATTGGCATGCAAGAGGTTATGGATTGTTTGCTGTCAATCCATTAGGAGCCAAGGTATTCAGTAATGGTAAAGATGAGCGTAATTTGACATTGAAGAAGGGGAAATCAGTTACCTTTAAGTACCGTACGCTTATTTCTGATCGTCTAAATTCTAAAGAAGAATTAGACAAAATTCAAGCGGAATTCGCGACTGTGAAGTAATATTTAAGAAAATACTCTTATTTTTGTAGGATAAAGGGGGCTCTTGTAGCCCCTATTTTCTTTATTCTATGCAATTATCCTTTTTAGGAGCCGCCAGACAAGTTACAGGAAGTATGTTCTTGTTGAAATTGGAGGATGGCTATCAAATATTAATCGATTGTGGTACGGACATGGAGCGAAAGCTCGACTTTGATGAGCCCGTAGAGCAAAAATCATTTTTTCCTTTCGATGCTTCACTAATTAACTTAGTGATATTAACGCATGCACACATTGATCACTCAGGAAACATTCCCATGTTATACCGAGAGGGCTATGAGGGTCAAATTTTGTGCACGCCTCCCACGGCTGATTTAGCAGAATTATTGTTGATGGATTCGGCTAGTTTACACCTTCGTCGTTTAAAAGCAGCACAAGGGGATAGTCGAAAGAAGCACAAACAAATGGATCGCTTACTTCGCAAAGGAGATCTTTATCTTCAAAGAGATGTAGAGAATGCGATGGATAATTTTGTGACTTTACAATTCAATCGCAAGTTTATAGTTTTTCCAGGTTTAGAAATCACATTCGTACCTGCTGGTCACCTTTTAGGTGCCGCGCACGTATTGATTTCTGTTACTGAGAATGGTGAGACAAAAACTATCGGTTTTAGTGGAGACATAGGTCGTGCGAATTATCCTTTGCACATAGACCCTCAACCATTCCCTGAAGTAGATTATTTGATTTGCGAGACTACCTACGGAAATCGTATTCATGAGGATAAGGAAAGTCCAATGGATGCTTTGGGAAGAGTGATTAAAGAAACCTGTATTGATCGACCCGGTCGTCTGGTAATTCCTGCCTTTTCTGTAGGAAGAACACAGGCTGTCTTATATACACTGAATAAATTGATCGAGGAGCGTAATTTTCCTGCGGTTCGTGTTTTTACAGATAGTCCGATGGGGCGCAGTTCTACTAAGATCTATTCTAAATATCTTTCCTATTTAAATCCAGAGGCGCGAGAATTCCATAAGGAAAATGATGAATTGTTTGACGTAGATAATTTGATATTTCTTCAGACAGAAAAGGAAAGTAGAGCTATTAAGGATTACCGGGAGCCTTGCATTATAATTTCGTCATCTGGCATGATTTCTGGTGGTCGCGTGGAGCAACATATTGCAGATAATATTTCTAATACGTATGCTACTATTTTATTGATCGGATATACTGCTGAAGGAACCTTAGGGCGTCAATTATTAGCAGGAACGGATATGATTGTTGTGAAGGAAAGAGAGTATAAAGTGAACGCACAGATTCGTAAAATTGATGTATTTTCTGGTCATGCTGATCAGACTGGACTTTTGGATTTTGTTAAGCAGCAGAAACCTAGTAAACTTAAAAAGATATTCCTTTCTCATGGAGAGGAGCAAAGTATGCTAGAGTTTGCCTCTATTTTAAACGGGTTAGGTTTTAGTGAAGTTATTTTACCCCAAAAGGAGGAGACTTTCGAGCTTTAATTTTATTTTTGTATTAAAATTTATGCCTTATGAAAACATTATTGGAATTCGAAAAGCCTATCGCAGAATTAGAGGATAAATTGATTGAGATGCGAAAGCTTGCTTTAGAGAATAATGTCGATGTGACAGCTACAGTTGCATCCTTGACTGATAAGATAGTAGAATTGAAAAAGGAAACATTTTCGAATTTGACTCGTTGGCAGCGTGTTCAGTTATCCCGTCATCCGGACCGTCCTTATACATTTGATTACATTGAGCATCTCTGTGAAAAATTTATTGAGATTCACGGCGATCGAAATGTGGGTGACGATAAAGCTATGGTGGGTGGTTTTGGAACAATTGATGGAGAAATGACTGTCATGTTTATTGGTCAGCAAAAAGGTCGCAATACGAAAGAGCGCCAATACCGTAATTTTGGTATGCCTAATCCTGAAGGATACCGCAAAGCGCTTCGCTTAATGAAGATGGCGGAGAAGTTTAATAAACCTATTGTTTGTTTGATTGACACACCTGGGGCATTCCCTGGATTAGAGGCGGAAGAAAGAGGTCAAGGAGAAGCGATCGCTCGCAACATTCGTGATATGTTTATGCTCAAGGTTCCTGTGATCTGTGTTATCATTGGGGAAGGGGCATCTGGTGGTGCTTTAGGCATAGCGGTAGGTGATCGAGTTTTAATGATGGAAAATACCTGGTATTCCGTAATTTCTCCCGAATCTTGTTCCTCTATCTTATGGAGAAGCTGGAATTACAAAGAACAAGCGGCAGAAGCCTTGAAATTAACAGCTAATGATATGTTAGCTAATAAGTTGATCGATGGTATTATTCCTGAGCCTTTGGGCGGAGCGCACCTTCATCCTGAAGAGGCAGCTGCAACATTAAAGGCGGTAATTAAAAAGGAATTAGCTATACTTTCAGCATTGGATCCTGCTACGCGTATTGCACAGCGGATTGATAAGTTCGGAGCTATGGGTGAGGTTATTGAATAATATGGCAGTTCCTAAAGCGATTATCTTTGATTTAGGGAATGTCTTATTGCCTATTGATTTAGATAAGACCTACTCCGCCTTTTCAGCTTATTCTAGCTATAACAAAGAGGATATTTGTTCCATTATCAACGATAATCAACTCTGGGTTCCCTATGAGTCAGGTAAACAATCAGATAGTGAGTTTAGAGAATTTCTGCGTTTTCGTCTTGATTTAACTATTTCAGATCTTGAATTTGATGAAGCTTTCTCTGCATTACTATTGAAATTTCATGAAGGTGTGTATGAATGGATTGCATCCTTGCAATCTCGGTATCACCTTATTTTATTGAGTAATACAAGTTCAATTCATGCAGAGCGTTTTACTAAAGTTTCCTTAGGGCCTTTGGGCCAAAATTTGTTCAGTTTATTTAACCAAGTCTATTATTCATTTGAAATGGGTTTGGTCAAACCTGATCCAGCAATTTATCATCGAGTTTTAACAGAACAGGGTTTTTCGCCTTCACAAGTATTGTTTTTTGATGATAATCTCGCTAATATTAATTCAGCTAAATCAATTGGAATCGATTCCTATTTAATTGACCCCAATCGTACTTTTATACAAATACAAGAAATTTTAGATACCTATGTTAGTTAGTAGTCCCATTTTTGATGTATTATTTAAGCTAGCAGGCTGGAAATTAGTAGGAGAGGTTCCTAGAGATTTAAAGAAAGCATTGGTTATTGTTTGTCCTCATGCCACTTGGAAGGATTTTATTGTGGGATTAGGGGCTCGTTCTTTAATGCGAATGCCTATTTTATTTTGGGGAAAGAGGGAATTGTTTGATGGCCCTTTTGGAGGAATATTCACTTGGTTAGGTGGGTATCCAGTGAATAGAGGTACTAAATCTAATTTAGTGGATGCCATAGTTGATATTTATAATTCCAAGGAATCGTTTTATGCCGTTTTAGCACCAGAGGGGACACGCAAAGATGTTCAAGAATTAAAAACGGGTTTCTATTATATCGCTGATGGAGCGAAGGTACCCTTGATTATGATTGGTTTTGACTTTGTGAATAAAGAGATTAAAATACGTGATCCTTATTATACAACAGGTGATTTCAATAAAGATAAACTAGATATCGCTCGCTATTTTCAAACGATTCCTGGCGTTCAAAAATCTTGGATCAAAAATTACTTAACAGAAGCAGCTGAATAGATTAATTGAGCAGTTTTTTGAGAGGCACCTGCATTTCCTACTAAATCTTGTAGACTCTTATAATCTTCCTTTTGCTGTTGATATTTCTTTCCTTTCGTCAGTAGTTCCTTTATCCATGCTGTCATGTGATCAACTGAGAATTTAGCCTGAATTAATTCAGGTACAGCTAATTTATCTAATATGATGTTGACTAGCGAGATATATTTTATTTGAATGACTATTTTCGCCAAAGAATAAAAGACCCAATCCGTCTTATAAACCACTATTTGAGGTGTATTTAATAAGGCGGTTTCTAAAGTGGCCGTTCCTGAGGTAACGATTGCCAGTTCAGCTTGTTGAACGACATCATAGGTTTGGTCAAATAAGACAGGTATCGAAGTTTGATACAGTTCTTTCCAATCTGAAATACCAGCGATAACAAAGGTAATTTCAGGATTCACTTTCGCTAGTTGTTCAAATAGGGGTAAGGCGGTTTTAATTTCCTGTTTGCGACTTCCAGCTAATAAGGCAATGTAGGATTTACCTTTAAATGCAAAGGACTCATTTGGTTCAAATGCCTGAATGGCATCTTGAAGAGGGTTTCCTACATATTCAGTGTGAATGCCAGCCTCTCTAAACAGTTTTAATTCAAACGGGAATATCACATAAAGATGATCAATCCATTTCTTTAATTCGCCTACTCTACCTTTATTCCAGGCCCAAACTTTAGGAGCAATATAGAAATGTGTTTGGAATCCTTTTTTCTTAGCAATCTTAGCTGCCTTTAAATTAAATCCGCCGTAATCGATAAAAATGATAGCATCTGGTTGAAATGAGTCAATCTGTAGAGCAAAGGTCTTGAACAGCCCCTTTAAGCGCTGTAGATTTTGAATGACTCCCAGTATTCCCATAATCGCTAATTGATTATGGTGTATAAGAATATCCGCACCTTGAGCTTTCATTGAATCTCCACCCCAGGCCTGAATATGGGCTTCATTATCCAATTTTTTAATTTCTTGGATAAGATTAGACCCGTGAAGATCTCCTGATTTTTCTCCTGCAAGGATGAAGTATTTCATTTTTATTCTCCGAAGTATTCAACGGAGTTTTTATTTGTCTCAATTAAATGAATCTTATGTAATGTCGCAGAAGTAGAAGTAGCTTTAATTTTAGGAGCAAGTATCTTCCAAAATTCCATTACAAGTATTTCACAACTCGCTAGTTTTCCTAACATAAAATCTACGTCTAAATTAAGGTTTTTATGATCGACTTTGTCAATAATTTCAGCCTTAATCAAATCACCTAATTGCTTTAAATCATAAACAAATCCCGTTTCTGGATCTGGTAAGCCTTTTACTGTAACTATTAATTCAAAGTTATGTCCATGCCAATTATAATTAGCACAAGGTCCAAATATGGCTTGATTTTTTTCTTCTGTCCAGGCTGGATTGAATAAGCGATGTGCTGCGTTGAAATGTTCCTTACGGATAACGTATACCATTGTTTTCAGTTTTTGTGGAGGGACTCTGGGAAAACAATAGCAGAGTTCCAATAATTCTACAAAGTTAATAAACGTTCCGGGAATCTGTGTAAATTTGTTTTTTTAATCCCTTTGAAATGATCATAGTAACTGGTGCCGCAGGCTTTATTGGTAGTTGTTTGATTCAAAAGTTAAATGAATTGAAATTTCGTTATGTCATAGCGGTAGATGATTTCTCTTCTGAAGAAAAGAATCTGAATTTAGAAGGGAAGTCTATTATGACTCGCGTAGATCGGCAAGACTTGTTTGCCTGGTTAGAGAAAAATAATCGAGAGGTAGAATTCTTTTTTCATATTGGAGCCAGAACGGATACGACGGAGTTTGATACAAAAATCTTTGATGAGCTTAATGTAGCATATTCCAAGAAAGTTTGGGAGGCATGTGTGGCGTATCAGATTCCTTTAGTGTATGCGAGCTCAGCTGCAACTTATGGCTTAGGTGAAATTGGTTATGAGGATAATGAGAATACAATTTCTTCTTTAAAACCTTTGAATCCCTACGGGGATTCGAAAAATAACTTTGATATATGGGCCTTACAGCAAGATAAAAAACCATTTTTCTTTGCTGGATTAAAGTTTTTCAACGTCTATGGTCCTAATGAATACCACAAAGGACGTATGGCCTCCGTTATTTGGCATGCCTATCGTCAAATTCAATCAAACGGAGCACTTAAATTATTCAAATCTCACCGCGATGACTTTAAAGATGGGGAACAAATGCGTGATTTTATTTACGTAAAAGACTTAATCGATGTATGTGTGTTCTTAATGGAACATCGCAAAAATTCAGGTATTTATAATTTAGGGACAGGCAAGGCGCGTTCTTTTAATGATTTAGGCAAGGCAACCTTTACGGCTTTGGGATTAGAACCTAAAATTAACTACATCGATACACCGGAAGATATACGGGATAAATACCAATATTTTACGGAGGCAACTATGGATAAGTTACGTTCAATCGGTTATACGAATGATTTTACGAGTCTAGAAGACGGAGTGAAAGATTATGTACAAAACTACTTAGTTAAGCAGCTGTATTATTAAGCATCTTTTTTAAGCCCTCCTCTGCAAAACCTTTTCCATAGGCGAATAATTGTATGTTCGCGGCAAATATGGAAAGAAAGGCAATTCCAATACTTTTTGTGTTGAATAAAGCAGCTATAAAAATCAGCACACTATAAGCGATAATTCCGGATAAAAGGAATAAGCCATATATTGGCATGGCTAATAACGTTATTCCAGTAAGGACGTAATAGCTGAAAAATAAGAATGGGAAGAAATGAACAGCTTTTAATTCTTTGGGGAAGAAACGGCTGATGTTGATGCGTGCTCTTCCAAAGAAATGTAATTGCTTGTAGAATTGTCTGAAGTCAGTTCTACGCTTGTGGTAGATGAAGGCTTTTGGGATTAAGCCAGACTTGAAGCCTAAGGATATACAGCGAATACTAAATTCAATGTCTTCGCCCATACGAGTAATTTTAAATCCTCCAGTGGCTTCGTAAACTTTTCGGGAGATTCCCATATTAAAACTTCGTGGGTGAAATTGTCCACCGATGTTTTTTTCTTTACCTCTGATTCCGCCCGTTGTGAAGAAAGAGGTCATGGAATAGCTAATGGCTTTTTGGATGGGAGTAAAGCTGGGATGATCTTTATCTGGCCCTCCAAAAAGGTCTAAACCTTCCGCTTTCACCGCTTTATCCACCTCCGTTAAATAAGACGGTTCTAACAGCGCATCTGAATCGAGGATGATGAAATAATTACCTTTTGCACGTTCAAATGCATAGTTTCTTGCGAAACCCTGGCCGCCGTTTTCTTTTACATAATAGGCTAACGAAAAACCATCTTTGTATTTATCAATGATGGCTGAAGCATCTTCTGTTGATCCATCCTCTATGACTACTACCTCAAAATCTCTGAATTCCTGCGTTTGAATGCAAGCTAATAACTCATCCAACTCTTGTGGTCGGTTATAGACAGGGATTATCAGGCTGTAGGCCGGCGTTTTCATATTATATGGAACGAAGCGTTGCTTTGCTAGCAGATATGATTTGATCGTATTCTGAATCGCCTAAAGCGGCAGATAAGAACCATGATTCGTATTGAGATGGAGGTAAGTAAATTCCTTTATCCAACATACCTTTAAAATATTTTCCAAATAAGGCAGTATCTGATGTTTTTGCGTCATTAAAATTGTTGACTGCTTTGTCCGTGAAGAACAAGGTAAACATGGAACCGATTTGGTTGATGGTATAGTTGAGACCTAATTCTTTTAAATCGCTGGTTAAAGCATTTTTAAGCGCTAATCCACGTTGTGCTAAAGTAGAATATACTTCCGGATTCTCAGTGATTAAGTTTAGCATGGCTAAACCTGCTGTAGTCGCCAATGGATTTCCGGATAAAGTACCTGCTTGATAAACAGGTCCTGCCGGTGCAATCATATTCATGATTTCAGCCTTTCCACCATAAGCACCCACTGGAAGTCCTCCACCAATAATTTTGCCCAATGTAGTAAGGTCTGGTTGAATGCCAGCTATTCCTTGGTATCCAGCTGCTGATAGACGGAATCCCGTCATCACCTCGTCGAAAATGAGAAGAGCACCGTATTGTTTGCACAATTTTTGAACGGAGGCTAAATACCCTTCTTTGGGAATCACTAAGCCCATATTTCCGACCACAGGCTCGAGTATGATGGCAGCCACCTCGGTAGGATTTGCTTTAAATAGATTTTCTAAGCTTTCTAGGTCATTATAAACAGCCGTCAATGTATCTCTTGCAGTCGATACCGTAACACCAGGGCTATCAGGTGTACCTAAAGTGGCTACACCAGAACCAGCTGCAATAAGGAAAGAATCCCCATGACCGTGATAGCAGCCTTCCATTTTAATGATCTTGTCTCGCTTTGTATAGGCTCTAGCAAGGCGAATAGCAGCCATCGTAGCTTCTGTTCCAGAATTCACTAAACGAACCTTTTCTACAGATGGAATCATCGAAATGATTTTCTCCGCGATTAATACTTCATTATAGGTAGGTGCACCGAAGGAAAAGCCATTACTTAATGCTCCACGTACAGCTTCTTCAATTACAGGATGTGCTTGCCCAAATAACATAGGACCCCAAGAACCAATTAAATCAATATAGGAATTGCCATCAACATCATGCAAATAGGCTCCTTTAGCCGACTTAATAAATACAGGGTTTCCTCCCACTGATTTGAAGGCGCGAACAGGAGAGTTAACTCCACCTGGAATTAATTCTTGAGCTCTTTCAAAATAGGCTGCACTTAAAGTAGACATCTTATTTCTTCTTAGGATTTTTAGTAGCTGTTTTTTGCTGCTCTTCCATCGTTTTCAATTGAGTTTGAAGGTATTGAGAGAACTTAGATTTTTTAGGACCACCACCAGCAGCAATTTTCTTGCGATTCTCGTCTAACAAAGATTTTATCTTATCCTCATCTACAAATTTGCGAATCGCTAATTGCTGACCGATTGTTACTAAGTTAGATACGAAATAGTAGAAACTTAAACCAGCAGGAAAGGAGTTCATAACGAACATAAAAATGACTGGCGTTATATAGGCCATCATTTTCATGTTAATAGGTTGTCCTGGCTGATCTGGTGTGATTTGGTTGTTGTAATAACCGTATGCTAATTGAGAAACGGTCATTAATAAACAGTATAAACTGACATGTGATCCATAAAATGGAATGTTGAAAGGTAGGTTAATGAAAGAATCATAGGTGGACAAATCGTTGGCCCACAAGAATGACTCTTGGCGCAGATTGATCAAGTTAGGGAACAACATGAATACCGCCATCAAGACCGGCATCGTCGCTAATACAGGTATACAACCGCTTAATGGATTAACACCAACTTCGCCATATAACTTCATGGTTTCTTGTTGAACCCGAGCAGCATCATCTCCAATCTTCTCTTTAATTGCCGCTACTTCAGGCGCTAAAATACGCGTCTTAGCCATTGAAACGTATGATTTGTAGGTCAGTGGTAATAAGGCTGTTTTAATAATTAATACTAAAACGATGATTAGTAGGCCGTAATTAGTAAACAAACTTTCCAAGAATCCGAATAAGGGAACAAAGATGTATTTCGTGATGGGCAATAGGAAATCATAGCTCAACTTAACATTCTTGCTAAACTCGGGAGCTTCTACCTTCTTTACAATTTCATAATCATTGGGGCCAAAATAAAATTGAAAGGATGATTTTCCAGCTGATAAATCTTGGGCAGATGCAATGATTTGCGCATCTAAGGTTTTGATATTGACTGAATCTTCTAAATTAGGCGTAGCAGTTAAAGCTGCTGATTTAAACATAAAGCCCTGAGGAATTAAACCTGATAGGAAATACTTCTTTTTAAAGCTAATCCATTTAGTGCTTTGGTCTAAATTTTCATTTGACACCGAGCTTGGATTCTCAGATAGGTAATCAAACTCCTCATCTTCCGTTAATAAATAATTAATGGTTGCCTTACGCTCTTCTGTAATATCCTTTTCTGTTTGATGTACCTGTTCTTTCCAATGGATAAAATAGTCTCCACCTGTTAAAGCCACTGATTTAGCATCCAATTGGTAATCTAAGAGAAAGCCAGTTTCAGGTAAGAGATAGCTAGAAGAAATGACTTGGCCATTCGCTAGAGCTCCCGTAAAGCTTACCTTGTTACCCGATTGAACCCCAGCAAAATCCAAATTAGCGACCTTTACTTTTCCCGCTGAGGTGGGCAATTCTATACTAAATTCATCTTTAGATGAGTTGTACAAAAACAAACCGTCTGATTTACCGGCATTGAAGTTTGCATAACTCTTGTAGTTCTTTAATTGAACTGAGACAAGTTTCGCGCCTTTAGAAGACACCTTAACAATGATGTCTTTATTTTCTAGCGTAAAAATTTGTTCTTTTTTTGCTGAAGAATCGATCGCTACTACCTTAGCCGAATCTTTAGGCGCTACAGATACTGCTTTTTGAGTTACCGCTTTCGGTGTTTCTGCAGGGATTTCTTTAGGGGCAAAGAAATATTGGTAGCCTAAAAGCATACCCATAATTAATACTATACCCGTGATGGAATTTCTATCCATGATTTCTTATTTAGAATTTTTAATAAATGGCACCGCGTGTTGATGCGCCGCCTTTACAAATTGTACAAATAGGGGAGACGGACTTTCAACCGTCGATTTATATTCTGGGTGAAATTGAACACCCACAAAGAAGGGATGGTTTTCAATTTCCACGATTTCAACCAAATTCGAATCAGGATTTATACCAGAAGTAATTAAACCTGCCTTATGAAATTGATCTAAGTAATCATTGTTGAATTCGTAACGATGTCTATGACGCTCTTGAATCAATGATTTACCATATATTTTAAAGGCCAAAGTTCCTTTTTCAATCTTACATGGATAAGCGCCTAAACGCATCGTTCCTCCTTTTTCCGAAATGTCTTTTTGCTCCAGCATTAAATTAATCACTGGATCCTGACTATCTGGATTCATTTCAAAGGAATGTGCCTCAGTCAATCCCATCACATTACGCGCAAATTCAATGACCGCACATTGCATACCTAGACAAATACCTAGGAAAGGAATTTTATGCTCACGCGCATATTTAACTGCATTAATTTTCCCTGCAATCCCTCTTTCTCCAAAACCTGGAGCTACCAAGATTCCGTCTAAACCTGCTAGCGTTTCAGCTACATTTTCGGCATCCATGGTCTCTGATGAGATCCACTGAAGATTAACTTTAATATCATTAGAAGCTCCAGCATGAATAAATGCTTCAGCAATAGACTTATAGGAATCTTTTAATTCTACGTATTTACCGATTAAGCCGATATTGATTTCGAATTTCAGGTTTTGCAGTTTGGAAAGAAAATTAGTCCAGTTCTTTAAATTAGATTTCTTGTCATTATAGATATCTAACTTGTATAAAACGCGGCTATCTAAACGCTCCTCCTTCATCAATAATGGAACTTCGTAGATAGTAGACGCATCTCTTGCCTCAATTACATCCGCCTCAGATACATTACAGAATAAACCAATCTTCTTCTTCATTTCCTGAGGAATTGGATGTTCTGTACGGCAAACGAGGATATCTGGTTGAATTCCTGATTCTGATAATTGTTTAACGCTATGTTGCGTCGGTTTTGTTTTTAATTCCCCAGCAGAAGCTAAATAAGGAATTAACGTCAAGTGAATAAATAAGGTGTTTTTCTCTCCTAAATCCCATTTCAATTGACGTGCTGCCTCGATAAAGGGTAGTGATTCAATATCACCTACACAACCACCAATTTCTGTAATGACGATATCAAATTTCCCAGATTCGCCCAATAGCATGATGTTGCGTTTGATTTCATCTGTAATATGAGGTACCACTTGAACCGTTTTACCTAAGTAATCTCCACGTCGTTCTTTAGTAATGACATTATGGTAAATACGACCTGTGGTAATGTTATTTGCTTGACTAGTGGGCGTATTTAAAAAACGCTCATAATGCCCTAAATCTAAATCCGTTTCTGCTCCATCATTCGTCACATAGCATTCGCCATGTTCATATGGATTCAGGGTTCCTGGATCGATGTTGATATAAGGGTCAAACTTTTGGATTGTACAAGTGAGACCACGCGCTTGTAAAAGCTTGGCTAATGACGAGGCTATGATGCCTTTTCCTAACGAGCTTGTTACACCACCCGTAACAAAAATGAACTTGGATTTCTTGGGATTCCCTTTACCAGACATTGATAGAATTGTTGATTTGGTTACGGGAAACAAAGATAGTGAAATAAAAGCATACCGAATTAATCCTATTTTTATTTTATCTTGCAATACATATAGAATTTAGATGAAACCTCAACAAATTACTCTCTTTTCAGCCTCAGCGGGATCAGGTAAAACGTATACCTTGACCATTGAGTATATCAAGATGGCGCTCTGTGAGGTGGAAACTAAGGGTTATTTTCGTCGAATTTTAGCTGTGACTTTTACTATAAAAGCAGCTGAAGAAATGCGCCAAAGAATTTTGCATTTTTTATCAGGAATGGCAGATTATCCTTCCTTTTCACAAACTTCTATTTCTGAAGAAGAGAAAGTTCTAGCTGTTTTAGAGAAAGTTCAATCAGAACTTGCTGAGGAAGGGATAATTCTCACTAAAGATATATTAGCTTCTCGAGCCGCAACTACTTTGCAACAAATCCTTCAGGATTATGGCTTATTCTCCGTAATGACCATAGATTCTTTTATTCAAAGATTAAGCGCCTCTTTTGTAGATGAGTTAAATCTGCCTAGTCAGTATGAAGTTTTATTAGATTCGAATGGTTTGGTACATGAATTAATTAATCGCCTATTAGATCAAGTTAATAATACCGGTGATGGAGAGTTGAGTGAATTAATTCTATCTTTTGCAAATCAGGAAGTGGCTGAGGGGCGTAATTGGAATCGCATGCGAGATAGTTTGCACGGATTTTTTAAGATTTCTTTAGAAGAAAAGTTTTTACCAATTGAATCGCATATAGCTCATTTTCAGGTCAGTGATTTTCTCCGTTTAGAGGATAAATTACGTGGATTACTTCAACAGATGTTGCAAGAAGTTAAAACGCTGGCTGATTCTTTTATTCAAATAGTAGATTCGCTCGGTTTACCGGATGCTTTCTATTATTATGGTGCTGCGGGGCCTGTGGGTAATATTCGTTCCTTTTTACGTAATCCGGAAATTGCAGATAAAGCCTATTCGAATTTTAGAAAAGCGATTGATGGAAATACGTGGACATCGGCTAAAGCCATTGGAGTTGATAAAGCTACAATTGAGCAGCATGCAGCTGAATTAGGTGAATTAGGTAGTCAATTTATTGAATTACAAACGCTTTATTTAAAACGCTACAGATTCTTGCATTGGGTGTTGAAGGATTTAAAGAAGCTAGCCTTGTTGAATCTAATTCAGCGTGAAATGCGCGCTTATCAGCAAGAAAATTCAGCTATTCCTATATCAGAATTCTCTAAACGGGTGTATGAGGTGATTTCACAGGATCCAATTCCTTTTATATATGAGAAGTTGGGTGATCGCTATTTCCACATATTCATCGACGAGTTTCAGGATACCTCCATTTTGCAATGGAAAAACTTTATGCCATTGGTCGAAAATGCGACTTCAGTAGGTAAGCAAAGTTTGTTAGTGGGCGATGCAAAACAATCGATCTATAAGTTTAGGGGTGGGGAAGTTAGTTTGATTGCTTCTTTGGCCACCCAGGACCCCTCTTTAGTTGCAGATCATTTTACAGAAGAATCATTAGATGAACAGCGCTTTGATTATTTGCTACATCAAATAGGACCTAAGGCTCTAAATGATAATTACCGAAGTGCCATCGAAGTGGTAGAATTTAATAACCAATTTTACGGCTCTTTAGTTGAGAATGAATCTTTGCTTCAGTTATGTCCTTTAATTAAACCACTCTACGGCCAAAATTTAACACAAAATCCGAAGGTAGCTCCTTCGCAGTCTAATGGTAAGGTGGATTTACTAGTCTATCATAAGTCTAAAGAGACCTTTGGTTTTACGGAACCTGAAAATGAGTTTATGTTTGAGCAGGTGATGAATCTGATTCGGCATAATCGGAGTATTGGATTTAGGTACCAAGATTTGGCTATTCTTACACGGAAGAATAAACATTCACGTTATTTGGCTTTACGATTGAAAGAAGAAGGAATTCCTGTCATTTCGTCGGATTCTTTATTAGTGCATTATTCCCCTGTTGTTGGATTTATTTTGTCCTATTTAGCTTTGTCTGAGCATCCAAAAGAATCTCTTCACTTATATGAATTGATTTATCAGTATGCAGAAATAAAGGGCCAGGTTGTTTCTGCCACAGATTTAGTCTTTGTCGAGTCATTAGCAGGTGATGCTTTTGAAAAGGCATTACTTTATTTTCAAACTAAGCATATTCAGGTTCCTGTTTTTTCTGATTTATTGCGTTGGGTGTATGATCTTGTTTCTGCTTTTGATTTATTGAATGATGTTAGTGGCCAAGAATATCTTTGGAAGTTCCTAGACGTATTAAATGAATATGTGCTTTTGAAGGATAAATTAGTTGCAGGTTTTTTGCAGCATTTTAACCAAAACCGAAACTCCTATTGTATTTCTAGTTCGAATCAAGAAGATGCGGTTACTATTTCAAGTATTCATAAGTCCAAAGGCTTAGAATATCCGGTGGTGATTCTTCCATTCGTTCATTGGACTTTTCAGGCGGATTCAGAAAAGATTTGGTACGAAATGGGTGAGGAGGAATCGGCTGATTTGCAATTGAGTGAAACTTCACATTTGAAACATATTTACGGCCGGGTTAATTCATCAGAAATAATTTCTTTCCCTGGTTTAGCTCAGCAAACCCAAAAAGAGAAAGAAGCCATCTTCCTGGATGCACTCAATATGCTGTATGTGGCCACCACGCGCCCTAAGCAATCCTTGCACCTATTATTAAGCGTTCCAGATCCTGATTTACATTCCAAGACGATTTCTACGTATACTAATTCCGTCGGTCGCCTTGTGTATGATTATGCGCAAGAAAAGTCAGAGTCAGCTGAAATACCAGCCTATTTACAAACCACAACAGCTTGGAATACCTCTTATTTTGCCTTTTCCAATACATCTGTTATTCCATCTTTAGAGCATGCTGACCTACCTGATTTGGAGAAAAATGTACAAATTTCGTTAAAAAACGAGGTGACACCAGTAACCCTTCGCGTGAATTCAGCTAAAGCAGATTTGTATACCTCGGCGTCTCAAAAGCGGGAAATTGGGAATCAATTACACGATATATTGGCTCAATTGCCTGATATAGATGCTTGGCCTTCTATAAAGGCGAAATCTAAACTTGATTTAACTATTTTAGAAACACTTTTTGAATCTGATAAGGTTCGCTCATTTTTTGCAAAGGATGTATTAGCATTTAAAGAAGTAGATTTATTATGTCCTGATGGAAAGATTATTCGTCCTGACCGGGTGAATAAAATAGGGGAGGCTTTGCAGGTGATTGATTTTAAAACGGGTAAACAAAAGCCAGAACATAATGATCAAATCAATCGCTACAAACAGGCCTTAATTGACATGGGGTACCAGGTGACAAAAGGTGTTTTAATTTATTTAGAAATTGGAGAATTGATCGATGTATAAACGTTTACTCATTTTTAGCCTATTGATCGTCTTATTAGACTCATGCTCTTTTGTTAAACGGATATTCCATCGCTCAGGATCATCGTATTATAGTACTTCTGAAATCAAGAATATCATCAAGGAAGCCAAGAGATTCAAAGGTGTGCCGTATCGAACAGGAGGGATGGATAAAAGGGGTATGGATTGTTCAGGTCTTCTTTTTAAGTCCTATGCCTTGAATGATTTTTCGATTCCAAGGGTGTCTTCAGATCAAGTTAAATTTGGAGAGGAAATTAGATTAAAAGATGTACAATTAGGGGATTGGGTGTTTTTTGCAACTGGAAAAGTAGGTCTCATAAATCACGTAGGTTTAGTGACTAAAGATCGTCCCGCCATTAGTTTTATTCATGCTAGTACTACGTATGGCGTTCGAGAGGATTTATTGTACCAAAAATTTTGGCTTGATCGTATCGTCAAAATAATACGTCCATTTAAAAATTAATATGGTTTTTAGGCATTGATGTACTATTTTTGCAATTCTTTTTAAAATGCTATGTCTAAAAAAATTGTAATTATTGGTGCTGGTGGAGTAGGGAATGTAGTCGTTAAAAAATGTGCGATGAATCCTGCATCCTTTTCAGAAATCGTTTTAGCTTCTCGTACTTTATCGAAATGTGATGCCATTGCCGCTGAATGTGCTGCGATTGGATTACCTACTAAAGTAAAAACACGTCAGGTAGACGCTGATAATGTGCCTGAATTAGTGGCTTTGTTCAAGGAAGAAAAGCCATTTTTAGTCATTAATGTAGCTTTACCTTACCAAGATTTAACGATTATGGATGCGTGCTTAGAGGCAGGTGTTCATTATTTAGATACGGCCAATTACGAGCCTAAAGATGTAGCGAAATTCGAGTACTCATGGCAATGGGCTTACCAAGACAAGTTTAAGAAAGCAGGTTTAATGGCCTTATTAGGCTGTGGATTTGATCCGGGTGTGACGGGTGTTTATACGGCATATGCTAATAAACATTATTTCGATGAGATGCATTACCTAGATATCATCGATTGTAACGCAGGAGATCACGGAAAAGCCTTTGCCACTAATTTTAATCCGGAAATTAATATCCGCGAGATTACGCAGAAAGGTAAATACTGGGAGAATGGTGAATGGATTGAGATCGAACCGATGTCGATTCACAAGCCTATCGATTATCCAAATATTGGACCCAAAGAATCTTATGTGCTTTACCATGAAGAATTAGAGTCTTTAACAAAGAATTTCCCTACCTTGAAGCGTGCACGTTTCTGGATGACCTTTGGTCAAGCGTATTTGACACACTTAGAAGTGTTGCAAAATGTGGGTATGACTTCGATTGCACCGATTAAGTTCAATGGAATGGATATCGTTCCTTTGGAATTCTTAAAGGCAGTTCTTCCGGAGCCAGGAACCTTAGGTGAGAATTATTCAGGCCAAACTTCTATCGGTTGTCAAATCAAAGGAATTAAAGATGGAAAGGATGCTACGTACTATGTTTGGAACAACTGTCATCATGCAGATTGCTATAAAGAGGTTCAAGCGCAAGGGGTTAGTTATACTACCGGAGTACCTGCCATGATTGGTGCATCTCTAATGATTGATGGTTCTTGGTTTGCTCCAGGTGTATTTAATGTGGAAGAATTCAACCCAGATCCATTCATGGAATTGTTGAACATCCACGGTCTACCTTGGGATGAGCAACATAACATCACTTTACCTCACGAATATTAGAATGTCGTACTATCCTTCGATTCCATCTCCTTGTTATGTATTGGAGGAAAATTTATTGAAAGCTAACTTAGAACTCCTGAAGCGAGTTCAACAAGAGGCTGGCATTGAAATTATTTGTGCATTAAAAGGTTTCTCCTTTTACCATGAATTTCCATTAGTTAGGCAGTATTTAGCGGGTGCCACTGCCAGTTCCTTACACGAAGCGCGTTTAGCTTTTGAAGAAATGGGAGTGAGGCCTCATGTTTATTCTCCTGCCTATCTAGAAGCTGAATGGGAAGAACTTTCATCCTATGCCGGTCATATTACATTTAACTCGCTGAATCAATACCACCAATATAAAGATCGGGCTCATGCTGCCGGTATTTCATGCGGATTGCGTATCAATCCAGAATATGCTGAAGTGGAAACGGAAATGTATAATCCTTGCATCGCCGGTTCTCGTTTAGGAATTCGCCGTTCTGATTTAGGAGACTTATCTGATGGTATTGAGGGTTTGCATTCTCATACCTTATGTGAAAATGATTCCTTTGTCTTAGAACGCACTTTAGCCGTGATTGAGGAGAAGTTTGGCGATTTGTTGCCAAATTTAAAATGGTTGAATTTAGGCGGTGGTCATTTGATTACACGTGCGGATTATGACGTGGCGCATTTAATTGGATTATTAAATGGGTTTCGCCAAAAATACCCAAAGCTTCAGATTATCCTAGAACCAGGTTCTGCAGTAGGCTGGCAAACAGGTTTTTTAAAATCTACTGTTTTAGATATTGTAGAATCCGCCGGAATTACGGTTGCAATTTTAGATGTATCCTTTGCAGCACATATGCCGGATACCCTTGAAATGCCCTATAAGCCTAGAATCAGAGGTGCTAATTCGGAACCAGAAAAAGGAAAACCTACCTATCGTTTCGGAGGTATGACTTGTTTAGCTGGTGATTTCTATGGTGATTATTCGTTCGAAAATGAATTGCAAATAGGAGATGAGATTATCCTAGAAGATATGATTCACTATACGATGGTGAAGACTACAACTTTTAATGGGGTTAACTTACCTAGTATCGGTAAATTGGATACTAAGGGAGAGTTTCACTTGTATAAATCGTTCGGATACGAATCTTTTAAAGACCGTTTGTAATTGTGGAGAAGATCGGTCTCGAACCGACGACCTCTTGCATGCCATGCAAGCGCTCTAGCCAACTGAGCTACATCCCCATTTAAAAATTGACTTTAACCCCTACACCACCCTGGATATGTAGATAAAATGGATTAGGTAATAATTCTGAATACATACCAAGCTCTGCAAAGAAAGATAAATTGGGAGCGTCAATTGGAAAATATTCTAAACCAGCTATTCCAGCACCACCTAAACCTCGTTTCGTTTCTGGGAAGATAGAATTATCTAAAAATAGGTTTCGTGACACAAATTGTGGTCCAACTCCATAATAATAATGCAAATCTGCATTTAGTAGTGTGGGGCGATGCCATAAATACAAGGCATTCACCGAAAAACCAATATTTTGAAAGCTTCCATTTTGGTAAGATCGATTTGTACCCCAAAGCCCACCATAGGTTCCAAAATTAAATTCAAACGCATTTTTTCCATTCGGAAGATAGCGTTTTATCATAAATCCACCAGGCTCTCCTACTCTAAATCCAGCTGCCCAATCTTTCATCTGTGCCTTTACCGGGCTTAGGCAACCTACTAAAATGAAGATAATAAACAGACGTTTAAACATGCTAAGCCGAATAAAATTGGGTGATTAGATTAACTAATTTATCGTTTTCTTCTGATATACCAATCGTTATCCGTATAGAATCTTCACACAAGGTTACTGAACTACGGTTTCTGGTGATCAATTTAGCATCAATTAGATATTTAAATAAATCAGTTGCACGGTTAAAATGTACTAAGATAAAGTTTGCATCAGATGGGTAAATCTGTAACACCTCTGGAATTTTATGAAGAGATTCTATTAAACGAGAACGTTCAGATAAAATTAATTGAACAGATTCTTCCTTAAAAGATTTATTGCTCAGTGCTTTGTAAACGATCTCTTGAGTCGCTCCCCCAATATTATAGGGAGGCTTAATTTTATTTAACAAGCTTATAATAGTGGGATGAGCAAAGGCCATTCCTAGTCTCAAGGAAGCTAATCCATAGGCTTTGGAAAGCGTCTGCATGACAATGACTTGAGGATATTTCGCTAATTCTAATATGAAACTAGGTTCATCAGAAAAGTCAATATAGGCTTCATCAATAATGATGAAACCTGATTCAAATGATTCGATTAGCGTATAAATAGCTGAACGATTCAATTTATTCCCGGTAGGATTATTAGGCGAACAAAGGAATAATAAACGCGTATTTTTATCTATTGTCTGTAAAATACCCTCGACATCCAATTGATAATTCTTGGTTAAACTCACCTTACGCTGTTCGATGTGATTAATTGAAGCACTCACCTCATACATTCCATAGGTAGGAGGGCATAAAATAATATTGTGTACACCTGATTGACAGGTCATACGCATGATTAAATCAATGGCTTCATCAGATCCATTTCCAAGAAAAATTTGATCTGAAGAGCAAGATTTAATGTCTGCTAACTGCTCTTTTATAGCTAATTGTAAAGGATCCGGATAGCGATTCCAATTTTCAGATACTCCTGAACCTAACGGATTTTCATTTGCATCTAAAAAGACGCCCTCTTTACCTTTGAACTCATCTCTTGCTGATGAATAAGGCTTCAAGTTCCAAATATGAGGTAATATGAAGTTTTCGAAATTCATATTTAGTTGATTCTAATTTTAACAGCATTAGCATGAGCCTGAAGTGATTCAGCCTCAGCCATATCAATAATAGTTTGACCTAATTGCTCTAAACCCTGTTTAGAAATGGATTGCAAGGTGATTTTCTTTGTGAACGAGTCCAAATTTACCCCTGAATATGCTCTCGCAAATCCATTGGTTGGTAAAGTATGATTTGTTCCTGAAGCATAATCACCTGCTGATTCAGGAGTATAATGCCCTAAGAAGATTGATCCTGCGTTGCGTATATGTTGTGAAAAGCTTTCCGCATTGTCGCAAGCTAAAATCAAGTGTTCTGCGGCGTATTCGTTTAATAAGTCAATAGCCTCTGCTGAGGTATTTACTAAAATGAATTTTGAATTAGCAATAGCTTTTTCTGCTAGTTCTTTTCTAGGTAATTCAGCTAATTGGCTAGTGATTTCAGCCATAGTTTGTTCCAAAATGGCAGATGAGGTACTTATTAAAATCACCTGTGAATCTGCCCCATGTTCTGCTTGCGATAATAAATCGGAGGCAACATAAGCTGGATTAGATGTCTGATCAGCATACACAGCCACTTCAGATGGTCCTGCAGGCATATCAATTGATGTGCCTAATCGGTTTGCGTACATTTTAGCCGCTGTAACGTATTGATTTCCGGGCCCAAAGATTTTATATACCGCCGGAACGCTTTCGGTTCCTAGACTTAATGCAGCTATAGCTTGTGAACCACCTACTTTAGCCATCTTTGTTACTCCACATAATGTAGCAGCGTAGAAAATAGCAGGGTGAATAGCAGGAGTACAAAGAACCACTTCCTTACATTCAGCGATGCGAGCAGGAATGGCTAACATTAAAACGGTAGAAAATAGGGGAGCTGTTCCTCCAGGAATGTAGATTCCTACTTTATCGATGCCTGTTGATTTCTGCCAACAAACGACACCTGGATTTATTTCTATTTTATTGGGAACTAACTTTTGTGCCGCGTGAAAGGCATATATATTAGCGTAGGCATGATCGATCGCCTTTTGTAATTCTTTATCTGTTTTTGTTGCTAAATCTTCAATTTCTGCTGCCGTATACAGTATATCTGTAATTTCTCTCTTTTCGTAGGTCGCCGTCAATTCTCGCAAGGCTTGATCGCCTTTCGATTTAACTTGACTAAAAACGTCAGTAATTAAGGCATCTAATTGTCCTTGCTCTAAGGTAGGACGCTGACAAATAGTTGCATAATCTGAACGAGAAGGGTAATTGATTTGTGTAAACATGATTAAAGAATCATTTTTTCAATAGGTAAAACTAAAATTCCCTCTGCCCCTGCTTCGCGTAGATTTTCAATGATATTCCAAAAATCATTCTCCTCAATTACTGAATGCAAAGAGAACCAGCCCTTTGTCGCCAAAGGTAATACAGATGGAGATTTCATTCCTGGTAATAAAGCAGTCACTTTATCAATGTTTTGCTCTTGCACATTTAAAACCACGTATTTCGCATTTTGGCCTCTTTGAACCGAGTCAATTCTAAATAATAGTTTATCTAATATAGCTTGTTTCTCGGATGATAAGGCCGTGTTAGAGATCATCACCGCTTGACTTTGAAAAACCGTAGCTACCTCTTTTAGTCCATTACTTAGTAATGTTCCTCCAGTCGATACGATATCGCAGATCCCCTCAGCTAAACCAATACTAGGAGCAATTTCTACTGAACCAGAGATTTCGTGCATTTCTGCCTTAACACCATTCTTTAGTAGAAATTGACTTGTAAGGTTCGGATACGAGGTAGCAATGCTTTTACCCTCGAACTGTTTTAAATCAGAATAGTTCTCGCCACGAGGGATAGCTAAAGAAAGTCGGCATTTAGAAAAGCCTAATTCTTTTACTATATCCACTTTGCGTGTGTGCTCCATTAAAACATTTAAGCCTACTACGCCTAAATCGGCCACTCCATCTTCCACATACCCCGGAATATCATCGTCGCGTAGGAATAAAAATTCAATAGGGAAGTTGCTCGAAATTGAACGAAGTTTAGATCCACCAGATTCAAATTTGATTCCACACTCCTTGAATAATTTCAACGAGTCATCGCTTAGGCGTCCTGACTTCTGTACCGCTATTCTAATATTATTTGTGCTCATGGTATTTATTGATAAAAATTAAGCCCCGAGTTTATTCGAGGCTTAAACAATCATTTTTATAAAAACATTTTGATCGGATCCTCGAGGTATTGTTTCAGTGTTAACAGGAACGCAGCCCCTGTTGCACCATCTACTACGCGATGATCACATGTCAACGTTAATTTCATAATGTTGGTTGCATAGAATTGACCATTCTTTACACCTACGGTTTCTTTAATTCCACCTACCGCTAGAATACAAGACTCTGGCGAGTTGATGATCGAAGTAAATTGATCAATACCGAACATACCTAAGTTAGAAACCGTAAATGTGTTACCTTCCCAATCTTTCGGTTGTAATAATTTACCTTTCGCCTTAGCACCTAAATCTTTAGCTTCTGCAGAGATTTGTGCGATCGACTTTTCTGATGCAAAACGAATGACAGGAACTAATAAACCGTCTTCCACTGCTACAGCCATACCGATGTGTACATGTTTGTTGACACGGATACGATCTTCCATCCAGTACGAGTTTACTTTCGGGTGTTTCGCAAGGGATAGGGCAGTAGCCTTAATCACCATGTCGTTAAATGAAATCTTCACCGGGAATGTTTCATTCATGCTCACACGTGCTTCCATTGCTTTGTCCATGTTGATTTCCATCGTTAGATAGAATTCAGGAGCGCTGAATTTAGATTCTGATAAACGACGCGCGATTGTTTTGCGCATTTGGCTGTTTGGAATATCCTCGAAGCTTTCTACTCCTCCGGTGAAGTTCGCATTTGCGCCACCTGAATTAGGATTGTATTCTTCCACGTCTGCTTTAGTGATACGTCCACCATCACCCGTTCCCGTGATCCAGTTTAAGTTATATCCTTTTTCTTTTGCCAAAGCACGAGCCAAAGGACTAGCCTTCAATTCTGCACCTGGTTTAGCAGCTGTTTTTTCTTCGACTACTGGTGCCTTAGTGACCGCAGGTGCTGGTGCACTCGCAACTGGGGCAGCTGGCGCTGGTGCAGGAGTACTTGCTTTAGGAGCCGCTTCAGTATCTAAGATTAACTGGAAATTAGCACCTGGCTCACCTACAATGGCAATAATACCATCTACGATAACACCTTGACCTTCTTTAGCGCCGATATATAAAAGAGTTCCATCTTCATAGTTCTCTAATTCCATCGTTGCTTTATCTGTTTCTACTTCTGCAATGATATCTCCATTCTTAATGACATCACCTACTGTTTTTAACCATTTAGCGATGACACCCTCGATCATGGTATCACTCATCTTAGGCATACGAACTGCCACAGCCTTCACTCCACTTAAATCAATCGCAGAAGTTGCAGCTTGCGCATGCGCAACTGGTGCAGCTGCTGCGGCAACAGGTTCTTCTGCTACTGGAGCAGGTGATGTAGTGGCTGTAGTGGCTGTTGGTGCAGCTAAAAGTGCTGAATAATCTTCACCTGGTGTACCTACGATCGCAATAATTCCATCAACAGGAACTGCCTCACCTACTTTTACACCGATGTATAATAAGGTTCCGTCTTCGTAATTCTCTAATTCCATTGTTGCCTTATCTGTTTCAACTTCAGCGATAATGTCACCAGATTTAATAACGTCCCCTTCTTTTTTAAGCCAATTTGCGATCACACCTTCTAACATCGTGTCGCTCATCTTAGGCATTCTAATTACTTCAGCCATCTTATTTTGTTTGAAAGTTTAAAATTACGCTTTAAACCCTGTTTTTAAAAATTTTTGTGATAATAATTATCTATTAATCTAGTTTAAGAACTGCCATAAATGCTTCTTGAGGAATTTCTACATTACCTACTTGACGCATGCGTTTCTTCCCTTTCTTCTGCTTTTCCAATAATTTACGCTTTCGTGAGATATCACCGCCATAACACTTCGCTAGAACATCTTTACGTAACGCCTTCACCGTTTCACGTGCAATGATTTTCTGTCCAATCGCTGCTTGAATAGCTATTTCAAACTGTTGTCTTGGAATTAATTCACGTAATTTCTCACACAAACGTTTGCCCCAATCATAGGCTTTATCACGGTGAACAATGGCAGACAAAGCATCTACTTTGTCTCCGTTCAACATAATATCTAATTTAACCATGTCGCCTGGTTCGTAATCCTTGTATTCGTAATCTAATGAGGCATAACCTCGTGAAATCGTTTTTAAACGGTCAAAGAAGTCAAAAACTACCTCAGAAAGTGGCATGTCGAACGTTAATTCAACGCGATCCGTAGTTAGGTAGATTTGATTCACTAAAATACCCCGCTTATCCATACAAAGGCTCATGATCACCCCTGTATACTCGGATTTGGTAATTATTTGTGCCTTAATATAAGGCTCTTCAATAATGTTGATCAAATTCGGTTCCGGTAAGTCAGCAGGTGCGGATACCCACATTTCCTCATTCGCAGTAGTAATGACTTTGAATTTTACGGAAGGAACAGTTGTGATAACCGTCATATCGAATTCGCGTTCTAAACGCTCTTGCACAATTTCCATGTGCAACATACCTAAGAAACCACAACGGAATCCGAATCCTAAGGCAGCCGAAGTCTCTGGCTCCCACACTAAAGAGGCATCATTTAATTGAAGCTTCTCCATTGCATCGCGCAAATCTTCAAATTCCGATGTTTCTACTGGATAAATGCCTGCGAAAACCATCGGTTTTACCTCTTCGAAACCTTGAATAACAGTTACAGTTGGATTAGCTACATGCGTAATGGTATCACCTACTTTTACTTCTTTAGCCTCTTTAATACCCGAAATCAGGTAACCTACGTCACCGGTTTTGATGATTTGCTTGGGTTCTTGTTCTAATCCCAGCGTACCAATTTCATCCGCGTAGTATTCTTTACCCGTATTAATGAATTTTACTTTATCACCTTTTCTGATTTCTCCATTATACACTCGGAAAATAACCTCAATACCGCGGTAAGAGTTAAACGTGGAGTCAAATATCAAAGCCTGCAATGGCGCTTCTGGTTCACCTTTGGGTGCAGGAATACGTTCCACTACCGCATCTAAGATGTCTTGAATTCCGATACCTTCTTTACCAGAGGCATGAATGATATCTTCTTTTTTGCATCCAATCAAATCAATGATTTGGTCCGAAACCTCCTCTGGCATAGCTCCCGGTAAATCGATTTTATTTAGTACGGGGATAATCTCTAAATCGTGACTTATCGCTAAATAGAGATTAGAAATTGTCTGAGCTTCAATACCCTGAGAAGCATCCACAATTAATAAAGCTCCTTCACATGCAGCAATAGAACGGGATACCTCGTAGGAGAAATCGACGTGTCCAGGTGTATCAATTAAATTGAATGTATACAATTCCCCATCTTTAGGGTATTGCATTTGAATGGCGTGTGATTTAATGGTAATGCCGCGCTCGCGCTCTAAATCCATATCATCGAGCAATTGATTCATCATATCGCGCTTTTGAACGGTATTGGTGAACTCAATTAATCGATCGGCCAATGTACTTTTACCGTGATCAATATGGGCAATGATGCAAAAATTACGCAGGTGTTTCATATAGAATTATTTCTCCTTAGGGCTTCCCCTTAAACTAAGCTACAAATATAGCCAAAACAAGGCATTTAACCCGTTTTATTGATTCATTAAATCTTCAATTTCTTCCCAATCCAATGGAATATTCTTCATCAGATTGATATTGATTCCGTTTTGTATCACTAGGTTGTTTTCCAGACGAATTCCCAATCCCTCTTCTTGGATATAAATACCCGGTTCACAAGTAAGAACCATTCCTTCTTGAAAAGGTTTGTATTTATCCCAAACATCGTGCACATCTAAGCCTAAATGATGGGCCACTCCGTGCATAAAGTATTTTTTAAACAGAGGATTCGCGGAATTTTGTTTTTCAACGTCAGCACGAGAAAACAGACCTAGATCAATCAATTGACCTTCCATGAAGCGCTCAACCTCTTTTTGGTAATCTACCCAATACACGCCAGGCTGCATGATTTCGGTAGCATAATTTAATACAGCATGGACTGATTGATATACTTGCTTTTGACGAGGATTAAAACGACCATTTACTGGAATCGTACGTGTCATATCCGCATTGTAATTAGCATAAGAAGCTCCCACATCTAATAAAAGCATATCGCCGTCCTGGCAAGGAAGTGCATTGTCAATATAATGTAGTACGCATGCGTTTGCACCGGAAGCAATAATTGGGGTGTAAGCAAAACCTTGTGATCGATTGCGTGTGAATTCGTGAATGAATTCTGCCTCAATCTCATATTCAGTTACACCTGGTTTAGTGAAATTCAAAACGCGTCTAAAGCCTTTATCGGTAATATCACAAGCGACTTGTAGCGCTTGTAGTTCTTCGGGTTCTTTTTGCATGCGCAAATCACTCAAAATAGGAGCAAGGCGACCTATCGCGTGATTAGGATACGTATTTCTGATGCTTATACCTAAGCGAGCATTCTGCGTCTGAACCACGGAAGCATTACGTAAGTGCTCATTATCAGTTAAGTAGATATGATTTGCAGAGTAAACTAAGGTTTTTAGAAGAGATTCAAAATTAGACGACCATTGGATGTTATTAATCCCAGATATTTGCGTCGCCTCTTCTTTGGTATATTTATGTCCTTCCCAAATTTCAATCAATTCTGATGTCTCGCGAACAAAGGCGATTTCTCTCCATTGTGCTTCTGGAGCATCTGGATACAAGATCAAAAAGGTTTCCTCTTGATCTAAACCAGATAAGTAAAACAAATCACTGTTTTGTCTGAATCCCATAGTTCCATCTGCATTAGTAGGCATGATGTCATTGGAACTAACAACTACAATGGATTTTGGGGGCAATTGTGCATACAATTTGGCCCGATTCTTCTTGAATAATTCAGCTGAAAATGGAGTATATCTCATCTTATTTGCGACAAACGTAAATAATCTCTTCTAGTGGCAATGCCATTCTTTGGCTTTCTTCCAATCCCAATTTTTCAATCAGATTGACAGGTTCTACCGTAAATCCGGACTTTTCTAATTGAGTACCATAATCGCGACCATAGATACGCAAATGATCATCTTGTAAGAAATGAATTTCGCGTTCCCGTGGATCTGTGATGCTGGCATCTTCATAGGTCGTTGCCAGATCGTATCGTTGTGGACTTTGGCATAAAGCAAATCCAGTCGGCTTTAATACCCGTCTGATTTCCTGCATACAACGCACATCGTCTTTCACGTGTTCTAAAACGTGATTACAGAACACCGCATCGAATGTGTTGTCTTCGAATGGAATATCATGTAAATCCATTTTCACTTTTGCCAAAGGGCTTTCGATATCAGCTGTAATATATTGATCACCTAAATGCTTCTCAAAACGTTCGATAAAACAATATTCCGGAGCGATATGTAATAATTTAGGCTTCTCTGTAAAAAACGACGTCTCATTCTTCAGATACAAATACATCAAGCGATGACGCTCTAAGCTTAAGCAGGAGGGACAAAGGGCATTTTCCCGGGGTGTCAATCGACCGTAGGGCAGGAAATGACGAAAAGAATGGTCACAAACAGGGCAATAAACCTTATTCCCGGTTAAGAAAATACTGTATATTTTGATGAGTCTGTGGGCAAATAATTGAATGAATTTTCTCGGGATAAATCGTAAAACCCAGCTAATAATATATTTCATAGAAACAAAAAAAGGGAAGGCTTTTATGTTGAAAACCTTCCCTTCAAAATTAAGAAATTTATTACATTTTTCTTAACCAAATATTTCGGTAACTAACAGCATTTCCATGATCCTGTAAGCTTATTGGTCCAGGACCATGAACTGGATTTAAAGGTTGGCCGATATATTCTGTTGTACCTTGAATCTTCGTATGGTTTTGAACTACAATTCCATTATGAATAACTGTTATATATGCTGGGGTATCAATTCCGCCATTCACTGTAAACACCGGAGCTGTATAAATAATATCATACGTATTCCATTCTCCCATTTTAGTGGTCGCATTAACCAAAGGTGGAGTCTGCTTATAAATGGAGCCAGCCTGGCCATTTCGGTAGGTTTGATTTTGATAGGAATTTAATACTTGTACCTCATACATTCCTTGCATAAATACTCCACTGTTCCCTTTTCCCTGGCTCTTTAACGTTTCTGGCTCGATAGGGGATTGCCATTCGATATGCAATTGATAATTAGTAAACTTTTCTTTTGTAGAAATATTACCAGTTCTTCCTACAACAGTCATTTTTCCATCTTCTACTTTCCAACGTGCTGGTGAACCATCTTTTGCAGATTCCCAATTATCTAAATTCTTTCCATCAAATAATACGATGGCATCCGACGGAATAGTTCCTGGAGTTACCACAGGTATACTTGGTTCCCAATATTCAGTGTCGTTGGGGTTTGTTGGATTTACTTTTACATGACGACGATCTTGTGCATGAATTAGAGTTACCGAACCTAAAAGTAGGGCGGAGATTAAAAATAAGGTCTTTTTCATAGAGTTATAGGTTTGAATTGAACATAAAAAAACCGGCATAAACCGGTTTAAATATAAAGAATATAATTCTTATTTAGCAAAGCTAGCTTTAATAGCTTCTACATCAACTAACTTGATGATAGGTCTTGCTTTTAAAATTTTGATAGCTGCAACCTTGTTGTTAGCTACTGCTTTATTTCTTCTGTCTTTACGTTTTAGTCTAGTTACTGCCATGTCTTTGATAATTTGGTTTGCAAAAATAGCTAAAATCGACTATTATCAAAAATATTATAGCATAATTAATTAAATTTGTTTTTTTAGAAATATGCAGAAACCAGCAAACGCACGAGGTACAAGGGATTTTGGTCCTACAGAAATGGCAAGACGTAATTACGTTTTTGACATCATAAAGACTCATTTTCAAGGATTTGGCTTTCAAACGATTGAAACGCCTGCCATTGAAAATCTGTCTACCTTGACGGGTAAGTATGGCGAAGAGGGTGATCAATTATTATTTAAAATAGTAAATAGTGGTGATTATTTGTCCAAGGTCTCGACTTCAGATATCGAGGCTGGTTCTAAATCATTCACTTCTAAAATTTCTGAAAAAGGTCTTCGCTACGATCTGACAGTACCATTTGCCCGCTTCGTAGCCATGAATCGCAATGACTTAGCTTTTCCTTTCCGTCGGTATCAAATACAACCAGTTTGGAGAGCGGATCGTCCACAGCGTGGTCGCTACCGCGAGTTCTATCAATGCGATGCCGATATTATTGGATCGGATTCTTTAGTAAATGAGGCTGAACTAATTGCCTTATTTCAAGCGATTTTCAATTCATTGAAGTTACGTGCTAACTTATACATAAACTCTCGTAAAATTTTAGCGGGTATTGTAGATAGCCTTGGAGAAAGTGCGCGTTTTGTGTCATTTGCTGTTGCCTTAGATAAATTGGATAAGATTGGATGGGAGAATGTAGCGAATGAATTGATTCAGAATGGATTTTCGGAAGAGAAAACGGTTGTTATTAAGGATTTAGTTTTGTTCGAAGGATCGAACGAAGAGAGAATCGCTAAATTATCTGCGTTTTTTGATACGAATGCCACAGGTTTACAGGGTTTGGCAGAAATCAAAGAGGTTTTATCTTTATCTGAAACGAATGGTTTTTCTTCCGAGAATCTTGTTTTTGATTATAAATTAGCCCGTGGCCTAAGCTATTACACAGGTTTGATCTACGAAGGTAAAGCAGTTGACCTTCCTTTTGGATCTATTGTGGGCGGAGGTCGTTACGATGATTTAACAAGTTCTTTTGGATTGCCTAATATGTCAGGCGTGGGAATCTCTTTTGGTATCGAACGTATTTTGGATGTCATGGAAGAATTAAAGCTTTTCCCTGAAATGGCAACTAGTGCTAGTGCCATTCTTTTTACCTACTTCGATGAAGAGGGACGTAAGGCCAGTTTAGGAATGGCCAATGAATTACGTAAAGTAGGAATTCCAGCGGAGGTTTATCCAGATATTGCCAAAATTAAAAAGTCGTTCGAGTTCGCTGATAAAAAGAAAATCGCATATGTTGCGGTGATAGGGGAGTCTGAATTGAAAGAAGGTAAAGCGAATGTAAAGAATATGAAAAATGGAGAACAGAATCTGCTCTCCATCTCTGAAATGATTGCTTTGTTGAAAGTCTAATTATCTCCAAGCCTTGAATTGATTGATCAATCCGTTCGTAGAA
Source organism: Aquirufa sp. HETE-40SA (assembly GCF_054558635.1). Taxonomy (NCBI): domain Bacteria; kingdom Pseudomonadati; phylum Bacteroidota; class Cytophagia; order Cytophagales; family Flectobacillaceae; genus Aquirufa; species Aquirufa sp. HETE-40SA. The sequence goes on from NZ_JBPXKN010000001.1 coordinate 335,017, forward strand.
GAATCATGGGAATTAATTTTCTCTTCATTCTCTAATTCCGGAAGAATTGAATTAGCTAATTGCTTTCCTAATTCTACACCCCATTGGTCGTAGCTAAAGATGTTCCAAATAACGCCTTGAACAAAAATTTTGTGTTCATACATGGCGATTAACGAACCTAGAGTAGCTGGGTCAATCTGTTTTACCAGGAATGAATTAGTTGGCTTATTTCCCTCAAACACCTTAAATGGGGCTAATTTCTCAATCTCAGTCTCGCCCAAACCAGCTTTCTGTAATTCAGCAACAACGACTTCTTTCGACTTACCATTCATTAATGCCTCTGTCTGAGCAAAGAAATTAGACATTAATAAAGTGTGGTGGTTACCTATTTTATTGTGAGTTACTGCAGGAGCGATAAAGTCAGCAGGGATTAATTGCGTTCCTTGGTGAATTAATTGGTAGAAGGCGTGTTGGCCGTTCGTACCTGGTTCTCCCCAAATTACTGGACCAGTTGCATAGTTAACACGCTTGCCAGAACGATCAATCGTCTTACCATTCGATTCCATGTCTCCTTGTTGGAAATAGGCTGCAAAACGGTGCATATATTGGTCATAAGGCAAAATGGCGTGAGTAGGAGCATTAAAGAAATTCACATACCAAATTCCCAACAAGCCCAAGATCACAGGAATATTACTTTCAAAAGAAGCGGATGCAAAATGGCTATCCATGGCTTCAGCACCCGCTAATAGTGCCTCGAAGTGTGTGTATCCTACCGATAAACAGATGGATAATCCAATCGCAGACCATAAAGAATAACGGCCGCCTACCCAATCCCAAAACACAAACATATTCGCTGTATCAATGCCAAATTCAGCCACAGCCTTTGTATTCGTAGATAATGCCACAAAATGCTTAGCAACGGCCGCATTGTCTTTAGCCGCAGCTAAGAACCAATCCCTGGCAGAGAAGGCATTCGCCATCGTCTCTTGCGTGGTGAATGTTTTAGAGGCAATTAAAAACAATGTTGTCTCTGGGTTAACTTTCTTTAATGTCTCTGCAATGTGGGTTCCGTCCACATTACTTACAAAGTGTACGTTTAATCGTGTTTTGTAGGGTTTTAATGCTTCAGTCACCATGACGGGACCTAAGTCAGAACCACCAATACCAATGTTTACTACATCCGTAATTTCTTTACCAGAAAACCCTTTCCAAGCACCTGAGACAACTTTCTCAGAAAATTCTTTCATCTGTGCTTTAACCGCTTGAATCTTAGGAATAATATCTTCTCCATCTACTTTGATTGAAGCGGATGATTTAGCCCTTAAGGCTGTATGTAAAACGGAACGACCCTCTGTCTGATTAATCTTATCCCCTGAAAATTGCGCTTTGATGGCCTCTTCTAAACCACATTCTTTAGCTAATTGAAGTAAAGATTGAAAAGCCTTTGCATCAATTAGATTTTTTGAATAGTCAAAAAAGATACCATTAAAAGTTTGGCTATAGGAAGCTTGTCTTGAAGCATCACCTTTAAATAATTCAGCAATCGTTGTAGAAGCTAAACGAGTTTGATCTGATAAGAGTGCTTTATAGGCTGCAGTAGAAGTAAAATTAATCGTTGATAACATGCGGATTATATTAATGAGCTACAAAAATACGGTTTTAAAATAAAAAATGCCAAAATCCACCTGTAATGAATTTTGGCATTTAAGATGAGTTTCAACCTACTATAAATTCGGTTGAGGTGTTTTGCGTAAATAAGGTTTTACAGAAGTGAAGCCTTTAGGGAATTTAGCCACTGCATCTTCATTTGATACCGCGGGTACGATAATCACATCGTCACCATTAACCCAATCAGCCGGTGTTGCCACTTGGTAATTGGCCGTTAATTGTAAGGAATCAATAACACGTAAAATTTCCGTGAAGTTACGTCCTGTTGAGGCAGGGTAGGTAAGTGTCAATTTGATTTTCTTATCTGGTCCAATGACAAATACGGAACGTACCGTTGCTTTCTCAGAAGCATTTGGGTGAATCATATCGTATAATAAAGCCACCTTTTTCTCGGGATCTGCGATAATAGGGAAATTCATTTTAACTGAATTTACTTCCTCGATATCTGGTACCCATTTATTGTGGGATTCTAGGCTATCAACTGATATTGCGATAGGCTTCACGTGACGTTTTTGGAATTCACCATTTAATAGAGCCGTTTTACCTAATTCTGTAGTACATACGGGAGTGAAATCTGCTGGGTGGCTGAATAACAATACCCAAGAATCACCGATGAATTCGTGGAAGTTAATGTGGCCTAATGTGGTTTCTGCACTGAAATCTGGTGCGATATCTCCTAATCTTAATGACATAATGTTAGGGGTTAAATGTTAAAACTAGTTTGTCTATCAAATATATAGATTTATAATTCAATAAAAAAAGCAATCCTAAAATAAGATTGCTTTTAACATTACACTTCATCAACAAACTAAAAACCAAATTAATTAAAATGCTGTAGGAGAAGGATTCGAACCTCCAAGGTGCAGTTAGCCTCGACACAGAACTGATTTAGTGGTCAACCCATTATGCCGTGTTTATCCTGAACTCACCACCCCCGAGACAGGAGGGCACGTCTGCCAATTTCATCACCCTACAGTGAAAATTATTACCTTTGCAATAATTAGTAGGACAAATATAAAAGGAGATTTTTAATTTTTCAAAATTTTTCAAAAATAAATGTCTTTTTTTGCATAATTTTTAATTCGAACCTGAAATAATTACGAAAATTCAATGGAAAAGAAGTTTGAGCTTGATCCTTTAGATTATAAAATATTAGAAATTTTAGTGAAAGATGCTAATTTGCCTTATACGGAAATTGGTTCTCGATTAGATGTATCTGGTGGTACGGTTCACGTACGAATGAAAAAGATGGAATCTTTGGGAATTGTAAAAGGAGCGCAACTACTCATTGATTATTCGAAAATAGGATGGGACATTACCGCATTTTTAGGCATCTATTTAGATAAGAGTAGTTTATATGAAGATGTGGCCAAACAGTTAGAACAGATCCCTGAAGTGGTCAATATTCATTATACGACCGGTATTTATTCCATTTTTGCCAAAATTATCTGCCGCGATACGCAGCATTTGCGCGAAGTTTTGCATGACAAGATTCAACGCGTTACTGGCATTCAGCGTACAGAAACATTCATTTCTTTAGAAGAAAGCCTGATTAGAAATACGCCTTTATTCTAGTTGTTTAGATTTATTCTAAACTAAGTCTATTTTTCTCCAAAATCCTTTTGTAATTTTGTATCATAAATGCAAAATGATGGCAGAGAAAGTAGACGATATTTTACAAGAAGTAACTTCAACCGATTATAAATACGGTTTTGAGTCTCATTTCGAGACAGACGAAGCTCCTATAGGTTTAAGTGAATCAATCATTCATTTTATTTCAGAGAAAAAGAATGAACCGGATTGGATGTTGGAATGGCGATTATCCGCTTACAGATATTGGAGAACATTAGCTGAACCAGATTGGGCGAATCTATTGTATACTCCCACAAAATACGATGAGTTAAAGTATTATTCGGCTCCGGTTCAAAAGAAGCAGTTGAATTCATTAGATGAGATTGATCCGGAATTACGAAGAACTTTTGAAAAACTAGGTATTTCATTGGACGAACAAAAGCGTCTTTCAAATGTGGCTGTGGATGCTGTTATTGACTCTGTTTCTGTAGCGACGACGTTTAAGGATACTTTGGCAGAAAAAGGAGTCATATTTTGTTCTATTTCAGAAGCTGTTAGAGAACATCCAGAATTAATCAAGAAATATTTAGGCTCAGTTGTTCCAGTTAAGGATAATTATTTCGCTGCTTTAAATAGCGCGGTATTTTCAGATGGTTCGTTCTGTTATATTCCCAAAGGCGTTCGTTGCCCAATGGAATTATCTACCTATTTCCGTATCAATGCCTCAGGTACTGGTCAATTTGAGCGTACCCTGATCGTAGCAGAAGATGAATCGTATGTTTCGTATCTAGAAGGTTGTACAGCACCTATGCGCGATGAGAATCAATTACACGCTGCGGTAGTAGAAATTTACGTACATGCAGGTGCTGAAGTGAAGTATTCAACGGTACAAAACTGGTATCCAGGAGATAAAGAAGGAAAAGGTGGTATCTATAATTTCGTAACCAAACGTGGAATTTGTGATGGAGCCCATTCTAAATTATCTTGGACACAGGTAGAAACTGGTTCTGCGGTGACTTGGAAATACCCATCAGTTATCTTAAAAGGGGATTATTCGATTGGTGAATTCTACTCTGTTGCGGTAACTAATAATTACCAACAAGCTGATACAGGTACTAAAATGATTCACTTAGGAAAGCATTCTAAGTCACGTATCGTGTCTAAAGGTATTTCGGCAGGATTCTCGCAGAATTCGTATCGTGGTCTAGTTCAAGTAGCTAGAAAAGCGGATGGATCTAAGAACTTTTCTCAATGTGACTCTTTATTGTTAGGCGATAAGTGTGGGGCTCACACCTTTCCTTATCTAGAAGTTAAAAACAATACATCTTCTGTGGAACATGAGGCTACTACCTCAAAAATTGGTGAAGATCAAATTTTCTATTGTAATCAGCGCGGATTAAGTACTGAAACTGCAGTTGCTTTGATCGTGAATGGATATGCTAAAGAAGTATTGAAACAATTACCTATGGAATTTGCTGTGGAAGCGCAAAAGTTGTTAGCTATTTCATTAGAAGGTTCGGTAGGGTAATTACTTTACACCTCCGGTATGGATGGCCACTAGTTTCGTATTCGGAGCTATGTGGCCATTTTTTATGTGTTCAATTAAAGCGTAGAACATACGTCCGGTGTAGATCGGTTCGATAGGAATACCGTGTTGCTGATGAAATTCCGCACAAAACAGATCTAGTTCATTGTTTTGTTTGGCATATTTACCAAACACATAGGCATCTTCTATTTCTAAATTAATTGGTATTGAGTGCTCCTCAATTTCTGCTCTGTTATTTAATGTCAAGACGCCCACGACTGAGTTGTTCGTGTAATTTGCCAATCCAATAGCTGTTGCTCCTGTTCCTATAGCCGTATAAATTAAATCACAGGAAGGAAGCTCATCAACAAGATCTTCCATCCCTTGAATCGCTAATTCGCCAAATCCACCCTCCGCAATGACAGCGTAATTTTCATAAGCAGATGGAATGGGTTTAGAACGATAGTCCATTCTCGAGATAAAATGCAATTGCATTCCCCAATCATTCATTTGGCTTAAATAGACATTACTTCCTGTAGTTAACTCTTCACCGCGGATGATTCCAACTGTCGGAATTCCCAGCGAATGACCAGCGAAGGCGAGGGCATAGAGGTGATTAGAGTAAGCTCCACCAAAACTTAATAGCCCAGAATGCGTGTTAAATGAGAAGGTTTGAAGATAATTTTTTAATTTGCGCCACTTATTTCCCGATATGATAGGTTGGATGAGATCGTCTCTTTTGATAAACACCTGAATTCCTTTTGAATTCCAGCAGTCATCAAAAATCTCTTCTATCGGAGACGGTAAGTGTAACGCGTTAAATTCGAAATTTGCTATGTCCATCGATCCAGAAATGAATGCTCCTGATTCCGAAGAGGAAGATGATTTATTTGAGCATTTTAATTTCACCGTTGACAAAGGTCAGCAATTACTCAGAATCGACAAATATTTGATGATTAAAATTGCGGGTACTAGTCGCAATAGGATTCAGGTAGGTATTGATGCGGGATCTGTAAAGGTCAATGGGGGCTTGATTAAGTCAAATTACCGCGTAAAGCCTTTGGATACGATATCTGTTTCATTTGCTAATCCTCCACGCGATAAGGAGGTTTACCCGGAAGATATACCGATTGATATTATTTACGAAGATGAGCAACTTATTTTAGTGAACAAATCGCCTGGTATGGTCGTGCATCCAGCTCAGGGCAATTGGACAGGAACATTAGTGAATGGTCTTTTATTTCATTGCCAAAATCTCCCCGGTCAAAAAGATATTCGTCCCGGACTTGTACATCGGATAGATAAAGATACTTCAGGCATATTAGTCATCGGCAAAACCGAATTTGCCCTTAATTTTTTAGGACAACAATTTTTTGAACATACCATTGAACGAACTTATTATGCTATTTGTTGGGGTGTACCTAAAGAATTAAAAGGGACTATACGCAGCAAGATAGGTAGGAGTCCGAAAGACCGTAAGATTCAAGCTATTTTTCCTGAGGATTCTGAGCACGGAAGAATTGCGATTACACATTATGAAGTAGTAGAATCTTTTGGATTTGCTTCCTTTGTACGATTTAAATTAGAAACAGGAAGAACTCATCAAATCAGAGCACATTTTCAATCCATTGGACATCCTTTGTTTTCAGATGCTACGTATGGAGGAGATAAGATTCGGTATATGTCATCCATGGCAAGTTTTAAATCATTTATTGATAATGCCTTCAAAACATGCCCTAGACAAGCATTGCATGCTTATTCTTTAGGGTTTGTTCATCCCACTACGAATGATTTTATGCAGTTTGAACAAGAATTACCAGCGGATTTTTTAACACTTTTAACGAAACTTAGAGCCATCAATGGATAAGATAGATATACGTAGAGCAACAAAAGAAGATATTAGCTTGGTTCGTGATTTGGTCATGGAATTAGCCATTTTTGAAAAGGCGCCTGAAGAAGTAAGTTCCACTGTCGATGATTATGTTACAGGAGGATTTTCAGATAATCCTTTATTTAAAGCTAATCTTATTTATTTGAATGGAGAGTTAGGCGGTTTCTCTTTATGGTACTATCGTTTCTCTACTTGGAAAGGAAGACGTTTTTATTTAGAGGATTTGTACATCAAGGAGAGTTTTCGAGGTAAAGGCTTAGGTAAACGATTAATTATGGAAGCAATCGAAGAAGCTAAGCGAACAAAATGCACAGGAATGATGTGGCAGGTACTAGATTGGAATCAACCTGCTATTGATTTTTATAATAGCTTAGGTGTAAAATTGGATGCTGGTTGGCTTAATGTTCACTTGGATTTATAGTGATCCGCGATCGATAAAATAAAAATCATTTGATTCTCTACCTTTTACCCGATTGATAATCATTTCTGCCGCACGTTCCCCCATTTTCTTGAAGTCATTCGATATAACAGATATACCTTCTGCGATAATCTCTTTTAAAGGCGTATCATCGTAGGAAATAATACCGACGTCTTTCCCTGCCTTTAATTTATTCTTCGTAGTCCAGTTAATCATCTTTATCAATTCGTATTCTCTGAAGACGATATAGGCTTGATTCATTTGCAATTCGTAATCATCATCTAAATCGGGAATGATATCGAATTCTAAGTTATTTTCCGTACAAAATTTAGTAAATCCTTGAATAATTCCGTCTGGGGTATATTGAAAGCTTTTTGAGCTTAATACTAAATTAATCTGTTGGTATTTTTTGACTTTGTCAAGTGATGCAGTAAGTCCTTGGTGAATATTAGATTCGAAATTTTGGTATAGAATGGAATAGTCATCACTAAATTCTTTGATATTAATATCTAGGACCAATAATTTGTCTTTAGGGATTTTTGATACGATTTTAGAAACACTCTTATTAAAATGGGGAAGGATAATGTAATGGTTGTATTTTCCTAAATTGTTCGAAATCAACTCTTCAAATAATTCGATATTATGGTAGTGGAAAAATAGGTTGTGACTTACATCCTCTCCTAAATTTTGGATAATGCTTTCATACAAAATCTCTTTATAGGGGGTTAAAGCATCCATTAAAATGAATACCCGCAAGGCATTTTTTGTATTTGTACTTGATACATAGAATCCCTTACCATGATGGGAACTAATTAATCCTTTTTCACGCAAATCATCGTAGGCCTTCGTAACAGTCATACGTGCCATATTAAAATCATTGGCTACCTTATTGATAGAGGGTAGTTGTTTTCCGTGCTCTAATAAGCCGGAATTAATTCCATCAATAATACCATCAATTAATTGTTGGTATTTAGGTTTGCTACTCTTAGGATCAAAATTTATCATAAGAAAACCATTAATGCATAATTACCTGTTTTTCAATATCTTCCAAATTAGCACCTTTAGTTTCAGGCATCATAAACGTTACGTATGCTAGCTGAGCCACCATCATGACAGCAAAGAATCCAAAAATTAGAGTTCCTCCATAGCTTTCGGTGAACAAAGGAAAAAAATTAGCTACTAATGCTGCAAAAGCCCAGTGTGTTAAAGATCCCCAAGCCATGCCAGAGGCACGGACAGAGTTAGGAAATATCTCCGAGATGAACACCCATATAACAGAACCTTGTCCAATGGCGTGAGAGGCGATGAATGCAAATATGTAAACCGGAACAAACGTAAATGATTCTGTATAAAAGGCGTGAGCAATTAAACTTAGGGTGATAATATAACCAAATGAACCAATAAACATTAAAATTCTTCGACCCACACGATCAATCAAATACCACCCTAATAATGTAAATAGCAAATTTGCAATACCAATACCTGCCGTAGAAAGTAATGCACTTTCAGTACCTAAACCTGTCAATTCATAGATTCTAGGTGCGTAATAAATGATTGCATTGATTCCTGACATTTGGTTAAAAAAGGCAAATAGAAAGGCTAATGTTAATGGCCAAACAAATTTGCCTGAGAACAAGCGTTCCTTTTCAGTGCTTTGTTTTGCATTATTCTGAATTCGCAGAATTGTTTCCTCCGGATTAGGATCAGCTAATTCCAATACCTTCCGTGCGCCAGCTAAATCATTTCGCTTTAATAATAAAAACAAGGGAGTTTCTGGAGTTAATAGAATTAAAATAGAAAATAAGAGGGAAGGAAGAGAAACAACTCCTAACATTATCCGCCAATCATTCTCCATTCCTTGGATAAAGTAATTTGAAACGTAGGCAATCAAAATACCTAATACAATGTTCAACTGGAATGATATTACCAACTTTCCTCGATGCTTTGCAGGTGCTATTTCCGATATATATATAGGTGCCACCACAGATGAGGCACCTATACCTAGGCCACCCAAAAAGCGAAATAACATAAATAAATTAACATCAGGTGCGATAGCTGCCCCTATGGAGGAGATAAAGAAGCTTAATCCTATCCAGAATAAGGTCTTCTTACGTCCAAATAAATCTGCTGGAATTCCTCCAAGTGCTGCACCTATTACTGTACCATATAGTGCTGCAGCAATGGCCAAACCATGAGTGAAAGGGTCTAGTTTCCATAATTGTTGAATTGCAAGTTCTGCTCCTGATATTACCGCGACGTCCATTCCAAATAAAAGACCTCCTAAACCTACTGTGATGGACCAGAAAATAACATGTTTATTCATAGTAGTATTTGTTTCAGATTGAATGTAGAAATTGAGGTTGATTTATATTTATAAAAGTGACGATTGTGTAATTTTCATGAAGTTAAACAATATTTGATGATCATTTAGTTGTGACCCAAGTTTTGGAAATAAAGGCAGCTACAAAACCTAAAATTACAATCAAATACAAAGCTTTATCCAAGCCAATAAAATCTGATAAATAACCGATAAGGACAGGGCCTATTAAAAAACCAATGTAAGCAATGGTTGATACGCCTGCAATAGCAATCGAAGGCATAATTTTCTTCTGGTTCCCGGCTTGTGAATAAATTAAAGGGACAATCGTAGAGATTCCAATTCCTGTTATAAAACAGCCTGCTATTTTTAGGAAGATGGAGGTAAATAAAAGTGTAAGTAACATGCCAAAGCCTAGTAAAATTCCATTTAATACAAGAATATTGGAAACTCCATATTTTAAAGAAATTGAATCGCCTATAAATCGCCCTACTACCATGGCAGCAGCAAAGAAGGAAAAACCAATGGTAATGGGGAAAGGGGAGTTTGGGCTATATTCCTTAAAATACAAAGAAATCCAATCAGCCATGGCTCCTTCACATAACATGCCACAGAAAGCAATAAATGACAGGGTTATTAAATAGGGCCCTAAGTTTAAAATAGATGACTTAGGTTTACTTTCATCTTGAACCGGTTTATCAATTAATAGATTGGGGAAACTAAGGGGTATTATGATGATATTCAATAAAGCTACTAGGCTAAAATGTTCTTGTGTTGTAAAACTTTCTTTTTCCAAGATCCCTCCTAAAAAAGCGCCTGCCATTAAACCAATGGAAAATATAGCATGAAAGGAAGACATGATAATCTTATTTATTTTTGCCTCTAAACTGACTACCTGTGTATTCATGGCTATATTCATTATATCACCTGCCATTCCAAAGAAAAATAGACCTGTAAATAAAGTTACAGCAGAACTTAAATAGCCCAAACTAGGTAATACCACCACATACATAACCACAGCAATTAGGGTTATCCACCTGGAAGCATATTTAGTTAAAAGCCAACCTGCGATGGGTAAAGAAACTAATGATCCTATGGGCAAGCCCATTAAGACGGTACCTAATTCAGCATCTGAAAGATGAAGTGTAGCTTTAAAATCAGGAATACGAGTCGCCCAAGTGGCAAAATTCAATCCACATATAAAAAACAAAATACCAATACTAAAACGAGCTTTTTTCATTATTGTAACAACAATCCTTCGACTTCCTTCCAATTATTTACTCTTTTAAAGTCATTTATATGAAGATTATGCGGGGCTGTAAATAGGAGTGGAGTTCCGGTAAATGTATGCAGATTTTTTTCATGGTCATCAATTAAGTAATCCGCTTGTATCATATGCTTGTGACCACAGAATACAATATGTTTCCATGTGATAAATGGAAAATGTTGCTCCATCCAGGTTAATTTCTCTTTTAATGAATTTGGGAATTCAGTAGCTGCAGAAACAATAAATATTTCATATTGATCTGATAATTTGCGAACCACTTCCACAGCATCCTCATTCACTGGTATGTTTTCGAAGAATCCAGGTTCCCATAAGAAAGAATTATTGGTTAAATAATGACCATAAAACTCTTCTTTAAGTGTTTTATCACCAAACAATAGCTCTTGGTAGGTGTAATTTTTATCAACTAATTGATTAATTCGATCAATGATGACGTGTGTAGTTTTAGCTAAAACATCATCCATATCAATGGCGATTCTTTTCATAAAGTATTGTTCAAAAAAAAACTCCCCAAATATGGGGAGTTTTCAAGGATTAATCTAATTTAAATTACATCATTCCACCCATTCCACCGCCACCTTGGCCGTGTCCATGAGCAGGTTCGTTTGCTGGTTTATCAGCAATCACACATTCTGTTGTCAACAACAAGCCTGCGATGGACGCTGCATTTTCCAATGCTAAACGTGTAACCTTAGTAGGGTCAATAATACCTGCTGCGATCATATTTTCATATTTATCTTCACGAGCATTGTAACCAAAATCATCTTTTCCTGCTTTAACAGCATTAATAACTACAGAACCTTCACCACCTGCATTCGCAACGATGGTACGTAATGGAGATTCTACTGCTTGACGAATAATGTTGATACCTGTTAATTGATCTTCATTTTCACCTTTTAATTTATCTAAAGCTTGGATAGCGCGAATAAGTGCGACACCACCACCTGCAACGATTCCTTCTTCAACTGCAGCGCGAGTAGCATGTAAAGCATCATCAACGCGGTCTTTCTTCTCTTTCATCTCCACTTCCGTAGCAGCTCCGATGTAAAGGATAGCCACACCACCCGATAATTTTGCTAAACGCTCTTGTAATTTCTCACGATCGTAATCAGACGTAGTATTCTCGATTTGAGCCTTGATCTGGTTTACGCGATTTTCGATATTGTCTTTCGATCCAGCACCATTGACAATAGTCGTATTGTCTTTGTCAATGATTACTTTTTCAGCTTGGCCTAAATATTCGATGGTAGCATTCTCTAATTTGAAACCACGTTCTTCTGCGATAACAGTTCCACCAGTTAAGATAGCGATATCTTCTAGCATTGCTTTACGACGATCACCGAAACCTGGAGCCTTCACTGCAGCCACTTTCAATGCACCACGCATCTTGTTTACTACTAAAGTTGCTAATGCCTCTCCGTCTACATCTTCTGAGATGATTAATAGGGGACGACCTGTTTGCGCCACTACTTCTAATACAGGAAGTAATTCCTTCATAGAAGAAACCTTTTTCTCAGAAATTAAGATAAATGGTTTCTCTAATTCGACTTCCATTTTATCTGTATTCGTTACGAAGTACGCAGATAAATATCCACGATCGAATTGCATACCCTCTACCGTCTTAACTTCAGTTTCTGTACCACGTGCTTCTTCTACTGTAATAACACCTTCACGGCCTACTTTCTCCATGGCTGAAGAAATCATGGTTCCGATTTCAGAATCATTATTCGCTGAGATGGTTGCCACCTGAGCAATTTCCTTTGAAGTTGTAATTGCACGGGACTGCTTCTTTAAATCAGTTACAATAGCATCTACTGCTTTCTCGATACCGCGTTTCAAATCCATTGGATTTGCTCCTGCAGCAACGTTTTTAGAACCAATTGTGTAGATGGATTGTGCTAAAACAGTAGCTGTTGTTGTTCCATCACCCGCTTGATCAGCTGTTTTGGATGCAACTTCTTTTACTAACTGAGCTCCCATGTTCTCTACTGCGTCCTCTAATTCAATTTCTTTCGCTACAGATACACCATCCTTTGTAATCGATGGAGAGCCGAATTTTTTATCAATAATAACATTACGACCTTTAGGTCCTAACGTTACTTTAACTGCGTTTGCAAGGGTATCAACCCCTCTCTTCATTTTTTCGCGCGCTTCGCTGTCGAAAAATAGTTCCTTTGCCATATTATTTTGTAATTAATGTTGTGTTAAAATTATAAAACTGCAAAAATGTCAGACTCACGCATGATTAGGTAATCTTTACCGTCTATAGTGATTTCTGTACCTGAGTATTTACCATACAATACAGAATCACCTACTTTAACAGTAATAGGCTCGTCCTTCTTTCCATTTCCTACCGCTACGATTGTTCCTTTTTGTGGTTTCTCTTTCGCTGTGTCAGGAATAATAATACCAAATGCTGTTTTTTCTTCAGCTTGAGCTGGTTCTACAACAACCCGATCCGCTAAGGGCTTAATACTTAAATTTGACATGTGTTATAAATTTAATTTTTAAATTAGAGATTATACAACCATGCGAACATGGCAGAACTGGTCATACAATAATAATGCCAAAACTCATTGCTGAAATTTTGGCAGTATTAGAAAAAATATAGTAGGTACTAACTATTGCTTAGGTGCTACTGGAGCAGGAGCAACAGGTACCGTTTTAGTAGCTGCTTTTTCTACGTTTACTGAGGTGCTTGTTTCTTTTGTATCTGTTAAGCTGAAATTAGTGGCTAAGACCAATACTAAAATAGCAATAGAAAAACCCCAAGTTAATTGTTCAACTAAATCACCTGTCTTTTGAACACCAAACATTTGTGTTGCTCCAGAAGAAGAGAACTCCCCGCTAATTCCACCGCCTTTAGGATTTTGCACTAAAATAAGCACAACTAATAAGGCAGAGAATATGATAATCAATGAAATCAATAAAGTAAACATATTTATTCTGTTAGTAAATTTTGTAATTCTGAAATTCGAGATGCAAAGTAAAGTCTTTTTTCAGGTTTAATCAAACTTAACTTCTCATATAATTCAATTGCTTGTAAATATTTACCCTGCTTAGTGAGAAGAATAGCCACCGTTTCAGAAACAGGTAGGCTAAATTCGATTACTGATAAATCCTCTTGAGGGGAATCTTCGAGATCTGATCTTTTAGGCTTAGCCAAAGTAGGCTGATTCAAGATGAATTGATCAATTAATGCCACTTGTAATGCTTTTATCTCTTCAGCTGGAACGGGGTCAGTTGTTTCATCCAGTTCACCTTGGATATCATAGATTGATTGAAAATATAGTTTTCGTCGTGAAGATTGTAGGGCAATTCTTTGTTGCTTTAGTATAGAATAACGTTCATTCCAATGTAATAAATAGTAATAAGGGTAAATCAATTTATCCTGATTCAGCTCACTTTGATCTGATCGATCAATTTTATTTAATAAAAACCAAAGCTTTTGTGCGTTTGACATATACGTATTACCAGTCACCTGCAATTTTATTAAACAAATCTAAAATAATTTGATCAACTAACTTCGGAATTAGTTCTTTTTCTACTTGTGGCAAAGTTTGATTTTGTGGGAAATCCTGATAGAAAGAGAACTCTTGTTCGAAGTTTTTATCTTCATCTAGGCGATTAATTAATCGAAATTGAATAGTTAAAGTTAATCGATTCAATCCCGCTTTATCATCGCCAGTAGGAGCCTGAGGTGTTAATTCATAACCTATTATAGATCCTTCTATTTGTAAATCGGGATTCTTGTTGTTGATTTTCAAGGAGGTATTGCGTTGAAAATACTCTTTTAGTTTTTCATTAATTGTCAGACTTAAATTCGCGGGGCCACCTGCTGTCTCCATTCGGATATTGCTGATTTGAATCGTTTTTAAATTAGGATCTAAACTAGCACCCTTAAAACTATAACAAGAGGATAGCATGATTAGTACTCCTAAAAAAAGGCAAAGATTAATCCAATTCTTCCAAATCATATTGCTTTATTTTACGGTATAATGTACGTTCTGAAATTCCCAGGTCCTTTGCTGCATATTTTCGTTTATTTTTGTTTTTCTTCAATGCTCGAATGATAATCTCTTTTTCCTGTTTCTCTAAGGATAAGGTCACATCATTGGCCGGTAAGATAATCTCTTCGTAAATAGAATCAATAGGTTCTTCTGTAAATTTAGTCTCCTCCTGTTCATGACTAGGTAAAGATAAACCGGGGATTGGGGTACTTACTTCCGCATGATTTCTTACATCTTCAAATACAGCCATTTTATCATGTAATATTTCATAGGCCTTAGATTGATCTGATTCCACTACTTTCAATAATATTTTTTTCAATTCTGTTACATCTCTCTTTAGATCAAATAGAATCTTGTATAAAATCTCGCGTTCATTCATTCCCTCTGGCCCAGAGAATGCATCTGACTTGACAACTGAATTACCTAATTTAGGTTCGTTGAATTCCAAATAATATTGCAACTGTAATTCATCGATGATTCTATCCCCTAATTCAAGAACAGATATTTGTTCAGCCAGATTCTTTAATTGACGTATGTTACCTGGAAAGCGTTGTTTTTGTAACAGCTCTTTAGCCTCTTTCGTTAGCATAATCGGCTTAACCCGATGTGACTCTGAGAAATCAGTTGTAAATTTTCTAAACAACAATTCAATATCATCTCCACGCTCACGTAAAGGGGGGACATAAATAGGTACCGTACTTAAACGGTAGTATAAATCTTCTCTGAATTTCCCCTTTTCAATAGCCTGTTGTAAGTTTAAATTGGTGGCCGCTACCACGCGTGCATTAGTTTTTTGAACTTTGGAAGAACCGACACGGTAAAATTCACCATTTTCTAACACACGCAACAAGCGAGCCTGTGTTCCTAAGGGCATTTCAGCAATCTCATCTAAAAAGATGGTACCTCCATCAGTTACCTCAAAATAGCCCTTGCGAGCTTCAATAGCTCCTGTAAAGGATCCTTTTTCATGACCAAATAATTCGGAATCAATCGTTCCTTCCGGTATAGCACCACAGTTAACAGCGATAAAGGCTCCGTGTTTGCGTTTAGAAAGGGAATGAATGATTTTGGAAAATGATTCTTTACCCGAACCACTTTCCCCTGTAATCAATACGGTCATATCCGTCGCGGCTACTTGCTCTGCTACAGAAATGGCACGCAAAAGGGCAGGGGCATTTCCAATGATTCCAAAACGTGCTTTTATACTAGCAAGATGACTGTTATCTAACATAATTCACCTAATAAAGTTCCTGATGTACAATGAGTTATATTTACAAAAACATAATCTCCTTTGGCTTCGTTTCCTTTAGGAAAAACAACTACTTTGTTCGAATCAATTTTGCCAAAATGATGCATTTTAGATTTTTTTGAATCCCCTTCCACCAATACTTGCACTTTTCTACCCACCCACATTTCATTGCGTTTGGCAGAATGAATACGCTGCAAATCGATAATTTCTTGAAGGCGACGCATTTTCACCTCTTCCGGTACATCATCAGTTAATTTCTTCTCTGCAGGTGTTCCAGGACGCTCAGAATAAGCAAACATATAGCCAAAGTCGTATTCTACTTCGGTTAATAATGACAATGTATCTTGGTGATCTTCCTCTGTTTCAGTACAAAATCCTGCAATCATATCCTGTGAAACTCCACATTCCTCACCTAAAATGGTTCGAATTGATTTAATTCGGTCTAAATACCATTCACGGGTATAAGAACGTTTCATTAATTCTAAAATACGGTTGCTTCCACTTTGCGCAGGTAAATGAATGTTTTTGCAAATGTTATCATACTTCTTCATCGTATATAAAACTTCATCCGTAATATCCTTAGGATGAGAGGTTGAGAATCGAACTCGAAGCAATGGATCTACTAAGGCAACGGCTTCTAATAATTGGGCAAAATTGACCAGTTGTCCATTTCCTGAAGACCATTTATAAGAATCAACGTTCTGACCTAATAGGGTGACCTCACGGTAGCCTTGCGCGACTAATTTTTCGCATTCTGCGATGATAGAAGGTAAATCACGAGATCTTTCACGGCCTCTGGTGTAAGGCACAACGCAGAAAGTGCACATATTATCACAACCACGCATGATACTGACCATAGCAGTAACACCATTTGAATTTAGTCGAACAGGTTCGATGTTTCCGTAAGTCTCCTCACGAGAAAGGAAAACGTTGATGGCTTTTTGGCCATCTGAAACTTCATCTAATAAGGCAGGTAAATCACGGTAGGCATCTGGACCAGCGACTAGATCGACAATTTTCTCCTCATCAATCAACTTGGTCTTCAAGCGTTCCGCCATACAACCCAAAATCCCAACGGTTAAGGCTGGATTCTTCGCTTTCAAATGAGTGAATACTTGCAAGCGATGGCGAATCTTATGTTCTGCATTCTCACGAATGGCACATGTATTTAATAGAATAGTATGGGCTTCTTTGACATTTGATGTAGTAATGTATCCGTTTTCTTGAAGGATGGAAGTTACCACTTCAGAATCCGCAAAATTCATCTGACAGCCATAACTTTCGATATAGACCTTTTTCCCAAAAGAGTTCTCTGCCACCTGATCTTCCGAAATTCTCGGAACATCCAAACCCTCTTTCTCTTCCTTCGTCAGTACTTTTAAATCTTGCATTTTACAATCAATGAAATTTAGATTGCAAATTTATGACATTTTGGCAGTAATTCTATTCGATTCTACCGGAATTTAGATAAATAACCTGATCAGAATGTGTAGTTAGTTTCTCGTTGTGCGTTACCATGATAATACGTTGTTGCCAAACCGCTTTTAATTCAACAAATAAATCATATAAAGTTTCCGCATTCTTATTATCTAAATTACCCGTAGGTTCATCCGCTAATAGGAGAGTGGGGCGATTAATTAATGCCCTTGCAACTGCAACGCGTTGTTGCTCTCCACCTGATATTTGTGAAGGTAATTTTTTTAAAATCGGCTCTATACCTAATGTTTGAACTATTTTATTAAACAATTCAAGATCTGCTTCCTTTATATTTTCACCTTTTATAAATAAAGGGAATTTGATGTTTTCTTCGCAGCTAAATTCTCCCAATAAGTTATGAAATTGAAAAACAAAACCTAGTTTTTGATTTCGAAATGTAGCTTGATCTCTTTCAGTTAGAGACGAATAGTCAATACCGTCCAAGTAGATCCGGCCAGAATCTGCTTTCATCAATAAGCCCATGATCTGTAGAAGTGTACTTTTACCTGATCCTGAAGGTCCTAAAATACTCACCATTTCAGACTCCTTTACTTGTAAAGAGATATTGTCTAGAATTAATTGAGTTCCGTAACTTTTGGAAATATTTTTTAATTCTAACATTTTTTTGTCTTTTTTTTAGAATGTTTGAATGAATGACTTGTTATTTAATATTTACGCAAATAAATAGTAATTTCACGAAATTAAAATTTTACTAAATGAATATTCACGAATATCAAGCGAAAGAAATCTTAAAAGGTTACGGAGTGCGCATTCAAGAAGGAATTGTGATTGACTCTGTTGACAACGCTATTTCGGCGGCTGAGCAATTAAAAGTTCAGACTGGTACAGGATGGTTTGTTGTTAAAGCTCAAATTCATGCGGGTGGCCGTGGAAAAGGGGGCGGTGTTAAACTAGCAAAAAACTTAGATGAAGTAAAAGAGCGCGTTTCTCAAATATTGGGAATGCAATTAATTACGCACCAAACTGGTCCTGAAGGAAAGAAAGTTAACAAGGTTTTGATCTCTGAGGATGTATACTATCCAGGTGATTCTGAGCCGAAAGAATACTATTTATCGATCTTATTAGACCGCGCAAAGGCTTGCAATGTGATCATGGCAAGTACAGAAGGTGGAATGGACATTGAAGAAGTGGCGGAACACAGCCCTGAAAAAATTATTAAAGAATGGATTGATCCACGTGTGGGTCTTCAAGACTTTCAAGCACGCAAGGTTGCTTTTGCTCTAGGTTTGAGTGGAGCGGCATTAAAAGAGATGGTTAAATTCATCCAATCATTGTATCGTGCCTATGTAGAGACTGATTCATCTATGTTTGAAATCAATCCAGTGTTGAAGACGTCTGATGATAAAATCTTAGCAGTAGATGCCAAAGTAAACTTAGATGATAACGCTTTATTCCGTCACAAAGACTTAGCGGTTTTACGTGATATCGAAGAAGAGGATCCATTAGAAGTAGAAGCATCTGAAAATGATCTTAACTACGTTAAATTAGATGGTAACGTAGGTTGCATGGTGAACGGAGCTGGTTTAGCGATGGCTACCATGGATATTATTAAATTATCTGGTGGCGATCCCGCTAACTTCCTTGATGTAGGGGGTGGAGCAAACGCGAAAACAGTAGAAGCTGGTTTCCGCATTATCCTTCAAGATCCTAATGTGAAAGCAATTTTGATCAATATCTTCGGTGGTATCGTTCGTTGCGATCGCGTTGCAAACGGAGTTGTAGAAGCGTACAAAAACATTGGAGAGATTAATATCCCAATTATTGTTCGTCTTCAAGGGACAAATGCAGAAGAAGGTGCTGCGATCATTAATAATTCTGGCTTGAAAGTATTCTCAGCTGTTTTATTAAAGGATGCTGCTCGTTTAGTATCAGAAGTATTGAAATAAGCCATGAAAATTATTTGCATCGGTCGTAATTACGTAGATCATATTACAGAATTATCGAATGAAAGGCCTACTGAACCAGTGGTCTTCTTAAAGCCTGATACGGCTTTAATAGAGGCAAATAGTCACTTTTACTATCCTAAATTCTCCTCTGATGTTCATTACGAACTCGAGTTAGTATTTAGGATAGGCAAAGTGGGCAAAAATATTGAAGCAAAATTTGCACACAAATACATCGATTCTTACGGCTTAGGTATTGACTTTACAGCTAGAGATGTACAGAGTAAATTAAAAGAAAAAGGACTTCCTTGGGAAAAAGCCAAAGCCTTTAATGGTTCTGCATTTGTTAGTGCAATGCAGCCTTTTGAACCTGCTATTCTTGAAAATCCTATTCACTTTACGTTGCACAAAAACGGAACATTAGTTCAAGATGGAAATTCTGAATTGATGATTTGGAATGTGGCTGAACTTATTGAAGAAGTCTCCAAATATTTTACGCTAAAGACAGGTGATTATATTTTTACCGGAACACCTGCGGGTGTAGGCCCTGTTGCCATCGGAGATGTATTGACTGGGGCATTAGAAGGTTCTCCGTTATTTGAATTATCTATCTCTTAATATGAAACTACAAATAGGTAATGCGGCTCCTACCATTTCCATGGTAGACTCTGACGGAAACAATTTTGCTATCCCTAGTGGGAAGAAAGTAGTCCTGTATTTTTATCCCAAAGATAATACGCCTGGTTGTACTGCTCAGGCCTGCAATTTAAATGAAAATTTAGATGCACTTCAAACCAAAGGTTTTCAGGTAGTAGGAGTGAGTATTGATACCAACGCCTCTCACACGAAGTTTAAAGCAAAGTACAATTTAGCTTTCCCTCTTTTATCTGATCCTGAACATCAATTAGCGGAAGCTTTTGGCGTATGGGTAGAGAAATCGATGTACGGAAAGCAATATATGGGTGTGGCAAGAACTACATTTATTATTGACGAAAACGGAATTATTATTGACATTATCGAAAAGGTGGATACGAAGAACCACAGTTCTCAAATTCACTAATCACATACCATGCAAACACAAGAAATACAAAAAATCAGCTCTCAGGTTCGTAGAGACATTTTAAGAATGGTTCACGGTTGCCAATCCGGTCATCCAGGTGGATCATTAGGTTGTACAGATCTTTTAGTGGATCTGTATTTTAGCACGATGAATCTGAAAACAGATGCTGCAGGAAAAGTAGTGTTTGATATGGATGGAACAAATGAGGATTTATTCTTCTTGTCGAATGGACACATTTCTCCATTAATCTATAGTGTGTTAGCCCGTCGTGGTTATTTCTCTACGGCTGAATTAGCTACGTTTAGAAAAATTGATACGCGTCTTCAAGGCCACCCTACGCCACACGAACACTTAGAAGGTATTCGTATTGCGTCGGGTTCTTTAGGACAAGGTCTTAGTGTGGCTATCGGAGCTGCGCAAGCAAAGAAATTAAATGGAGACATGTCTACCGTATTCTGTTTAATGGGAGATGGGGAACAAAATGAAGGCCAAGTTTGGGAAGCTGCGATGTACGCTCCTCATCACAAGGTGGACAATTTGATCGCATTCATCGATGAAAATGGACAGCAAATTGATGGTCCTACGGAGAAAGTTATGAGCAACCGTGATTTAGAGGCGAAATACAAAGCATTCGGTTGGAATGTGATGCGTATGGACGGTAATAATGCGGAGGATATTCAAAATACATTGAATAAGGCCAAAGCTGAATTAGGAAAAGGATCTCCTATCATGATTATCATGAAAACAGAAATGGGTGCAGGTGTAGACTTTATGATGTATTCACATAAATGGCATGGTGTAGCACCTAATGACCAACAATTACAAGACGCATTAGCGCAATTAGAAGAAACTTTAGGCGATTATTAATTAGATAGAAATGGCATTATTTACCTACGAAACAAAAAAGGATACACGCTCGGGTTTTGGAGCAGGTATGGAGTATTTAAGTCAGCATAACCCTAAAGTGGTCGCATTATGCGCTGATTTAATTGGTTCATTGAAATTAGAAGGATTTATTAAGAATAGCCCTGAGCGTTTTTTCCAAACAGGTATAGCAGAAGCGAACATGATTGGTATTTCAGCTGGTTTAACTTTAGGAGGTTTTATTCCTTTTGCAACGACGTTTGCAAACTTTGGAACAGGACGTGTATATGACCAAATCCGTCAATCAGTGGCATATTCAGGAAAGAATGTGAAGATTTGTTGTTCACACGCAGGTTTAACGCTAGGAGAGGATGGAGCAACGCACCAAATCTTGGAAGATATTGGTTTAATGAAAATGTTACCTGGAATGGTGGTTATTAACCCTTGTGATTACAACCAAACTAAAGCAGCCACTATCGCAATTGCCGATTACGAAGGTCCAGTATACTTACGTTTTGGACGCCCAGTAGTTCCGGTATTCACACCAGAAGATCAGAAATTTGAAATAGGAAAAGCTTTGCATTTAGTAGAGGGTACTGATGTAACAATCTTAGCGACGGGTCACCTAGTTTGGGAAGCCATTCAAGCTGCAGAGTCTTTATTAGAAAAAGGTATCAAAGCGGAGGTAATTAATATCCACACGATTAAACCATTAGATGTTCAGGCTATCTTAGCTTCCGTTAAAAAGACAGGATGTGTAGTTACAGCTGAAGAACACCAATACAATGGTGGATTAGGTGATTCTGTTGCACAATATTTGGCAATGAACCATCCAACGCCAATGGAGTTCGTAGGGGTGAATGATTCATTTGGTGAATCAGGAAAGCCTGCCGAATTAATGGAAAAATATGGTTTAAATGCGGATGCTATTGTAGCGAAGGCAATCAACGTGATGGCACGTAAATAATCCTTAAAAAGGATAGCCAATACCAATATTAAATTCAATTGGGTTTTGTCCTCCTTCGAATGAAGTTTGTGGCAGAACCCATTTTTGATTTACGGGGTTTGCTGGATTAATGACTTTCGTAGCTAAATCCAGTCGCAACAAGAAAAAATCGAAGTCCCAGCGAAGTCCAAAGCCAGTACCCACTGCTATCTGATTATAGAAATCGCTCAATTTAAATTGAGTAGTTGGCTCCGTATAACCCTGCGGCATATTCCAAACATTACCTGCGTCGATAAAGAAAGCGCCGTTCATCTGACCAAATAATTGGAATAATTTAAAACGATACTCTAGGGAAGATTCTAATAAGATACTTCCGGGCTGCTCCACTAGGTTCGAAGCAGAGACATATGCACCAGGACCTAATCGACGCGGTTTCCAAGCCCTTACACTAGATGGGCCACCTATGAAAAAATTCTTCTCATAAGGCAATTGATAATCATTTTCAGCGCCATACGAATAGGCAATTCCCCCTATAAGTTTGAAGGCTATTTGTGATTTTTGATTTCTTCCTAGTATTTTGTATTTACGGTAATCAAAATTTAGTCGTAGGAATCTATAAAACTGTATTTCTTGGCCATTATTTAATAAATCAGTGACAACATTAAATTTATAATTAGGTAAAAAATTAAGTGTTGTACCCCCCGATTCAACTCCAAATTGAAATATTTTACCACTTTTAAGTTCATTGCTTGGTAATAAATCACGGTATACGTATTGAAAAGATAGGCTGCTTACAAAACTGGGATTAAAACTTCGGTAAAGATTATTACCCTTCATTTTCAATTCCTCTAAGTAGGCTTTAAATGAATCTGATGTAGCAGTTTCTGGATACAGTGTATTTAATAAATTAAGGTCGATTAAAGAAATTGTAAAGAAGCTATATTCACTTTTTTGCCAGGAATACCTTTGAAATAGGTTTAGATTAGTTCGCTGATACTCTGGACGATTGATAAAATCAAAACCAACACCTACCGATGTTTTAGCGCCATAGTATGATCCTAGTTTTCCTACAATTACTTTAGGTAAGTGAATAAATGGAAAATTAATGGATGCAGATGCGTTTAACTCTAGGTTATTCCGTGTTTCCGTGGTATTGATAAATCCTGACTGAGCCTCATAACCAATCCTTGTTGAAAAATCGAAATAATCTAAACTAGAGAATAGACGTCTTATCTTGAAAGAATTTGTTAAAAAGGGTCCAGGAATTCCTCGAAAAACACTTCCTCCTAATTCAGAACTAAAGTTGTATTTCTCATTTTGAAATAATTCTATTTTAGGAAATAATCGCGTCTTTGTTGTATCAAAACGAATAGAGACTGTCTTGAATTGATCTGTTAAATAGATATTCTTTAAGCTTTGATTGAATAAATCGACTGAATACAAATCATCCTCGCGAAGATTTATCAATTTAGCCAAACTTTTCAAAGGTGGCCGGTCAGCCGGATTACCAAAAGGATCAGAAATACTAAATTCGGGCAGTCCTATTCGATAAAGTCTATCATAATTTGCGATTGTTGAATGATTCTTAAACTCTGGTATCTTATAGTATAGTGATATTCGTTGAAGAGACGAATCTTTCAAATCATTTAATCTTATACTCACTGCATCAGGCGAGAAATAGTAATAACCTTCATTTCGAAGATGATGACTTAATTGCTCCTTTTCTTTATTAATTAAAGATAATTGCAAACGCCCCATTGGTCTAATGATACTATTTTCCTTTAAATAGGAGTTAACATGTTCCGCCAAAATAGGATTATCAACCGAAACTGAATCTTGTTTTGTGAAATAACTAGCTTCGCCTTCATTAATGACAAATGTCACATTAACTAAATTATCATTTGTATCTAATTTAGATTCTATTTTAGAATTTAAAAAACCATTTTCTCTATAAAAACGTTGAATTTGTGCTGTATTCGTTGTTAACCAAATAGAACTATAACTTGGGTTGGTGGACTTGAAGAATTGAATAAAACTAGGCTTAATTTCGAGAGAATCTTTTCTTTTCCTTTTAATGCCCAGATAAGTGTATAATTTTGCAGGTAGTAAACGACGGTATGAATTCTTTAAACCTAGTACATTTGTTCTTAATTCAGCTTTAGATATTTGCTGATTACCAATTATATCAATTTGATTTATAACTGGATTTGGAATTTTAAATGCTTGGTACTGCCCACAAGAAATGAGACTAATACTGAGTACAAGAAAACCGATAATTGATTGATTCTTCAAGAGATGCTAACTAATAAACAAATAAAGTTAATTAATTCCCTACATTCTAAAAAAGGAAGAAAAGAGAATGATTTATTTTTAGTGGAAGGGGAGAAGTCGTTGCTGGAATTAATTAAATCAGATTTTGAATTAGTGTTTTTTGTATTAAGTGAGAACCAGCCAGAATTAGCAAATCAAATTAAACAGGTTTCAAAAGCTCCAATCTATCTTTTAGATGTAGAAAATATCCAAAAATTAAGCACTTTGGTCAATAATCAAATAGGGCTTGCAGTCGTAAAACAAAAGAAATTTCCTCCTTTTTTAATTCAAGATCGTTTTACCATTGTTCTTGATGGTATCCGAGATCCAGGAAATTTGGGTACCATTATTCGAATATGCGATTGGTATGGATTTAAACAACTCGTATTATCAGAGGATTGTACAGAATTTTATAATCCCAAAGTGATCATTTCTACGATGGGCTCATTTTCTCGAATAGAATTTATTTATGTCGATTTACCTACCTTCTTTAAAACCTATTCTGAATATAAAAAGATAGGAGCCGTTCTAAATGGTGAAAATATACACAACTATCAGTTTCCAGAAAAAGGTTTTATCATTTTAGGAAATGAATCGAATGGTATTCGGGAAGAAATTGTAGAATTACTAGATGAACGAATTACTATTCCAGCTTTTGGGGAAGCAGAATCCTTAAATGTAGGAATATCAACTGCAGTAATTGCAGATAATTTAAAACGATTTATCCTTAGCTAAGTATTTTTCAATCGCCCAGTGAGCTAAATAAAGTACAGGCGTAAATAGAATGGCAATGATAAATTTATATAAGTAATTATTGAATGATACATTCATCCATTGTGCAAAAGTCCAATTCCCAAAAGCATAGAAAGCAATCCCAATCACCAATACACTATCCATTAATTGTGATATCAGCGTGGAACCTGTTGCTCTTAGCCATATGTGCTTGGAACCCGTCCGGGATTTTATCTTTTCAAAAACGAATGCGTCAATAATCTGACTTACTAGAAAAGCTGATAATGACCCCAAAATTATACCTAATCCTTGACGAAAGATTCTTGCAAAAGCTGAATTAATATTGAAATTTTCTGAACCTTTATTTACTTCGACCCAAAAATCTGCTGGAACTAATAATGTTGCTGTATAGATAATTAAAAAGGAAAATGCGATGAATAGGGCAGTAGTGAATGAAATGAATCGCACACCCTTCTTCCCGAAATAGTCGTTAATTATGTCGGAAGTTATGAATACCAGTGGCCAATTTAATGCCCCAGCGGTTTGATTTAAGTCCCAAAATTCTCCCCAAGGTGTTTCCCAGTGTAGTGGTGAAAATCCTAACGTGCGCTCTATACTCACAATTTTTACTCCAATTATCTCTGCTACAATTGCATTCGTTAAAAACACCCCAAAAAGGAATATAAACAACTTTTGTTTACGAGAAAATTGGTTGAAGATCATTTCCTGTAATTTTCAAAGTGAAGAGCAATTTTATCTAAAGCCACCCCTAACTGTTCCACATGTGGTAAAAAAACGATTCTGAAATGGTCATGGCTCTTAATATTGAAACCTTGACCGCCCACAACAAGAATTTTTTGTTCCTCAAGCAAAGACATCACAAAATGATTGTCATCTTCAAAATTAAATTTAGATAAGTCAATTTTGGGGAATAAATATAGAGCCCCTTTAGGCTTAACTACGCTAACGCCGTCGATGGCATTAATTCGCTCATAAGCGAGGTTCATTTGGCGATTTAATCGACCTTCTTTAGCCACTAAATCATTGATAGATTGATAGCCTCCTAATGCAGTTTGAATACCGTATTGCGTGATGACATTAGCACAAAGACGAGTACTAAATAGAAAATTTAAACCCTCAATGTAGGATTTTGCCTTATGTTTCGCCCCTGTTAAAATCATCCAGCCACCTCTAAATCCAGCAGCTCGATAATTTTTTGATAAACCACCCATGGTGATTATTAGAATATCATCTGATAATCCAGCAGCCGTATGGTGTGTAGTTCCATCATACAAAATTTTATCATAGATTTCATCTGCGAATAAAACTAATTGATGTTTCGCAGCCAGAGCCACTACTTTTTTAACTGTTTCTTTGCTGTAAACCGCTCCTGTGGGGTTGTTAGGATTAATTAATACAATAGCTTTCGTATTGGCTGTTATTTTAGCCTCCATATCTGCTAAATCCGGAGCCCAATCATTAGTTTCGTCACACGAATAATGAATAGCTTTACCTCCAGCTAAACCAGCTACTGTCGTCCAAAGAGGGTAATCAGGAGCAGGTATCAATACTTCATCGTCGGTATTCAATAAGGCCGTCATTACCAATGAAATCAATTCACTAACTCCATTTCCAATGTAAATATCTTCTATTAAAATATTCTTTACACCTAGATTTTGGTAATACTGCATAACTGCCTTGCGTGCAGCAAATAGACCGCGGGAATCGACATATCCCTGAGCATTTCGTATATTTACAATTATATCATGAACTATTTCATCTGGTGTCTCAAAGCCAAATGCGGCTGGATTACCGATATTTAAGGAAGTTATTTTATAACCTTGGTTCTGAAGAGCTAATGCTTTATCATAAACGGGTCCGCGAATTTCATATTTTAAGTGATCTAATCGCTTACTTTTTAATATATCCATGCTAATTTTGAATGAATCGTAAAAATAACAATTTAATTCTATTGAATTCTCCTCATTTATGAATTTAAAAGAAATAGGAACCTTATTGATTAGTATTTTTATTTGCTCAACCTTATTGATTGGCTACAAATATTATATGGCTAGAGGTAAAGTCTTCAAGATATCTAGATTGATAATTTTGAAGTATTTTATTCGATTACTGTTAATATTTTCTTTATTATCACTTTGTTTTTACACAATAGATTTAACTAATTCAGTCAATAGATCAAGAGATAAGGTGGAGATAATGATGTTTGCTATTTCTGCTAATTCATCTAGTTTAACTTGGAATAAACTACAGCAGGAATTTAAAGAAAGACCTAAAAACAGTTATTATGGATTAGTTTTGTATAATTCTAAAATGGGAAATTTTGAACAACTCATACCATCTACAAATTATGAGTCATTTCAAAATCTAGTAGAGCAGACTCATGCATCTTCTATAATTCATAAAAAGCGTTTATTTTTAGATGAATTACGATTTAAACCAGCAGATGATCAGTTTATTACTTACAGCTTAAAAGGAACTGAGTGGAGTTTTATTACTAAAGACACAAAGGGTAATTCTCTTTTCTCAACGAATAGTACTCTAACCAATTGGATTGGTAATTCTTATGTAAAGGTATATTTCGTCATTTCAATACTTTTATTACTTTTTATTGATATTGTTTTTACAACGAAAGCTATTAAAATATAGATGTTTACTACGCTATTTTATATTTTTATTCTATTCTATGATGGTTTATATTCTAAATCATCTAAAGATTATAATGATCAAATCAATCAATTAAATTCGTTAATAATCAAGCAACAATATAGTCAAGCTCTTTTAACAGCTAAATCCATACAGCACTCATCTATTTTCGTCAATGCAGAAATTGAGGAATTGATTGCTGTACTCGAATTAAAGACACATCAAAGAAATGAAAAGTCAATTCAATTAGCACTAAGTGACTTTTCAATTTCAAATGACATTTTATATAGTCATATTGAAGCACAAAATGGTCAATCCAAAAAGGGTTTAGAAGATCTACATAGTTCAATCATAAAAAATGGTAATGTAGATACACTAGTTAAAGCATATGAATTATACGCAATAAATTTCCCCCAGAACAGATTTAAAAAGCAGGCATCCTCGGCACAGGTGATCAGCCAAACTCAAAAAATAAATACACAGGAAGCTCTATCTTTACTTGATTTAATGAAGAAAAAGCAGAAAAATTTAATCTATTAATTAATTAAACCATGAATTTAGCACCTTATCAATTCCCAAATCAAACGTCTTTTTATAAAGGAAAAGTACGTGATGTTTACGGAATAGGAGACCATTTATTAATGATCACATCAGATCGAATTTCTGCATTTGATGTCGTCTTACCTAAATTAATCCCCTTTAAAGGTCAAGTTTTAAATCAAATTGCTAGTTATTTTCTAAAAAACACATCCGACATTGTCCCTAATTGGCTATTAGCTACGCCTGATCCTAATGCAGCATTCGGTTTAAAATGTGAGCCATTTGCAATAGAAATGGTTATCAGGGGCTATTTAGTTGGTCATCTTTGGAGAGAGTATAAAGCTGGTAAACGAGAAGTTTGTGGTGTTAATTTACCTGATGGACTGATAGAAAATCAACAATTACCTACGCCAATTATTACGCCAACGACTAAAGCTAGTGAAGGACATGATGAAGATATCTCAGTTGAGGCTATTATAGAGCAGGGCATCGTTTCAAAAGAACATATGGATGAATTATGTGCTATCACTCATCTTTTATTCCAAAGAGGCCAAGAAATGGCTACGGATAAGAATTTGATTTTAGTAGATACGAAGTATGAATTTGGCCTTTATAATGAGAAGATCATGTTAATGGATGAAATTCATACGCCTGATTCATCACGCTATTTTTACAAGGAACCATATGCTGATTTATTTGCCAAAGGAGAAGCTCAAAAACAACTTTCAAAAGAATTTGTCAGGGAATGGCTAATTGCTAATGGTTTTCAAGGAAAAGAGGGTCAAAGCATTCCTACTATTACAGATGAATTTGTTCAGCAAATTTCTGAGCGATATATTTTATTATTTGAAGAAATTACCGGCTTAACATTTCATAAAGAGCCGCAAGAAGATATCTATAACCGTATTTTTAACAACACAATCCAGTATTTGCAACATGTCTAATATGAATTCATTTCAACTCGAACAAAACGAAAGTTATGCCGTTATTGATTGGAAGGCTGAACAATTAGGAGCCACTAATTCAGAGGAATTAGAAAATGCCATTCGTCTTTTATTTAAAAAAGACTATGCTAATATGATCTTAAACATCTCTAAAATAGCTGAATTGGATGGATATGGTGTCTCTGCAATCCGAAAAGGAACCAAGATTTGCACAAACGAAGGTGGCTTATTTGTCGTTGTGACAAAGGATGATGGTATTGCGGAGCGTTTAGACACTGCCAAAATTGAAAATTTAACCTTGTTAAATACTGTTCAAGAAGGGGTTGATGCTATCTACTTAAATGATCTTGAAAATGAATTTCAAGATGAGGATGATACTGAAGGTGAGAGTGAATTTGGCGAATCTTATGGTGATGATTATGACTAAAATTGCATTTTAGTAAGATTTTTTATTTCGCATTTCTGATAATTCGAATTCCGAAGAATATTTTGTCTACAGATCGTTTTGCCAAATTTATTTTTAATTAAATTTGAAATTAGGTATATTATCTATCTGAAATGACTTCACAATCAGGTTCAGTTATTTTCGATTCATTATTGTTTATATTAGAATATTTATAGTTTCCTATGAGAAATCCGAATGAAGTAGGTTTGTACAGAAAAGAATTTGAACACGATGCGTGTGGTATTGGATTTGTTGCCAGTTTAAAAGGTATCAAATCACATCGCATTGTTCAAGATTCCATCAAAATGTTGATTCGTATGGATCACAGAGGGGCTTGTGGTTGTGATCCTAATTCAGGTGACGGCGCAGGTGTCTTAGTGCAACTACCTCACGAGTTATTCTTAGAAGAAACTAGTTCTTTAGGATTTACTTTACCTTCATTAGGTAACTATGGAGTAGGGATGGTCTTTTTCCCTAAAGATGAAACGCTAATTAAAGAATGCAAAGAAGTCATTGAGCGTAAGTCTAAGAAATTAGGATTACGTATTTTAGGTTATAGAATAGTTCCTGTAGATAATTCGGAAATCACAGGAGCAGATTCAGGCAACGCTGAACCATCGATACAACAATTATTTATTGAAAGACCAGCAGATTGCGCGACTGAAATTGATTTTGAAAGAAAGCTTTATGTTTTTAGACAATATGTGTCTAAGTTGTTGAATGAAACAATTGCGGGCCTAAACAATAAGTTTTATTTTGCCTCATTGTCTTGTCGTACCATCATTTATAAGGGTATGTTAACGACCATGCAGGTTCCAGGTTATTTCTTGGATTTATTTCAAGAGAATTTTACGTCGGCTTTGGCCATCGTACACTCCCGATTCTCTACCAATACCTTCCCGGAGTGGAAATTAGCTCAACCATTCCGCTTTATTGCGCACAACGGTGAGATCAATACGGTAAAAGGTAATTCATCTTGGATGCAAGCGCAATCGGCTTTATTCTCTAGCAAATACTTCACACAAGAAGAATTAGACATGATTCTTCCAGTATGTAGCTTAGGACAGTCCGATTCTGCGATTTTAGATAATGCTATTGAATTATTGTATTTAACCGGACGCTCTTTACCACATGTCATGATGATGTTAATCCCTGAAGCATGGGATGGTAATGAGAGCATGGAGAAATACAAAAAGGATTTCTATGAATACCATGCGGCGATGATGGAGCCATGGGATGGTCCAGCTAGTATCTCGTTTACGGACGGAAAAATGATTGGTGCTACATTGGACAGAAATGGATTACGTCCATCTCGTTATTGGGTAACGTCAGATGACCATGTTATCATGGCTTCAGAAGCAGGTGTCTTAGATTTAGATCCAGCAACGATTGTATCTAAAGGTCGTTTACAACCAGGTAAAATGTTCGTAGTGGACATGGAGCAAGGACGTATTATTCCAGACGAAGAATTAAAAGAAAAAATTTGCCAACAACAACCGTATGGAGAGTGGCTGATTAATAATAAAATTCGAGTAGAAGATCTTCCAGAAGCCGGTTCTGAGTACAGACAACCGAAGGCGATCGAGCTAGTTTCTAGACAACAGATTTTTGGGTTTACAACCGAAGATATCCGCATCGTTTTAGCTCAAATGGCTGAAACTGGTAAAGAAGCATTGGGTTCCATGGGTATTGATACGCCTTTAGCGGTTTTATCTGAGAAGGCTCAACACTTATCCTCTTATTTTAAGCAATTATTTGCTCAGGTTACAAATCCCCCGATTGACCCAATCCGAGAGCGAATGGTTATGTCGCTTTTGTCTGATATCGGAGGTTTATCGAATTTGTTAGAAGAAAGCCCTTCACATTGTCGTCAAATTGAGATTCAACAACCTGTTTTGCGTAACAAAGAGGTGGAGAAGATCCGTTGGATTGACCATGAAAATTTTCAAACGAAGTCGATACACATGACTTTTCGTGCCTCCGAAGAAGAAGGTGTTCTTAAGAAAGCTTTAGATCGTATTAATCAATACGCAGAAGATGCAGTGGATGATGGTTATTCCATTATTTTATTGACAGACCGTGGAATTGATAGCTCACATGCGCCTATTCCATCTTTATTAGCCTTGGCTTCTGTGCACAATCACTTGATTCGCACGAAGAAAAGAGCGAAGGTAGGTATCATTATTGAAGCAGGTGATGTGTGGGAAACACACCATTATGCTACGTTGATCGGTTACGGTGCTAGTGCGGTAAATCCGTATATGGCCTTTGAGACAATCAAAGCAATGAAAGATCAAGGATTTGTCAATAAAGACTTGAGCTATGATAAATTAGAGTACAATTACATCAAAGCCGTTAATGGAGAATTATTAAAGATCTTCTCTAAAATGGGTATTTCAACTTTGCAATCGTATCAAGGTGCCCAGATTTTTGAAATTTTAGGTTTAGGTAAAGAGGTGGTGGATACTTATTTTAGTGGGTCTATTTCCCGAATCGGAGGTATTAGCTTAGATATTATTGCCAAAGAAGCGCTCATCAAGCATTCTTCGGGTTATTTATTAAGAAAACAAGATTCGCCAAAATTAGAAGTTGGAGGTATTTATCAGTGGAAGCAGAGAGGAGAGGAGCATTTATTTAATCCAGCCACAATTCATTTATTACAACAGGCAACAAAACAGAACGATTATTCTGTATACAAGAAGTATGCCCAATTAATTGACGATCAGAGTAAAAAGTCGATAACACTTCGAGGATTATTAAAATTCAAGTCAAGTAAGGCAATTTCAATTGAGGAAGTAGAACCTGTTGAAAATATATTAGCACGATTTGCAACAGGTGCCATGTCATTTGGATCTATTTCATATGAGGCACATACGACTTTAGCTATCGCAATGAACCGTATTGGTGGTAAGTCAAATACGGGTGAAGGGGGAGAAGATCCAATTCGTTTTGAGAAGATGTCTAATGGTGATTCTATGAATTCAGCTATTAAACAGGTTGCTTCTGGTCGCTTTGGTGTGACAGCTAATTATTTAACTAATGCTACTGAACTTCAGATCAAGATGGCCCAGGGTGCTAAGCCTGGTGAAGGAGGTCAACTACCTGGTCATAAAGTGGATGATTGGATAGGTAAAACCCGTCATAGTACGCCTGGTGTTGGTCTAATTTCTCCACCTCCGCACCATGATATCTATTCAATTGAAGATTTAGCCCAATTAATTTTTGATTTAAAAAATGCGAATAGAGCTGCAAGGATTTCTGTTAAGCTAGTTTCTGAAGCGGGTGTAGGGACAATTGCAGCTGGGGTAGCTAAGGCCCATGCGGATCATATTTTGATAGCGGGTTATGATGGCGGTACAGGAGCATCACCTTTATCATCTATTCGTCACGCTGGTTTACCTTGGGAGCTTGGTTTAGCAGAAACACACCAGACCCTAGTGAAGAACAAACTAAGAGGTCGTGTAACGATTCAAGCCGATGGTCAAATAAAAACAGGCAAAGACATAGCCGTGGCAGCTTTATTAGGTGCGGAAGAATTTGGGGTGGCTACAGCTGCGCTTGTTACTGCTGGATGTATTATGATGCGTAAGTGTCACTTAAATACGTGTCCGGTTGGAGTCGCAACGCAAAATCCTGAATTGAGAGCATTGTACACAGGTCAAGCTGATCACGTAGTGAATTTATTTCATTTTTTAGCCCAAGAATTGCGTGAGATAATGGCTGAATTAGGCTTCCGAAAATTAGAAGAGATGGTAGGTCGTGTTGATCTTTTGGAAATGAAAGACTTATCTGGACATTGGAAGTTTAAAAATTTAGATTTAAATCCAATTTTAGCCCCAGCAGTTCTTGCCGATGGTGTAGCTGTGTTTAAATCAGAGGAACAAGATCATGGATTAGCTGATCAATTGGATTGGGAGTTGTTGAAAATAGCGAAACCTGCAATTGATAAAGGAGATAAAGTAAGCAGTGAACTTTCTATTATTAATGTTAACAGGTCTGTTGGTACTATCTTATCGAATGAAATTACGAAGAAGTACGGTGAGAAGGGCTTGCCAGCTGATACTATTCACATTAAATTTACAGGTACTGCAGGTCAATCTTTTGGTGCCTTTGCCGTAAAAGGTATCCATTTTGAAATAGAAGGAGATTCAAATGATTACATTGGGAAAGGTCTATGCGGTGCTACACTCGTAGCCTATCCATCTTCTCATGCAACTTTTAAAGCATCAGAGAACTCCATTGTGGGTAATGTTTCATTCTACGGCGCAACCTCAGGTGAAGCTTATTTAGCGGGTATGGCAGGTGAACGTTTCTGTGTTCGAAATTCAGGGGCTAAGGTAGTGGTTGAAGGAATTGGTGATCATGGCTGTGAATATATGACGGGAGGTTTAGTTATCATTTTAGGTAACACAGGTAGAAATTTTGGAGCAGGAATGTCGGGTGGTGTAGCCTATATATTAGACGAGCAAAATACCTTTGACGCTAAGGTGAATAGAGAGATGGTAGAAATTACTGAGCTAACACCAGAAGATAAGAACATCATTTTAATGTATTTAGAAAAACATGTTTCTCTGACTAATTCAGTGAAAGGGAAATTAGTTTTTGATAATTTCAATGCCTTATCAAGTCAATTTAAGAAAGTATTACCAGTTGATTATAAGAATGCATTAAGTACAAGAAAATTGAGTATTTCTGATGTATTAGCTGATAAGGACAGAGTGTATCAAGATATTAAAGTAGATTTAAAATAAGACAGAATGGGTAAGCCTACAGGATTTTTGGAAATTGACCGCAAATTAGCCCCTAAAAGAGCAGTTTCAGAGCGTGTGAATGATTACAAAGAAATTGAACAACTAAATTCTACAGCTGACACAGAAGCTCAGGCGAGTCGTTGTATGGATTGTGGTACACCATTTTGTCATAATGGATGTCCTTTAGGAAATATCATCCCTGAATTCAATGATGCTGTTTATGAGCAAAATTGGAAGTATGCTTACGATATTTTGAGTACAACAAATAATTTCCCAGAATTTACTGGGCGAATTTGTCCCGCACCATGTGAGTCATCTTGTGTTTTAGGAATTAATAAACCAGCAGTTGCTATTGAATTAATTGAGAAATCAATTATTGAAAAAGCCTATTCAGAAGGCTGGGTTGTTCCATTTGTACCTAAAGTTCGTACGGACAAGAAAATAGCAATCATTGGTTCTGGACCTGCAGGTTTAGCGGCAGCTGCCCAATTAAATAAGGCTGGACATCTAGTCACTGTCTATGAGCGTGCAGATCAAATAGGCGGGTTATTGCGATATGGAATTCCTGATTTTAAATTAGATAAGTCCGTTGTTAGTCGCCGGGTGGAAGTAATGAAGCAAGAAGGAATTCGATTTATTACCAATGCAAATATTGGTACTACTGATAAATTGGCAAATTTAATTAACGATTTTGATTCGGTTTTAGTAGCAACAGGAAGCACTACTCCTCGTTTTATTTCGGCTAAAGGAAATGATGCAATAGGTATTTATCCTGCGATGGAATTTTTATCGCAACAAAATAAGCGTAATGCTTCTATAGCACTAGAAGTGAATCACAAAGGTGAGAAATATACAAATGCTGACATAAGTGCTAAAGGAAAGCATGTTGTTGTAATTGGTGGTGGAGATACCGGTTCTGATTGCGTAGGTACATCCAATCGTCATAAAGCTGCTTCTATTACACAAATTGAAGTAATGCCTAAACCTCCTGTCGATAGAGCATCGAATACTCCTTGGCCTAATTGGCCAAATATGTTACGAACCTCTACATCTCATGATGAAGGAGTGGAGCGCCTTTGGTCAATTTCATTGCAAGAATTTGTTAAAAATGATAAGGGTGAATTAGAAGCTTTGGTTATTGGTGACATCGTCTATAACATGAAGGATGGTAAAATGGAGCAAGAGGTAATAAATACTAGAAAGATTCCTTGTGATATCGCACTAGTAGCTGCAGGTTTTTTACATACAGATCACAACAGTTTATTTGATCAATTAACATCCGTAGGAGTAAATTCAGATGAGCGTGGTAACTTAGTAGCTAGTTCTTCTTATCAATCTGATAATGAGAAGGTTTTCATTGCTGGAGATGCAAGACGTGGTCAATCACTAGTGGTTTGGGCCATATCTGAAGGGCGAGAAGCTGCTCGGAATATGGATTTATATCTGATGGGTAAAACAAGTTTAGAGGGCAAATCTGTATCTAGTTTTGATGTATTGGCGAAATAAATTTTTAACCTTATATTTCATTTACTAAATATATTTACTACATTTGTGCTCTCTTAAATGCTAGGAGAGATGCCTGAGAGGCCGAAAGGACATGTTTGCTAAACATGCGTACTGGTAACGGTACCGAGGGTTCGAATCCCTCTCTCTCCGCAGTCAATTTTCGGGGTGTAGCGTAGCCCGGTATCGCGCTTGGTTTGGGACCAAGAGGTCGTAGGTTCGAATCCTGCCACCCCGACAAAAGTCAATTTATGAGGAAGTGTTTTACACCAATTGTAAATTGACTTTTATGTTGATTAAGGTTCCGTAGCTCAGTTGGATAGAGCAACTGCCTTCTAAGCAGTAGGTCTTTGGTTCGAATCCAAACGGAATCACACATTTATCTTATTAATTGAAAGGATTTATTCAAATCCTTTTTTTTATTTCACTTCCTTAAATCTGCTAAAATTCGTAAATTGAGTCAAATAGCTCATTATTAGGCATGAATATACCTGAATTAAGAAATAAAATAGATCACATAGATGATTCCATCCTTTCACTTTTAGTGAAAAGAATGGAGTTTGTCGAGGAGATTGGGAAATTAAAGCGTGAATCTAACGTCATAATATACCATCCCGATCGTGAAAAGGAGATTGTTGATCGATTATCAAATCAGTTTACGGGTAAGTTAAAGAAAGAGGCAATTGAGGCAATTTTTTTAGAAATTTTCGGTGTTTCTCGTAATCTAGAGTTACCGGAAATCATTTGTTACTTAGGTCCAGAAGGTAGTTTTACTCATCAAGCCGCAGAAAATCGTTTTGGGGCAGTGGCTGATTACATCTCTTTACCTTCAATCAAATCTGTTTTTGAGTCTGTCGAAACTGGTCGCGCTAAATATGGTGTAGTACCCATTGAGAACAACCAGGAAGGAATGGTGAAAGAAACAATGGATCTATTGAATGAAAAGAATCTGTTCGTTATTTCTGAAATAATCATTCCAGTTAATTTCTGTTTAGCCTCTAAAAACAATGGTATTCAAGGCATTAAGAGGATCTATTCGAAAGACATCGCCTTTCAACAGTGTAAAGGATTCTTAAATGATTACTTCTCTGGTCAAGAGGAAGATTTTTTTGTTCAAGTAGATTCTACTTCACGTGCTGCTAAATTAGCTGTAGAAGAAGAGGATGGAGCTGCGTTGTGTTCGCATATTGCGGCTAAGATCTATTCCCTACCGATTCTTTTTGACAATATTCAGGACAATGATGCAAATCAGACTCGCTTCTTTATTATTTCTAAAGTTGAAAATTTAAAGAAAACAGATAAGGACAAAACCAGTCTTGCCGTTAAGTTAAAGAATGATGACAAGCCTGGGGCTTTGTTGTCTCTTTTACAAGATTTTGAATCGCGAGGAATTAACTTATTAAAGATAGAATCTAGACCACAAAAAGATACCAATGAATTTAAATTTTGGTTCTTTATTGATATTGAGGGCAATAAATTAGATCAAAAAATTCAAGAATTATTGACAAAGAGAGGAGACGAAATAGTCTTTTTAGGCAGTTATATGAATTTATGCTAGGTATAATTTAGCCCAAGCCAAGTCTGCAGCAATTTGATTCTTTAGTTCTTCGAAGGAGTCAAATCGCTTCTCAGATCTAATTTTCTCTGTAAAACGTATTTCGATACCTTGCCCATAGATATCTCCTTCAAATTCCAAAATGTGCGTTTCGATGTGAATTCCTTCATCCTTATTTAGAGTAGGACGGTAACCCATGTTCGTTAAACCATAATATTTTCCTGCCTGAATATGCACCTCCGTTAAATACACTCCTAATTGAGGTATAAATTTATTATCTGCATTCAGTGACATATTCGCAGTAGGAAAACCAATTTTTCGGCCATTTTGATTGCCGTGAATGACTACACCTGCAATAGAGAAATGATGGCCTAGCATTGCATTAGCCCATTTAACTTCTCCTTCAGATAGGAATTTCTTAATCTGAGAAGAACTAACGATTACTTCGTCAACTTTGGCTACATCAATCGAAATAGCTTCTAACTGAACCGAAAAATGTTCTTTGATAAAAGAAATGGAGCCTTCTCTATTTTTACCAAAATGGTTATCATAGCCCAATATCACCTTAGTCGCTTTAATTCGACTTATGATGTGTTCTTGAATAAATTGAGTAGCTGGTAATTCAACTAAATAGGTATCAAACGGAAGAATCACTAAATAATCTATACCAATGGCTTCAAATGCTGCCTTTTTTTCTTGCATTGGCATTAATAGCTCATTTCGTTTACCCGTAAAATAATCTGCTGGATGATTGGAAAAAGTAATAACACAGGTCTTAAGACGACTCTCCCTAGCTGCATTAAGACATCCCTGAATAACCTTCAAATGACCTAAATGTAAACCATCAAACATCCCAATCGTAACTGCGGTTGCTGATTCAATCTGTACAGTATCAAAACTATAAAAGCACTTCATGTAAATCGCTATTAAAATTGGCCACCTCTTGTGCCTTATCTAAACCCCAATCACCAATTTTTGTTCGAACTAATTCACTCATATATGCTCCTGATTTACATTTTATGCCAAAATCACGTACAATGCTACGAATATAAGTGCCCTTACTACATTCTATTTCAAAGCTAATCTCAGGAAAATCAGTTACATCAATTTCCATCCGATACACTTCGACATCTCTTATCTTAATCTCTAATTCATCTGCACTTACGCCATTTCGCGCATGCGTAAATAAACGTTGCCCATTGAGTTTAATCGCAGAATAAATAGGAGGGACTTGCTGAATAGAACCTAAAAATGTTTTACGAACATCCTCTAGTAAACTAGAATCAATATGATCAATTGGATATTCACCGTCAAACTCGGTTTCTAAATCTATCGAAGGAGTTGTTTTGCCTAACACTAATTTACCTATGTAGGTTTTAGGAAGGGATTGGAAATAATCAATCTTCTTTGTGTACTTTCCCACACACATAATGAGTATGCCAGTGGCTAACGGATCTAACGTACCTGCATGACCAATCTTTTTAAATCGGCCCAGATTACGAATCTTCTTCACAACATCAAAAGAAGACCATTCTTTAGGCTTGTTGATTACATAAAATTTATCTTGAACCTCTATTAACTCATCCACAGGTACACGCTTAATAAAAGTCCAACAATAATGCGGTAGTAGCCAAACAAGGCGAATCCATGTTGTTTAACGAATCCCACCATCCATTTGATGGTTAATAAGGCGACAACAAAACTAATCACCGTCCCAATACTCAAAAACTGAATGTGTTCTTTTGTAAATATGACATCTAAATCATTTCGATAGTCTAACAGTTTTTTTGCACAAGCTCCTAAAATAGTCGGAATCCCTAGTAAAAAAGAATATTCTACAGCTGCTGAATGGCTAAGTCCCAGCACTCGACCTCCTACTATAGACGCCCCAGAACGAGAAACACCTGGAATCATGGCAATACACTGAAACAAACCAATTTTAAATGCCTTAATATAAGTGATATTTTGAATTTCTATTGAATCGACTTGAGTGGGTAGCCACCTATCTATTCTAATCAAAATCAATCCTCCTAAAATCCATGATCCGGCAATAAACCAATATCCTTGAAATAAAGCCTCTAAGAAATCATCTAATAATACACCTAAAATAACAGCAGGAATAAAGGAAGCAATAATGGTATAGTAAATGGATAGACCCGAAGCGAATAAGCGTTTGAAATAAAGAAATGGTACCGCAGCAATAGCTCCTAACTGCACAAAGACCGTAAAGAAATTAAGGAACTTTGAATTTTCAATCCCTAATAAATTTTCAGAAACAATTAAATGAGCCGTTGAAGATACTGGCAAGAATTCAGTTAAACCCTCAATTATTCCTAAAATGATAGTTTTTAGAATCTCTGTCATTAACGCTTCCACTTAAAAAGTGAGAACACAGGAATAATAATTCCAACTATAACGAGAATAGGACCTAGGGTTAGGCCTAAAAAGCCAAAACCAAATTCTTCTTTATCTAGGGTCATTACAAAAAAACCAATTAACATTATTCCAATACCTAGTAAGAGAATTTTTATTTCTTTGGCCCCTAATGGCATATTTGATTGACTCATGTTAGAATAAGTTTGTATGTTGAATTTTTAAATACTTTGAAATGGCAAAGAAAGAAGCGATTAAACTGAATAAGGTACAAAAACCGACACAGACAAGAACTAACTGAACTTGATTATTAATTTCAAAAAATAAAGAGGAAATCTCTGGAATTGAGGTAGAAAAATAATAGAAAGCTCCGTCAGCCAAGATATAACCTATAAGTCCACCTATAAAGCCTACTAGTAACGAATTCAATAAATAAGGCTTTTGGATAAATCCATTCGTACTTCCAAGTAACTGCATCGTTTTAATTAAAACGCGATTCCCATGAATATGTAAACGAATATTATTGGCTAATTGAACGTATACGAATAAAACTAAAAGGATTATCATAATTAACCCCACATACCCTACTGCCTTTATTTTCCCTAATAAGGTCCCAATAAAAGTATTAGGATAGGTTACCTCATACACTTCTGGTCTTGTTTGAATCTCTGCAACAATCTGTTTAAATGAAGCTTCATTTTTATAATCTTCCTTTATTCCCAATATCAGGCAATTTTTAAAGGGATTTTCCTCTCCTAATAGCGTTTTATAATCTTCTTGAGAGGATTTTAAAAATTCTGAAGCTATCTGTGACTTTGATTTAAACTCTAAATCAGGTTTTAATTCTTTTTTACTTACATAAGGACGAGTTTTAAAATAAGTAATTGTTGAGGCTAAATCAGCAGTTTCTAATGAATCGGTTAAATATACATATACCTTCATTTGTGATTTTATCTCATCACCCCAAGATTTAACACTTACAAACAGTTGGAAGAATATAGCAAGTATAAAGGCCAAACTCGCCATGGAAATAACCAATGTCAATTGGGTAGATTGTGGACTACTTTTAGAATATTTCATAAGTATAATTTATCAATTTCATCTCTAATTTTGGCAGCTTCCTCATAATTCTCTTCTAGTAAGGCTTTATTCAATAAATCTTCCAATTCAATCTTAGACCTCATAACTGGTACTTTCTCATCAAGTTCGAAATCTTCACCTAATTCATCTAAAAATTCTTCTTCAGGGATACAAATTTCAGTTAATAGCTTTTCAGAAATCAAAATAGGAATAGCTAAACGAATAGCTAATGCTATAGAATCTGATGGTCTAGCGTCTATATTTGTTATTTCTCCATCTTTGAATACCTCTAAATTAGCGTAAAATATACCATCCTTAAAGTCTGTTATTATGACTCTTTTAAGAGATACATTAGAGTGTGCAAGTATATTAACGCATAAGTCATGTGTTAATGGCCTGCTTGTCTGTATATTTTCTATAAAAACAGATATAGATTGCGCCTCTTGACTTCCAATGACTATGGGAAAACGCAGGGCCTGTGAATTATCAGATTCTAATAAAAGAATATATGAACTAGCTCCTACAGAACTAGGATTCACAGATAAAATGCGTAATGGAATATACTCTTTCAATGGTCTATATTAAAATACAAATGTACCAATTAGACCGCTAATTTTAATGTTCTTGAAGCTTTTTTGTTAGTCTTGGTAGTATATCATTTACGTCACCTACTATTCCGTAGTCTGCATGTTTGAAAAAGGCTGCTTCAGGATCATTATTAATGACAACTATTATTCGAGAACCATTGACGCCAGCCAAATGCTGTATAGCACCCGATATACCGCAAGCAATATAAAGATTGGGAGATATTTTAACGCCTGTTTGACCAACGTGCTCATGGTGAGGTCGCCAATTTAAATCAGAAACAGGCTTAGAACAAGCAGTAGCCGCTCCTAAGGCTTTGGCTAAATCTTCTACTATTGTCCAATTACCTGGATCTTTAAAACCACGACCTGCACCCACTACTAAAGTAGCATCTGGCAAAGGTATTGATCCAGTTATAGGCTTCAATTCAAGAATAGAAGCCTTGCCACCTGCAGCAGTAGTTAAAGTTGACATAGAACCTACGGATTGTTCTCCATACTCAGCATTACCACTAAAATCAAAATTTCGGTTTAAACTAAAATAGCCTACCGTTTCAGAAGTTAAAGACAACGAAGCCTTTCCGGAGAAGATTGATTTACTGATAGAAAATTTCCCGCCTGAAAACGACATCTGCTGAATACCTGAAATCATCTCCTGAGATGAACTCGCAGCTAATAGACTTAATAAATTATCTACTTGAATTGATTTAATGCCAAAAACTGCGTAACCCTCCACTGCATTAACTAGTGGGTTGATAGCAGACGAATCTGTCCACAAACCTTCCGATAAAGTGATAACATCTACTGATTTTGAAGCAGGTATCGACGCAAACTTCACTTCGCCCATAGCAACCAGTAAAATGGATTCCGGCGAGAAGGA
This sequence comes from Aquirufa sp. HETE-40SA, assembly GCF_054558635.1. Taxonomy (NCBI): domain Bacteria; kingdom Pseudomonadati; phylum Bacteroidota; class Cytophagia; order Cytophagales; family Flectobacillaceae; genus Aquirufa; species Aquirufa sp. HETE-40SA. The sequence goes on from NZ_JBPXKN010000001.1 coordinate 377,542, forward strand.
AGATAAAAATGAAATCAAATGAATAGAAGAATCAGAAAGTTGACCTTCTTTTGTTTGAGCAATAATGGCGACCTTTTTCATCTTATAATACGTTTGTCTCAGTTCTTAATAAATCAATTAATTGCTCTGCATCTTCTGCTTTAATCATCTTGTTCTTCCGAGCTGTTTCAGCTATTTCAGCTTTAATAATCTGAATTTGATTAATGGATTCCAATGGCAATACCAAAATCTCTTTCGTACGAGCCGTCATAATACCACGCATAGATGGAATTTTCCACTCGGCAATGGGTTCTTGGCAACCTAATACAGCAGGTAGGGGACAATTAACCTCCATTTTTCCGCCATCTATCTCCACTTCTAATTTTAAATCATCACCTGCAACATCTAAATGCATCACTGGATTAAAATGGGTGTACCCTAAAGCTCCCGCCACTAAACCATGGACAATACCTGAATTATAATCAATGGATTCTTTACCCATTAAAATAAGATCCATTGGATTTTGATTAACGTAGGATACAATAGCATTCGCAATCTGAGTCGAAGTAGTTGGATTTCCATCCACACGTACAGCTGAATCTGCACCCAATGCTAAACATTTACGAATAAGTGCTTCAGATTCAGAACCACCTACGTGCAATACTATGACTTCAGCACCGTTACTTTCCTTCAATTCAATAGCTCTTGAGAGGGCATAATCATCGTAGGGACCTACGATAAATGTTAATCCTTGGCTACTTATTTGGGAGGTTGATGGATCTATTGTTATTTTTGAGGTAGTGTCTGGGACACAGGAGATACAGACTAGTATTTTCATGGCAGATTAAATTGTTATGCAAGCATACTAATTTGTTTTTAATTTAGCAAAATGGATCGTAAAGAATTTATTAAAAATGAGATTAATCAAGATCCAACGGATCCGTTTAACCACTATCTTTTGGCGATAGAATTGTATAAAGAAAAGGCTATTGAAGCGTCATTTGAGCAATTTGAACGAATCATTACAGATTTCCCAGACTATGTAGCGACGTACTATACCTATGCGAACGCGCTCCTAACTGAAATCAAGGAAGATAGAGCAGAAGAAATAATGCGATTAGGGATACAAGAGGCAGAAAAAAAAGGAGCTGCAAAAGCTTTAAAAGAACTTAAGCAACTCCTTGAATTGAATTTCTAATTAACCGAGTAAAACCTCTTCCAGATCTTTTTCTACCACAAGGTTGTCAATGATGAATTTTTGACGTTCCGGTGTATTCTTACCCATGTAATAGGTCAGAAGTTGGGGAATGGTAAAATCTTTTTCAAGAATCACTGGCTCTAGCTTAATATCTTCACTAATAAAGTTCCCAAATTCCTCAGGCGAAATTTCACCCAAACCCTTAAATCGAGTAATCTCAGGCTTAGGACCTAAAGCTTCGATCGCATTGCGACGTTCTTCATCAGAGTAGCAATAACGCGTTTCTTTCTTATTTCGAACTCTAAATAGGGGAGTCTCTAAAATATACAAGTGACCATTACGTACTAAATCAGGAAAGAATTGCAAAAAGAAGGTTAAAATCAACAAACGAATATGCATACCATCCACATCGGCATCCGTCGCAATGACAATCTTATTATAACGTAGATTATCCAAGGAATCTTCAATATCTAATGCGTGTTGCAATAGATTGAACTCTTCGTTTTCGTAGACAATCTTTTTAGTTAGGCCAAAGCTATTCAATGGCTTACCTCGCAAACTAAATACAGCCTGCAATTGTACGTCACGTGATTTAGTGATACTTCCAGACGCTGAATCCCCCTCCGTAATAAACAAAGTAGTGTCGTGACGCGTCTCTGATTTCTCATCTGATAAATGTACACGGCAGTCTCTTAATTTCTTATTATGTAAATTTGCTTTCTTCGCACGCTCATTAGCTAATTTCTTGATACCAGCAATATCTTTGCGCTCTCGTTCAGATTGTAAAATACGCTTTAATAGTGCATCAGCTGAGGTTGGATTTTGGTGCAAATAATTATCCAATTCCGTCTTCACAAAATCCCCTATAAAAGTACGAATTGAAGTGGAGTTAGAATCAGGTGAAATAGTGGTGCTACCTAGTTTAGTCTTCGTTTGTGATTCAAAAACGGGTTCTTGAACACGAATTGCGATAGCGCCTACGATACTTGCTCGTACATCCGATGGATCAAAATCTTTCTTAAAAAACTCACGTACCGTTCTAACAATCGCCTCTCTAAATGCCGCTAGGTGAGTTCCACCTTGGGTTGTATTTTGACCATTGACGAAAGAATAATATTCCTCTCCGTATTGGTTGTTATGCGTAATCGCTAACTCGATGTCGTTTCCTTTTAAATGAATAATTGGATACCGATTTTCCTCCGCATTCGTCTTTTTAGATAGTAAGTCGAATAGACCATTTTGGGAAAAATACTTCTCTCCATTAAAATTAATGGTCAATCCCGCATTCAAGTAGGCATAATTCCAAAATAAGGAATCTAAATACTGAGGGATGAAATGGTAATTCTTGAAGATGGTATTATCTGGCTCAAACTGTACGTGCGTTCCACTCTTACCATTCGAAGCTTCAATACCTGGAGATTCAGCGGTTAATTCCCCCTTACAAAACTCTGCCCACTTTGTCTGGCCATCGCGGTAAGATTGTACCTTAAAGTAATTAGATAGGGCATTCGTAGCTTTTGTACCTACACCATTCAGACCTACGGACTTTTGGAAAGCACCAGAATCATACTTACCACCCGTATTAATTTTGGAAACGCAATCGATCACTTTTCCCAAAGGAATACCACGTCCGTAATCGCGCACTTCCACCTTATGATCAGAGATTTTAACGTCAATGGACTTCCCATTTCCCATCATATGCTCATCAATTGAGTTATCCATGATCTCTTTCACAAGAACATAGATACCATCATCCACCGATGAACCATCGCCTAATTTACCGATATACATACCCGGACGAAGCCGAATGTGCTCTTTCCAATCTAGGGAACGAATACTATCGTCGTTATAAATGGGTGTGCTTTGTTGATTTTCTTCCACTGACATAATTTTACACTAAATTATCAAATAGTTCGCGATTAAGAAAGAGAGAGGATTGAATTAATTAGGTCAAAAAAAGGACTAACGGATTAAAAGCCTGTTTCATTGGTTTTTAATGCTGTGAAAAAGAGGATAACTTGCAGTTGCTTTGGAATAGTCGTCACTGCGTGACTTAGTCGCTTACGGCTCAGTCATCACTTCGCGATTTAGTCAAAAAGTCGCCGCGAAAGCGGCTTAGTCAAAAAGTCTTATGAATTTAAAAGAAAATGTTTTAGAAGGTTTACGTTCTATCAAAGGTAATTTACTTAGAACTGTTTTAACTGCTCTGATTATATCCTTGGGTATTACCTCATTAGTAGGTATACTAACTGCTATTGATGGAATTCAAAGTTCTGTAGATAATTCATTCTCTGGACTAGGTGCTAATTCATTTGATATACGTAATCGACCTGCGATGCAAGTGAGGCGAGAAGGTCAAAAGGAAAAAAGATTTAAAAATATCGATTACCGCCAAGCATCGTATTATAAGTATTTGTTTGCCAGTAAAGGTAAAGTATCTCTGAAGTCAAATGTAAATAACAATGCAATAGCAAAATATTCCTCTAAGAAAACGAATCCAAATGCGCGAGTAATTGGAATTGATGAGAATTTTATGGAATTAAAGGGATATAAAGTTGGGGCTGGACGCAATTTTTCACAAAATGAACAAATAAATGCAATCAATGTCTGTATTCTTGGCGTTGATATAATTGATCAACTGTATGAAAAAGGTAGCCCAATAGGGACTGAATTAGTTGTTTCAGGAATTAAATTAAAAGTAATTGGCGTATTAGAAAAGAAAGGTAATATGATGGGGGGTGGAGACGATCGTGTAATCATGGTACCATTAGAGACTGGGCGTAAAATGGCCGTCGGGCGTAGCCTTACTTTTGACATTACAACTTCATCATCTAAGATAACTAACCTAGATGATTTTATGGAAGAGGCACGCGGTGCCATGCGTAAAGTTCGTATGGATCCCATTGGAATGGAAGATTCATTTAGCATTGATCGTTCAGATTCCATAGCTAAAAGTTTTGAAAGCATTACTGGTTCTTTGCGTATTGGAGGATTTGTCATTGGATTTATCACTTTACTTGGGGCTGCTATCGCTTTAATGAATATTATGATGGTTTCAGTGAGTGAAAGAACACGCGAAATAGGCATTCGTAAGTCATTAGGAGCTACACCGGGAAGAATCTTACAACAATTCCTAATTGAAGCTATTGTTATTTGTTTGTTAGGTGGAATAGGGGGCATAATGCTTGCTATTCCGATTGGAAACATTATCGCACAAGCTATTAGCTCTGGAGCGGCTAGTTTTATAATACCCTGGTTATGGATGATGACAGGTATCATAATATGCATACTAGTAGGCTTATTTTCAGGAATTTATCCTGCCTTTAAAGCGTCTAAGATGGATCCTGTAGAGGCTTTACGTTACGAATAGTCCAGAATTTATCTAGGTCATATTTGCGAAAGCAAATGATTTAGCCTAGTTTTGCATTGCAATTTTGAATTGCCCAGATGGCGGAATTGGTAGACGCGCTGGTCTCAAACACCCGTGGGTGCAAGCCCGTGCCGGTTCGACTCCGGCTCTGGGTACAAGCCTCTCAAGCAATTGAGAGGCTTTACCTTTTTTAAGCGGGTAGATTATTCTTCCAAACGCCATATGCATCTGCATAGGCATTTTTTAGACCTGCGTCAGGTTGAATCGTTTTCAAGACTTTGATATGACTCACTGCTTCGTCTTCATTGGCATAATATCCTACACCTGCACCCGCGCCTAAAGCCGCACCAAAAGCTCCATCTGATTCCAATAATTCAACCGAAGCGCCGGAAGCATTCACAATAGCTTGTGTGAATAGCTCACTCAAATACATATTAGCTAAACCTGCTTTTAATTTCTTAGGCTTAACGCCCACGTTACCTAACAATTCAATTCCATAGACCATGGAGAAGGCGATACCCTCTTGTGCAGCTCGAATGATATCAGCTGATTGATGTCGATTGAAATCCAAATGAGCGAAACTTCCACCCAATGTTTTATTTTGAAAAATCCGCTCTGCACCATTCCCAAAAGGCATACAAACTAAACCATTCGTTCCAATAGCCGCTTTAGCACCTAAATCATTCATTTGGGAATAAGATAAGGAAGGGAAGAAATTCTGCTTCACCCAACGGTTTAAAATACCCGTACCATTGATACACATTAATACACCCACACTCGTTCTATCAGCTGTATGATTTACGTGTGCAAACGAATTAACGCGATTTTCTTTATCAAACTTCAATTCATCAGAAATACCATATACCACTCCCGAGGTTCCTGCCGTAGTGGCAATATCACCTGGATGTAACACACCTAATGAATAGGCGTTATTTGGTTGATCACCGGCTTTATAGGTCACCTTCACATGAGATCCCAATCCTAACTCAGAAGCTATGTTAGCAGTTATCGTGCCGTGATCTGAAAACAAAGATTGAACAGGAGGAAAGATAGTTTCTGGGAATCCATAATAAGCCATTAAGTCTTTTGCTGGATGAGAGTCTTTAAAGTCCCATAAAATTCCTTCTGAAAGGGCCGATGCAGTAGTAGTGAAAGTAGAAGTAAATCTACCTGCGATAAAATCTCCCGGCAACATTACTAATGCGATTTGATCAAAAATGGCTGGTTGATTTTCTTTTACCCAGGCTAATTTAGCAGCGGTAAAATTACCAGGAGAATTCAAGTAATGACTTTGGCAAAATGATTCTCCTATGGCTTTGTAGGCCTTTTCACCGTAAGGAGTAGCACGAGAATCACACCAAATAATGGAAGGACGCAAAACAGTGGCATCCTTATCAACCACCACTAAACCGTGCATCTGATACGAAATTCCGATAGCTCCAATTTTTTTAGGGTCATACAAACCAGTAGAATTCGCTTTTAATATAGCCTGTTTTACACAAAACCACCAATGTTCCGGGTCCTGCTCAGCAAAACCTGGTTGAGGGGAAGAAATCTCATTTTCAACCTCTGGATAAGAAGTAGAATAAATTAATTGTTGGTTTGCTGCATCAACAATACTAACTTTAATGGAAGAAGTTCCCACATCAATTCCGCACAAAATCATTTTAAATAGGTTTAATGTTAACAATCGGCATAAAGAAACACCAAGTTACAAGTCATTTTACTTTATCCAATATTCAAATAAAGGTAAAATCAGGTGAAATTTATGCATTAATCGGAAAAAGTGGTTCAGGAAAAAGCACCGTCGCGAACCTTTTAGTCGGTTTAAAATATGACCCAGACTATTCTATTAGGATTGATTCAAAAGAATTAAACGATGGGATGGATCGCCTCATTCCACAATTCAAAAGAGCAGGTTACGTTCCTCAAACACTTCATTTAAAACCTTTTCATAGTGTATATAATTATGTACAAGCCTTATTTCAATACATACCCAATACACAACAAGATGCCGTTATAACTAAGTATCTGAGGCAATTCTATCTGATAAAGCAAAAAGATACAAAAGTGTCCGTCTTATCGGGTGGAGAGAGGCAGAAACTTGCTTTATTGGAAGCCATTAGTCAGCCTATTGAATATTTAGTCCTAGATGAGCCTTTTAGTCAATTAGATACGGAACAAAAATTAGAATTCTCTCAAATAATAGCTTCAGTTGTTAATGAACGGGCTATTCCTTGTGTTTTGATTAGTCATGATTTGACCGATATTCTACAATTAAGCCATTCCGTCGGAATTATGGAGAATGGTAAATTAGTATTTCAAGGCTCTTGGACAAAGTTTAAGGAATCATCAAATTCTGTGGTCTTGAGACTAAAAAAAGCCATACTTGACTGGGATAATCAAATGAAAGGCTTAATTAATAACCTGAGATAGCTTTTAATTGCTGTGCGTTCTGATTTGTTTGCTCCACCAAGTGTTCTAGGGAAACCGCGTGTAAATCAGCCAATTTTTGAGCAATCAACGGTATATTCTTGGGTGAATTAGGCTTTCCTCTGAAGGGTACGGGACTTAAATAGGGTGCGTCTGTTTCTAATACAATTTTTGATAGTGGAATGTCTTTAATGTCTTGAAACAAAGTTGTGTTTTTGTAGGTAATCACACCTCCAATGCCTAAGTAATATCCTAAATCAGTTAACACCTTCGCTTCTCGAGCATCGCCTGAAAAACAATGAATAATTCCTCTCAGATTCTTGAATTCAGGTAATTGAAAGGTTTTAATTAAATCTGCATACGCTTTTCTACAGTGGATATCTACCCACAAACCAAGATCTAATGCCCAATGGCATTGTTGCTTAAAGGCATCCATTTGTTGTTCTGCAAATGTGGTATCCCAGTAATAATCTAGACCTATTTCGCCTATCGCTAGCACCTTACTTCTCTCAAACTCTTTTTTTAGCACAGCTAACTCTTCTAAGTAATTTTCTTTCACATAGGTAGGATGCAATCCAATCATGGGAAGAACAAAATCAGGGTGATTTTTACTCAATTTCTTCAGATCAACCCAAGATTCCGAATCACAATTAGGCAACCAAACTTCAGTTACGCCGGCGTCCCGAATCTCCTTTAAGTGAAAAGCCATATCTTCTTGAAAATGAACATCATACAAGTGTGCGTGTGTATCAATCATAGGGAGGATAAAACAAGATTTTGTTCTTTACAATAACGAAGAATGGCAGGTAAAATGACCTGTAAATGGGGGAAAGCTTTGATACTATCGTGCATCACCACAATAGCACCAGGTTTTAATAAAGGAAGTACAGATTCTAAGATAGCGGTAGGGGTTAAAGAAGCATTGTAATCCCCCGTTAATACACTCCATAGAATGACGTTATCCATTTCTCGGTACATTTTGCGCGTAATTCGTCCGTAAGGAGGACGAAAGCCAATGGATTTAATGTGCTGATGCGCAAATACCTTTTCACATTTCTGGAAGTCTTCTACATAAGCCGCAAAGTCCATTTTCCAGGCATTACTATGGTTCATGGTATGATTTCCGATGCTATGACCACCAGCCTGAATGCGTTGAATAATACTCGGATTTTCTACCACATTCTTGCCAATGCAAAAAAAAGTGGCCTTTGCATCGTATTCGTTTAAGCATTCTAGGACAAAATCCGTAATTTCAGGAGTTGGTCCATCATCAAAGGTTAAGTAAATCTGACGATCGGCTGCTTTTGACCACGTAAAACGCGGTAAAAGGGCAGGAACGAACGACGGAATTTGATGAATAAACATACACAGCATTAATGGCGCAAATTAGCACTTCCTCTTCAGAAAAAATAATCTTAGGCATTGACCCTGGAACGCGTTTCCTTGGTTATGGATTATTGCGTATCACGAATGACAAGGTTACTGTGTTGCAATATGGAGTATTAAACTTAACTAAATACACGACGCAGGGGGCTAAATTCTTAAAGATTCACGAACGCGTTTTAGGTATTTTAGAGGAGTTTTTACCCGATGAAATCGCGATTGAATCTCCTTTCTTCGGAAAAAATGTTCAGTCGATGTTGAAATTAGGTCGAGTTCAAGGGATGGTGATGTCTTTGGCCTTCTCGAAATCAATTCCGATTGCGGAATACGAACCTAAAAAGATCAAGCAATCGGTGACAGGGAATGGGAATGCGTCGAAAGAACAAGTCGCAAAAATGGTGGAGATTATTGGAAACATAAAGTTAGATGCCAAAATGCACGATGCTACGGATGCCCTCGGAATCGCCATTTGCCATCATTTTCACAATAAAAACATCAGTTCCACGATCAAAGGCACGAAGAAAGGATGGGGCGCATTCGTCACAGAAAATCCAGAACGAATTAAATAAGCTCCGCTAACTGCTTATCTACTTCTTGCAAGGTCAAAACAGGGGCAAAGCAATAATCTCCCACACACAACAAATAGCCCTCTATTTCATCCGAAGGGACACAAACCAGTTGATCCTTATCGATACACCAGTCAAAACCGGCTAACCCTTCGCCATTTCCTGCATATTTCAACATCGCCTTGGGATGCTCCATCCATTCCGAATAAATACGCAACCAATTCGCAAAATAAGCGGGATGGGCCATAGCTCTCTCGAGTATCTGCGATAACATCGCACGTCCTTTAAGTGTATAATCGGCCTTATTTTTCAATATACCCATCCATAAGAAAGCTTCACATAGCATCGAATTAGACGAAGGCATCACCGAATCCATTACTTCTACTTTCTCCGCAATTAAATAGTCTGCCTTTTTCGACCGGTATTGATATAACGCTAATTCCGGATGAGCAAAATCATCGCATATCATCTTCAGAAGTTTGTCAGCTTTCTCTTTATAGACTATATCTGAGGTCAACAAATAAACTTGAATGTAAGCCAAAACCAAAGCCGCCACATCATCTAAAAAAGCGCCAATCGGTTCACGCGAATACTGAGCCTGATGTAACCAGAGATTATCTTTGTTCAGATGCATTTCGATGGCCTGCAGTAAATCTAAAGCACTTTGCAAATCCTCTTTTCGACCAAAAACTTGATAGACTTCCACAAATGCTACCACTAATTGAGCATTCCAAACCAAGACTTCTTTTGTATCTGTCCCAGGTCTAATTCGAGTAAGCCTTGCAGCACGTAAAACCTCCATCTCTTTCTCAAAATGCGCATTTAAAACAGGAGATGATTTGAATAAAATATTGCGTCCGTCTTCCCAATTCCCATTCTTTGAGATGGAATAAGTCTTTAAGAATTCTTCATTATTCAAGGCAGCCAATTCCGCATGAGACCAGGTATAGAATAATCCCTCTTCTCCCTCTGAATCCGCGTCTAAAGAGGAATAATACAATCCCAGAGGAGAAAGTAACTCTCTCTTTAAAAAGGAAATCGTATCATAAATAACCTCTTGGTACAGCGGATTACGCTCTCGCTTATAGGCTTTTGTATAGGCAGACAATAATTGCGCATTATCATAGAGCATCTTTTCAAAATGCGGACAAAACCACTCTGAATCAACCGAATAACGGGAAAAACCACCACCAACTGCGTCATAAATGCCCCCTTGTGCCATTTTCTCCATCCACGTTTTTTGAAGAATAGGTAAATCTAATTCAACAGATAGAGAACTGGGAACCGAATACAAAAACTGAATTAATGAGGGTAGAGGAAATTTAGGCGCTTTATTAATACCACCAAAAACAGGATCTAATGCCGATTTAATTTTAGTCAAAGCAGCAGGAATAATTGCAGCAGTTTCAGCTAAATCCGAATGAGCAAAGAAAGAGGCGTTTTCAGAAATACTTTCGGCAAAACCATCCGCTGATTTGGCTAAATCTTCCCGATTGTTCACGAAAGCATTGTGAATCGAGTGAAGCAGCTGAATCCAATTAGCTTTTTTGAAATAAGTACCGCCGTAAAAAGGTTTTTGGTCTGGTAATAAAAACACATTAAGTGGCCAGCCACCATTCAATCCCATTTGATGAAGCGCCTCCATATACACCATGTCCACATCCGGTCGTTCTTCCCTGTCTACTTTAATATTTACAAAGTATTCATTCATGATGGCTGCTACTTCCTCATTCTCAAATGATTCGTGCTCCATCACATGGCACCAATGGCAGGCAGCATAACCAATACTTACTAAAATGGGTTTGTTTTCCATTTTTGCTCGTTCTAATGCCTCAGGACCCCATGGCTCCCAATGAACCGGGTTGTTTTTATGCTGCAATAAATAGGGGGAAACCTCTGCGCCGAGCTTATTCATCTGAATTAGTCAAAATTGATTCGTAAATTTGCACAAAATACTTGTATGATTGACCAAAGAGACTTCGTTCTTAGCCCAGATATTGCGCATTCACCCGAAAAATTAGCTCAATTTTTAACAGCTGAAATGGGAGAGGCGTATCTAGCGGCTTGTACCTATCGCATTGAAAAAAGGTCAATCGACGCTAGAAGTAGACAAATTAAAGTAAATCTTCGGATTGGTTTTTATGAAAAGGGTCACGATTTCAGCCTTTCTGCTCAATTACCCACCTTATCAAAGGACGCTAAAAAAGTCATCATCATTGGATCTGGTCCAGCGGGATTATTTGCGGCGATAGATTTTGTCAAAAAAGGAATCAAACCCATCGTTTTAGAACGCGGTAAAGATGTGCGTGACCGTAGAAGGGATTTAGCCGCCATTAACCGCTTTAATTTAGTAGATCCAGATTCGAATTATTGTTTTGGAGAGGGTGGCGCTGGTACTTATTCGGACGGTAAATTATACACGAGAAGTACGAAACGTGGTGATATCAAAGGGGTTTTAGAGACATTTGTGGCTCATGGGGCACATAGTGACATCCTTTTTGAGGCCCATCCACACATAGGAACAAATAAATTGCCCGGTATTATTGCCTCCATGCGAGATGCAGTAATCGCAGCGGGAGGAGATGTTCACTTTCATCACCGAGTGGTTGACTTTTTAATCGATAATAAATCCATTAAAGGAGTAATATGCTCGAATGGAACGGAATTTCAAGCGGACCGATTATTATTAGCCACAGGACATTCTGCCCGAGATATATTCCAATTATTGCAAAATAAAGGGGTAGCCATCGAAGCTAAACCTTTCGCCATTGGCGTTCGAATTGAACACCAGCAATCTTTCATAGATCAAGCCCAATACAAGGTAAAACAACGGCCCGAATACTTACCACCAGCTAGTTTTAGCTTGGTAACCCAAAGTACTTTCCAAGGAGTACAACGCGGCGTATTCTCGTTCTGTATGTGCCCAGGTGGATTTATTGTTCCCTCTGCTACATCCCCTAATCAAGTAGTGGTCAATGGAATGTCCCCATCCAGACGTGATTCTAAATATGCGAACTCTGGTATTGTAGTTAGTATTGTAGAAGAAGATTTAGCGAGATACAAGGAATTTGGGGCTTTGGCAGGAATGCAATTGCAAGAAGAATTAGAGCAGAAGGCTGGGAGTTTAGTAGGAGGGTCCCAAAAAGCGGTCTCCCAATATACCCTCGATTTTATCCAAGGAAAAGCAAGCAAGAGCTCGCATCCTACCAGTTATGTACCAGGCTTAGAACCAGGCGAGATGCGGGAATTCTTACCCGACTATATTTCAGAACCATTAGCCCAAGGATTCCAAGATTTTAATAAGAAGATACCTGGATTTTCTTCTAATTTAGGCCAAATAATTGGTTTAGAGAGTAGAACATCCTCTCCAGTGAAAATACCACGCGATAAAGAAACGTTGGAACATCCAGGGATTAAAGGATTGTATCCATGCGGTGAAGGTGGTGGATATGCGGGAGGTATCATGTCTGCAGCTTTGGACGGAATACGATGTGCAGAGGCTATCGCTAAAACAATGTAGGGATGAAGGAATTCGAGCCTTTCAAGCAGATTTACAAACAAATCCTTCAAAAACCGGAGATCAAAGAAAACGCGAAACAGGCAGCAGTCGCCGTTCTGTGGGTCGAAATTGACGGACAAGAACCTCACCTTATTCTTATCGAGCGCAATCAGTATGATGGTCACCACAGTGGCCAAATGGCACTGCCAGGTGGAAAGATGGATCCAACGGATCTGGATTTACGAGAGACAGCAGCCAGAGAAGTGTTAGAGGAAATAGGAGTGGAGATCGATTCGACTTCTTTAGAATACATCACAGAGCATTGGATTCACGTCTCTAATTATTGGATGACGGCATTTTCGATTCGGATAAACAAAAAGCTCAGCTACGATTTAAATAAAAGAGAAATTAATCGTATTTTTGAAATACCTGTATCCTTCTTTCAAGATTCAGCTAATCTACAACCTTTTGAAGTTAGCTACAATGGAAATAAGATCCTGAGTCCATCCTTTGTATATGAGGGGAATTTGATTTGGGGAGCTACAGCGTTAATCATGTACCAACTCTTCCACGGAGAAGAAAAATAGCGATAATTACTATGAGTGAAACAGCGGACGGCGCACTACAGAATCAGATTGCGGTAGCAGGGATGTATGAGAATTGGTTCTTAGAATATGCTTCTTACGTTATTTTAGAGCGTGCAGTTCCGGCCGTTGAGGATGGCTTGAAGCCCGTTCAGCGTCGTATTTTGCACGCATTGAAGGAAATGGATGATGGCCGTTTCAATAAGGTGGCGAATGTCATCGGTCAAACGATGCAATACCACCCACACGGGGATGCTTCTATCAATGATGCGATTGTTAATTTAGGCCAAAAAGAGCTCTTATTTGATTGCCAAGGTAACTGGGGAGATAACCGGACGGGCGATAGCGCTGCAGCAGCTCGTTATATTGAGGTTCGTTTATCCAAATTCGCCAGCGATGTTGTTTTTAACAACCAAACCACCGAATGGCAAATGTCCTATGATGGTCGCAAGCGCGAACCTGTAACGCTTCCTATTAAATTCCCACTTTTACTAGCTCAAGGAGTAGAAGGTATCGCCGTAGGTCTAGCTACGAAGATTATGCCGCATAATTTCTGTGAGATTATTCAGGCATCCATCGACATCTTAAATAACAAGAAAGTAGAACTGTATCCAGACTTCCTATTAGGTGGAATGATGGATGCCTCTAATTATAACGATGGACTTCGTGGTGGTAAAATCCGTATTCGCGCTAAAATCGATGAATTAGACAAGAAAACGCTTGTCATAACTGAGATTCCGTACACGACCACAACCACTTCATTAATCGATTCCATTATCAAGGCAAATGATACGGGTAAAATTAAGATCAAGAAGGTAATTGACAATACGGCCAAAGACGTTGAGATTCAAATCCAATTAGCACCGGGTATTTCACCGGACGTGACGATTGACGCCTTGTATGCCTTTACCGATTGCGAGGTATCTATTTCACCTAATGCCTGCGTGATTATCGAAGATAAGCCACACTTTATGGGTGTAGGCGAAATCCTACGCGTTTCTACTAGCCAAACAGTTGATTTACTTCGTCAAGAATTAGAGATTCGCAAAGGCGAGTTGATGGAAAAGGTGCTTTTCAGCTCTTTGGAAAAAATCTTCATCGAGAACCGCATCTACCGTGATATCGAAGAATGTGAAACCTTTGAATTAGTTATTCAAACAGTAGATAAAGGTTTAGAGCCTTATAAAAAAGATTTCTACCGCGAAATAACCGAGGAAGATATTCTGAAACTATTAGAAATCAGAATCAAGCGTATTTCGAAATTTGACAGCTTCAAGGCAGACGAATTAATGAAGCGTTTATTAGACGAATTAGCAGAAGTAGAAGATCATTTAGCGAACTTAATTCGTTTCGCGATTGATTACTTCAAGAATCTATTAGCTAAATACGGCAAAGGAAGAGAGCGTCGAACTGAGACTAAGAACTTCAATACCATTTCTGCAACTGTCGTTGCAGCAGCGAACCAGAAATTATATGTCAACCGCGAAGATGGTTTCATCGGTTACGGCTTAAAGAAAGACGAATACGTGATGGATTGCTCGGATATCGATGATATCATCGTATTCCGTTCAAACGGTACCTGTGTGGTCACTAAAGTACAAGAGAAAGTATTCGTAGGTCGCGATATTATTTATTGCTCCGTATTCAAGAAAAACGACGATAGAAAAGTATATAATCTAGTTTACCTAGATGGAAAGTCAGGCACTTCCTACGTGAAGCGTTTCAAAGTTACTTCGGTAACTCGTGATCGTGAATACAAAGTGAGTAGCGATAATGCGAAGTCAAAGCTTACCTATTTCTCAGCCAATGAAAACGGCGAGGCAGAGGTAATTCAAATCAGCCTAACAGCAAATTGTACGGCTAAAATCAAGCAATTCGATTATGACTTTGCTAAACTAGCCATTAAAGGCCGAGAGTCTTTAGGTAATATGCTGACTAAATATCCAGTCCGCAAAATTACCATGAAGTCTGCTGGTGTATCCACCTTAGGAGGAGTAGATATTTGGTATGATCCTACGATTGGCCGTTTGAACCGCGATGGACATGGCGACCATATCGGCAATTTTGAACCGAATGATAGCATACTTGCTATTTATGCATCAGGTAATTATGAGTTAACGAATTTCGAATTAACAAATCGTTACCCAGCTGAAGAAATCATGTACTTGAAGAAATTCGAACCACAATCTATTATTTCAGCGGCTTACTTCGACGGATCTAACAAGACTCATTTAATCAAACGATTCCATTTAGAGACTACTTCATTAGATAAGAAATTCTTATTTATTTCAGATCACAAGGCAAGTAAACTAATTGCTGTTACGGATAATTACTCGCCAAACGTTCAGATTAAGCACAAACCAGACGGTAAGACGAATGAATTAGAAATCATCCCGATAGACGAATTGGCAGAGGTGAGAGGTTGGAAGGCCCTAGGTAGCAAGTTGAATTATCCTAAGCTAGTCGAAGTGGTATTCTTAGATACAGAAGAGGAAGCACCGGTAACCGAAAAGAACCCCGATGCTCCTGAACCCGTAGAGATAGAGGAATCGGAGGAAGTAGAAGAGGTAGCAGAAACCGTTTCAGTGGCCAAAGAAATACGAGCAGAAATCACTTTAGATGAACCCGAATTTGTAATCAATTTTCCAGAAGAGAAACCGGAGGAAGAGAAGCCATCTGTAGAGGAAAAGAAAGAGGATGATATACCTTTCGAAATCAAAAACCCACCTAAAGGGGAACAATTAGGTTTATTTTAATGGAACAAAAGCTGAATAATCCGAAAACATTGAATGCCTGGGCCTTTTATGACTGGGCAAATTCAGTACATTCTTTGACGATTACCTCAGCCATTTTTCCTATTTATTTTCCTTCTGCAGCGATTACATTAGGTAGTGTAACTCCTGGTATGATTTCCATTTTAGGTTTCGAACTAAGCAATACGGTTGTTTTCTCCTATACTATTTCTGTTGCCTTCTTAGCTTTAACTATTTTAATGCCCTTCTTATCCGGAATAGCGGATTATACAGGTGCAAAGAAAAGCTTTATGCGTTTCTTTTGCTATCTAGGCTCTTTTAGTTGCATAGCCTTATTCTTTTTTAGCAAGGGTCATTACTACGTTGGAACGCTCGGATTCCTATTTTCCATCATTGGTTGGGGTGGAAGCATGGTATTCTACAATAGTTTCCTTCCAGAAATTGCCACCCCTGATCGTTTTGATCGCCTAAGTGCAAAAGGATTTACACTAGGTTATATCGGCTCCGTTTTATTGTTAGTCCAAAATCTGACTATGCTCCTAAAACCAGAATGGTATGGTGGAGTAGGTGGAGAAATGGCTGCTCGCTTTTCTTTTTTAACCGTAGGTTTGTGGTGGTTATTATTTGCCCAAATCCCCTTACACTACCTTCCTGATTCCATTGCCAAAGAAAAAGACCAGAATCAATGGTGGCTGGGAGGTTTCAAAGAACTTCAAAAGGTGTTCAAGGAAGTGATGGTTAACAAGGAAATCAAATTGTTTTTAGTCAGTTTCTTCCTATTTAACATGGGGGCTCAAACGGTGATGTATTTAGGTGCCTTATTTGGCAGCCAAGAATTACATTTACCTGAAGATGCCTTGATTATTACCATTCTATTGATTCAATTAGTAGCCATTCCAGGAGCCTATTTCTGTGCTCGATTATCAGGTTGGGTTGGTAACATAAAAGCTTTAGGGTTAATCGTCTTTGTTTGGATATTTGTATGTGCCTATGCTTATACAGTAACCTCACAATTCAATTTCTATTTATTGGCCACCGCTATCGGATTCGTGATGGGGGGCATTCAATCGAATAGCCGCGCTACTTACGCTAAATTATGTCCAAAAGGGGAGAAGGATACCGCCTCCTATTTCAGTTTCTATGACGTTTGCGATCGAATGTCAACGGTGATAGGCACGTTTATGTTTGGCCTTATCATTCAGTTAACAGGTAACATGCGGATCAGTATATTGGTTCTGACCTTTGTTTTTGGGGCTAGTTTATTATTCCTTAGACCTCTATTAAGTAGCGCTAAGGCAAAAGCTATATGGGGATAATGTTACGTTCCTGCCCCTGTTTCCATGAATCAGGTATGTGAGCCAAAATTTCCAATTCTAACGCTTTTACTATGGCCTTTCTTGAATAAGAGGGAGCATGAACTAAAGCCACTTCTCGAACCGGTTTAGGTTCAGGCAAAGTGTAAACCTTTTCCTTTAGTTTCGGATCGAGGTAATCTACAAACATTTGAGGAATAATAGTTTGGCCAAAACCTTGGTCTGCTAACCGCACTATCGTTTCCATACTTCCCGTTTGATAGGTCATCTTAGTGCCCACTAATGGGCCTGAAGGCAAATTACAGATGGAGTTAACCTGACTACTCAAACAATGACCTTCTTCTAATAGCCACAATTTGGAAGGATCTAATGTAGATTTCAACTTCGAACCATCCTCTTCCCACACATTAGAGTATAGGAACAATTCTTCATAATAGAGCGGGATCTCTACCAACGAATCGTTTAATGGAGTAACTAATATTCCGATATCAATTTTTCCTTCTTGAATCCCCTTCTTGATATTAGCCGTAGTCGTTTCTGCAATGCGAATAGTCAATTCAGGGTATTTTAACTGAAAATCCGCAAGGAACTTGGGCATTAAATAGGGCGCAATCGTAGGAATCACACCGATGGAAACAGAGCCATTAACTTGATTCGACCAACCTTTGGAAAGAGAAAGAATCGAATTACTCTCATTTAGAATAGCCCTTGCCTTAGCAATTACCTCTCTAGCCTCTAAAGTAGGAATTAGAGGTTTCGCCTTTCGATTAAAAAGGGTAAGGTTTAATTCATCCTCTAACTTTTGCACCTGCATACTCAGGCTGGGCTGAGAAACACAACAATAATCCGCTGCTTTGGAAAAACTTTGCAAATCTGCTAAGGCGACAATGTACTCTAATTGCGTTATGGTCATAATATAATTAAAAACTATACAAATATAGAAAATATAGATTTGACTAATAACACTTTAAACTAGATCTTTGCATCACAATTTAATAAGGACAATAAAACAACCAATAAAGATGGCAAATCACATGTTAGGATTAGGAAGTCAATTCCCTACATTTTCAAAAACAGCAGTCGTTTCTTTAGAGCAAGGAAAAGAATTCGCAACTATCACTTCAGAAGACCATAAGAAAGACGGTAAATGGTTAGTGATGTTCTGGTGGCCAAAAGATTTTACTTTTGTTTGCCCTACGGAAATCGCTGAATTCAACCGTCGTGCAGGAGATTTCGCAGATCGCGATGCTTCCTTAATCGGAGCTTCTACTGATTCTGAATTCGTTCACGCAGCTTGGAGAAGAGATCACGACGATTTACGTGGTTTAAAATTCCCTATGTTAGCGGATACTTCTAAGAGCTTAGCAGAAGAATTAGGTATCTTAACTGAAGGAGAAAAAGTAGCTTACCGTGTAACCTATATCGCTGACCAAGATGGCGTTATCCGTTGGGTATCTGCTAACGACCTTTCAGTAGGACGTAACGTAGACGAGGTTTTACGTGTGTTAGATGCGTTACAAACAGACGAGCTTTGCCCATGTAACTGGAAAGCTGGAGACGCTACATTATAATCAGTTCTTTAGCCCCAGGATTCCCTGGGGCTATTAAAATCAACAACCATGAGTGAGACAAAAGACAACTTATTGGCGGAGATCAATATCCCTGCCACAGAATCGTTTGCCCTTTTAGATACCCTAGATGCAGCAGATCACCGCTACATTAAAGATCTTAAAATCAATGTTTCGAATGCCTTACGCGCTCAAACGTTGACAGAAAAAGAAGCTATTCTATTAGCCTTAGCGGTTTCTGTGAATCAAAAGCACACTAGAACGATTGATTCCCTAACAGAACTAGCGCTTAGCAAAGGGGCAACGGATGCAGAGATTACAGAAATGCATGCCTTAGTATCCTTATTGAATGCTAACAACATTTTCTACCGATTTAAACACATGGTAAATAAGGAGTATTACAATACGGCACCAGCAGGTATTCGTATGTCGATTATGATGAACCCAGTATTAGGCAAAGAGTTCTTTGAATTAGCTAGCTTAACGGTTTCAGCGATTAATGGTTGTGAAATGTGTGTAACTTCTCATGAGCAATCAGTGAAAAACCACGGTGCAACTGAAGCACGTATATTAGATGCAATCCGCTTAACAGCGATCATTAAAAGTTTGATCGTTTTATTATAATAAGTACGTTTTAGGTTGAGTAAAATAGGGGGGAGCAATCCCCTCTTTTTTTATTCTGCGGGTATTAGTGTGAATTCAACACGGCGATTGATTCGTCTTGTTTCTTCAAGTAAATTGTTTGCAATTGGTTTTGCGCCTCCCCATCCTTTGGTTTTTATTCGGAAAGAATCAATTCCTTTAGACGTTAAGTAAGCTTTTACATTTTCTACACGTTCAATAGATAATTTAAGGTTATCATTCCAATCGCCTTGATTATCTGTATGGCCCTCTAATAAAATCATATAGGAGGTGTTTTCAAGAAGAATTTGCACCACCTTTTCTAATTCAGATTCAAAACCTTGTTTTAACTCTGATTTACCTTGATCAAAACTAATATTTGCCAAAGAATAAGACTTATTAGGCTCAACCGTTTGCATCATAAAATTCTGATTCAATGAACTAAAACTCTTTAACGAACTGAAATCAAAATTTTCGGATTTATTAAAGAAACCGGGCTTCTTTACTTGAACAGAAAAAGGTTTTTTGGCTGGCCACATAAAACTATAATCGCCTACATAAGGATCATAATCAATCGATAAAGTATCTAAAGGATTAAGTTTTGATTTAATCAATATTCGAGCAGGCATTTGCTCTTTTGTTTTCTGATTAATGACCTGACCATTCATCTGAATAAGGGTCAGAGGCTTAGCTTTTTCAGGAATTTTAATTCGAAAAATATCTTCAGCACCTA
The DNA here is from genome assembly GCF_054558635.1 of Aquirufa sp. HETE-40SA. Taxonomy (NCBI): domain Bacteria; kingdom Pseudomonadati; phylum Bacteroidota; class Cytophagia; order Cytophagales; family Flectobacillaceae; genus Aquirufa; species Aquirufa sp. HETE-40SA. Next base: position 397,542 of record NZ_JBPXKN010000001.1, read on the forward strand.
AAGAGTTTTCTGTAGAACTAAAATAGGCGTAATCACCTTTTGCAGAGACGGAAAAATATCCGTCCCATTGAGGTGTATTAACGATTGGGCCTAGGTTTTCAGGGGTTGTCCAATTTTGCCAAGTATCATCGAGTCGTCGTGTTAAAAAAATATCATTATTACCAAAACCTACATGGCCACTGGAAGAAAAATACATGGTAACACCATCAGGAGCAATAAAAGGAGTAGATTCTGCCTCACCAGTATTGACAGAAAAACCGATATTCTTTGGTTCAGACCAGGTATCATCCGTATTTAAAAATGAAACATAAATGTCTTTGCCACCGAAAGAATCCTTTGTTTCTGTGGTCATTAATAACACCTTTCCATTGGGTGCCAGCGTATATTCTGAAAACTCAGACTTATTTTTGAAATTGACTATTTTCAAAGCCTTTGGAAAACTCCACTCACCTGTTCTTAATAAATAAGAAAAAGAAACTCCCTTCTCCATGGTTCCATCTTTACCATAGACATTATTTAATAATAAAGTCTTACCATTGGGAGTAATTCCACAAACTGCGTTATTCTCATCATTATTAATAGGAGGGGAAAATAAAGTAGCCTTATTCCACAGCTTATCCGAAGCAGACCACGTAGAAACCCAAATATCTTGATTCTTATTAGAACCGTAATTATCTGGATGCTTCCAACGTGTAAAATACAATTTTTGTCCGTCTGGACTTACAACAGGACAAATCTCGTTAAATTTTGAATTAATAAAATTACCCAAATTCTCCCTTGCCATAAATGCATTGGGATCAGCTAACAGTTTTATACTTTGTTCAATCGGTTCATCGGTATCCGAAATTCCAATGGCATCTATTTGTGAAAAACCTTTCACTCGCATGGAATTAAAAGAAATTTTAAGACTCTTTAGCCGAAAATTAGTTTTTGTCGGTAAACGAATAGTGGTTACCTGAGATCCAGAAGTATTATATCCTGCCGTAAATGATTTTAACGGGTATATTTTGTTATTCTGATCTAATCCTTCCACAGAGTTGATCGTTCCGGCACCATAATTCTCGAATATAGCCACTTGTTTAATGGCCATTAACGTATCAAATGAGACAATTATATACTCACCATCAGGATTATCGGGTGTGAGGGTTTGCCAAGCACTAGGACTTGCCACCATTTTAGGATATTTACTCGGTCGACCTAAAGCATGTATTGCTCTAAATTCTTTACCTAATAAAGGATCTTTATATTCACTGGAAACAGAAATGACTTGAAAGGCCCATTTAACTTTTTGGGCAAAAGTAAGATTGGATACAAAAATCAACAAGATGTAGATTCTGAAACCCATAAAATTAATTTGCTACAGTCAACAATTCAGAGATGGTAGATTTAGGGTCAGCCGAAGCAAAAACAAAACTACCTGCCACTAATACATTAGCACCTGCTTGATATAAATCAGCAGCATTTGCCATGGTGACACCACCATCTATTTCTATCTTCAACGTAGTATTTCCAGCGTTAGCAGCCATCAGAGCTAGGCGTTTTGTCTTGCTAATCGCATTCGGAATAAATTTTTGACCTCCAAAACCCGGATTTACTGACATAATTAAGGCTAAATCCAAATCAGCAATGATGTCTTGGTATACTTCTACCGGCGTACCTGGGTTAATCGCCACACCAGCTAAACAACCAGCATCTTTAATCTGCTGAATGGTACGGTGAACGTGAGGACAAGCCTCATAGTGAACGGTGATGACTTTAGCTCCTGATTTAGCAAACGTCGTAATATATTGCTCCGGCTTTTCAATCATTAAATGAACGTCAAGCACCTTAGTAGCAACTTTATTGATGGCTTCCAAAACCGGAAAACCAAAGGAAATATTTGGAACAAATACACCGTCCATTACATCAATGTGAATCCAATCTGCTTTAGATTCATTCAACATTTGTACTTCAGAACCTATGTTTAAAAAATCACAGGCTAAAACGGAGGGGGCGATGATCAAATTTCTCATGCAACAAAGGTATAAAATATTCCTAAACCTTGTTTCCCGCTTGATTCCAATTGAATTAAGTTTTAATTTCGATTATGGATATAAATCAGCGGATGGATGAGCTCATTGAGAAGATCAATCTCTATAATGAGGCCTATTATCAACAGAATGAAAGCATTATTTCGGATCAAGCATTCGATTTATTACTCGCTGAGTTAATCCAATTAGAACAAGCTAATCCATTTTTTGCCCGTTCGGATAGCCCTACTCAAAAAGTAGGCGGCACCATCACGAAAGAATTCAAATCCGTCACCCACCAATTCCCGATGTTATCGTTAGGAAATACCTATAACGAAACGGATTTACGGGATTTTGATGAGCGGGTTAAAAAAGGGTTAGAAGGAGAGAAATTCGAATACGTATGTGAGTTGAAATTTGACGGGGTAGCCTTGTCGTTTTGGTACACAAACGGCGTTTTACAAAAAGGGGTAACAAGAGGAGATGGAACGCGAGGAGATGATATTACGGCGAACGTAAAGACCATCAAAAGTTTACCCACCCGCGTGAATTCCACCATTTTTCCTTCCACCTATGAAATAAGGGGCGAAGGCTATATGCCAATCACTTCTTTCGATAGAATAAATGCGGAGAAAATAGCCAAAGGGGATCAACCATTAGCTAATCCTCGCAACGCAGCTTCGGGAACTTTCAAAATGCAGGATTCTGCTGAAGTTGCTCGAAGAGAAATGGACTGCTTTATTTATTCCTATTTAGGTAATGAGAATCCTTTCAACAGCCATTCAGAGGCATTAGAACATTTAAAATCAGTTGGATTTAGTGTTTCACCTACGTATCGTGTTTGTTCTTCGATTGATGAAGTATTAACCTATATCGAGGGTTGGGCTGAGAAAAGAAATGATTTACCCTTAAATACGGATGGGATTGTGATCAAAGTCAATGATTTTGGACAACAAGAACGATTAGGTTTTACGGCCAAATCACCTCGCTGGGCTATTGCATTTAAATACCCGTCTGAAATTGCACGAACTCGTATCAACTCCGTTTCATACCAAGTAGGACGAACAGGAAACGTAACGCCGGTAGCCAATCTGGAACCTGTTTATTTAGCGGGAACAGTTATCAAACGTGCCTCCATTCACAATGCGAATGAAATGGAACGTCTCGATTTAAGAGAAGGAGATATTGTTTTCATTGAAAAGGGTGGAGAAATTATTCCAAAAATCACAGGCGTAGATACTTCCGCTCGAAAAAATGGTGACGCTTTTGTATTCCCACATCTATGCCCATCGTGTTCCACTGAATTAATTCGTCTAGAAGGAGAAGCCAATCATTATTGTCCCAACGACACCGGTTGTCCACCCCAAATTAAAGGAAAAATCGAGCATTTCATTGCCAGAAAAGCATTGAATATCGAAAACCTAGGAACTGAAACGGTGGATTTATTATTTGAAAAAGGGATCGTTCAAAACATAGCCGATTTGTATGATTTAAACGCAGAGAAATTCATCGGTTTAGAAGGGTTTCAGTCTAAATCGATTCAAAACATACTTTCCAGCATTGAAAAATCAAAGCAAATCCCATTCCGTCAAGTTCTATTTGGACTAGGTATACGTCACGTGGGAGCCACCATTGCGGAGAAATTAGTCCTGCATTTTCATTCGTTAGAAAACTTAGCGCAGGCTGCCCTTGAAGAATTAATCGCTATTCCTGAGATTGGGGAACGGATTGCCCTTAGTGTTTTAGAATACTTTGAAAATGAAGAAAATAGAGCCATCATCGATCGCCTGAAATGTGCGGGTGTTCAGTTTGTAGAAGAAATAAGAGAAATAGTTTTAGAAACAACGGCCTTAGAAGGTAAAACTTTTGTAATTTCGGGTGTATTTACACATTTCGAACGAGATGAATTAAAAGCAAAAATTATGGCTAACGGCGGAAAGGTCGTTTCCAGTATTTCTACTAAATTAGATTACCTAGTTGCTGGCGAAAATATGGGGCCTGCTAAACTAGAAAAAGCCAATTCATTATCCATACCCATTATATCGGAAGACGAGTTTTTAGCCCTCCTCTCTTAATTATGCAATCATTACCTAAATTTCACGGCGTTGCGCCAGCTTTAGTTACTCCCATGAACGAGGATCGTTCTATTAATTGGGATGGCTTAAAGAAATTAATTCACCACGTGAGCACCGGTGGAGTGGATTATTTAGTAGTTCAAGGGACTACAGGAGAGTCAGCAACTACAACTTCCGATGAAAAGAAAAAGATAGTTTCAACCATTCAAGAAGCAAATACAAAAAACTTACCCATCGTTTATGGATTAGGTGGAAACAATACGGATTCGTTGATTAATCAAATCAAACAAACGTCATTTGAGGGTATTGATGCCATTTTATCTGTTTGTCCTTATTACAATAAACCAAGTGCGAGAGGTGTCATTGCTCATTATGAAGCAATTGCAGATGCTTGTCCAGTGCCTGTAATCATGTACAATATTCCAGGTAGAACAGGGATTAATATGTCCGCTGAAACGGTATTAAAGCTTTCAGAACATAAAAATGTTATTGGTATTAAAGAAGCATCTTGCATTATCGAGCAATGCATGGAGATTGCTTACCACAAATCAGACGATTTTTTACTTATTTCTGGAGATGATGTTCAAGCCGTTCCTATTATTTCTATTGGAGGTGTGGGTGTTATGTCCGTGATTGCGAATGCATTTCCACAACAATTTACCACGATGATTCACCAGGCTTTGGCAGGGGATTATCGTTCAGCCCAAAAAGAATTAGGCAAATTTCTAACCATCGATCCGTATTTGTACGAAGAGGGGAATCCAGTAGGAGTGAAGAAATTATTAGAGAATCAAGGTTTGTTTGGTGCTCAGGTTCGTATGCCATTAGCTAGCGCATCCGCTGAGTTAGGACAAAAATTAGCACAAATTAGTCTACAAGAAGGTTTAAATAAATAATATACTATGTTTGTACACGTTGTAAATTTTTGGTTAAAAAAAGGTTTAAGTAAGGAGGATATCGACTTATTTGAGGAAGGGGTTCAATCACTTGCGGATATTGAAACGGTGGATGTATTTAGCGTAGGTAAACCGGCTAAAACTGATCGTCCCGTCATCGACCGTTCATATGATTATTGTTTATTAACTACATTCGAAGAAGAGAAGGGACATGATTATTACCAAACTGCTCCAATTCACTTAGAATTCATCAAAAATTGTGCCCACCTTTGGGATAAAGTATTAATCTATGATTCAGAAAGCATGTAAGCTTCTTCTTGTATTAGCTGTGGTTGGATGTTCTAAACATGTTAAGCCGACTTCGTATTATTCGAATGATTTTAAAAATGGTGGAGTCGAACGCCATGATGGATTGGGTTTCGAAATACCTGTTAAATACGATATTGATGTAGTCTATTTCAATGAAACTCCTAAGCAAAGTTATGAGGACATTGAAACAATAAAAATGTCTGGTGAAGTTCTATTAGAAGACAAGCAGACTCAAAATGGCAAAATGCTTTACCGTGGTAACCACCAAGATAAAAAGCAGGAGATACTTCGTCAAATGGTCGAAAAGGCCATGGATTTAGGTGCAACCGCACTAATTGACGTCAAATATTCTGTTTATAGCACACAGACAGCTAATGGATTTACCTTTACTGGAAAAGCGGTTCGTTACGTGTTGAAATAAAACGGTAAGCTTCTAAATTAGAAATTAATACGGGACCTCTAGATCCTGTAAATCTAATTTGGAAGCTTTTTAAGTTACGCTCCTTAAATGTGATCATTCGCTTGTGTCCAATCGTGCCAGCCTTGATCACTTCCTTTCTCCCTGCATCATCTACTAATTCTACTTCAAAGCTGCTTACTCGCTGGCCTAAGGCAATAGGTTCTTGTAATAGAATGGTATTTATGCTTAAAGGGGTTTTCAATTCAACCATAATTTCATTCTTTCTTGGAGATGCCATCCAAAAAGTTGAATTCTTGCCATCGAATAAGGGATCATTTGCATTTTTCTTTAAAAGATTAACAAGCGACTTTGCCCGAATCGCTGCAAATCCCATCAAAGAAGCTGAATCATTTTCATGAATCAAACCACGCGTATCTACCGGAATATTCAATAATAGATTCGCGTTTCGACCTACCGAAGCAGCATAAATCTTTAATAAAGAATCGGGACTCTTAACTTTATCATCCTGATCCGGATGATAGTACCAACCTGGTCGAATAGATACATCCACTTCAGGAGAAACCCAATGTGTCCCATTTTCTTGACCATTTCTATAATTGTCAAAATCAGGACACCCTGGATAAATCTTGTCACGTAGAATGGGACTCCACATGGTATCATATGCATAGCCACTTTCATTTCCTACCCATCGAATATCTGGCCCAGCATCTGAAAATTGTACCGCATTCGGTTGGTATTTATTCACTATTGAATGAAATAAATTCCAATCATATACTTGTTTCTTGCCATTCGGACCCTCACCATTCGCTCCATCGTACCAAAACTCAAAAATAGGACCGTAATTAGTTAACAACTCTTCCTGCATTTTGGCATACACTTGGTTATAATCATCCGTTCCATAGGCCGGGTGAAAACGATCCCAAGGCGATAAATAGATTCCGAGCTTTAATCCATATCTCCGGCAGGCTTCAGATAAATCTTTAACAACATCGCCTTTTCCATTCTTCCATGGGGACTTAGCCACAGAGTGTGTGGTATATTTAGATGGATAGAGGGCAAATCCATCATGGTGCTTAGCTGTCAAAATTAAACCTTTCATACCGGCTTTCTTAGCTATTCGAGCCCATTGGTTACAATCTAAAGCACTCGGATTAAATGAAGAGGGACTTTCTTTACCTTCACCCCATTCCACATTCGTAAATGTGTTCATATTAAAATGAATGAAACCATAATATTCTAAATCCGACCAGGCTAGTTGCTTTGCAGAAGGAATAGGGTAGACGGGAGCCACCTTTTGAGAATATAGCGAATAGCTTATTAAAGTAAATAATAGGGTGAATCGTTTCATTAGAATTCAGTATAAAGGAAGCAGTTTTCGAAAATAGTTTGACCTTGATTAGGAATCGCACGGAATAAGGGGTTAAAACCAAACCAAATGATTTTACCTTTGTCCACCTCTTTAACCCCTAATAACAAAGAATTGGCTAATTGGGCTTTCTTATTTGATCCTACAAATCCCATAATAATAGGCTTTGATGAGGTTTTAAGTACAGGTGTAAAATCTTTAGGCAGCTTAACAAAATCAGATACTTGATTTAAGATATACATAGAAGCTTCATTTATTCTAGAAACCAAGGGGTGAGTCTTCTCTACGTCCACTTGTAATATATTCCCCGAAGAGGTATTAGACAACTCAGCCCTTTCACGCATCGCATAAGTAGACGTATGTTTAGCTGTATCTTCTTTAGCTATTAAATCTTTATCCTCAATAATTTTCCGAGCACCCTCCATTAAAATCAGTTTACCACCTTTTTTCACCCAATCAGTTAATAAAATCGAATTCGTATTCGAGAGGGCAGCATGCTTGCCATCTGGATAAATGATGTGCGTGTAATTAAACAGATTCGACTTGAATAATTGTGTCGCAGCGATGAAGGAAGGTTTAAATCCATATTTCTGGGTTAAAAAATAAGCGATTTCACCTTGTTGATTAACATCATTAGCTGGATCAACTATGACAGCAATTTTAGGAACAAATACAGATTTGTAATGAGTTGAACCTAGATCATAATTATCTGTTGATTTGAACGTGTTTAAACCATTCAGTTGAATTGAACGATTAGTGGCAAACTTTATTAATTCAGCCCTTTGTAAATCAGTTAATTTTAAACTAGTGATCGTAACCATTCCTGACTTATTTAACGCATCATTATAGGTCACTAGTGCGCCCATATCGATGGCATATTTAATTAATTCCTGACTTGATTTGTATTCGTCTATTGCGAATTGATAAGCTAATTGCTTTTCATTTGGCAGAGACTGCTTACCATCCGGTAGATTCTTAGATGGTCCAAAAACATTTTCATTCAGTCCAAAGGCTTTGAGCCCATTTAATTGAAACAGGTTCCACGCCGTTATATCATACGTTAGAGAATCCTCCAAAGCGATTGTTGGATCCAATAAAGCCTGAATTAAGGGTGCCGATGGTTGTTTTGCGGAAATAAGTAATCCATACTTATTTAAAGGCAAATTTACCTGCTTCATAGAGGTATACTCATAGGCAGGAACACTTTTAACTACATCTGTATAAGTGAAAGATATATTATTCTTTAACAGCAATTGTTTAAATTCTTGACCTTTCACCAATTCTTCTTCAGGAACAAAATAGTATGCGTACTTATTCGAAGGATTAGATCTAGACTTATCATGAACACCATAAAATGATGCTTTCAAACTCTCTGCGTTAGTAAGAGACCATTCTACTAAGTTTAAGGCCAAAGCTGTATGATGCTTCACCCGATCAACCAGAGAGATTGTATCACCATCACTCTTAGCAGAAATTAACCCACCCCTAATTCCTCCTTGCTCTAAAGTCATGCCCAAAGCACCATTCAAAACAGGGTAGGTGTCTCCGTAACCAGGATATAATAAATCGTACACTTCAGAAGTGAAATAAGGCCATTTCTTTTCATCAAAAAGCTTTGCAAAAGATTTACCTACGCTTTCCTGCAAATCCTTAGTCGACTGAGCAATGAAGTTTAAATAGGGTTTTGCCGCTGGCGGGAAATAATAGGAGTGCTGGAAACTTTGTTCATGAAAATCCGCATGCATCATGGGCATCCAAGAACGATAAAACTTCAAACGTTGCTGCGTTTCTTTTTGTGTCTGCCAAACCCAATCACGGTTTAAGTCGAATGAAAAATGATTATAACGTCCAGAAGTAATCCCTTCGTAATGCTCTTGATCATTAGGATCCGAATTACCTCCAGAAATAAAATTTCTACGATTGTATTGCGTTACATAGGCATCTCGTCCATCTGGATTAATACAAGGATCAATCAAAATGACATAAAAAATGGATCTGTTGGATTTAGAAATCAAGGAGTACAAAGTATTTAAAGCCGCCTCACTACCAGCCGCTTCATTTCCATGCACATTAAATGATAAATTAATGATGACTGGGAGAGAAGGATCAGCTTTCTCTCCCTGAATTCGTTTTTGATGATTTTGTTGCACTTGTTCAAGACTAACACCTGAAGGGAGATTGGCGATAATCATTTGGCCTTGTTCACGTCCCTCATTTGTTTGACCGTATACTTGCCACTGAGCTAATCCATTGCTTTGTGAAGCTAAATAACGACTATAAGCAACAATCTGATGATGATAGGTGAATTTAGTACCCATTGGATAGCCTAAAAATTCATCAGGCGATTTAATCTGTGCTGAAAGACTCATACTAAACAGCAATAGGAGGCAGGAAAGTAAATTTCTCATTATGTTAATTAGGTTTGCAATAAAATTAAATAAAAGGAGGTAAATTAAGCAGTGTTTTTACTTTTATATAAAAAATCTATATGGCATTACCTCTAAACCAAGATCAACCTACAGTAAAGAATTCTGAATCAGTTTCCTATACGATACCACTTATTTTAGTTACGAGCTTATTCTTTTTATGGGGTCTAGCTAATAGTTTAAATGGCTCCTTAGTTAAACAATTCCAAACTGCTCTTGATCTACAACGTTGGCAAGCCAATATTGTAGAAACTGCCTTTTATTTTGGCTATTTTGCTATGGCACTACCCGCAGGATATGTGATGAAGAAGATGGGGTATAAGGCAGGAATCCTAATGGGATTAGTGCTTTATGCAGCCGGTTCATTTTTGTTTTATCCAGCTGCGGAAATTAGAGTTTATGGATTTTTCCTAGCAGCCCTTTTCTTAATTGCTTCAGGAATTGCTTTTTTAGAAACGGCAGCAAATTTATACGTAACTGTTTTAGGAGACCCTGAAAAAGGCGATTTTAGATTAAATTTAGCTCAATCCTTCAATGGAATGAGTATCATACTAGGACCCATTATCGGTGGATTATTCATATTTTCAGATAAAGAATATTCACGAGAAATGATTCAAGCCTTACCAGCTGCTGAGGCTGAGGCCATCAGAGTAAGCCAAGCAGCCTCCGTGCAAATGCCATATGTCATCATCGGTGTCGTAGTCGCATTAGTTGCATTATTATTTGTATTCACAAAAATGCCGGAATTGCAATCCGCTGAAGAGTCTACTTCTAATGTGACGATTGGTAGTTTATTAAAAAGAAAACATTTGGTATTAGGTATTATTGCGCAATTTTTAAATCTAGGAGCTCAGGTTTCACTTTGGGGAAATTTTGTTGATTTAAAATTAGATTTAGCTAAAGACGATAATCTCTGGATTGTGGATAAAATCTACCAAATCTCAGAAACAATGAGTCCGACGCAAATTGCTAGTTTCCATGCCTCATTTGCTTTTATTTTATTCCTATTAGGTAGATTTATTGGAACGTATTTAATGGGCAAAATTGCCTCTAACAAAGTATTAGGTTATTATGCAATTGGAGCGGTAATTTCGGTTGTTGTTGCCATGTTTGGCGGGGGATTATCAGCACTGGTATCATTAATCGCTGTTTATTTCTTTCAATCAATTATGTTTCCAACCATTTTTGCTTTGTCTTGTAAAGGTTTAGGTGATGGATCTAAACTCGCTTCCTCTTTAATTATCATGTCGATTGTAGGAGGAGCAATTATTCCACCAATCACTGCCTCTTTGTTTAAAATAAGCACCGTAGCGGCTCTGAGTATACCTTTATTGTGCTTTGCCTATATTATCTATTTTGCTTTTAAAGGATTTGAAATAAAAGACTAATGCAACGCTTCATCTTACTTTTAGACCTTATAGATGATCTTGAATTGATTCGTCAATATGAAAAATACCACGAATCAATCCCTACTGAAATTCAGGAGAGTATACTAGCATCCGGTATAGAATCGATGAAAATGTTTCGCTTTGAAAATCGGCTTTGCATGGAAATACTTGCGAATGATGATTTTAATTTTTCCCAAAAAGCGAAAATGGATGCCGATAACCCAGCTGTACAAGCATGGGAAACCTTAATGTCGAATTACCAAAAAACAATCCCAGGAACTCCTCAAGGAGCCAAATGGGTGCTTGCCCATCCTATTTTTAACTTAACAAAATGAGCCAAACATTCTTACAAATTAACCCGACTGACAATTTACTCGTTGCCTTACAAGATCTTCCTAAAGGAACTGTTATCCAGCATAACGGGAATGAAATCACGCTTCAAGATGATATTGCTGCTAAACATAAGTTCACCACGGAAGCTATAGCTAAAGAGGGTAAAGCAACCATGTATGGAGTTTTAGTAGGCCTTGCTAGTCAAGATATTCCCAAAGGAGGGCTCATTCATACGTTTAATTTACATCACGCTGCCACTGATTTTGTCGGAAAACAAAAGGAATATGAATGGACAGCGCCTGATGTATCAAAATTCCAAAACAGAACATTTAATGGCTACCACCGCGCAGATGGTCAAGTAGGTACTCAAAACTATTGGTTAGTTATTCCCTTAGTTTTCTGCGAAAACAGAAATATCGAATTATTAAAGAACGCCTTCTTAAATGGTTTGGGCTTCCAAAAAATGGACCCATTCACTCAAAAGGTCCAACAATTAGGAAAACAACTAGCTGAAGGGAAAGCGCTAGAAATAGATACAGCTTCTTCTGCTTCGGTATTGGTTCATAAATCGGCCCAATTTCCTAACGTTGATGGTATCAAATTCTTAACGCACGAAAGCGGTTGCGGCGAAAACAAAGATGATTCCTTAAATCTATGCGCTTTGTTAGCGGGATATTGCCTCAATCCCAATGTAGGTGGAATCACCGTTTTAAGTTTAGGATGCCAGCATTCTCAAATTGAGGTATTTAAAGAAAAACTAAAAGAGAAAGATCCGAACTTCTCCAAACCATTATACATCTTTGAGCAACAGCAAGATAATGGGAGTGGAGTCGAGAATATGTTAAATGAAGTGATTTTACAGACATTTAAGGGTCTAGTGGAAATCAACAAACAAACCCGTAAACCGGCTCCCTTATCCGCATTACGCGTAGGTGTTAAATGTGGTGGATCAGATGGTTTCTCTGGAATCTCCGCAAATCCAGCTATTGGACATACCGCAGACTTAGTCGTAGGTCTAGGTGGTACCGTGATGATCGCTGAATTCCCGGAATTATGTGGTGTCGAACAAGAACTTCAAAATAGATCAGTGACTAAAGAAATCGCTGATAATTTCGGTTTCTTAATGCGTGAATATGCAAGACGTGCCGCATTAGTAGGTGCAGGATTTGATATGAATCCATCTCCAGGTAACATTAAAGATGGCTTAATTACAGATGCAATCAAATCTGCAGGAGCTGCTAAAAAAGCTGGCTCTTCACCTATTGAAGATGTTTTAGGCTATGGACAATATGTAACCAAGAAAGGTTTAAACCTTGTCTGTACGCCTGGTAATGATGTTTTAGCCACAACTGGTATGGCTGGTGCTGGAGCAACGATACAATTATTTACGACTGGCCTAGGAACCCCCACAGGTAATCCAATCAGCCCCATGGTGAAGTTATCAACGAATACAAAGTTAGCTGTGAAGCTTCCTGAAATTATTGATATTGACTGTGGTCCCATTATTTCGGGCAAAAAAACAGTGGAACAAACGGGAGAAGAAGTCTTAGAATACATCATTCAATTAGCCTCGGGAGAGATTAATACGAAAGCGATGGATCTGGGACAAGATGACTTTATGTTCTGGAGGAGAGGGGTGTCTTTATAAAGAATAAAGAATAGAGCACAAAGAATAAAGGAGATAAGATAGTATAGATTATAGAGGATAGATAGTAGATGCGAATCCTCCGGACTTCGGACTCATTCCCCTCCGGACTACTGATAACTGCCCACTGACAACTAAATGACATGTTCAAACTAACAAACAAAAAAGTCCTCATCACCGGCGGATGCTCCGGCATCGGAGAATCGATCGCTCTTACGTTTTTAGCACAAGGGGCAGAAGTGCATGTATTGGACTTAAAACCATCTGTTAACTCTATGCCGGCTGAAATCACCTTTCATCAGGCTGATATAACTTCACTAGAAGCAGTAGAGGCGATTGCCGCAAAGTTAAAAACGATAGATATCTTAGTGAATAATGCGGGGATTCCACAGATTGGGAATTTGGAGAAAACGAATCCAACAGACTTCCAACGCATCTTTGATGTCAATGTAAAAGGGGCTTACCATTGTATGTATGCTTTTATTCCAGCTATGATTGTGCAGAAGTCGGGGGTTATTTTAAATATGGCCTCGGTGGCAGCCTCGGTGGGAATTCCAGATCGTTTTGGGTATTCGATGACAAAAGGAGCCATTAAATCGATGACTCAATCGGTGGCTAAAGATTACGTAAAACAAGGGATTCGTTGCAACTGTATTTCACCAGGAAGAGTCCATACGCCGTTTGTGGATGGGTTTATTGCCAAAAACTACCCAGACCAGCAAAAAGAAATGTTTGAGAAACTTTCTGCTACTCAACCCATTGGTCGAATGGCTAAACCACAAGAAATTGCACATTTAGCTTTATATTTATGTTCCGATGAAGCCGCATTTATCACAGGTTGTGATTATCCAATTGACGGTGGATTCATTTATCTAAACAACTAAACCTATGAAAAAACAACTGATTTGCCTGTTATTAGTTTTGGGAACCTCTTTGAGTTCATTCAAGAAAGACGGTCCTAAGCGTATTATTTTCTTTGGAGATTCAATCACTCAAGCGGGAGTAGGAAAGAGTGGGTATATTACCAAAATGACCGAAATGATTGCCGCTCAAGGTCTTTCTAATCAATATGAACTGATCGGTGCCGGTATTGGTGGCAATAAAGTATATGATTTATACTTGCGTCATGAAGAAGATGTGGTGGCTAAAAATCCCAATTTAGTCATTATTTACATCGGCATTAATGATGTTTGGCATAAAACAAGTTCACGTACAGGAACGGATGCGGACAAGTTTGAAAGATTCTATAATGCTTTAATTAAGAAGATTCAAAAAGCTAATGCTCAAGTAGTTATCTGTACACCTACAGTGATCGGAGAAAAGTTTGATAACTCAAACGAAAACGATGGTGACTTAAATGCTTATTCAGCCATCATCAAGAAAATCGCTAAAGACAATAGCGTACAATTGATCGATTTACGCAAAGCCTTTATGGATTACGAGTCTAAAAACAACATCGAAAACAAGGCGTCAGGCATCTTAACTTCTGACCGTGTTCACTTAAATGAAACAGGTAATCAGTTTTTAGCTGATACGATGTGGGACGTTATTAAAAAATTATAGCATGAAGTTAGCAAGAATCGGAAAAGAGGGGGCTGAAAAACCCTGTATTTACCAAGATGGGGTCTATTATGATGTTTCATCTCGTTTTACAGATTTCAACGAATCCTTTTTTCAACAGAATGGCTTAGCAGAATTAGCTCAACTAAACCCCAGCGATTTCCCAGTCATTTCCGGTCGTTTAGGTTCTTGCGTAGCTAGACCGAGTAAAATAGTGTGTGTCGGATTAAATTATGCGGATCATGCCAAAGAAACTGGAGCAGAGATCCCGAAGGAACCCATTTTATTCTTCAAGAGCACGACAGCCCTTTCAGGACCAAATGATGACATCATTATCCCCAAGAACTCGACAAAGACAGATTGGGAAGTTGAATTAGCCATTGTGATCGGTAAAAAGGCCTCTTATGTTTCTGAAGCCGAGGCCTACGATTATGTGGCGGGTTATTGCTTGCACAATGATCTATCTGAACGTGAATATCAATTAGAACGTGGTGGAAATTGGTCAAAAGGGAAGGGATGTGATTCCTTTGCGCCTTTGGGACCCTATTTAGCTACAAAAGAAGATATAAAAGACGTACATGCCTTAAATATGTGGTTAGATGTCAATGGGAAACGTTTCCAAACGAGTAGCACCAACCAATTAATCTTCAACGTTCCCCAAGTGGTTTCGTATATCTCTCAATTTATGACTTTACTGCCAGGGGATGTAATAAGCACAGGTACACCTCACGGTGTAGGTTTAGGATTCAATCCACCGATCTATTTAAAGCCAGGAGACGTAGTTACCTTAGGAATGGATTGCTTAGGGGAACAACAACAAACAGCGATAGCCTATCAGGGATGATTGATGCACATCAACATTTTTGGAATTACAACGAAGAACGGGATACCTGGATAACTCCAGAGATGTCCGTTCTTCGGGCTGATTTTTACCCAAACTACAGCGAACCACTTTTTAGAGACCAAGGATTTACAGGTTGTGTAGCTGTTCAAGCTGATTCCTCAGAAGAAGAAACCTTGTTTCTATTGGCACTTGCCGAACAAAACGAATTCATTCAAGGAGTTGTGGGTTGGGTGGATTTACAAAGTCCAAATATCGAAGATCGACTGGCTTATTTCTCCCAATTTGAGGCCATCAAAGGCTTCAGACATATTGTTCAGGGGGAAAAAGACCCCAATTTTCTAGCAAGGAAAGAGTTCATCCGGGGTGTCAAAACACTCGCTAGCTTTGACTTAAGCTATGATTTATTGATTTATCCGCATCAAATTACATCGGCCATTGATTTTTGTGAGACTTGCGATGAGCAAAAAATCGTGTTAGATCATTTGGCCAAAGCCCCACTAAAATCAGGGAATATCCAAGAATGGAAGAAGGAAATTCAAGCTTTCGCTAATTTATCACACGTTTCTGCTAAAATTTCAGGGATTGTGACGGAGGCAGCAGATGAGTCTTGGACACAGGATCAAGTAAATGAGATTGTGGAGGTGGCTTTAAACGTTTTTGGTCCACAGAGACTACTTATCGGAAGTGATTATCCGGTTGTTTTAGTAAATTCAACGTTAGAACGCTGGGTTACCTCATTTCAAGAAGCGCTTAAAGGTTTAAACGCGTCAGAAAAAGAACTAATTTACTATCAGAACGCTATCGAATTTTATCAATTAGAGACACTATGAATTTAGGATTAAGAGAGAAAGTGATTATTGTGACAGGTGGAGCCAAAGGAATTGGGCAAGGAATATCAGAGTCTTTGGCCTTAGAATCTGCTATGGTTGCCATAGTGGGCCGTAACGAGGCAGATAATCAAAGATGTATCGAAAAAATTCAAGCGACTGGTGGACAAGCATTCTCTTTTGTGGCCGATCTAAGTAATCCGTCCGAATGTCAACAAGTAGTTGATAAAGTAGCCAAGATGTTTGGAAAAATTGATGGATTAGTTAATAATGCCGGTTTAAATGACGGTGTAGGCCTTGAAACAGGTAATTACGAGAAATTCATTCAATCCATTAACGCAAATTTGACCCATTATTATTTAATGGCTCAAGCGGTGTTGCCTTATTTGAAAAAAAGCAAAGGAGCTATCGTAAATATCGGATCAAAAACGGCTGAAACTGGCCAAGGTAAAACTTCCGGATATGCAGCCTCAAATGGCGGACGCAATGCCTTAACACGTGAATGGGCGCTAGAATTGCGTGATTATAACATTCGAGTGAATTCGGTCATCGTGGCTGAATGTTATACGCCTATGTATGAAAAATGGATTGAGACGTTAGAAAATCCGAAGGAAAAATTAGCCAGCATTACCAGCAAAATACCTTTAGGTCAACGTATGACCACAAAAGAAGAAATAGGCGATATGGTCACATTTTTGATGTCTCCTAAATCAAGTCATACCACCGGACAAATCATCCACGTAGATGGGGGCTATGTTCACCTAGATCGAGCGATTTCATGAGAAATTTGGACACCTTTGAAAGCCCGGGATTAATCGTATATCCTGATCGGGTAAAACGTAATATTGCCAAAGTCATCGAAATGGTGGATGGTAATCCTGCACGCTTGCGTCCGCACATCAAAACACATAAAACAAAAGAAGGAAACGACTTATTATTAGCAGCGGGAATCACCAAATTTAAATGTGCTACTATCGCCGAAGCGGAACTGTTAGCGCTTTCAGAAGCGCCAGACGTGCTTATTTCCATGCAATTGATCGGACCTAATTTGGACCGTTTTAAAGCATTAGTCTCCCATTATCCTAAAACAAAATTCTCCTCTATCGTAGATGATGCTTTTGCTGCTTCCGAGCTGAATCGTATTTTTACGGACCTTTCAGCAGGAGTTTATGTAGACCTCAATATGGGGATGAATCGCACGGGTATTTTACCTGCTAAAGCTTTGGCTTTAATTCAACATTTAGAAACTTTGCCTAATGTCACTTTGACCGGCTTACACGCCTATGATGGTCATATTAGAGATAAGGTATACGAAGATCGTGCCAAACACGTAGAAACAGATTTTACTTCTTTCTATGAGCTACTAGAGCGCTTTAACCGTTCTGATCTAGAATTAGTTGTATCTGGAACCCCTAGTTTCCTCGTGCACCACAAAAATCCCCAATTTACGTGCAGTCCAGGAACTTTTATCTTTTTCGATGCAGGTTATGCGGCACTATTTCCAGAAAACACCTTTGAATTTGGAGTAGAGATTATCGCTAGAATTATCTCAAAACCCACAGATACGACTATTTGCCTCGATCTAGGCCATAAATCAGTGGCATCAGAAAACCCGATTGATAATCGCGTTCGCTTCCTGGATCATCCTAATTGGGTTTTAAAGTCCCAAAGCGAAGAACACGGAATTGTAGAAGTAGGTGATAATTCAGCTTACACTATAGGTGAAATCGTCCGAATGATTCCATACCATATTTGCCCTACGGTTAATCTACATTCCCATCTTCAGGTCATTGATGGTGGTTTATGGGAAGTGAAAGCTAGAAATCGCAGACTATGTTATTAATCGACGCCCATTTAGATTTAAGTATGAACGCGCTTGAATGGAATCGAGACTTGCGCGCTCCTATTAAAGAGATCAATGATCGCGAAAAGCATTTAACGGATAAACCTGATCGTGGCAATGCAACCGTAAGTTTAGACGAATTACGAAAAGGAAATGTAGGCATCGTCGTTGCCACTCAAATCGCTCGCTATGTGGCCCCTGACTCCACATTACCCGGCTGGAATAGTCCGGAACAAGCTTGGGCACAAACACAAGGTCAATTAGCCTATTACAAAGCACTAGAAAGAACTGGGGATCTTCGTCCAATTCGAAATAGATCCGAATTAAACGATCATTTAACGCAATGGGAAGCTGATAAACATGCAATTGGCTATATTTTGAGTTTAGAGGGAGCTGATTCTATCGTTTCATTAGAGTATGTAGAAATAGCCTACGCGTCTGGTTTACGTGCCTTAGGTCCCGCCCATTATGGTCCGGGACGTTATGCACAAGGTACGAATGCCACGGGCGGGATGGGCGCAAGTGGACGTGATTTATTGCGTAAGATGATGGATCTACAGATCATTTTGGATGCGACGCATTTATGTGATGATAGTTTTTGGGAGGCGATGGAATACCACCAAGGTCCCGTTTGGGCTAGTCATCAAAATTGCCGTGCCTTAGTGGATCATAATCGTCAATTCAGTGATGAACAATTGAAAGAGATTATTTCGCGAGGAGCGGTGATTGGCATGCCGATGGACGCTTGGATGATGGTTCCAGGTTGGGTGAGAGGGGAATCTACGCCATTGAATAAAAACGTTACCTTAAATACACTTATAGATCATTTAGTCCACGTTTGCGACCTAGCAGGAAATACGAATCACGTGGGATTGGGCACCGATTTAGATGGAGGATTCGGAAGAGAACAATGTCCAGCAGACGTGGAGACCATTGCTGATTTACAAAAACTACCTGAATTGCTATTGAAACGTGGATTTTCTGACGAGGATATCGTCAAATTCTGCCACCAAAACTGGCTTGACTTCTTAGAAAAGGCCTGGTCTTAGGCATTAGGTGGGGGGCTTACACTAGTCCAACCTCCATCCACGATTAATGTTTGACCTGTGATGTGTTTAGTCTTATCACTCAAAAAGAAACAAACAGCCTCTGAAATATCTTTAACGTCAGCAGGTTTACCTAGCGGCGTTAGTCGACTCCATTCTTGCAGATAATTCGCATCTTTCTCCGTTCTTTCGGTCATCGTAGCACCAGGTGAAACCGCATTAATACGAATTTGGACAGGGGAGAGGTCGATGACCAAGTTTTGAACTAATTGATTCAAAGCCGCCTTTGTCATCCCATACGCCGCTAAATCCGGATGTGCCTGATGTCCTGTGACAGAAGATGTCACCACAATAGATCCTGGATTCCCCGCTTTACGGATGGCTTTTGCTACTTCTTGAATCAAGAAAAAAGTCCCTTGAATATTTAAATCCAATAAAGACTTCATAGAGGCTGGACTGTAATCCCAAAAACTACCAAAAGTAGTCATTCCTGCATTACAGACACAACCAGCTAAATCACCGGGTAATGTTTGCGCATAGGCCACTAACTCTTGGATAAACTCGTAAGAACTAACGTCACCGGCCTTCGCATAAGGTCCAGCTAAAAGAGTGGAATCAATGTCATTCATGACCACTAAATGCCCCTCCGCCATCAATTGCTGTGCAATTTGATGCCCGATCCCTTGACCAGCTCCGGTGACGATATACACTTTCATACTAATGCGAATCGCGGGTTACAATCGAACCTGATCCGCCTTTCAAGAAATCGAAATCAGCTCCTTGATCCGCTTGTTCTACGTGATCGATAAAAAGACCTACATAACCACGAATCGTTTTAGGCTTCTCAAAAGGTTGTGCTACTTTACGAGCCGCTAATTCTTCCTCTGAAATTTCCCAATTTATCGTTCTATTTTCGACGTCTAAGGCAATGTAATCCCCATTCTGAACCCAATTTAATGGTCCACCGGCGGCGGATTCAGGAGAAACATGAAGAATAACCGTACCAAAACCCGTACCACTCATTCTACCATCAGAAATACGAACCATATCTTTGACTCCTTTTTCCAACAACTTCTTGGGAATTCCCATATTACCTACCTCTGCCATCCCTGGATACCCCTTAGGCCCCACATTCTTCAAGACCATCACCGAATTTTCATCGACTTCTAATTCAGGAGAATCAATTCGCGCATGGTAATCTTCAATATTTTCAAAAACAACGGCTTTTCCTCGGTGTTTAAATAGTGCTTTAGAGGCTGCAGATGGTTTCAAGACAGCACCATTGGGTGCTAGATTTCCACGAACTACCGCTATTCCTGAATCCGGTTTAAACGGAGCATCAAAAGTAGAAATAATGGAAGGCTCGTAAATAGGCGTATTATCAATATTTTCGCCCACTGTCTTACCATTTACCGTCACAATAGACGTATGCAAATGTTCCTTCATTTGATTCATCAAAGCAGGAAGACCACCTGCATAATACAAGTCTTCCATAAAGTGCTGTCCAGAAGGCTGAATATTAGCCAAAAGCGGAATATTACGAGAGAATTCATCGAAATCATCCAGTTTTAAATCTACGCCTAATCGACCCGCAATAGCCGTTAAGTGAATAACAAAATTGGTCGAGCCACCTGTTGCTGCATTGACGCGAATGGCATTTTCGAAGGCTGGACGCGTTAATATTTTGGACATCTTCAAATCCTCATTCACCATCTCTACAATACGACGTCCAGAATGCTGTGCAAGAACTTTTCTACGTACATCTGCCGCTGGAATGGCCGCATTTTGAGGTAAACTTAATCCCAAAGCTTCTACCATCGTCGCCATCGTAGACGCTGTACCCATCACCGCACAGTGACCTGGCGTTCTAGCCATACAGGCTTCAGCTTCAATAAATTCCTTCTGCGTTAACTCTCCTAGTTTATAAGCTTCAGCGAAACGCCAAACGTCCGATGTTCCAATTTCTTTCCCTTTAAATTTCCCTTTCATCATAGGTCCACCCGAGATAACCAAGGTTGGTAAATCGACACTACAAGCACCCATCACGAGAGAAGGAGTCGTTTTGTCGCATCCACACATGAGTACCACACCGTCAATAGGGTTCGCCCGAATGGATTCCTCCACGTCCATACTCGCTAAGTTGCGGTATAACATGGCGGTAGGTTTGATTAAGGTTTCGCCTAAAGACATGACTGGGAACTCCACCGGAAATCCACCCGCTTCGATAATTCCTTTCTTTACAAATTCCGCTAATTCCCTAAAATGTGCATTACAAGGCGTCAATTCTGACCAAGTATTGCAAATACCGATGACCGGTTTACCTTGAAAATAATCATCTGGAATCCCTTGGTTCTTCATCCAAGCTCGATAAATAAATCCATCTTTACCGGTCTTTCCAAACCACTGCTGCGAACGCAATTCTACTTTACTCATCTTCTTTTTCTAGGTCTAAGGTTTTAGAGAGGACAAAACTGCCGTCCGCTCCATATTTATAATAACAAGCGCGAATCCCCGAAGAGATATCAGCATAAGGATCATTTTCATAGCCAAAAGAATGCACAATGGCTGCCTTTTCTAAATACAAACTATCTGCCCCCATATATCCCAACCGCTGCCGTCCCATGATAGTAGGAAACCGAATGTCCCGAAATTTCCGGTTATCATATTCAAAAGCAAAGATTCGGTAGTTTTTACCCTGCCAGCCGGCTACCCAGAATTCTGGCTTTTCATTTCCATTCAAATCAGTGGCCAAGACTGAGGTTGCCTTGAAATTCAATACATTTTTTTCTAAAAGAACTGAATGACTTTTCTCCAGTCGAATCGCTCCTGCGTCTACAGTTACTGTAAAGTCTTCAAAGGCAGATGTCAGCGCAGTAGCCCTCATTTTCGATACGGTATCATCTGCAGCAATGAGCGCTAGGGAATCTCCATAAGCCTTCACCACATCCACATCTGTTATCTCCGTTTCTTCTGGCTTGTCATCTAATTCTCCTATGTACACGAAAATGTAGGCTAAAAAGCCTAACAATAGCATGAACAAGAAAAACTTCAACAACTTAGCCATTGGTAATCGATTTCATGCGTTCAATTGCTTTTTCTAGAACCGCTCGTGGACATGCAAAATTTAGCCGAATAAAATTCTTACCCTTGAATTGCTCTCCTCGCAACACGTGTACACCAGCATCCCAACATTTCTTTTGGAAGTCACCCAATAAAGCTTCATCATATTCAATCCAGGCTAAATAGGTCCCTTCAAGAGGCTGCATAGCTAGACCTGGAGTAACACGCACAAAATCTAAAAGTAAATCGTGATTCGCACGTAAATAGGGCAGAAGCTGCGCTAACCACTCTTCCCCATGAGCATAGGTGGCTAACATCACTTCAATACTGTGTCTAAAAAGCATGGAGAAGAAGCCAGCGGATGCTTTGGTAAATTTATCTCGAAGTGCTGCATCTGGAATAACAGCAACTGCTCCACCTAAACCCGCTGTATTAAATGCTTTAGATGTAGCGAAGAAACTAATGATGGGTTGTTTCTCAAATCGCCCAATCGAAATGTGTTTCGACTGAGGATATAAGCGCAAATCGGCGTGAATCTCATCAGAAACAATAGTTACGTTGTATTTGGCACAAAGTTCCACCATGCGTAAGATTTCTGTTTCATTAAAAATCGTCCCACCTGGATTATGTGGATTACACAAAAGGAAAACTTTCGGCCCTTTTTGAAGACCTCGTTCGAAATCTTCAAAATCATAAGTCCAACGATCGCCTTCCTTGATCATTTCAAACGTAATCAGTGGGCAATTAACCCAACCAGCCACTAAATGAAAGGGATGATACACAGGAACCGCGTTAATAATTCCTTCCTTCTCATTGGTTAAGGCCGCGCAAGCAGCCGTAATTCCGGGAACAATACCAGGAATCCAAACTTGTGAATCAAGCGAAGTAGACCAAGCATAATCGCGTTCAATTTTATGCTGAGCCGCTGTTTTTAAAGTTTCAGGAACAATAGAATAACCTAAAATACCGTGATCCGTAATACGATCCAATGCCTGCAATATTTCATCTGCCACCGGAAAATCCATATCTGCCACTGGCATGGGTAACATGTCTAAGTGAGCAGGGTAGGTCACGTTATCCCATTTGAACGAATGGGTTTGGCGGCGATCAATAATTTGGTCGAAATTGTATTGTTTAATGGACATATTCTGGTCTAAAGACATTAAATCCTATCATGGAAGGATGATTCTTTAAATATACGGAAATTGATTCAACTGATTGACACACTTTTTTGCGATCTTGAGAAGCATGGACTAAATAATATTGACCGTTTAGATGGCGGATAAAGCCTACATGTTGGTAATCAAGGTCTTTCCGCTTTGAAACGAAGGCTATAACGTCACCCGATTGAAGAAAAGATGACACCTTAGAAAAGGATGCGCTAGGAACATAAGTCATCGGCCCTAAATCATTTTCCATTTTCTGAATATCAGGGAGCACAATCATCCATTTTTTAGGAGCCAAAAATTGCGACAAAAAATCAATATTTTTAACCGCTAAAACACGGTATAAAGGAGGAATAACCTGTTTAAACAATCCTTTGTCTTCCATTTGAAGAAATGTGGCGCTTAAATAATGATTCCTATTTTCATAGGAAATAGGCTTTCTAGCATAACGAATCCGCTCTAATTCACGAAGGAATATAGAATCAACTCCTTTGGAACGGTATAAACTCCACACATTCTCCACAAAGGTTACGCAATCAAAACCAGAAAAATCCACCACAAACTTCTCCGGATTTTCCTTTGATAAAGCATGAGAGGCATAGGGAAGGCCATAAAATTGCTCCGCAATCAACAAAGGATTATGCTTTTCTCGGGCCGCTTGAATACGAGGCAAAACTGCTGGGGGAATTAGCTGAGAAAAAGCGATCAAAGGGAAAAGCAAAAATACCCAGACCTTCATACTAAGCCTTTTCCTTAATCCAAAATACGCTAATCGAACCTGCTATAAAGAAGAAACCCGCAACCACGATAGCGAAAATAGCATTACCACCGTATACGTGTTTCACTAAAGATCCTCCAATGATACCACTTACGATTTGAGGTAAGGTTATAAAGAAATTAAAAATTCCCATATACACGCCCATTTTAGACATCGGAATGGAACCAGCTAAAATGGCATAAGGCATCGCTAAAATAGAGGCCCAAGCCATTCCCACACCCACCATACTGAATATCAGCATCTGTGGATCAGAAATAAAATAGATAGATATTAATCCCAAACCACCGGCAATTAACGAAACCGCGTGTGTCGCTTTATTTCCAATGGCTTTAGCAATGCGTGGCAAAAATATGGCATAAACAGCAGAAACAGCACTATAAACACCAAAAATAATACCTACCCAGTTCGCAGCATTTTGGAATTCAGGAGAACTATGATCGTCCATTGGTAATCCATAAACATGATGCGCGATCGCGGGAGTGGAGAATACCCACATAGAAAATAAAGCAAACCAAGAAAAGAATTGAACTACACCTAATTGGCGCATCGTGAAAGGCATTTCTTTGATGTAACGGAAAACGGACCAAATCGAATCGGTAGTACCTTCTTCCTCAAAACCCATCGACTCGCGCTCTGCAGGAGAATATTCCTTAGTTGTGGCAATCGTCCAAACAATCGCAGTAATAAACACAGCCGCCCCTACATAGAAACTATATAACACGTTATCAGGAATTTGGCCTTCCGCAGCAACCTTTGAAATACCAAACCAATTACCAAACATATACGGTAACCAAGAACCCACTACCGCTCCAATTCCTATCAAGAAAGTTTGAATCGAAAAGCCTAGCGTATTTTGTTCCTCTGGTAAATTATCTGCCACCAATGCTCTAAATGGCTCCATCGCCACGTTGAAGGAAGCATCCATCATCATTAAAATACCCGCACCCACGATCATAGGAGGGATAAAATTCGCCAATGCTCCCGCATGAGGGAAGAAAAACAAGGCCGTTGCAGCCAAAATTGCTCCGGTTAAAAAGAAAGGTTTTCTACGACCCAATCCATTCCAGGTACGATCTGAATAAAAACCAATAATTGGCTGAACAAGCATACCGGTTAATGGAGCAGCTAACCAAAACCAAGATAATTGCTCGACATCAGCACCGAAATTTTGAAGGACACGAGAGGCATTACCATTCTGTAAAGCAAAACCGAACTGAATTCCTAAAAATCCAACACTCATATTAAAGATTTGGCCGATGCTTAAACGCGGCTTAGTAAATGTTTTCATAGGTTTTTATAGTGAAATAATGATTGCGGAATTAGAAGGAATTTGAATGAAATTACCTTCGACTTTCCCCGCCGCAGCTGCAGGAGGCACAAAGGATTTGAACGTTTTAAGCGTATAGGATTTTATTCCCATCATATCTAGTGCTAACGTAGGGATTTCGATATTGAAATCGTGATTCTCAGAATCAAAATTACAAATAATTAAGTTGCGACCTTTATCTGTATAGCGTAAATAAGCATACACCTTATCTTTTGGATAGGCCGAATTTTGAGCGTATTGAAGATCAAAAAACTTTCCTTTTTGAATCACTTCGCTCGAATTAATCCACGCTAACAATTCGCCATAAAAAGAATCAATTTCTTTTTCAGCCGCAGTTAATTTACCACCGTCAAATTTCCCGCCATTTAGCCAGCGCTGGTGTGTATCCACCCGGTAGAAGTCAAACATCGTGGTACGATCGTCAGCCTCATTAAATCCTTCAATTTCCTGTGCTTTCTCCCCAAACTCCTGACCAAAATAGATCATTAAAGGTCCATCGTGCATACTCGCAGTCAAAACCATACCAGGAATCGTAGACCAAAAATTAGATGCCGCAAAGCCTGGTGAATTCAATCGAGTCTCATCGTGATTTTCTAAAAAACGTAACATGTGGTTCGCAAAATCACCAGATTCATTTTGCCAAACACGGGTAATGTCAGCCGTAGTCGCGCCAGGTTTCTTTTCCATAATATGACGAATACCGTCATAAAGACCCACTTTATCATACAAATAGTCAAATCCTCCTTTGAAAATGTAATTCCGGTATTCTTGTGGATTATAGATTTCAGCGATAAATACGGCTTCTGGATTAATTGCCTTCACTTTAGGAATCGCGTAAGCCCAAAACTCCACAGGCACCATCTCAGCCATATCACAACGGAATCCATCCACCCCTTTTTGGGTCCAATACACTAACACATCCGTCATCTTCAACCAAGTATCTGGAATCGGGTCAAAATGAGTCTGATTACCGTGTTGAAGATCAACACCGTAATTTAACTTGACCGTTTCAAACCAGTCATGAATCGAAGGTTGAGCGGAGAATACATTGTTCCCACTCACTTTCGCAGGAATTTCAATGTAAGGAACAGTCACCGGAACTGGCGGATTCACACCCGTCGGAATGGTAAACTGAGTACCTGGTAAATAGTAGAAATTATTGGAAGCAGAGAAGGAGAGGTCTTTGTTATCGTTTTGGCCAAAATCAACCACTCCCGCCGGCTTCTGATCTGAATGATACGCTCTAGCCAAGTGATTAGGGACAAAATCCAAGACTAATTTTAAATCGGCTTGATGGACACGATTTAACATAGCAGAAAACTCTTGCATACGTTCTGCCGGTTTATCAGCTAAAAAAGGATTCACATCATAATAATCCTTAATCGCAAAGGGCGAACCAGCGCGGCCTTTAACTACTTGTGGATGATCTAAAGGCGAACCAAAAGCGGAAAAATCCTCCATCGTCGCATGTTCTAAAATTCCCGTCGTGTATAAATGAGAATAACCTTTCTTCTTCAAAGCCTGCAAACCTTTAGCAGAAACATCTTTAAATTTCGTTACTCCATTCTCTGCAGCTGAACCATTTCTCTTAACATCTGTTATTTGATTTCCCCAAAGATGGAACATCATTTGGTAAACGACATGTTTATCAGTTTTTACGGTTTTCTGAGCCATAAGGGGGTACATTAAGAAGGCGGACAATAGAACAAGATAAAATTTACGCATATAATTTAAAATAAACTGTCTAGCACAGCAGAAAAAGGTTTTTTGGCAGATGTAAATGTAATAATTTTGCTAATCTTTAAAACAATCCATACCTAAATATGTCTTACAAAGCCTGCCTTTTTGATCTCGACGGAGTATTAGTTGATACAGCGATATACCACTTTCAAGCCTGGAAAATGCTAGGAGAGAATTTCAACTACCAATTAACCGAAGAGCAAAACGAACAATTAAAAGGCGTTTCCAGAGTAGAATCATTGAATCGCATTTTGGACTGGGCCTCTTATTCGGCTACGGATGAGCAAAAGGAAACTTGGTTAAAAGAGAAAAACGACAACTACCTGCACTTAATTTCGAATATGAATCCATCCGAAATCCTTCCAGGTGTGGTGGATTTTTTAGGTCAAATCAAAGAAGAAGGCTATAAAATAGCCTTAGGTTCAGCCAGCAAAAACGCGGAGATCATCCTAGAAAAGACAGGATTAATGCCTTGGTTTGATCTAATTATAGATGGAAATAAAGTAAGCAAGAGCAAACCAGACCCAGAAGTATTCTTGAAAGGTGCCGAGGGACTAGGTTATTCGCCAGCTGAATGTATCGTTTTCGAAGACGCACAAGCTGGGGTAGAAGCAGCGATAAATGGGGGAATGAAGGTCATTGGAATAGGAGAAGCGTCGGTATTGAGCGATGCTAACAAGGTAATTCCAAATTTTATTGGAATAAAATCGGCTGTTTTACTCCATTTTTAAAGAAACAGCTTAGCACAGAAATGTCCAAAATTTGCAATTATCTATTTTTGTAAAGTTATTCTATTTACCTAATCAACAGAATGAAGCAATACCTTAAAATTGATGAGTGGAAAGTTATCGAGGACCAATTCCACCCTGCCTACAACGAAATCACTGAATCCATTTTTTCTCTAGGCAATGGCCGTATGGGACAAAGAGGATCTTTTGAAGAGACTTACACAGGTAAAACTCTTCAGGGAAATTATGTAGCTGGCGTCTATTATCCAGATAAAACGCGCGTAGGTTGGTGGAAAAACGGTTATCCTGAATATTTTGCCAAAGTATTAAATGCCGCTAATTGGAACGGCCTATCTATACAGATCGGTGGAGTAGAGGTCGATTTACACACGAGTGAAATCCATTCATTTTACCGTGAATTGAACATGAAGGAGGGTTATATCCTCCGTACCTGCGAAATCACCCTTTCGAACGGTAAACGTGTAGCCATCGAATCCATTCGCCTCAATAGCATGGCAGATGATGAATCAGGTGTTATTTCCTATTCTATCACTCCGCTAAACTTCACCGAAGACATTCAAGTAAAAGCCTTTATCGATGGAGATATCAAGAATAAGGACTCGAATTACGATGAAAAATTCTGGGATGAGGTAAAAGTGGGTTCGAATTTTGTTTGGTCCAAAACCAAAAAAACAGGCTTCGAAGTCATCACAGCTCAGCAAATCGAGATTCAAGCTAATGGTCAAAAAGTAGACGCAAAAGCTACCCCAACAACTCGAGAAAAATACAGTGAACTTGCATACACGCTTTCAGCCAAGAAAGGTGAAAAGTTAACCATCATCAAGTATGCCGTTAATATCAGCTCAGAGAATCACCCAACAGCTTCCTTTGAAAAGATTGCGTCAGATTACTTGGCGCGTATTTCGGCGAAAGGATTTGACCAAATGCTAGAAGAACAAACGGCAGCTTGGGCGACCAAATGGGCCATCAATGATATCATCATTTCAGGTGATGCATCCGCTCAACAAGGTATTCGTTTCAATATCTTTCAAATGAACCAAACCTATACAGGTGAGGATGATCGCTTAAATATTGGACCAAAAGGATTTACCGGCGAGAAATACGGCGGTTCAACCTATTGGGACACGGAAGCCTATTGTATTCCCTTCTATTTAGGAACAGCTCCAGCTAAAGTTTCTAAAAACCTATTAATCTACCGTTGGAAGCAATTAGACCGCGCCATTGAAAATGCAGGCAAATTAGGCTTTAACAAAGGCGCAGCCCTTTATCCAATGGTGACGATGAACGGAGAAGAGTGCCACAACGAGTGGGAAATCACCTTCGAAGAAATCCACCGTAACGGAGCCATCGCCTATGCGATTATGGACTACGTTAATTACACAGACGACCGCAAACACTTAGTAGAGTACGGCTGGGAAGTGTTGGTTGGAATCGCTCGTTTCTGGGCTCAACGCGTAAACTGGTCGGAAGACAAACAGAAATACGTCATGCTAGGCGTAACAGGCCCTAATGAATACGAAAACAACGTTAACAATAATTGGTACACGAACTACATCGCCACCTGGTGTTTAAAATACACGCTTGAAGTTTACACAGAGATTCAAAAGAATTACCCTTCAGAAGCTGCTGCCAAAATTACGTTAACAGCCTTTACTAAAGAGGAAATAACGCAATTCCAGCACATCATCGAAAACATGTATTTCCCACGAGATGAAAAACAGGGGATCTATTTGCAACAAGATGGTTTCTTAGACAAGGTAATCGCGCCAGTAGATACCATTACTGCTGAAAGACCCATCAACCAAAAATGGTCTTGGGATCGCATCCTTCGTTCATGCTACATTAAACAAGCGGACGTATTACAAGGAATTTATTTCTTTGAGGACGATTTTAGCCTAGAAGAATTAGAGCGCAATTACAATTTCTATGAGCCTATCACGGTACACGAATCATCGTTAAGCCCTTGCGTTCACAGCATTTTAGCCGCTAAATTAGGCAAAGAAGACAAATCGTATGAATTCTACACACGTGCCGCACGTTTAGACTTAGATGATTATAATAATGATACAGAGGATGGCTGCCACATTACCAGTATGGCGGGCACCTGGATGTCCATTATTAAAGGTTTTGGTGGCATGCGCTTAAAGGATCACACCTTGCATTTTAATCCATTCTTGCCAAAACAATGGAACGAATTCTCCTTCAAAATCAACTTCCGCGCGAATCAATTAAACATTGCTGTGAAAAAATCGGGAGTGGAGATTACTAATTTGGCTGGACCGGAGTTGACGGTGTTTGTGCATAATAATCCACTCATACTTAGTAAAGTATAAAGCATAGAGCACAAAGCATAAATTATGTATTTAAAAAGGGATCAAAAATTGATCCCTTTTTTAATTGATTCGTGAAGAATATTTCAAATACTCATCGCCAAAGGCGATTCAAACATTATTCTTTGTGCTTTATTCTTTATGCTTTTAATAAAGCTTATGCTTTATTAACGAGTTCTATATCCGGCATCGATTGATCCGTCAATGGAACTCCGTCACGGTCTTTACGCGCAATACGAGAATATAAACCAAGTTCTTGAGAAAACAAGAAGGTAAAGAATAGCTTCACAAAAGAAGTGTGATACTTTAAGTTGTCATAAAACTCAGGAGCGGCTGCCTTTAACTTTGGCAAATTATTCCAAGGCACAGAGGGCATGTCATGGTGTTCATTATGGTAACCCACATTCATATTAATTCCGTTCAGATTTCCATAATACGAATACGTCTCTTGGTTCTTGTCTAACACTAAGAAATGTTCCTGAATCCAACGTGCTCCTAGTGGATGTAATCCCACAGAAAATAGGAAGCTTAATCCCATATAGGCTAATGCAGACCAGCCCCAGAAATAAACAATTACTGCATCAAAAGCAATTTGAGCGATAATATTCATGATTACCGGGCGATCAAATACGGCTAATTCTAAACAACGCATGGTACGAATGCCTTGAAAGAAAGGGAACAATAATAACCAGATCATTTTTCCGATGAAATAATTATCAATCAATTTTGCCTCCCAATAATCCGGTAAATCAGCATCTAATTCATGTACTCCCTGAAAAGCATGGTGCTTTAAATGGAAATTTTTGAAGGAAATGGCTGTAGGAAATAGGGAAGGAAAGTTAGCGATGATTCCTGCTGCTACATTCCAGGAATTCTTTTTGAAAATTAAATTATGAGCTGATTCGTGAATACACACAAATAAAGTGTGCGTTGGGAATGCCCCAAAAATCCAAGCAACTGCCACAATCGCCCACCATGGATAATCTTTAATAAAATAGGCCATGGCTATTTGCATACCTACACAAGCCAAAATCCAAACGAATGTCATCGGATTCTTACCTATTAAATTCTTCACCTCTGGATGCGCTCTCACTATAGCACGTGTACGGGCTCTATGCGGTTCTGGGCCTTCTACCCAATTAAAGTCTTTTGATTCGGACATAATTGTCTATTTAATACGTTGCAAATATACTATATATCGACATTTTTTCCGTTAGCTCTTTGATTTTAAATCAAAAGATGACAATATGTCACAAAAGCCTTTGGCAATCTTGTATGGCATATTCCTTGTATAAATGCAGACAAAATATTTAAAAATAATCATGGGAAAAATTATTGGAATTGACTTAGGAACCACCAACTCATGTGTGGCGGTAATGGAAGGGAACGAGGCAGTCGTTATTGCAAACTCAGAGGGAAGACGTACGACTCCATCGATCGTTGCATTTTTAGAGAACGGCGAACGTAAAGTAGGTGATCCTGCGAAGAGACAAGCGATTACAAATCCACAGAATACGATTTCATCTGTGAAGCGATTCATGGGTAAAAAATATTCAGAGGTTAGCTCTGAACTTAAAACGATTTCTTACTCGGTGGAGCAAGGAAATAATGATACGCCACGTGTTCGCATTGGTGATCGTCTATATACGCCACAAGAAATTTCTGCGCAGATTTTGACAAAAATGAAGCAAACAGCAGAGGATTATTTAGGCCAAACAGTAACGGAAGCGGTTATCACCGTTCCTGCTTACTTTAATGATGCAGAACGTCAAGCAACGAAAGAAGCGGGTCAAATCGCTGGTTTGGAAGTTAAACGTATCATCAACGAACCTACAGCTGCTGCTCTTGCTTATGGCGTAGACAAAGGCGGTAAGGATATGAAGATTGCGGTATTCGACTTAGGTGGTGGTACGTTTGACGTATCGGTACTTGAATTAGGCGATGGCGTATTCGAAGTAAAATCAACAGATGGCGATACACACTTAGGTGGAGATGACTTTGACCAAGTAATCATCACCTGGTTAGCAGAAGAATTCATCGCTGACGAGAATATCGACTTGCGTAAAGATCCAATGGCTTTACAGCGCTTAAAAGAAGCGGCTGAAAAAGCGAAGATTGAATTGAGTTCTAGCGCTGCAACGGAAATCAATCTACCATACATTATGCCGGTAGATGGTATCCCGAAACACTTAGTACGTTCTTTATCAAAAGCGAAATTCGAACAATTAGCCGATAGCTTAATCCAGCGTACCTTAGAACCTTGTAAGCGTGCGATGAAAAATGCAGGTTACACGAACTCCGATATCGATGAGGTCATCTTAGTAGGTGGTTCGACGCGTATTCCACGTATTCAAGAGGAGGTAGAGAAGTTCTTTGGCAAAAAACCTTCAAAAGGAGTGAATCCAGATGAGGTGGTTGCGATCGGAGCTGCTATCCAAGGTGGGGTATTAACGGGAGAGGTGAAAGATGTTTTATTATTAGACGTAACGCCACTTTCATTAGGTATCGAAACCATGGGTGGTGTATTCACAAAATTGATCGAGGCTAATACGACGATTCCTACGAAGAAGTCTGAAACCTTCTCTACGGCAGCGGATAACCAACCTTCAGTAGAATTAAACGTTCTTCAAGGTGAGCGTCCAATGGCGAAAGATAACCGTTCATTAGGTCGTTTCCACTTAGATGGTTTGCCACCTGCACAACGTGGTGTACCTCAAATCGAAGTAACATTCGATATTGATGCGAATGGTATCTTGAATGTTTCTGCCAAAGACAAAGGAACAGGTAAAGAACAAAAAATCCGTATCGAGGCCTCTAGCGGCTTAACTGACGCAGATATCGAGAAAATGCGTAACGAGGCGAAGGCAAACGAAGCATCGGATAAATTAGAAAAAGAAAAAGTGGAAAAAATCAATCAAGCAGATGCGTTGATTTTCCAATCGGACAAGCAATTGAAAGAATACGGTGAGAAATTATCGGAAGGAAATAAAACAGCGATTGAAGGTGCTTTGGCAGAATTGAAAGTGGCTCACGCTTCTCAAGATTTAGCCGCTATCGATGCTGGATTAGAAAAATTAAACACAGCTTGGACAGCGGCATCTCAAGAAATGTATGCGGCAGGCGCTGGCGCAGAAGGCGGCGAAGCAACTCAATCAGCAGATTCAGCAGCTGATGGTGGAGCGGAAGACGTTTCTTTTGAAGAAGTAAAATAAGCCTAAGCGGTAAAGTAAAAAAGCCCGATCTGTTCTAGATCGGGCTTTTTGCATTTTTATTCTTTGTGCTTTATGCTTTATGCTCTACTATCCCGTCCCACAACTTCAGCCTAACCTGCAATGACTCCACCGCAGCCTGATTCGCTTTCTGCCACTTCGACTCATCGTCACCACACAGGTGTTCCATCATCTTATAGGCTAACTCACTGTGATGACCACCATCTACTTCAATATGACGTTCTAAATAATACACTAAGGTTTCCACCTTTTCAGGCGAATCACGCTTTAATTGATCGACAATTACTTGAAACATTTCTGGAATAATATCTTCTCTGCCAAATGTAAAAATAGCCGCAATCTCTTCAATACTTCTATTTTGAATCGAAGAAAAAGTAAACGTCAAGAAAGCCTTAACGGATTCAGGAATATTGGCTTTAGGAATAGCTAGCAATAATTCATCCAAATTCGCATAGGATCTTAATTCATGTAAGAAAGGAGAGGGCATAAACGACAATTCCTCCATCGCTCTTATGTAAAGTTCAAAATGGCTGATGTAAATACCATTTTGATCCACATCGGACTCTTCCCCTAATACAATCTCATTAATTAAATATCGAACTTCTGCTGGGCCTTTGGGATTCCAAGGCACATCCACTGACGTAAATTCCTGTTGCAGCTTCTTTACTAGGGACATAAAGTCCCATACCGCAAAAACGTGGTGCTTCATAAACACCTCTAACTCACTCGTACTTTGAATAAAGGAATTAATCGGATGATGCACTAAAGCCTCACGCAATGGGTTAATCTGGTCTTTTAGGCGGTTTATCTGTGTACTCATATTATTCGTGAATGGCGCGATCTCGTAAACTTAATCGCTGACCGTTTCTGTTATTTTTAGTTGATAAAATTTCTGACATAATCGAGATGGCAATCTCTTCTGGTCCTTCTGCACCTATATCTAAACCAATCGGTGTCGAAATAGGTAATAGGGTAACTAAATCCTCAATGAAATGGTTTTGGAGCTTTTCAAATCTTTTCTTGGGTCCAAGGATTCCCACATAGGCCGGTATAACAGGAGCGGAGAGCAATTTCTCCAAAATCTTCACATCCTTTTCTAAATCGTGCGTCATCATCACCAAAAAATCAGAAGATTGTATAGGCCAAATATCCTCATATCCATAACGACCCATAACCGTAAGATTTGAGTTCATTTTAGTCAAAATACCCACCCAATTCACGCGCCATGCTAATACACTGGCTTGCTGAATAAATCCCTGCGCATCAAATTGATTCCCAAAAACCCAAATAGTCATGGGTGCCGGTAAATATTCCTTAAAAACATTATCCGACCATTCACTTCCGTGTGAAGCAGATACATCCTCTAAATCAAATTGAAAATTAGCAGAAAGATGCATCTTTAACGTATGCGCTTTATTACCTTCTAAATGCCTCTTTAAAACGTCGACAAGTGCATTAATTTGATCCTGGAATGGATTAATATGAATTTCAATGATTCCTTGACAACCTAATCCTATGCCTAAGGCAAATGGATCTTCCTCGCGGGTGTCATAGGTTATCGTTTTATAGCTCTGCGAAAACAAGGCAAGTTGTGCCTTCTTCAAAATATCCCCCTCTAAGCAACCGCCGGAAATTCCTCCCCACCAGTTCCCATCTTCCGCTATCAACATTCTCGCTCCTGGACGACGGTAGGCGCTACCCTCCACACGAACCACGGTTGCTAAGACAAATTTCAACCCAGCTTTTTGCAAATCCTTCACTTGCTGAATGACCGTATAGAGTTCTTTCATAGGAGTTTGGGTAAATTTTGGGAAAGGATTTCGCATACACGATCAATATCCTCTTCCGTGGTAAAATAGCCTAAACTTATTCGGCCACTCGCTAACGCATCCTCATCCGAATGTCCTAAGGCTTTCAACACGTGAGAAGGTAATTCCGTCTTTGCATTACAAGCTGAACCATTCGAAAAGGCCAACCCATTTAATACTTGAAACATACGTTCCCAATCTGCCCCGTTCAGCGTAAAATTAAGAATGGAAGGAACTGAATTTTCAGGAGAATTAATCAATGGAAGTAAAACAGATAGGCGCTCTTTAGCATGCTGGTAAAAAGAAGCTTTAGAAAGCCAATCAGGAATCATCTCTACGGCTTTTGCTAAGCCTACGATTAAAGGGACGGACAAAGTTCCAGGACGTAAACCTCGTTCTTGTCCACCACCAAAAGAGATAGGCTGCAACTGAACACGCGAAATTAATGCTCCTATTCCTTTAGGGCCATAAATTTTATGTCCACTGAAACTTAGTAAATGAGGTAAGTGGGTCAGCGAGAGTTTTCCAATCGACTGAGTTGCATCAGAATGAAAACAAATACCTCGCTCTTCACAAAACTGCAAAACTTCCTCATAGTCTAAAATCGTCCCCAATTCATTATTGACTAGCATTAACGACACTAAAACGGTATCTGAGCGAATGGCTGATTCAAGATTTGAAACATCTACTAGATACGTAACTTCCCAGCCTTCGCCTTCCATGGCATGAAATACTTCAAGCACAGCTTTGTGTTCTAGTACACTTGTGATAAGATGTCCTTTAGGCTTTCCTTGCAGAAAACCTCGAATGGCTAAATTAATTGATTCAGTGGCGCCAGAAGTAAATATGACTTCAGACGATTTGACTTGAAAATAAGCTGCGAGTGTTAACCGAGATTGTTCTACAGCTTCTGCCGCTCTCCAGCCATATAAATGGGCGGATGAACCGGCATTACCGAAAACTTCTGTAAAATAGGGGAGCATAGCCGAAAGTACCTCCGGGTGAACCGGAGTGGTCGCTGCATAATCAAGATAGATCGGCTGATGCATCATAGGACAAATATAGGCACAAAAAAAAGCCCCGAAAAATTCGAGGCTCTCTTTGTGTATAAACGAGAATTACTTCAAGTTCTTTACAACTGCTTTGAAAGCTTCTGGGTGATTCATCGCTAAGTCAGCTAAAACTTTACGATTTAAAGTCATTCCAGATTTATTGAATTTACCCATAAATGCTGAGTAAGAAAGACCTTCTTGACGAGCTGCTGCATTGATACGTTGGATCCATAAACCACGAAAATCTCTTTTCTTAACTTTACGATCACGGTATGCGTATTGCAAACCTTTCTCTACTTTGTTTTTTGCTACTGTCCAGACATTTTTTCCGCGACCGTAGAATCCTTTCGCTAACTTAAGGATTTTCTTTCTTCTTGCTCTTGAGGCTACGTGATTGACACTTCTTGGCATAATTTTTTGTTTTTTGAAATGAGGCGAATCGGTTGATTACTTTTTAGGCCTTCTTTCTGGTTTAACAATAACTTAAATTCTAATTAAAGACCTAGTAATAAAGTAACTCGGTCCATATCAGATGGGTGAACTAAGGTTGCGTGAACTAAATTACGCTTTTGCTTAGTCGTTTTTTTAGTTAGGATATGGCTGTGAAATGCGTGTTTACGCTTAATCTTACCAGTTCCCGTTACTTTGAAACGTTTTTTCGCTCCAGAGTTAGTTTTAATTTTTGGCATTGTTTGATAATTATGTAAAAATTAAATTTTGAAATTTGGAATGCAAAAGTAATGAAAATTACCCTATAATTCCAGCATCCGTTTGAAAATTATTTCTTGATGGCCTTAGGGGAGAAGATGATGCTCATCCGCTTACCTTCTAATTTAGGCATATCGTCTGGCTTACCCACATCTTCCAGACCTTTAGCGAAGTTCAATAACAACATTTCGCCACGCTCTTTAAAGACGATTGTTCTACCCACGAAGTGTACATAAGCTTTCACTTTAGCTCCTTCTTTAAGGAAATTAACCGCATGTTTTAATTTGAAATTGAAATCATGCTCATCGGTATTAGGACCGAAACGAATTTCTTTAATAACCGTTTTCGTTGCATTTGCCTTGATTTCCTTTTGTTTCTTCTTTTGATCATACTTGAATTTAGCATAATCAATGATCTTACAAACAGGAGGGACTGCTTTAGGAGAGATCTCCACTAAATCTAAACTCTGTGCATTCGCTAATTCTAACGCTTTCTCAAAAGGATAAACTCCAATCTCAATATTCTCGCCTACTAATCGAACTTCCTCCACACCACGTATTAATTGATTAATCCGGTAGGGTTCTTCTTCTCTTCTATTTCCTCTGTAATTGTTATTCGGGCGTAAAGCCATAAAATAAAATGGGTTTAATATATATTAAATCGAAAGCTAAATCAAAATTAACGCAATTGCAAGCAAAAAACGCATAAGGTCCTATTTTTCATAGGTTAGAGACTGGATTTCTTCTTGTGCCATCGCGATGAAAGCGTCTAAAGTCATGGATCCCACATCTCCATCACCCTTCTTACGAACGCTGACAATACCTTCTGCTTGTTCTTTTTCTCCCACCACAATCATAAACGGTACTTTAGCGATTTCTGCATCTCTGATTTTACGACCCATCTTCTCATTACGGTGATCTACGTAGCCACGTAAATCTTTTTCCTGTAAACGCAAGTAAAGTTCGTTCGCATAATCTTCGTATTTCTCAGAAATAGGAAGGACTGCAATTTGATCTGGAGATAACCACAAAGGGAAGTTTCCTGCCGTATTTTCAATTAATATGGCTACGAAACGCTCTAATGAACCAAATGGTGCGCGGTGAATCATCACAGGACGATGCTTCATATTATCGGAACCCGTGTATTCTAATTCAAAGCGCTGAGGCAATTGATAATCTACTTGAATCGTACCTAGTTGCCATTTACGACCCAAGGCATCTTTCACCATAAAGTCCAGCTTAGGACCATAGAAAGCCGCCTCACCATATTCAATGACGGTAGGTAGACCTTTTGCTGCTGCCGAACGAATGATGGAAGCTTCCGCACGATCCCAATCTTCATCATTCCCGATGTACTTTTCTCTGTTTTCTTTATCCCGTAATGAAACCTGAGCAGAATAGGAGTCAAAACCTAAGGCTTTGAACACATATAATACCAAGTCAATCACTTTCATAAACTCGTCCTCCACTTGATCTGGACGACAGAAAATGTGCGCATCATCTTGAGTAAAGCCTCTAACACGCGTTAGACCATGTAATTCGCCGCTTTGCTCGTACCGATAAACGGTTCCAAACTCAGCAAGACGCAAAGGCAAATCCTTGTAGGAGCGGGGCTTTGTCTTGTAAATCTCACAGTGGTGAGGGCAATTCATCGGTTTTAAGAAGAATTCCTCATTCTCATCTGGTGTACGAATCGGTTGGAAAGAGTCCTTTCCATATTTCGCGTAGTGACCGGAAGTCACATATAATTCTTTGCTCGCAATATGTGGAGTGATAACAGGAGAATAACCTGCTCTTACTTGCGCACGACGCAAGAAATTTTCTAATCGCTCACGCAATAATGTGCCTTTAGGCAACCACAAGGGTAGACCCATGCCTACTTTCTCAGAAAAGGCAAACAATTCCATTTCCTTACCGAGTTTACGGTGGTCACGGCGTTTGGCTTCTTCTAATAAGGTCAAATACTCTTCTAATTCTTTCGCTTTAGGGAAAGTGATCGCATAAATACGCGTTAATTGTTTCCGTTTTTCGTCGCCGCGCCAGTAGGCACCAGCCACAGAAAGCAATTTAACAGACTTAATAAAGCCGGTATTTGGGATATGTGGTCCACGACATAAATCCGTGAAATTACCCTGGTTATAGAAGGTAATCGAGCCGTCAGCTAAACCATCAATTAATTCTAATTTGTATTCGTCGCCCTTCTCTTTGAAATAGGAAATGGCATCAGCCTTAGAAACAGAAGTACGAATGTATTCATTCTTCGTACGTGCTAATTCCAGCATCTTATCTTCGATCGCTTTGAATTGATCTGAACCAAATTCTTGCTCTCCTAAGTCTATATCGTAGTAAAAACCGTTTTCGATGGCTGGACCAATACCAAATTTAGTACCAGGATATAGGGCTTCAATCGCTTCAGCTAATAAGTGAGCAGATGAATGCCAAAAGGTCTTTTTACCATCCGTATCATTCCAGGTTAACAATTGCAAAGCTGCATCAGCTTTGATAGGAGTGGTGGAATCCACTACTTCGCCATTTAAATTAGCCGCTAACACATTTCGTGCTAAACCTTCTGAAATAGACATAGCCACCTGAAATGGAGTGATTCCATTTTCAAATTCTCTTACTTGTCCGTCTGGAAATGTAATTTTGATCATTCTAAAAAATTTGTGCAAAGGTACAAATTAAGGTGCAATGTATTGAAAATAGGGCCTGATTAATTTTGGGATAAAGAATCAGACGAAACAATCAAAGAATCTGATTCCGATTCTGTGCGCTTAGATGGCAACTTACCTTGCCTTGCTAAATCCATATACATTAATTCTGAAGCCAAAGATTTAGTTCTAGGAAACACCTTTAATACTTGCTTGTAAACAGAGGCAGCTTGAGTATATTTTTTCATTTTGACCAAAAAACGAGCCCAATACCGCATAAAATAAGGATCCATGGGGTATTTCTTTAAACTTTCAAGAATGAGACTCTGATATTCAAGCTCGGGTATTCGATCCAAACCTTGTTCATAGTAGATGTAAACTAAAGGAGATTCATCCTTTGGTTTTTGATCCATCAAACTGTAAAGCCGAAAAGAATCTGATACAGCAAAATCTTTCACAGCATTCAATAAACGTTTATCCAAATCAGGCAAATTAGCAGCATTAATATTCTTTAAATAAATGCGACCTAGACTCATCTGTTTCGAAGCAAAATAATTCTGAGCTAACAAAAGACTATTTTGAGGAGAATTCCAATCCGTAATTTCAACCAACTTTGCTCGATCAATTGAGGTCGAATAATCCTCGACTTTTTGTTTAATTGCTGCAGAAAGGGCTAAATAGGCAGGTTCTCCGGGATTATCGTGTAAGGCTTTCTCCATATCTTGATCCGCCAAACCATAGGCATGAAGTGCTAAATAATTTTTGGCACGCAAATAATAAAGATTCGCACTAGGTTGATCTTCTAGTTGGAGAGTTAAAAATTGAATATTCTTTTCTGGCTGCTGACCT
Organism: Aquirufa sp. HETE-40SA; assembly: GCF_054558635.1. Lineage (NCBI taxonomy): Bacteria > Pseudomonadati > Bacteroidota > Cytophagia > Cytophagales > Flectobacillaceae > Aquirufa > Aquirufa sp. HETE-40SA. Next base: position 437,977 of record NZ_JBPXKN010000001.1, read on the forward strand.
GTTGCAATCGCTCGCAGATCTGGAATATTCTCACCCTGAGAATCAGGAGAACTTTGGCAAGACCATAAAAACAAACACCCTAAAAAGAATAATCTTAAAGCCATTTTAGTACAAAATCAATCATCCAGCGCACTTTCACACCGTATGGAGGATAGAAATTCTTTAATAAATTAGTGCGTTGAAATACCACCGATTTTTGATTTGAGAACTCAATAAAACCATAGTGACCACCTGATTTACCAATACCAGAATGATTTACCCCACCAAAAGGCAATTCATTGTGACCAAATTGAATCAAACAATCATTAACCACCGATGTTCCAGAGCTCGTGTGATCTAATATGTATTGATTAAACTCTGTATTCGTAGAAAATACATATAAAGCTAGCGGCTTATCACCTTGGCGAATAGTTGAAGTAATTTCTAGTTCATCTTGGAAGGACATCACCGGTAAGATAGGGCCAAAAATTTCCTCTTGCATAATGCGCATGTCAGGAGTACAATTTACTAGTACTGTTGGCTCAATAAAACAATCATCTGAATCTGTCTTTCCACCAAATAATATTTGGGCACCTTTTTCCTTCGCATCTTCTAAAATAGAAACAATACGATCAAAATGACGACGGTTAACGATTCGAGCATAATCTTTACTTTTAGCAACATTCTTACCATAGAAGGTTTCCACTGTAGCTTCCAAAGCCTTCAAAAAAGAGAAATAATTCTTCTCGTGTAAATAGAGGTAATCGGGAGCAATGCAGGTTTGGCCATTATTTAAGAACTTACCCCAAGCAACTTTAGCCGCAGCTTCTTCCACATTAACCTCTGGACCTACAATCGCAGGAGATTTCCCTCCTAATTCTAACGTTACAGAGGTTAAATGCTTCGCTGCTGCCGCCATCACCACTTTTCCGATTGCGGGACTTCCTGTGAAAAATATATGATCAAATTTCTGTTCCAATAAAAACGTAGATACACTCGCGTCTCCCTCAAAAACAGCTACTTCACTTTTATCAAAAAGGGATGAAATCATCTTTTGGATGAAGGCTGCAGTGGCTGGACTTAATTCAGATGGCTTCAATATCACCGCATTACCAGCTGCAATAGCGTGTACTAAAGGGCAAATGGATAGATTAAAAGGATAGTTCCAAGGTGAAATAATTAAACAAAGTCCTTTTGCTTCATATTGCACTAATCCTTTCGTTCCTAACAGCATTAAAGGAGTAGAAACCGATTGTGGTTTCATCCAGGATTTTATGTGCTTAATTGTATGCTGAATCTCGCGCTTTACACCTAACATCTCGGCGATTACTACTTCAGAAGCAGGTTTCTTAAAGTCCGCATATAAGGCGTCACAAAGTTCATCTCTATGGTGCATTAAGTAACTTTCAATTTTACGCAATTTTTCAATACGCTCTGTTGCAGAAGAAGTAGACAAACGCAATAAAGCTGATTTCTGTAGATTCAGAACGTCTATAATTTGATTTTCCATAGTTAAAAAATGAATTGTAATTTTTCCTCTAACTCGTCAAAATAGTAATTGTTTCCACTCGGTTTACGTAACGAATGACCCGCCACATACCACAAACCATCCCCCGGATAAACAGCCAAGCTAGCGCTTTTGCAGTTCTCATTTGCCTTATCTGCGGAAAATTCAGCGATAAAAACGTGATTCATTAATTCCTGCAATTCATCCCAATTCGAGAACGTTTTTTGACCTTCTTCGCTATCAAGGTAAGTAAAATTCAGAGAGGCAAAAGACATTTCACCCTCGATTTTACGCCAATTTCCGGCACGATCTTTGAATTGAAAGCCTAAATACAAGGGTAATTCGCGGCCATCTATTTCAAACATTGCCTGCATAAATTCTTGAATCAAAGATTCTTGCGGTTCTAAATACAAAGGAACATTAGGAGTCGTATCATTCGCTTCTAAAGTAATAAAAGGCTCCTGATCTTTAGGAGAACATGAACCTGTGACATATTCTTGAAAAGCAGGCATCAATCGATCTCTCCATACTAAAGGCAATTCACCTGAATATGTCCAGCTATCATCCGGCACCAAACCATCTGCAATTAATTCTTCTCTTGAAAAATCTGATCGGTCAATGTATTGAATTTCAATCGCTATCGTAGGTTTTTCGGAATCAAATAGCAAAAAAGTAAAAACAGCTTCTAAGTGATAGGGAGCCGGCACATTAATGGGAGACTCATAGAATAGTTTGAAACTGCGGGATAATTTATTCGGGTTCATCTAAAGGGAATTAAGGTACAAAGCTACGGTTTTCGCCGTATCAATTTTAGCACTCGCCGTTTTTATGAAAGCAGGAAGACAAATGATTTCTTTGGGAATCTCTGCAGATCTTAAAAGCTCTGTTTCTAAGGTAATTGAAATAGGTGATGAGGATTCCAAAAATAAAACCAATTTTTGTCCCCAGAAAGCATCGGGAATTCCAGCCACAAAAAGGGGTAAGGAGGTTATAGATTGATAAACCGCTTCTATTTTCTCAGGCTCTAACTTAAGGCCTCCTGAATTAATCACCCGATCTAAACGTCCTTTTAAAATAAATTGACCCCGTTCTTGTAATTCGACAACATCTCGCGTCTCGATCCACTTATTATTTGTCACCGGAGCACAGATTAATAAACAGTCTTCGTCATTCTGACCTATTTGAACCCCAGGAAATGTTTGAAAATGGACCTTATTCCAAGTTCGAAAAGCAATATGCGAAACGGTCTCAGTCATACCATAGGTCTCGAAAACAGGGAAAAAGTAGTCTTTTCGCAAACTTTTTGGGACAGATGCACCTCCCAAGAGAACACCTTTTGCCCGTTGAAAATAATCACTGAGTTGTACTTCGGATTCTACCATAGTCGCCCATTGCGTAGGTACAAAAGAGGCTAGGTGAATATCGGTGGGAGGAAATTTACTTAAGGGGTTTTGGCAAGGTTCCACTAAAATCAACGCTAAATCATGCACCAAAGCTCTTACTAACACCATAACCCCAGCGATGTAGGTAGGAGGCAAAGATAATAAGGCCACGTCGCCTTTTTCTAGTTTCAACCAATCTCCAGTCATCTTAGCAGACAAATACAAGCGCTCTCGAGAGATTACAATAGGTTTTGGTTCACCGGTAGAACCCGAAGTATGAAAGGTGAATTCCTGTTTACCCGCCCTCCAAGCCTGACAAAAAGCAAATACTTGCTGTTCAAATTCTGTCTCAGCAACAGGATAATCCAAGAAGAGCGAAGCCAGATGGCGCATATTATTAGAGAAACTTTCCAAAATTAACCAAACATTCTCTAATTTCGTGAGTTAATTAAGGGTATCCTTAAAGCAAACACCCCAGATGGTAGAAGATCCTTTTTTAAATCCCATTAATCCCGATAAAGTAGCCGAAAATCCAGGCTTATTACCGTATGCTCATACGGCAGGTGGAGCAGTCATCAAGCCGGATGATATGGGTAAGGTGAAGGGAAGATCGGTGTTAGCAATGCGCCAGCAAACAGACCGGCAAATGAACCAATTGTACGAACAAATGGAGGTTTTGGCGCGTCAAGCAAAATTATTAGCAGATCGTAAAGAAATTTCAGAGCGTATTTATGATGCTGCCATGGGTTTCGAACCCATTATCAGCGAAACGTATTATCTTTATGAAAAGGAAGACGGGTCCGATTTAATGTCTCTAGTAGCACCCGAGGAATGGGGTCGTTCATTTAAATACAGCCGTTATTTAGCTAAAGTAAAATTATTAGCCGACCATACTTGGGAGGTAGAATACAACGAATCTAATTAGTGAATCTATGATCTCATCTTTCCCTTGGAAAACCATCAAATCCTACGAGGATATCTTATTTCAATTCTACAATGGAATTGCTAAAATCTCTATCAATAGACCTCATAAACACAACGCATTCACTCCATTAACCGTGCAGGAAATGTCTGAGGCGATGGAATTGGCGCGTCAAGATCCGAAAGTGGGTGTAATTATTTTAACAGGAGAGGGCGGAAAAGCGTTCTGTTCTGGTGGTGATCAAAGCGTACGTGGTGATGGGGGATATGTAGGAAAAGACACCGTGCCACGTTTAAATGTATTGGATTTACAACGCCAAATAAGAACGATACCAAAGCCAGTTGTAGCCATGGTTGCGGGGTGGGCTATTGGTGGTGGTCACGTATTACACGTGATTTGCGACTTATCTATCGCTGCTGAAAATGCCCGTTTTGGTCAAACTGGACCTAATGTGGGGTCATTTGATGGTGGTTTTGGAGCCTCCTATTTAGCACGTGTGGTAGGTCAAAAGAAAGCGAGAGAAATCTGGTTCTTGTGTGATCAATACGATGCTTCAGAAGCACTACAAATGGGATTAGTGAATAAAGTAGTTCCTTTAGAAGAGCTTGAAAAGACCACGGTCGCTTGGTGCGAAAAAATGTTAGAGAAGAGTCCTCTAGCGCTTCGTATGCTGAAATCTGCATTTAATGCGGAATTAGACGGTCAAGCAGGTATTCAAGAATTAGCTGGAAATGCCACACTCCTGTATTACTTGTCAGATGAGGCCAAAGAAGGTAAGAATGCCTTCCTCGAAAAACGTAAACCTGATTTTTCTAAATTCCCTAAATTCCCTTAAATATGAATTATTGGTTAGTTAAATCTGAGCCTTTCAAATATTCCTGGAATGATTTCGTTAAGGAAGGGAAATCTGTTTGGGATGGCGTACGTAATTACCAAGCCAGAAACAATATGATGGCGATGAAAAAAGGGGATTGGGTCTTCTTTTATCATTCAAACGAAGGTATGGAGGTTGTAGGATTAGCAGAAGTACACAAAGAACATTATCCAGATCCTACTACAGAAGATCCGCGTTGGGTAGTGGTTGAATTAATTCCCGTTAAAAAATTTGCTAAAACAGTGAGTTTGAAAACGATGAAAGGAGATGATCGCTTATCTGGTTTAGCTCTTATCAAACAATCACGTTTATCGGTTACACCCGTCGCAAAAGCAGAATTCGATATTATTTTAAGCCTAGCTGATTAAAATATGAAATCAATCCGCCTTTTACTCGCATTAATTCTATCAAGTTTCGTTTCTTTCGCTCAACAAATGAAGCGAATTGAAATTCTTTCAGGATCAAATCAATTGGAGACTTTCTCTATTCCAATTGGAGAAAAAGGAGTGATTGTTTTAAACCACATGGGGAAATCTGAGTTTGTGATCAGAAAATTCGATACAGAATTAGAACAAGTTTGGACAAATCACGGAAGCGTAGACGCTAATCTTGATTATGTGACACATTGCTACGATGGAAAATTTTTGAATTTGTTATTTAGTCGCTACAAAAGCAATAATTATTACATAGTTCGGGTTAATCCTCAAGATGGTAAATTAGAAAAATTTCAAATTTTCTCTGTTGAAAAAATGGAAATTTCGAATTTCAAAGCATTAAATGAATCCTTATTTATTGGTGGAATTGTCAATAACAATCCGGTTATTTTATATACGAATTTAAGCGAGAAAATAACCCGAATTCTTCCCGCCGTGGTCAATGGAGAAGCAGAAATTCAATCGATGGATTTAGACACGGTACAGCAACAAATTAATGTAGTTTATTCCGTGGGTAAAAAGGCTAAGAACTATCAATTGATCTTAAAGTCTTTTGATGAAGATGGAAATCAATTAGGGCAAATTACCATGAATCCAAAGGTAGAATATGCTCAAATGAATGCTAAATCAACACAATTAAATGATTCTCTTCAAGTGGTGGTAGGCACTTACGGTCATAAAAATACCATTGGATCCGGAAGAGGACCTAGTTCACAAGGTTTATATTTTTCTTCTTATTTAGATGGTGAACCTCAAGAAGAAAAATTTCACAGCTTCACGCAATTCAATAATTTTTTCAATTTTTTAGGGGAAAAGCAGAGAAATAAACAGGAGAAAAAAATTAAAACAAAAGAAAATAAAGGCGAAGAACTTCGATTAGATTATCGCTTATTAATGCATGAGATCATTAAAAAGGGAGATCATTACATCATAGTAGCTGAAGCGTTTTATCCAGACTATAAATATGCTAATTATTCGCCATTCGGTGGTAACATGTTAGGAGGGGGATTATTTTCACCTTGGAATATGCTGTATAATCCCTATAGATGGGGATATGGTAATTATGGCCTATATTCTCCATTCTCTAGCTATTATAGTCCATGGGGATATAGAGGTTTTAATTCGTACAGTAATTCACAGCAATTTGATGGATGGATTTATACGCATGCCGTGATTGCAGAAATAGATGAAAAAGGTAATTTAGTATGGGATCATTCTATTGATTTAAATGATATTAAAGAAGATAAATTGATCCAAAAGATAAAAACATCTCTACATGGAGACATTCTTACTTTATCGTACCAAAGGGGTAATTATATCATTTCTAAATATATAACTGCACAAGGTCAGTCTGGAGAGGAAAAGATTCAAGAATTAAGTTCACAAAATGAAGGAGATAAAATTCGCCGTCAAGAAAAATCAGATTTAAACTTCTGGTTTGGCAACAATTTTCTAGCTTCTGGTAATCAAACAATTAACAATTCAGAGGAAGGAAGACGTTCTGTTTATTTCCTAACTAAAATCCCATTGAACCCCTAAAAATTGAAAAAATCAGCTTCTATTGCCATTGAGACACCCGCATTTTGGGGTAAAAACTACGAATTAATTGACTCCGGTGGATTCGAAAAACTCGAGCAATTTGGTGAATTTGTAGTAAGACGTCCAGAGCCTCAGGCAGTTTGGCAAAAATCACTGTCAGAAGAATTCTGGGCTAGCAAGGCGAATGCCTATTTCAAAAAAGAAAAAGGAAGCAATGAGCGTGGTGTTTGGGAGGTAAAAAAGGGGGTGCCGGATAAATGGTACATGCCGTATCAATCAGAGACTTTAGATTTGAATTTTAAGATTTCCTTGTCATCCTTTAAACACGTAGGTATATTTCCTGAGCAAGCGTCGAACTGGGAATTTTTAGCAAAAAACATTCCTTTGTTAAAAACACCGAAGCCTAAAATCCTAAACTTATTCGCCTATACAGGCGGTGCGAGCTTAGCTTGTAAGCAGTTGGGCGCTGATGTCACACACGTGGATTCTGTAAAACCCGTTTTATCTTGGGCAAGAGAGAATATGGAAGTGTCTAAGCTTGATAACATCCGTTGGATGGCAGAAGATGCGCTTAAATTCGTGAAACGTGAAGCGAGACGCGGTAATTTTTACCAAGGTATCCTATTGGATCCTCCAGCCTATGGTCGGGGTCCTGAAGGGGAAAAATGGGTATTAGAAGAGCAAATCGATGATATGTTACGTTCTGTGAAGGAGATATTAGATCCTAAAGAACACATTCTTTTAACAAATGTCTATTCCTTAGGCTTCTCAACCCTAGTGGTAGAAAACTTGATGAAAGGTATTTTCAATGTGCCAGAAAAGGCAGAGTCAGGAGAAATCTATTTGAACGATGAATACGATAAAAAACTCCCCTTAGGAGTATTTTATCGCTATCTATTTCAATCTTAGTTCTTCGGATATATCACGCCTTTAGCAGCTAGAAGCGTATTTTTCATCAAGGAAACGATAGTCATCGGACCCACGCCTTTAGGTACAGGAGTGATGTAAGAACACTTAGGGGCTACCTCATCGAAATCTACGTCGCCTTTTAAAGCAAAACCTGTTTTCTTCGTCGAATCTTCTACACGTGTTAAACCTACGTCGATCACAACGGCTCCTGGTTTAATGTGAGCAGACTTAATAAACTCTGGTATACCCAATGCTGCAATAACAATATCCCCTTGAGAACAAATTTCTTCTAAATTAGTCGTTCTAGAATGCGTTAAGGTAACCGTGCAATTCCCAACGGGATGATTACGCTGCATTAAGATGGACATTGGTAATCCGACGATTTGAGAGCGACCTACTACCACACAATGTTTTCCAGCCGTCTCAATCTTATAATAGGCTAATAAATCCAATACACCTTGTGGCGTAGCGGAGATGTAGGCTGGTAAACCTTTCGCCATACGACCAATATTGATCGGGTGGAAACCATCAACGTCTTTAGACGGATGAATTGTCTCCATCACTTTATCTGGATTAATGTGCTTTGGAAGTGGTAATTGAACGATTAAGCCATCCATATCCGGATTATCATTCACTTTTTGTACTTCCGCTAACAAATCAGCCTCAGAGATCGAAGGGTCAAAACGAAGCAGGGTAGAAGCAAAGCCTAATTCCTCGCATGACTTCACTTTATTGGCTACATAGGTTTCAGATGCTCCGTTATTTCCAACAAGAATAGCCACTAAATGAGGGGCTTTTTGGCCTGCAGCAACCATTTGTTTCACTTCTTCACCTATGGCGACTTTCATCGTTTCGGCTACCATCTTTCCATCGATAATCTGACTCATAATCTTATTTTTTACGTGCTTTTTTAGGTGCTGGAGCGGCATCGCCTAAGGCTAAGCACTCCTCTAAAGATAAATCAGCTGGCTCTGTTCCTTTAGGGATTTTTACATTGCGTTTACCGATTTGGATATACGGGCCATACATTCCATTTACCACTTTAACCGTTTCATTTTCCGCAAATTCCTTAATGAATTTATTCGCTTCCACTTTACGCTTTGCCTCGATTAACTCGATAGCACGAGCTTGATCAATCGTGGCTAAATTATCTGTTTTGGCTAAAGAATAATATTTGCCATTGTGCTTTACATAAGGTCCAAAACGTCCCTTACCAGTCTCAATTAATGCATCCTCAAAATAACCTAATCCACCCGCTTCCGCATCCTTCAATGCTTGGGCAATGACAGCGATAGCTTCATCCATTTCAATCGTAAAAGGATCGTGCGTATCTGGAAAGCTGGTAAACTTCCCGTCAAATTTGATGTAAGGTCCTAATTTACCTGCACCGATAATCACCGGCATATCATTGTGAATACCTACTTCGCGAGGCAATTTAGGGCGTTCTAATAATAATAAAGCCTCTTCAAAGGTCAACGTACTTACCGCTTGCGTCTTCGTTAAATTCGCAAAGACTGGCTTTTCCTCTTCAGATGATTCACCTAACTGCACAAATGGACCAAATTTTCCTAAACGAACAGAAACTAATCGTCCCGTCTTCGGATCTACGCCTAATTCACGTCCACCTCCTACAGAACTCCGGTTGATAGACTTAGAATCTTCAATCGTTTGGTGGAAAGACTTATAGAAGTTCTTCATTAAGACGGTCCACTCTAATTTACCTTTAGCGATGTTATCAAATTCATCCTCCATCTCTGCGGTAAACGTATAATCAACTACGTTTTCGAAGTTTTCCACCAAAAAATCAGTCACCATCGTACCAATATGGGTTGGAAACAATTTTGATTTTTCCGTACCTACTGTTTCTATCGCTTTCGTTCCAGCAATTTCGTTGTTCGAAAGTACCCAAGTTTGAAATTCACGCTCTCTACCTGGACGATCTTCTTTCACCACATAGGCACGCTTAATAATGGTCGAAATGGTAGGGGCGTAGGTCGATGGACGACCGATGCCTTTTTCCTCTAAAGCCTTCACTAAACTAGCTTCCGTATAACGGGGAGCGGCACGTGTGAAGCGCTCTTGGGCTTTCATTTCATCTAATGACAACACTTGACCAACGTTTAAGGGAGGCAACATATCTTTGTTCTCATCCTCCTCTTCGTCATCTTTACCCTCTAAATAGGCCTTTAAAAATCCTTCAAAAGCAATGACTTCGCCTTGAGCTGATAATAACTCAGGCGTAGTTGAAATATCAATTAAAGCAGTCGTACGCTCAATTAAGGCATCCGCCATTTGAGACGCAATTGCCCGCTTCCAAATTAACTCATATAAACGCTTCTCGCGCGCATCACCTGTTATGCTATGATTTGCAAAATCTGTCGGACGAATAGCTTCGTGAGCCTCTTGAGCACTTTCTGATTTCGTTTTAAATTGACGACTATAGTGAAATTTAGCACCATAGGCTGACTCAATCTCCGCTTTTGCCTTATCTCTCGCTTCTTGAGATAACATAGTTGAATCGGTACGCATATAGGTGATACGCCCTGATTCATATAGTTTTTGAGCAACAGACATCGTAGTAGCTACCGCAAAACCTAATTTACGCGAAGCTTCTTGTTGTAAAGTTGATGTGGTAAATGGAGGTGCAGGTGATTTTTTTGCAGGTTTCGTTTCTAAACTCTTAATGCAAAACGCTGCTCCAACACATTTTTTCAAGAAATCCAGAGCGTCATTTTCTCTGGCAAAAGCCTTAGATAATTCTGCTTTCAATACCTTTTTACCAGGTAAATCGAAATGAGCTACCACTTTAAATGTAGCCACTGCCTCGTGATTTTCAATCTCACGCTCGCGTTCTACAATTAAGCGAACCGCGACCGATTGTACACGACCAGCTGATAAACCTTTCTGAACTTTCGACCAAAGCACTGGAGATAATTCAAATCCAATCAAACGATCCATAATACGACGTGCCTGTTGGGCATTCACTAAATCCATATCAATGGTCCTAGGCTGCGTGATCGCTTGCAAGATGGCTGGCTTTGTAATTTCCCTGAAAACGATACGTTTTGCATTATCTTTTAATCCTAATGCCTCTTTTAAATGCCAAGAAATGGCTTCCCCCTCCCGGTCGTCGTCCGTTGCTAACCAAACTTCCTCTGAAGATTTCGCTAGACTTTTTAACTCAGAAATGACTTTCGTCTTATCTGCCGAAACCACATAAGTAGGAGCGAAGTCATTCTCCACATCGATGGCTTTATCTCCCTTCAAAGGTAAATCGCGAACATGACCAAAAGAAGACTTCACCACGAAATCCTTTCCCAAATATCCTTCTATGGTCTTCGCTTTCGCAGGAGACTCGACTATGACTAGATTTTTTGCCATTATGCTGGTTAAAAAATGAAAATCTTAAAATGACCCCAAATATAAGGGCTCTAAATTTAACAAAGAGGCAAAATTCGCCGAAAAGCAAAAAAAATTATTCCGGGATATTTCCGATTCGAATTCTTGAATTGATATTTATTCGAAATCCAATGTAACTAAATTGCCCATTAATGAAGTTAGCAATTGCCTCAAGTCGAAGGATTTTAAACACACCATCTAGTCCATAACCTATTTCATTATATACTAAATTTTGATTCTGTACATAATTAGTATTAGCAATCAAGACTTCCTTTACATACAGTTTTTTCATTCCTAATAAAGGCTTTAACCAAAGATTAGAAAACTGAAAAAAGCTTAATGCTTCTAAATAAGTTCCAGCTGTTGAATTAGCATAATGATTTACATTTAATCGTTGGTTAGAACCATTCGTTAAATTCTGATAATAACCCACTAGACGATGAGAAGCTAACATTTCACCAGCTTGAATTAAATTAAATGTTCCGTTATAATGCTTAAAATCAATAAAATAAGTGGGCTTATTACCGATAAAAGTACCTGCATTAATCAATAAGCCCATTTTAATCCAAGGATTAACCTCAATATTTTGCAAATAAGAAAGCTCTACTTGATTAAAATCAGTGGTAGATCCGTAGATATCTTTCCAACCAGCTCGGTATTTAGCCAAGATAAGGGGAGAAGAACCCCAATCAGTAACCCGGGTATTTGCCCGATAACTTTGTGTTAAAAAAGGTCTAAAACCAACTTGCAATTGAGTAATAAAGGATTTATGCGTTTCAAAACCCGCTTTATCATATTCACCGTTAATCGGATTATTAGACTGATAATCTCGATTCAAAAAATTAATCCAATAATAATTTGTCGTATTATCCATTTGAGAACGCTCCGAATATTCAATTAATGATTTTAAAAAGAATCTTGCAGAAAAGCGTTTGGTTAAGCTGAATGAGGTAAAATTGGATCTGTAGATCTTCATTTGGTTATTCTTAAGAAGCAAAGTCGAAAGTGAATTCATCTCTGGAGAAATGGTATTCTCCGGATTATATTGGGCTACATAATCACCAGAAGTTAAAGCTAAATCAAAGGAATCAGCTCGATATCGTAACCGAACGAATCCAGAATTACGATTTATGCCAAAGGCTCTTCGCCCTAAAACCTCCGCCTCTAACATGCGGTATCTAGCCCAACGTTTTCTAAAAACTAACGCTGTATTAGCTACAAAACCTTCCACCGTATTAAAATTAGAATCAAAAACGGGAGATTTATAGTAGATTTCAAACGGATAAAAATCACGCTTAAAATTTCCAAAAAAGAAAGACTTACTTAAAATCAACTGCGAAGGCTTGAAAGGGGCTACAATAAAACTATCAATCGCAACTTCTTTATTTTTCATTCCAGGTTTATCAACAAAAAACGAAGGATCTAATGAAGTATTAACACCCATTCTTTTGAAATAAACAGAATCAATCATGACTAAATTAGAAGTAGGTCGCTGCTTCCATTTATGTAATAGAGATCCATGCAAATTTGTCAAGAACTGATTAGCAAAAGTTTCATCAAATGCTACTGGAAATAAATTTAAAGTCTCTTTAGGTTTTTTAGGTTCTTCAAATAGACTGGAATTATATGGCCATTCCTCGGGTTTACCTATAGCCTCTTGCTCAAAAATATACTCTCCATCACTTCCTAATAAACCAGCCATTAACCTAATAACTCCCTTTTTTGGTATCCACTTTTCTTGGAAAAATTGATGCTGTAAATCAAATGAATAATCAATTGCATCCGCAAATACGGTACCCTCAAAACGCACAATCCACCCGGATTCATCTAAAGTTAAAGTGCCTTTAAACAAACGATCTCGGCGCATTCTAGGCTCTACATGAAATTGATAACAGGACTTACCATCCACTAAAGTGTCTCCTTTATAATTAAAACGGTAATAGGATTTTGCTTGATAATTGAGTGGTGAAACACAAGAGGTACCTATAAAATCTTGATAAAAATCAGGCCAAAGAAATAAGGTAGGTTTTGCATATTTCTTATGAAAAGTCTCCACAGACTCTATTCCATGTATCATTTGATTTAAATGACCTACTTGAACTTCATCAATCGTTTGATTACCATACCATTGACCCATCTGGATACCTTCTTTAGACGCTAATCGCTTTCTAGCAATTCCAATGACTTGATTAAATCGACCTTTTTCTAGGATCTTAACACGCATCTTGAAGGATCCAATAGCATGTCCATGTTCTTCAGCAGAAAGTAAAGCTTTCTCTAAAATAGAAGCGGGTAAGGGGGATTGCGCTTGACTTTCATTTGGTAAAAAATGAAAAAAACATCCAATCAGCAGGAATATTTTCAAAAAGTTCAAATGAAAAAGGTAAAAAAATGTTAAAATAGTCCTATAATAAATAGGTTAAATCAAGCAATGAAACAAAGTTCCTAATAAAACCTTAACAAAGGAAATGTTCTCCTAAAATAGTGGCAAAATTGAAGCTAATCTATTAATTTTGTGAACATTTTTTACCTAACATTATTACCATGGCCTTTGACATTGAAATGATTAAAGCTGTTTACGATCGCATGCCGGCTCGCATTGCTGCAGCTCGTGCGTTAACAGGTAAACCGCTTACGTTAACTGAAAAAATACTTTATAGCCATTTATGGGAAGAAACAGCTACTGCTGCCTATGCTAGAGGAGCTTCTTATGTAGATTTTGCACCAGACCGTGTGGCGATGCAAGATGCAACTGCTCAAATGGCCCTGTTACAATTCATGCAAGCAGGTCGTCCACAAGTTGCCGTTCCTTCTACCGTGCATTGTGATCACTTAATTGAAGCAAAAGTGGCCTCGACTACGGATTTAAAAGTAGCAGTGGATAAAAATAAAGAGGTTTATGACTTCTTATCGTCAGTTTCTGACAAATATGGTATCGGTTTCTGGAAACCGGGCGCTGGTATCATTCACCAAGTAGTGTTAGAAAATTATGCTTTCCCAGGCGGAATGATGATTGGAACTGACTCACACACAGTTAATGCAGGTGGTTTAGGGATGATCGCTATCGGTGTAGGTGGAGCAGATGCTTGTGATGTCATGGCTGGTTTAGCTTGGGAATTAAAGTTCCCTAAACTAATTGGTGTTAAGTTAACTGGTAAATTAAACGGTTGGACGTCTCCTAAAGACGTTATCTTAAAAGTGGCAGGTATCCTAACGGTAAAAGGGGGTACTGGTGCAGTCGTTGAATATTTTGGCGAAGGTGCAACTTCTATGTCATGTACAGGTAAAGGAACTATCTGTAATATGGGAGCTGAAATCGGTGCTACCACGTCGACTTTCGGTTACGATGCTTCAATGGCTCGTTATTTAGAGTCTACAGGTCGTGCAGATGTCGCTGCTTTAGCGAATGGCGTTAAGGAACACTTAACCGCTGATCCTGAAGTATACGCTAACCCAGAAAAATACTTCGATCAAGTAATCGAAATCGATTTAAATACATTAGAGCCTTATTTGAACGGACCTTTTACACCAGATTTAGCGACGCCTATCTCTAAAATGAAAGAAATGGCAGAGAAAAATGGCTGGCCTACAAAAATTGAAGTAGGTTTGATCGGTTCTTGTACCAACTCTTCTTATGAAGATATCGCACGTGCAGCTTCTTTAGCGAAGCAAGTGGCGGCTAAAGGTTTAAAGACTAAAGCACAATTCACGATTACCCCGGGTTCTGAATTAGTTCGTTACACCATCGAGCGTGACGGATTCATTTCTACCTTTGATTCAATTGGTGCGACGGTATTCTCTAATGCTTGTGGACCATGTATCGGCCAATGGGCTCGTCCAGGAGCTGAAAAAGGGGAGAAGAACACCATTATTCACTCGTTCAACAGAAACTTTGCAAAACGTGCAGATGGTAACCCTAACACGTTTGCTTTCGTAGCATCACCTGAAATGGTAACAGCTTTAGCGATTGCGGGTGATCTAACCTTCAATCCGTTAATAGATACGTTAACGAACGAAAAAGGAGAACAAGTAAAATTAGACGCACCTACGGGAGACGAATTACCTAAATTGGGTTTCGCTGCTGAAGATGCAGGCTACCAAGCTCCTGCAGCGGATGGTTCAGGCGTTCAAGTAAAGGTTTCAGCTACGTCTGATCGTTTACAATTATTAGATCCATTCGCAGCATGGGAAGGATCTGATTTGAAAGGATTGAAATTATTAATTAAGGCCAAAGGTAAATGTACTACAGACCACATCTCCATGGCAGGTCCTTGGTTGAAATACCGTGGTCACTTAGATAATATCTCAAATAACATGTTAATCGGAGCGGTGAACTTCTTCAATGAGAAGACGGACAACGTTAAGAATGCATTGACAGGTGAATATGGTCCAGTTCCAGCTACACAGCGCGCCTATAAAGCGGCTGGTGTAGGAACTATTGTAGTAGGAGATACCAACTACGGTGAAGGTTCATCTCGTGAGCACGCAGCAATGGAGCCACGTCACTTAGGTGTTCGTGCCGTATTAGTGAAGTCATTTGCTCGTATCCACGAAACCAACTTAAAGAAGCAAGGTATGTTAGCCTTGACTTTCGCAAACGAAGCTGATTACGATAAAATCCAAGAGGATGATGCCATCAACATCGTTGGTTTAGGAAGCTTTGCTCCTGAAAATTCATTGACGATCGAGCTTGTTCATGCGGATGGTAGCACAGAAAATTTTGCTGTGAACCACACATATAATGAGCAACAAATCGAATGGTTCAAAGCAGGTGGTGCCTTAAACATCATCCGTGCTTCAGTAAAATAATTTGAAATAGGGGCAAAATTGCTTAATTTTGCCCCTTATTATAAAAAATAAGCCCTAACAATCTCATGGCAGCGATTAACGCAGTTAAAATATTTTCAGGTTCTGCATCCAATTATTTAGCAAAAGATATTGCTAAGTATTATGGAAAAGATTTGGGCGCTGTAACCACTTTAAAGTTCTCTGACGGTGAAATGTCACCTAGTTTTGACGAATCTGTGCGTGGTTGCGATGTTTTTATTATTCAGTCTACTTTCCCTACGGCGGATAATTTGATGGAGTTGTTATTAATGATCGATGCAGCTAGACGCGCATCAGCTCACTATGTAACAGCTGTCATCCCGTATTTCGGTTATTCACGTCAAGATCGGAAAGATCGCCCGCGTGTAGGTATTGGAGCGAAATTAATTGGCAATTTATTGACTGCAGCCGGGGCTGATCGTTTAATGACGATTGACTTGCACGCTGGTCAAATTCAAGGTTTCATGGACTTCCCTGTGGATCACTTGGAAGGAAATGCGATCTTCGTTCCGTATTTAAAATCCTTAAACTTAGAGAACATCCTCTTCGCATCACCCGATGTGGGAGGTGTTGTCCGTACACGTAATATGGCCAAATTCTTCAATGCGGAGATGGTTATCTGCGATAAGCACCGTAAACGCGCTAATGAAATTGCTTCGATGCAATTAATTGGAGACGTTAAAGGCGCAGACGTAGTCTTAGTCGATGACTTAATTGATACCGGTGGCACTTTGTGCAAGGCGGCTCAATTAATTATGGACAAAGGAGCAAATTCAGTAAGGGCGGTTGTCACCCACCCCGTTTTATCAGGTAAGGCGTATGAGAACATTTCTAATTCTGTTTTGACAGAGTTATTAGTGACGGATACGATTCCTCAAAAACAAACGTGTGACAAAATTAAGGTACTTTCGGTCGCTGAGCTTTTTGCCAAAGCGATTGGTCGTATCCGTGATCACGAATCTATCAGTTCATTATTTATTAAATATTAATTCCAACCGTTTCTAGGGGATAGCCTTGCTGCGAAAGACTAGAAGCATTAACAAAAACAAGATGAAAAAATTAGAGATTGTAGGGTTTAAAAGAGCGAATCTCGGTACGAAGAGCGCAAATGATTTACGCAACGAAGCAATGGCACCATGTGTATTATACGGTGGTTCTGAGCAAGTTCACTTTGCTGTTCCAATGATCCTTTTCCGTGAATTATTGTATTCTGCGGATGTGTACGAAGTTGAATTAAACATTGAGGGTACGAAATACCGTGCGATCTTACAAGATGCGCAGTTTCACCCAGTAAACGAGATGATCTACCACGTAGACTTCTTAGAAATTCAAAAAGGAAAAGCAATCAAGATTGCTGTGCCTATTAAAGTAACGGGAAATTCTCCAGGTGTTATCAAAGGGGGTAAAATGGTGCAAAAATTACGTAAAGTTACTTTACGTGGTCAAGCAGAAAGCATTCCTGATTTCGTAACAGTTGATATTTCTGGTTTAGACTTAGGTCAAACAGTTAAAGTAAACAAACTACAGGTAGAAGGATGTGAGATCTTAAATCCAATGTCTAACCCAGTAGCAACAATCGATATCCCAAGAGCATTAAGAGGTAAGTTAACTGCTTAATTTCTCCGACGGATTTTCACAGATTGATAGATAAAAGAAAAGCCCCGCAAATGCGGGGCTTTTTCTATGCCTTATGAATAAGAATTATTTCTTAGCCACAATCGTTTTTACGATAGGTGCTTTCTCCATCTTCGTTGCTGAAGCGTGATCGTTATCTCCTACGTGAATGTAAGGAGCAATCACTAAAGAAACGATAGACATCAATTTAATCAAGATGTTCATAGAAGGACCTGATGTATCTTTGAATGGATCACCTACGGTATCACCTGTTACAGCCGCTTTGTGTGGCTCAGAACCTTTCTTGTACGTTTGACCATCGATCAATACACCTTTCTCAAATGATTTCTTAGCGTTATCCCAAGCTCCACCCGCATTTGATTGGAAGATACCCATCAATACACCTGAAACAGTAACACCTGCTAAAACACCACCTAGAACTTCTGGTCCCATAGTGAAACCTACAATAACAGGAACTGTTAAAGCGATAGCACCTGGAAGAATCATTTGACGAATAGAAGCCTCGGTAGAGATAGCTACACACTTCTCATATTCTGGCTTTGCTTTGTATTCCATAATTCCTGGAATCTCACGGAATTGACGACGAACTTCGTTCACCATTTCCATGGCGGCTTTACCTACTGCAGAGATACATAGAGCAGAAAAAATGAATGGAATCATACCACCTACAAATAAACCAGCTAAAACATCTGCTTTATAGATATCAATGTGGCTAATGCCAGCAATACCTACGAAGGCCGCAAATAAGGCTAATGAAGTCAAGGCAGCAGAAGCAATGGCAAAACCTTTACCAGTTGCAGCAGTCGTATTTCCTACCGCATCTAAGTTATCCGTACGATCACGAACCTCAGAGGGTAATTGAGCCATCTCAGCAATACCACCCGCGTTATCCGCGATAGGTCCGAAAGCATCAATAGCTAATTGCATCGCTGTCGTAGCCATCATACCAGCGGCCGCAATAGAAACACCATAAATACCTGCAAAGTGATAAGAACCAATAATACCAGCTGCCAAAACCAAAATAGGCAATACCGTAGATTCCATACCTACCGCTAAACCACCAATAATGTTTGTTGCATGACCAGTACCTGATTTTTGAACAATTGAATCCACTGGACGTTTCCCCATTGCTGTGTAATATTCAGTAATGATTGACATTAAAGCCCCTACTACTAAACCTACAATAATCGCATAAAACACATCCATTGAAGTAAATGTCGTACCACGAAGCGTTAGGTATTCTGGAAGGATATTCTTCACTAAAAAGTAAGACGTTACAAACGTAATGGCAATCGAAGCATAGTTACCTACGTTTAATGCATTTTGAACAGAGGCAGTTTCACTAGAAATACGTACAAAAAACGTAGAAACTAAGGAAGCTAATAAACCCACACCTGCAATTAACATCGGTAATAAAACTGGGGAGAATCCACCGTAGTTATCAGTAACCGAGATTTCTTGTCCTAAAACCATCGTAGCTAAGATAGTGGCTACATAAGAACCAAATAAATCAGCACCCATACCAGCCACGTCACCTACATTATCTCCCACGTTATCCGCGATTGTTGCTGGGTTACGTACATCATCTTCTGGGATACCAGCTTCTACTTTTCCTACTAAATCAGCACCTACGTCAGCTGCTTTAGTGTAAATACCACCACCTACACGCGCAAACAAAGCGATAGACTCAGCTCCTAAAGAGAAACCAGCTAATACTTCGATTGCTGTTCTCATCTCTATAGAAGTTAAAGCTTGGCCTTGAGCAAAGATTTGGTAGAATGCGATAAACAAGCCTCCTAGTCCTAGGATAGCTAAACCTGCTACTCCCATTCCCATCACAGATCCTCCTGTGAAAGAAACGTTCAACGCTTTAGCTAAAGAAGTTCTAGCAGCCTCAGCCGTACGAACGTTCGCTTTAGTAGCTACGATCATTCCAATATATCCTGCGGTTGCAGAAAATACTGCACCGATTAAAAAAGCAACAGCAATTAAAGGGGAGGAGTGAATCGGGTTTTCCGGTGTTCCCTCTTGTGACCCTAACCAAGCTAATAGGATAGCAGTTGGAATCGCGAAATAGGTTAAAATTTTCCATTCCGCTTTTAAGAAGGCAATAGCACCATCTGCAATGTAGCCAGCCAATTCCTGCATTTTTTCATTACCGGCATCTTGTTTAGACACCCAGTTAAACTTCCATGCTGTGTACAGCAATCCCACTAAACCAAAAGCAGGGACTAAGTAAACAATTTGATTCATAAAGGTTAATTTAGATTATATCAAAAAAATTTAGCACAATTTAGGCAAAAAGGTGCAAATAAACAATTAGAATGGCAATCGGACTAGAACTTTCCACTTTTCTGGGACTACATTCCCCATCGGATAGACTAAATCAATACCTAAAATTTTACCAATACCCGTTAAACCATAACTAAGCTCTTGGTAATGAACCATTTGAGAATTAACTGTAGTCTGAAGATAAGAATAACCTACTTTTTCCTTAAGACCATACAGAGATAGGAAAGCATTTTGTGTTAGAATGAATTTTCGGGGTTCCCAGTTAACAAAAGCCTTTATATGATCTCCAGGGTTCGAAAGTGAGTAATAAGGAAGAGCTAAGAAACTCGATGCACCAGAGGAGATATTTACTTCATTTCCCTTAAAATGCTGGTAATCTACAATCAAAGAAGGCTTATTAATAAAATGAGCAGCCGTGATTCGGTAATTAATTTCGCCCCAGTTAGCTAAAGATACGGATTGATAAACTTGCAGTGAGACTTTGTTGTAGGAATTATCTCCAAAAGCCTGTTCATACGTACCCCAAATAGTAGGCCCCACCTCATTGGACAATCTTCGTGATCCATTATATCTCCTCCAAGTAGCGAATGGTTGATATCGAACTACAATGGAGCCATATAATTGCTTACTGGTGGAAAAGGGAAGGCCATTAGACTCAAATCGACGCTCCTTATAGTATAATCCATTCTCCTCGTGGTTCACTAAGCTAGTCCGTGATCGAAATTCAAGCGTTGAATTTACATTCCATTTGGCATTCATTTGCAGCCCATAAGAAGCCTTAATGAAATCTTTCTGGTAAAGCTTCAAATAATTTTGAGACAAGAATAAGGCATAATACAGATTTACAATGGTAGGTACAGGTTCTGTTGAATTGATCTGCTGTATCGCAGAACCACCGGAAAGGTTAAATCGCTGGCGATTTTCATCCCAATTACGTTCTATATACGCAGATCCATTCCATGCTTTTCTGGAGAAAGCATAGCGAACATCAATTCCAGTTCCCCAATAATCTGCTAATTTATAGGTGTATCGATAGTCTACTCCACGACCTAAGGTATACCCATCCACGGCATTGTATCCATTCTGAAAACCACTCAGTGATAATCTGGCACCTAGGCCTTTTTGACCGTAATTATATACGCGACTACCCCAAATATCCCCATAGCGGAATCGCGGTAAGACATTGACTGAATCCTTTAATCGTTTTTTCTCATCTTGAACTGAAAGACTATCAGCTTCTTTATATCCTTTAACCTCTGCTTCCGTTAATGGAACCTGACGTTCCGCCTCCCAATATTCCTCTTTTTTTACGGCTGCAGATGAATCTACGGTGATAGTATAATCAGAAATGAACTCTTCTTTCTTTTCTTCTTTGTCTATTTCCTTCAAAACCTTCTTCAGCTTTTTTCTAGTCAATTCTTTACCTAGAGCAAGTTTAGGGGTAGTAATTTTTTCTTTATTGATTTCTTTCGCCCAATCCTTATGCAAACGCTCCTCAATAAGGGTAGGTTTTACCACAAAAGCAGGATTCACCTTGATGGAGTATTCTTTCACCTGAGTTATATATCGGAAGGTTGCTCCAAAACCCATGGCATCAAAATTCACATTCACGTCATAATTAACGGGCATCCAAACACCCTGAAACAGCGCATTCTGCTGCTGAAACGTATAATAACCCTGGGAATTACGAAAAGCTAAGCTGAAAGAATAGATACTCCAGGTATCCTCGACTATAGAAAGTGTACCCTCAAACAAATCATCCGAAGTTGATTTAGGCTTGACTTGTATTTTGGAAACCGTTTGGCCATTCAACTGAAAACTACCTAAATAAGCAAATTTATAAAAGGAGAAAGCAGAAGGAGAAATAGGGGATATCAAAGAGCCCCACACCTTAGGTTGATAAAAGTTCGTTTGCGTGATTCGTAAATTAGGTGCACCCGAGTTTTTCAAAACAGCGGGAAGGTTGTTCCGATTTGACAAAACTTTCTCATCAATCTTATTAGGTCGCGTGTAAGTAATTTGATTAATTCCCTCTAACACATAAGTGGACCCTACTTTAATTCCCGCTTCCTTTTCAATCTTCTTACCTACCAGCGCATTCATCATCTTGGAAATTGAGGTAATTTTACCTGCCCCTTTGACATAGCCTTTGGCTTTGTAACTATCAATCTCTTTTAAGTGGAAAGGAGCCATGGAGATCATCCGACGCATCATACCGATAGCTGGATCCTCTTTTAAACCTCCCACATTGACATCTTGAAGAGTTACCGCTTCTTCAGATAATACTACATCCAATGCTAAATCTCCAGATAAGTTGATTTTATGTGATTTAGGGGTATGCCCCAAAAAGCGAAAAACCACCTCATGTTCTCCTTTAGGCAAGGTAATAGCATATTTACCTTCCTCATTGGCTAGCGTTCCCTTATTTAAATCAGTTACCCAAATAGACGAAAAAGGCATCAATTCGCCCTTATTTGAACGAATGACTCCGCTAAGTGTTTGAGCCTGTAGACCTATGCACGTACATAAAAGGAGTAAAAGTGGTTTCATAGAACAAAAGTAAACGAAAGACGCTAATTGAAATGAATAATTTGACGAACGGCGAGCACTTAACAAGAATTAACGTAATTTTGTAGGCTATGGGATTCACGCATCGACAGCTCTTCCAGAAATTTATGGCGCCCACCTCGGACGCACCTTTGGCACTAGAAATAACCAAAGCGGAAGGCGTGTATATGTACGATGCTAGGGGAAAATCTTACATGGATTTGATCTCTGGAATTGCCGTATCGAATGTTGGACATCGAAATCCAGCCGTCGTTAAAGCCATAAAAGATCAAGTAGACGCCTATATGCACTTGATGGTCTACGGAGAATATATACAAAGTCCCCAAGTGCAACTCGCAGAAGCGTTAGTTAAATCCACCGGTTCTGAGCACTTAAACCAAGTCTATTTCACAAATTCTGGAACGGAGGCTGTCGAAGGAGCGATGAAATTAGCTAAACGCTATACTGGCAGAACTGAATTCATTTCTTGTTTTAATGCTTACCACGGTGCTAGCCAAGGGGCTTTATCTATCGCAGGGGATGAGAACTTCAAAAATGCTTTTCGTCCCTTATTACCAGATATTCGTCATATCCACCATGGCGTCGTTGAGGACTTAACTAAAATAACGGAAAAGTCAGCCGCAGTAGTAATCGAGATCGTAGCAGGGGAGGCCGGAGTAAAAACGGCACCAGCCGCTTATTTCCAGGCATTACGCAAACGATGTGATGAAACAGGTACCTTGTTGATGGTAGATGAGATTCAATCGGGTTTTGGGAGAACGGGTACGTTCTGGGCTTTCCAGCCTATGAATATCGTTCCAGATATACTTCTCACGGCGAAAGGAATGGGCGGGGGAATGCCAATAGGTGCATTTTTAGCGAACGAAACTCTAATGAAAACCTTGAGTTTCGAACCGGTTTTAGGACATATCACTACTTTTGGGGGGCATCCAGTTTCCTGTGCGGCATCTTTAGCCACCTTGCGCTATATCTTAGAGGAGCACTTAATGGATCAAATACCTGCGAAAAGCGATCTATTCAAAAGTCTCTTACAACATCCTATTATAAGGGAAGTGCGAGGCATTGGATTTATGCTAGCAGTGGAAATGCAAGACTTCAGGACGGTGAAGGCAGTAATCGATGAATGTATACAGAATGGTTTAATAACCGATTGGTTCTTATTCTGTGATAATTCCCTTCGCATTGCACCGCCATTGACTATTACAGAGGAGGAAATAAAAATAGCCTGCAACATCTTGTTACAGGCTATGGATAAAGTCTATTCGCTTAAAAATTAAGCGTGCTTTAATAAAGTTTCAGCTAAAACTGACTTAGGGATATTTCCACCCACTAAACGTTCAACCATTTCTCCCTTTTTGAATACCATTAAAGTAGGAATAGAGCGAATACCTAAAGAAGCAGGAACAGCTGAATTTTGATCTACATTCATTTTCGCTACAATCGCTTGTCCTTCTACATCTCCCGCTAACTCTTCCACGATAGGTCCGATCATTTTACATGGGCCACACCACTCTGCCCAAAAATCTACTAAAACTGGTGTGTCAGTGCTGATTAACTCTTGAAAATTAGCATCTGTTGCCTCTACGTATTTTCCCATTGTTTGATATATTTTATAAAATTCAAAATTAAAACAAAACCGGCAGAACAATTAGTTCCCCGATAAATAAATTTAAGAAATTAATTTAAACGCCACATTTTCAAGCTCTCGCAACTCAGAAATCAGGCTTTTTGTAATAGAAACCTGCATTTTACGCGATAAAAAATCCATCCCTATTTTCTCTTGCTCATCAAACACCTCAATCGTTAACTTCTTATCGCCCTTATTTCGCTCTAAGGTTTCCTCTAACAAATCTAATTGTGGACGATTTAATCTATTTAAATCTAAACGCAATTTGATCTCTTTTGTTCGATCTGATAAAATTTCTGATAATAATTCAATGGATTGAATCTTGAAGACCATTTGGTCCATGTGACGATTCTTTAACTGAAATGATCCTTGAATGAAAAGTAAGCGATCTAACGCAATAAAACGCTCAAACTGGATGTAATCCTTTGAAAATAAAGCAAACTCATAATTACCTGCATAATCCTCAATCGTAAAAATCATAAACTGATTACCGTTTGCAGAGGTTCTTACGTTGACTTTAGTTACAATTCCAGCAAACGTCTGAGCTACATTCGGACGCAATTCCAATTGACCCGTATTTGAATTACAGAAATTAGAAATTTCGGTTTTGTAATCGTCCAAAGGATGCCCAGAAATATATACACCCACCACTTCTTTTTCATTCTTCAACTGCTCCATAACCGACCAAGGTGCTGAGGTAGGAATACGGGGCTGAGCAATGTCATTACCTGTTCCTGCACCTAATTCACCAAAAAGCGAGGCCGTAGCTTGCGCCTTCAATTCTGCCATCTTCGAAGCATAACGAACTATTTTCTCAATAAAATTCGTATTGTCTTGTGGATCTAACGCAAAATAATGCGAACGCTGCACTTCAGGGAAGCAGTCAAAAGCACCTGCAAAAGCCAACGACTCTAAACTCTTCTTGTTGACTTGACGAATATTAATACGTGATACAAAATCAAAAATATCTTTGTATTCACCATTTTTCATGCGCTCTTCTACAATGGCATCTACCGCTGCTTCGCCTACGCCTTTTATAGCCGCTAGTCCGAAACGGATTTGGCCTTTCTTATTCACCGCAAAAGAACGAGACGATTCATTCACATCTGGAACTAATAGACTTAAGCCCATTCGCTTGCACTCATCCATAAAGAAAGTGATCTTCTCGATGTTACCCAAAGAATTCGAAAGCACCGCCGACATAAACTCAGGAGGGTAGTTCGCTTTTAGATAACCAGTTTGGTAAGCGACTAAGCCATAGCAAGTTGAGTGCGATTTGTTAAAGGCATATTGAGCAAAAGCTTCCCAGTCCGTCCAAATCTTATCCAATTTATCCACCGGATGATTATTCGCCTCACCACCTTCCATAAACTTACCCTTCATCTTATCGATGGTGGCTTTGTCCTTCTTTCCCATCGCCTTACGAAGTACGTCGGCGTCGCCTTTCGTAAAATTCGCGAGCTTCTGGGAGAGAAGCATTACCTGCTCTTGATACACTGTAATCCCGTACGTATCGCTCAAATATTCCTCCATTTCTGGCAAATCGTATTCAATCTTCTCTCTACCGTGTTTACGTGCAATGTAATTCGGAATATAGACCATAGGACCTGGACGGAACAAGGCATTCATCGCAATCAAATCCGAGAATTGATCGGGCTTCAGATCACGCAAGTGTTTCTGCATCCCAGGAGATTCAAATTGGAAGGTACCGTTCGTTTCGGCTCTTTGGTATAATTCGTAGGTTGTTTTATCGTCCAAAGGAAGATCATCCAAGATGATCGTCTCATTGTGGTTCTGCTTGATCAAGCGAACGGCCTCTTTCAAGATGGAGAGGGTTTTTAAGCCCAAAAAGTCCATCTTAATTACACCAGCATTCTCAATCACCGAACCGTCGTATTGCGTAATCAATAGACTCACATCTTTCGAAGTAGCAACTGGCAAAATATCCGTTAAATCAGACGGAGCGATGATGATACCCGCCGCATGAATACCTGTACCTCGTACAGAGCCCTCTAAAACAAGGGCATTTTCAATCACAGTGGCAGGTAAACCGCCTGCTTCCTTAATCCGACGCAACTCTTTTACCTGCTCCAATTCATCAGAATTTAGGCCTTCTTTATCAGCTAGACTTTTGTCCCCCGTTAAAGCCGCATTAAAAATACGGTCTAGTGTAATTTTCGGTTTCTCTGGAACCAATTTCGCAAGGGCATTGGATTCCTGCAAGGGGAGGTCTAATACACGAGAAACATCTTTAATGGACATTTTCGCGGCCATCGTTCCATAGGTTGCGATGTGGGCTACTTGGTTTTTGCCGTATTTATCTACGACGTAGTCAATGACTTTTTGGCGGCCTTCATCATCAAAGTCCGTATCAATATCGGGTAAGGACTTCCGATCTGGATTCAAAAAACGCTCAAAAAGGAGGTTATACTTAATCGGGTCAATGTTCGTGATTCCCAAACAATAAGCCACCACAGAACCCGCCGCGGATCCACGACCTGGCCCCACATAAACACCTAAATCACGACCAGCTTGAATAAAATCGGCCACAATTAAGAAATAACCCGCAAAACCCATCGTCCGAATCGTGTGCAACTCAAAGCGCAAACGCTCTTCCACCACCTGATCAATATCAACATAGCGCTTTTTTGCACCTTCCATCGTGATGTGCTCTAAATAATCATCCTGACTCAAGAAAGTAGACGGGATTTGGAAATTAGGCAGCATCACGTCCTTCGTAAGTTTCAGTGTCTCCACTTTGTCTACGATCTCATTTGTATTATCAATCGCCTCAGGTACGTGTGACCAAAGTTTGGTCATTTCCTCCGTCGTCTTAAAGTAAAATTGATCATTATAGAAAGCAAAACGCTTTCCTTTCATATCAAAATCGCCTTCAATATCCTTGTAGGTAGGAGTGGACTGCTTTTCTCCAGTATTGATACACAGTAAAATATCGTGTGCGTTGGCATCTTTTTGGTCCAAATAATGACTATCATTCGACGCAATCACCTTCACATTATACTTCTTCGCAAAACGCAACAAGACCTCATTCACCGTCTGCTGCTCCGGAATAAAGTGATTCTGTACCTCGATGTAATAATCTTCGCCAAACAAATCCAACCACCACTTAAACTCCTTCTCAGCCGCTTCTTCGCCATCACGCAATATCGCCTGTGGTACGGAAGCCCCTAAACAACAAGTCGTAGCAATTAAGCCTTTGTGGTATTTTAAAACCAATTCCTTATCAATTCGAGGGTATTTGGAATACATGCCCTCCATGAAGCCTAAAGAACATAATTTAACCAAATTCTGGTAGCCTTCTGGATTCTTCGCTAAGAACAATTGGTGATAGCGCTTATCCTTTAACTCTTTCGTAAAAACTTGCTTGTGGCGATCATTCACGAGATAAAACTCACAACCCACAATCGGTTTTACCCCTTGCTTACCCGCTTCGGCTACAAATTGAAATACCCCAAACATATTCCCGTGATCCGTAATCGCTACCGCTGGCATATTATCTTCCTTCGCCTTTTTGAACATAGACGAAATCTTAGACGCACCATCTAATAGGGAAAACTGGGAATGGTTGTGCAAATGCGAAAATTGCATAGGGGTTTATTCTTTTATAAATGGTTCTTTTTCAAAAAATACGGCATTTAAGAAGTCCAAAAAGGGCTTCAATACCTTGGCATCCGAAATCAATTGTTTGGTAAAACCCGGAGAACAAAGTTCTTTGTCCGTGTATTTCTTCCAGAAAAACAATTGTTTCTTCTTCAGTAATTCAGCGTCTGGATGATCTGCCTCAAATCCCTTTGGAATTCGAACCAGACTTTCTCCCACTTCCTCCCCAAAAACGGCAACAAAATCAGAATTCCGTATAATCTTACGCAATCCAGCCGCATTATAATCTATTTCTTGGCGAAAAGCCGCTAATTGTTCTGGCGTAGGTGAATACATACCTCCACCCAAAAAAGACGCGCCATTGGGTTCAATATGCACATAATAGTCCATCAAACCAGACTTTCGGCCACCTTCTGAGAAACTAGCCGAAAACCAAGTCTTGTAAGGTTCCTTATTTATAGAGAATCGGACATCCCGGTAAATACGGTAAGAGCAATGCTTCAATAAAACGCCATCCATATTCTCGAAATCCGCAAACTCAGCTATCAACTCAGTCGTCCAAACGTCAAATCCTTTTTTCTCTAGCTCATAAACAGCTTTGTTTTCTGCAAACCATTCCCGCGTGTTGTTCACACGGAGGTCACGCAAAAAGGCCAAAAGGCTAGGAGAGAGGGACATGAAATCGGGGATGAAATTGCAAAAACGAATTTAGCAAATTTAGCTCGAATGCCCAAGCACAAATCGCTTGGAGTTATGGTCTATTTTCCTGATTTTTGCATAAATTATTTAGAAAAGCTATGCGGATCTTAACGGGCATTCAGGCCTCAGGAAAGCCCCATTTGGGTAATATTTTAGGTGCAATTATGCCAGCGGTTGAACTTTCAAAGCAACCCGGCAATGATTCCTTTTTATTTATTGCAGACTTACACACCTTAACTTCCTTAAAGGACGGCGAAAGTATCCGCAGCAATACCTTGTCGATTGCGGCAGCTTGGCTGGCTTTTGGCTTTGATACAGAGAAAAATTTCTTCTACCGCCAGTCTAAATTAGCCGCTTACCACACCGAATTAATGTGGTATTTGAATTGCTTTACGCCTTTTCCTATGCTGGCGAATGCGCACAGCTTTAAGGACAAATCGGATAAATTATCCGATGTAAACGCTGGCTTATTTACCTATCCAGTCTTACAAGCGGCTGATATCGTTTTGTATGATGCACAAATCATACCCGTAGGAAAGGACCAAAGACAGCACATCGAAATGACCCGCGACATCGCGAATTCCGTAAATAAGCGCTACAACAAAGATATTTTCGTCTTACCCGAAGCGCGTATCAACGAAGAGGTGATGACCATTCCGGGCCTAGACGGCGCTAAGATGAGCAAGTCATTGAACAATTACATTGATATCTTCTTACCTGAAAAGGATTTATTGAAGCAGATCAAAAAGATTGTCACAGACACGACTCCATTAGAAGAACCTAAAAATCCAGATAACGATATTACGTTCAAACTATACCAATTAATGGCTTCCCCAGCACAAGTGGCAGAAATGCGCGCGAATTACGAAGCGGGTGGTTATGGGTATGGTCATGCGAAACAAGCCTTACACGAATTGATGTTAGGCTATTTCAAGGAGGCGAGAGAGAAATTCGATTATTTCATCGCACATCCAGAGATCATTGAAGAGAAATTAGCGATAGGCGAAAAGAAAGTTCAACCTATTGCTGAAGCCACCATCGCTCGAATTCGCGCTGAATTTAAATTCTAAACTATGTTTCCTACTTGGGATGCCCATTTATTTCAGTTGATAAACGAGGCTCACCAGCCTTGGTTAGACGGACCGATGGAAATCATTTCAGGTAAATTGACTTGGATTCCACTCTATGGGATACTGATATACTTTCTATACAAGCAGTATAAAACGGAATGTTGGAAATCTATAATCTATTTAATATCAACCGTGGTTTTCGCCGATCAATTCAGCTCCAGTCTACTGAAACCCCTTTTCAAACGCCTTAGACCCTGTCACGTCGAGTCATTTCAATCGTGGATTCATTTGCCGGCAGGATGTGGTGGGCAATATGGCTTTTGCTCTTCACACGCAGCGAATTCCTTCGCGATTGCTATCGGTTTTTATTTATTGACCAAGAATAAGTTCGCTGGCGTAGCCCTGGTTCTATGGGCATCGATTGTTTCTTATAGCAGAATCTACCTTGGAGCCCATTATCCTCTCGATGTAATCGTAGGAGCTTTGGTAGGCGGAATAGGGGCGTGGGGGTTATTTAAAGCCTATGAAAGGTTAATCAAGAAATCATAAGTATTGATTCCATCTGCGAAATCATCGAGGGCTGGGTGTTGACTTTGGCCAAAACCAATATCCATACCTACTTTACATTGAATCTTTTCATCGCGCTCCTGAATCCAAGCTTGTAAAGAAGCTTCATCTGAATAACGATGCACATATAAAACACCCACGGGGGAAACTAAATCATCATTCTCTGTGACTAATAGATTACCCAAATCAAAATGCGGAATCTGATTCAATAAGAACAAAGTACGGTGGTATTGAAAGTTATTGGAGTACTTCGAATGATCTAACACCCAAGTCTCCTTGGTTAATTCATCGAATAAAGAAGTTAAATCATAAGACGCCGGAACCGCAATCGTCGAAACGTTTCTGCAGCCTAAACCATAATAGGTAAAGATGTCCTGGGCTAAACCTTTGAAATCATCCTGAGACTCTGAACCCTTTAAAACAGCCAATGAACTACGATTCTTCCGAATAATGTGAGGAATCGTGGAGAAATAATGGGCAAAATAACCTCCTGAGAAATCACTTCCTGTCGCAATAACCGCATCCATTCCTTGCAAACGCTCAATAATGCTAACAGGAACCGCTTCATCAAATGACTGCATCGCTAATACATAGAGTTGCATCAAAGATTTATCTTGAGAACTCAATTTCAATGAGGCTTGATGTCCAGAGGCTAAGACCATTAAAACATCATGCAATCCCACAGCAGGTAAATTACCAGCTAATACTATACCTACATTCTTTTTATTAGGTGCCTGATGCGGGTGTTTAACATAAAATTCCTCCCAGGCATGAACCGAAAAAAATTGCTCTTCAATCGCCTGCATTGCGTGGCGAACTAGGGTTTCTGAGAACCAAGGATTCTCATTTACAGATCTATCTATAAATAGTTCTATTTTATCCTGATTTGTTTCATCAGAAAAAAAAGCCTTTAGAAAAGAAATAAGCTGCAAAAAGGAAGCCTTGGGCATAATTATAGGAATTTTACCCTGCAAAGGTCGAAAAATTTTCGGTTAGTCCATATAAATTATATACTATTCAAATTTATGTTCGTAAATTGCGGAATCAAACAAAAACATTGGTATGGCAATTATCATAACAGACGAATGTATTAACTGTGGGGCTTGTGAACCAGAATGCCCTAACACAGCTATTTATGAAGGTGGTGTCGAATGGACTTGGGCTGGAGGTACTGCATTAACAGAAATTGAATTAGAAGATGGATCTACCATGGATGCTAAAGCACCCGTAGAACCTGTTTCTGAAGAATTTTATTATATAGTTCCTGATAAATGTACAGAATGTACCGGTTTCCACGAGGAACCACAGTGTGCTGCGGTTTGTCCGGTTGATTGCTGCGTACCAGATCCAGATCACGAAGAGGATAAAGAGACTTTGTTAGCTAAGAAGGCGTGGTTGCATGCGGAATAATTAAAAGCTTCGCTTTTAATTTAGATTATAGAGCATAGAGCATAAAGAATAAATAAGGATGGGGCTTCGGCCCCATTTTTTATGTCCATACATTTCTGAAGCCATCGCCTTCGGCGATTCCACCTTTATTCTTTGTGCTTTGTGCTTTATTCTTTCATTTCAAGAAGCCATCGCCTTCGGCGATTCCACCTTTATTCTTTGTGCTTTGTGCTTTATTCTTTCATTTCAAGAGTTCATCGCCGCAGGCGATTCCAACTTTATTCTTTATGCTTTATTCTTTCATTTCAGAAGGCCATCGCCGAAGGCGATTCCACCATTATTCTTTGTGCTTTGTGCTTTATTCTTTAAAAAAGACAATCGACTCCCGACTAGCGACTCTTGACTAGTTTTATATTTTTCTAAGAATCAAATATTGCAAGTTTCATTTTAACCCTATTTTATTTTTATTTTTGCAAAATCACGATTTAAAGGTTTAATTTTTAACTACTTTTTGTCTTTTTTTTGCAAAAAGATAAAAAATAGGTTAAAAATTTGTTGCAAATATTTGGAAAGTACAATTTAAGGCTTCATCTTTGAATTGTAATCAAGCATTATTTACTCTTAAACAATTGCCCTTATGAAAAAAACGATCCTAACAGCCCTATTTGCCGCAACAGCATTTTGTGGATTTTCCCAAGAAAAAGAAGCGGAAGCTCCCAAGTTTTCTTTCTCAGGTTACATTGATTCATACTATATGTTGAATTTCAATAGCCCGTCTAGCAGAAGTAACTTAGGAGCCTCTGGATACGAAAGAGCTTTCGACCAGAAGTCAAATCAATTTTCATTAGGACTTGTCCAAACGAAATTTGGATATGCTACTAAATCTGCCGATGTAGTGGTTGATTTAACTTTCGGACCTAACGCTGACCTTGGACAATATGGTAACGTGATCGGACCTTTAGGAGCAGGAAAAGCAAGTACTGCTTTGGCCATCAAACAAGCTTACTTTAACTGGAAAGCAAGTGACAAATTAACCTTAACTGTGGGTCAATTTGGTACTCATA
Organism: Aquirufa sp. HETE-40SA; assembly: GCF_054558635.1. Lineage (NCBI taxonomy): Bacteria > Pseudomonadati > Bacteroidota > Cytophagia > Cytophagales > Flectobacillaceae > Aquirufa > Aquirufa sp. HETE-40SA. Next base: position 470,281 of record NZ_JBPXKN010000001.1, read on the forward strand.
TCGGATATGAGGTAATCGACGCTCCCATTAATTACAACTATTCACTTTCTAATCTCTTCAACAATGGACCTTTCTATCACATTGGTGCTAAAGCGAATTACGCATTCTCTGACAAATTTTCTGCCATGGTTGGATTGGTCAACAATGTGGATAATTTATATGACAACAATTCGTCCAAAGGTTTCATATACCAAATATTCACCTCACCAGCTGCTGGATGGAATGTGTATGTAAATGGTATCAGTTCAAATGAATCAGCTCCATTATCATCTGGAAAAGACGATTCAGGTAGCTATAACTTGTTAGACTTAACTACATCTTACCAAATCACACCTAAGTACCTTTTAGGAGTTAACGCTGCATATGGATCACAAACAGGTGATTTCCAAGGTGGTGGAAACGTAGGTGATAGCAAAACGTGGGGCGGTTTTGCACTTTACTCAAACTATGCTTTCACTGATAAGTTTAGTATGGGTGGTCGTTACGAAGTTTTTGACAACACATCAGGTGCTCGTTCCCTACGTGCAGCGGATGGTTCTGGTACTGATGTTAGCTCATTCACTTTAACAGCTACTTTTACAGCAGCTGAAGGGCATTTATTAATCAAGCCTGAATTACGCACTGATTCTTATAAAACAGCTCAATTCATTGATGGCGATGATAAAGATCAAAAATCACAAACTACCTTAGGAATGCACTTCATTTATAAGTTTTAATTATATCCACCCTTAACATTTAAAAACATGACGACACAAAAACCAACTTGGATCCCGTTATTAGTATTATTAGCGGTAGCTGTACTAGCCTTGTTCACGACCTCAGTTCCTGGTACAATGCCTACAGAAGGCCTGGACACAGGTGATACAGCCTGGATGATTGTAGCTTCTGGCTTAGTATTATTGATGACACCTGGATTAGCGTATTTCTACGGTGGAATGGTGAATCACAAAAACGTGATCTCAACGATGTTACAATCGTTCATCGCCATGGGAGTTATCTCGGTGATTTGGATTGTATTCGGTTTCTCTTTAGCGTTCGGTGACTCTTTAGGTGGCTGGATTGGAGACCCTAGAACATTCTTCATGTTCAATGGCGTATTTGATCACAAATTATCTTTAGGATCAGCGGATCAATTAAAATTCACTATTCCATTCGCTTTATTCGCATTTTTCCAAATGAAGTTTGCCGTTATCACTCCAGCGTTAATCTCTGGTGCCTTAGCTGAGCGTATTAACTTCCGTGCGTTTGTTCTATTTATGGTTCTTTTCTGTGTAGTGGTTTATGCTCCTTTAGCACACTGGACATGGCACCCAGATGGTTTCTTATTTAACTTAGGCGTTTTGGATTTTGCAGGAGGAACTGTTGTTCACATGTCTGCAGGTTGGGCTGCATTAGCAGGAGCTTTATACTTACGTCGTCGTAAGTCTCACATGGAGTCTAATATCTTGCCTCCAGCAAACATTCCTTACGTACTATTAGGAACGGGCTTGTTATGGTTCGGATGGTTCGGTTTTAATGCTGGATCTGCAGTAGGAGCAAACGGTTTAGCGGTTACCGCTTTCGCAACAACACACGTAGCAGCTGCAGCTGCAGGTTTATCTTGGATCTTATTTGATGTTACACGTGGCAAAAAAGTTTCTGCCTTAGGTTTCTGTATTGGTGCGGTAGTAGGTTTAGTAGCTATCACACCTGCATCAGGTTTTGTAACTGTTCCTGTTGCAATTTTCATCGGAGTTGTTGCTGCCATTGTTTCTAATATTGCAGCACACTGGAGAGCATCTTCAAACTTAGATGATACATTAGACGTTTTCCCTTGCCACGGTTTAGGCGGTATGGTCGGTATGTTAATGACCGGAATTTTCGCAACATCTGCTGTTAATGCTGCAGTTGCCGAGCAAGGACTATTCTACGGAGAAACCTCTTTATTCTTTAAGCACTTGTTAGCCTTAGCAATTGTATCAGCATTTGCTTTTGGTTTATCTTATATCCTTTTGATCGTTACAGACAAAATCATTCCGTTACGTGTAAATGAGGAAGAAGAAAGATTAGGATTGGATATCTCACAACACGACGAGTCGCTAGCTGAGTAATTCAACTTCAACAAACCCGCAAGTAATGGTTCTTGTGGTTTTGTTTCAATCAAAAAGTCGGAGGCCTATGGTTTCCGACTTTTTTGTTTTTGATCGGTGATCAAAAACAAAAAAGTGAGATTAGAGATAGGAGAGTATAGAGAGGAGATAAAAAAAGGGCTAATGCCCCTTATCTATACTCTATAAACTATAATCTATACTCTCTAATCTATACTCTCTACTCTATAATCTCTACTCTAACACCACCCCTAACATCTCACCCGTCTCACTCAGCGACTTATATCGCACTTGCTGAACGGTATTGATTTGCAAGGGATCAAAAGGTACAACTACGCGAACGTAGTTTTCAGAAAAGCCTTCCATCGTGCCTGGAGCAGCCGATTCCTCAAACAATACCTGACCTTTTAAACCGGCTTGAGACTCGTAAAAAGCACGACGCTTTTTATCGGATAAGATATGTAACATCTTCGAACGCTCCGCCTTTTGCATACCATCCACTTTGGGTTTGATATCCACCGCATAGGTATTGGGACGCTCAGAATAAGGGAAAACGTGTAAATAGGAGATATTTAAACCATTCAGAAACTCATAAGTCTCTAAAAATAATTCAGGCGTTTCTCCTGGATGGCCCACAATCACATCGACTCCGATGCACGCATTGGGCATTACTTCTTTAATGGACGTTACGCGATCAACGTATAATTCTCGCTGATAGCGGCGCTTCATCAAACGCAAAACCGCATTCGATCCTGATTGCAAGGGAATATGGAAATGAGGAACAAACTTAGTTGAAGCCCCTAAAAACACAATCATTTCAGAAGTCAATAAATTAGGCTCAATGGATGAAATGCGGAAACGCTGAATAGATGATTTCTCTTCAATTGCTTGTACAAGCTGGAAGAATGTTTCGACGCGCTTTCCGTTTTGAATGCCAAAATCCCCGATATTTACTCCGGTCAGGACAATTTCCTTGACACCTTTGGCAGAAATCTCTTCAATTAAACCCAATACTTTATCAACCGTATCCGAACGAGATTGACCACGAGCTAAAGGAATCGTGCAATAAGAACATGGATAATCGCAGCCATCCTGCACCTTTAAAAAGGTACGCGTGCGATCATTCACAGAATAGGACGCATGGTAATCGAGATCGTAGCGGATCTCGGAGGCAATTAACTTAGGCAAATCCGCAGATTCGCGATGTAAATAGGGTGGAAGTAAGGAGGGCAATTGAAACTTCTCATTCGCGCCTAACACTAAATCAACACCTGGAATAGCTGAAATTTCCTCGGGTTTCAACTGCGCATAACAGCCAATAATTACAACCGTCGAATTCGGATTAACTTTCTTCGCTTCACGAACAACTTTCTTACACTTCTTATCTGCCTGTTCCGTTACACTACAGGTATTAATGACAAACAAATCGGGATGATCCTGAAACTCCGCACGAATAAAACCCATCGGTTCGAGAGATCGAGCGATGGAGCTGGATTCGGCAAAATTCAATTTGCAACCAAGAGTGTAAAAAGCGACTTTTTTCATACCTGAAATCAGGATGCAAAGGTAAAACAAAAATGGCGGGAAAACCCGCCATCTTGTCTATAAAAGTATATAAATGCTTAATAAATGTATTCTTATTTGGCTGTTTTAACCGTCTTAATAATACGAGCAGCCACTTTATATGGATCTGCAGCTGAGTTAGGACGACGGTCTTCTAACCAACCTTTCCATCCTTTTTCTACTGCTGCGATAGGGATACGAATCGACGCACCGCGATCTGAGATTCCATAAGAGAAATCGTGAATCGAAGCTGTTTCATGCTTTCCAGTTAAACGCATGTGATTGTCAGCACCATACACTTCAATGTGTTCTTTCACAAATGGAGCGAATGATTGACAAATTTTGTCATATGCTTCCTTATTTCCAGCTGTACGTAATACCGTATTAGAGAAGTTCGCGTGCATACCTGAACCGTTCCAGTCTAATTCTCCTAAAGGCTTGCAGTGCCAGTTGATTGCAACACCATATTTCTCGCCTAAACGCTCTAAAATATAACGACCTAACCAGATTTCATCGCCTGCTTGTTTAGCACCCTTAGCGAACATTTGGAATTCCCATTGTCCAGCTGCTACCTCAGCGTTAATACCTTCTATATTTAAACCTGCATCGATACACAAGTCCATATGCTCTTCAATAATTTCACGACCGAATGCATTTTTTGCACCTACTGAGCAGTAGTAAGGTCCTTGTGGCTCTGGATACCCATTTGCTGGAAAACCTAAAGGCTTATTTGTTTCTGGATCCCAAAGGAAATACTCTTGCTCAAAACCGAACCAGAAATCATTATCATCATCATCAATTGTAGCACGACCATTAGACTCGTGTGGAGTTCCATCTGCGTTTAATACTTCACACATTACTAAATAACCATCACGGCGCGCTGGATCTGGGCAAACATAAACTGGCTTCAATAAACAGTCAGAAGAACCACCTTCCGCTTGCTGAGTAGAAGAACCATCGAAAGACCACATATCTAGGTCTTCTAATTTGCCGCTAAAATTGTTCTCAATTTTAGTCTTAGAACGTAAACTTTGCGTTGGCTTGTAGCCATCCAACCAAATGTACTCTAATTTTGATTTAGCCATGATTTTAAACTTGATTTTGAAACAAAAATACTTTTTTAGGAATTCGTATAGCAAAAATATACCACTTTTTAGAAAAAACAACTGTTTTAACCAAAAAATCATGTAAAAACAATCGACAATTTTGTAAAAACTCAAAAAATCCAAATTAAAATCAAAAAATTCAATCTCATAATTCAATTTTTCCCATTTTTTATCCCACGACAATTCGCTATTTTTACCTAAGAAATAAAAACTTCATATGGCAATCACTCGATTTAAGGCTCTTGAGTTAGCTCAATCCCGCACAGGAACTCCCGTAAAGCTTCCTACAGAAAAAGTTTCCGATTATTATGGCAGCATGACCTTCAATGATGAAGTAATGCGCTCTTTATTATCTCCAGAAGCCTACCTCAAGATTAATACCGCAATTCAAACAGGATCTAAAATTGATCGTGATGCAGCTGACGAAGTTGCTGCTGCCATGAAATCGTGGGCAATATCTAAAGGAGCCACCCACTATACACACTGGTTTCAACCTTTAACGGGTACCACAGCGGAAAAACATGATTCTTTCTTTGATATTGATTTAAGCAACGGAAAAGCAGTCGAGAAGTTTAAAGGTTCTGCTCTCGTTCAACAAGAACCGGATGCATCCTCGTTTCCTAATGGAGGTATTCGTTCGACTTTTGAAGCACGCGGGTATACGGGCTGGGATCCATCTTCACCAGCCTTTATTATGGAGAATGCGGCTGGAACGGCCACCCTTTGTATTCCTTCTGTTTTTGTTTCTTATACGGGAGAGGCATTGGACTATAAAACTCCACTTTTAAAATCAATCGAATTAGTTGATAAAGCTGCAACGGCGGTCATTAAAGAATTCTTTAACCGCGATGTAAGCAAAGTCATACCGACTTTAGGAGCTGAACAAGAATACTTTGTCGTAGATGAAGCCTTATTCAATGCGCGTCCAGATCTAGTGATGGCGGGTCGTACCGTTTTTGGTCATGCACCAGCGAAAGGACAACAATTAGAAGATCACTATTTTGGTTCTATTCCAAACCGTGTAAATGCTTTCATGGTAGACTTCGAAATCGAGGCACTTAAATTAGGTATGCCGGTTAGAACACGTCATAATGAGGTGGCTCCGGCACAATTTGAAGTAGCACCGACCTTCGAAGAGGCGAACTTAGCCTGTGATCACAATGCCTTATTGATGGATTTGATGTCCAAAGTAGCGTCTAAACATAAACTAAAGGTCCTTTTTCACGAAAAGCCTTTTGCTGGAATCAACGGTTCAGGAAAGCACAATAACTGGGCTCTAGCCACTGATACAGGGATTAATTTATTAGCGCCATCTTCCAAGCCAAAAGAAAACCTACGTTTTCTAACCTTTTTTGTTAATACACTAAAAGCAGTACATGATCGCGCAGACTTATTACGCGCTTCTATCGCTTCTGCAGGCAATGAGCACCGTTTAGGAGCTAATGAGGCTCCACCGGCTATTGTTTCTGCTTTTGTTGGGAGTACAATGAGTCAGGTTTTGGACGACATGGAAAATATGGATGGACTAGATGAGATTCAATTAGAAAAAGGAGATAACGTCTACTTGAAATTAGGCATCAATAAAATCCCCTCTTTAATATTAGATAATACAGATCGCAACAGAACTTCTCCATTTGCATTTACAGGAAATAAATTCGAATTCCGTGCGGTAGGATCCTCTGCTAACTCTGCAGCTCCCATGACCGTATTAAATACGATTGTGGCTGACCAATTAATCAAATTCCGCAAAGAAGTGGAAGAGGTGTTGGAAAAAGGAGTAAAGAAAGAGTTAGCCATCATGGAAGTGCTTAAACGCTACGTGAAGGAGTCTAAAAATATACGTTTTGAAGGAAATGGGTATTCAGAAGAATGGGTAGAAGAAGCTGCACGCCGTGGATTATCGAATTTAAAGACAACTCCTGAAGCTTTAGCTGTTTATGCAAGACCTGAATCTATCGAATTGTTCACGAAACATGGTATTTATTCCAAAGAGGAGATGCACGCGCGTCACGAAATCGAATTAGAAAACTATGTAAAGAAAATTCAAATCGAATCACGTGTGATCGGTGATATGGCTATTAACCACATTGTTTCTACTTCTTTAAAGTACCAAACGCAATTAGTGGAAAATGTGAAGGGTCAAAAAGAAATTGGCATAGATCCTCAATATTATGCGCCAACAATCGAGATGATTAAGAAAATTTCTGAATACACCTCATCCATCGTTCGCATGCAAAACGAAATGACTGAAGCCAGAAAAGAAGCGAATAATATCGAAGACTTAGAAGATAGGGCCGTTTTATATAGTACAAAAGTGAAAGATTATTTTGAAGATATTCGTTACAATGTTGATAAACTAGAATTAATAATAGATGATGATGAATGGCCACTTCCTAAGTACCGTGAACTATTATTAATCAAATAAACCCCTATGTCTACTAACACAAACCCAGGATTTGATCCAGCAGAAATTGCTACCTTAAAAAAGCAGTGCGAAGCAGAGAAACGTTCATTTGTCTATATTTTAGACGAAGATTTACCCTCTGGAAATGAAAGAGAAATGGTTCACATCCAATTTGTGGGTCAATATGAAAAACAAGAAGTCATCTATGATGCCATTGTTTGTACCCTTCAATTACACTATTCAAGCTTGTTATATGAAGCAGCTGAAAGAGAAATCATTCAACAATACCCTTTGTATGTTCCTTTAGAGAATCGTGATGAAAATTACGAGCCGAACGAGGAATTAGATGAAGAAGTAGAAATGTTAATCTTAGAAGTTATCGAAGACTTAGAGGAGAATGAAGAGATTAAGGTGGCAGAATACATCGAAATTGATCCAGAATTTGACTATGGGGTAAGTATTGAAGCTGCTTTATATGTTCCTGCATTAGATGATGAGATGTTAACTCAATTCATTCAGGACTTTAATGGCAACACGTTAAGCTTAGATCCATCACTTTATACCTTTAACTCTGATGACGAGGAAGAGGAGGAGGAAGAATAACAAATGAGTATAGCCGTATTTTACGCTCCTAATGCAAAGGATTCCTCTTATTTATCTGAAGAGGAATCCTTTCATGCTATACGGGTATTGCGTTTAAGAGTAGGAGAGACGATCCACCTCTTAGACGGACGTGGATCAAAATTTAGTACGTCTATTTCTTCCATTGAAGGCAAAAAAGTAGCTTTCGGTGCCTTAGAAGTGGTCGAATCTGATCTTGCACCAGCTTATAAAATTCATCTTTATGTCGCACCTACGAAGCAAATGGAACGAATGGAATGGATGGTGGAGAAATGCGGAGAATTTGGAATACATGGGATCCACTTCTTCGCTTCTAAGAATTCTGAAAGAAAGGAGATAAAACTTCAACGTCTAGAAAAGACAGCTATCTCCGCATTGAAGCAATCTAAGAACTTATACTTACCTGAAATAACGGGATTACATACGTTTAAGGATATTGCCGCGAAGGAGGGAGGCGAAAAACTATTCGCCTTTATTTCGAATCCTCCTTTGTCTTCGCTAGCTAAAATTGCCGCTAAAGGTCAAGTATATCATGTCTTAGTAGGTCCTGAAGGTGACTTTACGCCAGAGGAATCAGCCTTATTAGGTAATAATAATTGGAAACCTTTTAGTCTTGGAAAGTCCATTTTACGTACGGAGACGGCTGGAATAGCAGTTTGTCACGGTTTACACATCCTGAATTCTGACTAAAATCAATTTTTAAACGCTAATACAGGTTAATTAAGAAACATTTGCTTCGTAACTTTGTTGTATCATTATAATCAATTCTATTATGCAATTAGTACTTCCGGCTTTCTTCATACATTGGTATGTTTCTTTGTTTAGTCAGACTTTTTTCCTTCACCGCTATTCAGCGCATAAGATGTTTTTGATGAGCAAGTTTTGGGAAAAATTCTTTTATTTCTTGACTTATTTATCACAAGGATCTTCTTTTTTAAGCCCTCGTGCCTATGCGATTTTACACAGAATGCACCACGCATTTTCAGATACCAAAAAAGACCCGCATTCTCCCATGTTCTCAAGCAACGTATTTACGATGATGTGGAAGACTAAAAATATTTATAACGCGGTACTAAATAGAGATCAGAAGGTAGAAGAACGTTTCGAGCACGATTACCCTGTTTCTAAAACGATTGAAAAAATTGGCGATTCTTGGATCTCTCGTTTAGGTTGGGGAGTGGCTTATGCTTCTTTATACATCGTAGGATATGTGTATTTCGATATGCACTGGGCCTTTTTCTTCTTATTACCAGTTCACTTTTTGATGGGACCTGTACACGGAGCTATCGTAAACTGGTCAGGACATAAGTATGGCTACCAAAACTTTGACAACCATGACCACTCGAAGAACTCGTTAATTTTCGATGTAGTAATGATGGGCGAGTTGTTCCAAAACAATCACCATAAACTACCGAACCGTGTTAACTTCGCAACGAAGTGGTTTGAATTCGATCCAACCTATCCGATGATTAAATTACTGACTTGGCTGAAGATCATTCGTCCGAATGTGAAACCAGCGGATGCTAAGTTTTAATTCTAAATGAAAAGAGCCTCAATTGAGGCTCTTTTTTTATATCTGCGTATCATTACTGAATTTCTCCAAGTAATCCGAAACTCGCTTAACAAAACCTCCACCTAATGAACCATCTACAACACGGTGGTCATAAGCATGTGAAATAAACATCTTTTGACGAATCGCAATCACATCCTCGCCTTTTTCATTTGTAATAACCGCAGGCTTCTTTTCAATTACTCCGAAAGCTAAAATCCCCACTTGAGGCTGAACAATAATAGGAGTTCCCATTAAATTACCAAAACTACCAATATTAGAAATGGTAAATGTTCCTCCTTCTAAATCAGTTGGTTTCAACTTATTTGCTCTAGCTCGAGTAGACAAATCATTCACCTTTTGGGTTAATTCAGCCAACGTCATTTTATCTACTTCGTGAATAACAGGGACAATCAAATTACCGTTAGGTAATGCTACAGCCATTCCAATGTTAATTTGAGCATGCTGTACAATGTAATTACCCTCTACTGAAATAAGCATGCCAGGAAAATCCTTTAATGCATCAGCAGTGGCTTTGAATAAAAGAGGAGTAAAGGTTAAAGCCTCTTTGTGTTTATCTTGAAAAGATTGTTTTACTTTCGCGCGCCAATTAACCAAATTGGTTACATCCGCATCTAAAAAAGAGGTCACGTGCGGAGCGATGCGCTTGGAATCTAACATACGCTCAGAAATCATCTTACGCATGCGGTCCATTTCAATTACTTCGTCACCAGGTAGACGCATTCCAGCTCCTTGACTCAAAGTTCCCGAAGAAATCATTCGCTTCGAATTTCGAACAGCTATGTAATTCAAGACATCTTTTTTAGTAATTCTACCATCGAGTCCAGAACCAGAGATTTGATTTAATTCTCTTTGAGATACGTTCTCCGACTGACAAATCTGCTTAATTAAGGGAGAGATCCAAGGATTAGTTGATTTTTCGGTACTTAACTCAGATGTGCCCACCGTTAAATCAATTAAAGTAGAGATGCTTTCGTCAAGTGAAAAAGGGTCATTAGTCGATGAGGTACCACTTTCAATGGCATCAATCACGCAGATAGCATTTCCAATCGTGGCAACTGATCCCACTGGAATTAAAATTTTTTGCAAATAACCTGCGACAGGCGAAGGTACTTCCGTATCAATCTTGTCAGTAGCCACCTCTAAGATAAATTCATCCACCTCTACATAATCTCCCGGCTGTTTTAACCAATTTAAAACAGTTGCCTCCATGATACTTTCACCCATTTTGGGCATAATTACCTCTGTAATGGCCATAGGCTTAAGTTAAATCGTTTAATAAATATTTACGAAGCAAATTTATACAAGCTAGTGAGCTTAAATAAATATTTTGCATGCGTGTTCCTCCTAAAGTTAATTTTCGAGTAATAACACCCTTAGGATGTGCCAAAGCAATCCAAACGGTCCCTACTGGTTTTTCTTCCGTTCCTCCATCGGGTCCCGCAATACCTGAAGTAGCTAAAGCATAGGTGGTCCCCAATCTTTTTTGTACACCCTGTGCCATGACCTGAATACAAGCTTCAGATACAGCTCCATCACTGGCTAAAATCTGCTCTGAAACACCCAATTGTTCTATTTTTACCTGATTTGCATAAGAGAGAATCCCACCCATAAAATAGGCCGAACTTCCTGCATTTTGAGTAAACTGATGCGCTAAATGCCCACCAGTACAACTTTCTGCGACAGACAAAGTAGCTTTATGATCTATTAATAGTCGACCCACCACCTCAGCCAACTCATCCTTTTCATATCCGAAAATATAAGATTTAATCAATGGATTTACCTTTTGCAATTCCTGTTCAACCTCCTCTTTCAAACGACTTAAATCGTCTCCCATAGCCGTTAAACGTAATTTAACAATACCCATAGAGGGTAAATAAGCTAATTTAATATGTTCTGGTAATTGAATTTCCCAGCCTTCTATCAATTCAGATAAATAGGATTCACCTATACCAACAGTCTTGATAACCTTGTGGTAAATAACCGGCATCTCAAAGTGATTTACCAATCGGGGTAGAACTTCCTGCTCCATGATATTTTTCATCTCATAGGGAACACCAGGCATAGATACCCAAATCACACCTTTCTCATTAAACCACATACCGGGCGCTGTACCTTGACTATTGCGAACAAACTCAGCCTTTGTAGGTAATAGAGCCTGATCTCGGTTGATAGGTGATAATTCACGGCCGCGTTTAGCAAAGAATTCAGTCACATCTTGTAACGCAACTGAATGCATAGCTAACTCGCAATCAAAATACTCCGCGAGGATTTTCTTCGTCAAATCATCCTTCGTGGGCCCTAATCCTCCGGTAATTAATACTACATCTGCTCGCTGAGCAGCTTCGTTTAGTATCTGAAGAATTTCTGATTTATGATCACCTACGGATGATTTCCGTACGGTTTTGATCCCTAATTTATCTAATTCAAGGCTGATCCATTGCGTGTTCGTATCCAGGATTTGCCCGTATAGAATCTCATCTCCAATGGTAATAATTTCAGCCTTAACCATTAATTTCCTTAATTTATACGAAAATACGATTAATTTTACAGCTATGAAACAATCTGAAATCAATTTTAAGATACAATTAGACGACCAAAACATCCCTGAACAAATCTCTTGGTCAGCAACAGATAACCCGAACGAGGGCATTGAAGAAACAAAAGCCATTTTAGTAGCTACTTGGGATCCCTATCACAAAGGGACTTTGACTTTACCACTTTGGACAAAAGATATGGAGGTATTAGATATGAAGCGGTTCTTTATCGAAATAGTAGGAACCGTCGCTGATGCATCATTGCAGGCTACAGGTGATAATTTCTTTGCTCAAGAGCTCGAAGCTACTTGCCGTACCCTTTCATCTCATTTACAGAAAGAAATCGTAGCCACTGAAAAAGGAACTAAATAAGCATGAAAAAAATATTCTTACTACTGATATTACCCTTTATAGGACATTCTCAAGGCATAAAATTCAGCACTGCTTCCTCATTACAAGAGGCGCGTTCTGAGGCAATCAAGCAAAATAAATTGCTTTTCATGGAGATTTATGCCCCTGACTGCCACGTATGTAGTGCATTCAAAGGGGTATTTACACAACCAACCGTAGGAGAAGTTTACAATAAAAATTTCGTTAATTATCAATTAGATATTCGTAATCCAGCGAATCAATTGGCTATAAAACAAGCGGGGATTATTTTAAATGCAACACCAACCTTTGTTTTTTTCGAGCCTAAATCTATGAAAATAGTGCAAGCGAGGATATTTGGTGAGAAAGATAATACCGCAACGATGTTGAATGCAATTGCATCAAAAGCCATCAATCCAGCCGAACAAGTGTCCCAATTCCCTAAGCGTTTAGCTGCTGGGGAGAAGAATCCAGGGATGTTGATAAATTACGCTCAATATGCGCGGATTACTGGAGATACATTAACAAATATCAAGGCAATGAATGCTTATATTGCCTTATTAAAACCGGCTCAATACAGTTCTCAAATGAATTTCAATCTAATGCAAGTCGCATTAATGAGTAACGATAACCGCCTTTTTGATTATTTCATCCGGAACATAAACTACTATAACTCCATTTTTGACCCGTCAGTGGTTCGTATGGTGTATGAGAATATCTTCTCTATTGCTTTATCTGGCTCACAAGCAGCAAAATTAGGGGAATCAGGTTTAATGAAAATTAAGTCTCAAATGGCTAAAACAGGCTTAGACCGTTCTAGTATTAATCGTAGAACGTGGATGGTCGAATCGGATATACTATTCAAACAGAAAAAGACATCGCAAGCGATGAAGGTAATCGATGAATTAATCAATTCCATGCCAGGCGCGTTAGGTCCCAAGGAGAATCAATTTTTGTGTGATTATGTCAAAGGGAAGACGAAAGATGCTGCTGCTTTGAAAAAAGCAAAATCATCTTGGTGTCTTTACGGGACTAAATAACTAGCGCATAAAAGCGCGGTAGATCATCACAATTAGACAAACGATAAACATCAAGATGGAAATCTTGTTGATCGTGTGCATGGCGCGCAGGTTAAAGTTAGCGGGTGCTGCTCCTGGCTTAGGTTTTTGGAATACACGTACGAAATACGTAAAAACTTCCCCTACTCTAAATTGTTCTCTTAATCTGCTCATAGTCTAGTCGTTTATAGAGGGCTCGCGCCAATCTCCATGCTCCTTAATTAACGTGATTAATTCATCCACCGCAGAATCTGCAGGAACAGACTTTTTCACCACTTCTTGCCCTTTATAGAGCGCAATCTTATCTTTTCCGATACCCACATAACCATAATCTGCATCAGCCATCTCACCCGGACCATTCACAATACAGCCCATAATACCTATTTTGATTCCTTTTAAGTGATCTGTCTTTTGGCGAATCATAGCCGTCGTTTCTTGTAAATCAAATAAAGTTCGACCACAGGAGGGACAAGAAATGTACTCCGTTTTCGAAATACGCATTCTGCTCGCTTGCAACGTCCCAAAATTCGTCGAATTACACAAAGCCTCCTTATTCTTCGAATGCTTTAGGCTTAGCATCAAACCATCCCCTAAACCATCAATAAACAAAGCTCCACCATCCGTAGGGGCAAATAGTTGAAATTGATCATCTGAAATGGAGGTGTAGTTCAGGTGAATAATGACAGGATTTGTGACACCCTTTTCTATTAAATGAAAGAAAGCACGTCGAATAGCTGGCATCTGATGTGCATTCGTAGAATGTAAAACAATCACACAGGTAGAATCAAACTCGTCAGACCCCATCACTAGCTCAGCTGCATCCAAGGATACGAAATTTAAGGTCGTATGCTTTTGTGAAGCAATTTGAAAATCTGCATAGCTGAATATAGGATATACATATTCTGACGGAGACCAAACAGAAGAGTCTTGAATTTGACGCAAGCCATTTGGCAACATAAAATCAAGGGACTGCTTACCCGTATAAATAAAATCAGCACCTAGGTCATTCATCGCCCATTTATCCGGTTCAGGTAAATAGAAATGCCCTATAGTCTTTAAATCAGCAATTGAAATGGAAGATCGAGTAGAAAAGTCCGCGATTACGCGAGGAACCTGATGACCGCCCATCGAAAAAATCTCCGACGTCTTTCTACGCAAATGCGAGAACGGGTTAATAGGAGAGTCAAATGAAGCAGAATCACCTTTGAAAACAGGAATGGGATCTTGAGAAGAAGCACGCATATCATAACGACGCACTAAATCTTTCGCCACCGGTATCTCAAATTCTGGATCCTCCGTGAGAGAAACTCGAATGGTATCGCCTAAACCATCTTCTAATAACGTTCCAATGCCCACGGCCGATTTAATCCGACCATCTTCACCCTCACCAGCCTCTGTCACACCTAAATGCATAGGGTAGGCCTTAAAACCGCCATCCTTTAACTTTTTACTTAACAAGCGATACGCTTCCACCATCACCTGTGTATTTGAAGATTTCATCGAAAGAACGATGTTGAAATAGTTTTCATCCTCACAAATGCGTAAGAATTCCAAAGCTGATTCCACCATCCCATTAGGGGTATCTCCATAACGACTTAAAATACGATCTGAAAGCGAGCCGTGATTCGTACCTATACGCATTGCCGTGCCGTATTCCTTACATATTTTGACTAAAGGAAGGAATTTATCCCGAATGCGTTCTAATTCTGATGCATACGACACATCGGTATAATCAATTGTTTCAAAGCGTTTCTTATCCGCGTAGTTTCCCGGATTGATACGAACCTTTTCGACGATTCTAGCAGCTAATTCAGCGGCATTGGGGGTAAAGTGTATATCAGCGACTAAAGGTGTCTTGTATCCACGATCCCGCAAACCTTTGCGAATATTCTCAAGATTCTGGGCCTCTTTAACGGAGGGAGCTGTTATTCGAACTAGTTCACAACCCGCATCTATCATTCTTATAGATTGCTCAATTGATCCCTGCGTATCCATGGTATCTACTGTAGTCATCGACTGAATCCGAATAGGAAAGTCTGAACCTAAATAAAGCTCACCTATTTGAACCGGAATCGTAATACGCCTTTCATATGAATAAAGAGAAGGGGCATACTGATTTCCATCAGCAAGTAGGGGATCGTTCAAATTGAAAATTGTAGACATAGCAGGAATAAAACGCAAAAATAGGCAATTCTACTTCCAAGAACTCTTTTTATGCCCAATTGTTGCGTAATAATAGATAAAAATATAGCAAGGGATCAAAATAAGGTAAGCGATCTGCGTATTCCCGATTTGATCTGATATTTTACCATATAACAATGGCATTAGCGCACCTCCTGAAATCATCATAATAATCAAGGCGCTACCTATTTTAGTAAATTTCCCTAATCCATTAATCGCTAGAGGCCACAAAGCAGGCCACATGAGTGCATTGGCTAATCCTAATAAGGCCAAACACAATACAGAAGTAAATCCAGTGAAAGCGATAGCTCCTATCGAAAATACAACACCTAAAATAGCTGAGTAATTCAAGGCTTTTTGTTGTGATAAGTATTTGGGAATAAAGAAGATACCAATAACATAACCTGCTAACATACCATACAAAGTATAGGTGGTAAAGATTTTGGCAACATCCTGACTAAATCCTTGAGAAACACCATAATTAATAATCGTATCTCCAGCAATAACCTCGACTCCTACGTACAAAAAGAAAGCAACTAGACCTAAGACAAGGCTAGGATAAGCCCAAACAGAATCTTTCGCATTGCCTGCCTCTTCCACCGTTTCCTCCGCTTCCACTTCAGGTAATGATGAGAACCATACCCAAATGGCCAAGACCACTAAAACGGCCGTCATAATACCATAGGGCATTAAAACGATGGCTAATTTTTCTGTTCCAGCTACCGCACTCGATAAAAATAGACCTCCAAAGATAAATTGACTCAGAATACCCGCAAACTTATTACAAATACCCATGACCGAAATACGCTGAGCAGCTGATTCTGCTGGTCCCAAAATCGTTACATAGGGATTAGAAGCAGTTTGTAAGAGTGCAAGACCTGTACCGATCACAAAAAGGCCAAACAAGAACATGGGATAATTGGCCATTTTAGCAGCCGGTATGAATAATAAAGTACCCACTGCCATAGCCAATAAGCCTAAAGACATACCTTTCTTAAATCCGGTTTTTGCCAATACCCAGGATGATGGAATCGCCATCACAAAATAGGAGATAAAGAAAGCAAAAGTCACTAAAAGTGAATCGAAGTTATTTAGTTGAAAAGCATCCTTAAAGAAGGCAATCAAAACCGAATTCACCCAGGTCACAAAACCAAAGACAAAAAAGAGAATACCGATAATTAAGAGAGGTCCGTTAACGTTTTTAGATTGATTCATAGGTTTAGTATTGGTCGTTTAATGCAAAAATAGGTTGATTTTTTTTCCATTTACCTCGTGTAAAATCAGGTATTTGGATAGGAGCGGAGCCCTTCTTAATCGACTCCTCAGAAAGTGGTGCAATCGCAGACCAAGCTGCGGCATCATAAACGTCGATCGGTGGAGCAACTTTTGCCTTAATAGCCTCTATGAAGGCTCTCAACACAAAATAATCGATACCTCCATGCCCTGCATTCTCTGCATCAGCGGCGTGTGCTTTCCACAAAGGGTGATCGTATTTCTCTAAGTAAGGTTTAGCCTCTTCCCAGCGGTGTGCTTTGGACGAAACACCTTCTATATAGATAGACCTATTATCTTCCATCCACAAACCCTTCGTTCCTTGAACGCGGAAGCCTAACGAATAAGGGCGAGGAGAATTGGTATCATGCGTAATGAGAATTGTTTCCCCATTCACACATTTGATCATTGTTTGGACAATATCACCACATTTAAAATTCACTTTCGCATTGGGATGATCTGCGCCTCCTTTTTCAACGATGTAATTATGTAGTCCCAAAGCAGGAGTGGCCATCGCCGTTAAATAGGCAAACTGATTTCCTCTGTTGATATTCAACATCTCAGCCACCGGTCCTAAGCCGTGTGTTGGATACAAATCTCCATTGCGATCGACAGAATGCTGGGTACGCCATTTGGCCTCAGAAAATCCTTTCTCACCAAACTCCACTCCACCACCATAGGCTTGCTTTCCATCATTAAATTTCACTTCCCGTAAATCGTGCTGGTAACCACATTGAACGTGATTTAAGGTTCCAAACATACCCTGGCGAACCATATTCAACGTCGCGAGAACATCCCGACGGTAACATACATTCTCCAATATCATGCAATGAGAACCCGTTTTCTCGTACATATTCACGAGATCCCACGATTCCTTTAAGGTAACAGTCGCTGAAACTTCAACTCCCGCATATTTGCCTTGCTTCATCACTTCTAAGGCCATCGGAACGTGCCATTCCCAAGGGGTAGCAATGACTACGCCGTCAATATCTGTACGTTTAGCTAAGTTTTCGAAATCTTTATCCGTCTTTCCATAAACGGCTGGTGCTGGTCGACCCTTGTCTGAAACCATCTTTAATGCAATATCAATCGCTTTAGGATCAATATCACAGATTGCTACAACCTCGACATCCGGTCGATACATCGCCATTTCGAGGTGATTTTGCCCTCTTAATCCTACACCGATAAAACCTAAACGTACTTTCGTTTGTTCTACAGGGGACTGTCGTAAGAATGTGGGGAATAAAGCGGTGCCAGAGGTGTACACTAAGGAATCGGAGATAAACTTCCTTCTTTTCATTTGTTTACTGATTAGTCTAATAGGTTTTACAAAGATGAAATTTAAGGAAAATACTTTAAATTTATAAGAATTTAGAAAAAATGACTGAAGCCCCACGCGTTACTGTATTCCGAAAAGAACATTTCAATGCTGCTCACCGCTTGCACAATCCTAATTGGACAGCGGAGAAGAACAAAGAAATTTTCGGTTTATGTAACAATCCGAACTACCATGGACATAATTATGAAATTATTATCCAGGTTACCGGAACAATTGACCCGGAAACGGGTTATGTCATTGATACGAAGTTTTTATCGGATTTGGCTCAAACAGAGGTTTGCAAAAAATTTGATCACAAGAATTTAAATCTGGATGTTCCTGAATTTGCAGATTTAAATCCTTCCGCTGAAAACATCGTCATCGTGATATATAATAAACTGAGGGCAAAACTTCCCTCTACATTAGATTTAAAAATCAGATTGTATGAAACAGAAAGAAATTTCGTTGAATTCCCTGCTAATTGATAATGACCGTTTCTTGTTAACAGACGAGGAAATAGGAGATAATCATGTAGCCACCTCTATCGATACACCGATGAGGGAGGATGCTTTTGATATTTCTGATTCGGAAAAAATAGCCATCATTGAATCTCACTTCCGTGAGATCATGTTAACATTGGGTTTAGACCTAACAGATGACTCATTACGTGGTACTCCTAAGCGAGTAGCTAAAATGTACATCGAAGAAATCTTTAGCGGATTAAATCCTGCTAATGAGCCTAAAATAGCCTTGTTTGATAATAAATATGGCTACTTAGACATGTTAATTGAAAAGAACATCTCGTTCTATTCTAATTGTGAGCACCATTTCGTACCTATCATGGGTAAGACGCACATCGCATACATTTCTTCTGGACAAGTGATTGGCCTTTCGAAGTTGAATCGCATTGTACAGTTTTATGCCAAAAGACCTCAGGTTCAAGAGCGTCTAACCATGCAAATTGCGAAACATCTTCAAAGAGTCTTGAAAACAGAACACGTAGCAGTATTCATCGATGCAAAACACCTTTGTGTTTCTTCCAGAGGAGTAAAAGACGAAGCAACTTCAACCATTACTTCGTACTATGGAGGTAAATTCCAAGAGGATAATACCAGAAGAGAATTCTTACAATCTATTCAAGCCTAAATCATGGGAAAATACGTTATTGTTGGGGCTAGCCAAGGAATTGGCGAGTCGCTTGCCTCGTCATTGCTTTCAGCGGGACACGAAGTAGTCAATTTTTCTCGTAATCCATGTGGTATTTCAGGTGTAGAAAATTACACCTGGGATGCTTTATCAGCCGACGATTCCACTTTAGCCTCTATTACGGGCCCTATCGATGGAATTGCCTATTGTCCTGGTAGCATTAATTTAAAACCTTTCCACCGCTTGACTTCCGCAGACTTTGAGAAAGACTTTCAGATTAATGTGTTAGGTGCGGTTCGTGTGATTCAGGCACTATTACCAGCATTGAAACAGTCTGCGACTTCATCTATTGTTCTTTTCAGCACTGTGGCCGTTCAAACAGGCATGGGCTTTCACGCTTCGATTGCAAGCGCTAAAGGAGCTATTGAAGGTCTGACTCGTTCGTTAGCAGCGGAATTAGCGGCTAATAAGATTCGTGTCAATGCAATTGCGCCTTCTTTAACACAAACACCATTAGCGGGAGCTCTATTAAACTCGCCAGAAAAAATTGAAGCAGGTGGCAAAAGACATCCATTAGGACGTGTAGGACAATCTGAAGATGTCGCTAATTTAGCAGCATTCTTATTGAATCCAGCTAATTCGTGGATTACAGGACAAATCATCGGAGTAGACGGAGGAATCGGGTCGCTAAGAACTAGCTAACGTCTCATTGAAATGTTTTTGGTTTAAGGCCAAATTCATCTGGTTCCACTCTATTTTCTTCGAAAATGGAGCTTTTCTAATCGCACAATCAGCTATTGTACAATGACTGCAACACTCATCTAAACAAGGATCCGCGTGGACAAATATCTCCACGTGGGTAGCTTGTAACTCACCTAACATTTCTTCAAAGGCGTGTATTTCCTCGTGTGTTCTGTTTAAATCCCAATAACGAGGCAAAGTCAAATGGCAATCGATGTGCAAATCTCCTCCATATTGTTGCACGCGCAAATTGTGTAAATCAATCCATTCCTCTTTCTTATTCTCTACGACCCAATCAGTTACTTTTTGGAACAAAGCAGGGTTTGTTTCGTCCATTAAGGCCGCAACTGACTCTCGGATCAAATGAACGCCCTGCCAGCACATAAAGCCAGCGAATAAAAAGGATGCCACTGAATCTACCCAATACCAGTGCGTATAATACGTCAGGGCTAACGCAACTACCACTAAGATCCCATTATAGGCATCTAACCGTAGATGTTTCCCGTCTGCAATGAGCGCAGGAGAGTGGGAGGATCGCCCTTTTTGGACTAAAAAATAACCCATTAATCCGTTAATTCCAGCCGAAACAAACGAAACGGCCATACCCACATCTAAGCTTTTCAACTCAGGTGATGCATACAAATGTTGTGAAGCATGTAGGAAAATATAGGCAGCGGCTAAAAGAATAAGTACCCCCTCTAATCCAGACGCGAAAAACTCAATTTTTCCATGACCATAGGGATGGTTCAAGTCCTTAGGTAAGGACGCTAAATAGATCGAATAATAGGCAAAGCAGGCGGCGACCACATTGATAATCGACTCTAATGCATCTGTCAAAAGCGTCGTGGATCCACTCGCATAGTAGACTGCAAACTTCGCGGCCATGATGAGCACCGAAACGACAAAAGAAAGAAGGACAAGCCGCTGTTTCATTAGCACAAAGATAGTATTTTTACCGGATGGAAACGGAAAACAATCCTTGGAAAACACTAAATCAAGAAACGGCTTACGAGAATGCTTGGATACGAGTAGAACACCATGAAGTCTTGAATCCGGCAGGAAATCCCGGCATTTATGGGAAAGTGCATTTTAAAAATACCGCTATTTCCATTGTTGCTTTAGACTCTGAAGGCTTTACCTATTTAGTAGGTCAATACCGCTATACGCTGAATGCGTATTCCTGGGAAGTCCCGGAAGGAGGTTGCTCCATCGAATCAGGAGAAGCTACTTTAGCCGCTGCAAAACGCGAATTATTGGAAGAAACAGGCCTAGTCGCAACAGAGTGGACAGAATTAGGGGAGGTGTACCTTTCGAATTCAGTGAGTGATGAAAAAGCGGTGATGTATTTGGCCCAAAACCTCAGCCAGCATCAAGCCTGCCCAGAAGAAACTGAACAATTAAAAATACGTAAGTTACCGTTAAAAGAGGCGATAGAAATGGCTCAAAATGGCCAGATTACTGACGCTTTGAGTGTGTTGACGCTCTTAAAGATCCCAGCTTTGCATTTGCTTTAGCTCATCATAATCCGTCAAATCATATTTGACAGGCACTATGCTGACATAATTTTCTGCCAAAGCATCTAAATCGGTGTTATTGTTTAAGTCCTCGTTGTGCAAATCTCCATCCATCCAATAATAGGGCTTACCATAAGGATCTTTACGCTCTTCGAAATGCTCCCTAAAGATGGCATTGGCTTGTTTCACCACTTTCACCCCTTGCAATGGCATGGAAGAATGTGCGGGGAAATTCACGTTTAGTGTCAATCCTTTGGGCAATCCGTGAACTAACACTTGTTGGCAAATTTTGATGATATAATCGTGGCAATGCGAAAAATCCGCATCAGACGCAAAATCGCAAAGGGAGAATCCGATAGCCGGAATACCCTCCATCGCCGCTTCGATAGCCGCAGACATGGTTCCTGAATATAAAACCGCAATAGAAGCATTCGAACCGTGGTTAATACCCGAAACGACTAAATCAATTTTTCGACCTTTTAGAATTTGGTGTTTACCGATCTTCACACAATCAGCGGGGGTTCCCGAACACTTATAGGATTGAATATGATCGCCAAAATTATTCGTCTTCTCCACTCGCAATGGTTCACCCAAGGTTATCGCATGACCCATACCGGATTGATGCGTATCAGGAGCGACCACTACGACTTCGCCCATTTCGGACATGATTTCCGTTAGAACGCGGATACCTTTGGAATAGATCGAATCGTCGTTTGCGATGAGAATAAGTGGCTTCATATGTTGCTATTTTGACTGCAATTTACAAATTTTGGCTATGATTTTACGCAAAGCGACGCTCGAAGACATCCCCCTCATTCAAGAAATAGCAGAGGAAGCCTGGAGACCCACCTACGGCCATATTTTGACAGAGGAGCAGACTTTGTACATGATTCCGATGATGTATGCGTCAGAGGTTCTGCAAAAGCAAATAGAAATTTTCTCTATGTTAGAATTGGAGGGGAAAGCGATCGGCTATTGTGCTTTCGAAAAGACCTCAGAGACTGATGGAAAATTGCATAAACTCTATTTACGACCATCAGTAAAACAAAAAGGCGCTGGAAGTTTTATTATCGAACAGATTAGTCATCAAGCTCGATTGATGGGTCTTACATCTATCTACTTAAACGTCAACAAACATAACTCCGCGGTAGAATTTTACCTGAAGAAAGGTTTCATCAAAGACCGTGAAATGATTCTAGACATAGGCAACGGCTATGTGATGGATGATTACGTTATGCGATTAATGCTATAGCTTTCTCGATCAAAGACCTAATTTGTCCCTCCGGATCTTTCGAAAATTCATTCGTGATGCGATTCGCTAAAATGGCATTCAATGAAATCATTTCGTGCCCCATAGCACCCCCAAAGGCGTAATAGGCTGCGGTTTCCATTTCGATATTAGTGATTTCTTGTTCACCTAACTTAGCAGTAGCGACCTTCTCTAAAAAATCAGGTCTTATCGATTGCATTCTTATCGTGCGTCCTTGCGGCGCATAAAATCCTGGTGCCGTTAGGGTAACTCCATTATACGCATTCAAAGGTGCAAATTGCGCGCAAAGAGAAGCACTAGCTTTGGCTGCATAGAGAGGCAATGGATAATCAATTGCTGAAGTCCAAGCGGATAAAACATCTTCGGATATCGACATTGCAGATTCAAAACCATAGAATTGGGCTAAATTATCAAATCCTATAGCTGCAGCTGAAATCAAAATCGAATCCACTGGGATACTAGCTTGTATACTTCCAGATGTACCGATTCGGATGAGCCTTAGAGATCTTTTTTCAGATTTCACTAGTCGTGTTTCAAAATCAATATTAACCAAAGCATCTAATTCATTCATCACAATCTCCACATTATCCGCACCAATACCGCTGGATAACACACCAATCTTCTTTCCCCTTAAAACGCCTAAATGAGTCACGAATTCCCTTTTATGAACGATTACAGTGACTTCATCAAAAAAGGCAGACACAGTAGGAACACGTTCAGGATCGCCTACCAAAATAAGAGTATCTGGAATTTGATCAGGCCGTAAGTTCAAATGATAGGAACTTCCATCCGGATTAATAATCAAGTCTGTGGGAGAGAAATAGGTCATGCGCAAATTTATTGATAATTTTCCAATGTAATCATCCTTACATGAAAAGTAAAAAGTCCGAAATACATGCGAATCTCCGCTCTATCCTAGAGAAAACGTTAGACGAAGCGCGTAGAGAATATGTTTTGGCAAAAGAATCCCGCGATACTGATACCAAAAGTAGCGCCGGCGATAAATTTGAAACGGGACGCGAGATGATGCAGCGAGAGATGGATAAGCTAAGTGCGTTGGTAGATAATACACTATATTCTTTGAGCAAACTAGATCGACTAGCTGATTTACCCGCATCAGTGGTCATTTCTGAGGGCAGCCTAGTAGAAACAGATCAAGAAACGTATTATATCTCGATTGGATACGGTAAACTAGATGAAGTTTATGTTATTTCTATCGAATCTCCACTGGGCGTTGAGCTCAAGGGAAAAAAAGTAGGGGATCGCGTCGAGATGCGTGGACGACAAATCAACATAAAATCAATTCTATGAAAAATGCACACTATCTCTATTTAGTTCTTTCCCTTGTAGGGGGGAGCATCACCTTTTACTACGTCTACGAGGGAATGATGCTAAATAACGGAAAATTTGATGTCATTGATTTTGTCCAAAGCACTTGGACAGCTAACCCTTACGCTAAAAGTTTAAGTTGTGACTTTTGGACCGGCGCTATCGCAGGCACCTTTTTTATACTGGTAGAGGGATTACGGATTAAAATCAAATACCTGTATCTTTATTTATTGGCAACCGTTCTAATAGGTTTTGCCTTTGCATTTCCCTTATTTTTATTCGTTAGACATAGACAATTAGCCTAATATCCATGGATGAATACATCAAGACCTTTCCGGAGGCTACACAGAAAATTTTAATCGAAGTGCGTGATGCGATTCGTTCGGTCGTACCGGAGGAAACCGAGGAAACGATGTCTTACGGGATGCCCACCTTTAAATTAAATGGTAATTTAATCCATTTTGCTGCGTGGAATAACCATTTAGGCTTTTATCCCACACCCAGCGGCATCAAGAATTTCGTACAAGAATTAGCGCCTTATGAAGGATCGAAAGGAGCGATAAAATTCCCTTACCATTCTCCCATGCCTTTAGAGCTCATCAAAGAGATTACTATATTCAGGGTTCAGGAGAATTTGGCCAAAAAGAAAAAAGGCTCATAATTGAGCCTTTTTCTGTTTTTCTATTTTCTCGGTCCGTTTAAAGGACTTGAATCCTAATTCAGGAGAATAACCCACTGAGTTTTTGGAATAATACCCTTTCTCATTGTAAGGACGTTTCCGCGGATGCTCTTTACATTCAGGGGAGCAGGCGCCCTCCATTTCTTTAAGGCAAGATGGGCAAATAGCTAGATGCTCATTGCATTCCGGATTTGCGCAATTGACCATGTGATCTGATTTCGTATGACAAACATGGCATTCGGATACAATCTCCGGGTTTACCGAATTAACTGGCGTCGCTACTCGGTTATCAAATACATAGCAAGATCCATCAAAATCCTCACCGCCTTCTTCTAAACCATATTTAATGATACCTCCGTGCAATTGATACACATCTGTAAAACCTTTTTCGATTAGATAGGCTGATGCTTTTTCGCATTTGATTCCACCCGTACAATAGGTGATCACTTTTTTGTCTTTCAAATGCTCAATCTCCTGCACATGATCAGGCAAATCGCGCAGATTCTCCATGTCAAAAGTATATGCACCTTTGAAACGACCTAATTCGTGCTCGTAATTCGAACGCATATCGACTAACACGACATCCGGGTCATTCTTCAATAATTGCTTGAATTCTTTCGGCTTTAGATGTTTACCCGTTCTAACGCGAGGATCAACCCCTAAATCAGAGTGGACAATTTCATTCTTCACCCGAACGTGCAATTTATTAAACGTATGCGCTTCGTGATAATCGATTTTGAAGTCAAAATCTGATCCAGCAAAAATCGGATCATTTTCTAACCACTTCATATAAGCATCGCAATCCGCTTTTAAACCAGAAACGGTTCCATTCAAACCCTCTGCTGCGACGATTACACGTCCCAAAAGGTTATTCTCAATACAAAAAAGGTGGTGTTTTACACGGTACTCCTCCGGATTCGGAATAGGAGTATAGTTATAGTAAAGCAATACACTGTAAGGTTTCATCTTCAACATGATTTACAGATTAAACAAAAAATTAAGTGACGATGGGGAGATTCGAACTCCCAAACCTTAACGGCACTACCACCTCAAGGTAGCGTGTCTACCAATTTCACCACATCGCCAAAAACGGTTAGTAAAATTACCAATTATTTACTTACTTGCCAACAATTACAGAACTCAAAAAATTCGTACAATGGCTTTAGAAATAAGCGGAAAATTAATCAAGAAATTACCTGAGGTTACAGGAACAGGTAAAAACGGCACCAACTGGATCAAGCAAGAATTTGTGATCGAAACACAAGATCAATACCCTAAAAAGGTGTGTATGTCAGTTTGGGGAGATAAAACACAAGATTTAACGCCCGTTCAAGAGGGTGAAATCGTAAAAGTGCAATTCAACGTAGAATCAAGAGAATACAACGAGCGTTGGTATACAGAAATCCGTGCGTATCGTTTAGATCGTACCGGATCAATTCCAGCAGGAGTGGAGCCTACGCCAGCAGCAGGCGGATATCAATTCCCTCCATTAGCGGCTGAGAGTGGGGATGATTTACCTTTTTAAATAGCTTCGCTATTTAAATGAAAGCACAAAGAACAAAGCAAAAAGTACAAAATTTGCATAAAAAAGGGGCCTACAGCCCCTTTTTTATTTCCTCATGAAATGTATAGCCAAAGGCTAATCCTACTTTATTCTTTATGCTTTATGCTTTAAAATTTAATGACATCGCTTGATGCACAATATCCGCCTCAATAAACGTATCTCCATAAGGCTGAAACCCTAAGGATGTATAAAGTGGCATGACTGAAACCTGTGCGTGCAAATAATAATGATGGCAATCCGGGAATTCTTTAGCGGATTCCGCAAAAATGTGGTGAATTATTTGGGACGCATATCCTTTACCACGCGCAGATTCTAACGTGGCTATACGCTCTACCTTAATTCCTTTATCTGTTTTGCGGTAACGACCGGTTGCTACTGGTGTGGCGTCCTCAAACAGTAAATAATGTTTGGCCACCGCGTCTAATTCATCAAATTCCTCAGAAGGCAAGCACTTTTGTTCTTTGACAAACACTTCGGTACGAATGGCAAACACTTGTTCGATTTCTTCCGGACTAATCGCCTGAATGATCCTATTTTTCTTGTTTTCCATACGCTTCGATGATTTTACGCACTAAACGGTGGCGAACGACATCTGAACCGTCTAATTCAACAAAAGCGATGCCATTTATGCCAGAAAGGATGCGTTCTGCTTCTCCTAAACCAGAAGTTTGGTTTTTAGGTAAATCAACTTGGGATTTGTCACCCGTAATAATCGTCTTCGATTGGATACCCATACGTGTCAAAAACATCTTCATCTGCATGGAGGTTGTATTTTGGGCTTCATCCAATAAAATAAAGGCCTTGTTTAGCGTACGGCCGCGCATATAGGCCAAGGGCGCAATTTCAATGGTCCGATTCTCTAAATAAAATTTCAGTTTCTCAGCTGGAATCATATCATCCAACGCATCATAAATAGGACGCAAATACGGATCAATTTTCTCTTTCAAATCACCAGGTAAGAAACCTAGATTTTCACCTGCCTCTACAGCGGGACGCGTAATGATAATTTTCTTTACTTCTTTTTTCTTCAATGCTTTCACTGCTAGCGCCACTGCGGTATAGGTTTTACCTGTACCTGCAGGTCCAATCGCGAAGACGATCTCATTCGTGGTGGCTGCATCGACCAATTTACGTTGATTCGGAGTTTTGGCCTTAATAACGATTCCTTTATTGCCAAAAAGAAGCACGTCTTTATCCTCTACCCAGGGCTGCTCTGATTCTTCACCTGTCGGATTCAAGACAGCGTCAATGTAAGCCTGCATATGCTTTTCCGTGAGCGTGTGATGTTTGTCTAAATGGGCCACACAAGAATTGACGATGGCTTCCACAAGAGCAATTTGATCATTCGATCCGCGGACGGTTAATTGCTCTCCACGAGCAATGATTTTAGATTGAGGAAAGGCGTGAATCAATAAATTGATATTGGTATTAGCCACACCTAAAAAGTCGATTAGAGAGACCTCAGAGAGGGAAATTATTTTTTCTAACAAGTAAAAATGGGTTTAAATCGTGTAGGAGTAAAAATAAGAAATTCTTGAAATTTAATACCTTCGTTTATAAGATAATTTTGAAAATTTAACGTAAAATTGTGGTATGGAATCTAACAACCCGTCATCCATTTATAAAAAAGGAAATCAGTCTGCTGCCGGAATTCGTTCTCAGGCAGGGCCCACGCGTTTAAGTGATTTGGGTCTTGGTAAATTACCTCCTCAGGCCGTTGACTTAGAAGAAGCGTTGTTAGGTGCGTTGATGTTAGAAAAAGAACCTTTGGCAAACGTCATCGAATTATTACGTCCAGCCACCTTTTACAAGGAAGGTCATCAATTAATTTTTGAGGCAATTCAAGGATTATTCCAAGCCTCTCAACCCGTTGATTTATTAACTGTTAATAATTTTTTAAAGCAAAACGGAACACTAGAGAAGACGGGTGGCACTAGTTATTTAGCGCAATTAACCTCTCGGGTTAGTTCAACCTCTAACGTTGAATTCCACGCTAGAATTATCATTGAGCAATATTTAAAGCGTCAGCTGATCCAAATATCCTCAGAAATCCAACGCCTATCTTATGAAGACACCTCAGACGTGTTTCACTTATTAGATAAGATGGAGCAGGAGCTTTTCACGATTGCTGAATCCAATATCCGCAAGAATTACGAGAGTATGTCGGATATCTTGAAGAAGGCCGTGGATGAATTAGAGAAGAAACAACTTCAAAAAAGTGGGCTAACGGGTATTCCTTCCGGATTTACGGACTTAGACCGCTTAACTTCTGGCTGGCAAAGACAAGAATTAATCATTATCGCGGCTCGTCCAGGTATGGGTAAGACGGCCTTTGTCGTTTCGGCTTGCAGAAACGCTGCCGTTGATTTTGGCCATTCAGTTGCTCTTTTCTCTCTTGAGATGAGTGCTGTGCAGTTAGTCAATCGAATTATTTCTGCTGAAGCAGAAATCGAAGCGGAGAAGATTCGTAAAGGCAAATTAGAACCGCACGAATGGCAGCAATTGCACACAAAAATCAATAAATTATTTGAAGCGAATATGTTTATTGACGATACACCAGCTTTATCTATTTTAGAATTAAGAGCAAAATGTCGTCGTTTAAAGGCTCAAAAAGGCATCGACCTTATCGTCATTGACTACTTGCAACTAATGACTGGCGATAGTTCAGGAAAAGGTGCCAGTGGTAATCGTGAACAAGAAATCGCCCAAATTTCCCGTGCACTGAAGCAATTAGCCAAAGAATTAGATGTACCGGTAATTGCCCTTTCACAATTAAACCGTTCGACAGAGACACGTGGAGGTAACAAGAAACCTCAGCTTTCAGACCTTCGTGAATCTGGAGCCATCGAGCAAGATGCCGATCAGGTTATGTTCATCTACCGTCCAGAATATTATGGAATTACGGCAGATGACCAAGGAAATTCAATTACAGGAATGGGAGAGATTATTATGGCCAAAAACCGTTCCGGATCTCTAGACAACGTTTGGCTGAAGTTCATCGGGAAGTTCACCAAATATTGCGATTTAGACTTCCAACCATTCTCGAACAATGAAGGGGGTAACTTCGACTTAAGTGCCTTAGGTGATCAAACATCTGCTTTTGAGTCAAGCAATGATTCGGTATTCAAGGGGAGCAAGATGAATTTACCTCCGGAGGATTATGATCCGTTGAATACGCCGTTTTAAAAATAGCTTCGCAATTTTTAAAACTCAAAGTTCAAAGAGCAAAGCACAAAGAATAAAGCACAAAGAATAAAGCACAAAGAATAAAGCACAAAGAATAAATAAGGATGTAAAAAGGGCGATAAATCGCCCTTTTTTTATTTCATAATGTTATCCCTGAAAGGGATTCCAACTTTATGCTTTATGCTCTATTCTTTATGCTTTTAAAATAAGTCGTACTATATTCTCCACATGATGCGTCTGCGGGAACATATCCACCGGATGAACCACATCTACTTCATAGGCAACATCCAGTAAGGCTAAATCGCGGGCTTGCGTAGCCGGATTACAAGAAACGTAAACGATTTTATTTGGCTTAACGGCTAAGATTTGATTCACTACATCTAAATCCATTCCTGCACGAGGAGGATCGGTAATAATGACATCTGGAGCGCCGTGAATAGCAATAAATTCTTCTGTCAAAACCTTCTTCATATCGCCAGCAAAGAAGGTTGCATTCTTGATACCATTTAATTCGGCATTTATGCGCGCATCTACCACAGCCATCTCGACGTATTCGAGTCCAACAATTTTAGACGCATGTTTAGCTAAAAATAAACCAATGGTTCCTGTACCTGTGTACAAGTCATATACGTTTTCATTTCCTTGCAAATCAGCGTATTCGCGCACTGCTTGGTATAGCTTTAGCGCTTGTTTGGCATTGGTTTGAAAGAATGATTTGGGACCGATTTGGAACTTTAAATCCTCCATGGTTTCCACCATAAAGGCTTTCCCATGGTAGCAAACCACCTCCAAATCATGGAAGGTATCGTTTCCTTTTTGATTAACCACATAATTCAAAGACGTGATCATCGGAAATGAGGACTTTAAGTATTCCATCACCTGCTTGATTTCCTCTTCCGTGGCATAGGCAAACTGGACGGTGACCATCCATTCGTTTGTAACCGTATTTCGAATAATTAAATTACGTAATGCTCCCTCTTGTTGATTTTTTAATTCATAATAGGAGATACCATTCGCTTCAGCGAAATCACGTACTCCATTGCGAATGGCATTGGATGGATCAGGTTGCAAGTAACAATGATCGACAGGTAAAATCTTATCAAAACGGCCTGGAACATGGAATCCTAAGGCATTCATCGAACCTAAATCTTCTTTACCGATTTCATCTTCCGTTAACCAGCGGGCACAAGAGAAGGTGAATTCTAATTTATTGCGGTAGTAATAAGTCTCCTCAGAACCTAGAATGGGTTGAAATTCGGGTAATTTCACTTTAGCGATGCGGGTCAAATTATCTTTGACTTGTTGCGCTTTAAAGGCGGTTTGAGCTTCGTAAGAAACGTGTTGCCACTTACAACCGCCGCAAATACCAAAATGGCTACAAGCTACGTCTGTACGGTGTTTTGAAAGCGGCTGAATATTGATAGCTTGCGCTTGTTTGAAGCTTTTTTTGGACTTCAAAATACGTAAATCCGCGATATCACCAGGAGCGACAGCACCTTGTACAAAAATCACTTCATCATTCACTTTGGCAATACACTTTGCCTCTGCGGCAAAATCCAAAATGGCAATTTGTTCCAACACCACTGGGGCTTTCTTTTCTTTTTTCTTACTCATGCTGCTAAAAATGTGCACAAAAATACGGCTTTATGTGGGCAAGCCAACCAATTCAAGATAAAACCTTAACTTCGCGATGAAATTAATTCACATGAAGAATCAAGTAGTTATCATCACGGGAGCTAGTTCTGGAATCGGAAAAGCATTAGCCTATGAATACGGCAGAAAAGGAGCACAAATCGTCATTACAGGGAGAAATGAGCAGAATCTCATCGCTGCCGAAACAGAATTACAATCGGCAGGCATAGCAGCTAAAGGTATTGTCTGTGATTCCGCGTCTGAAGAACAAACCCGAGCTATGGTAGATCAGGTAATGCAATTATATGGCAGAATTGATCTATTAATCAATAACGCTGGAATCTCCATGCGATCGATGTTTGAGACCGTTGATTTAAAGGTGTTGAAACAAGTGATGGACATTAATTTCTGGGGAACGGTATATGCCACCCATGCCGCTTTACCCCATATAAAAGCCGTAAAAGGTGGAATCATTGGTATTTCTTCCATCGCTGGTTACCGAGGTCTACCGGTAAGAACGGGCTATTCAGCCTCTAAATTCGCGATGAACGGTTTCTTAGAAGCCTTAAGAACAGAGCTATTAGAAACGGGGGTTCATGTCTTAATTGCTTGCCCAGGATTCACCGCTTCGAATATTAGGGCTGCCTCTTTAAATAGTGAGGGGAAAGTGACGGGTGATTCCATGCGCGATGAGGGAAAAATGATGTCTGCTGAAGAAGTGGCTAAACGCATTGTTGAGGCTTACGAATCAAAGAAGAAGACGTTAGTACTCACTTTCCAAGGCAAATTAACCGTATTCCTAAATAAATGGATGAATGGATTTTTGGACAAAATGGTCTATAATACCCTGAAAAAGGAAAAGGATAGCCCCTTAAAATAAAGCTCCCTTCCGCTAAAAGCAAAAGGGAGCCAAAACCCAATTAAATACCACTCTAAACCCTTATAACGTAGCGTACTTCTGCTGAACCTTTTTTAGAAGTTCGTTTAATTCCGCTTTTTTATACTCAAAATAGGGAAGTGCTAAATCGAATTCATCGATCAACTGCTTGAAATACTTCCGCTCAAAAACCAAAAATTGTGAATAGCTCGACGTCATAGCAGAATACAAATGCTTTTTCTCCTCGATTGCTTCCTCAATTCCTATAAAAACACCTTTCCGATCGATGGTCACAAAACCAGCCGGTCCTTCTAACACGAGGCTGCCTTCTTGCAGGTAAAATACAAATTCTGCTTTTTGGCCTTGACGAAATAAATATTCATCAGGCAAGTAGCGGAGTTCGATTCCACTGGCTAACACTTTCCGTTCCGTATCTGAAAAATTGTTCATTGGCTTAAATAACAATGCGAAATTAGAGGGATGAAAGGTTTCAATACCTGATGTTCATCAGTTTTCTATGTGCTATTTGTCACTAAAATCAAGCCTGAATCTCCGGAAATTTGAACATTAGATTTTACACATGTACACGGAGGTTCTTGAAGAGGTAATTTGCTATCATTGTGGAGATGAATGTTCAGAAACGCCTATCATTCATCAAGAAAAGACTTTTTGTTGCCATGGTTGCGAACAAGTTTACGAGTTACTGAATGATAATCACCTAGATGAATATTACAACTGTGATCTTAATCCGGGCATTTCTCCTACAGATAAGAATTTCGATTTTCTTAACAACAAAGCATTCAGGGATCGTTTAATCACCTTTTCGAATGCAGATTTTTCCAAAGTCAGCTTTCACTTACCAGCCATTCACTGCCGTTCTTGTTTATATCTATTAGAAAACCTGCAAAAGTTGAATCCTCAGATTATAAAAACGAGTCTGAATTTTGGCAAGCAAGATCTCACAGTTTGGTTTAAAGAAGACCAACTTAGTTTAGGTGACTTAGCCACCTTAATTGCGAGCTTAGGCTATGAACCGCATATCTCGAATGCGGAAGAAAAACCGCAAAATAATGATCAAAAAAAGCTATTTCTTAAGCTTGGAATCGCCGGTTTTTGTGCGGGAAATGCCATGCTATTTAGCTTTCCAGAGTATTTAGGAATTGACGATGGATCTCTTCAGGCTTTATTTGGTTACCTGAACCTCGCTTTGGGTAAAGTGGCCGTATTCTATTCCGGTTCGGACTATTTTAGCAATGTATATGCACACCTTAAATTGCGCAAAATGACCATCGAATTACCAATTTTACTGGGTATTCTGGTAGGATATGGTCGCAGTGTATTTGAAATTTTATCGCATACGGGTGCTGGCTACATCGATTCCGTTTCTGGCCTGATATTCTTCCTATTAATAGGGAAGTGGTTCCAGCAGAAATCCTTTGATTTCCTCTCGTTTGAACGCAATTACAAAGCCTATTTCCCTTTAGTGGTCACAAAAATCGCGAATGGAAAAGAGGAAACAGCACCCTTGGAAGAGATTCAAGTGGGGGATCGCTTATTGATTCGTAATCAAGAGATTATTCCAGCTGATGCCTATTTATTAAAGGGCCAAAGTCAAATGGACTACAGCTTTGTCACCGGTGAAAGTGAATTAATACCTATTCAAGCGGGACAATCTATTTATGCTGGTGGCAAACACCTAGGGGAAGCTATCGAAATTCAAATCAGCAAAGAGCTGAACCAAAGTCATTTAACACAACTTTGGGAACAACAAGCCTTTAAAGATCCGAATCACAAAACAGAAAACTGGGAGAACTTTGCGAACAAAGTGGGGATGTATTTCACCGTGATACTGTTAAGTCTAGCCACGATTGCTGGAATCTATTGGTTCAATGTGGATCAAAGCCGATGGTCTAATGCGGTGGTGAGCATTTTGGTCATTGCCTGTCCTTGCGCCTTGGCCGTTTCGTATCCTTTCGCTTTAGGACACGGTATTAGGTGGCTCGCAAAGTTTAACTTTTTCGTAAAAGACATTCAAACATTCGAACGAATGGCCCAAGTGGATACCTTGGTTTTTGACAAAACAGGCACGCTAACCTTGCAAAGTCAACAAGAACCTAGCGTTCATTTCAACCGTGATTTGAACGATATAGAATGGGATGCGATTTACACACTCGTATTTCAATCCACCCATCCACTTTCGAAGCAAGTCAAGAAATTCCTACAACATCGGCGTATTATTCCCTTAACCGAATTCAAAGAAATCAGTGGAAAAGGGCTTCAAGCGACATTTGATGACTTATTTGTCCAAATCGGGAACGCTAAATACACATTGAATAAACTCAAAACTCCAGAGGGTTTTATCAGTTCTGAAACACGATTATTTGTTTCAATCAACCAAGAGCCCATCGGATTTATCGAATTTCCATGGGAAAATAGACCAGGGGTGGAGGGAATGTTGCATAGTTTAAGACATCAATATGAAGTCCATTTGATTTCAGGGGACAAAAAAGAACACGCAGCACATTTATTGGATTGGTTTGAAAATCAAGATCACGTAAAATTCGAATGTAGTCCTTTAGAGAAGATGGAATATATCCAAGCACTTCAAAAACAAAGAAAAATCGTGGCCATGATAGGGGATGGACTAAACGATGCGGGGGCATTAAAACAGGCAGCTGTAGGTATCGCCGTGTCAGATGACCATCTGCATTTTACCCCGTCGTCTGATGCCATTTTAAAGGGTTCTGAATTGCCTCGATTAGGGGAGTATTTGCGCTACTCGAAATTTGGACTACAACTCATCAAAGCTAGCTTTTTGCTATCCTTAGTCTATAATGGATTTGGGTTAAGCTATGCGATTCAGGGGAATTTATATCCTTTGATAGCAGCCATATTAATGCCGATTAATTCCATCAGTATGTTAGTCATTGCGACGTGGGGAATGAATTGGAAAGGACAACTTTTATCCCGTTCTAAAATCAGAATAAAAGCTGAGTAAAGTCAGGTTTTACGAAGGGCTTTGTCCCGAAATTGCAACAAATAAAATGCGTAGACGATGGAAATAATGTACCTAATGATCGGATTAAGCCTTTTTATGGCGATCGGATTTGTTATTGCCTTTGTCTGGTCTATTAAAACGGGACAACAAGAGGATTTAATCACTCCAGCGATGCGCATTTTACAGGATGACCAAAAAACAAACAAACTATGAGTACAAAATCTACCTCATTAGAGCAATTTTATTACGACAATAAAATCGTTCGAAATTTCTCCATTGCTACCATCGTTTGGGGTGTTGTAGGGATGTTAGTGGGTGTGATAATCGCCACACAACTTTTTGCACCTGCCGCAAACCTGACACAATATGGCACTTTTGGCCGCTTACGTCCATTGCATACCAATGCAGTGATTTTTGCTTTTGTGGGTAATGCCATTTTTGCTGGGGTCTATTATTCACTACAACGCCTATTGAAAGCGCGTATGTTCAGTGATTTCTTATCTAATTTCCATTTCTGGGGTTGGCAATTAATCATTGTAGCTGCAGCGATCACTTTACCTTTAGGAATCACGACATCACACGAATACGCGGAATTAGAATGGCCTATCGACATTGCGATTACCTTAGTTTGGGTGGCGTTTGGCATCAACATGTTTGGAACAATCTTTAAAAGAAGAGAGCGTCACTTGTATGTAGCGATTTGGTTTTACATCGCCACGTTCATTACAGTGGCTGTATTGCACTTGACGAACTCAATGCAATTACCAATTTCATTATTTAAATCTTATTATGTGTATGCGGGCGTCCAAGATGCCCTGATTCAATGGTGGTACGGCCATAATGCGGTGGCGTTTTTCTTAACGACTCCATTCTTAGGTATGATGTATTATTTCTTGCCAAAAATGGCGAACCGTCCGGTATATTCGTACCGTCTTTCTATTTTACACTTTTGGGCCCTAATTTTTATCTATATCTGGGCAGGACCTCACCACTTGTTGTATTCATCATTACCTGATTGGGCACAGTCTTTAGGGGTTGTTTTCTCGATCATGTTAATTGCTCCATCTTGGGGTGGTATGATTAATGGTCTTTTGACTTTACGTGGGGCTTGGGATCAAGTACGCGAGAATACGTTATTGAAATTTATGGTGGTGGGTATTACTTCGTATGGTATGGCTACTTTCGAAGGACCGATGTTATCCTTAAAAAACATTAATGCCATTGCCCACTTTACGGACTGGATCGTTGCACACGTGCACTTAGGAGCTTTAGGTTGGAATGGATTCTTGACTTTCGCAATGTTGTATTGGTTAGTTCCCCGCATCTTCCAAACAAATTTGTATTCAGAAAAACTCGTAAAAACCCACTTCTGGATCGGAACAATTGGTATTGCCTTTTATGCTATCCCTATGTACATCTCTGGTTTCACCCAAGGGATGATGTGGAAACAGTTCACAGCAGAAGGCACTTTGCAATATGGTAACTTCTTAGATACTACTTTGCAATTATTGCCGATGCATATGATGCGCGCATTAGGTGGAACCTTGTACTTAACTGGAGCGATCTTAATGGCCTATAACTTGTTCAAAACGATGGCTCAAGGTACTTTGTTAGCGAATGAGAAAGCAGAAGCAGCTCCCTTAGCTATCATAGAGGAGAAACATGAAAGTGATGGACACTGGCACCGTTGGATTGAAAAACGCCCTATCCAGTTATTAGTGGCCTCTTTAGTGATGATTTTAGTTGGCTCTTTGGTGGAATTAGTTCCTACGTTTATGGTAAAATCAAATGTTCCTACGATCGAAGCCGTTCAACCCTACACCTCTTTAGAATTAGAAGGACGCGATCTCTACATCCGCGAGGGTTGCGTTAGTTGTCACTCGCAGTTAGTACGTCCATTTAGAAGTGAGACGGAACGCTATGGTGAATTCTCTAAATCAGGTGAATTCGTTTACGATCATCCATTCCTTTGGGGATCCAAACGTACGGGACCGGATTTGCATAGAGAAGGGGGTAAATACCCTGATTCTTGGCACTATCACCACATGAGAGAGCCAAGTAGCATGTCTCCTGGTTCGATTATGCCAAATTATGCCTGGTTATTAGAGCAAACATTGAATACGTCTCAAACGCAGGATAAGTTAGCTGCCATGAAAAAATTAGGTGTTCCTTATTCAACGGATGAGATTGCTAATGCGGTGAAAGATCTGAATACGCAGGCGAAGGCGATTCAAGCAAATTTAGCTTCAGAAAAAATTAAGGTTAGTCAAGACAAAGAGATTATTGCTTTGATCGCCTATTTACAACGTTTAGGTACGGACATTTCTAAAAAATAAGCGCATGTTTAAGCAATTTATATCGACCATACCAGGAGCAGACAATTATATGATTTTCTCGCTGCTGATCTTTTTGACATTCTTCGTGCTAGTAGGAGTCTACTTACTATGGATGGACAAAAAGCACCTCGTTGAAATGGAGCAAATGCCCTTTAACGAAGGTAATAACCTAAATGAGAACTTAAAATAATACGATTATGTCAGTTACTGTTGTTGAAATTTGGTTAGTAAGTATGATCCTGATAACGGGGATTGTCATTTTGATAGTAACCCTACAGTTGCATGTGGCTCTAAAAAAACTAGCCGATAAAGCTTCCCCTGAACCGGCAGAAAAGCTAAGCTGGTGGGATGGATTCACTGGTTTAAAGCCTTTGGAAAAAGAAAAAGACCTCCTAATGGAGCATAAATACGATGATATTGCGGAATTAGATAATCCTACGCCGCCTTGGTTCATGTATTTATTTTATTTAACGATCCTTTTTGCTGTCGTTTATGGACTGTATTACCACGTTTACCAAGACGGCAATATTCAAGAAACAGAATATAAAACCGAGGTAACGATCGCAGAAAAAGCGAGAGAAGAGTACATGAAGAAGTTTGCTAATTCAGTAAACGAGGATAATGTGACGGTAGTAAAAGAGGCCAAAGATTTAACAGAGGGTTCTCAACTATATTCTACAAATTGTGTAGCTTGTCACGGTGATAAGGGGCAAGGTGGCGTGGGACCTAACTTAACGGATAAGTTTTGGATTCACGGTGGAGATGTGAAGGATTTGTTTAAAACGATTACCCATGGTATTCCTGAAAAGGGGATGATTGCGTGGAATAAGACGTTAAATCCGTTACAAATTCAGAAAGTTGCCTCTTATATTCTGACACTTCAAGGATTCAATCCTCCAGGTGCGAAAGAACCACAAGGAACAGAAACTAAAACTCCCTAATTATGAAAAAGAACGTAGGTAAAATGGATCGCATCTTTCGATTAGCGATCGCCGTAAGTTTAGCCATTCTGGCTTATGCCCGAATTATCCCCGAAAACCTTGCCTTAACAGTTTACATTGTCGCTGTTATTATAGCCCTAACGGGAGTATTTAGATTTTGCTTACTCTACAAGCCTTTTGGGTTGAGTACCTGCCGAGAAAAGTCTCCATTTTAATCTTAAAGGGGTCCGGCAACGGACCCTCTTTTTTTATGTCACAATTCAATATCGATAATGATGATTACCGGAACCATCTGTACAACCAGACAAAGGACGGGAAACGACTTTGGATCTATCCAGGTCGCATAATCGGACAATTCTACCGCCTAAGAACGTACTTTTCGTACCTGTTATTAACACTATTATTCGGTTTACCTTGGATCGAATACAAAGGGAATCCTATCTTCCTATTTAATGTATTAGAACGGAAATTTATCTTTTGGGGTGTGCCGTTTTTTCCACAGGACTTCCATTTAGTAGCCTTAGGACTTGTCGCATTCCTTTTATTTGTCAGTTTATTTACCGTATTATTTGGTCGCATTTGGTGTGGCTGGGCTTGCCCGCAGACCATCTTCATGGAAATGTTATTTCGGAAGATTGAATACTGGATAGAGGGAGATGATAAAGCCCAAAGAAAATTAGCCGAATCCCCTTGGAATACCGAGAAGATCTTGAAAAGAGGAACTAAGCATACCTTGTTCGTTCTCTTGTCATTCGCTATTGCAAATACCTTTTTGATGTATATCATCAGCAAAAAGGAATGGCTCAAATTAGTTACAGAATCACCCATGGATCACGTGGTGGGTTTAGTTACCATTTTAATTTTTACAGCGGTCTTTTACTTTGTATTTGCCCGGTTTAGGGAGATGGTATGCATGGTAATTTGCCCCTATGGTCGTCTGCAAGGCGTATTATTGGATAACAATTCGATTTTAGTTCAATATGATCATAAGCGGGGAGAACCGCGCGGAAAAGGAGAAGATAAAGGTGCCTGCATCGATTGCCATTGGTGTGTACGCGTTTGTCCTACCGGAATTGATATCCGAAATGGGAGTAATCAATTAGAATGCATTGGATGCACGGCGTGTATCGATGCCTGTGATATGGTGATGGAAAAGAAGCATCAGCCTACCGGTTTAATTCGCTACGATTCGTTGAATGGGGTAAATGCAGGACAAAAACTCAAGTTCAACTTACGGATTGGGGCTTATAGCACTGTTTTGGCCTTGATCATCGCGGGATTAGCCTATATGTTAGTCACACGGACCAATTTTGAAACCACACTGCTTCGTACGCCCGGGATGATTTTCCAGGTGGATGAAAAGACTCACGAGGTAAGTAATTTATACCAAATGGAGGTTTTAAATAAGTCGATGGAAAAGCAAAGCTTCAGAATAGAGGCGCCTGAGCCCTTTAAGATTGTTTGGGTGGGAAAACCTATTAATTTAGTCAACCCGGGAAAAATGGCAAAAGGAGAGTTCTTCCTGAGAATCAAAATAGGTAAATGGAAGAATGGGGAAAAGGTTCCGGTACAAATCACCGAAACGAGTGGTAAAGAAGAGATTATTAAAACCAGTTTTATACAACCTGATGAATAAATATAGCTTTAATTGGGGTCATGGCATTATTGTCACCTTTGTACTTTTTGGGGCATTTATGGCGTATTTTTATGTCAATATGTCCAAAGAATCCATCGAATTAGTGGGCAAGAACTACTACGCAGATGGTCAGGCATTTCAACAGAAAATCAATGAGCGGGAACAAACGGCGGCTTTAACATCTAAGGCCAGTTTAGCATTTTCAGCGGATTTTCAACAAGCCAAAATTCAGTTCCCAGCTTCCATTTCAACAGGGAGTTTAGTTTTTTACCGACCATCCAATGCCAATCTAGATAAAATAGTACGTGTTTCTGCCGATTCGGCTGGCCTTGCACTCATCCATACGCCCTTTTTAGTCAAAGGTCCTTGGAATGTTAGTTTAAGCTGGGAAAAAGACGGCAAAAGCTACATCGAAGAACAGCGAATCCAAATTCCATAATGCATACTTGGTATTATACTTTTCTGATCGGTTTAGCCGGAAGCTGGCATTGCTTTGCGATGTGTGGACCTATTGTGGCTCAAATTAACGCGCGCGGGAAATCACCTGCTAGGATGCTGCTTTATCCACTTGGACGCATTTTCACATATGGCGTTCTTGGTTATTTTGTAGCTGGAATAGGATCCATCTGGCTATTTCCCAATCTATGGTCTTATTATTATGTGCTGGCAGGTGTTTTTATACTCCTCATTATTAGCCAAAACATTGGAGAGGGGCCTCTGTCTTTTTTACATCAATCGATTGGGAAAAAATTACAGAAAATAGGAGCTAAAATGGGCCCCATTGGCTATTTTGTCTTAGGAATGGCCAATGGACTTTTACCTTGTGGTCTCGTGGTAGCCGGTTTAAGCGTGGCATTGATTCAACCCAAACCTGTATACGGAGCTTTTAGTATGGTGATTTTAGGCATTGCGACCTTGCCAGCGCTTCAGCTATACATTTGGGGATCATCTAAATTAAAGAAACAGCCAATTTTTCAATACCTAGGATGGTTTGTCGCAGGAATTCTTCTCTTTAGAGGAGCTTGGGGAATTGGAATGGCCTATTCTGACTACTTAGCCCATTCGAGTCTTAGTCCGATTATCTGCCACCCCTTTAGTATTTAAGCTTAGCTAGACCATCAATGTTTTTCAAGGTCATTTCACCTCCTTTTACATCCAAGTAGCCTTCTTTTTTAAAGTCGCTTAAAGTACGAATCACAGATTCAGTAGCTGTTCCCACGCGAGAAGCAAGATCTTCGCGCGATAGTTTAATCACCAAAGGTTCGGACATAGAAGTCCCGTAAGTTTGTGCTAATTCGACTAAAACCATCGCCACCCGCATGCGTAAACTTTGGTAAGCCATTTCGACCATCAGCTTTTCGTTCTTCAACAAATAGCTCGTTAAGGCTTTTCTAAAAAAGACTTCCAAGTGAATATTTTCTTTAATTCGATGTAAGAAATCGGCGGCGGAGACGCTTATGATTTGAGATTCTTCTAAGGCTTCTGCGCTTTCACGGTAAGCCTGGTTTTCTAAAAGGTCTACAAAGCCGAAAAATTCCCCTTCTTGGATGAAGGAGGTAATAAAATATTTGCCATCCTTGTTCGTATGGTAGGCTTTTACTTTTCCTTTGGCCAAAAAATACAAGCGAATCGGATGATTGCCTTCGGCATAAATCAACTGCTTTTTCGCGTGAGTTTGTGTTTTCTTCTCGCCCTCCCATGAAGGTAAATCTAGAAAGGCTAAGGCATCATGCACAGCAGAAATATCGGCCAATGACTCAATAGGGGGAATAATCGTTTTTACTTTCTTCAAACGTGCCTCAATCGCGCGCAATAATTCCACCTCTTGAAAGGGTTTAGTCAAATAATCATCGGCCCCCATTTCCATACCCTTACGCATATCCGCCCGATCGGTTTTAGCAGTCAAGAAGATAAAAGGAATTGAAGCTAATTCAGGTTGACTGGAGAATACCTGCAAAACCCCGAATCCATCTAAATTAGGCATCATAATATCACAAATGACCAAATCAGGATTCCAGGTACGCGCTAATCTAACCCCCTCCAAGCCATCAGAGGCTGTTTCCACGGTAAATCCAGATAACTCTAACAGTTCTGCCGTATTCTCCCGAATATCCACACTGTCCTCAATGATTAATAGGCGCTTGCTCATAATACTATCTCATGGGAAACTGAATATGTAGCTCAGTTCCCTTATTTAATTCACTTTTAATT
The DNA here is from genome assembly GCF_054558635.1 of Aquirufa sp. HETE-40SA. Classification (NCBI taxonomy): domain Bacteria; kingdom Pseudomonadati; phylum Bacteroidota; class Cytophagia; order Cytophagales; family Flectobacillaceae; genus Aquirufa; species Aquirufa sp. HETE-40SA. The sequence continues at coordinate 512,427 of NZ_JBPXKN010000001.1, forward strand.
TGCACACTTCCACCCAATAAACGCATATAGCGATCCACCAAGTGCAATCCTAAACCCGTTCCTTGAATAACGGTAGCATTTCCACCACGGAAAAAGCGTTCGAATAAATGCTTTTGGTCTTCTTCACTAATACCTATTCCTTGATCAATAATAATAAACTCGACGGTAGTATCTCGCTGAACCACTCGAAGCACCACTTCCTTTTGAGAGAATTTCAAGGCATTCGATAAGCCATTAAAAATCACTTTACGAAGAATAGAAGCATCTTGCAAGCAGTTAAAATCATCATCCATTTCTAAGCGAATGGCTTGATGGTAGGTACTGAAATCGGAAACAATATCGAGTAAAAAGGGGCGCATGGTAAATTCAGTTGGATGAATTTCTAATTTTCCATCTTCTAATTTACCTACCGATAAAAACTCCTCTAAAATCTCCGTCAAATGACTAACAGAGGACTTAATGCGATTAATATGTTGTTCTCTTTTAGGCTGATCCTCCGCTTTAGCATATTTTTCAATCAGCGTAGCAGAACCCAAAATAGACGTTAATGGTGTTCTAAATTCGTGGGAAGCCATCGAGACAAAACGGGTTTTTAAATCCCCTAACACTTTTTCCTTTTCCAAGGAATTTTCAAGCTCTTTAGCATTGACCTCTAACTTATCCAAAGTATTTTGTAAAGCTTGTGTTCTCGCCGCTACTTCTTGTTCTAAAGTCTCATTTAGCTGATTGATCTGCTGATTCTTTAAGATCAACTCCATTTCCACTTTACGCTTTAAAGTCACATCACTCACGAAGGCGATATAATGCATGCTATCGCTGGCTTTAAAGTGACTTAAGGAAATCTCGATAGGAAATAAGGAACCATCCTTTCTTTTGGCCTTTAAATCTAAACCAATCCCCATGGGGCGAGAAATGGGTTTTTCGTGACCTAAATTTTCCAAATGACCATGGTGACGATCTTTCAAATGATTAGGGATCAATAAGGAAATATTTTCCCCCATTAACTCCGACGTTTCGTACCCAAATAATTTATCTGCAAAATGATTCGAAAGAATAATTTCAAAACGCGAATTCGTTACAATTATACCAATTGCTGCCTCTTGAAAGATAGCTTCAAACTCGAATCCGGCTTGTATTTGATTTGGCATTCGTGAAAACGTAAATTTAAATATAACAAATTTTAAGGATGATAGGAAGTGACCGCGTGCTTCAAAACATCACTTTTATAAAAATAAATATCCTTAAATTTCCCTTCGGCATACATTTGACCTTGATCAAAGAAGTGAGGGGAATTAGGGCTACCATTTTGACCGCCTGCTAACAGCGAATAAGCCTTTATTTTAGGGCCAAATTCCACCGCAGCAATAAAACTATTGCCATTCACACCGTACCATTTTTTAGATCCTTGAATGGAACGACTCGTGTAGGAAGGAAGCTGCCCCCAGGCAGAGGAAGCAAAGGGTACAGAGAAACTAGGCTTCGAATCATCCATCTTCATCACATCGCCATTAGACATGCGCTGAAAGCGATTCATATCACCCCAGGCAACGCGCCAGGTGCCAAAATCACGCTTTAAATCATTCAGAACCTCACGTAAAGCTTGCACCATTTCTGTTTTGGCCCCCGTTTTCGCATAGCTTTCCATATTCTGAACACCCTCTGTTTCTCCTCCAAATTGCTTAGGCTTAGGAATTTTAGGCATTATTTTCAGACCCCATCGAATGGCGATGGTTTGGGCCACAGAACTCGTCGAAGCATAATAATCCCAGCTTTTCAACTCCTTCACCACCTCTGATAAATCCGATTCTTGGCCTGCCGCATCAATAAGAGCGGGCAATAAGGTTTCGAAAGCCATCAAACGGCGATCGTATCCTAATCCAATCAAGCCCTGTAAATCCAATTTGCCAGTCTGTGAGAATAAGCGAACCGCATTGCGATCGCGGAAATTTTCTCCATCTGGAGCCATATAAACTGGAAAATTAGAACGAATAGGACTGGAGGTTCCTGAAACGGTGAAAGGAGTGGAGTTACAATTTTGAATCCATCCGCTAGCTGGATTGTACACATGCACTATCTGATCTACGGAATGAAGCCCTTGCCAATCAATCTTCGAAGAAGAACCATCCTGCGGAACGCCCCAGTCTTTTGAGCCGTCTCTTCGCGGAACGTAATTCCCGTGCCAGTAAGCGATATTACCTTTATTATCCGCGTAAACCGTATTATTCGAGGTATTCGCTCTCATGTCCATCACACGTTTATAATCTGCCAATCCTTTCGTTTTCGTGCGCAACCAACTTTGTATTAAACTCTTTCGAGCTCTGTTATACGAGCGAACCGAGATCCATTTCCCATTTCTTGCCGCTAAAACGGGACCTCGGTGGTTAAAATAGGCCTTGATTTTGCGTGATCCTAAGGTGATTATTTTCGTTTGAAAAGGAATCCATTTGCCATCTAGGAGGTATTGCATCTGTCCGTTCTGCGAGCGTGTCGTTTCATAATAGGCATCCGCCACATCGACTTCGGAGGAAGTATGCATCCAACCATTATAAGGATTAAATCCCTGATAGACGAAGAATTGACCCCACGTAACTGCTCCATACACCGATAAACCTTCCTCACTTACTACATGCACTTCGGGACGGAAATAAAAGGTCACGTGTGGATTAATATAGAGTAAGGAATGACCTGATTTAGAAAGGGCAGGGCCTACTGCGAAACCATTCGAACCCGTTAATTTTTCGTCTGGAGTTTGGTATTTCACACTGGCTACTTGAGTAGGTAAACCATAGAACAGGGCCGTTTCTTGTTCCGTTACATCACCCGTAGAAATAGCTCCAATGGATCCATCGGTCCATAATAGGGGATACCAAGGTTCAAAATGGGTTAATAATTTAGGTTTTACTTCCGGATGCTTTTGTAAATAATAATTGATTCCATCGGCGTACGCGTTCAAGAGTTTTTTAAGCCAAACAGGGGAGGTTTTGTATTCTGCTTTGGCCTCGTTTTCATCAATTAACAACTTGATATAGAGGTCATAAGCTAATTCCTTTTCACCTTTTACTTCAGACATTCGTCCTAATTTCTCGATGTAATTCATCTCTACTCGAGCAAAATCATCTTCACATTGCGCATACATCAATCCAAAAACCGCGTCTGCATCCGATTTTCCATAAATATGTGGAATACCCCATTCGTCCCGGTGAATGGTTACGCGTTTAGCCTGATCCGTGTACGGATTTGCTTGCGTTATAAAGGATATAAATAGTAAAATGATAGGAAATATTTTTTTCATAGCTGGTTCTTAATCGGATAAAAATAAGAATAAAATCGGGTCAGGAGGGTATAAACAATGTAAAATTGTCTTTCTAACTTACAAGAATATTCTAAACCTATTATATGAAAAACGTTCGGCTTCTTCCGATACTACTCTTATTGTGCATTTCCAGCCTATTTGCCCAAACAAAAATTAAGATTCAAGGGGAAGTGAACGTCCCATTTTCTAGTATTCGTCTTTTTAAAGGAACTTCACTAGTGACCGGAACGATCGGGAATGAAAAGGGAAAATTCGTAGTCGAAGTAGCACCAGGGACGTATGACCTATTGATTGAAAGCATTGGTTATGAAGCTTTGAAGTTGGCTAATCAATCATTTACAACATCCATTAATTTAGGGACAATTAGCGTCAAGGAAAGTAATCAGACATTAAATGAGGTGGTGGTCAAGGGCCAAAAAGCCTCCATGGAACTTAACCTCGATAAGCGCATATTTAATGTTGGGACAGATTTAGCGAATAAAGGGGCAACTGCTTCCGAGATTTTGGGAAACTTACCTTCCATCCAAGTGGACCCAGAAGGTGCGATTAAACTGCGTGGGAGTGATAATGTGCGTATTTTGATCGATGGAAAACCCTCAACATTAGCGGGTATCAATGGTTCGTCAGGCTTGCAATCCTTGCAAGGAAATCTGATCGATAAAGTGGAGATTATCACCAATCCATCAGCCCGATACGAGGCAGAGGGTATGGCCGGAATCATCAATATCGTATTGAAAAAGAACCAAAACCAAGGTTTCAATGGAGCGATTGAAACGACGTCTGGCTATCCGGAAAATTTTGGAGGAACAGCTATTGTCAATTACCGAAAAAACAAACTGAATTTCTTTGTCAATTATGGTGTTTTCTACCGTAGAACACCTGGAAGAAACCGAATTTATCAAGAAGTTTATACTGGAAAACAAACGAATTATTTAGATCAAAATTCATCCAATAACGTGACGGGTCTAGTAAATAACGTTAGAGGTGGGGCTGATTATTTCTTTAACGATAAAACCATATTAACGGCCTCCTATATCTACAGACGTACTGATGTAAGACGTATCACGGACTTTTTTTACTTGGATTACCGCGAAAACCTGTCCAAACTTTATAGTGATACCTATCGCCAGCAAGATGAGAAAGAAGCGGAACCGAATGGAGAATATGCCTTAACTTTCAAAAAAAGCTTTAAAAAGAAAGGGCAAGAATTTACGGCTGATTTACGCTACTTAGATTATTGGGAGCGATCAGATCAATTGTATACTCAGATAGGAAAGAAGCCAGATGGATCACCTTTTAATGAACTTTCTAAAGTGCAAAATGCTTTAAATGATGAATTTGAGCGCCAATGGATACTTCAGGCAGATTATGTAAATCCCATCGGTAAGGACGCAAAACTGGAAATGGGTCTTCGCACCAGCTTTAGAAATATGATCAATGATTATATCGTAACCGAACAGCAGCCATCGGGTATTTTTACGGTTGTTCCAGGCTTAGAAAACATATTTAATTACCAAGAAAACATTTCAGCGGCCTATCTAATCTTTGGAAGTAAGGTAAATAAATTCTCCTATCAATTCGGATTAAGAGCAGAAACAACAGACATCCAAACAGAATTAGAGGAAACAAAGGAGAAGAACCCTAGAAACTATGCTAATTTGTTTCCGAGTGCCCATTTTACCTATACCATTACACAAGACAATTCATTCCAGTTAAGCTATTCAAGACGGGTTAGAAGGCCTACTTATGGTGATTTAACTCCATTCGTTACTTTCTCCGATAACCGAAACTTCTTCTCTGGAAATCCAAATCTAAATCCCGAATTCACGAATTCATTTGATTTAGGGCACTTAAAGTACTTCGACCAAGGTAGCATCAGCACCTCCTTATATTATCGCCAGACATTTGACAAAATCGAACGATTCAGAACAGTAGATAGCTTAGGTTTCGCCAGAACATTACCTGCTAACTTGTCCAATCAAAAATCGATGGGATTAGAAATGGCTAGCTCTTGGAATTTTTCCAAAGCCTACAAAGCAGACCTTAGTATTAATGCATTTAGAGCCATTGCTGATGCATCTAATATTAATGCAGCCTTTACAAGTGATACCTATTCTTGGTTTGCTAGACACAGCTCTCGGATTAAAATAGGGCTTACAGATTTGCAAATAAGAGCTAATTACGAGGCTCCTCAACAAACTCCACAAGGAACACGGGGATACATTGCTTGGATGGACGTCTCCGCCTCGAAAGATATTTTGAAAGGAAATGGAACACTAACTTTAAGTATTTTAGATATATTTAACTCCCGAATTAATCGATATGAATCTCGTTTTGTAGATTCAAAAGATGGCTCTGGTTTTTATACCCGAGGAGAATCTCAAGGCCGATTAACTTCCTTGAATTTAACGTTTAATTTCCGCTTTAAAACGACTAAACAAGCTGCGAAACAACGCCGTAGTTTAATGGACGAAGAAAATTAACAACACCAATGAAAAGACTCCTCTTACTTTCTTGCACCGCAATAACTCTTTTTTCATGTAGTAAACAAGGAAAAGACGATACATTCAAGATTATCTATGAAGATCAAAGTAAAGTAGTAGATAATGCTAAAGCCATAAAAGAGAAGCAACCTATTAAAATCATCCCTGGTCTAAAAATTCAGCTATGGGCATCAGATTCACTTTTACAGGATCCTGTGGCCATTGCAGTAGATGATAAAGGTTCTATTTTTGTTAATAGCACGAATCGAAATAAGGGTTCTGAATTTGATATTCGGGGACATCGGGATTGGATGACAGAATCAATCGGTTTTCAAACGGTGGAGGATAGAAGAGCCTTTTTGCGTCGAACCTTTGCCCCAGAAAATTCAGCTAAAAATAACTGGTTAGCCGATATGAATGGGGATGGATCGCATGACTGGTTAGATTTAAAAGTAGAGAAAGAAGAAATCTACAAGGTGGAAGACACCAATGGAGATGGCTATGCGGATCAGTCTACTCGTATATTTAATGGGTTTAATGAAGAAGTTACTGATGTAGCGGGAGGTTTATTGGTTCGTAAAAAAGATGCTTTTGTGGCTATTGGTCCTGATTTAATGCGTTTAAAACATAAAGGGGGCCAATGGACAAATCCAGAATCTATTTCAACAGGATATGCGGTGCACATTGGTTTTGGGGGTCATGGCATGTCAGGATTAACAGAAGCCCCAGATGGAAAAATTTACTGGCAAATAGGTGATATTGGCGCGAACATTACTGCGAAAGACGGCAAAAATTACAAACACCCTAATTCCGGTGTGATTGTCCGATCCAATCCAGATGGATCTGAATTTGAAGTTTTTGCTTCTGGATTACGGAATACCCATGAATTCGTTTTTGACAACTATGGTAATTTAATCAGTTCTGATAACGATGGCGATCATCCGGGCGAAAGTGAGCGTTTAGTGCACGTAGTGGAAGGTTCTGATGCGGGTTGGCGCTCGAATTGGCAATACGGAAAATATACCGATCCGCGGAACAATCAGTACAAGGTTTGGATGGATGAGAAATTATATGTTCCACGTTGGGAAGGCCAAGCAGCCTATATTATTCCACCCATTCGTAATTTCCACAATGGTCCTACCGGGATGCTTTGGAACCCAGGAACGGCTTTAGGGAAGCGCTGGACAAATAAATTCTTCTTAGTGGAGTTTGTAGGTAATGCAAATAACTCACATATTTGGGCGTTTGATCTTAAACCTAAAGGGGCCTCATTTGACTTCAAATCTGAGGAAGATGTAGTGAAAGGAATTTTGCCTACTGGGATTCGATTCGGTCCTGAGGGCGCGTTATATGCCTCGGATTGGATATTCGGTTGGGATACAAAAAACTACGGCCGAATCTGGAAAATCGATGTGGAGGATAAGGAGAATGATTTGAAAGTCGAACGTGAGCAAACCAAGAAATACATCCAACAAGATTACTCTAAACAGACTCTAACACAATTGTATGATTTGTTGTTTTACACTGACCAGCGTGTTCGCTTGAAAGCACAATATGAATTAGCAGAGAGAAAAGCTTCAGCTGTTTTCGTCAAAGCTGTTCAACAAAAGGAGAATCAATTAGCTCGAGTGCATGGTATTTGGGGATTAGGCCAATTGAAAGCGGCAGCCTTTCTTCAGCCATATTTAGCAGATAAAGACGAGGAAATCGTTGCACAAGCGGCTAAAGTGTTAGGGGACATCTTTGATGGATCCGCCACCGATCAGCTTATTCCATTAGTGGGATCTGCTAATCCTCGTATTTCCTTCTTCGCGGCTCAAGCTTTAGGTCGCATTCGTTCAGAGAAAGCCATTCCTGCCTTATTAAAATTAGTAGAAACAAATGCAGATAAAGACCTGTATTTGCGTCACGCAGCGGTATTAGCGTTAAGTAGAATAGGACAGGCAGAACCGATGTTAGCCTTGCAAAATTCATCAAATCGTTCCTTGCGTATCGCGGCGGTATTGGTATTACGTCGTTTGGCTCATCCCGGAATCCAAGCCTTTTTGAAAGATTCAGACGAATACATCGTAGCTGAAGCTGCAAGAGCAATAAATGATGACGAATCAATTCCTTCAGCTTTGCCAGCTTTAGCAGCGACCTTAGCGGATACACGTTTTACCACTGAAGTAATTGTCAGAAGAGCGATCAATGCCTGCTTACGTGTGGGAACTGCAAAAGAGATTGATTTATTGATTGCCTATTCAGAAAGAACGGGGATCTCTGAAGCCTTGCGTGCGGAAGCGATAGCGACCTTAGGTTCTTGGGCAAATCCATCGGTGATGGATCGGGTGGATGGTCGCCACAGAGGCGTTTTGGAAAGAAATCCGGCAGATGTGATTGCCCGAATTCAGCCTAAAATTCCTTCCTTCTTAGCTTCAGAAAATCCAGATGTCTTGATTGCTACTTCGAAATTAGTAGCAGAATTAAATTTAACGGATTTTAGTTCTACTCAAATATCCATTTTTGAAAAAAACACGAATTCGAAAGTAAGAGCAAATATGTTAAGTTCTATTGTTGAACTTAAAGTGGGAAAACTGGCCTCCATTATAGAGAAAGGGATGGCTGATACCAGCAAACTAGTGAGAGGTATTGCCTTAAGCAATTTGAACAAAATCGAATTAAGCGCCACTGAATTACCTGCTATTACAAAACCAATTTTCGAAAAAGGATCATTGACAGAACAGCAATCTCTATTGCAGAGTATGGCCAAAATGAAGCCTGCTAATACCTCTGCTATTTTAACGGATTTAATTCAGAAAATGGTCGATAATCAATTACCTGCTGGGATCAAATTAGATCTAATGGAGGCAGTAGAGGCCACTAATGAGGAGAAATTAGTGGCAAAATTAGATGCGCTAAAAGTGAAAGGATCATTAACGGACGAATTCAGAGAAGCCTTGTATGGGGGATCCGTTATTGAAGGACGAAATACGTTTAATTATAACCAAACGGTGCAATGTGTCCGTTGTCACATCGTAGGTGGAGAAGGAACCAATGTGGGTCCTAATTTAAAGGGAGTTGCTTCTCGATTAACGAGAGAGCAATTGTTGCAAGCCCTCATAGAGCCTAGTGCACGCATCGCTCCTGGATATGGAACTACGAATTTTGTTTTAACAGACGGCCAAGAAGTTTCAGGATCCATCATTTCAGAAACGAATGAACTCGTGCAACTAAAAACAAGCGATGCCGAGCCTTTACGCATTCCTGTAACGCGCATTAAGTCAAGAGAAAATTTACCATCTGGCATGCCGCCGATGGGGGCTTTGATGAGTAAAAGAGAAATTAGAAATGTGGTGGAATACCTTTCTTCGCTGAAGTAGTCCGAAGGGAATGAGTCCGAAGGACGACTAAGCCGTAGGCGATTAAGTCCGAAGGACGACTAAGCCGTAGGCGACTACATGAAATGATAAACCGCCCCTAAAAAAGGTGGTTTATTTTTTTGTAAATATTCAATACCTTTAATGAAATTTAAACCTATGAAAAAACTAGTACTGTTATTGTGCTTGCCGCTTTTCTGTTTTTCACAAACGGAGATGTATCTAAGCATTCCTAAACAGAAATCGTTTTTTCAAAAAACAGATAAGCTGAGTGCAGATTTTTCTGGTGCTAAGATTATCATTCATCCGGAACAAGCTTTTCAAAGCATGGATGGATTTGGTTTTACCTTAACAGGAGGAAGCGCCCAATTAATTCAGGCGCTAGAACCGACAAACAAAGCCGCTTTATTACAGGAATTATTTGGCAAGAACGGAATCTCCGTTTTAAGAATCGGCGTAGGGGCGACAGATTTAGATGCTACCGTATTTTCGTACGAAGATAAACCAAGAAAATTTAACTTAGAGCCTTCAAAAGCTGATTTAATTCCATTATTACAACAAATCATCGCGATTAATCCAGCCATTAAAATCATGGCGACCCCTTGGTCTCCACCTGTTTGGATGAAAGATAACGCAGAAAGTAAAGGGGGATCACTGTTAGAAAAACACTACCAGACTTATGCAGTTTATTTAGCCAAATACCTTCAAGCCATGGCGAAGGAGGGAATTAACATCTGGGCGCTAACACCTCAAAATGAACCACTTCATCCAGGCAATAATCCGAGTATGTTGATGACTTCACAGATGCAAGCTAATTTTGTCAAAACAGCTTTGGGCCCCGAATTCAAAAAACGGAATATTACGACCAAAATCATCGTCTACGATCACAATTGCGATCATCCAGAATATGCCATAGACTTATTAAATGATGCAGAGGCTAAAAAATATGTGAGTGGTTCTGCCTTTCATTTGTATAACGGGGATATTTCAGCCTTAAGTAAAGTAAAAGCAGCGCATCCAGATAAAGATCTCTATTTTACGGAGCAATGGACAGGCTACAAAGGCGACTTTACGGGTGATTTTATGTGGCACATCAAAAATGTCATCATAGGGGCAGTCAACAATCACGCTAAAACGGCCATTGAATGGAATTTAGCCAATGATCCTACCTATGGCCCACATACGCCTGGAGGTTGCACAGAATGCTTAGGGGCATTAACCATCTCAGGTCAGGATATCACACGTAATCAATCTTACTACATTGTTATGCAGGCGGCCCGATTTGTACCAGCTGGCTCTATTCGCTTAGGAATCGATGTGCCGGAAGGAATTCAGGCAGCGGCTTTTAAGCGTCCGGATGGAAAAAAAGTACTTTTAGTCCAAAATGAGGGACGTAAAAAGAACTTAAGCATTGAAAAAATAAACCTAGAAATACCGGCTGAATCAGTATTAGCGATCATCCTATGAAAACATTCCACATTAACCGTAGACATTTTATGAAAGGGGCCTCGGCCGCTTTGGCCTTGTCGACTTTTGGCGCTTATGGACTAGATTTAGTAAATCCTGCTAGACCATACCGCGTCGCTTTAATTGGTGCCGGATGGTACGGTAAGAGTGATTTATTCCGACTCATGCAAGTGGCTCCTGTAGAAGTGGTCGCGCTTTGTGATCCGGATCGAAATCAATTAACAGAGGCTGGAAAGCTCGTAGCAGCACGTCAAAAATTGCGTAAAACACCGCGCCTTTATGGCGATTACCGCCAATTATTGAAGGAAAATGAATTAGACATTGCCATTGTAGGAAGCCCGGATCATTGGCATGCCTTACAGATGATCGATGCAGTTAAATCAGGAGCTCACGTCTATGTCCAAAAACCGATTTCAGTAGATGTGCTAGAAGGTGAGGCGATGGTAGCGGCAGCTAGAAAATACGGCAAAACGGTTCAGGTAGGAACTCAACGTAAGAGTACGCCACACTTGATTCAGGCTAAAAAAGAAATTGTAGAAAAAGGTTTATTGGGTAAAGTAGCTCACGTAGAAATGTATTGCTATTACCATATGCGTAACAACGGCAATCCACCTATTCAGGCAGTGCCTGACTATTTTGACTATGAGATGTGGACGGGTCCTGCGCCATTGCGTCCCTACGATGGCTTACCTCACACCCGCTGGTGGAGAACATTTGAGGAATATGGCAATGGAATTATGGGCGATATGTGTATTCATATGTTCGATACGGCGCGCTGGATGCTGGATTTAGGTTGGCCTAACCGCGTGAGTTCGGAAGGAGGGATTTATGTCCAAAAAGAGGGCAAATCGAACATCCCTGATACGCAAACGGCCGTTTTTGAATACAATGGCTTGAATTGTGTTTGGCAACATAGAAGCTGGGGCACGGCACCAGATCCAGAATATCCGTGGGGATTAACCATTTATGGGGAAAAAGGAACCTTACGAATGAGTACAATGAAATACGATTTCACGCCCACAGACTCCAAAGCAGAAAAATTACACATGGACGTGGTCTATGAAAAAGAGAAATACCCAGAAGATTTAAAAGAAGACCGCATTGAATTAAATGCAGCGCCAGCTACGCGTGGGCACATGCTTGATTTCTTAGCAGCCATAGATAAAGGAACAAAACCAGTGGCCGATATTTCAGAAGGACACATTTCGACCGCTTCCTGTATTATTGCTAATTTATCAATGAAACTGGGTAGACCTCTTTCCTATGATCCTGGTACTAAAACAATATTAAACGATCCTGAAGCCACTGCCTTATTAGCTAGAAACTACCGTGGCCCTTGGAACAGAAACATGCTGAACTAATGAAAAAAATTATCCTACTGGCCTTATTGGCCATTCCTGCACTAGCTCAACAGCCGCGTACATCCGCTCAGTTAGGCGAAGATCTTCAGAAATTACGGGTCTTGGGATCCGTTTTACACGTGGCGGCTCATCCAGATGATGAAAGTACACACATGTTAACTTGGTTTGCTCAGCAACAACATTGGGAGACGAACTATTTTGCGTGTACGAGGGGAGATGGAGGCCAAAACCTGATAGGGGACGAACAAGGGGTTCCTTTAGGACTTATCCGAACCCAGGAATTGTTAGCCGCGCGAAGAATCGACGGAGCGAATCAATATTTTTCCAGAGCTTTTGACTTTGGATTTTCGAAATCGACGGATGAAGCTTTGGCATTCTGGGACAAACAATTAATTCTAGCAGACTTAGTCTGGGTAATCCGAAAAACACGTCCAGATATCATATTCACTCGTTTCCCTCCAGATGCGCGCGCTGGTCATGGACATCACTCGGCCTCCGCGGCCTTAGCTATTGAAGCCTACAAAGCAGCGGCTGATTCGAAAATGTTTCCTGAGCAGTTAAAACAAGGCGTGGATGTTTGGCAGGCTAAACGCTTACTTTGGAACACGTTTCGTTTCCCGGGTTCTACGGGTAATTCAACTATTGCTGAATCTCAATTCAAAGTGAACATAGGTGATTATCTTCCTTTTTTAGGCCAAAGCACAGGCGAATTAGCCGCTTTCAGCCGTAGCCAACATAAATCTCAAGGTTTTGGATTTGCTGTAGACCATGGCAGAAGCACAGAATATTTCGCGACTCTAAGCGGTGAAGCTCCTAAAGATTTCTTGTGGGATGGGGTAGATGCTACTTGGAATCGCGTCAATGCAAACATTGATGGCTTAATCACACCCATTATTAAAAGCTATAACCCGGAGAAGCCCTATGAAAGTATTCCGGCACTTATCAGCTTGAAAAAGTCAATCAAATCACTGCCTCTAAGCCCTTGGACACAGAAAAAGTTGGCTGAAATAGATGCCTGGGTAGTCAATGCTTCTGGTATGTACGTAGGTGCGACGACAACTCAAGGAATTGTTGCTTTGGGTGAAAAACTCCCTATTAAGACGGAGTTTATTGTGCGCGCTCCTATCAGTGTAGATAATGTGACCATTTCATTTGCAGGTGTTGATTCCACCTTCGGAGGTAAAATCGAACCTTATAAAAAATATCCATTTAACAGAAGCATCACAGCCTCCGCGCCCATCACGCAACCGTATTGGATACAAGAAGCTAAAGCGACAGGTCATTTCAACGTAAGCAATCAACAGAAAATTGGACAAGCCAGAGTTGATCAAGCCTTTACGGTAAAAGCGGTATTCCATATCCAAGGCGAGGAGTTTAGTGTTGAAAAGCCCGTACAGGAATTGATTATTGACCCGGTGAAAGGAGAAATCTTACAACCTATTGCGATTAGTCCGAAAACGGTCTTTAATCTAAGTTCGACGGTTGTTTTATTACCAAAAGGAAGTAAATCAACCAAAACCACCCAAATCTCCATTACTGCCCTAGCCCCACTGAAGCCAGGGAAGATAGAGGTGAAGTCGGGAGCTACGGTTTTGGCAAACATTACATTAAATGACGGAATGAAAGCAGGAGAGAGGCGCGAATGGCCTATCTCATTTTCAGTGGCTTCCCTACAAGAAGGAAAAATTTCGAGTAACATCCAGTTACACATTCAGTCAGGTAGCCAGAAATGGATTGACTCTTTATCTCTCCAAACCATCGAATACCCGCATATTCCCACTCAGCGCTATTTCTCGCCTGTAAATTTAAGTTTACTACACATCGACTTCGTGAAGAAAGGAAATCGATTAGGATATATTAAAGGCGCAGGAGATAAAGTCCCAGAGGGCTTAATGCAGATGGGCTACCAGGTGGATTTCTTAGCAGAAAAAGACCTAACTGCCGCAAACCTAAAAAAATACGATGTGGTGCTTACGGGTGTGCGTGCATATAACACTAACGACTTTTGGGGGAATGCTTACCCAGAAATCATGAAATACATTGAAAATGGGGGTAATTACGTGGTGCAATATAATACTTCGAGTTATTTAGGCCCTATGAAGTCGAGTATGTCACCCTACCCATTACAAGTAACACGTAACCGTATCACGAAAGAAGAAGCAAAGCCTAATTTCCTTCTACCGAATCATGCACTCTTTAACAGTCCGAACAAGATAAGTGAAGCAGATTTCAACGATTGGATTCAAGAGCGGAGTATTTACACGGCTGAAACAAGTGACCCTCATTTCGAGTTCCCCTTAGGATTTTCAGATCCCAATGAAGCTGAAAACAAAGGAAACATTGCAGTAACTAAATACGGAAAAGGTCAGTTCATCTACACTGGACTTGTATTCTTCCGTGAAATTCCTGCCGGCGTTCCTGGTGCCTACCGTTTATTTGCGAATCTATTAGCTAACCCCAATTCTAAATGAGAATTCTCTTTATTGCCCTAGTACTATTTGCCTTTACCGCGAATGCACAACAACCTCATATCCGAAAGGATAAAATTACGATCGCTCGCGATGCCTATGGAGTACCCCATATTTTTGCACCTACTGATCCTGAGGTTGCTTATGGCTTAGCCTGGGCGCATTCCGAAGATGACTTCAAGACCATACAAACCTTGATTTTAACGGGGAAGGGCAAATTAGGTACCTACCTGGGAAAGAAAGGGGCACCTGTGGATTTTGTGTTCGGCTTATTAAATACCCGAAAGGTAGTAGACCAACAAATCAAGTCGATGGATCCCAAATTCTTGCAACTAGTACAGGGGTATTTACTAGGTCTAGAAGCGTATGGAAAAGCCCATCCGTCTGAGATTTTGAATAAACATATTTTTCCCATCGCACTAGAAGATTACATAGCTACCACCATGTTCTCTGTGGCCATCTTCTGTGGCGTTGATAAAACTTTACCCAAGATACTAGATGGCTCCATTCCTTCGCTTCCTGGCTTTACTGGAGAAGGAAGTAATGCCTTTGCCATTAAGGGCTCGAAATCGGCAACAGGAGAGCCGATGTTAGTCATTAATGCGCATCAGCCTATTGAAGGAGCTACGGCCTTCTATGAGGCGCACGTTCAATCAGAGGAAGGTTGGAATATTTTGGGAGGTCTTTTCCCTGGTGGCCCTTTAATCTTCCACGGCACAACGCCTAATCTAGCTTGGGCGCATACAGTGAATTTCCAAGATAAAATCGACGTCTATCAGTTAAAGACGGACATAGCACATCCAGGTCAATACGAGGTGGATGGTGAATGGTTACCTTTAACGAAAAGAAAGGTCAAGCTTCAGATCAAAGGGATTCCATTCTCCGTTTCTAAAATGGCCTATGAATCCATTTACGGCCCTACGGTGAAATCACCCAAAGGAGAATATTTCTCCATTCGTCTTCCTTCTCTTATGGATGCGGGTGCTCTACAACAATGGTATGCGATGAACCGTGCCACGAACTTCACCGAATTCAAGTCGGCGTTGAACCAAAACCACCTGCCCATGTTTAATATCATGTATGCGGACAAGGACGATAACAT
The DNA here is from genome assembly GCF_054558635.1 of Aquirufa sp. HETE-40SA. NCBI lineage: Bacteria > Pseudomonadati > Bacteroidota > Cytophagia > Cytophagales > Flectobacillaceae > Aquirufa > Aquirufa sp. HETE-40SA. Next base: position 527,980 of record NZ_JBPXKN010000001.1, read on the forward strand.
CTTCTACATCTCGAATGGTAAGATGCCGTATCGTAACCCTGATTATAACTGGGCCTCCACGCTTCCGGGCAATACGCGCAAAACACTTTGGGATAAATTCAAACCACTTAGTGAATTACCACAACATTTGAATCCAGCTGCGGGCTATTTATACAATACGAATCACTCGCCCTTTATGGCGACGGCAGTAAACGAGAGTCTTAATCCGGCAAATTTTGATAAAAACGACGGATATGAGACCTACCATAATAACCGTTCGCAGCGGGCCAAAGAACTGATCGACACGTATGATAAGATTAGTTTGGAAGATTTGAAGCGCATTAAATTCGATCGCCAATTGCCTGCGAAGATTTTATATCCCTATGGATATGATGCTTCGGTTTTGTTCACGTTAGATGCTGCTAAATACCCGGCCTTGGCAACAATCATCAAGGGATTGAAAGAATGGAATCACGTGACCAATATCGAAAGTGTGGGTGCCTTGTATTATAACGTCGTGTATTACGGAGCGTCTAAAATTAGGCAATCAGGTTCTAAAGAACCTTTTACCGAGGCAGAGGCAGTTGAACTTGTACAATATGCTCACGATTTCCTGATGAAACACTATGGCCGTTTGGACGTAACATTAGGGGAGTTTCAGCGCCTAAAAAGAGGCGATCAAGATTGGCCACAAGCAGGTATGCCGGATGTGTTAGCGGCGGTGATGTCTGAGCCTTTCGGTGAATCAAAGCGTAAGATGAATTCAGGCGATGCCTACATCGGATTTGTGAAATTTCCTAAGGATGGTGGTTTACCGCTTATTGAGACAGTAAATACCTTCGGGGCCAGTTCTCATCCGGAATCAAAGCACTTCGCTGATCAACGTGAACTATACCAGTCACAGAAAACGAAGCGTATGACTTTGGACAAAGCCGAAGTATTGAAAAATGCGGAACGTATTTACCAGCCTGAATAGCTTAAACTAGAAAATCAGGATCTTTATAGGCAGGGGCAGGATATTTGTAAAATCCTTCCCCTGTTTTTTCTCCTAGCTTCCCAGCATCGATATAAGTCTTCAATAGTGCAGCAAAAGCCTGAGAACCTGCATCCTCCAGGTTATGGGTGACATGCCAAGCGGTATCTAAACCGATACTATCTAATATGCCAAAAGGCCCCATCGGCATATGGAAGTTCACCATCCAAGATTTATCGATGTCCTCAATACTCGCCACTTCTTTCGTTCTTAACTTACCCGCTGCACCTATCACGGCCATCAGCATGTAATTGAACACATAGCCCGGATTTTCCTTTCGAACAATCACGGGGACTTGTTTTAACGCTCTGCCAAAATCTTCTAATAGAGTCACCACTTCTTCAGAAGTTCCCGGGTGCGGCATAATATCCACCACTTTAGAATAAAACACATCATGGAAATGAAACGCACAAAATAGGGAAGGACGATCCACCGAGTCCACTAACATAGACGGCAATAAATACGAGGTATTCGTCGTGAAAATAGTCTTAGCTGGTGCTAAAGCGGAAAATTGCGCCCAAACCTGGCGCTTCAAAGGCAATTCCTCCGTCACCGACTCCGAGATAATATCCGCGTCAGCTACTGCCTCCGCCGGATCCGTTGTGAATTTTATCTTCGCGATAATTTCATCCGTCAGCGAAAGCAATCTTAGGATCTTTGCCATCACCTTCTTCGAAGCCACAAAAGCTTCCGCATTTATGTCATAAACAGCTACCTGAAAGCCTGACAAAGCAGCCTGCAAAGCAATTCTTGTTCCTAAGGTTCCTGCACCTAAAATGCACACGTTGTTAATTTTCATATGTTGCCTGTTTGAATAGATGCTATCGCTTTTCGGCCAGCGGCCTCCACGACTTGGTTTAAAACACTAAAACGCGGGTCTTTCGAATACCCTAAACTAAAACGTTGGTAGATCTGCTGTGCGATGGTAGCCACTTTACATAGCCCGAATACATAGTAGAAAACCATATTACTCACATCTCGACCCGTTTTAGAGGCATAGTAATCAATCACCTCGCGGCGGGTAAAATTACCGGGCACATACGAGAGATTAAACATCTTCAGAATATCTTCATCTTCCGCCTCCGCCCAATAGGCCAAAGTCGTTCCCAAGTCCATCAACGGATCTCCCACGGTTGCCATCTCCCAGTCTAATACGGCCTGAACTTCTCCATTGGGAGAAATCACTAGGTTATCATATTTGAAGTCATTGTGAATGAAGGCGACATCAGAATTTTTCGGAAGCGCAGCATGGAGCCAATCAAAGGCTTCTTCAATGGAAGTTACTTCCGTAGTTTTCGCCTTTTGGAAACGTTCCGCCCAGCCTTGCACCTGACGTAACGCATATCCCTCCGGCTTTCCTAAAGCACCTAAGCCAGAGTCGCTTAATTCCAGCGAATGTAAATCGATTAAAACATCTAGGGCAGACTGTGAAAGGCTACGAAAAAACGAGGCTGAAGCCTCCGCCGGCGGACGATTTCTAATGATCATGCCATCCACTTTCTCCATGAGGAAAAAAGGAGCCCCTATAATCGACTCATCTTCACAAGCCGAAATAGGATGCGGCATCTTCGTATATCCCGCCTTTTCCAAGGCCTGTAATACGCGAAACTCCCGAATCATATCGTGGGCTTTGGCAATCTTCAATCCGTGTGGTGGTCTGCGCAACACATACGTTTCTTTTCCAGCGCATACCTGGTAGGTCAGATTCGAGAATCCTCCCGGAAAGGCTGTAACCTCCACAGAGGAAACACCTAAATAGGCCGGTAATTTTTCAAAGCCTTCCATTAGCCCTTGCGTGATTTAAGAATGCTCTTCGCTAAAACCGATTTATGCACCTCATCCGGCCCATCATAAATGCGTGCACCACGTTCGTGTCGGTACCAAAACGATAATAAAGTATCATCCGTAATCCCTAAGGCACCGTGCACTTGAATAGCCCGGTCGATCACCTTCATTAACACGTCAGAAACGTAGAACTTGATGGTAGAAATATCTTCTTTAGCTGCCTTAGCACCCTTATTCTCGATGATATAGGCGGTGTTTAAAACTAAGAGGCGAGAGGCTTTTATCTCCGCTGCACTCTCCGCAATCCAGTTTTGAATCGTCTGCTGCATGGCTAGCGAATGCCCTGGATTTAACTCGCGCTCAATAGCTCGATCGCACATCATCCCTAAAGCCCGCTCACAGATTCCGATCCATCGCATACAGTGGTGAATACGCCCTGGCCCTAAACGAACCTGCGCTAAAGTAAAACCAGATCCTTCCGTCCCTATCAAATGAGACACTGGCACCCGGCAATTCACAAACTCCACCTCACTATGTGAAAGATAGTCCTCGCCTTCATCTCCCATAATGGGAATATTGCGAATCATTCGATAACCGGGTGTATCTAAAGGCACTAAAATCATACTCGCCCGTTCATACTTATTTTCAGCCGATGGATTCGTCACCGCCATCACAATCGTGAAGGACGCCCCATCCGCAGAGGAGGTAAACCATTTATGCCCATTTATGACATATTCATCCCCGTCACGCACAGCAGTAGTAGACATATGAACCGGGTTACTTCCCGCATGTTCAGGTTCTGTCATTGCAAAACACGAACGAATCTCCCCGCGCTCTAATGGCCGTAAAAAGGTCTCTTGTAAATAGGGTGATGCAAATTGATGCATCAACTCCATATTCCCGATATCCGGTGCATTGCAGTTAAACACGTAATGTCCCAATGGACTCGTCCCTAACACCTCAGAGATCGAAGCAAAGTCCACTAAGGACAAACCTAATCCCCCATGGGAAACAGGCAGGTGAGGGGCAAATAACCCCATCTCTTTCACTTTAGCGCGCAGTGCTTGTAAGGAAGGCAAATGAGCCCGAAAAGAACCATATATGGCCCCTTGCTCTAAAGGAATGATGTGTTTCTCGAGGAATGCTCGGTAACGAGGTACTAATTCTAACGCTTTATCTGAAACAAACATAGTTAAATGGTTAAACCGCCATCCGCAGTAATGACTGCACCGGTCGTGTAAGAAGCTCCTGGTGAGGCAAGGTATAAGGCGGTCGCTCCGATTTCCTCTGGCGTTCCTATACGTTTAATGGGTAATTGGCGAAGCGTATGTTGAAGTATTTTATCATTGGACCAAAGCGCCTCCGAAAACTTTGTCTTGATCAATCCCGGACAAATGGCGTTCACGCGGATGTTAAAATCGCCCCATTCTTTGGCAAAAGCCTTCGTCATAGAAATAAGTGCCGCCTTACTAACACTGTAAATCCCTAAACCTGGTTCTGCAGAAATACCGCCCACGGAGCTAATGTTAATCACGGACGCATTAGAAGATTTCTGGAGATGAGGTAAACAGAGTCGCATTAATTCAAACGGGGCCTTGAGGTTCACGTTCATGATCTTATCGAAAGCATCCAGCGTGGTATCGTGAATAGGGCCAAAAGTGGGATTCGTCGCCGCGTTATTCACGAGAATATCTATTTGGCCATATTTGGCAATTGTCGCTGAAACGAGAGAAGCTAGCTGATCCATCTTACCCACGTGGCAAGCAATCCCCGTCGCCTCGTATCCTTTGTCTCGTAATTCTTGTGCTAATTGATCCAAGGTCGCTTGGTCCCGGCTACTGATGACCACCTTCGCTCCAGCTTCTGCAAAAAACTCTGCGATACTAAAGCCGATACCCTTGCTAGCGCCTGTAATCAGGGCTACTTGATTCTTTAAGGAGAATGCCTGCATATTTCTAGTCTATTTTTGAACAATTTAAAGAATAAAAAGGGTAATTTACATGTTCAATCCTTGAAAAATTACCCTATGAAGCAAGTTGTATTCTACGAAACCGGTTTACCAGAAAAAGTACTTCAATTAGAAGAAATCGAAAAACCAACGCCTGCGGTAAAAGAAGCACTTATCCGCATCACTGCCCGCAATATCAATCCCTCAGACATCATGTTTGTGCAAGGTTTATACGGCATTACGCCTAAGCTACCTAGCAGTGCTGGTTTTGAGGCAGCTGGGGTTGTGGAGCAATCGGAAACTTTTCCAGCAGGAACGCGCGTCATGTTTACATCGATTGGAACTTGGAAAGAATATACCTGTGTCCCTGATGCGGGACTTATCCCTATTCCGGAAGGAATGTCAGATGAGGTGGCTTGTCAAGCCTTTGTAAATCCAGTGACTGCTTATGGGATGTTAGACACATCTGGTCTTCAGAAAGGGGGGAGTCTATTAATTACTGCCGGAGCTTCAGCCTGGGGTAAGGTCGTGATTCAACTAGCTGCCATGCGGGGGATTCACGTGATTGCGACGTTACGGTCTTCAGATCAAAAGCAGGCCTTATTGGATCTGGGAGCCACAGCGGTCATTGATGTATCTACTGATAGCTTATCTAAGAAGGTAAGAGAACTATTCCCAGAGGGAGTGGATTATGTATTTGATGCGGTAGGAGGGGATCAGGGGGCCAAAGCCTTAGCTTGTCTAAAAACCGGTGGAAAAATGCTTGTTTTTGGCCTATTAAGTCTAGAACCTATTCCCTTAAATTCAGGATTATTAATCTTTAAAAACCTAAGCGTCGAAGGCTGGTGGCTCAGCTCTTGGTGGGAAAAACTAGGAACTCAGGGAATTCAAAAAGCGATAAAAGAGGTTTTTTCTCTTTTGTTGAAACAAGATATCAAAGTAGATATTCAAGCAAGCTATCCACTAGTGGATTTTAAAGAGGCAATAGAAGCCTATCAAAAGCCGGGAAGATCTGGAAAAATACTATTGATGTAAAGAATCCGATGCTGCAGGCTGGTCATCGGGTTCATGCGAATTTCTGCCGTCCGCCGGAATTCCATCTCCGATTACCTCGTAGCTGACCTGATCTCCTGCACGAGTCACTTCTAAATTATAAAGGAAAGTGCCTTCAGGCTCCTTTGTTTTAAGTACCCCGGTGTAAAGGGAATCACTCTTTTGAATCAAGGAAACTTCTAAGACGCTTACACCTGTAACCTGCTCTTTTTGAAGATTTTGCAGCCACATTTCGCGTACCTCGCCTTCTATTTCTTTCGACGACTTTTTACACGAATTTAGAACAAATAGGGTGGCTATGGCCATTAACAATACTCTAATCATGCTGCAAAAATGGGTATTTTTCCCGAAAAAAGGAAAACTAAAGCCTGATTTTTAAAACCTCAACCCATCATCCTTACCCGTCGAGAAAGCCTTCGAGTAATCGATTTTGCGAACCTGACCAGCGATGTAATTAATGCCTTGCAACAAGTGATTCAAGTAAGTTGGTTCTTGGTAGTTCTCTTTCGCATGTCCTAGGGTGGTGACCCAGATGTGACCTCCTTGGAAGTGTTGAGTCCAAACGGCTGGGAAATAGTCGCCGTAAACGCCTTTGTGTTTTGTGATGAGATCTTTTTGAGACTGATCAAGAGTTTTTACGTCGTGCATCATTAGTGTTTGGATGCCTGGGTAGAGTTCAAAGCCAAAATAGCATTCGTCTTCTTTCGTCCATTTTAATGGTACACCTTTCAAAGATGGGTGAGATGGGGCGATGTTGATGACCGAGAAGGGCTGGAATTTTGCGTGCCAGGAAAAGGTTTCGCCTACCATCGATTTGAACCAGCTCCATTTGCGTTCTGTGCCCGTTACCGAGTGCACGCCCACGAATCCGCCACCTGCTTCGATGTAGCGGCGGAAAGCGACACGCTGGGCGTCTGAGTCGAAGACGTCGTTGTTAGTGGAGGTAAAGATGATGACTTTGTATTTGGCCAAATTCTTCTCTTCGAACACCACTGGATCAGCGGAAACATCCACTTTAAAGCGATTTTCTGCGCCTAACTTCTGAACAGCAGCTACAGCGGACGAAATATTATCGTGCACGTAGCCTGGGCCATTTTTCGTGTAGACTAAAACAGAAAAAGAGGATTGTGCAAACGTAGTTAACGCACAGAATAGGAGTAGGACCGTCGTTTTCATTAGTTGGTTCCGTATTTATCAATTAAATAAATGATGGCAGCCATATTCACGGCGCCTAGGTGTAGTTCTCTTTTGTTCACGTTTTCGAACACGTCGGTTTTAGCGTGGTGTAGATCGAAATAACGTTGGCTGTCTGGGATAAGTCCAGCTAAGATGGATTCTTTATTGATGCCGGCCATCGGGGCAATATCCGTACCGCCACCGCCAAAAGTAATCTCGGATCCGTAAGGCTTTAGTAGGGGAGTCCACGATTGAAATCTAGCAAATTGCGCTGGAGGTGCGGTTATTCCGATCGAACGAGGGGTGAAGCCACCCTCATCACTTTCAATGACGAAAATGTGGTTCTCCTTGTTGATTTTAGCTTGATTCGCATATTCCTTGCCACCGCGCGCGGCATTTTCTTCGTTCGCGAATAGCACAAAACGAATCGTCCGTTTTGGTTTGTAGTTTAACACTTTCATGACGCGCAAGACTTCCATGGTGTGGACGATGCCGGCGCCGTCGTCGTGCGCACCCTCGTTTACATCCCAGCTGTCTAAGTGACCGCCTAGGGTGATATATTGGTCTGGGAATTCGGATCCGCGAATTTCCGCGATGACGTTGTTATCATCCGCCTCTGGAAGGAAGAAACCATAGGTTTGAACTTGGGCTTTGATGGTTCCTTTTTTGGCCAAAGCATACAATAGCTGAGCATCATTCGGACCTAAAGCCACGGCAGGAATCTTCGGATACGCCTCATCATAACTCATGCTACCTGTATGTGGCTCATTATCCGGCGCCGTACTTAGCGAGTGAATCATTACCGCCACTGCCCCATATTTCGCAGCTATACTAGCCCCAGAACGACGAAAAGCGCCACTCTCGCCATAGGCCTTAAAGGTCTGAATTTTCGTAGGGTCAAAAACACTGTGGTAATACACAATCTTACCTTTCACCTCATTCTTGCGCTTCTCCAATTCCTCAAAACTAGCTACTGCGACCACCTCAGCCTCAATTAATCCATTCGAACCCATTGAATTCCCTAAGGCCAAAGCCGCTAACGGCTGCATTCTCGCCTCTCCATTCACCCCCACAATCGCCGCAAAATCAGATCCTCCACGCTTCCAATTAGGCACCTTACAAGGTTGCAAAAATACTCTATCGGCACCCAATGCCTCTAAACTTTTCTTTCCCCAAGTCACCGCATTTTGAGCTTGTGGCGAACCGGCTAATCGACCACCTATCTTTTTGGTCAACTCATATAATAAATCATAGGCCTTCCCGTTTGTCATAATCTCATCAGACATCTTCTTGATGAAGAGGGAGTCTGTGTTTGCCTGGGCGTTAGAAAATAGGGGAAAGAGTAATAGAGGTAGAAAACAAAATTTCATATACGTTAAATAAATTTGCGATTAAAGATAGGGATAAATCTGTAAATTTATGCAGTGGGTAGTAGACAGTGGACAGGGGGCAGTGGACAGTGGGCAAGAGTCCGAAGGGAATGAGTCCGAAGTCCGCAGGAATTATTTCATACGGTCATCCCCGCAGGGGATTCCTACTTTATTCTTTGTGCTTTATGCTTTATTCTTTAAAATAAAATGAAAAAAACACTTATAATCTTATTAGCTCTTGGATTCAACACTCAAGCTCAATCCTTCCAAGGCTTACTCAAAAAAGCCACCGAAATAGCCACAGGTGCCACAAAAACTGGTTTAAGTTCTGACGATATTGGCAATGGACTAAAAGAAGCTCTTCGCATTGGCGCCGAAAAAGGCTGTACTAATCTCGCTAAACCAGATGGATTCTTTAAAAATGCGGCGCTAAAAATCCTCATGCCACCAGAGGCTGCCAAAGTCGAAAGTACCCTCAGAAGCGTCGGTCTTAATCAATTAGCAGACGATTTGATATTAAGCATGAACCGTGCTGCCGAAGATGCCTCTACTACCGCTGCACCCATTTTTGTCAATGCAATCAAACAAATGACCATCACTGACGGTCTAACTATTTTACGTGGAGATGAAACGGCAGCTACTTCCTATTTACGGTCTAAGACAAGCGATAATTTAAAATCCACCTTTAATCCCATCGTTAAAACATCATTAGATAAAGTGAAAGCTACTCAATACTGGGAGAAAGCCATCACGGCCTACAATGCCATTCCATTCAGTAATAAAAAGATCAATCCGGATTTGAGCGCTTACGTTACAGAAAAAGCAATGGAAGGTATCTACAGTGAAATTGCGAAGCAGGAAAAAGATATCCGTGCGAATCCGTTGGCGCGGACGAGTGAGTTGTTGAAGAAGGTGTTTGAGCGATAGATACTACCTATGAAAATCACTAAACTCATGATCCAAAGCTATCTGATAGCTTTAACGATTATCATTATCCTGGCAATGATGGATTCAGATCCCATTATAAGAATTTCAAGTTTACTACTGGATGTGCTCATTATGTCTGTTTTGTGCTGGACAATGGTGGTATTTCCCATTTCTATTTTGGTAAGTCGATTAAAGACAAAAAATTAAAAACAACGTGCTAATTCGTGGAAATTATACCGAATACAATTTAGTCGAGTTAGAGCAGGACTGCTGGAACCGTCTGGTCACCGGTGCCAGCAAAAGCAGAAATCCCTTTCATACGCCTTGCGTGGCTACTTTAGCTTATGGCGAAGTGAGTTTGCGAACCGTTGTTTTACGAAAGACTTTACCAGAAGAAAGAGAGTTGCGTTTTCACACGGATATCAGAAGCCCTAAATGGAATGAATTATTGATTAATCCATCCATAAGTGCGCTCTTTTATGATTCTGAAGAGCGAATTCAATTACGCGTAAAAGGGAAAGCGGTATTACATCATACAGATGATTTGACGGCCAAAGCCTGGCAAACCACCTCTCTATCCAGTCGAAAATGTTATTTAACGCTCCATAGACCATCCAGTTTTGCTGATGCATCGACAAGTGGTCTTTCTGAAGACATGGAGCAGGAGAATTATACTTTAGCAGAGAGTGAAGTGGGTTATACAAACTTTGGCATTGTTTCCATACAAGTTCAATCGATTGATTGGTTGTGGCTGAATCATGCGGGACATAGGAGAGCCTTCTTTGATTATAGCGATGGAAGTTTTCAGTGGATGATACCATAAAAAAAGCCTCAGAATACCTGAGGCTTTTTTTGTCTTGTACGTATACTTATTACAAAATTTGGAACACTTTATAAGAAACCGTTTCTCCCATTTTTACAATGGTTCCTACGCCTACACTTACGGTATGATTCAAATAAGCTAGCTTTTTAGAGCTCGTTTCAAAATAGGGTGTAGTTCTAAAATAATAGGTGCCATCAGCGTTTAAGTTCAAATATCCTTGATAAGATACATAGATATTTTCGCCTTCATTTGTTTGCAAAGTAACCCTTACGTCAATTTTATTAGAAGTTTCATTTAATTGAAGAAACCAATCAGCACCATCTGGTAACACTTTTCCTTTTAAATTAGGACCTTCAAAAAAGCCATCCTTCACAGGATATATGGTTCTTTTACCGGCTAAGGTTTGTCCGACTTCTACACCAGGTTTTAGATTAAATGTAACTTCAAAAAGCAATTTGCTTTTCAGTTCTTGAGCAAAGGAAGGGAGGCTAAAACTCAATACACATACGAGAGCTAGTACTAATTTTTTCATGAGATTATAGATTTATTTGAAGATCAAATTTAAATATCTTATTGAAACTAAAAAGGGTAAGCCTCTATTTTCTCGAGTAAGTGCAAAAAAAAACACTGTCAAATATGGATTTAACAGTGTTTTGAAACATTAGAAGTGATCCCGCTGGGGCGTTTTAATTTATATTAACTCGCACATATACACGCATTTATAAGCTATTTGGTATTCCTCAACCCAAAGTCGAGCCACAATCTCTTTTTTTGATCATAATCTTGCTAAACTCAATTCTAAAAACTTAGGTTATTCAAAATCAATTCTGAACATCGGATAGTCTTTACAGAATCATATATATTCCTGTAATACACTTAAAATCAACTGATTAATCGATACTACTTTCAGACAATACTAAAATCAAGCCAAAACATCTTTAAACCTTCAAAATTGGCTTATCCTCATCCAACAATAACTTATTATTCATCTTAACCACTCCATGCTTTAAAATAAGGTCTACCCACTTTAATACTTCATCTTTCTTCACCTTATTTACATATCCATTCTTTATACCAAAACTTATCCAGTCCTTGATATCACTCTTAGTATAAACCTGATTCATTTTAGACGGTTTTAAATCACTTTTATTAGATTCCATATTATCCTTTCTAATAAATAGCTTTTAATCATATTATTAGCACCCCATACTTTACCATTCAATTAATATATATTTTTCTATAGACATCAATTTCTTACCTTCCATATGATATACATACACCCATACCTTTTTACCAAGACACCTATAGTGCATTATACTCCATTGGGTTTATATCAATAAATTTTTAATACCATTAACCAATATTCAATAAACACTATTATTCCTTTTCAGGACTTTTTCCGTCACTATAGTATATGCGTTGTTGTTAATAGTTAAAGGAAGAAGAAGAAGAAGAAGAAGAAGAAGGTTAAATGGAAAGAATTAGGCGTTAAGAAGGTTAAAGGGTAAGAAGGAAGGAAATGGAAGATTTAAGTGGTTTAAAAAGAGAAAGTGTGAAAAAAGGGGTAAAAATGGTGAAAAAAGTGTTTTTAAGATTGAAAAATGATTTTTTGTTTTTTAGAGGATGTAAGGGGGATTTAAAAAATGCAATATTGAATAGAGGTTATGAAAGTGAAACAAATTGAAAATGTTATGAAAAAAGATGTTGAATTAAGAATTCATAATAAAAAGTATGTGGATGAAGGTGGTTATTGGAATGAGTATAAAGGGATTTACGGGAAGAAAAAGAGTAAAGAATTGTTAAAGGAAAGCGTTATTAAAATATATGATTTTGCTTATTATGGTATTGATTCAATAAAGGTTGATTTTGATTATAAGTACTGGGAGAAAATTGCGATGTTTCTTACGGCATTGTATAAAAAGCAATTTGATAATAGAAATTGTACTGATTGGGAAAAGGTATATTTCGAAGCGCAAGTATTAAGGTTGTATTTGGGGGATGATTATAATTTAATCTTAGACAGATTAAGTGAGTTGGATAAAATAGTAATGCATAAAGAGATTAGCAAGTTCAATAAGTCCAAAAATTGTAAATACTTAATCCTGAATAGAAATTTTATAAATATTGAAGGTGCTGTTTATGTAGAGCGAAATTTGATTAGTGAAAAGTATCAAAATTCAATTTTAAAGTATTTTAATAAGATTCAAAAGGAAAGAAAAGGTATTGAAAAGTATATTGAAACAGTTTTAGATAAATGTACATTCTCTTTGAACGATAGAAATGCACTTGATTCTGAAATTGCTGATGATAAGTATAATAAAGAGACCCAAAGGTTGTTAAACCCTTATATTTCTGATTCAGATAAAGCAAATATTGTTAAAAAGATCAGCAATAAAGATTCCTTTAAAAAGGATCATAAAAATATAATGAATAGATATTATGAAGGTCTAATGTCTAAGTTAAATTCGAATAATATCGTTAAAAATTTTGAGTACAATATCAATACACAGGCTTTTGGAAATCGTATAAGCCATATTTTTAGTAGTATGCCTAAAAAGTATCGTAAAAGGCTAGAGATAGAAAGTAAGGAGGTAATTGAAATTGATATTGTTTCTTCTCAGGTTGCTTTTCTATTAATCTTATTAAAAAAGTGGTTTGAAGCTGATTCTGATAAAAGGTTTTATGCTAATTCGCCATTTATGATGATGGATAAATTAGAAATGATCTACTCAAAAGACAGTAAAATAGACCTATACAAATATATGGCTCTAAAAATAAATGGTTTAAATGCTTTACAGAATAAAGAAGTCCGTAATGAAATGAAAACTATTTTAATGGGACTTTTCTATGGAAGTACTAAACATGAAAAATATAAAGGTAGAGACAGAAAAGAACTGATAACAAGCCTTTTTGGAATAGATTTCTTTGAAGTATTAGAAGAGATTGAAAAGTTCGATATCGATGGAATTGATACTAAAAAATATAGGAACCTTAGTGCTTTATTGCAAAGAGAAGAAAGTGAATTCCTTTCTGAGGTAATGCATAAACTTATTAATGATAAAATTTTGTTTTTGCCTTTATACGACTGTTTAATTGTTAAAAAATCAGATGAACAAATTGTAACAGAGGCTTTTAATTTTATCATTAAAAAGAATGGATTCACAGATATAATTAGATTGGACTAAATTTTAAATAATAGTTATGGAAGAAATTGAAAATAATGAAGATTTTTACTCAGATGATACTGAAACAAGAAAAGCTTTAGTAAGTATTTTGCCTAAAGTAAAAGGAGATTTAAACGATGAGGAAACCTTTCAATTCGCATTTGGAATAAAAATCAATGAATATAAAACAAAGGCTGAGCTAAAAAAAGCACAAAATGCCGAGAAAAAGAGAATTAAAGAGCTCAATTTGGTTTTAAATAGAATTTTAAAATCAGATAGAAAAATTTTATGCTTTGATGACTCTGTTAAAATAATGAAAACTGAATATTTAGCTCCAGTTCAAGAGTTATACGATTATAACGGAAAAATGATTTTGAGATCTCCTCTAATTGAAATGGGATACAACGGAGCTTACTACTATTATGATGTTATTTCAAATGAATTTGTCACAGTTTACTATGATGATAAATCCAATATTTTAAAGGAGATCTTTAGAAAAAATACAGAAAATGATCTTTTGTTAGAATTGGAAAGAAAAGATAAAGGAAAGCGATTCGGATTCAGTAAAGTTCCCAATATCCCCAAAGGGTTTAAATACGATTTAGATGAACAGGAAATTTAGTTACGCTGCTCAAATACTTTTCGAACCTCATCATACAGATAATAATAAGTTCCCATTACCTTTTTGTAAGGTAATATCCCCTCATTTCTTAAGTTCTCAATAGTAGAGTAGGAGCATCCTAAATACTCCATCAAATTACTGTTTTTAAGGAGTTTATTTGCTTGACTGGATGAATTAACAAATTGAGATAATTCGTTGATTAGATCCCGTTTAAACTCGTCTAGCATTTGTCTAGTTACAATTTCCATGGTATTAAATTTTGGTTTTTAGTTTACTGATTTGATTAATGATTGATAATTGGGTTTTGAATCCTCTTCAAACAAAGCAAAATCATTTAAAAGCTTAGTTTCTGTGATTTTTGCATATATCTGAGTGGTTTTAAGATTTGTGTGTCCTAACATTTTAGAGACCGTTTCAATAGGAATAGAATACTCAAGTGAATTAGTAGCAAATGAATGTCTTGCTACGTGACAAGTAACGGTCTTATTGATTGAGGTTAATTCCATAATCAGTTTTAGGTACTGATTCATTTTTTGATTTGAAAGTGTTGGTATAATATTCCCAGTAAGCTGAACAGTAGGGTAGTCCTTAAATTTTGAAATTAAAGCTTCAGCCTTATTCATTAAAGGCACCATGCTATATTCATTTGTCTTATTTCTGCTGATTTTAATCAATCTTTTACCCACCATACTTGTGTGTAAATCGTTTTGAGATAGATTTCTTAAATCACTGTACGATAGTCCTGTATAACACATAAACAAAAAAGCATCTTTTACGAGCTGAATCGTTGAATTTGATGTTACTAGTGATTCAATTTTATTGATCTCATCCATGTTTAATGTAGATCTGTGAGTTGGAACCGTTGAAGACTTATAATTTATAAATGGATCTTCTTTTAGGATGTCCAATTTCATCGCAAAGTGAATGACTGCTTTTAAACGCTTTACATCACGATCAATCGTATTTGGACTATTCATACATTTTGATTCCAAATAGACCTTATAATCATTAATAAATCGATAATTAAGCTTATCTAAAGGGAAGTCTGGTACTAGCAATTCTTGTTCTAAGTATTTAGCAACCTTTCGTTTAATAGATTCATATTGCTTTAATGTTCCACCTGACAATCTACTTTTACTATTGGTTATATAATACTGAATCATTTCAAGCAAGGTCTGAGAACTAGTGCTTTTGCCCATCAAATGCTCTTTTAATAATGCAGATGAAATGAGCTCTTCTTTTTTTGTTCTAAGTTCTAGCCAATCTAGAACCTTTGCTTTTAGATCGGATATCTTTTTGTTTAAAACGTAAGCTTGTTCATTACGAGCTTTAACTTGAACCTTCTTAGAATCCCAATCTGCAATAGGAATACAAACTTTTGTTGAGTGATTGATTTGTTTATCCAAACCCGAAATTCTCAACTTGATTATTCCATAACCATTGATACGGGTTCTATAAGAACAACACAAAAAATACATCTTTACCATAATTTTTTTCTCTATTAATAAATAGTTACAAATCTTAGTGAAATGTCAATTTATTGAACCAAATCACAGATTTTATAAGCTTTTGTCAATGGGAATATCAGCCCAAAATAGAGTGAAGGCAACACTATCAAAGGAATAATTTGATAATATCTCTGAAAGAAATTCTAAGAAAAGTTGGTGTTATGGTAAAATAGGGTGGACTTGCTGGTTATTATATTCCGTTCCAAGTTCAATAAATTGATTGGTTGTAGCTGAAAAATTCAGGAAATAGAAGGGCTTTCTTTGATTATGATTAGAAGGGTTCTAACTGGATGATACCTTAAAAACAAAAAAGCCTCAGATTTCTCTAAGGCTTTTTCTATTTAAAAATTAAAAAATTACAAATCTTGATAAAACTTATGAATTAAGACGAATCATTTTCTAGTTCAAGTCCTAAAAAAGGAACTTACGAGGATAATAATTCATCGTAGTTGGCCATCCCATTAAATCGCGGGACCTTTGTTATGTGAGGAAAACATAAGTCCAAATCGGTTTCTTACTTTATTGAAGATTTCTGCGTGAGGTTTTACAAAGTTCAAGAAATATGTAGAAAAAAAATATTTTTTTTGCATTACATTTTTAAAAATTATTTTTAAATTCAATTGACTAAAATAAATAGAGAATAAAATGAATGATTTAATAATAATGTCAATACAGGGAGGGAGATACTTGGAGGCAGAAAAGCAACTTGGTGAAATTATTCTTTCTAACCCTTCTGTTGATGCATATTTCATGCTTGGTACAACAAAATCTAATCTACTTTTAGATAAAGGAAGAAGTTATTTGGAAGTTCAGTTCTGCTTCAATAAGTGCCTTGAATTGTCTTCTAATAAAGCAGAGTGTGAAAGAAATATAATGGTTTTTTGCGTAGGGCTTTATTCGCAACTTGCCGAATTAGAAAAGAACTTATTTCAACAGAGGAAAAAAGAAGCGACTAATGTAGCAATTGGTGCACTTGTAACTTTTGCTAGCTCAAAACTTATTGATAGTTCTAGGCACTCCTTTGGAGCTATTTCTGGTTTAGTAGGAGCTGGTTTTGGTATAGGGATGTCTATGGATAGTCTTTCTAATATTGGAAGTATTTCAGATATGATCAGTTATGTATCGCGAATTAAAGTTGAAATGATTGAATATTTAAAACAGGCTATCACTATTGAGAAGGAACTGTTATCTTCTGAAATTTTAACATTATCCGATAAATTCGGAACGATTACTCAGACAGATCGTTCAATAGATATTAACATATTACAAAGTTTAGGTAGCTATTTTGTGGAACCAAACAAGGCTATTGCAATGATTGTAGATTCCGATAATTTTAATTTTGCGGTTAAGACCTGGAAAGTTAAGGGCTTATTTAGCCATAGTCAGTTTGAAGTACCAAACGGACAATCAGTATTAGGCGGCTTTTCTTCCAACGCTAAAAATATTATGGAATTTTTATTTACAAACAAGGGTGTTTATCATTGTGTTGATAGTAGGTTTAGACCATATAAAGATGTCAAATTTAAAACCTCTTCAGGTGCAATTGCTTGGAATGATGGTATATTACCTAAAGGCACTTTTGGGAAGGTAAATAATTGTGAATCAGTAGCTTCTACTTTGAATGATTTTGTTAACCAAATGAAGAATTTACAAGACTAATCAAATTAAATTTCTGGATTATTTTCTGTAATTTATCTTTCATAAAAATCCAATTATTTATCAATAAGATTAATCACTCACGAGAAATTGATTTACTATAAATTATTTTATAGTAATTGGCATCTAAGACGATTACTTAATTTTATTAAATCGGTGTATATCGTATTTTTAAAAAAAGTAATCGCCAAACTTAACTTTTATTGTTTGAGGTAAATATTAAGGTGTCTAAATTTGATAAATATCCATGTTTTTTTTTTACACAAATCCTCTTTCAATTTAACACCAAATTTAATCCTTCAATCTCCTATTAGTAAAATACTCAACTAAGGAATGATAGTTGTATCTTATTGTTGATAAGGAGGGCCACACTTGACAAGCCATCAGAAATGATGGCTTTTTCTTTATCTACAAGTGAGTTAGGCTAGTTGCATATTTTTAGAAATTGATGACGGTATAAACAGTCATCTTTAAAAATGATATATTAAACTACACTCAAATCGAGCCAAAAGAATCAATACAAAAGGAGACAAAACCGTGCCTAAAAGGCATAAAAAAACTCCGAAATCGTAAGAAATCGGAGTCTTTAGTGCTATTTAATAGCTAAGAAGTGATCCCGCTGGGGCGTTTTAATTTATATTAACTTGCACATATACAAGCATTTATAAGGCTTTTAGCTTTAATCAACCCAAAGTCGAGCCACATTTATTTCTTTCTAAAAATTAGTTCTCTATGATATTCTATAAATTCCTTTTCGGCCTCATTATGATTTGTTTGATGTATATTTAACCTGTTTAACAAATTTTACACATATTAGAACTAGGTATTCCACAATAGCCCCCTATCACATGGGAGATAATTCTATTTGTATATTATTCGCGTGATAATATTTAAAAGCAACTTAATACTTATGATTGGCTCATACAAGACAAGAAGAAACTTTACTTTACGGCAGATAAAGAAGTAGCATTTAGCGAATATTCATCAGAACCTAGATCTGCTAAATATGGGATGTTTAATAATACTTATTTAACCTTTAATTTTTTTTATGCCATTATTTCAAAAGAGCGTAGTAAACAAATACCTCAAAAATCATAATAAACAGGTTTTACTGGATAAATGGAATGCTTATAAAAATCATTTCCATAATCCTTCAGTACAGGCTGATATCAGGAACTTAAAAGAAGAGCAATACCAAGGTGAGTTTTTAGAAGATTTGTTTGTTAAAATATTTGGTTATACTAAGCCAGCATCATCTTCTGAAACCAAATTCAATCTAACTACAGAATTTAAAAATATAAAGGACAGCAAGAAAGCTGACGGTGCCATAATTTTTGATGATAAAGTAAAAGCTGTAATTGAACTAAAAGGAACTAATACAACTGATTTAGGCAAAATAGAAGTACAGGCATTTGGATATAAAAACAATCAACCAGATTGTGTGTATGTAATTACTTCTAACTTTGAGAAGCTCCGTTTTTATATTGACAATGCAATTGAACACATTGAATTTAACTTGTTTACTCTTACAGAAGAGGAGTTCCAACTTCTGTATTTGTGTTTAGGGTATGACAATTTATCTCAAAATGTTGCTAAAAAAATTAAAGAAGAATCCTTAAGCGAAGAAGATGTAATAACTAAAAAATTATACAAGGATTATTCTTTGTTTAAAAGGGAACTTCATCAAAATTTAGTATTGCTAAATCCTAATTTTGAACCTTTAGAATTATTCAAAAAATCCCAGAAACTCTTAGATAGATTTTTGTTTTTATTCTTTGGTGAAGACAGACATTTATTACCTCCTAATTCTGTCAGGTTGATATTAAGTGATTGGAATGATCTCGTAGAAAGAGATGTTAATGTACCTTTATATGATAGGTTTAAAACATACTTTAACTATTTAAACGAAGGTTATAAAGGTAAGAGATATGATGTTTTTGCATATAATGGAGGACTTTTTAAGCCTGATGAAATATTGGACTTCATAAAAATAGATGATGATTTATTGTATAATCACACACTTAAAATTGCTGAATATGATTTTGGCAGTGAGGTGGATGTAAATATATTGGGACACATTTTTGAAAACTCATTAAATGAGCTTGATGAAATTAAGGCTCATTTAGAAGGTCAGGAAATTGATAAATCTAAAACAAAAAGAAAAAAAGACGGGGTCTTCTATACACCAAAATACATTACCAAATACATTGTAGAAAATACAGTTGGAAAATTATGTGAAGAGAAAAAAGAAGAACTTAAAATTTTTGAAGAGGAGTATTTTATAGATAAAAAAAGGCAAAAGAAAACCATTCAAGAGTTAGTTGAAAAATTGGATGCCTATAGAAAATGGCTTTTGGAAATAACTATTTGTGATCCTGCTTGTGGGTCTGGTGCCTTTCTAAACCAAGCTCTTGATTTTTTAATTAAAGAGCACCAATATATAGATGAGCTCAAGGCTAAATTATTTGGTGATACTTTGGTGTTAAATGATTGCGAAAAAAGCATTTTAGAGAACAACCTCTTTGGAGTGGATTTGAATGAAGAAAGTGTTGAGATTGCTAAACTTTCTTTGTGGCTAAGAACAGCACAGCCCAACAGGAAACTGAATGACCTTAATGGAAACATTAAATGTGGTAACTCCTTAATTGATGATGTAGCGATATCAGGAGATAAAGCCTTTAATTGGCAACAAGCTTTTCCAAAGGTTTTTGAAAAAGGAGGGTTTGATGTGATTATTGGAAATCCACCTTACGGAGTCAATTTCAATGAAGTGGAGAAAAAATATTTGTCAGATTTTGATCCTTTAGTGCCTGATTTTGAAATTTATATCTACTTCATTTCATTGTACAAAAGAATATTAAAAAAGAACTCCGTTTTATCATATATCTTCCCAAATACATTCTTGTCAACATTATTTGGAATTAAATACAGGGAAGCAATTTTTAGTAATTTAGAAGTCTATCAAATTATTGACTTATCAAATGATAATACTTTTGTAGATGCATCAGTAAGAACTTGTATTTTCTCATTTAGGAACAATACAGAAGATTACGATACAGAATTACTTAAGGTTGAAAACAGAGAATTTAAAACTGTTGGAAATTACACTAAGGCTAATATTTTACTCCAAATTGAGAATGTTTTAAGTCTTTTTTCTCAGAATGATGAAGAAAAATTATTAATTCAAAAGTTGCAAAATAATAAGTCCTTAAAAGAGTTTCATGAGGTTTCTCAAGGATTAATACCCTATGATAAATATAGAGGACATGATGAATTTACTATTAAAAATAGAATTTGGCATTCTGACTTCAAGAAAGATGAAACATATAAAAAGGAGTTAAAAGGAGCAGATGTAAATAGGTATAATATTCAATGGAATGGAAATCTATGGATTAGCTATGGTCAATGGCTAGCTGCTCCAAGAAACCCAATGTTTTTTACAAAAGAGAGAATATTAGTTAGAGAAATTATTTCTAAAAATCTATATTGTGGATATACAAATGAAGAATATTATAATACTCCGTCTTGTTTAAATATTATTGATACTAAAGAAATTTTAAATTTAAAAGCCACATTATCAATACTAAATTCATCTTTAATAGGTTGGTACTGCAAAAAAGTTTCACCAAAGGCTAATAAAGGACTTTTTCCAAAAATTCTTGTAAATGACATCAAGAATATCCCTTTAATTGAAATTTCAAAAGAAAATCAACAACCTCTTATAGAAAAAGTAGATTTAATGCTTAAGCTAAATTCAGAGCTGCAAAACCAATCTCAAAAATTCCAAAGAACTATTCAAAGAAAATTTGAATTAGAAGAGTTGCAAACGAAATTACAGGATTGGTATAAAATGACTTATGCAGATTTTATAAAAGAGTTGGGTAAAAAGAAAGTAAAGCTGTCCTTGTCTCAAGAAGCTGAATGGGAAGACTACTTTTTTCAAGAGTCCCTTAAAGCACAGAAACTAAAAGCTACTATAGACATTACAGATAAAGCTATAGATGCTATGGTATATGAGTTGTATGGATTGAGTGTGGATGAGATTGCATTAGTTGAGAATTGTTTGAACAATTAATCTATCCTTTCAATCATAGTTTATACTAACACCTTGAAAAATCAAAATGGTTAATTGAATCAATTAATCTTTAGATTATATAAATAACTTCTACTAATGAGCTTATGCAACTCAAGATGGAGAATTCTATACTTTCCAAGCTGGTACTATATTTTAAAATTATAAGACCAAAACCGTGCCAAACAATTCAACACAAAAGGAGACAAAAGAGTGCCTAAAAGGCATAAAAAAACTCCGAAATCGTGAGAAATCGGAGTCTTTCGTGCTATTTACTAGCTAAGAAGTGATCCCGCTGGGATTCGAACCCAGGACCCATACATTAAAAGTGTATTGCTCTACCAACTGAGCTACGGAATCATTCAAGCCGAGGCTTGTATATGTAAAATGGTTCACTCTGGAACCGAAAGGAAGTTCAACCACTGGTTGACCTTCGTTTGCAAAAGAGTAACTTTTTCCCCTTATTGCGGTGCAAAACTAGCACCCTTTTTTAAATAATGCAAGTCATTCGTCTAAATAAAATTACATTTCTGGTTATTTTTCTTTTGGCTTTTGGACAAAGGGCTTATAGCCAAATAGATAGAAATCAACTCGCATTAGCAGATTCTTTGTTTAAAGCGAATAGACTTTTATCTGCTGAGAAAATTTACGTCTCTCATTTAAAGACCAAACCGAGCGAAACTGAAAATATCAAGTTAAAACTGGCCTATATAGCGAAAGCAAAAAATGACTGGTTGAAGGAATTATACTATTTATCAAGCATACAAGCCACGAATGCGCGGCCAGAAATCTCGAAGCGTTTAGAGGAAATAGGAGAGAAGCAGGGGCTGAATGGTTTCGTAATGAGCCTTTGGGACCAGATCTACTGGATCTATTTTAGATATTTCCCTTTCATATTAGGATTTTTACTTTTAATCGCCGTGTACGGAGCAGGAATCTTGACCTATTCCGTCTTTCGAAAGAAAGCAATTCGCAGTAGTCAATTCACCTATTTAATCCTATACATCGCCTTTATTGGCCTCTTCGCGAACTTTCCGGGTTTTTTAAATTATGGGATTATTACCAAAGATAAATCCTACATGCGCGACTTCCCGTCTTCTGCAGCACCGGTGGAGCGTCTTTTAAAGAAAGGTAATCGAATTAATTATTGGTTTACCCGCGATATATGGGTGTATAGCCTGATTGAGAGCCAGCAAGGCTATGTAAAAGAGGATGATTTTTTGCCTATCAATTAAAGATGTAGGATTTGGAAGCTTAAGTCCAAAATGATTTCGCGGTCTGTCTCCGCACTTCCCATAACCCCTTTCACTTTTAAATCCGCATTCTTCACAGCTTCAATAATGCGCACCACCTTCGCTAGCGGGTAATTTCTCGCCGCTGTCGTATAATCACGAACAAAATAGGGGTTTACACCAATCAGCTTCGCAATCTCGCCGTCTGAGACATTTCCCACATCGTGGACCTGCAAGACCTTGGAAAAGAAGTTAAATAATAAGACAAGCATAGGGGCAGCAGGATTCTGCTTCGCATTTTCAGCAAAGTGGAAAGCAATTTTCTGCGCTTTTTCAGTGTTGCGCTGGATGATAGCTTTCTGAAACTCAAAATAGTTGTATTCCCGGCTAATCCCGATGTATTTCTCCACCTCCGCTGAGCCCACTTCAGAACCAGCAGGTACATTCACGGCTAATTTATCCGCCTCATGCGCCATTCTGGACAAATCAGCTCCCACATAGGAAACCATCAATTCGACGGTAGCAGGCTGGATTTTAATCCCTTTTTGGCCCAAATAATCCACTAACCAAGCACCCAGTTTATCCTCCGACACTTTCTTCGAAGTCACAATCACGCCGTGCTTCACCAGCGCAGAAAACACCTTTGATTTATCAGAAAGCAAGGATTTAACGGTCAAAACCAGCAGGGTAGAGGGCGTCGGATTCGCACAATAATCTTCCCAAACCTTCAAATCATCGTCTTTGGCCTTCGCATTTTCCTTCGCTTTCGCCATCGCCTCGATGAACGCCACCTCCTTCACAATCACGACCTGACGCTCTGCCATCATCGGATACCGACGAGCTGTAGCAATGATAGATCCTAAACTATGATCTTTACCAAAAAGGACAAATTGATTAAAACTCTGCTGATCCTCCGGCAATACCTGCTTTTCAAATGCATCCACCAACTGATCAATCAAATAAGGCTCATCGCCATGCAACAAATAAATAGGAGCCAGTTTTTTCTGCTTTATATCCTTTAAAACCTCTTGAGCGCTCTGTTGCATGTTAAAATTATTTGGACAAAAATAGGCAAAACCAAAGGGATGGAAAAATATCTCAAGTATTTCCCGTAGGTTTGCAGGCAAAAAAACAGCTCAAACCATGCCAATTGCAAAAAATAACGTCGTATTCATCTCGTATCAACTTGCATTTCCAGATGAAGACGGACAACCAGATGTCGTAGAAATCGTAGACGAAAAAGAACCAATGGTTTTTATTCATGGCCTTAGCGGCTTACCTGAAGCGTTTGAAAAGAACCTTTTGGGCCTAAACGAAGGCGAAACATTCGATTTCAGCATTTCAGCCGAAGATGCTTACGGTAACGTCGATCCTAACGCCATCATCCAATTGCCTAAATCTATTTTCCAGGCCGAAGGACAAAACGCAGACGATATCCTTCAAATCGGAAACTTCATCCCCATGACGGACGACCAAGGAAACCGCATGCAAGGTTTAGTCGTTTCCATCGAAGGAGAAACGGTCACTATGGACTTTAATCACCCATTAGCGGAGAAAACCTTAATGTTCCAAGGAAAGATCTTGAAAATCAGAGAAGCTACTCCAGACGAACTTGCCCACGGCCACGTGCATGGGGAAGGGGGGGTGCATCATTAAAACAAAAGGGTATCGAATTCGATCCCCTTTTGTTTTAATAGAGTAGAGAGAGGAGAGTAGAGATTATAGATAATAGAGTAGAGAGTAGATTAGAGCTTTAAAAATACTATTTCTATTCTAATCGATTGCATATTATCTATGCTCTATACTCTCTAATCTTATAAACATCCATCAAAAAAGGGATCGAAATTTCGATCCCTTTTTTGATTCCACCTTTATTCTTTGTGCTCTATTCTTTAAATCTCTACTCTATTATCTCTACTCTCGTTTCATATTCAGAATTATAGCGGAGCTATAATTCTGAATATGAAACTACCTCCACCCCGAACTTCCTCAAAAAGTCAACTCCCTCATCAGACGCCAAGCCTTTATAGGCAGCATACGAGTTCAAATAGATTACCTTTTTGATTTTCATGCTGTAAATAATACGCGCACAAGAGATGCAAGGGGATAGAGTCACGTAAATCGTAGAGTCCTCAACGGATACACCATTCTTGGATGCATACAAAATGGCATTTTGTTCCGCATGTAAAGCTAAAGAACAACTTCCCTTTGAATCTCGTGGACAACCATCCTCTCCAAATTCGTCATCACAGTTATGCGTTCCAGCAGGAGGACCATTATATCCGATCGAAATGATACGGGTATCTTTAGTTAATACACATCCCACTTGAGCGCGGGTGCAATGAGAACGAAGCGCCAGATTCTGAGCTAGTTCCATAAAGATCACATCAAACGAGGGCTTTTTCATAGACATAAAAAAATCCCAAAAAGGGATTTCTTGTAGCGGGGAGCAGAATCGAACTGCCGACCTTTGGGTTATGAATCCAACGCTCTAACCATCTGAGCTACCCCGCCAAATTATGTCGCAAAGGTAAGCGTTCCGACCGTAGAACACAAATATTTTCACAATACTTATTAATTTTGCGAAGGATTTGGGAATTAGCTCAGAGTTAATACCTTTGTTTATAGGTAGTTTTACAAATAATAAATCCCTAGAAATTATGTCACAAACTCCATATACTTTTGAATATGAGGTAAAAGCATCTCCTAAGGTGCTTTATCCTTATCTGAGTAGTCCATCTGGATTACAGCAATGGTTTGCTGACAAAGTAATTGTTCGTGGCAGCACTGAATTACATTTCTATTGGGATAATGAAAACCATCCCGCGACTGTTTTACCTGGTAAAGCGAACAAATCAGTTAAATTCGATTTTAAAAAGGGTGATTCTGAGCCAGGTAAGCACATAATTGAAATGAACCTTGATGTAAGCGAAGTTTCTAATACAACCTATTTGACCGTTATAGATGGAGCATCAACCTTTAAATCAGATGCGGATGCAGCTGAATTGTGGGATTATTTAATGGACAAATTAAAAGAGATCGTCGGAAGCTAGAATGCGTAAAATTGACAAATTAGTGCTGAAGGCGTTTTTGGGGCCGTTTGTTTTGACCTTTCTAGTTGTCATCTTCATTTTCCTTTTGCGTTTAGTGTTGTTTTATTTTGTAGATCTTTTCGGTAAAGATCTAGGTGCCTTTGTTTATGTTGAGCTGTTTTTCTACTTCTCCTTAATTACCATTCCTTTAGCCATGCCGCTGTCGGTATTGCTATCGTCTTTAATGACCTTTGGGAAATTAGGCGAAAACTTTGAGTTGACAGCATTAAAAAGTGCGGGCATATCCATTTTTAGAATCATGAGACCCATTTTAACCGTCTCCGTATTTCTAAGCATTTTCATGTTTTGGTTTATGAATGTTGCCTTGCCTTGGGCGAATATGAAGGGCTGGAGCCTTTTATATGACATTAAAACGACTAAAACGACTTTGAATATCAAGGAAGGTATCTTTTATACCGATTTGACCGGATATTCTATTAAAGTAGGAAAAAAATATCCCGACAACAAGACTTTAAAAAACCTTATTATTTACGATCATACACACAATGATGGTAATCGACATGTCACATTGGCTGATTCTGCTTTGATGTATACCATATATAACAAACAGTATTTAGTATTCGAACTATTCAATGGGAAAGATTATTTAGAAGATGCAGATCAGGGAGCTGTCGTAAACCCAACCGAATTAGCGGTACACGATTTCAAGAAAAGTAAGGTAGTGATGTCTCTAGCTGTATTTGATCTACAAAAAACAGATGAAAAGCAATTCGCCCACCACGAGATTATGCGCAACAATAATCAACTAGCGGATGATGCAGATTCCATATCAACAAGAATAACAAACATTATCAACAGCTTTTCAAAGTCCTATAATGTTAATTTTTTATATTTTGTATCCCCTATAAAAGTTTCCTTACAACTTTTAAAAAATAAAGATTGGGTTAAGCCTAGGCTACAAAAGGGCTTAAATGATAGTAAATCTTCACCATACGATTTAGCCGGACAACAGGCTAAAAATATGATTTCCTCAGCGCAATCAAATAAATTACTTCTAGAGAATTACAGAACTCAATTAAATAAGACTAACCTAGAATGGCACCATAAGTTCACTAATGCATTGTCCATTTTAGTCATGTTTTTAATTGGTGCCCCTTTAGGTGCGATTATTAAAAAGGGTGGATTCGGAATACCCGTTGTAGTAGCAGTATCCTTCTTTATATTACTTTATATATTAACTCAGCAAGGAGATAAGATGGCCAAAGAAGGAGCTTTAATTCTTCAATTAGGAGCATGGCTTGCAAATTCTATTTTGGCATTAATAGGAGCGTATTTTTTAAAGATTGCTTTAGCCGATTCTCGTCTGTTCGAAACAGACTTTTACAAAGTCCTATGGGATAGACTTAGCACTAAGTTAAGGCGCGCTAAAACAGCTGAGTAATTCGTTTGGTTGTTAGCAAGAAAAAGAGTACTTTTGCAAATTCAATAATTATTTAAAACTTAAACTGGTAAAAGATGTATTTGTCACCTGAGAAAAAACAAGAAATTTTCGAAACTAAAGGGAAAGCAAAGTCTAAAATCGATACTGGTTCTTCTGAATCGCAAATTGCGTTATTCACTTACAGAATCAACTATCTGACTGAGCACTTGAAGAAAAACAAGAAAGACCACAGCACACGCTTAGGACTTTTGAAATTAGTAGGTAAGCGTCGTAGCTTATTAGATTATTTAACTCGCACAGATATCACACGTTACCGTGCGATCATCGCAGAATTAGGTATTCGTAAATAACAAAAAAGGGCTTCATTTCGATGGAGCCCTCTTTTATTTCCCCGCTGTAAACGTTTGAATCGTTCAAACAAAACTTAAATCACGCGAGGTTGCGTGAAATTTATTCAAAAACGTATGTCATTTAACATCATTACAAAGCATATTTCGATGCCAGACGGCAAAGAAGTCTCGATTGAAACAGGCAAATTAGCCAAGCAAGCGGACGGAGCTGTCGTTATTAAGTCAGGAAATATGATGTTGTTAGCTACTGTAGTGGCTAACAAAGAGGCCAAAGAAGGAGTAGATTTCCTTCCTTTATCAGTAGACTATCAAGAAAAATTTGCGTCTAACGGACGTATTCCAGGATCTTTCTTAAAAAGAGAGGCACGCCTTTCTGATTATGAAATCTTAATCTCTCGTTTAGTAGACCGCGCTTTGCGTCCTACTTTCCCAGATGATTACCACGCAGATGTTCAAGTTTTAATCAACTTGATCTCTGCAGATTCAGAAGTTTTACCAGATGCATTTGTCGGTTTAGCGGCAGCTGCAGCTTTAGCCGTATCTGATATTCCATTCAATGGTCCTATCTCAGAAGTTCGCGTAGCGAAAATCAACGGTGAATATAAAGTAAATCCAAGCGTAAGCGAATTAGCAGGTGCTTCTTTAGAATTAATCGTTGCGGCTAACGCAAACGATATTTTAATGGTAGAAGGTGAAGGAGACGAAGTTTCTGAAACTGAAATGCTTGAAGCTCTACGTATTGCGCACGATGCAATCAAATTACAATGCGCAGCATTGAACGAATTGACTGTAGCTTGTGGCAAGACAGAGAAACGCGTTTATTCACACGAAACACACGACGAAGAGTTGCGTGCTGAATTGTGGAAAAACTACTACGAAAAATATTTAGCGGTAGCTAAATTAGCGAACCCGAAGAAAGATGAGCGCAAAGCTGGTTTCAAGGCGATCGTTGATGAATTTACCGCGTCTTTACCAGAAGATCACACGGTGAGCATCGGTTTAGCGAAACATTATTTACATGATATCGAAAAAGAAGCAGCTCGTCAATTAGTATTGCAAGAGCGCTACCGTTTAGATGGTCGTAAATTGAATGAAATACGTCAAATCACGTGCGAAGTAGATTATTTACCTACACCGCACGGTTCGTCTGTTTTCACTCGTGGTGAAACTCAATCCTTGACTACCGTTACTTTAGGTACGAAAATGGATGAGCAAATCATCGACCAAGCCATGACACAAGGGTACAACAAATTTATGTTGCACTACAACTTCCCAGGCTTCTCTACAGGTGAGGTTAAACCAAACCGTGGGGTAGGTCGTCGTGAAGTAGGTCACGGAAACTTAGCGATGCGTGCAATCAGAAAGGTTTTACCTAAAATGGAAGACTTCCCATACACCTTACGTATCGTTTCTGATATCCTAGAATCAAATGGTTCGTCTTCGATGGCGACGGTTTGCGCTGGTACTTTGGCATTAATGGACGCAGGTGTAAAAATCAAAGCGCCCGTTTCAGGTATCGCGATGGGATTAATTTCTGATTCGAAAACAGGAAAATACGCCGTATTATCAGATATTTTAGGTGATGAAGATCACTTAGGAGATATGGACTTTAAGGTAACAGGTACTGAAAACGGTATCACAGCTTGCCAAATGGACATCAAAGTACAAGGTTTATCTTACGAGGTTTTAGCAGAAGCGCTATCTCAAGCAAAAGAAGGTCGTTTACACATCTTAAACGAGATGAAGAAGGCAATGCCAGCTGTAAGAGAAGACTTCAAACCTCAAACTCCACGTGCAACGGTTATCAAGATCATGAAAGACCAAATCGGATCGGTAATCGGACCAGGCGGTAAAGTCGTTCAAGATATCCAAAAACAATCCGGTGCAACCGTTACGATCGAAGAAAAAGAAGATGGCGGATACGTAAGTATTTTCTCTTCTAATGGAGATGCAATGGCGAAAGCAGTAAGTATGGTTCGTGGAATTGTTACTTTACCTGAAGTAGGAGAGGTTTACGAAGGAAAAGTGAAGAATATTCAAGCATTCGGAGCTTTTGTGGAATTTTTACCAGGTAAAGATGGTTTACTACATATCTCTGAGATTTCATGGGATCGCATCGACACGATGGATGGCGTTTTCAAAGAAGGAGATAAAGTGAAGGTTAAATTAGTCGAGGTAGATAAGAAAACGGGTAAATTCCGTTTATCTGCTAAGGTTCTTTTACCTAAGCCAGAAAAACCAGAGGCTCCAGCAGCCTCAGCTGAATAATTTAGTATATCCAAGTGTCGCGCATTCGTGCGCGACACTTTCATTCTGTTGTAAGATCTTATGAGACAGCTAAAAATTAGCAAACAAATTACCAACAGGGAAAGTCAATCTCTAGACAAATACCTTCAAGAGATCGGTAAAGTCGATTTATTGACTCCGGATGAAGAGGTAATCCTAGCGCAGAAGATTCGCGATGGGGATCAATTGTCATTAGAGCGTTTAACAAAAGCGAACCTTCGTTTCGTGGTATCCGTTGCAAAACAATACCAAAACCAAGGTCTTAGCTTAGGCGACTTAATTAACGAAGGAAACTTAGGTTTGATCAAAGCAGCACAGCGTTTTGATGAAACTCGTGGCTTTAAATTCATTTCATACGCCGTTTGGTGGATTCGTCAATCGATTCTTCAAGCGTTAGCGGAGCAATCTCGTATCGTACGTTTGCCTTTAAATAGAGTAGGTTCTTTGAATAAAATTTCAAAAACATTCTCTGAATTAGAGCAAAAATTCGAGCGTGAGCCATCTCCAGAGGAATTAGCAGAGGTTTTAGAGATCTCAACCGGCGAAGTCGTAGATACCTTGAAAATTTCAGGTCGTCACGTTTCCATGGATGCACCTTTCGTTCAAGGAGAAGAAAACTCGCTTTTAGACGTATTAGAGAATGATTCAGAAGATAAACCTGATTCTGGTTTAATCAACGATTCCCTTCGTCGTGAAGTACAACGCGCTTTATCTACCCTAACTCAACGCGAGGCAGATGTAGTTACCTTGTATTTCGGCTTAAATGGCGAACATGCAATGACTCTTGAAGAGATCGGTGAAAAATTTAATTTAACGCGTGAGCGTGTAAGACAAATTAAAGAGAAAGCGATCCGTCGTTTACGACACACTTCTCGAAGCAAAGCACTAAAAACATATCTTGGATAATTTTTAAAGCCTCTCACGAGGCTTTTTTTTGCAATGGCATTTCCAAAAGGCATCATCGAACTAGTAGACTCTTTATACCAACAAGGTGTAAATGAGGCAGTTATATGCCCAGGATCTAGAAATGCCCCCTTAATGCTCGCTTTAACTCGTCATGGAGGTTTCAAATGTTTTTCCATCTCTGACGAGCGATCGGCCGGATTTTTTGGACTAGGAATCGCCCTGAAAACAGGACGTCCTGTCGTTATTTGCTGCACATCAGGCTCAGCCGGATTAAATTTTGCCCCAGCCGTAGTCGAAGCCTTCTTCCAAGAAGTTCCGTTAATTGTTTTAACGGCTGACCGTCCAAAAGAATGGATCGGACAATGGGATGGACAGACAATTTACCAGGAGAACCTCTTTGGTAAACACTCAAAAGCCTTTTTTGACTTTGAGACAGATGATTGTTCTTCTGCACCATTGACTGCTATGGTGGAACCGAAAGGACCCGTGCAAATTAATGTGCCGATTAGGGAGCCGTTTTACCCCTCTGTAGGTGAAGTTATACAGAAAGTGGAAGAGGGGAGATTAGAGAGTAGAGAGTATAGAGTAGAGAGTAGAGAGTATAGAGTAGATTTTAGTTATTTCAACCAAGAAATAGCTTCTGCAGAAAAGATTCTCGTGACCGTAGGCCAAATGGAAGACAATTCGATCTTCGAAACGTTATCTGCTTATTGTATTCCAGTAATAGGGGATGCGACGTCTAATTGCGGTAGCACCATTGCGCACGATTTGTTGTTAGCAGATGAGTTTTTGTGGCCTTCTTTGCAACCAGATTTACACATACACTTCGGAAAATCATTCGTTTCGAAGCGAATTAAACAGTTTCTTAGGTCACACAAACCGAAGCAATCTTGGCTCATTCACCCGAATCCGATCGGAAGACCAGATCCATTCTTGTGTTTAACTCAGGTGATTAACACGGATGCTATAAGCTTTATACAAGGCGCTGAATGGACTACAAAATCTTGGAACACCTGGAATTCAGCTAAAATCGCGCAGCAACAAACTGATTTTTTTGCTAAACCGAATTGGACAGAAATCCATTTATACCAGAAAATAACAGAAGCGATTGAGCAAGAATCAGCCGAAGTACATATCGCTAACTCATTAGCTGTCAGATACATTAACTGGACTTTGGCGAAATTCAAACATACCGAGGTATTCTCTAATCGAGGTACCTCTGGTATAGATGGTTGTTTAAGCACGGCCGTAGGTGCTGCCCAAAGATCAGACACACTATGCATCTCCATCATTGGGGATGTGGCCTTTCAATACGATCGCAATGCACTTTGGAATCAGTATATTCCAGCAAATTTGCGCATCATTGTCTTTAATAATGGGGGTGGGGGAATATTCCGAAACCTAGATGGGGCCAAAGACTTGCCGGAACTTGATGAGTTTATGGAAACGCGGCAAGGATATACAGCTGAAAATACAACCAAAGACGCGGGGATTAGCTATTTTTCTGCTTCAAGTGCGGCGGAATTAAATCTTGAATCGTTTCTAAACAATCAAGGTGCAGCGCTCTTAGAAATTCACACAAATTCCATCGAAAACGCGGCAGAACTGAAGCGATATATGGCCTTATTTAAGGCTTGATTTGGCCTGAATTTTGGCCCAATTCTTCAAATACAATTCATTTTTAGGATCCTTTTCAAGCGCTTTCTTCACATAAGCAGCCGCTAAATCCCATTGCATTCGCTGAATAGCGAGGTAGCCTAAATTATTATTTAGAAGATCCTGGTATTTTCCAGACTTCAAGGCCTTCTTAAATACCGCTTCAGCTAAATCGATTTCATCCATCTCTTGTAATACCACACCTTTATTAATCAAGGTTTCAATGGAAGTAGAATCGAGAGAGAGAGAACGGTCGTAGGACGAAAGAGAACCAGATAAATCAGCTTTTTGAAGTAAGATATCACCTTTTAATGTCCAGTTTGCTGCCGAATCAGGGAAGGACTTAACAAGCAATTCCACTGTAGGTAAAGCCTCATCAAAACGCTGTAAGGTTTGTAGCATTTCTGCCTTTTTAAAAAGGGCAGGAGCAAACTTTTCATCTAAAGCAAATGCCTTAGAAAAATCTGCTAAAGCTTCTTCATTTTTCTCAAGAATCTGATAAACTAAACCACGATTATAATAGGCATCGGAAAAATCAGGACGCTTTTCTACTGCCTCAGAATACCATTTAATGGCCTCATGATATTCTTTTTCTTTCCATTTTGCATTTCCACGCAAGAAGAAGGCGCTCGATTCGCGCTTTTCATCATCTGTCGTGGTAGAACAACTAAAAAGGGACAAGGAAACAAATACTAATACAAGGTATTTCATAGGGCTAAAAGAAAGTTCAATTTAAATAATTCAAATTTCATTCGCATCTTTGTAGCTTAATTAAATGTAAAATTATGGCATACGCAGAAATGTTAACCGATAAAGGGTTAATGAAAATCGAATTCTACACAGAGGATGCACCTATCCACGTAAAAAACTTCATCGACTTAGCGGAGAAAGGCTTTTATGACGGTATTACTTTCCACCGAGTTATCAATGATTTCGTGATCCAAGGGGGGTGCCCAGACGGAACAGGAGCAGGTGGCCCAGGCTATACGATTCCATGCGAATTAACAGGAAACAATCAGTTCCACGATCGTGGCGTATTATCCATGGCACACCGTGGACCTAACACAGGTGGTTCTCAATTCTTTATTTGCCACTCTCGTAACAATACGGCTCATTTAGACCGTAAGCACACGTGTTTTGGTAAAGTAGTAGAAGGATTAGAGGTAATCGATTTAGTACGTGAAGGAGATAAAATCCAAAGCGTTAAAATCATTCAAGACTAATGCATTTTATCAAGGAAATAAGCCATCCACAGATGCGAATCTCCCTTTTTGAATGGAATTCGAAATACATCGTGAAGTTTGAGACTCCGCACCTAGAGCAGAGTTACAAATATTCCGTGATGGACTTTTCTTCCCAAAATGAAATAGAGGAGCTGGTATCCAGCTCCTCCTTTCAAGATTTCGTCTTACAGACCTTTAAAAATATGTATGCCGAAATGGCTAAACAGACGGATTAATTCCCGCCTAACCACTTATGGCGGAGTTTCAATTGCGCATCCGACGGTGTAACCTCAGATTCAATCACAAAAGCCTTTAATGGCGTTTGCTGCACGGCAACTAAGAACGTACGCTCCATTCCATCTCTTTTCACAGAGAAGACTAACGAATCACCTGCTTTCTTATCTGCTAATAATTTATCGATTCCTGGGAAATCAGCCCCATTTACTTTTAATACTTCATCACCCACATTTAAGCCTGCCAAATAAGCTGAACTTCCTTTATAAATGGAGATTACGCGGCCTCCAGCGATACTAGCGCCTACAAAAGGAATGGTTTTAGAAAAATTTGTATCCGTAAATTGGTAGCCAAAAGCCTTAAATAGAGACGCGTACTCAGGTGTTTTGACCCCATAAATATGCGTTTTAAAGAAATTTGAAGCAGAAGATCCCGCCACTTTAGAAAATGCATCTTCTAATTCTTGATCTGTAAATCCACGTCCAGCTTTTAAATAATAGGTTTGGTATAATAATTTAAAAACATCGTCCAGACATTTAGCTCCATTCGTTTGATGAATAATCCACATATTTAAGACACCTCCTAATAAAGAGCCTTTGTCATAATAAGAGACTGTTGCGTTACGCGAGTTTTCATTCGGACGGTAATACTTAATCCAGGCATCCCAGCTAGATTCAGCCGCAGATTCTACTTGATTTCCTGGGGTATTTTCAACACCAGAAATATCTTCCCCTAAGCCTTTGATGTAATCAGCTGTAGAAACCATGCCGCTACGTTGATTAATCACATCCGCATAATAGCTTGTAATTCCTTCGGAGAACCATAAATTGTGCGTATAATTTTCATTTTCATAGTCAAATGGCCCTAAAGATTTAGGACGAATGCGCTTTATATTCCATAAGTGAAAATACTCATGGGCTAATAAATTCATAACCCCCTGGTACCCTTTAGGCGTCTCATAACTAGAACGCGTTACTTGGCAAGTCGTTGAATACAAGTGCTCCAGACCTCCACCACCACGATTTAAGTTGTGGATAATGAACAAATAGTGATCACAGGGATGCACACCTACTACTTTTTGAGCTTCCTCAGCCATCTTCTGTACATCGTTTAAGAACTTAACAGAATCGACCTTAGCAGGACCATAAAAAGCAATTTGATGTGGAATATTGTTCACTTTGAAGTCCCAAACCTTGTGATTTCCGATCTCAATAGGGGAGTCAATCAATTCATCTAAGTTTTTAGCTACATAATTGAAGCCTCCTACATTTTTCATGGCGGTTGACACCTTCTTGAAGTCTTTATGAGGAATTATTGTCAATTCTTGAGGTCCGGAAGCATATTTAGGCGAAAACATCAAGACACTAGCTGGATTGATATATCCGTGTGCATCGTCTAAAAAAGAGGTTCGAACTGACATTTCATAGGCATAAACACGGTAACGAACAGAAACCTGTTTTAAACCCGCACTTAATGCTACACGCCACGTATTTTTATTTAACTTAGAGATTGCGATTTTTTGACCATCAGATTCCGCCGAAACAGACTCCACATTTTTCGCATACTCTCTAATTAAATAAGAACCTGGTGTCCAAGCTGCCATCTTAAGATCAAAAAAATTGGATTCTTTGCTAACATCTACCGTCGTTTTGACCTCAAAATAATGAGAGTAGGGCTCTGGCATACTGATTTCGTGTTTGATCGGTCCGGCAAAACAGCTAATTGACGCGAATACACTCAAGAATAGGAGTTTTAACTTCATAAGTATTTTTGTTGTGAAATAGATTTTAGTAAAATTATAAAAATCAGCCGTATAGTCTAACATGTGCTATTTTTTTCCAAATAATTCTAAATCTCAAAACAATTATTTGACATAAAAATCGTATTATTGTTTAGTCTTGTATATTGACAATAAACCTATGGTATTTAGATCATCCTTTTACTGCCTCGTCCTATTTTTATCCCTATATTTTTCGTCATTTTCTCAGCAATCACTGGCCTTTGAAAATAATCAAATTCATTTTAGTCAAGGAAAAGAATATTTTGATGCGCAAAACTATGTGGCAGCCCGTGAAGAATTTGCGAATTTTTTAAGCAGACAATCAAAAGCAAACACTAACGAGGTGATTTTAGCAGAATATTACCAAGTATTGTGCTCACTTTATTTAAATCAACCTGAAATAGAGGTATTAGGTTATCATTTTAACCTTAATCACCCGAATAGCGCACAAAGTAATTTGCTTTTCAGAAAAATGGGTATGTATTATTATGACCTAGGTAATTATGCAAAAGCCATTCGTTATCTCGAGAATTCCTCTTTAGGAAATGTGGAAGCAAGGTTCAAACTCGGTGTTGCCTATTTTGAGACGAAGGATTATGTTAATTCCTTAGCCATTTTCAATGAAGTAAAATCGGATCCAGATGAGGAATATGCCTTTTCTGCTGCTTATTATGCGGGTGTAATTAATTACCAGCAAAAAAGATACCTAGATGCCATTACTGATTTTAAAAAATCCAATGGAAACTCTAAATACCGTAAAGATTTACCTTTTTGGATTATTTCGAGTTATCAACAAACTAAACAATGGGACGAGTTATTAAAGTACGCCGAACCAATTGCTAATTCTCACCCAGATATTGCTCTTACAGTAGCGGAAATTCAATTTAAGAAAGCCTTGTTTGCCAAAGCCGCTAAAAGCTATGAAACCTATTTGAAAAACACTAAGAATGAAACGGCTACCTATAAGATGGCTTTTTCACTTTATTCATTAGATAAATACGAGGAAGCAATGGCATCCATCGTAGGTTTATTAAAAAAGGATTCATTAGGCCAAAAAGCCTATTATTTACAAGGATTAGCTCAATTAAAAATTGGTAAAAAATCAGATGCAGCTAGTTCATTTAACCAAGCGGGTGAGCTAGACTTTGATTTGGAACAAAAAGAAGAAGCTCAATTCAAATCAATCAGCATTTCTATCGATTTAGGGTTATGGATTAATGGACTAGAAGCCATTGAGCAATTTGCTAAATCTTATCCGAATAGCACATTCGCGGCATCTTATCAAGGTTTTGCAGCTGATGCTTTTTTAAAATTACCAAGCCTAGAACCTGCCACTCAGCTCATGCTGTCAGGTATCCCTATTTCTGAAGAGATGAAAGTGGCTTACCAAACGCTAACCTATAACCTCGGAATAAAGGCCTACAATAAAGAACAATATAAAGAAGCTATTACCTACTTCGATAAAGCGATCATTCAAGCAGCTAACCAAAAGATAACAGATGAGTCTTCCTATGGAAAGGCTGAATGTCTTTCTCAAATGAAAGATTTTGAAGCCGCGATTCAGGTCTACAAACCCTTGGTTTCAAATAAAAATTCAGCAGACTTTCTACAAAGAAACCGTATTGGAATCGCCTATGCCTATTTCTCTGTAAAGGATTTCACAAATGCGAATACCTTTTTCAAGAATTATGTAGATCAATTAAAAGCAAATCCAACCGGAAAGGCAAATGCAAATGCCGTTCTTCGTTTAGCTGACACCTATTTAGTAGCTAAGAATTATACAGAAGCATTAACCTATTACAACCAGGCAATTGAAAATGCAAAAACGGAAAAGGATTATGCGATGTATCAAAAAGGGATTACGCTAGTCTATTTAGAGCGTGATGCAGAAGCAAAAACAACATTTCAGTCGTTGAAAAAATTATTCCCTAATACGAAATTGGGGGATGATGCTAGTTTTCAAGAATACTTGATTTCTTTCCGTACGGGTAAATATGCAGATGCAATCGCTGGATTTACAGATTTGATAACCAATCAGCCTACTAGTCCTTATTACGCTGAATCAATCTTAAAACGAGCACAATCGTACTCTAACTCAAAGCAACCTGAGAAAGCAATAACAGATTACAAAGAGGTAATCGAGAAATTCTCAAAAGAGGCTTTTGCTAAAGATGCCGTTGCTGGTCTACAAGAAGAATTAAATGAAGTAGGACGTCCTGAAGAAATGAGTTCCTATTTAAGCCTGTATCAAAATAGCAGCCTAAACGAAGAAGAGAAGACGGAATTAGAGTACCAAGCAGCAAAAGGTATTTATTTAGGTGAAAAATATAATAAAGCAATCGAACCATTAAAGGCCTTTATCGCGCATTTTCCAGCAGATGAACGCGTTTCAGAGGTAACCTATTTAATCGCTGATGCGGCCAATCGTTCGAATAATAAAGCGGTAGCCTACGAATTCTACAAAAAGGTCATTGAACAAAATGTTCACCCTTCTTTAAATTCGGTGATTGCTAAAGTGGCTGATATTGAATTTGATTCAGCTGCTTACCAGGAAGCTATTGTACATTACCGATTATTAAAAGACAAAGGAGTAGATTCTACCGTTATCAATCGCACTAATAAGAGAATACTGCAGTCCTTTATCAAATTAAATGAAATAGATTCTGCTTTAATCGCCTACAATGATTACCATTCGTTGGCAGTGAATTCCACTGAAGGATTAGAGGAAGCAGCAATTCTCTATTTAGACATCATTCATTTAAATAACTTAAAAGGAAATTTCGCCAGCTCAAACGAAATGATTTTAGATAAATTCAGAAATGAATTCGCAGAAGTTTCTGATGCTACTTTAGGACAAGCCTATTTACATTTAGCAAAAAACTTCATTGAATTGAAAAATGTTGCTCAAGCAAAA
Organism: Aquirufa sp. HETE-40SA; assembly: GCF_054558635.1. Classification (NCBI taxonomy): domain Bacteria; kingdom Pseudomonadati; phylum Bacteroidota; class Cytophagia; order Cytophagales; family Flectobacillaceae; genus Aquirufa; species Aquirufa sp. HETE-40SA. Next base: position 566,171 of record NZ_JBPXKN010000001.1, read on the forward strand.
GCTACCTTAAAATCTATTATCGATAATTCAGAGGACAAAGAAAGTGTTGAAGCGGCCAAGGTCCTAATGAAAAACTTTTTACAAAAATAATGTATATGAGATTTACATCTAAAATCATTCTAGTTTTACCCCTTAGCCTGATTTCCATACTAAGTTATGGTCAACAGAAAAAGGAGGGAACTATTCAAAATGAAGAATTTGTCTCTGAAAAAGTGCGCAAAATAGAAGTACAACCCACCATGAGCCGTTCTTTTGAAGCACTAAATGAAATTCCTGATTATAGTAAAGATAAAAAAGTCGATTTTAGCTTTGACTTGACTAAGCCCACCTCCATTCAATTGCCCACTTTTCAGACGTCAATAATTGGACCAAGAGCAGGAGAGGAGTTGAAATCCCCTTTTGGATCAAAGGCTAAAAATTCAATTAAAGTAGGTGCAGGTAATTATGGCCATACCTTGTTAAATGGGCACTTTGGGTATAATCCAACAGAAAAGGAATTTAGAGGATTGTACATTAATCACGATGCAAATTCGAATGGACCCACTGATAATGCCTTTTCAAGTCGTTCAGAAAATGAAGTGAAAATTTACAGTCAATCACTTTGGTCTAAAGCTTTATTAAAAGGTTCGATTGATTACCGCAGAACGGCAACTAATTTTTATGGGAGAGAAGTTTTTCCAATTAATACTCCAGAGGATGCATTTGCTATCAATTATAATCAAATAAAGTTCAATGGAGATATTTACAGCCAGACAGAGGGTAAGAGATTCTCCTACCAAGCTGGAACCGAATTCTCTTCTTTATCAGGGAATTTAGCTCCTAAAGAATGGATGTCATCTTCTTACTTAAAAGCGAATTATGACATTTCGGAAGGACTAATGCTACGTATTAATGGAGATGCCGTCTTATCAAACTTCACAAGCAATACCTCGATAAATCGTCATTTTTTCCGTTTGAAACCCAGCATTTCCTACGACCTATTGCCGCGCTTAAATTTGCAAGCTGGAATTAATGCGATTAATGATGAGGAATTAAGAATCTACCCAAGTATACAACTAAAATACAGAGCGAATGACTTCATTCGTTTATTCGCTGGATTCGAAGGAGACACACAGTTTAATTCATACAACAGCAGTTTACTACTAAATCCTTGGCTATCTCAAACAATTAGTTTACAAAATACCCAACAAAAATGGATGGTATCAGGAGGTCTAATTGGTACGAATGAACGCAATGTGCATTATGAACTAAAAGCAAGCTACGGTGAATATGCTAACATGGCTTTTTTCACTTCTTCATTGGAAGATCTTTCACAATATGAAATCCAATATTCGAGTGTTAATACTGCCGTTTCTGTTCTTTCTTTACAAGCCAATGTAAAGATGACTGTCACGGATAAAATCCAGTCTGACCTTCAAGTTGATTATACTAATTATGGAAACCTTGGCAGCTTTTTATATGCTTACCACCGTCCTAACATGCAAATCACTTGGATGAATACAATTAAAGTACACCCTAAGATTTCAATTTTACCCCAACTATATTATTTAGGCGGGCTTTATGGATTCAATCCAACAACAAAAAAGGCGATAGCCTTGGATAACATACTGGATCTCAACTTGAAAGGAGAATACCAAATAACAGATAAATTCACAGCTACGTTATCTGGTAATAACCTACTTGGAAAAAATTACCAACGATATTTATTTTATCCAACACAAGGTTTTAACTTTACAGCAACTCTCGCATATTCATTTTAAGAATGACTGAATTTTATACCTTTCTAGAGCATTTACTTTACGATCACGAATGTGTTATTATACCACAATTCGGAGGTTTTGTCGTAAATGCACAAGATTATCAGTTTAATGCAAAAGAAGGTAAGATTTATCCCAAAAGAAAATGCGTCGCTTTCAACGAGAAACTAAAAACGGATGATCGTTTCTTAACGACGGAATGGGCTAAAAAACAGTCTATCTCGCAAAAAGAGGCCTCCTATGAAATAGCTGCCATCTCAAAAGAATTAAAATCACAAATCATATCACAAGGATATTTAACTATTGGGGAAATAGGTGCTTTTACTTTAAATACAGAAAATCGCTTATCCTTTACTCCCAATCCAGATTTCAATGCTGATTTAACTGTATTTGGTCTTTTTCCTGTTAGCTTAGGTTATACTCATCAACCTAAAGTAGTTAAACCAACTCTTGAAGTAATTCCAATTGCAGAAGATCTGCCTACTACTATATCAGAAGAATACGAACCTGTAAAATTAAGTCGATCAGTCTATGTATATGCTTTAATTGCGTTCCTATTAGCTGGTTTAGGTGCTTTTTTCCTAACGGAGCCCGCTAGTAATCAGGCGCAAAGTTCCTTAAATCCGATTAAAATCGAGAAAAAAGAAACTGTTTCAGTTAAAGCTATAGTAGCTCCAGCTGCGCCAATTCAGATGGATACGGTTCAGAAAAATACCATTGATGCGCCTGCAGAAATATCAGCAGAGGCGGATCAAAATGTTATTTACTTAATAGCTGCAAGTTTTCAAACCTTATCTCAAGCAGAAAAAGGGCTTAAAGAGTTCAAATCGCGTGGTTTTGATCAAGCAGAGATTATCTTAAAGAACGAACAGACGAAATTTTACCGCATTAGTTTAGGTACAGAACATTCAATGGATGCGGGTTATGCTAAAGCAAGTGAATTAAAAGCTTCCAAGAAAGTAGACATTTGGGTGTATAAGGCGCTATAAGATATGAACCAAAGCATCGAACAAAAGCAATTAGAACGTAAAAACCAAAGGAAAGCCTTGGCAATCACGATTGTGATTCAGGGTTTATTGTTTTTGTTATTTTGGTATGCAAAGATTTGGTCAGCAGAAGAAATGAAACTAGAATTACCTGAACCAGGATTCGAAGTGAATTATGGAACAGATGATGAAGGTGGTGGAAATGTGCAGTCATATAATCAAGCGAGTGATTTGCCTAATAACGATGAATCACAGCCTGCTGAAAAAGAAACAGAAGTTGCTTCCGTAACGAAAGCGAAACCTAACCCAAGTTCTAAAGAGACCGTCATCTCCTCTGTAGTTAAAAGTCCTGTCAGCATTTCAGAGAATACGAAAAAGACCACCACCGTTTCCACAAAACCCACTCCTGAACCAGAAGAAAAAATCGATGAGGGTGCATTGTTCAAGAAAAAAACAACTAGCAACGGAACTCGAGGAACAAATCCAAATCCAGGAGGAAATTCCAATGGACCAGACGCTGGAAAAATTGGAGATAAAGGTAGCCCCAACGGCAAAATCAACAATTCAACGAATTACTCAGGAAGCGGCGGTAGCGGAGAGGGTTCTGGTTCCTCTTCCGTGAATATTTCTGGCTGGAGAATCGCTAATCGTCCTAACGTCAAAGATGATACAGGTGAAACGGGTATGATTCGATTTACCATCAAAATCGATGAAGACGGAAATATCATCAAATTAGTGATTGCGGAGAATTCATTTTCTAATTCTTTGGCACAGAAATACAAAAGAGCCATCGAAAAATCTAAATTCATTAAAACGTCTTCAGGCGCAAGCCCGAAAGAAGCCACCGGGTCTATCACCTTCCGCGTAGGAGAAAGATAGGCATCCGATGAATTATTCCGAGTCCATTTCCTTTTTGTATGCACAATTGCCGGTATTTCACCGCGAAGGGGCTAAAGCCTATAAACCGGGCTTAGGTAATATTGAAGCACTTTGCGAGCTGATGGGAAACCCGGAACGCTATTTTAAGTCTTTGCACATTGCAGGCACGAATGGAAAGGGGAGTTCCTCGCATTTTATGGCCTCTATTCTTCAGGAACACGATTACAAGGTGGGCTTATATACCTCACCACATCTACATTCCTTTACTGAACGAATAAAAATTAATGGGATTGAGGCCCCTGAAGAATGGGTGGCTGATTTTGTTTCTAATCATCTGCACCTAATCGAAAAAGTGCGTCCGTCTTTTTTTGAATGGACCGTCATTATGGCCTTTACTTATTTCAAGGAACAGCAAGTTGATTATGCCATCATTGAAACGGGTTTAGGCGGCCGATTGGATTCTACAAATATCATAGCTCCACTCGGATGTTTAATCACGAACATTAGCTTCGACCACCAGGATTTATTGGGGGATACGTTGGAAAAAATTGCGTCAGAAAAGGCTGGCATCATTAAAACGCATACTCCGGTAACCATAAGTGAAAAACAGCCAGAAACGTCTGATGTTTTCATTGCCAAAGCTTCATCAGCAAATGCCTCCCTTCAATTTGCTTCAGATGTAGTTAAAGCTTCAGACTTCACTTTCACAAGCCCATCTTGGGGTGAAATGAATATCAATAGCACATACAAAGGACATTACCAGCAAAAAAACATACGTGGAGTGTTGGCATGGTGCGAACAGATTCAATCCATCATTCCTCTAGAAGGGGCAAAAATCAGGAAAGGAATTGAGCAAACCCGAGTGAATACCGGTTTACAAGGCAGATGGGAGATATTAGGTGAAAGCCCTAAAATCATCGCTGACACCGGGCATAACAAAAGTGGCATAACAGAAATTATGCAACAAATAAATAAAGAGGGTTTCGATCATCTGACCATTATTCTGGGAATGGTCGCGGACAAAGACATCGATTCGGTCTTATCCTTGTTTCCAACAGAGGCCAGCTTCTATTTTTGCCAAGCAAACAACCCGAGAGCGATCTCCGCTTTAGAACTTCAAAAATTAGCAGCAACCAAAGGACTGAATGGTAAAGTCGTTCCTTCTGTGAACGAGGCCATTGCCCTGGCAAAATTAAATTCAAAACCTTCAGATGGGATTCTCATCTGTGGATCCACCTATCTAGTAGGAGAAATTACCTTTTAATTCGCGTACCCTTGAGCAGAAGAAAAACAGCCAAATACAATCTAGCCATCGCTTTAGACAATGTCATCCAAAGTCCGAAACCTATTTTCGGAACATTGGCTGGTAAATGGAAATCGGATTACTTTAAAAACGACAGCTCATTAGTTTTAGAACTGGGCTGTGGCCGAGGAGAATACACCAATGGCTTAGGTAAACTATTTCCCGAGATGAATTTCATCGGAGTAGATGTCAAAGGAGATCGTTTAGCGCAAGGAGGGAGAGCTGCGAGAGAACTTGAATTAACAAACACCGCGTTTCTTCGCATCCACATGCAAGAGATAGACGAACAGTTTGCAGAAAATGAGATCGATGAAATTTGGATTACTTTTCCGGACCCTCGTCTTCGGGATCGTGATGAGAAACGACGCCTCACTTTTCATACCTTTCTTGCTCGTTACAAGAAAATCTTGAAGCCTGGAGGCATCCTTCATTTAAAAACCGATTCTTTACCTTTCTTCGAATTTTCGGAGGGTTCGCTAACTGAAAATGGATGGGACATTACAGTCAAAACGAATGATCTCTACACTTCTGAATGGATGGACGATCATTATGGAATCAAAACACGTTTCGAGGAGATGTTCTACGAAAAAGGATTTAACATCAATTACCTCAGAGCTATAAATGCGAAATAAAAAAAGCCTCTCAGATGGAGAGGCTTTTTCATTTATCTCAAATTGGTTGATTAACCTACGCGAGCGATCAAATCTGCTGCACGAGATGAATAACCAAATTCGTTATCATACCAACCAACTACTTTCACTAAGTTACCCATCGCTGTTGTTAACTTAGAATCTAAGATACAAGAGTGTTGGTTTCCGATGATATCGATAGAAACGATTTCGTCAGTTGTGTATTCTAGGATACCTTTCATCGGGCCATCAGCAGCCGCTTTTAAAGCAGCGTTGATTTCCGCAACTGTAGCGTCTTTCTTCAATACTACCGTGAAATCTGTAACAGATCCATCTGGAGTAGGAACACGCATCGCGTTACCATCTAATTTACCTTTCAAGTGAGGTAAAACTAAACCTACCGCTTTAGCAGCACCTGTAGATGTAGGTATGATAGAATAAGCAGCAGCACGAGAACGACGTAAATCGGAGTGAGGTGCATCTTGTAAGTTTTGGTCCGCTGTATAAGCATGAACCGTAGTCATAAATCCTTTTTCGATTCCAAAAGCATCGTCTAACACCTTAGCCATTGGAGCTAAACAGTTAGTTGTACAAGATGCATTTGAGATAATCGTCATATCATCTGTTAATGTATCATCATTAACACCTAAAACGACTGTAGGAATATCACCTTTAGCAGGAGCGGAGATGATTACTTTACGAGCACCAGCCACTAAGTGTTGACCAGCACCTTCTTGATCGATGAAACGACCAGTAGATTCTAAAACAACATCGATTCCTAAAGCACCCCAAGGTAATTGCTTAGGATCACGTTCTGCAAAAGCCTTAATCACGTTACCATTAACAGTAATGCTGTCAGCATCAGAAGTAACAGTTCCATTAAAACGACCATGAACTGAATCATACTTTAGTAAGTGTACCAAAGTAGCATTGTCAGTTAAATCGTTAATAGCAACGATTTCCACATTTTCTTTTTCCAATAAACGACGGAAAGTAAGTCGACCGATACGACCAAAACCATTAATAGCAACTTTAATTTTTTTCATTGAATAAATTAATTTGATTTCATACAAAGTCCAAATATAGCATTTAAAATGTATTATTCCAAGAGTGGCAATATAAAATAATCGTTATTAAACGTTTACAAGGCCTATTTTACAAAAGTAAATCAGGATATTTTAATTTAGCACAAATGCTAATTAATTGGCTTTTACATAAAATTTGCTCGGATACGTTTTTTATTCAAACTTTTTTTGCATATTTGTATAAGAAATAAATGCTCCAGATCGATGGGGTAGGGGAGTGACAGAATGTCACTTGTCTTTTTAGCTAATTTTCTAGCAAATTTTACCGAAATAATATTTCGTGTCGATACGTAACTGATTGATAATCAGCTAGATGACTTATTAAAGTTGAAGTTAAATTTAGTTCGATTTTTTAGCGTTTTTTCGCTCTCATCGCCAGTAGGCATCGATTTTATTTCCACTGATCAGGGGAAGCCAAGCCTTTTTTGATTAATTTGCATCTTCATTTATTGCATATCATTTTTATGAATTCATTAGAAAATAGTATTGTAGCTGCCTGGGACAACCCGGAGCTTCGTTCGAAGGCTGAAACCATCGAGGCGATTGAAAAAGTCGTAGACTTAGTAGATAAAGGGGAATTGCGTACCGCAGAACCTAAGGCTGATGGTAGCTGGCAAGTGAACGAATGGGTAAAGAAAGCCATCGTGATGTATTTCCCTATTCGCCAAATGGCCGTTTCAGAAGTGGGCATCTTCGAATTCCACGATAAAATGAAGTTAAAATCGAATTATAAAGAGTTAGGTGTTCGTGTAGTTCCTCCTGCTGTAGCCCGTTATGGCGCTTTTTTAGCGAAAGGAACCATCTTAATGCCCTCTTATGTAAATATTGGTGCTTTTGTAGATGAAGGAACGATGGTAGACACGTGGGCTACGGTAGGATCTTGTGCCCAAATCGGTAAACACGTACACTTAAGTGGTGGTGTGGGTATCGGTGGCGTATTAGAACCACCTCAAGCTTCTCCTGTCATTATTGAAGATGGTGCCTTTATTGGTTCTCGTTGTATAGTAGTGGAAGGTGCACACATTGGTAAAAAAGCCGTTTTAGGTGCTGGAGTTACGATAACAGGCTCTTCTAAAATTATCGATGTTTCAGGTCCTGAGCCAGTGGAATACATCGGTTATGTTCCAGAAAACTCGGTTGTCATTCCAGGTAGTATCCAAAAGACCTTTGCAGCCGGAACGTATGGCGTACCTTGTGCCTTAATCATAGGTAAAAGAAAAGAAAGTACCGACTTAAAAACTTCGCTTAATCAAGCATTAAGAGAGAATAACGTAGTCGTTTAGTAAATAGCAAAAATGAATGCCCGGTTCGCAGCCGAGCTTTTTTTATGGAAAATGAATTGAAAATCGGTGAATACAATCACCTTCGTATTATCAAAGAAGTACCTTTTGGCCTCTATTTAGATGGTTACGAAGATGAAATCCTATTACCCTTGCAATACGTTCCAGAAACGTATGAAATAGATTCATCGATTGATGTATTCATCTACCGCGATTCAGAAGACCGCATCATCGCCACTACTTTAAAGCCTTTCGCCACTATCAAGCAGTTCGCTTATTTGGAAGTGAAATCTGTTACTCCTCTGGGCGTATTCTTAGAATGGGGGTTAGCAAAGGACCTTTTTGTTCCTTTTAGTCAACAATACCAAAAAATGGTGGTAGGGAAATTCTACCTCGTTTATATTTACCTCGACGCACAAACTGATCGCATCGTAGCATCAGCCAGAATCGAAAACTTCTTACCCGCCTTTATCGACGACGAAGAAAATCGTTTTGCACCAGGAACAAAGATTGAAGCCGTTCCATTTGAATACACTGACTTAGGTATTAAATGTTTGGTTGACAATTGTAAAATTGGAATGTTATTCAAAAATGAAATATTTACAAATGTAATATTGGGCCAAAGTACATTTGTATACATTGAAAACTTGCGAGAAGATGGACGACTTGATTTACGTTTGGAACCAATTGGACGCGTACGTTTAGATGCACAAGTAGAGAAAGTATTACAAGCAATTAAAGATAATAAAGGCGTCCTATATCTACACGATAAAAGCCCAGCTGAAGATATCTACGATCAGTTAGGTATGTCTAAAAAGGATTTCAAGAAAGCTATTGGAGGATTATACAAAAGTAAACTGATTGCTTTGCACTCTGATTGCGTGTCACTTTGGTAAACAAATGTTTCGGCAGTTGGTATTTGTAAATAAGTGAAGATTGTTTAGATTTGTAACACATTAATTAATGTTTACAAAAATGAATCTAAGCGCTAAAATAGAATTGTTAATTCAATCAAAGAAACTAAGTGCCTCTCAGTTTGCTGATACCTTAGGAATTCCTCGCAGTAGTATTTCTCACATTCTCTCAGGAAGAAATAAGCCTAGCTTAGATGTCGTACAAAAGATTCTCATCGCCTTCCCTGAAATTCCCGCGGAAGAGTTATTAGATGATAAACGCAATTTATCTATTTCGGCACCCGCTCCTAAAGCAGCTCCTTCTCCAATCGCTTCCACTCCATCCCTTTTTGATGCTGTCATACCTAGCGCCCCAGAATCGCCTGAAAATAATTTAGCTGAACAAACGATCGTACAATCGAATCTCAGACGACCTAGAGAAAGTAGCCCAAAGGCAACCCAACCAGTCGCTGCTCCCGCACCTACGACTCATTTAGCCAAGAAGATAGAGCGTGTTCTTATCTTTTATACAGATGGTACTTTCTCGGAAAGCAAACCCCTTTAATTAAGGATTGTAAACATAAATCATACTTATCCACATTTTGCTTTTGAGTTATCCACAAGTTATCCACATTTGTGCACAATTGTATTTTCATAATCTCTAATTAACACCAAAACACGATATTGCTAGAGACCCATTAATTGTTTAATTTTAATAAATTGAATACAAAAAATGGAAAAACTAGACTCATTGAACCAGGTGGCACAATTCCACCAAACTTTTGGAGCCCCTATACTTGCTCAACCTACCATTCCCGCTGCAGAACGTTGCAATCTACGTGTTAGCCTTCTAGCAGAAGAATTAGATGAATTGAAAGAGGCTATTGCGGCAAATGACCTAGTAGAAGTGGCTGATGCACTTTGTGACCTTCAGTATGTCTTATCAGGTGCCGTTTTAGAATTCGGTTTAGGTGAAAAATTCGTCGAATTATTTAATGAAGTACAGCGTTCAAATATGTCCAAAGCATGCGCATCATTAGAGGAAGCAGAGTACACGGTCAAATTCTACCAAGATAAAGACGGTACAGAAGCGGAAATCAAGGAGGAAAGTGGAGTTTGGAAAGTATATCGTAAAGCGGATAACAAAGTATTAAAGTCAATAAATTACTCTCCAGCAGACCTGAAATCTATCTTAAAATGATCAAAATTCTCCTCATAGAAGACGAACCTAAGACTGTTCAATCTTTGAAACAAGGATTAGAAGAGAACAACTATGAGGTGGAAGTGGCCTATGATGGAACGATCGCGAAACAATTAGCCTTGCGAAATAACTATTCACTAATTGTATCTGATATCATCATTCCAGGCATTAATGGAATTGAACTATGTAAGCAATTAAGGGCGGAAGGGATTCAAACACCCATCCTAATGTTAACTGCATTGAGTACGACGGACGACAAACTGGTCGGTTTTGATGCTGGCGCGGATGATTATTTAGGGAAACCCTTTGATTTTAAAGAGTTTTTGGCACGTATTAAGGCCCTATTAAAACGCTCATCTCAGGCACAATTAGATGCACAAGTGCTGAAATTTGCTGATTTAGAGATGGATCTCATCAGTAAATTGGTGACACGCTCAGGGCAATCCATTAATTTAACTTCCAAAGAGTTTCAATTATTGGAATACTTCCTTAGAAACCAGGAAATGGTGATTTCGAAAGCACAAATTGCGGAAAACATCTGGGAGGTCGAAGATGAGAATAGCTCCAATTTGATCGAGGTATATGTTAATTACTTACGAAAAAAGGTAGATAAAGGCTTTGCGAGTAAGTTGATTCACACCCAATTTGGTAGAGGATATATTCTTAAAAACGAATAACCATGCAGATTAGATCCAGGCTGACTTACCAGTTTACCTACCTCGTGTCTGCGATTTTATTCGTATCTTATTTTGTCATCTATATCTTCACACAAGAGAATTACAAGGACAAATTTTATAGTCGTTTACGCCAAAAAGCAAATACAACCGCCCAATTATTGGTCAATGTAAACCAGGTGGACTCTAAATTAATGGGGATCATCGGTCAAACCAACCGCGATTTATTGTACCGGGAGAGTATTTTGGTATACGATTTATGCAATGAACGAATCTACGCTTCAAATGACAGCATTAACCTGCACATAGATGTAGATCTCATAAAACAAGTCCGCCAAAAACAAGAAATACGCTTTCAACGCGAAGATATCGAAGTTTTAGGAACTGTTTTTGCCACTCCACAAGGCCGATTAGTCGTTTTTGCAGGGGCGGTGGATCAGTATTCAGCAGAAAATGCAAAAGATTTAAAGAACATCCTTATCGCCTTATTTCTCTTATTTATCCTCATTGTAGTGCTATCAGGCTGGTTTTTTGCCGGTCAAGCTGTCAATCCAATCTCAGAAGTTATCCAACAAGTAGATAAATTATCACCCAAACGCCTCGAAGAACGCCTAAAATCGCCTGATTTTGAGGACGAAATAGGGAAGATGGTGTCTACGGTCAACCGACTGTTAGAACGCATCGAGAATGCTTTTAAATTGCAAAAAACATTTATTGCAAATGTTTCACACGAACTAAAGAATCCATTAACTAAAATATCCTCCCAATTAGAAGTTAGTTTATTAAAGGAAAGAGAGTCAACCGATTACAAAAATACGATAAGCTCCGTTTTAGAAGATACCCAAGAGTTAGCTGCCATCACGGAATCCTTATTGGAATTAAACAAATTAAGTCTATCAGATAGCCAGGCTGGCTTTAATGAGTGGAGAATTGACGAGATCCTTTGGGAAGCTAGAAGTTTAACCCAAAAATTAAACGCTGCCTACAAAGTCAACATCGATACCTCACACATGCCGGAGGACGAGGAAATGCTCTTGATCAAAGCGGATGACAAACTCATTTTAACCGCTTTAAAGAATTTAATGGAAAATGCATGCAAGTTCAGTCCATCAAAATCTGCCCAGGTCAGCTTCAAGAATGCGGGAAATTCCATCCAAATTTTCGTCAAAAACGAAGGAAAAGGCATCCCAGCAAACGATTTACCTTATATCTTCCAACCGTTCTTTAGAGGCGAAAATACGGCTTCATCTAAAGGCTACGGAATCGGATTATCATTAGTAGAACGGATAATTCAATTACACAATGGCCAAATCTCAGTGGTTTCAGTGCCTGATTCGTTTACGGAGTTTACGGTGACGTTTCACGTCAGTGGACAGTAGACAGTGTACAGTGGAAAATAAAAGTTATACTGCTAACTGACAACTGCCCACTGTCAACTATATAATTATACTACCGACTGTCAACTATTTATTTATACTGCCAACAGACAACTGACAACTATTTATGTCCACTGTCTACTGACAACTGCCCACTGATATTTGTTATATAATTTATATTATGTTAAATAGATTGTAAACCATAAGAAAAGGGCCACCTATTTTTAAGTAACCCTTTCCTTTTTTTACTAAGACAATCGACCAGTGACTAGCGACCAGTGACTAGTGACTAGCGACCAGTGACTAGCGACTAATTCTTACTTCTCTAACTCAGCTAATTTAGCCTCGTTTTTCAATTCACGATAAACCTGTTTTAAGATTTCTTTTAAGTCTTCGTCTTTCTTAACCTGGAATCCACGTTCGAAATAAGGTAAAGCCTCGTTGTATTTAACCGCTAATTTTGCCTCTAAATCCTTCCCAGTTTTCTTATATTCATTCATATCCATACCATTCACCTGACGCTTAAGTTCTTGAGCATCATTGAAATAATAGGCACCCATTTGATACAAAGCATCATAGTTGTTAGGATCAACCTCTAAAGCCTTTGTATAATAAGTAGGCAAATTTGAACGAATTTCGTTCACTTTAGTTATTAATTCATCGACTTTAGCCTTATTTGTTGCTAAATCTCCTGCTGCTGCAGTTGCAGCTGATTTCTCCTCTTGAATACCTTTTAATGCATCTGTTAATTCCTTCACTTTAGCCTCTAAACTTGCCACTTGGCTATTTACAGAAGCTTTCGCTTTCGGAGTGGTTGCGGTTTTAAGTTTCAGTTTGGTACGCTTTACTTCATCTTGAAAAGCCGAAATTTGATCATTTTGAGCTGCTAAACGACGGTCTACCTCTTGAACTTTAAATGATTTATCTTGAAGTTTTCTAATCTCATCTCCTAAACCTGCAACCTTATTTTCATACAACAAACCTAAGTTTAACCAAGAAACGCCATCTTTAGCATCATTTGTTGTAGTTTGTTTAAGTTCAGCAATTGCTTGATCAATTCGGTTGAAAGCAATCAACATATTAAACTTCTCCCCTTTCAGATCCTTATTTGCAGGATAAATGGCAAGAGCTTTCTCAATTAAATTAAGTGCTTTTTCCTCCTCCTTGTTATTTTTATAGATTTGTGAAAGACCATAAAGGATGGCTAAATCTTTACCACCAATTGCCATATATTTCTCATAAGCAACTTGGGCAATTTTATCTTCTTGAGATAATTGAGCTGTTACTCCTGTATACATGGCTGAAAGCGTATCGTTAGGTGCTAATTCAGAAGCTTTAGACATGTAGCGTAAGGAACCGCGGAAATCTTTTCCCTGATACTTAAATACACCTAGATTTAAAAAAGCATTTAAGAATCGCTTATCTGCCAACAATAGTTCTGCATCTTTTGCTACCGAACCTTTTTTTCCTTCTTTAACATCTAATTTTATCGCCTCATTCGCAAATTCCAAAGCTTGGAAAGCTGCCTCAGGATTAGTTAATGCAAATGATGAGTCAGGGAACAATGCTAGTTCCAAATAAGCTTGCGAACGAGATAACCAAGATTTAGCCTTCGTTGGTGTTTTTTTAACCTCTTCGTCAGTTTTTTTAATTGCATCATTAATACTTTTCTTTTGAGCATCAAGTACCATTTTTTCTGCTTGGCCAAATGAAGTATTCATTGCCAATGCCACCATTAATAGGGATAAAAGTAGTTTTTTCATACGTTTAGTTTAATTAAAAAAAAGCCCGTACTCACGTACGGGCAGATAAAATTATTCTTCAGTTACTTCTTCTGAGGCTGCTTCAGATGCGGTCTCCTCCCCTCCTTCTGGAGCTTCAGTTACGGCATTTGTTGTATCAACTACTCCTTCTGTTAACTCAGCACCTTCTAAAACCTCTACCTCCTCTGGTTCAGGCTCTTTTTCGATCTTCGTTACAGACGAAATCTCATCAGATTCATTTTTCAAGCGAATTAATTTAACCCCTTGTGTATTTCGTCCCATCACGCGAAGTTCTGCGACGCTTGTACGGATTAAGATACCCGCTTTGGTAATAATCATCAAGTCATTGTTATCGTTCACCTCTTTGATAGCAACTAAATTACCCGTTTTCTCCGTGATATTCAGGGCTTTAACTCCTTTACCTCCACGATTCGTTAAACGGTAATCTTCAACTTCTGAACGCTTACCAAATCCTTTCTCGGATACCACTAACAATTGTTGTACCTCTGGATCAGATACACACACCATTCCGATCACTTTCTCGGTTGGAATCTCCTCATCAATCCAAATACCTTTCACACCAGCTGCTGAACGACCCATTGGACGAACGCGTGTCTCTTCAAAACGAACAGAACGACCTGTGTTAGTAGCAATAACGATTTGGTTGTTACCATTCGTTAAGGCAACGTCTAATAGACGGTCTCCTTCGCGGATGGTGATGGCGATGATACCATTTTGACGTGGACGAGAATAAGCCTCTAACGACGTTTTCTTGATCGTACCGTCTTCCGTACACATCACAATGAAGTTATTATCAATGTAATCTGGATCTGTAATCGACTTCACGTTGATCACGGCTCTAATGGTATCACCATTCTCGATATTCATCAAGTTTTGGATAGGACGACCTTTGGAAACCTTAGACCCCTCTGGAACCGCGTAAACACGTAACCAGAAGCATTTACCGCGTTCTGTGAAGAACAATAACCAGTTATGCATCGTTGCTGAGAACAAATGCTCTGTGTAATCGTCGTCTTTCGTTGCAACAGCACGAGAACCGACGCCGCCACGAGATTGCGAACGGTATTCTGTGATCGGAGTACGTTTGATATAACCTTGTGCGGAAACTGTGATTAACATTTCGTCATCCGCAATCATATCTTCTACTGAGAACTCTTCATCCGTCATGTTGATTTGCGTTCTACGCTCATCGCCATACCGTTGTTTAATATCCGTTAATTCGTCTTTGATGATCTGTAATTGACGTTCTGGTTTGGCCAAAATATCTTCCAAATCTTCGATCAACTTCATAATCTCCGCGAACTCATTCATGATCTTCTCCCGCTCCATACCGGTTAAGCGTTGTAAACGCATCTCCAGGATAGCTTTCGATTGAAGTTCTGATAAGTTGAATTTAGACATTAAGCCTTCTTGAGCCGAATTCGGATCTTTCGACTCACGGATTAACTTAATTACCGCATCTAGGTTATCTAGCGCAATAATGAAGCCTTCCAAAATATGTGCACGCTTACGCGCCTCACGCAAATCGTATTGTGTACGACGTACGATAATCTCATTTCTATGCTCTACGAAGTGGTGAATCAAGTCTTTCAGATTCAACATCATAGGGCGACCTTTTACTAAGGCTACGTTATTCACCGAGAACGATGATTGTAAAGCAGTATGCTTGTACAAATTGTTCAACACGACATTCGCTACCGCATCACGCTTTAAATCGAAAACGATACGCATCCCTTGGCGGTCAGACTCATCCCGAATCTCTGAAATACCCTCGATCTTCTTATCGTTCACTAAATCAGCACATTGCTTGATTAATGTCGCCTTGTTAACCATATACGGAATCTCTGAAACAACAATCTGCTCTTTACCCGTTTTAGAGGTATCAAAAGTCGCATTACCCCGAACTACGATACGGCCTCTGCCCGTCTCAAATGCATTGCGAATACCTTGTACACCATAAATAGTTCCACCCGTAGGGAAATCTGGTGCTTTGATGTATTGCATCAATTCCAGAATCGTGATATCTCGGTTATCAATATAGGCTGAAATACCATCCACTACCTCATTCAGGTTGTGTGGTGCCATATTCGTCGCCATACCTACCGCGATACCCGAAGTACCATTCAATAGTAGATTAGGAATCTTAGCTGGTAAAACCGTAGGCTCTTCAAGGGAATCATCAAAGTTAGGTTGGAAATCAACCGTTTCTTTGTTCAAATCAGAAAGCAACTCATCCGCAATACGCTTTAAACGAGCCTCTGTATAACGCATCGCTGCAGGAGAATCACCATCGACGGAACCAAAGTTTCCTTGACCATCTACTAACGGATAGCGTAAAGACCAATCTTGGGCCATACGCACCATCGTATCGTAAACAGAGGAATCACCGTGCGGGTGATACTTACCAAGTACCTCCCCGACAATACGAGCAGACTTCTTATAGGATTTGTTGTAACTAACCCCCAGTTCCTCCATTCCGAATAATACCCTTCTGTGAACTGGTTTCAAGCCATCTCGTACATCTGGAAGCGCACGAGACACAATAACTGACATCGAATAATCGATGTACGCCCCTCTCATTTCATCTTCGATGTTGATAGGGATAACATTGCTTTGTAATGACATAAATAATGTTTTGATTCAAGAGAAAAACAAGGCGAAAAGCAGTATTTTTCAATAGAACAAATATCTTAAATTTTGCCTATTTCTCCAAGAAAAAATGATACTAAAAAATGTGGTTTATTTTTTGTGAACGGAAGACTCCCGTACAATCAATTTTGTCTTTAAAACTTCGACTCTTGGAACCGGATTATCCGTTTTGTGTTCGATCTGTTCTAACAATAATTCCACAGATAATCTACCTATTTCTTCTAAAGGCTGTGATATAGATGATATCGTAGGTGAAACTAAGGAGCAAATAGGTTCGTTATTAAAACTAACCATTTTAACCTCTTCGGGAACCGAAATATTCAATTCTCTAAGCGCTATTAAAACACCAATGGCAAGCCTATCTGAAACCACAAGAATTCCATCTGGGCGATTCGCTTCCTTCATAAGCTGATGCGTCTTAGAAATAGCAGAATCTTGGAAGTAATCACTATGTATTATTAGATTCGGATCTGATTCAATGCCTGCCTCTTGTAGGGCGCGTGAATAGCCCATTCTACGCTGATTACTTACGGAAACGTTTTTAGGCCCGGCTAGAAAAGCAATGCGCTTACATCCGTTCTCAATTAAGTGCTTCACAGCCTCATAAGCAGATTGCTCATTATCCACCATTACTTTAGATGCATCAATTTCTTCACTATCTCGGTCAAAAAAGACCAATGGAATACCCCTGCGTTGTAAACGAGTCAAATGCTCAAAATTGACGGTTTCACGCGACAAGGAAATAATAATTCCCTCTACTTGGGAACGAGACAAATTCTGAATATTCGTTAACTCACGCTCAAAAGACTCTTGTGTTTGAGCGATCAAAAGAGAATATCCTGCTGCGATGGCAGCATCTTCCACCGCCTTAACAACCGTAGAGAAGAAATAATAACCTAGATCGGGAACGATAAGACCGAGTGTTTTGGTCTTCGATTTAACTAAACTAGTAGCGAGTACATTAGGCTGATAATCAAGCTCTTGAGCTAAATCTAAAACTAACTTCTTGGTATCTGGATGGATATCAGGCAAATCACGTAAAGCCCTAGATACGGTAGCAACTGAGACTCCTAGCTGCTTGGCAATATCTTTGATGGTAACTTGGTGACGCATTAGTTCAGGTTAGTTACGTCAAAATTACACAATTAATCTTTACAAAATTCAATTGAGGCGATAAACGACTGTACTTCTGCCTGCAGAGACTCCCATTGGGGGATTTTCCTTCGATATTTGAACCATAACAGCCACTTCTTGGCTTAATTCAGCTCTGATTTTTTGTGCAATCGTTTCAGCCACCGTTTCTAATAAATCCACTGGCTTAGCCATCACTTGTTTGCAAATGGTGTAAATCTTCGAATAATCAATCGTATTCGCGATATCGTCTGAGAAATTAGGCTGTGATTCAGATTCCACTAAAACATCCAAGGTATACCAATTCCCTAAAATACGTTCCTCTGGATACAATCCATGAAAGGCAAAAATCCGTATATCATCTATAGAAACTTGGTAATTTGCCATTTTTTAGTTGATCTCCCCTACTTTACCTCGTGGACCTGATGATTTCGCGTAGGCTTCTAACACCTTGTTTAAGGTAGGCAACCCATCATCCGAAACGGTTTCCAGCGTAATTTTAGGCTTAGGACCGCGTTTAGCAGCTGGTTTTGTGGCTGATTTAGTAATTTTTTTCACTGCTGGCTTAACTTTTTTCGATGTTTTTACCACCGATTTAGGCTTAGGGCCTCGTTTAGCAGCTGTTTTTACTTCAGGCTGAGCTGACTTTACCACTGGACTAACCACTGCCTCAGTAGTAGTTACTTTTAATTTAGGCTTAGGACCGCGTTTTGCTGAAGTAGCTATCGGTTTCGAGGAAACTTTCGGTTTCGCGACTTTAACTTTCGCAGCTACTTTTGCCTTAACCTTAGGCTTATTCTTCACACCAGGTTTACGACCTCTTTTAGACGCCGGTGTAGCAAAAGTATTGATGGAGGCCACTGGCTTCACTAATTCGGTAGAGTTCCATTGGGAAATAGCCCCTAAAGTTTGCTCTGAAATTTGCTTCAATTGTTCGGCTATTTCTTTTTGAGCCTCTTGCAAATTACGTAATTGGCGCTCTTGTTCTTTTAATTCTTGCCCAGCTAGCGCTAGGGTTTGTTTGCGCTCATTTTCAGTTAACAACGCCTGCTTTTGGGCATCCGTTTCAGACTTCTTTTTAATGGCTTCAGCCTCTTTAGACGCTTTATCTAAGATCGATTTCGCCTCCTTTTCCATTTTAGCAGCGAAGTTTTGTTGACTTTCTTCTGCTAATTTCAAGGCTCTAAATAAACTAGATTCAATTTCTCTTAAACGAGTCACCTCAGTTTCTAGTTCAACTGTTTTCTGATTTAACTTTGCCAAAGAGTTCTGTGTTTCGGCCTCAAAGTTCTGAACACTTTGAATATATGCGTCTACTTCTGAGACATCATAACCGCGAAATGATTTTGAAAAAGAAGCTTCCAAATGATATAGATTTTAGGTATTCAAATGCTAAAATAGGAATTTTTTTAATGAATCTTCCAAACAGATAGATTTTTGTCGTCGGATGCGGAAACTAATAAATCATTGAATGAACACCAGATTAGTTTATTAACCGAATTTTTGTGTCCTCCGTGTCTGGAAGCATCTAGCACTTTGCGCAACGTTAAAGTCTCACTCTCCCATATTTTCACCGTCTTATCCATACTGGCCGTCGCAAACCATTTCCCATCTGGAGAAAATTGTATATCGTGTATGGCATAAATATGCCCAATCACCTCTGTTAGAAGCTGAAAATCAGCACTCCAACGTTTAATTCGCGCGTCTTTGCCTACGCTGTAGAGATCCCCTCCCCTACTTTGGAGAGAAAAAACAGAAGACTCGTGCGCTTTAAAGGAATGTACTAATTGAAAAGCAGCATCAAAAACTCGAACAAATCCATCAGAATAACCTACCGCAACTCGATCATCAGCTAAAACGCAGAAACAGCGCGCGCTTGATGCACTTGCTTTGATGTGTTTAACAACCGATTTTGTGGCGAGATCCACCAAGGTAATCAGTCCCTCATTATGCCCAATCCAGGCATTAGAACCTACAAAAGCAATAGAAAAAATGGATAAACCTTTCGTCGGAATAGCGAATACTTGAGTCTGATCAGCTACCTGGATTCCTTGGATTCCCTCGTAATTATGGCCTATCCATAAGATTCCGGCTGCATCCAGTTTCATCGCGTAAACGGAACCTTCGATTTGGGCTATTACCTTGCCCAGATCCGGTTTTGCGAGATTCCATTGCACTACCCATCCATCAGATCCCGCAGAATAAAAGAGGGAATCCACGCCATTTTCAAGCGCGTAAACCGGCCCACGGTGTCCTGAGAAGGTGTCAATACGTTCGATTTGTAGCGTACTCAAATTATTTCCATCGATTTAGCTACAAAAATGATAATTTTACGTCCAACTATTCCCATTTATGCCCCAAATATTTTCAAAAATTAGCGCAGATGATTTCCAAATCTTGGTTTGGAAAATTGAAGAACCCATCGCTTTTTTTGAAACCTTTCCGGCATCTTGGTCTACGCCAGCCATCGAAAATCCAATCAAAAAACTGGAATCACTAGCAGCAAGGTTTTGCTTACATCAGCTGTCACCCGAATTCTATAAACTAAATCTAGTCCAAAACGACCGAAACAGGCCATTTTTCGAGGATTCCGACTGGCACATTAGCCTCACCCACTCCTATCCATACGTTGCTGCTGCTTGCTCGCGCCAGAACCGAATCGGAATTGATCTAGAGAAACCGGGTAGAAATATCGAAAAAATTGCTCCTCGTTTTCTGTGTGCTGCAGAATTAGCGAAATGGAAGGACACTTCGAATTTGTTGACATTAGCCTGGTCAGCGAAGGAATCCATCTATAAAGCAGTCGGAAAACCTGGCCTTTCATTTCAGAAAGAAATAGAGATATACGATTTTGATCTCAATCCGAGCAATGCTCGAATTCCTTCAGCAGAAGATATCGAGGTGTTTTGGGAAGAATTTCCGGAATTTAGCCTGACAGTAGCCTTAATCTAATAGATCAATCAACTCGGTTAATTCATCTTTGTATTCCTGCTCCCCTGCTTTTTCATAAGCCATCATCAAATTGCGAATCACGCGGCGAATGATTTCCAAATTAGAGCAAGGATTGTAATAAATTTCGTTCGATGTTAAATTCAATTGAGCAATGTAATTATCAATATCTATCTTATTGAAAATCAGCCCTTTATTGAACACATTAATGTAAAACTGCAAGCCATTTTGCTTGTAGGTTAACACGAAGAGATTAGGCAAATTCACGCCATAAACAGGTAAACCTAATTTTTGGGCGATCCACATATAGATGACGCAAAGGCTAATGGGATTACCTTTTTTGGAGGACAACACATTGTTAATGAACGAGTTATTTGCGGCGTGGAAGTTCTTCGAATTAGGCCCAAACTTCAATTGCTCGAACAATACGGTATTTAATACCTTCACCTGGTCCATCGGGTGTAATTCTTCACGCATCTGTGGCCAAACCTCGTAATACAACTGATCCATTTCTACTTTCAATTGCTCAAAACTGTAATCTGGATAGCGGTAAGTGGCTAAAATCCACATCCCTTCTAATAAATCCATCCCACCTGCTTCTTTCCAAAGCTGCAAACGCGTCTTCACAGATTGCCACTGAAAATCGTGAATTAAGTTTTCAATCTTGGTTTGAAGAATGGGATTCAAACTTTCGGTCTCCCATTCCGATTCTAACACGGGAATGATGGAGGGTCCCAAGGTACGGATTTGCTGTTCCACCATGCTAACGACCTCCTGATCAGAGTCGTCTAATAAATGAATCATGGCTTTAATGGCAGCTTCCGTCATATAGAACGTATATTTTTGACAAAATTAAAGACATTTGGCCTATTTTCCCCTAAATTTGTCCTTAATTCTTACAATTTACGTATGCAAATTTTAATAACGGGAGGAGCTGGATTCATTGGATCACATACCTATGTGGTTTTGAAAGAACACGGTTACACCCCTATTATCGTAGATAACTTCTCTAATTCTTCGAAAAAGGTCATTAAAAACCTAGAAATCATCACGAAAGAACCGGTGATTTTCGAAGAGGGCGATGTCAACCATCCGGAGACCTACGATTTATTGTTCACAAAATACGATATCAAAGGAATTATCCATTTTGCGGCCTCTAAAGCGGTAGGCGAATCCGTGGAGAATCCCTTAAAATATTACCGAAACAATGTAGCGTCCACGGTACTTTTATTAGAAAAAATGGCTCAATACGGCCTTTCTAATTTAGTGTTTTCGTCTTCTTGTACCGTTTATGGTCAACCTGAAACGCTACCTGCCACAGAAGAATCGCCAGTACAACCCGCAACTTCTCCTTATGGTAACTCTAAGCAGATTTGCGAGGAGATTATTCGCGACACAGTAGCAGCGTCTTCAGCTTTAAAAGCCATTGCTTTACGTTACTTTAACCCCATTGGGGCGCACGAATCGGCCTTAATCGGCGAATTGCCGATCGGTCCACCAGCGAATTTGATTCCTTTCTTAACGCAGTCAGTGGCCGGTTTACGCGGACCATTGCAAGTATGGGGAACGGATTATCCTACCCCAGACGGAACGGCGATTCGCGATTACATTCACGTGGTGGATTTAGCAGGAGCGCACGTGAAGGCTTTGGCCCACTTAATCGAGGGGAAATCAACCAAGAATTATGATTTCTTTAACATTGGAACTGGCCAAGGGAGCTCTGTCATGGAAGTTATCAGCGCTTTCGAAAAGGCGACCGGCAAGAAAGTTCCGTATGAAATCAGAGACCGCAGAGCGGGAGATATTACGGCGGTTTATGCCTCAACTGATAAATCGAACCAGATTTTAGGTTGGAAAACACAATTTAGTTTAGAAAAAGCCTTGCAAGACGCCTGGAAATGGCAAGAAGCAATCAATCAATAAGATGAAAAAATTAGTTATCACCGGCGGTGCCGGATTTATTGGATCTCACGTGGTTCGTTTGTTTGTGAACAAATACCCAGATTACCAGATCTACAATTTGGATGCCTTGACGTATGCAGGTAACCTAGCGAACAACGAAGATGTGGCATCTGCCCCTAATTACCACTTCATTAAAGCAGATATTACGGATGCGGAACATATTGACGCCCTTTTTGCAGAGCATCAATTTGATGGCGTTCTGCACTTAGCAGCGGAATCACACGTGGATCGCTCGATTACGGATCCTTTGGCGTTCGTAAGAACGAATGTCATCGGAACGGTGAATTTATTACAAGCAGCGAAGAAACATTGGGCAGGCAAAATGGAGGGCAAGCGCTTCTACCACATCTCTACTGATGAGGTATATGGTGAGTTGCACGATCCGAAGGAATTCTTCTTAGAAACAACATCTTACGATCCTCGTTCGCCTTATTCGGCTTCGAAAGCGAGTTCAGACCACTTCGTAAGAGCGTATCATGAGACCTATGGTCTACCTACGGTGATTACAAATTGTTCGAATAATTATGGGCCCAATCACTTCCCAGAGAAGCTGATCCCCTTGATGATTCACAACATTATTCATCACAAACCTCTTCCGGTGTACGGAAAGGGCGAAAATGTGCGGGATTGGCTTTTTGTGATTGACCACGCACGTGCGATTGACACGGTATTCCACGATGGGAAAATAGGTGAAACCTATAACATTGGTGGCTTTAATGAGTGGAAGAATATTGATTTAGTCCATTTATTATGCAAAATTATGGACGAGAAATTAGGTCGTCCAGCAGGAACATCGGTTCAATTAATCACGTATGTAACGGATCGTGCGGGTCACGATTTGCGCTATGCGATCGATGCGAACAAGATTATGAAAGAATTAGGTTGGGAGCCTAGTTTGCAATTCGCAGAAGGTTTAGAGAAAACCGTGAATTGGTATTTAGAAAATGAAAAATGGTTAAATGATGTCACTTCAGGTGATTATCAAAAATATTACGAAAAAAACTACGCAGGCAGATAAGATGAAAGGAATTATTTTAGCGGGTGGATCCGGAACGAGATTGCACCCATTGACTTTAGCGGTTAGCAAGCAATTAATGCCGGTTTATGACAAGCCGATGATCTATTACCCCTTGTCTATCTTGATGTTATCGGGCATTAAAGAGATTTTGATCATCTCCACGCCGCACGATTTGCCCCATTTTGAGAAGTTATTAGGTGATGGATCTCAAATCGGTTGTCGTTTCGAATATGCCGTTCAACCGGAACCGAATGGTCTAGCACAGGCATTTGTGATTGGCGAGAAATTCATCGGAAAAGATAAGGTAGCCTTAGTTTTAGGCGATAATATTTTCTACGGATCTGGCTTGAGTAAGTTATTGCAAGCGAACAATGATCCTTCAGGTGGTGTAGTTTACGCTTATTCGGTGAACGATCCGGAACGTTATGGCGTGGTGGAATTCGATGCAGACAATAAAGTGATCTCAATCGAAGAGAAACCAGCGAAACCTAAGTCGAATTATGCCGTACCAGGCTTATATTTCTACGATAATGATGTGGTGGAAATTGCCAAAAAAATCGCCCCATCACCTCGTGGAGAATACGAAATCACGGATGTAAACAAGGAATATTTAAAGCAAGGACGTCTTTCGGTGGGTATTTTGAACCGCGGAACGGCTTGGTTAGATACGGGTACTTTTGCTTCTTTAATGCAAGCGGGTCAATTCGTTCAAGTGATCGAAGAGCGCCAAGGCATGAAAGTAGGTTGTATCGAAGAAGTAGCCTATCGAATGGGGTACATCGACAAAGCACAATTGAAGAAAATCGCTGAGCCACTCGTGAAAAGTGGTTACGGACAATACCTATTGAATTTAATCGCCTAATCGGCTTATATACCTAGAATTCCCGCTATCAACGCTAATCCAAACAGCAAGATGGCGGGAATTTTTGTTTTCTCTGCTAGAACAAATGCAGCCGCTACAATGCCCAAGGAAATAACCTGCGCTTCCACCACCATAGGACGAGTGAAAGTAAATACTGCCACTAAGGTTAATCCCACAGATGCCGCCTGAATACCCGCTAGAGAAGCTCGAATGAAGCGATATTGCTTCAATTGTCCCCAAATTCTGAACACAAAGAAGATCAAAAAGGTCCCAGGCAAAAAGATTCCCAGCGCACCGATGAGCGAACCCGCCAATTCACCTAGCAGACCATAGTCCTTCATCAACAAAACCCCCAAATATGACGTAAAAGCAAATACAGGTCCAGGAAGCGTCTGAGAAAGAGCCATTCCCGTCAAAAAAGCCTCCGAACTGATTAACTGCTTAAACTCGACAAATTCCGTATAAAGAACAGGTGCCAATATGTGCCCACCCCCAAAAACAAGGGATCCATTCCGGTAAAAATTCTCAAAAAGTCGGATAGGAAAATATTCTGTGAAATGACCTAAGACGGCTAAAAAAACTAGAAATCCCCAATACAAATGGAAATTTGCCCAAGGGATAACGAATTTGTGTTTGGTTTGTCGAGGGAAATCCTTGTAATTAAAAGAAGAAACGACACCCCCTAATACTAACACCAAGGGAAATATGTAAGGACTATGAAAAGCGATCCCTAAAAACAAGGTCACGAGTAAAATAATGACATACATGGGGCCAGTAATGACCTTTTTGGCCATATACCATCCTGCCTGCAAAATCAAACCAATACCCACTGGAAGAACGTAATGAAGAATGGAATGGTTGCGTAAAAAAGTCATTCCATACGCCGCTAAGGTCATAATTAAGACCGCTGGCGTAATCCAACAAAGTAAAGTTAAATAAGCCAAATAAGCCCCACCCCGCTTCAAACCAATCGCAGTGATCATCTGAGTAGAAGTAGGGCCTGGTAATACGGAACAAAGTGCTTGAATTTCAAACAATTCTTCTTCCGTCAAATAGTCTCTTTTCTTTACTAATCGATCTAAAAAGAGGGCAAAATGCACTTGAGGTCCACCAAAAGAGGTGCAGGCTAAAAGCAAGACATCCCACAGGAAATCCAGGTGTTTTAGCCGCCTCATCTATGCCTTTTTAAGTCCTAATTCAATCAATCGCTCATTCAAAAACGCCCCAGCTGTCATATCTGTATAGATTTTCGGATACTCCGTCGAAACGCAAGAAGATAAACAAGTCAAATCCATTTCAGAACGCGGATGCATAAAGAACGGGATCGAATAACGAGATGTTCCCATTTTCTCACGCGGTGGATTCACCACCCGGTGGATCGTTGATTTCAATTTATGATTCGTCAAACGATCTAACATATCACCCACATTCACCACTACCTGATCCGGTAATGCGGTAATGGGAATCCATTTTCCATCCATACGCAATACTTCTAAGCCTTCCGCAGAAGCGCCCATCAATAAAGTAATCAAGTTAATATCGCCGTGTGCCGCCGCTCTCACCGCTCCTTCAGGTAGAGAATCTGGATCTAAAATAGGGAAATAGTGAATCGCACGTAGGATGGAATTACCGTTTTTCACCCGGGATTCAAAATAGTCTTCCGGAAGCTCTAAATAGAGCGCAATTGCTTGTAACAAAGCTTTACCAGCCTTCTCTAAGGTTTGATAAGCTTCCACCGTGTTCTTTTCGAAATCAGGATATTCCACTGGAAAAACGTTCGCCGGGTATTCAGACCAAACCGAATCTCCATCCTCTTTGTGGGGTTGACCCACGTGGTAAAACTCCTTTAAATCAGGCACTTTGAAGCCTTTAGCCGTTTCTTTTCGCTTTCCGATATATCCGCGTTGGCCTGCAATTCCTTCAATTTCATAGGTTTGCTTTAGCGAATCTGGCGATTGAAAGAACTGCTCTACATTTGAATAAAGCTTCTTGGTAAAGTCATTCGATAATTCGTGACCCTTAATCGCCACAAAACCAATCGTGTTGAAGGCAGACCCTAAATCTTGTACAAATTTCGCCTTGCGATTCGTGTCCCCAGAAAGGAAATCCGCTAAATCCAGCGAAGGAATTTCATCTAATAACATCTTATTTACTAAAGTTTGTTGATACAAAGTCCCAGTTAACTAGGTTCCAGAACGCTGCGATGTAATCCGCGCGCTTGTTCATGTATTTTAAATAATACGCGTGTTCCCACACGTCTAAAGCTAAAATGGGTTGTCCTTTCAATTCAGCC
Source organism: Aquirufa sp. HETE-40SA (assembly GCF_054558635.1). NCBI lineage: Bacteria > Pseudomonadati > Bacteroidota > Cytophagia > Cytophagales > Flectobacillaceae > Aquirufa > Aquirufa sp. HETE-40SA. Next base: position 592,882 of record NZ_JBPXKN010000001.1, read on the forward strand.
ACATCCATCAAAGGATTGTCTTGATTAGGCGTCGAAGAAATCATCAATTTCCCGTCTTTCTTGATCAACCAAGCCCAACCTGAACCAAAACGAGACGTTGCCGCCTTCGTAAATTCAGCCTTGAATGCATCAAAAGAGCCGAAATCAGCCTCTATTTGCTTCGCTAAAGCGGCAGATGGTTTAGAGCCTTTGGCAGGTCCTAATACATTCCAGAAAAAACTATGATTCCAGTGTCCTCCCCCATTGTTACGCACGGCAACAGGCTGAGTGGAAACGGTGGCTAAAATCTCTTCAAGCGATTTAGTCGCAGCCGGCAAAGCCTTGTTTAAATTATCTACATAGGCCTTGTGGTGGCGATCGTGGTGAATTTCCATCGTTAAGCGATCGATATGAGGCTCTAAGGCATCAAAAGCATAAGACAAGGCTGGTAAACTAAAAGAATCAGCTAATGGAGCAGAAAAAGAGGGCAAAACCACGCTAGCGCCCGCAAGGACTAGTGATTTTTGAAGGAATTCGGCACGTTTCATTATGTTTAAATTTATACTATTCGTAAACGACTCTACCTACTATACTTCGGCCTAGTGTAATCTCGTCGGTATATTCTAAATCACCGCCAATGGGAATACCACGCGCAATCGTGGATAATTTTATGGGAAATTCTTTTAGCTTTTTGGTCAAATAAAAAGCCGTCGTATCCCCCTCCATTGTGGGGCTTAAGCCTAAAATCACCTCACTAACTTTACCAGAAGCGACGCGCGTCACTAAGGTTTCGATGGTCAAATCGCCGGGTGAAATACCGGATAAAGGGGAAATAATTCCGCCCAAAACATGGTATAGGCCCATAAACTGACCTGTATTTTCAATCGCTAATACATCGCGTAGATCTTCCACCACACAAATGATGCTTTCATCGCGTTTATGACTGGCACAAATGCCACATAAATCACCATCCGAAATCATATGGCATTGTGGACAATATTTCGTTTCTGTTCTGAGTTGAACTACCGCGTGGGCTAATTGCAAAGATTGGGCTTCTGGGCGCTTTAATAAATGTAAAGCGAGGCGCAGTGCTGATTTTTTACCGATGCCGGGCAGTTTAGAAATCTCTTCAACAGCTTGCTCAATCATCTTGGAAGGATAGTTATTCATCATACGCTTGCTTCGATTTCGGCGGAAATTCCTCTACGGCAAATCTCATTGCGCATAGCTACTAATTCGTCAAATCCACCGGTTTTTACGCCGCATTTGCCTCTGAAATGAATCTGCAAGGTACATTGCTCCGCTTGTTGTGGCGTATGTTCACACACCTCAATCAGCGTTAAAATGACATATTCAAAGGAATTGACTTCATCATTGTAGACAATCAGCTGATGGGCCTCGATCACCTCTTCCTCTACGAGAGTCGACGTGTCTTCTTGCCATTTTTCCTGATTTTGAAAAGAAAAAGGTAGACGATAAATACTATCTACACAGAATTCCATATTTTTGATGAATTTGAAATCAAATTTAAAAAAAAATCCGTTCCAAACCTTATGTCTGTACAATTAGCTGGAGGAATTCTTGCCCTCTATTTTGGCCTACTATTAGCGATCTCCTATTTTACCTCTAGAGGCGCTGATACCCATGCTTTTTTTACAGCAAATCGCGAGTCCCCTTGGTGGCTGGTGGCCTTTGGAATGATTGGAACATCTATTTCTGGCTTAACCTTTATTTCAGTTCCGGGTGCTGTAGGTAAGACCTACTTTACCTATTACCAAGTCATTTTAGGCCACTCCTTTGGTTATTTAACCATTGCTTTGGTATTAATGCCCTTGTATTATCGATTGAATCTGATATCCATCTACGGTTATTTAGAAAAACGCTTTGGTTTTTGGTCCTATAAGACGGGTTCTGCCTTCTTTTTATTGTCTAGAACCATCGGTTCAGCTGCTCGTTTGTATTTGGCGGTTAACGTTTTGCAAATTGCGATTTTCGCCCCTATTGGCGTGCCATTTATCGTGACCGTTTTCGTTTCTATCTTCTTAATATGGCTGTATACGCACCGTGGAGGTGTTAAAACGATTATTTGGACGGATACCTTACAAACCCTGTTTTTGCTCGTAGCGCTGTTCATTACGATTGTTTTAGTGGGCCAAAAAATGGACATGAGCATCCCTGACATGATTCAGCAAGTGAGCGCGAGCAAGTATTCGCATCTGTTTGAGTGGGATTGGAAGAACCCTCATTTCTTCGGAAAAGACTTCCTGGCGGGTGTTTTTATAGCCATCGTAATGACCGGTTTAGATCAGGATTTGATGCAGAAAAACCTGACCTGCAAATCGATCGGAGAAGCACAGAAAAATATGTTCTGGTTCTATTGGGTGCTTCTTTTCATTAATATCTTATTCCTTTCTTTAGGTGCTTTATTGTACATTTATTCCGCTTCGAAAGGGATAACTGTTCCAACTAAAACGGACGAATTGTATCCGATGTTAGCCTTAGGAGGTGAATTTGGAACCTTAGCTGCTGTGACTTTCCTATTAGGCATTATTGCTGCCTCTTATGCCAGTTCTGATTCGGCCTTAACAGCCTTAACGACTTCTTTCTGCATTGATTTCTTGAGTATCGAAAAGTTCAAAGAGGATAAGCAAAAGAAGATGAAACATTTCGTACACATCGGATTCTCGGCCTTGTTTTTCGTCGTAATTGGCCTGTTCCACATCTTCAATACCTCTGAATTAATTGCCGCGGTATTCAATTTAGCGGGTTATACCTATGGGCCTTTGTTAGGCTTATTCTCGTTCGGTTTGTTTACGAAATATGCCATCCGCGATAAATGGGTGCCTATTATCTGTGTGCTTTCGCCTATAATCACATTTGTCTTAGAAACACAGGCTCAGAGTTTATTTGGGGGATTTGGGTTCGCTAAATTGATCCTGAATGGAGCAATTTGCTTTATGATGCTTTGGTTTATTCGGGACAAAAACCTAGAATCGGTACACGTTGCGTAAGGCGTAATAGTGGACGTTTTGGCCTGAACCACTTTCTTTAAGGTAGTCTCCAGCAGCGCAATAACCTAGTTCTACTTGAAAGCTAAAGTGTTTAGTAGGGAAAAACTGGGCATCTAATGCATAAATATTACAGATATCCCTAGCAACACTTCCTAGATTTTTGCCTAGAATAGGCCTTGCTGGGGTCATATTAGGCGTAAAAATACCATCATCTGTGCTCTCTCGTGATACAAAAGAGGCTCTCCCTGTCACTAAACACTTCTTGAAGTCTTGATAGCGAATATAGGGGCTAAAATTCCAGGTATTCGTGATGTTTAAGGCGACGGTTTGGCCAAAAGGCGGTCGCGCAAACAAGGTATTAAACGTATTCAATTTAGAATCGGAAGCCGAACGATCACCTGGCACATAATTGCCCGAGAATCCGACATAAAACGCCTTTTTAAAGGCCACATTAAAGTCCCAAACACCCATAAAGGCAGCGATGGACAGGTCATTAAACTGACCCATTTGGCCCGCTAATTCAATATCGTAATTCCAACTTCCTGGACTAGAAAAGGACCTCAAACCAAACGTATGGCGCTTTTCTAAACCACGCTTGAACTTATATTCCCGCAAATCACTCTCGAAATAAAAATAATAGGGTTCAAACTGCATTCTTTTTTGAGCCCGGTAATTGGCATAGAGACCACCCAGAATTTCATCGGTTGGCTCATCGTCAAACACACCCGGTTTAATGCGAATCGGATGCGAAACGAAAGCATCCCATTGTAGATTCTTCAGCTGGTATTTTAAATTAATACCATAAAAAGGCGTTCTCGTATTAGGCCCTTCCCTAGTAGCCACAAATCGCTCCAAACCCAATGAATATTCCTGCTTTCCTACCCTTAGTTTCCATTGCCTAGAAAAAGGAATATCAACAAATAATTGATGCAGCGATAACACATTCTGATCCAATTGTCCCGTAATCGGATTAGGATTGAAGAAACGTGCCGTACTGTTTAGTTGTGTAAATACACGAAAACCTCGCGGCAATTCGATATTTGCGTGCAACATCATTCTATGCATGAGTTGATACGGACTCTGGGTCACAAAATCCGCAGGTACCTCCCCAAAATTAAAATGGGTATACGATTGATATTGCTCTCGCCACTCCCCTCCAAAACTTAATCTGATTTCTTTTCCCAGGCGAATTTCTTTCAAATAATCCGTTACTTCCTTCTTCAAACTATCATTTTTCAGGGCAGAAAAATTATCATCAAATCGCAAACGCGCAATTTGTTGGGCAGAAAGAGAGAAGGAAAGAAAGAGAAAAAAGAAAAGTCTCAAGTGTAAATAACAGATTCAAAAGACAAATGAACTGAATATAAAACAAAAAAACCACACGTCCTGTGTGGTTTTTTGCCTACCGAAGTAGTCCGTACGGGAATCGAACCCGTGTTTCATCCGTGAAAGGGACGTGTCCTAACCCCTAGACGAACGGACCATTATTTATTTTGGTGGCACAAAGGTAGGCTTTTCCCTTTTATATTCAAAACTACCTGCTAAAAAAGACTAATTATTTTCTAATTTATTTTCGCTATTTTAGCCTAAACATTGAAGCAGAACCCCTTATGGCGAACGTAATCCCCTATTCTAGACTAACTGATTTTGACGTTGCCTTATTCTTAAATGGCAAACATACAAGACTTTATGAGAAATTAGGGGCTTTCGAAATTGAGCACGAAGGAACGATAGGAACCTTTTTTGCGGTGTGGGCTCCCCAGGCTAAAAATGTATTTGTGACGGGGAATTTTAATTTTTGGGATCACTATTCTCACCCCTTATTTCCTCGATGGGACTCATCAGGTATCTGGGAAGGCTTTATACCAGGCGTAAGAACGGGGGAAACCTATAAATATGGTATTGAGACTACAGGTGGGGAATATTTGGAGAAACTAGACCCAATGGGCTTGTATTGTGAGGCACCGCCTAAGACAGCCAGCATTGTTTGGAATACCTATAAAGAGTGGAAAGATACGAAATGGCAAGAAGTTAGAGCGTCGAAAAATGCGCTGAATGCGCCGATGTCCATCTATGAGGTGCATTTAGCTTCGTGGATGAAGACCTTGGAAAATGACTACCTTTCCTATGACGATTTAGCCATAAAACTAGTGAATTATGTGAAGGAAATGGGCTTTACCCACGTAGAATTTATGCCCATCATGGAATATCCCTATGATCCATCGTGGGGATATCAAATCACTGGTTATTTTGCTCCTACCGCCCGTTTCGGGGATCCACAAGGTTTTATGCGCTTAGTAGAAGCCTTTCATCAAGCAGAAATTGGAGTGATTTTGGACTGGGTTCCGTCTCATTTTCCGGGCGATGCACACGGTCTATATAACTTTGATGGCGGTAGTACCTATGAGCATCCGGATCCGAAACGCGGTTATCACCCGGATTGGAAGTCCTATATTTTCGATTACGGTAAGAATGAAGTTCGTTCGTTCTTACTTTCAAACGCCTTTTTCTGGTGTGATCGCTACCATGTTGATGGTTTACGCGTAGATGCGGTAGCTTCTATGCTGTATTTAGATTATTCGAGAAACGACGGAGAATGGGAGCCAAATCAGTTTGGAGGGAACCATAACCTAGAGGTTATTTCCTTCTTACAAGACTTAAACAGCCACATCTATGCCGAGTTTCCGCATATCCAGATGATTGCAGAAGAGTCGACGAGTTTCCCTGGAGTAACGAAACCAGTCCATATGGGTGGATTAGGTTTTGGCCAAAAATGGATGATGGGCTGGATGAATGACACACTTCGTTTCTTCCAAAAAGATCCGATTTATCGCCAACACCATCTGAATGAGCTGACTTTCTCTTTGATTTATGCCTTTACAGAGAATTTCTGTCTACCACTTTCTCACGACGAAGTAGTCTACGGCAAAGGATCTCTTTTGAATAAGATGCCTGGCGATGATTGGCAGAAATTTGCTAACCTACGTCTGCTTTTAGCGGAACAATTTACGCATCCAGGATCTCATTTATTGTTTATGGGAGGAGAATTTGGCCAAAGAGAAGAATGGAATCACACCCAAAGCCTAGACTGGCACCTAACAGAAGAACATTCCCACAGAGGAATTCAAGAAACGGTGAAGGCATTAAATCAACTTTACAAATCTGAACCAGCTTTCTATAGCAAGCAATTTGACTATGAAGGTTTTGAATGGGTCGAATCGAATGACCAAAGTAATTCGGTGATTTCGTATATCCGAAAAGGAGAAACAGCGAAACAACAAGTGATTGTGATTTTGAACCTAACCCCTGCACCACGGGATGGATACCGGATAGGAGTTCCGCTCCCTGGGGTTTGGAAGACCGTATTCAACTCTGATAAGGGCGAATTCGGAGGAAGCAATTACCCTGTTTCAGGCGCTACGATGACCGAAGAAATCAACTGGCAAGGGAAAGCGTTCTCAATTGCTATCAATCTCCCTCCTCTTTCTGCGCTTATTTTAAAGGCCTAACTAATGGCACTAAATGGCTAGAAACAATAAAGACTCAGAAAAATTCCGAGCCTTTATTCAATCCGCCTAAGTAGTATTTTCAATGACCGAAGTCATTTAAAATCTTCGTTTGTATGAAATGTAATTATTGTACACAAAAATAGTAAATAATTTATAGGCGGAAAATATTTTAGTATATTTTTTTTACTATTCAGTTATAAAATAGTACTATTTCTTTTTATTGATACTCTCTTCCATATCTGAGAGTTCTACTTCTAATGCTTTAGTTGAAATGGTTATCTCCCAAGCACTGAGGGCTAAAGAAATACACATGCCCACTAACCCTATCCCGAAAAACCAGCGAGCTACTAATTGTTCATTCATAAATAGAAGAAACATGCATACAACGCTCAAAATCAAACTGATGATGGCAATAATCTGCATGCGTTGAATCAACTTCATCCGTAAACGAAGATTATCAATTTGCATCCGAATCGAATCATCTGGGTTCTGTTGGAACTTTTCGTGTAAACCCCGAATTAACGAAGCCATCGACATAAAGCGATTCGTAAAGGCGATCATCAACAAAGAAACTGTTGAGAACAATAAGGCGGGGGTACCGATGCTTAATTCCATGTTACTTATAGTATTGATCGAGTAATTGATTCATTTCTTCTTGTACTTTTTTCGCCTCTCTGGCTGCAGAAATCGAGGTATCATCTCCAGCATAAATGATGCCACGGGAGGAATTCACCAACAGACCTACGCGACTGTTCATTCCATATTTGGCCACATCTGAAAGACTACCACCTTGGGCTCCAACACCTGGCACTAAAAAGAAATTATCCGGTGCTATTTCACGGACTTTGGCAATATAATCAGTCCTAGTCGCTCCTATCACAAACATTAATTGATCTGCGTTCCCCCATTCCATGGATTTACGCATCACGTGCTCGTAGAAAGGAATACCATTTGAATCCTTCATTTGTTGAAAATCGTTACTTCCTGGATTAGAAGTTAAGGCTAACAAAATCACCCACTTATCTTCAAATTGCAAGAAGGGACTCACCGAATCCTCGCCCATATAGGGTGCAACCGTCACAGAATCGAAATCAAAACCAGCACGAGCAGGCTCAAAAAAAGTTTGAGCGTATTTCGTTGCCGTATTTCCAATGTCGCCTCGTTTAGCATCAGCGATAGAAAAAACGTCTTTAGGCATATAGTCCATCGTTTTCTGTAAACTTTCCCAACCAGCAGGTCCTAAAGCTTCGTAAAAAGCGATATTAGGCTTATAAGCCACCGTATAAGGCAAAGTGGCATCGATGACCGCTTTATTAAAGGCAAAAATGGGATCTTGTTCTGTCTTGAATTTACTGGGAATCAACGAAATGTCGGTATCTAGACCCACACATAAAAAGGATCTTTTTTGCTCAATCTGCTTAATTAATTCCGCTGAATTCATGTGAAAGAAGGAAAATAGGATTAATTTTGCCACAAATCTATCCCTTTCCCTTCCAAAAAACAATTTATGGAATTCATTACCCATCGTTTGTCCGGAGTTATCGAGTGTGTACCTACTAAATTTCACGATGAGCGTGGTTATTTTTATGAGTCTTATAACCAGAAGCGCTTTGCAGCGAATGGAATCCCCGAAGATTTTGTGCAAGACAATTATTCCTTCTCTTCGAAAGGAGTGTTACGTGGCTTACACTTCCAACACAACCCAAATGGACAAGGGAAATTAGTGCGAGTAATGACGGGAAAAGCATTGGACGTCGTAGTTGACTTGCGCAAGGACTCCCCCACTTTTGGACAGCATGAAAAATTCGTTTTAGATGCAGATAAAGGCAATATGCTCTATGTTCCCATCGGTTTCGCCCACGGCTTTATCGCGTTGGAAGAGACCATTTTTGTGTACAAATGCACCAATTTTTGGAATAAAGAGGCGGAATCAGGCATTCGTTGGAATGATCCACAATTAGGCATCGAATGGGGTGTTGAAAACCCGATTGTATCGGATAAGGACCAAATTCTACCTGACTTCAACCCGAACCAGGCAATCTTTTAAAAAAAATTATAGTATCTTTGCAACAATGACTCGTAAGCTGATTTTATCAAGCCCATTACTCGAAATAACCATATCTCGGTTATGCCAAGAGCTCATTGAAAATCAAATCAACGGTGTTGAAACCGTTATTCTAGGCTTACAGCCCCGCGGAATTTTCTTTGCAGAACGTATCGCAAAAGAACTAAGTAAACACCTTGAAAAAGCTCCTAGTGTAGGAAAAATTGACGCCACGTTCTTCCGCGATGACTACCGCCGGAGAGAAACCGTATCGCCTAATTCAACCGATGTCCCCTTTTTGATCGAAAACAAGCGTGTTATCTTAGTGGATGACGTTTTAGCCACAGGCCGAATGGTTCGGGCAGCGCTGGATGCGATGAATAGTTTTGGGAGACCGGCTAAAGTGGAATTATGTGTCTTAATCGACCGTATCTATAACCGTGATTTGCCGATTAACGCAGATTACGTGGGTAAAAGTGTGAATACCTTACCCACCGAAAAAGTGCTCGTAGAGTGGACAGAACAAGGCCACGAAGCGGACAGAATTTGGTTAATTCCTCAACCTGAATAACTATGTTAAAGTCGCCACACTTATTAGGAATCAAAGATCTGGATGAAGAATCCATTCAATTGATTGTTAAAACGGCCAGAGAATTTAAAGAGGTCCTAAACAGACCCATTAAAAAAGTTCCTTCTCTACGCGATGTGACGATTGCCAATATCTTCTTTGAAAACTCCACCCGTACCCGATTATCCTTTGAATTAGCTGAGAAAAGACTCTCCGCTGACACGATTAACTTCTCAGCATCAGGCAGTTCAGTGAAAAAAGGAGAAACCTTGTTAGATACCGTAAACAATATTCTAGCGATGAAGGTGGATATGATCGTGATGCGGCACGCTAGTCCAGGTGCGCCTCATTACTTAGCCAAACACATTAAAGCGAATATCATTAATGCAGGCGACGGGACGCACGAGCATCCAACGCAAGCCTTATTAGATACCTTCTCTCTACAAGAAAAACTAGGCGATTTAGCCGGCAAAAAGATCGCCATCATTGGTGACATTTTGCACTCCCGAGTAGCCCTTTCCAATATTTATGCCTTGAAAAAACAAGGAGCAGAAGTTCGCCTTTGTGGACCTAGCACCTTGATTCCGAAGCACATACAAAGTTTAGGCGTCGAAGTTTCTCACGACGTAAAGAGTACCTTAGCCTGGTGTGATGCAGCGAACGTGTTGCGTATCCAGTTAGAGAGACAACAAATTAAGTACTTCCCGAGTCTTCGCGAATACTCGCAGTTCTTCGGGATCAATCGCGCGATGCTGGAGGAATTACCCAAAGAAATCGTTTTAATGCACCCAGGCCCAATAAACCGCGGGGTGGAATTAAGTTCTGATGCAGCAGATTCGCCGCATTCAATCATCTTAGATCAGGTAGAAAACGGCGTGGCAGTGAGAATGGCCGTGCTTTATTTACTTGCTTCGAGAGCTTCGTAAGCCAATAACATTTTTTGGGTTGAAATGTAATTTCCGCAGGCATAATGGCCTAGTGGGCAATTTTTCTTGCCATGATCACCGCAAGGACGGCAATCTAATTTCTCTGATACCTCGATGATTTGACTTTGATCCGCTAAAGGTCCAAATCCAAAATCAGGAATCGTAGAACAGAACAAGGCGACTGTAGGAACATTAACCGTCGAAGATAGGTGCATCGGACCGGAATCGTTGACGAAATTACCTTTGCTTTGGGCAAAAATAGACGTAGACGCTAAGAGCACGTGTTTCCCCGTTTCATTAAAGATAGGCCAGCCAGTGCAGGCTTGTTCAATTTCATCTGACAAATGCTTTTCATTAGGCGAACCCATTAACACAACTGCCTGATCACGAGGCAGTAAATGAATAAAATCGATCCATTTCTGAATGGGTAAACGCTTCGTCTCCCACACACTTCCAGGGGAAATACAAATGTAATTTTTAGCGGGTGCTGATACCTTCGAAGGATTCAAGAAAGGTTTGTGCACCTTCTCCCCTAACCAATCGCTCAATAAAGCCGTATTTCGTTCTACCTCGTGAATGCCATTACCGAAAGGATGCGGATAAGCTTTTGTAAAAAACCAGGAAAGTGGATTTTTTGCAAACCCATAAACCTGTTTGGCACCAATCATCAGACTCAACAAACCCATTCCGAAGAATCGCTGTACCAAAAAGACTTTATCGAAGGATTCTTGCTTCAAATTAGTGCGTAAATCAAGCCAAGACGCCCGTTTATTGGACTTATCATAGGTCCAAACGCGCGCTAAACAAGGATGTGTGTAGGCCTGAAAAATAGACTCATTCCCTTTCCTTACTAACAAATGAATGGCCGTTTCAGGGGATTCTATCCGGATTTTCTCCAATAATGATGTCACTAAAACAGCATCCCCGAGGAATGCGGTCTGAATAATTAACACCTTGGACACTGGATTCATAGAGGAAAAGGAAGCGATTAGCCATAAAATTACTTATTTTTGAGACATTTTTCACCAAAACCCCATTTATGAATTCCATTCACCTGCATACCCTCTCAAACGGAATCACGGTGGTGCACAGACAAGTGCTTCACACGGAGATTTCGCATTTAGGGATAATGTTAGACATAGGTAGTCGGGATGAATTAGCCGGAGAAGAGGGTTTAGCGCACTTTTGGGAGCATATGGCCTTCAAAGGGACGAAGAAAAAGAACAATATGCAGATTATTAACCGCCTCGAAGTTTATGGCGGAGAATTGAATGCCTATACCACCAAAGAAAAAATCTGTTTCCACGCCTCCATTTTAAGCCCTTATTTCGAACGGGCCTTAGAACTATTAACTGACATCACGTTTGAATCCGTGTTTCCTGAAAAGGAAATGGAGAAAGAGCGTTCGGTAATTTTAGAGGAAATGTCGATGTATTATGACGCTCCGGAGGAAGCCATTCAGGATGATTTTGATGAATTACTTTTCCCTAATCATCCACTAGGTGTAAATATATTAGGAACGACAGAGACGGTTCAGGCTTTCCAAAAAAAGGACCTCGAAACATTCATTGAACGTAATTTAGACACCTCACGCATCGTCTTTTCCTCCATCGGAAAATTAGACCCTGCTAAAGTTTTTGCTTGGGCAGAAAAGCATTTAGGATCCATCAAAGCGAAGAAGCAAATCGTGAAACGCCTTGCGCCTTCATCGATGATCCCTCAAACTAAAGTCATCAAAAGAGGCATTACACAGTCCCACGTTGCTTTAGGGCGCCAATCCTTTGCTATTGAAAATCCGAATAGACTCGCCTTCTTCCTACTCGTGAATCTATTGGGTGGACCTGGAATGAACTCCCTACTGAACGTTTCGGTTCGGGAACGACACGGGCTTGTGTATTCAATCGAAGCGAGTTTAACCTCCTTTTTAGACTCCGGTTATTGGGCCATTTATTTTGGGACAGAGCCAAATCAGGTGAACAAATCCTTGAAATTGATTCATAAAGAGTTTGCCAAACTGCAAGAAAAGGAGTTGTCAGCACCTCAATTGACTAAGATAAAAAGCCAATTAAAAGGGCAATTAGCCATGGCAGAGGAGGGAAACCTTAATTTCATGTTGATGATGGCTAAGAATCTCTTAGATCGAGAGAAAATTGAAAGCTTAGACGAAATTTTCGAACAAATTGACCTCATCGACAGCGCGCATATTCAATCGCTGGCGAAAGAAATGCTAGATCCTGCTACTTTGAGTTGTTTGATTTTCGAACCTTAATTCAGTGCACCTATACCTCCATATCCCCTTTTGTAGGCAAGCTTGTCATTATTGCGATTTTCATTTTTCGACCAATACGAGCAGAAAAGAGGAAATGGTCAACGCATTATGCCGTGAAATACAAGCGCAGAAGGACTATTTAGGAGGCGCTGAATTACATACGATCTATTTTGGAGGAGGAACCCCTTCCCTCTTATCTGCTACAGATTTAAATACGATTTTCAACACGATTCGCAGCTTTCATCACGTCGCAAGCGACGCTGAAATTACCTTAGAAGCGAATCCAGAAGATTTAACGCTGGATTATTGCCAAATGATTGCCTCAAAAGGAATTAATCGCCTGAGTATCGGCATTCAATCTTTTCAGGAGAAAAACCTAGTCTTGATGAATCGAAACCACCAGGCATCCGATTCTATCCAAGCGATCCAGAATGCTCAAAAAGCAGGTATCAACAACATCAGTATCGATTTGATTTATGGAATTCCCTCTAACTCTGAAGTAGAATTAGCCGAAGATCTAGAAAAGGCCACCTCATTGGGAGTCCAACACATTTCAGCTTACAGCTTAACGGTGGAACCTAAAACGGTTTTTGGCGTTCAAAAAAAGAAAGGGACTTTCCAAGAGATACCGGATTCCGCGATGGCAAAAGCCTTCAACCAAGTACGAGATTATTTAGAATCTAAAGGTTATGAGGGCTACGAAACCTCGAATTTTGCGAAAGAAGGCCATTATTCTATCCACAACACCAGTTACTGGCAGCAAGAACCCTACGTAGGCGTTGGACCTTCCGCGCACAGTTTCAATGGCCATTCCAGGCAATGGAATGTGGCGAATAACGCCAAATATATGTCAGAGGGTCTCGCATTAGTGGAGAAAGAAAATCTTAGTCCAGCCGATCAACTCAATGAATACCTCATGGTTCGCTTGCGAACAAAATGGGGTATTGACTTGAACTATGTGCGGGAGAGCTTCGAAAAAATGGGACAAATTTATCCTGAAAAGGAATTTCAGACCTGGATTGCGAAAGGTTTCGCTCGAATTGAAAATGACAGTTTAATACTAGAAGGCGAAGGTAAATTAATTGCTGATCGTTTAAGCAGTGATATTTTTGTGGTCTAAGCCCTTTTTGTAATTTTACAACCCTATGGCAAAGCGAATCGAATACGATAAAAAATCTCCAATCCCATCCAACGGAAGTAAAAAGTTTGAACGCTTAGCGAAGAAAAGCCCTAAAAAACGCACCTGGCTAAAGAAAATCGGCTTCTTCTTCCTCTACCTATGGATTTTTAGCCTGTTTACGGTCGTATTTCTAAAATTCTTCCCTGTCTATTTCACCCCTACTATGGCTTCCAGGAAGATTGATGCGCTCCTAGAAGGAAGACCATCTAAAATTCACAGCCAATGGACATCCTACAAAGAACTCGATAAAAATGTGGCAATCGCCGTGATTGCCTCCGAAGATCAGGCTTTCCCAGATCACCACGGATTTGATTTTGACGCGATGTGGGGCGCAGTGAAGCACAATATGAAGGGTAAAAAAATCCGTGGAGCTAGCACCATTTCTCAACAAGTAGCAAAAAACGTCTTTTTATGGCAAGGCAGAAGCTATGTCCGAAAAGGCTTAGAAGTCTACTTTACGTTCTTGATTGAATTGATTTGGGGCAAAGAACGCATTTTAGAAGTCTATCTGAATGTGGCTGAGACGGGACCAATGACGTTTGGCGTGGAAGCGGCCTGCCGCCAATATTATGGTCACAGTGGAACCGAGATTTCGGCCTCAGAAGCGGCTAGAATTGCAGCGGTTTTACCGAGCCCAAACCGCTTTTCCATCGAACATCCCTCCGCTTATGTACGCAAACGTACCTCTGCGATTCAACGCCAAATGAAAGGCTTAGGGGGTAAAAACTACCTGAAAAATCTATAATAACTCGACGGAAGGATCCCAGAAATGGGTGGAGAAATCTTTAATTTGATCATCTTTGATCGTCAGGCCTTCTGCTTCTAATAATTCCTGCATTCTATTCCCTCCAAAAAAGTTCTTTCCCGTTAAAACGCCATTGCGATTTACAACTCGATGAGCAGGAATATTCGCTTGACCGTGCGATGCATTCATCGCCCAGCCCACTAATCTAGCCCCTCCTTTAGAACCTAAATAGCCCGCAATAGCTCCGTAAGTCGACACTTTGCCGGAAGGAATCAACGCTACTACCTGGTAAATCGCTTCAAAATCAGCCATTATTCTTCTTTACGCTCTTCGATCTCTTGACACAACTCCGCATACCACTTCTCCCCAAATTTGCGAATCAAGGGCTCTTTCAAAAATACATAAATAGGAACACCCAAGGACGCTCCATTCGAACACGCGTCAGAACAGATAGACCACCGATCGTAATTTAAGGCCGTATAATCGGCTAATTTAGCCAATCGAATCGGGTACAAATGACATGAAATAGGCTTTCTGAAATCCGTTTTACCGGCAAAATAAGCTTGCTCAATCCCACATTTCAAATGCCCTTTGTCATCATATAAGGCATAGGCGCATTCTCTTCCTTTAATCACGGGTGTAGAAAAGTCACCATCGTCATCCTTTACCCATGCTCCTGATTTTTCAATTTCTTTTAACCCTATTTCAGATAAAAAGGGCTTGATATCCTCTTGAATACGTTCTAATATCTCTAATTCGTCTTCCTCTAATGGAGCCCCTAAATCGCCCTCTACGCAGCAAGCGCCTTTGCATTTGGCTAAATCACATACGAAAAATTCGTCTGCTACATCGGAAGAGATTACCGTATCGTCAATTAAAATCATCTGGTTATTTTTGAACCACAAAGGTACATATTATAGTTTATATAGGTAATTTTACCCTATGAAATCCCTTTGGATACTTTTATTAATACTTTTATTCTGTTTTCCGGTTTTTGCCAAAACCGAGTTTCCCGACTCCCTTTTGATCGGAAACGTAAAGGTATTCATCCATCCTTCCGCTAAATCCATCCTAGAAACAGAGCAAAAGCGCTTAGGGAGCAGCAAGAAATTTGTGGAAGGAATGAAAGAGAAAATGCGCTTCTATTTTCCAGTTATGGAGCCTCTTTTACAATCAGCAGGGATTCCCAATGAGTTCAAATACCTTTCTGTTCAAGAAAGTGGATTAAATCCGATCGCTGTTTCGAGCTCGCAAGCCGTAGGATACTGGCAATTTAAAGCAGGTACTGCGACGGATGTGGGAATGAAAGTGAATGCGAATGTGGATGAACGAAAACACATTATCGAGGCTACAAAAGGCGCCGCGAACTATTTTACTCGAAATAACCGGGTTTTAAATAACTGGGTGGGGACACTTCTCTCCTACCGAGTGGGCTTAGGAACAGCGAAGAAAACTTCCTATGTGATGGATTGGGTGGGAAAATCGGACATTCAGGTGGATTCGAGCACGGATTGGTACGTATTACGTTTCTTAGCCTATCAAAAATTTTGGGCAGATGAATTCAAAAAAGATGATTCACTAGGTATTCAGCCGGTAAATCAAGCCAAACTCATTTGCTACGATAATTCCTGCGGCAAAAACCTCTATGAAATCGCGGATGAATTGAATGTAAGCTACAATGATTTAAAGAAATACAATCCGTGGCTATTGAACGATTACGTTCCTGGAGATAAGAATTACATCATCTACCATCCTTCTACAGTAACCTTCTTCGAAAATTCCATCCAGATTCCTGAGATTTTACAGCCTGATGATTTTCTGTTACCGCCTAAAAAGAAGTTAGATAACCCGCAAAAGGAATAGTCCATCTCGAATAGGCAACAAAAGAGGCTCCACACGTGAATCGTTAGCTACTTTTGTATTGAAGTCACGCAAAGCTTGTGTTGATTTATCTTTAGCCGCTTCTTCTATGATTTTACCACTCCAAAGCACATTATCCACTAATATAAGTCCTCCTGGACGCATTTTATCGATAACTAAATCAAAATAAAGGGCATAATTACGCTTATCCGCATCGATAAATACCATATCTAAAGGGCCTTCTATGGCAGAAATTTCGTGAGCGGCATCCGCGATGCGGTAATCAATTTGCTCTTTATAAGCAGATCGATCAAAGAACGAACGAGTGAAGGTTTCCAATTCTTCGTTCACATCAATCGTAATCAAACGACCACCTTTTTTTAATCCTTCCGCCATACAAAGGGCAGAATAACCCGTGTAAGTGCCTATTTCGAGGATGAGTGAGGGTTGATAGACTTTGGCAATAAAGGACAAAAAACGCCCCTGTAAATGACCCGAAAGCATTCGAGGCTGCAATACCATCGCGTGCGTCTCCCTTACTAACTCCCTTAATAAGTCATTTTCGGGTTCCGTATGTAAACGCGCATATTCCTCAATGCCGTGGTCAATGAATTCCATCTATTTGATACCCGTATAAAAGAAGTCCAATGAATTATCAGGATCTTGGCTAAGGAAATAATCGTCCACCTGAATCGATGAAACAAGTGAATTATTTGACTTAGACATCGATAAGCGACTCATGCGATTCGCGATATCATAAGGTACTTGTAACCAAGTTCTTGGTAATTTATATTGTAAGTTGAAAATATCAAATCGAGTGATTCGCTTAACTGCTACCTTATTTTCTTCATAATAATCCATCACTTTTTGATTCCCATGCACCCCTTCCGTCACTACTTCAGAGAAGTGTTTCTTCATTAAATCTCGTAATTCTGGAGCTAAATACTCCCGTACGTGCCACGGATTACGGGTTAAAGAGAATTTCTTATTCACGGTTGTTAAATACAATTTCCCACCCGGCTTTAACACGCGAGCCGCTTCCGCTAAAAAGAAATCATCGTTTTCGATGTGCTCGATCACCTGAAAAGTTACGACAAAATCGAAGTGATTCGAAGGCAAATCTTTTAAAGGTGGCAAGAACATATCGATAAACTTGAATTTAGGATAAGTCTTCGATAAACTCTCCATCAATTCCGTATTCTTGTCCACTCCCGTATAGTCACTTACCTTATCCGCTAAAACACCTACCCCGCGTCCTGTGCCGCATCCAATCTCAAGAACATTGCCAGAAAGTAATTGGCTGACGTGGATATAAGGATACAATAAACGCTGGTGAACGGGATTATCTGAAGGAATATCAGAGGAAGCAATTTCGGTAGTTTTATACATTCTAATAAGATTAAGAGACAAAGGTAAGGAATTATCTAGCTGAAATGTTAAAAAAAATGCCGACCTTCGTGCAAAATTTTCAAGCAACAACGTGTCAGAAGAAAACGCATCAAGACCCCCATTTAAGAGACCATTTAGACATTTTACAGCTCCGGTAACAGACAATAAAGAGTTTGTGTTTGGGGTGCAATCTGTACTAGAAACCCTTCGTTCTGGAAAGGAAATTGATCGTTTATTAGTTCAAAGAGAGTTAGGAAACACCGAAATCCTTGATTTAGCCAAAGAAAAAGGCATTCAAGTGCAGAAGGTACCTTTGGAGAAATTAAACCGAATTACACGGAAAAATCACCAAGGAGCCATCGCTTTCGTTTCAGCTATTCACTATGCAAAATTAGAGAATGTCATTGCAGACACCTTTGAGAAAGGCGAAATACCCTTTATTCTGATTTTGGACCGCGTTACAGATGTGAGAAACTTCGGTGCTATTGCACGTACGGCAGAATGTGCGGGTGTTCACGCGATCGTTTTACCTTCTCGTGGAGCCGCTCAAATCAACGCAGATGCAATGAAAACATCCTCTGGTGCTTTAAACTTTATTCCGGTTTGTAGGGAAGATAGCTTAATCCAAACGATTGACTTCTTGCAAAACTCGGGATTACGCGTAGTGGCTTGTACAGAAAAGGCTAAAAGCACGATCTACGAAATAGACTACAAAGATCCGATCGCCATCATCATGGGATCAGAAGAAGACGGAATCACAGACGAAATCATCCGTAAATCAGATGAGATCGCTAAAATCCCTCAAGCAGGTCAAGTAGGATCGCTAAACGTATCGGTTGCGGCAGGTGTCATCATTTTTGAGACCGTTCGCCAACGTTCTATTTAATTTTTTCGAAGAATCTGGAAAGCTGAAGCTTGCGCTGTCGGCAAAATAGTCACGTCCGCAATGTTGACGTGAGCTGGTGCTGAGACGATATAACGAATCAATTCTGCTACATCTTCTGCAACTAAAGGTTCGTATCCGGCATAAACTGCTTCCGCCTTAGTTTGATCTCCTTTAAAACGCACTTCAGAAAATTCGGTAGCCACCGCTCCTGGAGCCACATTAGACACTTTAATGCCAAATGGATTTAAATCCTGGCGCATTCCTGCAGATAAGGCCTCTACTGCCGCTTTGGACGCACAATACACATTCCCATTCGGATAAGTTTGCTTTCCTGCAATAGAAGACAGATTAATAATATGGCCCGATTTTCTTTCGACCATCCTTTTAATTACTTCTTTCGAAACATATAATAAGCCAGTTACATTCGAGGCCATCATCGCATCCCAATCAGCTACATCTCCATCTTGAATAGCGGACATACCATGTGCATTACCCGCATTATTTACCAAGACATCTATATTTTTCCACTCAACCGGAAGTGATTCAAACGCCTGGATAACGGAAGTTTGATTACTCACATCAAACGTTAAAAGGATGGATTTAACAGTTAAACTGGCCTGCAACTCCTCTAAACGTTCCTTTCTTCGACCACAAAGGATTAATTGAAAACCCTCGTTTGCTAAGGATTGAGCTGTGGCGCGACCGATTCCGGAACTCGCACCTGTGATGCAGGCGATTTTTTTCATAGGAATAAATTTTATGCGAAGGTAAGCGCAAAGAGGTGTTCTAAAAAATTTGAGCGTAATTTGTATCCAAATTCAATACCCTATGAACTTTTTAATCGTTGGATTGGGCAACATAGGCCCGCAATATTTATTTACACGCCACAATATTGGTTTTATGGCGGTGGATTTTTTGGCAAAACAAAAAGACATCAGCTTCAAAACCGATCGTCTAGCCTCAATCGCCTCCTATAAAGAGAAAGGCCATACTATTTATTTAATTAAACCAACCACCTTCATGAACCTGAGTGGGAAAGCGGTTAACTATTGGCTATCCTATTTTAAGATAGAGAAAGAGAACATGCTAGTGCTAGTCGATGACCTAGCCATTCCATTTGACACTTTACGTTTAAAACCGAAAGGTTCTTCGGGAGGACATAATGGACTTAAAAGCATTGAAGAAGTTCTGGGTGGCACAGAATATCCGCGTTTGCGCATGGGAATCGGCAGTGATTTTGCCAAAGGAAGGCAGGCCGATTATGTCTTAAGTAACTTTTCTAACACTGAAATAGAGACAATCCCATTCATCTTAGACAAAACCGCGGAGATAATTGAATCATTCTGCGCTGAAGGATTAACGAAAACAATGAACAAATACAACCAATGATTGTATTATTTAAAGAATATTTGAATTTTTCCGCAAATATTCTTTAAGAATTATTCAAATGATTTAAAATAATTTACCAAATATAATTCTGTTAAATACATATAATTATATATTTAATTCTGTTTTTAAGTACCAAATCGGAATTTAACAAAAATTAATTCAAAAAATAGACTAAAATAAAGTTTTGCCATATTAAAAAAATGCAATAATTTTGCATTGTTGATTTAGATAATAAATATAACAAAAATATGAAGAAGACATTATTATTAGCTAGCTGTTTAATTGGATTAAACCTAGTCGCGGTTGCGGGAGAAGAAGCACGTTCATTTAATCTTTCAAACGATTTATCAGTAAAATCAGAAACTTTATCAGAAGTGATCACTTCGTTGATTCGCAAAGACGCTCAAGTTAAGAGCGCAAGCGCAGCGAGTCTGACTATATCGATTTTAGAAGATTTCCAAAATAACAAAACTGAGTTCATAAATGTATCTGAGTCAGAAAAAGTGGTTTTCAACCAAACCATTAAAACTATTTCTGATCAAGGCCAAAATTTTTCAGACATTAAGACGTTAAACTGGATCAAAGAAATTAATCAAGCAGCTAGAAAGATCAACCTAGTTTGGTCAATTGTAAGCACAGAACCCGTTATCGACACTAATTTCGATAACAGTTCTGAACAACAAGAGCACTTGATTGTTATGTTGTAATTAGATTAACAGTAGTTTTCATAGTTAAATAGGTTTAGAGGTAATCAAAAAAGGTGAAGTTTTTAACTTCACCTTTTTTATTTTTTTGCATTAAACTAATAAAATATCCGCAAAAGCATTATATTTGTATAAATTTTCATAGTTAAATAGGTTTAGAGGTTAAACAAATAAGGCCAGAAGTTTCTTCTGACCTTATTTTTATTTTATCCCTACCTGTATTAGAACCCTAATTAACGGTCCCTCCATTCCAAATCTGCTTATTGGGTTGCACTAGCGCCAGACTTCCATCTGCATCTTCTGCCATTAAAATCATCCCCTCACTCTCAATACCCATCATTTTACGCGGTGCAAGGTTAGCTAGAAAGGTCACTTGCTTACCCACTAAATCTTCCGGTGCGAAATGCTCTGCAATGCCTGACAAAATCGTTCGCGTCACAAAACCATCATTCACCTGAAGCTTCAATAACTTCTTACTTTTTTCCATCTTCTCTGCTGCAACAATTTCACCGATGCGAATATCCATTTTGGCAAAATCATCAAAGGCTATCGTCTCCTTTAGAGTTGGCACAGTTTTAGTTGCTAATTCCATCTGTGTTTTTGTTTGAGTTAATTTATCAACCTGCTTTTGGACCGCTTCGTCTTCAATTTTCTCGAATAATAAACCTGGATTTTGCAAGGCAGTTCCCGCAGCAATCACCTCAAAATCACCCATACTCGACCACTCAAAACTCTCCATACCAAGCGCAGAACGTAATTTCTGAGCACTAAACGGAATGAATGGTTCTAAAGCAATGCTTGCCTGAGCAACTAACTGCACCGCATAATTCAATACGGTACCCGCTTTCGACGGATCCTCTTTCATTATTTTCCAAGGCTCCGCTTCCGCTAAATATTTATTCCCTAATCGGGCAATTTCCATCGCTAACACAAGCGCATCGCGGAATTTATAATTTTCTAAAGCTAGGGACAGTTTAGACGGTATTTCAGCCACGGCTGCCATTAAATCAGCTTCTAATCCAGTTCCTTCCCCTTTAGGTGGCACAATAGAACCGAAGTTTTTATCAATTAATACAAAGGCGCGGTTCACAAAATTGCCTAAAATGGCTACTAATTCAGAATTATTTTTGGTCTGAAAATCAGCCCATGTAAAATCTGCATCCTTCGTTTCCGGACTGGAAGCCGTTAATGCATAACGCAATACGTCTTGTTTACCCGGGAAATCCACTAAATATTCGTGTAACCAAACCGCCCAATTACGCGAGGTCGAAATCTTATCCCCTTCTAAGTTCATAAACTCATTCGCAGGCACTTGATCCGCTAATTGGTAGCCACCGTGTGCCATACACATCGCAGGGAAGATCAAACAATGGAACACAATATTGTCTTTCCCAATGAAATGTACGATGCGACTATCTTTCGCCTTCCAATAGGTCTCCCATTCCGGCGTCAATTGCTTCGTCATGGAAATATATCCGATGGGAGCATCAAACCACACGTAAAGCACTTTGCCCTCTGTATCAGGCAAAGGAATAGGCACACCCCAGTTTAAATCACGCGTCATTGCACGCGGCTTCAAGCCTTCCTGTAACCAGGACTTAACCTGTCCCGTCACATTCGACTTCCATTCTGGGTGTGAATTAATGTATTTTTCTAATTCTGGTTGCCATTGATCCAAGGGCAAGAACCAGTTTTTTGTCGGTTTTAATACAGGTTTAGAGCCACTCAAAGCTGATTTAGGATTTAACAACTCAGTAGGCGAAAGCGTCGTGCCACACTTTTCACACTGATCGCCATAGGCGCCAGGCTGCTTGCAAGAGGGACAATCACCTGTAATGTAGCGATCTGCTAAAAATTGCTTCGCCTCTTCATCATAAAATTGCTCCGTTACTTCCTCGATAAATTTCCCTTCGTTATATAATTTCAAAAAGAATTCTTGAGAAACCTGGTGATGCACCGGATCTGACGTACGCCCATATATATCAAAGGAAATGCCAAATTGCTCAAACGAATCTTTGATTTCGGTGTAATAATAATCCACCACTTGCTGAGGGGTCTTCCCTTCTTTTTGGGCTTTAATCGTAATAGGCACCCCATGCTCATCCGTGCCTGACACGAAAATCACATCCTTTTTCTGCAAGCGCAAATACCGCACATAGATATCTGCTGGCAAATAACAACCGGCTAAGTGACCAATATGAATAGGCCCATTGGCATAAATTAACGCGGCAGTAACGGTAGTCCGTGAAAAGTCTGACATAAATACAGGTAAAATGAATTACAAAAATAGGCAAAAACATTCATTGAAATAATCGATTCACCTATTGCGCATCAAAAAAATATGATTATCTTTGCACACAATTTAAAAAAACAGACAAAAGAAAATGTTAATTATTTCGATAAAAGAGAACGAATCAATTGATAAAGCTTTAAAGCGCTTTAAGAAGAAATTTGAAAAAACAGGTGTAGTGAAAGAACTACGTAGAAGATCTGCTTTCGAAAAACCTTCTGTAGGACGTCGCAAAGAAATGATTCGTGCTGCTTACAAGCAAATCACTTACGGAAATATTAATAACTAATTTCCTATACAATCTTTAAAGGAATTGACTAATTTCGATGATGAATCGTGAATTAGTCAATTTTTTTTTGGACCACCTGTCCATCGAAAGGCGCCACAGTTCGCACACGATTACCTCCTACTCTACTGACTTAGAACAGTTTATAGCTTTCATAGCACCTGCAGAACTCCTACAAGTTAAAGCGTTAACTATTCGCAAATGGCTCATCAGCTTATCTGATGATTCTATCCAAAACCGCAGCATCAACCGCAAATTAGCTACACTTCGTACCTTCTATAAGTACCTATTACGCACGGGGAAAATGGAGGAAAACCCAATGAGCTCCATCCGGATGGTCAAAACCACCAAGAAAATCCCCCAATTTGTACGTGAATCAGAAATGGAAAACCTGGTGGAAAACAGAAAAATAGCTTCGAATTTTAGCGAAGCTAGAGACGAACTCATTCTATTTCTGCTCTATGGGACAGGCATTCGGCTAGCAGAATTAATTTCACTGCAAAACAACCAAGTCAATCTAGCCACAAAAACGATCCGAGTTATTGGAAAGCGCAATAAAGAAAGGGTCATCCCTATACCTGGACTACTCATTGACTTAATAGCAACTTATCGCAGCTTCTGCACAATAGAACACCCTAATTTACTACTCACCGATAAAGGAGAACCCCTGTACCCGATGTTTGTACAGCGTTTAGTGAAGAAAAATCTAGGGGAATATAGCCAGTTAGAGAAGTTATCCCCACACGTGTTACGCCATACTTACGCTACGCATTTACTGAATAAAGGGGCTGATTTGAATGCCATCAAGGAATTATTGGGACACGCGAACCTAGCTGCAACACAAGTCTATACCCATAATTCAATGGAAAAAATGAAGGCGATTTACCTCCAAGCACACCCGAAAGCTTAGTCAGCTAAAATAACGGGGCCTTTCTGATTGATTTGAGAGACATATTGCTCTGAACCGATACCTATGGCAGTAAATTCTGCGGCCATGGCTTTGGCTACATTTTGGGCCGTTTCTTCGCCTTTCGATAAGGCAAACAAGGAAGGTCCGGAACCTGAAATAGAGCAGCCTAACGCGCCTTTTGCAATAGCAGCAGCCTTTACTTCGGCAAAACCAGGGATCAAGATTGCACGAGAGGGTTCGATGATCACATCCACTAAGGAACGACCAATTAACTCATAATCAGGCAATAAAAGGCCTGCGACAAGTCCTGCTACATTCCCCATTTGGGTAATGGTGGTAGATAAAGAGATTTCTTTATTTAAGATTCCACGGGCATCTTTGGTATTCACCTCGATTTGTGGATGAACTATACTGGCGAACAAATCGGATGGTACGGGTATTTGAATGATATCTAAAGGATCATAGGAGCGAATAATGATAAAGCCTCCTAATAACGAGGGTCCTACATTGTCCGCGTGCGCGGAGCCGCAGGCGACGCGCTCGCCTTCCATCGCGAAGGGCAAGAGGTCTTTTTGAGATAAAGGGCGGCCCATTAGTTCATTTGCGGCAAAAACGCCTGCTACAGCGGATGCGGCAGAGGAACCTAATCCAGAACCTAAAGGCATATCTTTGTGAAGCGACAATTCAAAGCCTTGGTCTTCACGACCAATATGAGCTAAGAATTTCTGGATCGCTATCCCAGCCGTATTTTTCTCTACAGCCTTGGGTAATCTACCCTCATCACCTGTAATTTCTTTTATGATAATTCCGGGTGTTGATTTCTTTTCTAACACGACTTCATCACCAGGATGATTCACCGCAAATCCAAAGATATCAAATCCACAAGCCACATTAGCTACCGTAGCTGGAGCATATACACGAATCTTTTCCATATTATGAGAGGTGACTACCAATAGATACTATATCTGCAAAAACACCCGATGCAGTCACCTCGGCTCCTGCTCCAGGACCTTTTATGACTAAAGGACGATCATGGTAACGCTTTGTTGTAAAGGCTATTACATTGTCAGCCCCATCCATTTGGTAGAATGGGTGTGCTGGTCCTACAGAACGTAAACCGATGGTAATTTTTTGACCCTCTAAACAAGCGATATAGCGTAAAACCTCACCTTTGGTCGCTGCCTCATTCACTAATATCTCAAAGAAATCATTGGCTTTATCGATCTCCTCAAAGAAAGCATCCACTGAAGGAGCCTCTTCGCAGGCGGGAGGAATAATCTTTTCAATGGTTATATCAGAAAATTCTAATTTCAATCCAATCTCGCGGCTTAAAATCAAAATTTTACGCGCCACATCCATCCCACTTAAATCTTCGCGTGGATCCGGTTCCGTATACCCCTTTTGTTTAGCTATACGTAAAACTTCGCCAAAAGACTTTCCAGGGGTGAACTGATTAAATAAGAAAGATAAAGTACCGGATAAAATTCCTTCAATTTTCTCAAAGCGATCACCCGAAGCAATTAGCCCTTGCAAGGTATTTATAACGGGCAATCCAGCCCCTACATTCGTCTCATATAGGAACTTAACTCCTTTAGCAAAAGCCGTTTGATGCAATTGCGCATATAAATCATATGGACCTGAATTAGCTACCTTATTAGGCGTAACTACCGAAATATTAGACTGAAATAAACCTAAGTAATTCGTATAAATTTCTTTACTCGCTGTACAATCAGCGAAAATGGAATTCGGCAAGTTCAATGCTTTTATTTGAGCAATAAATCCAGCTAAATCAGCCGGATCGCCCACTGAATCTAATAGGTGTAAAGCTTGATCTAACTCAATTCCCTCTTCCTGAATTAATTGTTTACGACTATTCGCGATTCCCGTTAAACGGATCTTGATTCCTTTGTATTTGGCCAAATAATGCTCTTGACCAATAATTTGCGCTAATAAAGTCTTTCCTATCAAACCAGCTCCCACTAAAAAGAGATGTAATGTTCTAATCTGAGAGAAGAAAAAGGTCTCGTGAATGACATTCAAAGCCTTGGAAAGGTCTTTGTTTTCAATCACAACTGAAATATTTAACTCAGAAGAACCCTGCGCAGTAGCGACAATATTGATCCCGTTTTTTCCCAAAGAAGAGAATAATTTCCCACTCACACCGGTATGCTTACGCATCCCCTCACCTACCACAGCAATCACAGAAAGTTCTTTTTGGATATCTACTCCCTCAATATCTCCCGTCACGATCTCAGCCGCAAATTCCTTTTCTACTATTTTTCGCACCTTATCCGCCACAGAAGGATCGATGGCAAAACAAATACTATGCTCAGAAGAGGCTTGAGAAATCAAGACAACTGATATTTTTTCGCGGGCTAAAACTGTAAATAGTTTAGCAGAAACACCAGCCACACCTATCATCCCTGAACCTTGCAAATTAACCAACGCTAGCTGGTCTATCGACGAAATTCCCGTGATGATGTAAGGACTCCCCGTAGGTTCTTTACTAACTACGGTACCTTCAAAAGTCGGATTAAAGGTATTCAACACCCGAATCGGAATGTTTTTAGCAAAAGCAGGCTGTAAAGAAGGAGGGTAAATCACTTTAGCTCCAAAATGGGTCAATTCCATCGCTTCCGCATAAGATATCGAAGGAATGGTAAAGGCAGACTTTACTTTTCTTGGATCAGCTGTCATCATTCCATCCACATCCGTCCAAATTTCAATCTCTTTTACCCCTAAAGCAGCTCCAATCACCGAAGCAGTATAATCAGAACCACCGCGACCTAAAGTCGTTGTCTCCCCTTTAGCATTAGACGCAATAAAACCTGTGACTAAACCAATTTTACCCTTATTTGCTTCGAAATAACTAGAAATCAACGGATTAGTGACAGCAAAGTCAACTTCAGAGTGACTAAAAGCACTGTTCGTTTTAATAATCTCCCGCGCATCTACATAGACAACTGGAAGACCTTTTTGTTGTAAAATAGCGTAAATTAAATACGTCGATAACCGTTCTCCAAAACTAACTAATGAATCAGACGTCTTAGGCGAGATCTCCTTGATCAAATTAATTCCTTTCAATACATCACGTAATTCATTGACTAAAGTGCGTACATGTGCGATCACTTGGCTTTGTCCCGCAACGGGAATAAAGTGCTTAATGATATCAAAATGACGTGTTTCAATCGTCTCAATCAAGGTATTTACGGTGCTTTTTGGCTGAGCTGCCAGCATGCCCGCTTCTAACAAATGATTCGTCACACCGCTCATCGCAGAAAAGACAACAGCAAAATCTGAGGAGGATTTTCCGTTTGACTCAATGATTGTCAAAACGGATTGAATACTTTCAATGCTACCACAACTGGTCCCACCGAATTTTAGGATTTTTTCCATTAATTAAGAAAACAAAATGATTCTCAACTCTACAAACAGCTGAGATATAGGTGCAAATATACGATTTTAGGCCGTATTTTGCCCAAGAATGCGGTGTCCTTTTCGTTTTCTTTTGGTCAAATTCCGATAATTATCACTTAAAACGGAAATATTTCCATCTACTTCGAAGATGGCCAAGTTTACATCACTAATTTCTTCCACACCATGTTCCCTCACGACTGCCTTCAATTGCTCTAATGAAATGGAAGCTTCCTTCAAGGAATTTGGGCGAACTTCGCCATTATAAATCAACATAACTGGCTCCCCATCTATCACTTTACTCATTGATTCACTACCTAAAGAAATACGCTTAAAAACATAATTCATGGCAAATAAGGCCAAAGCTGCCACTAAACCGCCGGATAAACTCGTATCATCCCCTACCATTGCTGTCTGAACGGAATTAGATATCAATAAGATGAAAACCACATCAACCACCGATAATTGCGCAAACTCTTTCTTCCCAAAAACACGAATAGCCGCTACGATGAACACGTAAACGGCTATTGATTTGAGGGCGATGATCACATAGCCTTCCATATTACTATTTTTTCTTTTCCGCAGCCATCACCATAGACAACTTCAATTTAGCTGCCAGGTCATATATATTGGTTAATTCTTGTACTGTCTGGTTGCGATCCATTCGCACTACTAAAGTAACTGCCTTTTTAGAAGTCGCTTCTTTCGTCAATTCAGCCTCTAGATTAGCCACATCTACTAAACGATCATCAATATAATAATTGAGCTGCTCATCCATCGTCAAACGAATCACTTCATTGGCAGGCGTAGGCATTGGCTTTGCTGTTTCTGGTAAAAGCAATTTAATTGCATCCGGAGAAGCTAGCGTCGAAATCATTAAAAAGAACATCAATAGAAAGAAAAGGATATCCGCTAAGGCTCCTGTTTCTACTTCTGATGCTTCTCTGGCTCTTTTTCTGAAATTCATCGAATTAGGCTTTAGACGCTGGTTTGTGAAGAATATCTAAGAAATCAATCGCTGTAATTTCCATTTTGTTAATCGTACGATCAATCATAGTTGTCAATAAAGTATACAACACGTAAGCAATGATACCCACAATCAATCCAGATGCTGAAGTCACCATTTTCTCATAAATACCACCAGCAATTGTTGAAATATCAATTTTATTGGAAATTGAGATGTTGTGGAACGTACGAATCATACCGGTAACTGTACCTAAGAATCCAAACATGGGAGCGATACGTGCGATAGCACTTAGAATACCTAAATTCTTCTCCATATTATAGATTTCGACTTTGGCCTTATTCTCAATCGCCGCTTCGATATCACGGATAGGAGAACCTAAACGAGATAAACCTTTTTCTAAAAGTTTAGCAATTGGATAGGAAGTCGCTTTACAGAAATTAATCGCTCCTTGTACGTTACCTGCTTGCAACATATCATGAATCTTGTGCAAGAAATCCTCGTCTAATTTAGCCGTCTTGCGGATATACAAATAACGTTCAATGAACAAGAATACGGCTGCTGCGAATAAGAAGCCGATCGGATACATGACATATCCCCCTTTTCCTAATAAGTCCAATACAGAAAACTCTTCCACTACTACTTTCGTAACTTCTTGAACAGGAGCCGAATTAACAATGGAATCTGCCATAGCTGCAGTAGAATCGACGGTCACTGTACCCGCCTGAAGTAAAATAGTTGCTAATGAAAAAGCCATATGAAGGGGTTGATTAATCTTATTAACTACAAGTTTACAATTTTTTTTTCAAATTCTACGGTTGGTTTGATGGATTTTGGAGTTCCGTAAACCAAAAGCCTTCCTTTAAACTATACGACGAAAACCAAAGCTCCTTAATCTCCAATTC
This sequence comes from Aquirufa sp. HETE-40SA, assembly GCF_054558635.1. NCBI lineage: Bacteria > Pseudomonadati > Bacteroidota > Cytophagia > Cytophagales > Flectobacillaceae > Aquirufa > Aquirufa sp. HETE-40SA. The sequence continues at coordinate 622,110 of NZ_JBPXKN010000001.1, forward strand.
ACGCAAAACTTTCTCCACTAAAAAAGTAGCATAAGGAAATATACTTGCTCTAAATGCTTTCATTCCTGGATAACCCACTCGCTCTTCATACGCTAAAGCATCTAGGTTAGTCTTATGTTGTAAAAAAACAGCTAAATTCAATTCACAAGAGGCAGGCGCATAACCCGATCTATTCTCTAAATCAAATATCGTTTCAAAGGCACCAGCGGCTCCAATTAATACACTGGGTGGATACAGGCGACACGCATCAAAAAGCGGAATCATTTCATTCGATACATACGCATTTAATTCAGTTACAATAGATAAATCAAACTCATTACCTTCGGAAAAAAGTGACTTTAATCGCAATCCACCTAACTCTAAACTTACCCGATAGCGTACCTGGTGACCTTTAAATAAAATGAATTCCACACTTCCACCTCCAATATCCATCACCAGACTCGTTTTCTCCCAACGTTCTGGCAAGGAATTTCGTATACCCTCATAGATATAACCTGCTTCCTGCATTCCATTGATGATTTGAATGTGGATGCCTAATTCCTGAAGAACCCGATGAATAAAAACTTCTGCATTCGAGGCTCGACGAAGTATACTCGTACCAATAGCGTAGAAATTTTCCAGATCGCCTCCTTTAGACAGAAAAACCTGCCTAAACTCAATCAAACAAGCGATCGCCCGATCCATTGCATCTGCTTGCAAAATCACCTCTTCCATAGCCCCCTTCCCTAAACCAACTGGCCGTTGTAAGTGCTCCTCCACTCGAAATTCAGAAAGCGGGGAAATTAATAATTGAAACGTATTGGTACCGAGGTCCGCAATGGCACAGATTTTTGACATTATCAGGTGTTTGGAACAAAATTAAGCCGAAAAGGCGTTCAAGAATAAATATTATTCATTATTTTAGTGAAAATGTATCCCGAAAAATGCTAGATCCCGAATTCGACGAGAATAAAGAAGACATCCAAGCTTCTGTTCAACGCTACGAGAACATGTTGAATCAGCAAGAAAATGCGTTTTTCGATGCAGAGACTTTGGAACAAATCGCCGAACATTACTTTGTTCAATCACGTTTTGACCAAGCCTTAGAAGCTGTTAATTTAGGACTCAGCCATTTCAACTATTCCTTAGAGTTGATTACGCTGAAAGCTCAAATTTTAGGGGAAATGCAAAAGCCCGAAGAGGCAATGGAATTGATTGAAAATTCTATTCTATTATTCCCCAATGACATCGAATTAACCTTGGTTAAAGGCTATTTATTAAGCCAAATGGGGCAACACGAAGAATCCATCCAACTATTTTTAGCCTCTTTAGATCGAACAGAAGAAAAAGACGAAGTCTATTTCCGCATCGGCTTGAGCTACCAAGCCTGGGGGAAACCGCGAGAGGCGGTAGACATGTTAAAAAAGTGTTTAGAACTCAATTCAGAGAATGAAAATGCGCTAGTCGAACTCGCAAATTGTTTGGATGAAATTGGTAAAATTGAGGAAAGTATCCCCTATTACAAACAATTCATTGATGCTGATCCCTTTTCATTTACGGCGTGGTACAATTTAGGCATTGCTTATTCCAAATTAAAGCAATTTGAAAAAGCAATCGATGCCTATGAATATTCGCTTGCGATAGAACCTACTTTTGGGTCTTCATTATTCAATTTAGGGAATACCTACATGAACATTCAGGAATATGTAAAAGCCGAAGAATCTTATCTTTTGTGCTTGAAATACGATGATCCGAATCCAGAATTATATTGCTGTTTAGGGGCTAGCATTGAACGCCAGCGCCGTTTTGATAAGGCTTTAACCCATTATAAGGAGGCCATTAAGGTAGATCCTCTTTGGGATGAAGGTTATTATGGTTTAGCGGTTTGTTTGACAGAGATGGACAAATGGTTCGAAGCCCTTCATTTCTTGAAGAAAGCCCTGAAACTAAACGATACGAATCCCTTGTATTGGACAGGATTAGCGGATGTAGAGGCCTATTTAGGCAATCCCGTTTCCTCTGATGAGGCTTATGCCAAATCAGTAGACTTAGATTCCTTCTTCGCTCCTACTTGGGTCAAATGGGCGCAATTACACTACGATTTGAATGATTTCGAAAAGTGTGCAGAAATTATGCTTTCCGCTATTGATGAATTGCCAGAGGAAGCAGACCTATATTACCGCGCAGCCATCTTTTTAATTAAAGCAGGTCAATTTAAAGAGGCATTCCACTTTTTAGAGTCAGGGCTACTATTGGATTACGATAAACACGAAATTATTTTTGAATATTTCCCTAACATGGAAACACAAAAAGCTATTTACAAGTTAATTCAACAGTACAAGAAATAATTTTACCGTTTATCATTTTATCAACACTACCGATTTAATTAATTTTTAATTTTCAATTCTTAAAAACAAAATACCCCTATGAAGAGAATTATTCTATCGGGTTTACTGCTTTGTCTTTTGCAACCTGCATTAGCACAACCTAAACCCACTCCAACAACACAAAAAGCGTCTGCTAGCCTTCCCATACCTGAAAAGGTAACGGAAGCGGAGGGAATTACAGAATACAAATTAGCGAACGGCTTAAAAGTATTATTATTCCCAGACCCATCTAAACAAACCATAACGGTTAATATTACCTATCTCGTAGGTTCTCGCCACGAGGGCTACGGTGAAACGGGTATGTCTCACCTTTTAGAACATATGGTGTTCAAGGGTACGAAAGAAAAACACAAAGAGGTAGCGAAAGAAATCTCAGATCACGGCGCTCAGTTTAACGGAACTACTTGGTTAGACCGCACAAACTACTTCGAAACATTCGCTTCAACAGATGAAAATCTAGATTGGGCTTTAGATATGGAGGCTGATCGTATGATCAACTCACGTATTTCGAAGAGCGAATTAGAAACCGAAATGACGGTTGTTCGTAACGAATTCGAGCGTGGCGAGAATGATCCAGGTAGTGTCTTAATGGAGCGTATCGTTTCTACGGCTTTCTTATGGCATAACTATGGTAACTCCACTATTGGTGCTCGTTCTGACATCGAAAAAGTGCCTATTGAGAACTTACAGGCTTATTACCGTAAATACTACCAACCAGATAACGCGGTATTATTAGTGGCTGGTAAGTTTGACCCAATCAAAACATTAAAGTTAGTCAATGAGAAATTTGGTATCATCCCACGTCCTGAGCGTGTTTTAACACCTACTTTTACTGCTGAACCTACACAAGATGGAGAAAGAGAAGTATCTCTTCGCCGCGTGGGTGATGTGCAGGTAGTTGGTATGGCCTACCATATTCCTTCTGGCTTACACCCAGATTATGTAGCTGTAGATGTCATGGCTGATTTATTGACAGATGCACCTTCAGGACGTTTATACAAGGCGTTAATTGATACGAAGAAGGCAAGTAGCCAATTTGGATTCTCTTTCCAATTAAAAGAACCTGGATTGATTTATTTCGGCGCGGAAGTTTTAAAAGAGAAATCGGTGGATTCTGTTCGCCAGATTATGTTTAATACCATCGAGAATTTTGCCAAAACTCCTCCTACTAAAGAAGAAGTAGATCGCATTAAGACCAAAGGCATTAAGAACATCGAATTATTATTAAACAATGCACAACGTGTGGGTGTAGGTCTTTCTGAATACATTGCACAAGGCGATTGGCGTTTATTATTCCACACACGTAATCAATTAGAGAAAATAACTCCTGAGGACATTCAACGTGTGGCAGCAGCTTACTTCAAATCTTCGAACAGAACATCTGGAACTTTCTATCCTACAGAAAAACCAGTTCGTGCTGAGATTCCTGAAGCAAAAGACGTAGCTACAATTTTAAAAGACTTCAAGCCGAAGGCTGCAGTAAGCCAAGGGGAAGCTTTTGATCCATCTCCAGCAAACATTGATTCACGCACGAAGACAGAGAAAATCGGTGGTGTTCAAGTGGCCTTGTTATCTAAGAAAACAAGAGGTAATTCAGTTTATGCTAGAATGACCTTACGTTTTGGCGATGTAAAATCGTTAATGGGAACAGCTACTGCAGCGGATTTAGCGGCTGATATGTTAACTAAAGGAACAGCGAAACACACACGTCAACAATTCCAAGATGAATTAGACAAGTTAAAAGCACGTGTGGGTATCTCAGGCGGAGCAACACAAGCGAACGTTTCCATTGAAACAACACGTGAAAATTTAATCCCAGCGATGAAATTAGTGGCTGAGGCTTTAAAACAACCGGTATTCCCTGCGGCTGAATTTGAAAAATTGAAGCAAGAGAATTTAACAGCGATCGAAGGTCAAAAAAGCGAGCCACAAGCGAAAGGTTCTGAGGCATTAGGCCAATTAAGAGCTGGACACTATGATAAGAAAGATGTTCGCTACCAGCCTACCATGGCAGAGCAAACGGCTAACTATGGAGCTGTGAAATTAGAGGAATCCGTTAATTTCTATAAGAACTTCTACGGAGCTTCTGATGCAACGTTCTCAGCGGTAGGTGATTTTGATGAGAAAGAATTGAAAGATTTAATTGCGGCAGAGTTTGGCAATTGGAAATCTCCAAAGTCATACAAACGAATTCCTGAAGAGTTCAAAGAAACAGGTGGAAAAGCGATTTCAATCGAAACGCCTGATAAAGCAAATGCCTTCTTCTTAGCTTACCAACCATTGAAAATCTCTGATAACGACCCTAACTATGCTGCGTTAGAATTATCTAACTATATGTTAGGTGGTGGTAGCGGATTGAGCTCACGTTTAATGAACCGTATTCGCCAGAAAGATGGTTTATCTTACGGCGTTGGTTCTCAATTCGTAGCTAGTCCATTAGATCAAAGCGGTGCGTTCATCGGCTATGCGATCTATGCTCCAGAGAACTTAGCAAAGTTAGAGTCAGCATTCAAAGAGGAAATCGAGAAAGTATTGAAAGAAGGTTTCACTCAGAAAGAAATCGACGAAGCGAAGAAATCTTGGTTACAATCTCGTCAAGTGACACGTTCACAAGACAATGCTTTAGTAGGAAGCTTGAACAGCAACTTATTCTTAGGACGTAACATGAAATGGTCTGAAGAATTAGAGAACAAAGTGAAGAGCTTAACTCCGGCACAAATTCAAGAGGCAACTCAAAAATCAATCGACTTGTTGAAGATGTCCTTCATCAAAGCGGGTGACTATGAAGGAGCAGCTAAGAAAATGGCTGAGAAAGCAAAAAATAGTACGTCAGAATCAGGAGCGATGGGCGGTGCGCCTAAGCAATAATCCTTTCTGAAAGGTCATAAAAAAAGGGAGCTCCTGATGGAAGCTCCCTTTTTTATTGTATTGAGATTAACAAAACTCTTCGAATACGCCTTCCAAGTGCCCTGCAATCATATCTGCTGAACGACCTTCAATGTGGTGACGCTCTACGAAATGAACTAACTCACCATCTTTGAATAAGGCAATCGATGGAGATGATGGAGGGTAAGGTAAGGTATACTCACGTGCTTTTTGAACCGCTTCAGGATCAACACCAGCAAAAACCGTCACTAATTGATTCGGTTTCTTAGCTGAAGCAGCTACCGCATGTTTTACACCTGGACGTGCAGTAGATGCTGAACAACCACATACTGAGTTGAAAAATACCAAGGTAGTTCCTGGCTTAGCCATTACGTCTTCCACTTCTGAAGCTAACTTCAATTCTTGGAAACCTCCGGCAACAATATCCATCCGCATAGGATGTACTAAATGTTCTGGATACATATATTTTTATATTAGATTTAAAATTAAACGCAATTACATAAAACCAAGTTCCAATTTGGCCACTTCAGACATCATATCCTGCTCGTAAGGAGGATCAAATGTTAATTCTACAGAGACTTCAGCTATACCCTCAATCTCTCTTACCGCTTTCTCGATATCTACCGGGATACTCTCCGCTGATGGACAAGATGGCGAAGTTAGTGTCATCAAGATATACACATTATTGACAGGAAAAATCTTGATTTCATAGATTAATCCGAGCTCGTACACATCTACCGGAATTTCGGGGTCATAAACGGTTTTAATCGCCTTCACCACTTTTTCCTTTAATTCTACCTCATTCATTTGACTTGAATTTTCCATTCTAAATAATCGCTTAAGAGAAGGCCAAAGCATAGTGTTGCATTTGTTTTACCATGGATACTAAACCGTTAGAGCGAGTTTGAGCTAAATGCTGACTCATTCCAATTTGATCAATGAAATATAAATCAGCGGCTAAAATCTCCGCTGGCGTGTGATTCGACAACACCCGAATCAACATCGAAATCATTCCTTTTACGATAATGGCCTCAGAATCCGCCTGAAAAACGACTAAATCACCTTGCTTTTCGGCGTGTAACCAAACGCGGCTTTGACAGCCTTTAATTACATTATCCTCCGTTTTAAAGGCATCTGACATAGGCGCTAATTTCTTACCTAGGTCAATTAAATATTCGTATTTATCCGCCCAATCTTCAAAAAGACCGAACTCTTCAATTAATTCTTCTTGTATCTCGTTAATTGGCTGTCCCATTATCCTAACATCTGCAAGGTTTTCTCTAAACAAAGAACAAAACGATCGATCTCCTCGAACGTATTGTAAAAAGCGAAGGAGGCACGGCACGTACCCACTAGCTCGTAGCGCTGCATCAATGGCTGCGCACAATGATGTCCGGTACGAATCGCAATGCCAAATTTATCCAATAACACCCCAATATCTTGCGGGTGAACTCCGTCAATCACGAATGAAATAACGGCTATCTTTTCAGGAGCCGTACCCACGATACGTAAACCTGGAATCACTTGCAATTTCTGTGTAGCATAGGCTAAAAGTGCCTCTTCTTGTGCTGCTAAAGCTTCCGAAGGGATAGCCTGAACATAGTCCAAAGCAGCCCCAAAAGCAATCACATCTGCGATATTAGGCGTTCCTGCCTCAAATTTATAGGGTAATTCGTTATAAGTCGTACCAGCAAAACTCACCTCTTTAATCATCTCCCCTCCTCCTTGGTAAGGAGGCATGGACTCTAATAAATCACGCTTTCCGTACAACACCCCCACGCCCGTAGGCCCGAAAAGTTTATGGGCAGAAAACACAAAGAAATCCATATCAAGCGCTTGCACATCTACGGCTAAATGCGCGACAGATTGTGCTCCATCAATTAATACCTTAGCCCCTACTTCATGTGCCAAAGAAATAATCTCAACAATGGGATTAATCGTCCCAATCGCGTTAGAAACGTGATTGACTGCGACTAATTTGACTTTGGGATTCAATAAAAATTTATAAGCTTCCACATCCAAGACACCTGCATCACTCACAGGAATCACTTTGATCTCTGCTCCTTTTTCCTCCGCAATCATCTGCCAAGGCACGATGTTCGAGTGGTGTTCTAGGTTAGAAACAATGATTTGATCTCCTTTTCCGACGTTTGCACGACCAAAAGTTTGGGCTACTAAATTAATCCCTGCGGTGGTACCCGAGGTGAAAATAATCTGATCTGTGGAAGGAGCATTCAAAAAAGCCGCTAGCTTTTTTCTTGTCAACTCATAAGCGGTTGTCGCACGTTCCGCCAAGGTGTGAATACCCCGGTGAATGTTCGCATTATCCTGCTCATAATAGGCTGAAAGCGCATCGATAACGGCTTTTGGCTTTTGAGTGGTTGCTGCATTATCAAAATAAATCAAAGGAGCCTTGTTCACCTGCTGATGTAAAACAGGGAAATCCGCTCTAATTTGATCTATATTTAATGTTTCCGCCATGATTAAATCGCTAAGGAAGTCTGGATTTTTGTAATAATTTTATCTGTCAAACGCAACTTCGTTTCCTCGTGTGTTACGCGATCGATTACTTCTTGAACAAAAGCGAGTAACAATAAAGTTCGCGCATTCGCTAAAGAAATACCTCTTGAACGTAAATAGAATAAAGCTTCTTCGTTCAATTGACCTGTCGTTGTTCCATGGGAACATTTCACGTCATCAGCCCAAATCTCTAATTGAGGCTTCGTATTCATCGTAGCACGAGTGGAAGCAAGAACGTTTTTGCAACTTTGGAAAGCATTGGTCTTCTGAGCATCTGGACGCACAAAAATCTTACCATTAAACACACCGGTTGCGTTTCCTAATAACACGCCTTTGTATAATTCGTGTGATTCTGAATTCGGTTTGCGGTGATCTACCACCGTGTGTGAATCCATCAATTGATCTTCACCTGGCACATAAAGACCATTCAAATTCGAAACCACATTTTCGCCATCGCTGTAGAAATGCAGGTTATTACGTAAATAAGCTGCATTCAGGGAGAATGTAAACAAATCAACCTGACTATTCGAAAGCTGAGTGATAAAAGTATGATCGATGTGAGTCGTGTTTTGGGCCAAATCCTGTTCCTTCACATAGGTCAAATTCGCCTTCTCACTCACATATATTTCTTGTACAAAATTGGACAAAACCTCCGCTGAACCCTCTTTTGTAAAGGCACGCTCAATTAAAGTCAAGGAAGCATCTGCTTCTAGATAGACGATTAAACGACTTTGAACCGCTGAGGCTTTTGCCACAGATAAAATATAATCGTGTGTAATCGCCTGATCAACTGAAACACCTGCTTTGACCCACAAAACCTGTGTATTTACCACAAGCGCTGTGTTTAAATCGTATAAGGAGTTCTGATCTAATATAGGTAAACGCTGCTCCCATGTAGCTGCAATCGTTGGATTAGCAGCTATGAAAGCATCGAATGAAATGAATTCTACCCCTGCAGGCAATGCACCATGAAAACTAGTGTTCCCATTTTGCGTTTGTAAGCTCGCTGAAAGATTTTCATTTAAAGTAGCAGGAGTCCAATCTAGGTCCTTTTCATTCCACGATTTCAAGGACGCATACTTCCATTCTTCCCATTTGTTGGTAGGAAATCCTTTGGCCTTAAAACGCTCTAAAGCCTCTTTCTGAGCCGATGACGTTAATTCTGTATACAACATCTTATTCTCCTAAAGCTGAAATAATCCAATCATATCCACGCTCTTCTAATTCAAGCGCTAATTCTTTTCCTCCTGATTTTACGATCTTTCCTTTGTACAATACGTGTACAAAATCAGGAATGATGTAGTCCAAAAGACGTTGGTAGTGTGTCACCACAATCGTCGCATTGTCTGAGGATTTCAATTTATTCACTCCTTCTGCCACGATACGCAAAGCATCAATGTCTAAACCAGAGTCTGTTTCATCCAAAATGGCCAACTTAGGTTCTAAGACTGCCATTTGGAAAATTTCATTTCTTTTCTTCTCTCCACCGGAGAAACCTTCGTTTAGGGCACGAGACAATAAACTTTGGTCTATGTTCACATAACTCATCTTCTCTTTGAACATTTTCAAAAATTGAACAGCGTCCAAAGGCTCTTCGCCACGGTATTTACGAATTTCGTTCACCGCTGACTTCATAAAGTTCGTTGTCGACACCCCAGGAATTTCCACTGGGTATTGAAAAGCAAGGAATAAACCCTCTGCTGCGCGTTCTTCTGGAGCTAAATCCAATAAATCTTTTCCAAAAAATTCAACGGATCCTCCAGTAACTTCGTAGTCTTCACGTCCTGCTAAAACGGACGCTAAGGTCGATTTACCTGATCCGTTGGGTCCCATAATGGCGTGAACCTCACCGGCTTTAATTTCTAAATTGATCCCTTTTAAGATTTCCTTCTCCCCTATTCTCGCTTGTAAATTCTTTATTGAAAGCATGGTATATGTTTTTAATCCGCAATTGAAACACAAAATTAAGACCAATGGTTTTGAAAAACTACACTTTATTTAGATTCACTCTAAATAATGGTTTTTTTTATCAAAAAAAGGGCTACTTTTGTATCAGATTTTCATCAAAATACGACCATCATGCTTACGATAACGGATTTAGCTGCCAATAGAATCAAGGAATTACGTTCTAAAGAAGGTTTAACGGAGGAATTCAACATCCGTGTAGCCGTAGAAGGTGGCGGCTGTTCGGGCCTTATGTATAATTTGGATTTTGCGGCAGAAGCTCAACCGAACGATATGATCTTCGAAGACAAAGGCGTGAAAGTGATGGTAGACAAGAAATCAATCCTCTACCTTGCTGGCACAGAATTAGACTTCTCTGATGGATTAAATGGCAAAGGTTTTCAATTCAAAAACCCGAACGCAAGCCGTACGTGCGGATGCGGAGAGAGCTTCTCTATCTAATCGTTAACTGTTTACCATCTAGAATATAGGGTTTCATTAATTGATACACGTCAAAAATGGGCAATCCCATGACCGTGTAGAAAGAACCCTGAATGGATTCAATTCCCACCATTCCTAAGAAATCTTGAACCCCGTAAGATCCTGCTTTATCCAAGCACGATCCTTCGCGTACATAGAAATCAATTTCCCAGTCTTCGAAAGTCCTGAATTTAACAAAGGCCGAATCTGCTTTTGTGAACAAACCTTGAGGTGTGTGTAAAGCAATTCCAGTTACTACTTCGTGTGTTTTCCCAGATAATTGCTGCAACATGTAGATTGCCTCTGATTTATCTTGAGGCTTGTTCAATATATCCTTTCCTAAAATCACCACCGTATCAGCGGCTAATACTAAGGCATTCGGGGAAATTCTAGCTAATTCATTTGCTTTTCTTTCCGCCAAATGTACCGGCACCTCTTGAGGCTTCATTTCTGCAGAAAAGGATTCATCCACATCACTGGGTAATACGGAGAATTCGAATCCGGCCGAACGCAAGATCTCTTTTCGACGGGGAGAATTAGAAGCAAGGATAAATGGATATTGAAGGGATAAAGATGTCTGCATGTTCAAAAATAGCCCAAAATTTAAAAATATCAGGGTTTTGATAAAAATAAATTTATTTTCATTTGTATTTAATGTAATTACATTTAATTTTACAACATCAATTTTTAGTCATGGGTATTTCCGAAGCTTTAAAACAATCAAAATTTCCTTCTGAAGCAGCAAAAGCCGTTGTAAATGCGATCTACACAGGCAACTGGATCGTTCAGCAACAGCAGGAATTATTGAAACCCTTTGGACTTACGGTCCAACAGTATAATGTGCTTCGCATTCTTCGAGGACAACAAGGAAACCCGATGACCGTTTTAGCCATTACCGAACGGATGTTAGACAAAATGTCGAATGCCTCTCGCCTAGTAGACAAATTAGTGGAGAAGAATTTAGTGCTTCGCCGCGAATGTCCAAAAGATCGTAGGGCGGTAGATGTCTTAATTTTACCGGCTGGACTAGACTTATTAACCCAAGTAGACCAAGTCCAAAATGACTGGGGAAAACATTTCGACGCTTTGGGAGTTAGAAAGCTCGAAGAAATGAACCAAATTTTGGACGAATTTAGAACCGTATTTTCTCACAATTAAACAATAAATGATATGAAATCTGTAAAAGTAATTATTGCAACTTTGGCATTAGGCCTAGTAACTTTCGCTGGCGTATCGGCACCGAAAGTAGTCAACGTTAACAAGTCAGCTAGTTCTGTCGCTTGGTTAGCAAAGAAAGTAACAGGAGAGCACAATGGTACAGTAGGTATCTCTGCAGGAGCTTTAAATGTAGATGGCAACAAATTAATCGGGGGAAACTTCACCATAGATTTGAAAACTATCAAGGATTTAGATATCACAGATGCTGGTTACAACCAAAAATTCATCGGACACATCACTTCAGGTGATTTCTTCGAAGTAGAAAAATTCCCAACAGCGACTTTCGTTATCACTAAAGTAGCAGGTAACCAAGTAACTGGAAACTTAACAGTAAAAGGAATCACAAAATCAATCACTTTCCCTGCTGAAATCGCGGTTAAAGGTGGTAAAGTTTCAGCGAAAGCAAACATTACGATCGATCGCACTGACTTCAACATCCGTTACGGTTCTAAGAAATTCTTTGAGTCAATTGGTGATAAGGCGATTTATGATGATTTCGCTTTGACAGTTTCATTAGTAAGCGAATAATTTCAAAGTGCAATCTCTAAAACTGCCTTACGACAATGTTTTATAAGATTGCACTTTAAAATTTTCTCTCTACTCTCCTCTCTATAATCTTAAACTTTAGATATATCACAGGGCATTTTCTAGAATAAGCCTTAACATTTATCATTCACCATTCAACAATATGTCTTTAATCGACTCATTAACCTGGCGTTACGCCGCCAAAAGAATGACTGGAAACAAAGTTTCCACAGAAAAAATGGATGCTTTATTAGAAGCAATCCGCCTTTCTGCATCCGGTTTTGGTTTACAACCGTATAAAATTTTAGTGATTGAAAACCCAGAATTAAAAGCAAAAATTCAACCGATCGCTTATGGTCAACCACAAGCGGTAGAGTCGTCTCACTTGTTAGTGTTTGCAGCTTGGAACGATATCACAGAAACGCAAATCGATGCGTTCATTCAATTAGTGGCTGACACACGTGGTCTTTCTGTGGATATGCTAGGTGATTACCGTGGAGCAATCGCTGGGTCTCTTTTGGGTCGTCCTGTAGATGCAAAAAGAAATTGGGCTGCACGCCAAGTCTATTTAGCCATGGGAACTGCGCTAGCTGCTGCGGGTGAATTGCAAATTGATTCTACTCCCATGGAAGGTTTTATTCCAGCTCAATTAGATGAGTTATTAGGTCTAGAGGCGATGGGATTACATTCTGTTTTGATGCTTGCCGTGGGTGAGCGTGATGCAGCGAATGACTTTATGGCAACTGCAACTAAGGTTCGTTATGCAAAAGAAGATCTAGTGATCAACTTATAATATACATCTGCCTAAGAAAGTGAAAAGGCTCTGAATTCGGAGCCTTTTTTATTGAATGTCAGCGAGAGAAACGACTGGTTTAAGCTCTAGCTTTCTACCCTCCTCTACTAGTAAATCCCATCCTGAAGCTAATTCATTTCGGATGGTTCCTTCCAGAACAGCTTCTCGCATGGCAATTTTTATTAAGCCAATTTCGCGGCCTGGACCAATATCAAAGACTTGCATGATGATTTCACCAGAGAAAACAGGCTGAAAATTGCGAAGCGAATCGCTTTCCTCTACCTCTTTTAGTTTTTGCTCAACAATATCAAAATTACGGAGGTAGCGTTTTACCTTATCTCCATTCTTGGAGGTAATATCTGCCCGACACAAAGTCATCAAGGCTTCTAATTCCTCACCTGCCTCGAATAAAAGGCGACGTAAGGCAGAAGCCGTGATTTCTTCTTTGGATAAAGCAATAGGGCGTAAATGTAAGCGAACAAGCTTTTGGACGAGTTTCATTTTCTCATTCAAAGGTAGTTTTAGCCGTTTGAAAATGTTCGGCACTTGGCGCGCGCCCATGTCCTCGTGTCCGTGAAAAGTCCAACCTTTGCCTTGCGCGAAACGTTTAGTCTGCGGTTTGGCAATGTCATGCAAAATGGCTGCCCAACGCCACCATAGGTCATGTGTGTTTTCTGCAATATTGTCCAATACCTGCAAGGTATGGTAGAAATTATCTTTGTGACCCTTTCCATCTTCTGTGTCGACACCTTTCAGCTTCATAAACTCAGGAAAAATGATCGGAAGAATTTCGCATGCATCGAGCAAAAGGAAGCCATAAGAGGGCTTCTTGCAGAGAATCATCTTATTCAATTCATCTGAAATGCGCTCCATCGAGATGATTTCCAATCGGTCTTTTTCAGTTTTCAGAGCTTCGAAAGTCTCTGGAAATATATCAAACCCCAATTGAGCAGCGAAACGAACTGCACGCATCATCCGAAGTGGGTCGTCTGAAAAAGTAATGTCGGGGGCTAAAGGAGTGCGAATGATTTTCGCCTTTAAATCTTCGAGGCCATTAAATGGGTCCAATAGTTTACCCCAATTCGCTTTATTTAATTGAACTGCCATCGCGTTGATGGTGAAATCACGGCGGTTTTGGTCGTCCACTAAAGTACCCTCTTCCACCACTGGCTTTCGGGAATCCCGATTATACGATTCTTTTCTAGCACCTACGAACTCTAGATCCCAGTCATCGACTTTGATCATCGCCGTACCAAAGTTTTTAAAAACAGACACCGCGTGTTCAGGTAAATCAAATTCCTTCGCTACTTTAAGTGCTAAATCGATGCCAGAACCGATGCAAACCACATCGATATCCTTGCAATCACGACCTAAAATCGCATCTCGCACATAGCCTCCTATGACATAACTATCCACCCCCAAACGATCAGCTGCAAGGCCAATTTTGGAGAATATCGGATCTGCTACAATCTCCTTCCCTTCTTTCATCTATCCTCTGATTAATTTATAGTCGCCATGAAGGCCTAATTGCACAATTTTACTCGCCTTTTTCACAGGTCCCTCTCCAACTGGATTTTTTAAAATTCCGTCGACTCCCGTAGCGATCGAAGGTGCAATACCAGCATAATTAACTGGGGATGGCTCCCCTGAAAGATTTGCGGAAGTAGAAACAATCGCTCGTTGGTAACGGTAAATTAATCCCTTACAAAACTCATCTTTCACCAAACGAATGGCAATACTACCCTCAGGCCCTAATAAGGAGGGAGAAACATTTTTTCCTTTGGGATAAATAATCGTCAAAGGATCCTCCGCAAATTCCACTAAATCCCAAGCGAGATCAGGCACCTGTTCCACGTATTCGCTCAATTGCTCGATTTTAGCAATCAAGACAATCAATCCTTTAGATGCTGGTCTATTTTTTAATTCTAAAATCTTCTCAATGGCCTGATCGTTTCGAACATCACAGCCTAAACCCCAAATCGTGTCGCTGGGATACAGCAGCACGCCTCCCGATTTTAAAGTTTGAATTGCCTCGTGGTACATATTTTGCATAATTAGGGCAAAGGTAAGATTAATTTATTCATTTCTGAGCATTAGAAGCAATGTTTAGACCGAATTTAGCTACCTTTACAGATTGAAAAATTACAGCCATTTAGATGTCAAACATTCAGCAAACATTACAGCTAGAACTAGCAAAAGGATTAAAAGCCCTCTTTCAAATCGACGTATCAGAAATCGTATTACAAGAGACGAAAAAGGAGTTTGAAGGCGCTTATACCTTAGTTGTTTTCCCTTATACAAAGCAAGCAGGAAAAGCTCCAGCTGCCATTGCAACTGACTTAGGGGAGTATTTGATGACAAATTGTACGATCGTAAAGGCTTTTCAAGTCGTTCAAGGATTTTTAAATATATCGATTCACGATTCTGCTTGGTTAGACTTATTAGCCAACGTTGCTTCGGATAAAAATCCCTTTCAAATTGAATCAAAAGGGGAAAAAGTACTCATCGAATATTCCTCTCCTAACACAAATAAACCACTTCATTTAGGCCATTTACGCAATAACTTTTTAGGTTTTTCTGTGGCACAAATCTTAGCAGCGGGTGGCTATGACGTGGTTAAAACAAATTTAGTAAATGACCGCGGCATACATATCTGTAAGTCGATGCTAGCTTACCAGCTTTTTGGCAATAATGAAACTCCTGAAACATCTGGATTAAAAGGCGATCATTTAGTGGGCAAATATTACGTTGCTTTCGATGTAGCTTATAAAGAGGAAATTGCAGCGTTAAAAGCTAGCGGTTTAGACGAAGAACAAGCTAAAAAACAAGCTCCTATTCTATTAAAAGCACAAGAAATGCTGTTGAAATGGGAACAAGGTGACGAAGTGGTAATGAACCTTTGGAATACGATGAACGCTTGGGTTTTCGCTGGTTTTGAGAAGTCTTACCACACCATGGGCGTGTCCTTCGATAAAATTTACCGCGAGTCGAATACCTATTTATTAGGTAAGCAAATCGTTGATGAGGGCCTAGCTTCGGGTGTATTTTTCCAAAAGCCAGACGGATCTGTTTGGATTAATTTAGAGGCAGAAGGTCTAGATGAAAAATTGGTTTTACGCAAAGACGGAACCTCCGTTTATATCACCCAAGATATGGGAACGGCTCAATTGAAATACGAAGATTTCAAAACGAATCAATCGGTTTATGTAGTTGGAAACGAACAGGATTACCACTTTGAAGTTCTTTTCCATATATTGAAAAAATTAAACAAGTCTTATTCAAACGGCAATTTTCACCTTTCTTACGGAATGGTTGACTTACCTAGTGGCAAGATGAAATCCCGCGAAGGAACCGTGGTAGATGCGGATGATTTGATGGCAGAAATGATTCAAACAGCTAAAGACCGCACACTTGAATTAGGTAAAATCGATGGCTTTACGGAAGAAGAATCAAACGAGTTATTCCATAATTTAGGATTAGGCGCTTTGAAGTATTTCTTATTAAAAGTAGAACCGAAAAAACGGATGTTGTTTAATCCGGAGGAATCCATAGACTTCCAAGGAAATACAGGGCCATTCATCCAATATACGCACGCCCGAATTTGTTCCATTTTACGCAAAGGGGGCGAGATTACGACTATTTCTTCTGAATCCGAATTAGCTGAATCTGAACAAGAATTAATCTATTTATTAGGCGAATACAAAGCGACTATCGCGCAAGCTGCAGCTAATTTTGCACCTTCTGTGATCGCCAATTATGCCTATGATTTAGCCAAAACATTTAATAAATTTTACAACGAGCAAACTATTCTATCAGAGGAAAATGAGGTAAAAAGAAACATTCGTCTTACCTTAGCTGAGCTGACAGGTAAAACAATTCAGCATGCCACCTCGTTATTAGGTATAGTTTCACCTAATCGAATGTAATTTGAAACGTAAATACCTTTACCTCACCCTTTTAATAATCATCATTATGATCGCAAGTTTTATGAAAATCGGATCGTTATTAACGGCTTTGGCCCTCCCATTCACCCAAAAAACCGTCTTAAACAGACCAGAAAAAATGGAAATTTCCGCAGCTTCGACGAACTTCCATTCCTTCAAAATGAAAGGAATCGATGGAAAAGAGATTGATTTCTCTCAATTCAAAGGAAAGAAAATTATCGTATTGAATACCGCTTCTAAATGCGGGTATACTCCTCAATATGCAGACTGGGAGAAATTCCACAAGGAAAACAAAGACGTTGTTATTTTAGGTTTCCCAGCCAATGAATTTGGTGGACAAGAACCAGGCTCAAACGCAGATATCGCCTCTTTCTGTACCTTAAACTATGGTGTTTCCTTCCAAATGATGGAAAAAGTCGTAGTTAAAGGATCCGGAAAATGTGATCTTTATCAATGGCTTTCAGACAAGTCGAAAAATGGTTGGAACGAGAAAGAGCCGAGCTGGAACTTCTGCAAATACGTAATCAACGAGAAAGGCGAATTGCAAAACTTCTTTGCTTCAGGCATCAAGCCAAGCAGTCCAGAATTTTTAGCGGCCATAGGAAAATAATATGAATAGATGGGTGGATGCGGCAAGGCCAAGAACCTTACCGTTGGCGGTTGGCAGTATTTTATTAGGTAATTTCTTGGCCTACGCCACGGGAAAATTTGATTTGATCATTGCGATACTTGCCACCTTAACCACCCTATTATTACAAATACTTTCCAACTTTGCGAATGACTTGGGCGACTTCTCTAATGGAGTGGATAATGCAGATCGCAAAGTGGCTTTAAGAGCCGTTCAAACAGGAAAAATTAGTCAAAAAGAGATGAGAACTGCCGTTATGTGGACAGCAGTTCTTTCTTTTTTTTCAGGTATCTCTTTATTATTTTTCGGACTTAAAAATGCTCCACTCGAAGTATGGGCCACATTTTTAGCCCTAGGAGTCGCTGCCATTGCCGCAGCGGTTGCCTATACCGTAGGAAAAAGACCGTACGGCTATATGGGATTAGGGGATTTGTCTGTTTTCCTTTTTTTCGGTTTAATTGGCACGTTGGGTACTTATTACTTACAGACTTATACTTTAAATTTAGCCATTTTATTCCCCGCCTCAGGTTGCGGATTCTTGTCTGTGGCTGTTTTGAATTTGAATAATTTACGAGATATCGACAATGATATTAAAACGGGAAAAAACTCGATTCCCGTGAGAATAGGCAAAGCCTTTGGATTTTATTACCAAAAAGCCCTCTATATTTTCGCCATTGCCTGCTTTTATGCCTATCCTTTTGTAGCTGGGATCAAAATAGGCATCAATCAACAAATACTTATCGTAGGTATCTATCCCATTATTCAACTTTTCCGCGAACTACACTCAGAGATGAACTCAGAGCAAATAGATCCTTATTTGAAAAAGACTGCATTAAGGACGCTGTTTTTAATCATCGTTTTTGGGTTGATACAAATTTTAACAAGCCAGTAATTTCGCTTATTTTTACGAAAAATAAGTTTCTATGAAATTCAAAGTGGTCATTTTGGCCTTCGCCTTATTGGCTTGCCTTTTCTCGTTATCAGCACAAACAACAGAGATCAATTATTTAGAAATTGGTTTAAACCAAAACAAATCCGGTAATTACGCAGATGCCTTGCGCAATTTTAGTTTAGAAATTGAGAAAACTGCAGCTAATCCAAACTCCATAGCTTTTTATAACCGGGGTTTTGCGAAATACAATTTAAAGGATTTCCAAGGGGCTATTTTGGACTTCAACAAAGCACTAGAATTAAAGCCTAACTACTTTGAGGCCTTTATTGCCCGTGGCCAAAGTTATAGCAAGCAAGATAACCACCCATTAGCAATTCAGGACTATAACGAAGCGATTCGATTAAATCCATTGGAAGGAACAGCTTATTTGAGCAGAGGTATTTCCAAAAACAAATTAGAAAATTACAGAAGTGCCATCACCGATTTCAATAAATCTCTCGAATTATTACCCGATTACGCACCCACTTTAGCCGTAAGAGCCGATAGCAAATCTAAGTTAGGAGACTATATAGGAAGTATTGAAGACTATAACAAAGCGATTGAAATCACTCCTAAACGCACAAATTACCTTTCTGGACGTGCTTTTGCGAAGATGAAAATGGCAGATTTTAAAGGGGCCTTAGCCGATTTTACCGAAGTATTAAAATTAAGTCCAGAGAAAGCAGATGAATGGTATTATTCTGGCCTCTGTAAAGTGCAGTTAGAGAATTTCAGAGGTGAAAATGGAGAGAAAGGTGCCTTAGAAGATTTCAATAAAGCCCTAGAATTAGATCCAGAGAAAATCGAAGCGATGTATGGAAGAGGTTTTGTAAAGGCTAAATTAGGTGATCAGCGCGCCGCCATGGAGGATTTTACAAAAGCAATTGAGTTTGGAAATAATGAAAACGCTAAAATTCTATATACCGCCAAACTAGGTAAAATCCAACTAGATGAAATCCGAAATGGCTTGGTAGATCGCACCAAAATGCGCGATATGAGTGCTGGTAGAGCGGAGGTATTTTTCCATAGAGGTTTAGCTAAAGCGAAATCCGGCGACCCGAAAAGTGCCATTGAAGATTATAACCGCTCCATTTCATTCCTGCCCACTTATGCAGATGCTTATTTCCAACGCGGAGTTGCTAAATCAAGCCTAGGAGATCAACGCAATGCCATTCAAGATTGCAACAATGCCATCGAATTGAATAACAAATTTGCCGAAGCCTATTTCATTCGCGGCATCATCAAACTTGCCTTGAATGATACCTCTGGCTGCTTAGATTTAAGTAAAGCTGGTGAGCTTGGATACGCAGGAGCTTATAATGTGATTCGCGATTATTGCAATTAAAAAAAGGCCTTCCATTCAGAAGGCTTTTTTTTTAATCAAATCGTAAATGTTTAACTGACTCTCCTGAATTCGCTAATTCCTCGAGGGAATCGATACCGATTTGGAGGTGTTTATCAACAAAGTTAGCCGTTACCTTTTTATCACTTGCATCCGTTTTAACTCCATCTGGAGTCATCGGGTTATCGGACACTAACAAGAGTGCACCATGCGGAATTTTATTCTTAAAACCGACCGTGAAAATCGTGGCTGTTTCCATATCAATACCCATCGCTCGAATGTCTGACAAATATGTCTTAAATACCTCATCATGTTCCCAAACACGGCGATTTGTTGTATAAACTAATCCTGTCCAATAATCTAATTCATGTTTTTTGATCATGGAAGAAACGGCACGCTGCAATCGGAAGGAAGGAAGAGCTGGCACTTCTTTAGGCATATATTCATCCGATGTCCCCTCTCCTCTTACCGCAGCAATCGGAAGAATTAAATCACCTAGGGATAGATTCTTCTTCAAGCCACCGCATTTACCTAAAAACAAGACAGCCTTAGGATTAATGGCCGATAAAATATCCATCACCGTAGCGGCCATGGGAGATCCCATCCCAAAATTAATGATCGTAATATTATGTGCTGTAGCCGTCTGCATCGGGCGATCGTGGCCTTTTATTTCTACCCCAAATTTCTCCGAAAACATATCCACGTAATTCTTGAAATTGGTCAATAAAATATACTGTCCAAAATCTTCCGAATTCGTTCCCGTATAGCGGGGCAACCAATTTTGAACAATTTCCTCTTTCGTTTTCATATTATACGCTTTGATGTGATGAATTAATAAAGCAAAAAGATTAATTTAGAGGTTATATCGATGAATTGATGATAAGCTCACCGGAAATTAACTTAGTCTTCCCTGCCTATTCTTACAAAGTAAAGAAAAACGAAGGAAAACTGTATATTTTCGAAGAGATCTCCAAAAAATATCGATTACTTACTCCTGAAGAATGGGTGAGGCAACATTGTTTACAATTTTTAGTCAATGACTTAAAATACCCTGCCGCCTTGTTCCAAATTGAAGGAGGAATGAAGGTCGATAAATTAAATAGACGAACGGATATTCGCATATATAAGTCAACTGGTGAAGTTTTTATGCTTATTGAGTGTAAGGCACCGCATGTGGACATTAACTTAACGACATTGCAACAAATAAGTCAATACCAGAAAACTCAAAAAGCAGAGTACCTCGCCATTACCAATGGTCTGCACAACATTATACTACACCATTCAACAAAAACTATCAACGAATTCCCTCCTTATCTATGAAAAAAATAGTGATTATTTTCCTAGGGTTACTTTCTTTACCCGTTTTGGCACAGAAAAAACCCGCTCTTGTTGTAGGAATAGTCGTAGACCAAATGCGCTACGAATACCTGAATAAATTCTATGATCGCTATTCTGATAAAGGCTTCAAACGCCTAATGATTGAAGGAATTAATTGCAAGGATAATCACTATAATTATGCCCCTACGGTAACAGCAGCAGGACATGCTAGCGTGTACACAGGCACTGTTCCAGCGGTTCACGGCATTGTAGGTAACGAGTGGATTGAGGTATCCAATGGAAAAAAAATGTATTGTGTCGATGACACTACCGTACAAACAGTGGGCAGTAAAAGCAAAGCAGGAATCATGTCTCCTAAAAACATGTTCACTTCCACCATTACGGATCAACTAAAAATGGCTCAGAATTACAAGTCTAAAACGATCGCTATCGCCTTAAAAGACCGTGGATCCATTTTACCAGGTGGTCATACCGCAGATGCAGCCTATTGGTATGATTCCGCTGATGGGTATTGGATTAGCTCCTCTTTTTACATGAAAGAATTACCTACTTGGGTTCAAAAATTTAATTCAGAAGGAAGACCACAGAAATACATGAGTAAAGGCTGGAATACGCTTTACCCCATCGCAACGTATACCCGTTCTGCTGAAGACAATAGTCCATATGAAAGTAAGTTAAGCGGAGAAAAATCACCCACTTTCCCTCATGAATTAAAGGGAGCAAATGCATTAGAAGTAATTCGTACTACTCCTTTTGGCAATTCGATAACTAAAGACTTCGCTATAAAAGCGATTGAAGAGGAGAATTTAGGAAAGAACGGAACTACTGATTTCTTAGCGATAAGCTTCTCTTCAACTGATTATGTAGGACACTCGTTTGGTCCTCAATCTATCGAATTAGAAGATACCTATTTGCGTTTGGATCAAGATATAGCAGACATTTTAACGCATTTAGATGCCAAATTAGGAAAGAATCAATACCTCGTATTTCTAACAGCTGATCATGCTGTAGCTGAAATTCCATATTACCTACAGAGCAAACGATTGCCTGGTGGAGTATTTGATAATGTGAAGGCAATAAATGAGGCTAAAATGGCGCTGAAAAAAGAATTTGGGGAGATAGATCTATTTGTAGGAAATGATAATTACCAAATCTATTTAAACCATTCAAACCTAGAGAGATTACATATTTCGAAAGAGGCTATGGGAAAGGTTTTGGAGAAATCATTCAAAAATCAAGCGGGTTTTGCGGAATTAGTAGACATGAGAAATGCTTTGAATAGCCCTTTACCTGCCCTATACCGCGAAATGATCTCCAATGGCTATAATCAAGCGAGAAGCGGTGATTTTATGTACTTATTAAAACCACAGTGGTTTTCTGGTTACAAAACAGGAACCACACACAGCACTTTATATGCGTATGATACCCACGTTCCATTGTTGTTTTTCGGGTGGAATGTAAAACCAAAAGAAATAAACCAAAGAACAAACATCAGTGATATTGCCAGTACGTTAGCGAATTGGTTAAAAATAAGTGAACCCTCAGGAAGTATTGGTAAAGTAATTCAGTAAAAATATGAAAATAGCCGTTGTAGGAACCGGATATGTAGGTTTAGTGACTGGTACTTGTTTCGCTGAAACAGGAAACCACGTTACTTGCGTAGATATCAACGAAGAGAAAGTAAAACAAATGCAGGCGGGTGTAATCCCTATCTATGAGCCTGGTTTAGAGGATTTGTTCAAAAGAAATACGGAAGAAGGTCGTCTGGATTTTACCACTTCTTTACAAGAGGGTATTGCTGGAGCAAAAGTCATTTTCTTAGCACTGCCCACCCCTCCTGGTGCGGATGGTTCTGCTGACTTAAAATACATTTTGCAAGTGGCGAATGATTTAGGTCCACTTCTATCGGAATACGTGGTTATCATTGATAAAAGTACCGTTCCAGTGGGCACATCAGAAAAAGTACACGCAGCTATTGCTAAGCAGGCGAAAGTCGATTTCGACGTCGTTTCAAATCCAGAATTCTTACGAGAAGGCGTAGCGGTGGAGGATTTTATGAAACCGGATCGTGTCGTTATAGGTACGCAATCAGAGCGAGCAAAAGACTTAATGTCACGCTTATATGCGCCATTAGTTCGCCAAGGTAATCCGATTATCTTTATGGATGAGCGTTCGGCGGAATTAACAAAATATGCAGCTAATGCGTTTTTAGCCACTAAAATTACCTTCATGAATGAGATCGCTAATCTGTGCGAACTCGTAGGTGCGAATGTGGATGAGGTGCGCAAAGGAATCGGAACAGATTCTCGAATCGGGAAACGCTTTTTATTTGCTGGTATCGGTTACGGAGGAAGTTGCTTCCCAAAAGATGTGCAAGCATTGGCTAAAACTTCGGCAGAAAACGACTATGAGTTTAAAATCTTAGACTCGGTCATGAAAGTAAATGAGAATCAAAAAACGAAACTCATTCCGCACCTAGCGAAACATTTTAAAGGTGATTTAGCCGGGAAGAAAATTGCGATGTGGGGTTTGGCATTTAAACCGTATACCGATGATATTAGAGAGGCTCCCTCTTTATACAATATCGATGCATTACTCGAATTAGGCGCATCGGTTAGTGCCTATGATCCAGAAGCAATGAATCATGTTCGAAATCTTATAGGAGATAAAATTACCTTCACTAAGAATCCTTATGAAGCTTTAGAAGGGGCAGATGCCTTACTAATCGTGACTGAGTGGCCGCAATTTAGAACACCTGACTTCGAGAGAATGGATAGTTTATTAAAGAATAAAGTCATTTTTGACGGAAGAAATTTATATGAATTAAGCCAAATGCAAGAATTAGGCTACACGTATTATTCCATCGGCCGTCAAACCATACACTAATATGAAAAGAGTTTTAATCACCGGCGGAGCTGGATTCCTAGGATCTCATTTATGTGATCGCTTTATCAAAGAGGGCTACCACGTGATCGCCATGGATAACTTAATTACGGGTGACTTGAAGAACATCGAACATTTGTTCCATTTGGAGCAATTCGAATTCTTTCACCACGATGTATCGAAGTTCATCCACGTACCAGGTGAATTAGATTACATCTTGCATTTTGCATCGCCTGCCTCTCCTATTGACTATTTAAAAATCCCTATTCAGACCTTAAAGGTGGGTTCATTAGGGATACATAATTGCCTAGGTTTAGCTCGTGTGAAAAATGCGCGTGTATTGATTGCCTCTACTTCAGAGGTTTACGGAGATCCTAATGTACATCCTCAACCGGAAGAGTATTGGGGAAATGTGAATCCAGTAGGTCCTCGTGGCGTGTATGATGAGGCCAAACGTTTCCAAGAAGCGATGACCATGGCCTACCACACGTACCATGGCTTAGAAACACGCATTGTTCGGATATTCAATACCTATGGTCCACGTATGCGACTGAATGATGGACGTGTATTACCTGCTTTTATTGGACAAGCTTTACGTGGGGAGGATTTAACGATGTTTGGGGATGGCTCTCAGACGCGTTCTTTCTGCTATGTAGATGATTTAGTCGAAGGCATTTACCGTCTCTTATTGAGCGATTATGCTCAACCAGTGAACATCGGAAATCCGGATGAGATAACGATTAAGGAGTTTGGCGAGGAGATCATCAAATTAACGGGTACATCGCAGAAATTGATCTCCCTACCCTTACCTACAGATGATCCCAAACAACGTAAACCTGATATCACAAAAGCACGCAGCATTTTAGGCTGGGAGCCCAAGGTTAATCGTGCTGATGGGTTAAAGATTACCTACGAGTATTTCAAGTCATTGAGTAAGGACGATTTATTCAGAATGGCGCATCATAAAGAGTTTTAAAAAATGCGAGGGCTAAAATTGTGATGCGCAATAAATTTCCGCCCTCGCTTTTTTAAAACTTCTTTCAAAGTAAAAAAACAAGATGTCAGAAAATATCAAATTAACTTCCTTTAGTCACGGCGCAGGTTGCGGATGTAAAATATCGCCTCAGATTTTGGACCAAATCCTTAAATCTGATAAACCCAAAGCCTCACACCCCCTCTTATTAGTCGGAAACGAGAGCCGAGATGATGCGGCGGTATTTGATTGGCAGAATGGAGAGGCAGTTATTTCGACGACGGATTTCTTTATGCCGATTGTGGATGATCCGTTTGATTTTGGGAAAATTGCGGCTACCAATGCGATTTCTGACATTTATGCCATGGGTGGAAGTCCACTAATGGCGATTGCGATCCTAGGCTGGCCGATAGATAAATTAGCCCCTGAGGTTGCGGCGCAAGTATTAGAGGGTGGTCGCGCGGCTTGTGCAGAAGCAGGAATTCCATTAGCAGGAGGTCATTCGATTGATTCTCCTGAACCAATCTTTGGGCTTGCTGTGACTGGAAAAGTACGTAAAGAACATTTAAAACAGAATGATACGGCTACGAAAGGCTGTATGCTTTATTTGACGAAGCCAATAGGCGTAGGTATTTTATCTACTGGACAAAAACGAGGCATCGTTAGTCCTGCAGATTTAGCTCGCGCGGTGAAGCAGATGAGTACCTTAAACAGCTTTGGAGAAAAGCTAGGTCCATTAAATTATGTTAAATCCTTAACTGATGTGACAGGTTTTGGATTATTCGGACATTTAGTGGAAATGGCGGATGGTTCAGGACTAAGTGCTAAAATTGCGTTCGAAAACTTACCATTGCTACCTAATATAGATCATTATTTAGACCAAAAGTGCTTCCCAGGTGGAACAGCACGCAATTTAGCGAGTTATGGTGAACGCTTGAGTGAAGATATCTCTGAACGACAACGTTATATCGGAGCTGATCCACAGACATCTGGTGGATTGTTAATCGCCGTGGAAGCGGAGCATACGGCTGAATTCGAGGCATTCGCGCTTGAGAATGGATTTGAATTGAGCCCTATCGGAGAATTGACAAAACGTAAGGAAAAAGCCATTTACTTAGCCTAATGAAATTATTTTATCGCGCACTTGGGGAATCGGGCACGCCGGTTATTATTCTACACGGCATTTTTGGGACCTCCGATAATTGGTTAGGTTTTGGAAAAGCGATCTCTGAAAATCACCGCGTATTTTTAGTGGACCAAAGAAACCACGGACAATCACCCTGGGGAGATGAATTTAATTACGAGGTGATGGCCCAGGATTTATTGGAATTTATTCAGGAGCATCAATTAGAAAACCCCATTTTAATCGGTCACAGTATGGGAGGCAAGGTTGTCATGCAATTCGACCTTTTGCATCCAGGAATGGCTAGCCGAATCGTCATTGTGGATATCGCTCCTAAATTCTATCCGGTGCACCATACCCAAATTTTGGAAGGATTAAACAGCCTTGATTTAACTTCACTGGAGAGTCGCCAAGCTGCGAATGATCATTTAAAGCGCTTTGAAGAGAAGGAAGGCGTGCGTCAATTCCTTTTAAAGAACCTTTACCGAAACGCGGAGCAGCAATTTGCGTGGCGAATTAATCTGAAAGTAATCACTAAAAATATCGATGTCGTGGGGCACGAATTACTTGTCCCTGCTGCCTCGAATACCGAAACGTTTTTCATTAAAGGAGCAGATTCGCCTTATATTCAACCGGAAGACGAACGATACATTGCAGAAATTTTTCCTAATTTTGAAGTTTTAGAGATTCCAGGTGCGAGCCATTGGGTGCAAGCAGACCAGCCTGAGCTATTTCTGCAGGCACTTCAACCGTTTTTATGAAAATATTTCTCATCCCCTGTCCGATTGCTGAAAACACTTCATCCGAAGTCTTACCCCAACAAATCTTAGCAACGCTTCAAAAGACGACACATTTTTTAGTCGAAAATGTACGCACAGCAAGGCGATTCATTAGTGAATTGAAACTAGGGATTCATATTGACAGCTTGGTTTTTGAGGTGTTAGATAAAGACACTCAACCTAAAACGGTTACGGATTTTTATAAAAAACATAGTTCAGTCGAATATATCGGCGTTATTTCAGAAGCGGGTTGCCCGGGGGTAGCAGATCCTGGAGCTTTAGCCGTTTCGATTGCACAGCAACAAAACATCGAAGTCATTCCGTTAGTAGGCCCTTCTTCTATCTTATTAGGATTAATGGGGTCCGGATTTTCTGGCCAAAGTTTCGCCTTCATCGGCTACCTTCCTATCGACAAAGCAGCCCGTATTAACAAGATAGAGCAACTAGACAGAGAAGTAGCTAAATGGGGTCAGACACAAATCTTCATTGAAACTCCCTACCGAAACAATGCAATGTTAGAAGATCTGATAGCACAATGTGCCCCAGATTCATTAATTTGCATTGCTTGTGACGTGACTGCACCTTCCGGATTTGTTCAAACAAAAAAGGCAAGTGACTGGGCTAAAGCGCAACCTGATTTACACAAAAAACCTTGTATCTTCCTTTTAGGTAAATAAATATGATCTTCCATCAAGCCTTCACCGTAAATCAATTTCGAGAAAATACCTATATCATTTGGGATTCCCAGGGAATAGGCATTATCGTAGATCCGGGATGCTACACTTTTGAGGAGCGTCAATCGATAAAAAGCTTTATTGAAGAAAAAAACATTACGTTAACACATATTCTAAATACCCACGCGCATATAGATCATGTGCTAGGTGTAGAATATTTTAGACAAGAATTCAAGATTCCTTTTTACCTACACCCGAAAGATGAACCGCTCTTGAAAGATGCGGCAAATCGGGCACAAGTATATGGATTCCCCCACTACCAACCCTCTGAAGTAGATGTTTGGTATGAGGACAACCAAGTATTACAAATAGGTGAAATGGAAATCAAGATCTTGTTTGTACCGGGTCACGCACCTGGACACGTGGCTTTGTATTTTGAAAATCAAGGCCTATTATTTGATGGAGATGTGTTGTTTAGACAGAGTATTGGTAGAACTGACTTCGCTTTATGCAACCACGCAGATTTAGTGAAGAGTATCCAAACGCAATTATATACCTTACCTGAATCAACGATTGTATACCCTGGACACGGGGGAAGCACGACCATAGGTCAAGAAAAAGTATCCAATCCATTCGTAAAAGCATGAAAAAAGAAATCCCTAACTTATTAACGCTAGGTAATTTATTGGCGGGTTGCATCGGACTTTGGTTCGTAATGCAAGGCGATTTAGTAAGTGCCTCCTATTGTATTTTCATCTCCCTTGTCTGCGATTTTTTTGATGGATTTTTAGCGCGTGCTTTGCAGGCCTATTCCGAATTAGGGAAACAGTTGGACTCTTTAGCAGATATGGTGTCATTTGGGGTTTTGCCTGCTTTTATCTTGTTTGGTTTAGTAGAAAAAAGCTGCGGAACACAATGCACAGTAGGATTATTCGGATTCTATAAGCCATTTATGGTATTTGCTTTAGTATTGATGTCAGCCTATCGTTTAGCCAAATTCAATATTGATACCCGTCAAAGCGACCAATTCATCGGCGTACCTACGCCAGCAAATGGCCTTTTAATTGCTTCCCTACCCATGATTCTACATTTTCAGCAAGAATACAGTGACTATATTTTATCATTCAAAGGCCTATTGATTTATGCGGTAGTGATGAGTTATCTGTTAGTCTGCGAATTGCCTTTATTGGCCTTTAAATTCAAGACCTGGGATTGGAAAAGCAATCAAGTAAAATTCATTTTCCTAATCTTTTGCATTGCTGCCCTTGTTATGCTTAAATTTGCAGCAATTCCGGTTTTAGTGATCGCATACATCCTCCTATCCGGCCTTATTTTCCTTTTAAATCCAAACAAATAATGAAATTCTTAGCTGAAATCAACGTAATGCCTCAAAAAGAAATCCTTGATCCTCAAGGAAAAGCGGTACTTATTGGCTTACAAAACTTAGGTATTAACCAAGTGGCAGGCGTTCGTATTGGCAAGCACATCACATTAACAGTGGATGCATCTTCTGAAGCTGAAGCAAATGAGGTGGTAACAAATGCTTGCAAGAAATTGCTAGCGAACTTGATTATGGAGGAATTTGAGTTTACGTTAACAGCTCAATAAGAGCCTAAAACTGGCCTGTATGCAATAAAACAAGTGTACAGGCCTCTTCTGTTTGAATACCCGCTTTTTCTAATTCTCTTTCTAATTCCGGACTTTCTGTACCTGGATTAAAAATAACACGTCTAGGAGCTATTGACTTAAGATAGTCATAAAGACCATCCTGATTCGCCGGTCCTACATATAGTGTTACTGTATCGATATCTTGTAGCAAAGGTTGATTCTGCTGAATGGTCAATCCCAACACCTCCCCTTTTTTAATTCCTACTAAAGAAACCTCATGTCCATGCTGCAAAAGTAATTCCGTCGCGATATAGGCATATCGACTTGGGTTCGTACTGGCACCGTAGACTAAGACTTTCATTAGAATAATTTTTCTGCGATGGCACGCACGCTATCGGATTTACTCATCGTATAGAAATGCAAAGCAGGCACACCAGCTTGAATTAACTCCTTGCCTTGTTGAACTGCCCACTCAATCCCTAATTGCTTGATGGCTGCGTTATTTGAGCATTTACGCGCCTCAGAAACAAATACTGACGGAATTTCTAAATGGAAAATCTCCGGCAGAATCTCTAATTGACGTTCAGTCGCTAAAGGCTTCAAGCCTGGAATGATGGGAACGTGAATCCCCATTTCACGGCATTGCTGAACAAAATCAAAATACTTCGCATTATCAAAGAACATCTGCGTCACGATGTAATCCGCACCCGCATCTACCTTTTGTTTTAAATACTGTAGGTCTTGATCGAATGAAACCGCATCAATGTGCTTCTCAGGATAACCGGCTACGCCAATGCAAAAATTCGTCGGTAATGACTCCGTTTCTTCGTGCAATAAAATACCCTGGTTCATCGCCGCCACTTGCGCCACTAATTCATTCGCATAGGCATGGCCACCCGGTTTAGGTATAAAATGGCTTTCGCCTTTTTCTTGATCACCTCGCAACAGAAGCGCATTCTCAATACCTAAGTAATGTAAATCGATCAAAAAATCCTCGGTTTCTTCTTTGGTAAACCCTCCACAAATTACATGTGGTACTGCCTCAATTTGAAAACGCTGAATGATGGAGGCGCAGATTCCTAAAGTACCTGGACGTTTGCGAATGGGAATACGTTTCGATACCCCATCTACCAACTTTTCCACATATTCCTCGCGGTGATACGTCACCTCAATAAACGGCGGCTTAAACTCCATCAAAGGCTCAATGTGCGACATTAATTCGCCCAAATGCTGGCCTTTCATCGGTGGAATAATCTCGATCGAGAAAAGTGTTTTTCCCGCCGCTTCTTCAAAGTATTTAGTAATCTTAGTCATAATTCAATACGGGGCTTAACCATCTTTCTACGTCGTCTAGGGACATGCCTTTACGTTTCGCGTAATCTGTCACTTGGTCTTTGGCAATCTTACCTAAACCAAAATACGTACTCTCCGGATGAGAGAAATAGAATCCAGACACCGCAGAGGCCGGGTACATCGCATAACTTTCCGTTAATTGAATCCCTATCTGCTTCTCCGCATCCAACAATTCAAATAAACGCTTCTTCTCTGTGTGATCTGGACAGGCTGGATAACCCGGTGCCGGACGAATACCTTCGTATTTCTCTGATATCAAATCTTCATTGCTTAAAGACTCTTCAGCCGAATAGCCCCAATACTCCTTGCGCACACGTTCGTGCAATAATTCGGCGAAAGCTTCCGCTAAACGATCTGCTAAAGCCTTGACCATAATCGAGTTATAGTCATCGTGCTCTTTTTCATACTTATCTAAAAGTGCTTCGATTCCCAGTCCCGTCGTCACCGCAAAGGCACCGATATAATCTGTCTCGCCCGAATTTAATGGAGCAATAAAGTCACTTAAACAACGGTTAGGAAGCGTGCTTGCTTTTTGACCTTGCTGACGCAAATGGTGCAACCATTGGCTCTTGTCTGAAGATTCGTCTTTGTATTGAATCTCGTAAGAAACCTGTTTGTGTGAACCGTGTTTTTCGCAAGCAACCTCTAGTGCCTTCTCCATGTAATCGTGTAAGATAATATCATCCCCTAGCGAGTTCGCCGGGAAGAAACCTAAAGCGGCCTTCGCCTGTAGCGATTTATTTGCAATAATCTCTTTCAATAAAGCCTGCGCATCATCAAATAATTTCTTCGCTTCTTTTCCCACCACCTCATTATCGAAAATACGTGGATATTTACCTGACAGTTGCCAAGTGGAGAAGAACGGAGTCCAATCGATATATTTCGCGATTTCTTCTAACGAATAATCCTCAAAATACTTCACTCCCAAGAAGGAAGGTTGTTTCGATTTAAATCCAGTCCAATCGATGCCGCTCGATTTTGCACGCGCCTGATCGATGGACAAGTAATTTTTCTCTTGCTGACGGGCGGCGTGAGCCGTTCTCAATTCAGCGTATTCCGTTTTAATCTCGTTAAAGATTTCTTGTGACGTTAATTCACTTTGCATTAATCGACCTGCCACCGGCACAGAACGAGACGCATCTAATACGTGAATCACCGGTCCTGAATAGTGAGGATCAATTTTTACCGCGGTATGAATACGAGACGTTGTGGCTCCACCGATTAACAAAGGCACTTTGAAACCAAGGCGCTCCATTTCTTTGGCCACATACACCATCTCATCTAAGGAAGGCGTAATCAAACCGGATAAACCGATGATATCTACGTTATGCTCCTTCGCCGCAGCTAGGATTTTATCGCAAGGAACCATCACACCGATGTCGATCACCTCGTAATTATTACAAGCCAAAACCACGCCCACAATATTCTTTCCAATATCGTGCACATCGCCTTTCACCGTCGCCATCAAGATCTTCCCAGCCGATGAACTCTTCCCACCTTCTTTCTCCGCTTCGATATAAGGCAATAAATAGGCCACGGCCTTTTTCATCACACGCGCTGACTTAACGACCTGTGGCAAGAACATTTTCCCCTCGCCAAACAAGTCCCCCACCACGTTCATTCCATCCATTAGCGGACCTTCGATCACCTGAATCGGGCGCTCCACTAATTGACGCGCTTCTTCTACATCTTCATCGATGAATTCAGTCAAACCTTTAATCAAGGCGTGTTCTAAACGCTTGTTCACTGGTTCTTTTCTCCAAGCATCATCGACTACTAATTCTTTGCCTGCGGACTTAACTGTCTCCGCATAAGCCACTAATTTCTCCGTCGATTCAGGATTGCGATTCAATAAAACATCCTCGCACAAATCGCGTAATGTCGCATCGATATCATCATAAACGCCTAATTGACTGGCGTTTACGATTCCCATATCCATACCCGCCTTAATCGCGTGGTACAAGAAAACGGTATGCATCGCCTCACGCACTAATTCGTTTCCACGGAAAGAAAAGGAGATATTCGAAACCCCACCCGAAACTTTCGAATGTGGCAAGTTTTCTTTAATCCATTTCGTTGCCTTGATGAAATCAACCGCATAATTATTATGCTCCTCGATTCCTGTGGCAACTGTTAAAATATTGGGATCAAAAATAATGTCCTGCGCTGGGAAACCGACTTTATCAACCAAAATATCGTAGGCACGTTGACATATTTCGATACGACGCTCGTACGAATCCGCTTGACCCGTTTCATCAAAGGCCATCACGACCACTGAAGCACCGTACATTTTTACCAAATTCGCGGATTCGATGAATTTCTCCTCACCTTCTTTCAACGAGATCGAGTTAACCACCGATTTACCTTGCACGCACTTCAAACCGGCTTCAATCACATCCCATTTCGAGGAGTCAATCATAATAGGTAAACGCGCGATATCAGGCTCTGCCATCAATAAATTCAGGAATTGAGGCATCATTTTCACACCATCAATCATCCCTTCATCCATATTGATGTCCAAAATCTGTGCACCACCATCCACCTGCTCACGAGCCACTGCAATCGCTTCTTCGAATTTTTCTTCGCGAATTAAACGCGCAAATTTCTTCGAACCCGTTACATTGCAACGCTCCCCTACGTTCACAAAATTGGTTAATTCGGTAATCTCTAAAGGCTCGAGACCCGATAGCTTTTGATTCACATTTTCTTCCGGAATCACGTGAGGTTTGTGTTTCGCAGCTACTTCCGCAATCGCTTGAATGTGCGCTGGAGTAGTCCCGCAACACCCTCCAATGATATTTAAGAAGCCATTCGCTAAGAAATCATCGATGATAACTGCCATTTCAGAGGGAGATTGATCGTATTCACCCATTTCGTTCGGCAAGCCCGCATTCGGGTGAGCAGAAACTAAGAAAGGGGATTTATCGTTCAACGTCTTTACATAAGGACGCATTAAATCTGCTCCTAAAGCACAGTTTAAGCCTACTGAAAGTAAAGGCATGTGCGAAACAGAAGTCAAGAAGGCTTCCGTTGTTTGGCCTGATAAAGTACGCCCTGAGGCATCCGTAATCGTTCCAGAGACCATCACTGGCAAATAAGGCTTGGACGGATTTTGTTTGAAATATTGATCGATTGCAAACAAGGCTGCCTTCGCATTCAAAGTGTCGAAAATCGTTTCAACTAAGAGTAAATCAGCCCCTCCATCCACTAAACCTTGGATTTGTTCGGTGTAAGCAATCACTAATTCATCAAAAGTGACTGCCCTGAAACCCGGATCATTCACATCTGGAGAAAGGGAAAGCGTGCGGTTCGTTGGTCCAATGGATCCAGCGACATAACGTGGCTTCGAAGGATTTTTGGCTGTAAATTCATCCGCAACTTCACGCGCAATTTTCGCTGACTCGAAGTTTAATTCATAGACCAAATCCTCCATGTGGTAATCTGCCATCGCAATGGAAGTTCCGGAGAAGGTATTAGTCTCCGCGATATCTGCACCTGCGGCAAAGTATTTCGCGTGAATTTCTTTGATCACATCAGGACGTGTGATCGACAATAAATCATTATTTCCCTTTACCTCGTGTGGGAAATTCTTGAATCGTTCACCTCGGTAATCGGCATCCGTTAAATTATATTGTTGGATTAAAGAACCCATTGCGCCGTCAAGAATTAAAATCTTTTCGCGTAATACGTCTTTTATATTCGGTCTTTGCATGTGTACAATCGCATATTTGACAGTTAATTATGCCAAAAATCTAGCAAATATACCGCTTTAAAGGCTAAATTAGTCCCATTTTTTGAATATTTTCTAGATCCTCCGGAGAATCAATTCCTACCGTTTCAAATTGGGTTTCAATCGCCTTAATTCGAATACCATTTTGCACCCAACGTAACTGCTCTAAGGATTCTGCTAATTCTAAAGAGGTAGGTTTCAGTGCGCTTAATCCGGGTAAAATATCTGCGCGATAGGCATATAAACCAATATGCTTAAAAAAGGTGTGATTATTCAACCAATCTGATGGCTCTACCCCACGTAAAAAAGGAATGGTTTGGCGAGAAAAATAAATCGCATGACCTTCCGCGTCACAAATAACTTTAGGCGTATTCACATTAAAAAGAGTTTCCTGATCTGTGATTTTTTTAATCAATGTCAAAATAGGCGCTCCAGAAGTGAATCCGGCAGCTACTTCTCTCAACTGCTCGGGCTCGATGAAAGGCTCATCACCTTGAATATTGATGACATAATCAACTGATTCGCCTAATCGACTTAACACTTCAGCGCAACGATCAGTTCCTGTTAAATGCGTTTTAGCCGTCATCATCACCTCCGCACCGAAAGCTACACTAGCATCAAAAATACGCTCATCATCAGTTGCAACGACTATGCGATCAAAACCCTCTACCGCTTTCACACGCTCATAAGTTCGCTGAATCATTGGCTTTCCTCCTATATCAACTAAAGGCTTGCCAGGAAAACGAGAGGATGCGAAACGAGCCGGAATAATCGCGACTACCTTTTTGCCATAGAGCATAATAAATACGTTTTTTCGATAGATTTTTGCCAAATTTGCACATAATTTCCAAACATTCGATCCTTTGTCCACATTTTTTGAACATTCCTTTGCTGAACCTATTTGGAGTATCCGTTATTGGGGATCTGTTGAAGAACCTCGTTTATGGATTGAAACAAGGGGGAATGGAGAAGCTTTTTGGCATTCGCATCAACTAGGGACTAAATCGGTGCAGCTAATTGGCAAAGCTCCGTCCGATTATGCTCAATTAAACTTTATTCAAGGTTCAGAAAACGAAGCTATTTTTATCAAATTACAGCAAGCAAAAAACCCGGGTATTGAGTCTATTCAAACCTATTCGTTCGAGCCATTAAAATTGATTAAAGAAGAAAAACCGCGTCCTATTAGTACGGAAAATACCTTTACATTTCAAGTCCCACAGCATTTTGATGAAAGTCAAGAATATTTCAAAGACTTTCAAGCCTTCTTTCAAAAGCAATTCAACGAAACGATTGCGAAAGGCATAGATTATTTTGAAAGAAATGATAAGCTATGGTTTTCTTATTATCTTTACGATAATGGGTGGAAAAACTACCTTCGGGTATGTAATTTAGCTTTTGAGACAATTCTGTTAGAACAGATCGCTGAAGGAGATACCATCGGATTCCAAACCTTTTCGCTACTCAATGAACAATTGATTTTTATAAAGGATAAACTGAAATTGACTATTTATGAAAAATTATAGACTAACCCTACTAATCGCCTTTTTATTCACATTGCAGCTATCTTTAGAAGCAAGTAGCCTTGATTCTTTGGGATTAAAAAAGGAGAATAATAAGACATTTTTATTATTTAAAGTAGGTCCTAAGCAATCTCTTTTCTCTATCCTAAAGCGCTATAATTTATCCTTAAGCGAATTCAAATCTGCCAATGCAGACATACAAATTCCAGTAAAAACAGGTGAAATCGTTTACATACCACTGCATTATTTAGAGGAAAGTAACCCTGCACCTAAAGTTATCGAAGAAATAGTAGCTGAAACGCCGGTTAAAGATGCAGAGATACATATCGTAGCACCTAAACAAGGATTACTGTCTGTAGCTAATATGCATAAAGTAACCATGGCAGAATTGCGAAAATGGAATAATTTGACATCCGATCGTTTACAAGAAGGGCAACGATTAATCGTTTCTGATCCAGCTAGTTCAAACTCTACTATCTCTGTAGATAAATCAAGTTTATTACCTGCAAAAGCTGCTACAGTTCCTGCCACAACCTCAATAGAGGAGACAACACCTGTTAAAGAAAAAGGACCAGAGGATATCAAAAAGAAAATTGAAACAGGTATTGCTGAATTAATTGATGTACCTGATAACTCAGGAAAATTCCTTGCACTTCACCGTTCAGCCCCTATTGGAACCCTAGTTTTAGTTAAGAACCTAACCAACAATCAAAGTATTTGGGTAAAGGTAATCGGGCGCTTACCGAACGGGGATAGCAAAGTAATCATTAAACTATCTCCTAAAGCTTTTGAAAAGTTAAATGCAGTTGATAAGCGGGTTAGAGCTGAAATTTCTTATTTGTTGCAATAATATGAATAAAAGAAAAAGGCCTATTACTGCAGGTCATGTAGTTTTTGAGGTATTATTTATACTTTCATATCCCTTCATAGCTGCATTTTCGGTTGCTATTACGGTTTTAGTTTGGATCTTTTCACTTCCATCTCGTTTAGTTGCTTTATTCAGCCGAAAATAATTTCATAAAAATGGAGCCGTAATTAGGTGAATTTCGATTTAAAACCGCCCTGTATAAATCGAAACCTTTTCAAATACACTTTCTAATTAAGTCTTAAGCAAGAAAAGGAAATTCTCTATATAGGGAAAAGCCATTTCATCTTTCGAGGAAAAAAGACAGAAACCTCCTTCTATATGAATAGTCTTTCTAAAACTGAATTAAAAGAATTCCTTGATTATAAAGTAAATGAATTCAATAGACCTGAATTCATTGAACTAGATCCCATAAGTATTCCTCACCAGTTTTCATTAAAAGAAGATATCGAAATTGCAGCTTTTTTAACTGCCACTATTAGCTGGGGAAACCGAAAAGCGATACTGGGAGCTGCAAATCAAATGATTCAAATAATGGGTGAGAGTCCTTATGATTTTATTATGAATTGTGATGATTACAAGAGTGATCAAATATCTAAATTTTACTATAGGACATTTAATGGTATAGATTTCAGCTATTTTTTAGAGTCAATAAGAAATATCTATGTAAACCATGGAGGGTTAGAGAGTGTATTTAATGAATTGACTGCTAGCTATACAATTCAGGAATCCATCTCAGAGTTCAAAAATATATTCTTCGAGCTACCACATCCAAAAAGAACTCAAAAGCATGTTTCCGACCCAAGAACAGGGTCTGCCTCAAAAAGAATTAACATGATGCTTAGGTGGCTAATCAGAAAAGATAATAAAGGTGTAGATTTTGGCTTATGGAAGGAAATTAGCCCATCAAAACTCTCCATACCTCTTGATGTTCATTCAGGAAATACAGCACGAAAACTAGGTCTATTACAACGAGACCAAAATGATGCCAAAGCTGTAGTTGATTTAGATTCCATTTTAAGAGAATTTGAACCAATAGATCCAGTGAAATATGACTTTGCTCTATTCGGATTAGGGGTTATAGAAAAATTCTAAGTTCCATACCAATTTTCAAGAACCGTACTAGAAATAACAAAAAAAAGGCAACGTCAATAGACGTTGCCTTTTATAATCTTAGGATTTAACCTGTTACTTCAAAGTAGCCGGCCATGGTTTACCAGGGTTAGACTTAACAGCAACAGTACCGAACTCACCGTAAGTGTTTTTCCACTCAAAAGTAAGAAGAGCAGGAGTAACACTCTTAACAGTCATAGAGTAAGAATCACCATACTTATCTGCACCACTCATGGTCAACTTACCACAAGCATCACTGATTTTTACGTTACCTGATCCCCAAGTATCTGGATAACAACTATCCCATGCACCAAAGGTACCATCAGAAACTTTGTATGATCCAGGAGATGCAGCATCTGCCGTTAAAGTGATTTTTCCATTGTAAGTATTTCCGCAGAAAGTCTCCAATGCATCGAAATCATATGTACCTGCTAAATCAGAAGGACATACTACAGACGTTGGATACTGGAACGGAGAATCATAGAAAGGAGCACCTGCAACGTTAGTAGTGACATTGTCAGAAGAGAATACTCTTCCAGACTTATCTTTCAATACCAAACGGAATTCAAATACATCACCTCCACTAATACCCGCAGCGGTCAAACCTACTGCTGCAATAGCTTCTGCAGCTGTTACTTCAAAGGTTGATCTCAAGAAACGAGTATTATCGTTAGGCTTGAAATCAGCAGCTTGAAGTGTCTTCACTAGAACATCATTTGCAGGAGTGTATTTTAATCCTACACCTGCAATTAAACGTCTGTGCCGTACGCGAACTTCTACGGTCTGAACCGTCTTTCCATCTTCTTTATCTACTGCTTCAATGGTCAGCGCAAACTTAGAGCTAGCCAAATCAAAGAAGTTAAAGGTCGTGCTTGTTCTGGCAATAGTTCTCAAATAAGCTCCTGTATCAAAATCTTTGTATGGAACAGCAGGTTCCACAAAATCTCTACAAGAACTTAGAAAGATGAGCATAGTTGCCAACAATCCGAAACTATATCTTAGCATTTTCATATTTTCTAATTTTTAAGGTTAATAAATCCAAGGTGATGCAGGATTCTTATCCCAGAACACTTGAGTCGCTAGATTCTGTTTCTGAACTGCAGAAGTATTGGTCACAAGGTAGTTGTTAGGATACAAGAATGATCTAACAAAAACTCCCGTTACCGCTTCTAAACCAGGCTGCATACGAGATGGCTTACCAGTTCTTCTATACAAGTTATAAGCCTCCATACCATTACCATATAGTGACAACCAATACTCTCTTGCTACAACGTCTAATTTAGCGTCGTTAGAAGAAGCAGCATCAATCTGAGCACCTATATAGTTCTGATAGTTAGTTACACGTGAAGTGAAAGTAGCCGCAGGCTCAAAAGCCGTAATAGTAGCACCTTCAGCACCAGCAACTGCAAAAGCACGAACATAGTCCATATGCTTCTTAACACCTGATAGCATCAAAGTCTTTGCATCGCCTGTAGTTCCAAGAGTAAGAGCAGCTTCAGCTAACATAAAATCAACATAAGCAGCTAACATGATTGGGTGAATACCAGCACCTTTCATACCCAAAGCAGGGTTTGCAACTGGAGCACCTGAACTATTGTCAAAACGACCACCAGCAGGGAATGCACCATAAGCTGTACGTTTTAAACCATCGGGTGGTATACCGTCTGGATCTAAGTGATCACGACCCCAGTATCCTTTGTTACCAGCAGGATTACAGTAGCAATAGTTTCCAACTAAGTAGTGTGGAGGAGCAATCTGAGAAATACACTCTTGCTCATCTACGTTCGTCGTATTAGTCAATACTTGACGATACAAGTAGTAACGAACGCGAGGATCATCGAAACCTTTTTCAACAGTCAAATGGTGCATGAAATCCGTAGATTGGTAGTCACCACCACCGGCAGTATACTGACCAGCAAACTTAGGATGTCTAGAATCTGGATCTGCAGCTGTAGTACCAAAACGGAAAACGAAATCATCACCAGTTCCGATAAGTGTATTTGCTGTAATCAACTTATTAATCTCAGTCTTAGAAGCATCTGCATTTACTAAACGCGTATACAAGTAATACTTTAACTTAAGTGTATTAACAAATTTACCCCAACGTGTATAATTTCTAGCGTAAAAGTAATCGTTAGGTGTTCCACCTGAAGTAGTTGCAGCAAAGTGAACTGAAGCTTCATCTAACAATTTCAATGCCGCAGCATAGATAGTAGCACCATCATCTGTTTTAGGATTGAAATTAGCTGCATTCAATGCTTCAGTAAACGGAACATTACCATAGGTATCTACTAGATCCATCAAGACCATTGCCTTGATTGTCTTAGCTATACCCATGTGGCGTTGCAAATTCGACTTCTGTGCCAAAGGCAACAAAAACTCGACGTCCGCTAAAATGTTCGCATAAGCATTAGACCACGTTCCATTAGTAGAACCAGCTGAATAAGCTGCTTCATACAAGGCAGATCCTTGGTTAATTTGACGAGTCAAACGTGCACCACGATCTGATACACCATACCATAAACTTTGGTAGTTAAGCTGGATACTATTCAAAAGGAAATCAGGAGATGCAGTAGTTGCATTAACTGCATTCGGGTTTTCCAATAATTCATCCAGTTTCTCCGAACATGACGTTGCGAATACCATTCCGGCAACCATCGTCAGACCATATATAAATCTTTTCATTATCATTTTTAGTTTGGAGTTAGAATGTAAGAGTCAACGTTCCACCCAATCTACGAGAGCTAGGTCCAGTTACGAAATCAAATCCAAGTCCGTTACCTACACCAGTACCCAATACGTCAGTATCGAAGTTCATGTTTGGTGGGAAGTTAAGGGCAAGGAACCATAAGTTAGTACCGCTCAAAGCAAAAGATGCTTTCTTGAATGGAGTCTTAGACATCAATTTGTTAGGCAAGCTGTATGCCAAAGAAATTTCTCTCAAACGAATCGTAGATCCGTCAAATACGTTAGGCTCATCTGTAGCTCCCTGGTATCCAGAGAAGAAATAATCAGAAGCAGAAATTTGACGATCATTTTTGATGTAAATTGGCGTTCCATCTGGATTAGTACCATTTTGTCTTACACCAGGCATGATGAAAGTCATTTCACGATCAGCAACTGGATCCTTGGTTACACCACGAGCTAAAGTTGCCGTTACTGTATTAGACATTACTACACCTTTGTGACGGTATTCCATCATAGCGCTTAAGGTAAAACCTTTGTAAGAGAAGCTATTGATGAATGAACCAGTCCATTCCGGATTAGGATCACCTAATACTACAGGTTCGTTAGTAGGCTTATGTACACCAGTAGAAAGGATGATAGGCTGTCCTGTAGCAGGATCTCTATCAAAGCCAATACCTTTGATAACGTTAAATGGCTGACCAGGAACTGCGAAGTTACCTAAATCGGTAAATCCAGCCACTACTACTTCAGATAATCCACCACCTAATTCCATTACTAAAGTCTTGTATGTAGCCCAGTTTAAAGTAGAGTTCCACTCAAAACCACTTGCCGTAGATACTGGTGTTACAGTAGCTTGGAATTCAGCACCACGAGTTCTGATACGACCAATATTGATAGCAGTTGTTGTAAAACCTGTTGCTGGGTCAATCGGAGCATTCGTAATCAAATTCGTCGTGTTTTTCTCATAAATAGAGATATCAAATTTCAACTTATTGTTGAACATAACACCTTCCACACCGAATTCTGCCTCACCATGAAGCTCAGGCTTCAAGTTAGGGTTACCCAAGGTATTAGATACCGAGTGAGTAGCAGTCACAGATCCACCTACATCGAAAGCTCTAGCAGACTGAGCTAAGACATTACGTGTACTGTATGGGCTAGGATAACCCGCTGAAGTACCATAACCAAATCTCAACTTAAGGTATTTCAATGTAGAAGAACTCCAATCAAATGCCGTAGTAGGGATGAAAGATAAAGATCCTCCAGGATACAATACACTTCTGTTTTCTTTTTCTACTGTAGAAGTCCAGTCATTACGAGCAGACAAGTT
The DNA here is from genome assembly GCF_054558635.1 of Aquirufa sp. HETE-40SA. NCBI lineage: Bacteria > Pseudomonadati > Bacteroidota > Cytophagia > Cytophagales > Flectobacillaceae > Aquirufa > Aquirufa sp. HETE-40SA. The sequence continues at coordinate 663,664 of NZ_JBPXKN010000001.1, forward strand.
CAAGAATAAGTAATCAGAATAGTCTAAAGTAATGTTAGTGTACAAACCATATCTACGCTCATCTACGCCATAGTTCATAGTACCACCTGAATAGGCATCATTACTAGAAGAGGTAGCGAAGTTAGAGTGTCTGAACAACCCAAAAGCCAATTGGCCTTGAGAAGCCACACCAGACTGGGCATAAGTATCAAAACGAGAGTTTGCACCAAATAAAGCAGTCATGCTGAATTTATCAGAAAAGTCTTTCTTCCAATTCAAGATTAAGTCTTGGTTCCAGATCGTATTATTAATATTAATGGTTCTATAGTAACCGTTTTTAGTTGCTAGGTTAGCAGTAGCACCACCTTTATTGTATAAGAGCTCTTGTAATTCAGAATAGGTATCTAGACCTAAACGATAAGTCACAGAGAAGTTATTGCTGAAATCATAGTTCAAAGAAGTCGAGTTGAAGAAACGACTCACGTTAGAAGTATTCTTGTAATATTTAACCAACCAGTTAGGGTTAGTGATATCGTTTCCACCTCTAAAGTAAACAGAGCTTTTATCTACAGGGTTCTCATACGGAAGGTTTTCTAAATCCACTGAACGTGGAGTAAACAATACGTGACCAAAAACAGAAGGAATATCAGATCCTGAACCATATGATGCGTTTGCAGGAGGAGAGATTAAATCAGTTTTAGCGAAAGTGAAAGAAGAGTTAACCGATAACTTATCAGTAATTTCAGATCTAACTCCTAATCCGAAGTTAAACTTCTTCATTTCATTTCCTGGAGTAAAGCCTTGTTCATCTGTATAACCAAAACTTGCATTATAGCTAGTCTTAGCCGAACCACCTGCTACTTGAACAGAGCTATTGGAAATTAAACCTTGTCTAAAGAAGATTTGAGAAGGATCCTTGTAAGCTTTGTATTCATACTTAATAGGAGTACCACCCACTTTACCATCTACCCAAAATTGAGGGAATGCCTCACGGACCGCCGCTACAGAAGAAGTAGCATAAGGGTGATTGATCAACAAACCAGTATTCATGCTCGGACCGAAGTTAGAGAAGAAGAAACCTGGAGCTTGCTGGAAACCGTTACCATATTCCATACCATAATCCGGTAAAGAGGCTGCCTTATTAAAGAATACAGACTGGTTGACTGTTACTTCAGCATCCTTTCTCTTAGATGCACCAGATTTAGTTGTAATCAAGATTACACCATTTCTACCTTGGTCACCATAAAGAACGGTTGCAGAAAGACCTTTTAATACAGACATAGTCTCGATGTTGTTAGGATCAATATCCAAGAAACGAGAAGATGTAGTTGCTCCACCAGTTGTAAATCCGTTCTGCGCGTTAGTAGAGGTATTAAATGGAACCCCATCCACAACGAACAACGGCTGGTTGTTACCAGTAGCTGATTTGTAACCACGGATAATCATGTTAGTACCAGATCCTGTCATACCATTGGTTGAGGTAATGTTTACCCCTGGTACCTTACCCTGCAATACGCGGGCAACGTCAGCTTCTGGACGATTCTCCAACTGTGTTTTGCTTACTGAAGTTACTGCGTAACCCAGAGCTTTTTTCTCCCTTGCAATACCGATCGCCGTTACTACCACTTCGGATAGTTGCGATGCATCGACTTTAAGGGTTAAATTGACTACGGACCGGCTACCAATTGCCTCTTCCTGAGCCTTAAGGCCTACGAAAGAAACAACCAAAACATCGGATCCCGCAGGAACGTTGATAGAATACTTACCATCCAAATCGGTGGTAGCACCCACTTTCGTCCCTTTCACGAGAACCGTTGCACCTGGCAACCCTTGACCGTTTTCCTCGGAAATTACCGTACCGGTAATCACCCGTTGTTGCGCTGAAACCTCAAAACTGAGGGTCATTGTTAAAACCGCAACAACAAAGAGTAAAGCTTTTCTCATAAGGTGTTTAGTTTAGTTTATGTTTAATTTATTCGAGCAAGGTATATTATTTATCGGTAAAATCAAAAAAAAATATGCTCAAAAAAAATCAAAAAGGTGTTATTAGGTAATTAAGTGACGATTAAATAATTCAATCTTAATCGTTTTATCAATCAAATAAGACTATTCAAAGTTTGAATAATACTCAATTTTAAAAATTTTCTCATACCTATTATATATATACTACATTCTCCTTTCATATGCGTATTTCATACCATGTTTTTGCTAAGAATAGAATTGACATAGAAAATAGCTAAAAAATCGCCTACACAATCCCGTTAAAATGGAAATAAAGAAATTATAAGGTAGGTTTTAATTTTAGGCTTTGGCCCTAACAGAAACTTTGCGCAATTTTGAAGTTAATCTACCTATATGGTAAAAGTAGTGAAGTAGAAAGCCATGGAAATAAGAAACATAACAACAAGGGATTACTTAGTAGTAGATGAAAAGGTAGGTGCGAGCCTAATTGAATTAAATCTTTCCGGAATTTCATTAATTGATTTACCTGGAAGTACAATACACCCTTTAGAAAGTAACCCTTTTCATCCAAGTGCACTCCTTAGCCCTTGGGTTAATCGCGTTCGCAACGGAAACTATTCCTATAAGGGTAAAAATTACCAATTACCCATTAATGAACTAGCTTTAGGTAATGCAATTCACGGTTTATTAGCAAGAGCGCCTTTCTCAATCAAACAACACGCAGAAAATTCTATCACCTTAGAGTGCGTATATGAAGGTGAAGAACTGAACTACCCCTTCCCCTTTATCTTTAGCTACACGTATAATTTACTAAATGAAGGTGGCCTTGAAATTACTTTCGAAGCAAAAAACACTGGGTCAACTTCTATGCCATTTGCTTGTGGCTGGCATCCCTATTTTAAATTCCCCGATACAGCAATAGCGGACTTATCCATCAATTTTCATCCAATTAGCCGTTTTTTATCAGATTCGCAGATGATTCCCTTAAAAGAAGAAAGTCTACAAGGGCAGACAGCGTTTATTTTCTCGAAAGAAAAAGTGGATCATGTTTTTAGACTAGAACCCCTTAAGAAGCACATCACAGAATTGAGAGACAACAAACACCAGCGATCATTGTTTTTGGAACAATCCTCCATTCAATTTCCATTTCTGGTTGTCTTTCAGCCTGAGGGATTTACTTCAGTAGCCATAGAACCGATGACTGCCAATACGGATGCCTTCAATACGGGGGATGGATTAATTGAATTGGAGCCATTAGAGGTCTTTTCAGGACAGATACGTTTATCCATTGGAAAATAAGCCATTCCTACAGGTTTTTTGTACCTTTGTCAAATGAAGTATAATTTGTTTTTCATTTTGTTGTTATTCATTGCTTTAGAGCCTGCATTAGCAGTATCTAAGGCTGATTCTACGGCAAATAAATGGAAACAAATAATGACCTCAGGCATTAACTTGAATCAATCGAGTTTTAGTGATAACTGGAAAGGTGGGGGAACAAATACCTTAGCCATAGGCTGGTATTTAAATCATACAGCAAACGTTTCCAATGAATCTTGGCGTTTGAATTCTGACCTTAATTTACAAGTAGGTTTTCTCCAAAATAAAACTCAAAGTCTTCGTAAAAATATAGACCGTATTGCCTATGAATTTAAGGCGGGTTATCGAATCAGCCCTAAATGGGACTTTTTCGGTTCGACTAACTTTCAAACACAATTCTTTAGTGGATTTGAATATGGGAAGAAAAACAAAGCAGGTGTTCCTGTAGACTCCCTTATTTCAAGCCTTTTTGCTCCTGCCTACCTAACTTCTTCGATGGGTTTAGAATACCATCCCGATAAATCTTTTTATACCCGAATAGGTATTGGTAGTTTACGACAAACTTTTGTCTTCGATCAAGCTATCTCTAGAGCAGGATTATATGGTTTAGAAAAGCCAGGCGACAATATTAGAAATCAATTCGTATTCCAATATTTAGTTAACGTGGACAAAGATGTTTGGGAAAATATCAATGTAAAAGCCCGCTATTCAGCCCTCATAGACTATTTTAGACTAACATTATCAAATAGTATTGTGCATCGATTAGATGCGAATATAACAATGAAAGTAAACAAATATGTCAGTACGAATCTGCAAATCGTATTATTCCGCGATTATGATCAAGACCCTAATTGGCAATTTTCCCAAGTATTATCGATGGGGCTTGTCTACCGAATAGAAAAATAATTATTTCTTTCTATTTAAATACCGGTCATAGAGCATTTGTAAAATACCGTCTTTCAGTCCTAAATCGGGTACCAAAATCGATTTACAACCAGCTAACTCCATCGCAGTCAAATAGATAGAAGCTGCTGGCACGATGACGTCAGCTCGGTCCGTATTTAAGCGAAGCTTATTGACACGGTCTTCAAAAGAGAAAGATCCTACATAGGCAGCCATCTCAAATAAAGCATCAAAAGTCATTGACTTCTCCTCTGTTCCGGGCTTAGATAAATTAAATAATTTGGCGATATTTCCACCTGTCCCAATTGCCTCAATTTCACCTGAGATTAATTCTTTCTGCTGCGAAATCCAATTACGCATTTTTTCCCAATCCCCCTCCTTCTCTGTGCCTTCTAATAAACGAACTGATCCTATTTTAAAGGATTTAGAGGCCAGCTTCTCCCGATGACGGTAGATATTTAATTCAGTACTTCCACCACCTACATCAATGTGCAGATAATTTTTCTTCGGATGCAACGATTGAACTACCACATCATTAATTAATTCTGCTTCGCGGCTTCCATCAATTAATTGGATTTTCATATCTAAAATCTTATGAATTCGAGTAATAATCTCGGCTGAATTAGAGGCTTCACGCATGGCTGAGGTGGCACAAATAGCGTAATCCTTCACTTCATGTAAATCCATTAATAACTTGTAAGCATGCAACAATTTAAAGACCCTTACCTCCGATTCAGGGGAAATGGAACCATCGCCAAACACATCATGACCTAAGCGAAGAGCGAAACGCACGTATTCGATCCGCTTAAAACTGATCACACCATCGTTCTCCAATACACTGGATATTTGAAGACGAGCGGCATTCGAACCGATATCTATGGCTGCAAATTTCATGATTTCGCGGGTTTATGAAGGTAAAAACCATTGCCTTGGGCTTCGTATGAAATCTCTGTTCCTAGGACAAATAACAATTCTCTTCGATCAATGATAACAGGAATATTTTCAATCAGGTATTCCTCGTCAAACTCAGTTTTAGCATCAAAGCCAAGTATAAATGTACCACCACATGTACCACCTCGCATTCCAACCCTAAGAAAAGGCTCAGGAAAAGAAAGTAGGCGCAGATTTTCAACCGCAGATTCCGTTAAATGAACAGGATAATCTATTAACATGTATTAACGAGGATTAAATGTAAAATTAGCTAATTTTATACTTGAAAGGTAAATAAAAGAAGAATGACGTATAAAATACTTTGGGCAGACGATGAAATCGATTTATTGAAACCCTATATTTTGTTTTTAGAGAGCAAGGGATATGAAGTTTATACGGTTAATTCAGGGGCTGATGCACTTGAATTAGTAGAGACGCAGAAGTTCGACATTTTATTCCTAGATGAAAATATGCCAGGAATGTCTGGATTAGAGGTCTTATTGCAAATCAAAAAGATCCGTCCTAACCTTCCCGTTATCATGATTACAAAATCAGAGGAGGAAGAATTAATGGAGGATGCTATCGGTTCTAAGATAGCAGATTACCTCATCAAGCCACTGAATCCCAATCAATTATTACTTTCAGTTAAGCGTATATTCGATAAGAAAAGACTGGAAGAAGGGAAAACGAATATTACGTACCAACAAGAATTTTTGGCCTTATCAATGCAATACCAGGATCATTTAAATGCCAAAGAATGGTCTGAAATCTACGAAAAACTTGTGTATTGGGAGCTCGAAATAGACACCACCGAAAATAAATCGATGGCTGAAGTTTTGAACAACCAAAAAAATGAGGCAAATGCCCATTTCAGTAAATTCATTGAAAAAAATTACGAAGATTGGTTGCAAAAACCTGATGCAGAAACCCCCGTTTTATCACACTTGATGCTTCGTAAACACGTATTTCCGAAAATAAACGATAAGAGTCCACTTTATTTTATTTTAATCGACAACTTACGTTTTGACCAATGGAAAACGTTGGATAAATACATCCAAGAATACTTTCAATTAGAACAGGAAAACAAGTATTATTCCATCCTTCCCACCACAACCGCCTATGCCCGAAATGCTATTTTTGCCGGTATGATGCCGTCTGAAATTGCAAAAAAATATCCTGATAAATGGGTATATGATATAGGTGATTCGGAAGATGAAGAGGGATATAATAAACAAGAAGAATTCTACCTACAAGAACAACTAAAGCGCTTGAAAATCAACGCTAAAAGCTCCTATCACAAGATTATTCACCAATACCAAGGAAAACAGTTAGTCGACAATTTCAATAAATTAGCCACCAATGATTTAAACGTCATCGTCTATAATTTCGTGGATATGCTATCCCACGCACGCACAGACATGGCCATGATTAAGGAATTAGCCCCAGACGAATCTGCTTATCGCAGTTTAACAGCCAGTTGGTTCCAACATTCTCCCCTATTTGATCTGTTAAAGAAGATCGCAGAGAAAAAAGGGCGTGTAATCATTACGACGGATCACGGGATGATTCGAGTACAAAACCCAGTTAAAATCATTGGTGATCGCAATACGAATACGAATTTGCGCTATAAGCAAGGGAAAAATTTAAATTGGGATGCAACCAATAAAATGATGGTTTGCAGGAAACCAGAGAACATTTTCTTACCGAAACCGAATGTCTCTACCACCTATGTTTTTGCTAAAGAAGACAATCTATTCGCTTATCCCAATAATTTCAATCAATACGTAAACCACTATAAAAATACATTCCAACATGGAGGTATTTCACTAGAAGAATGTATCATTCCAGTGGTTTACTATACAGGAAAATAAGATTAAAGACTGCTTACAGGGAAGATTTTACCTCCTTCGCATTTCAGGATTTTACCTGGGACTTTAGCCATCGTATTGTAATCATGACTAGCCATGATAATCGCCATGCCGCTTTGATTTAATTCTTTGAATAATTGCATAATTTCCAAAGAAACCTCTGGATCTAAATGCCCCGTAGGCTCATCAGCTAGCAATAGCATCGGATTATTCAGAATTGATCGGGCAATACAAATACGTTGTTGTTCTCCACCTGAAAGACGGTGAATACGCTTGTTGATGGCAGAACTCATTCCCACGCGCGCTAAAACCTCCTCAATCTTGAATCGAATTTCATCTTTATTCGTATGACCAGTAGCCTCTAAAACAAAAGATAAATTCTTCTCAACATTGCGATCAGTCAACAATTGAAAATCTTGAAATACAAAGCCTAATTTGCGCCTTAAGAAAGGCACCTCTGAACGCTTAATCGTATTCAAAGAATAGCCTGCAACGGAGGCAATTCCCGATTCAAGGCCAATTTCCGCAATGATACTGCGAAAAAAAGTACTCTTCCCACTACCTGTTTTGCCGATCAAATAATAAAATTCTCCTTCATTAATCGTTAAATTAATGTCTTCGAGTGTGTTAACACCTTCTTGTGAAATACTTACTTGTTCAAAAGATAAAACAGACATAAAATCGCCTAGGTTAATTATGAATTCGCTTTTGCGTGATCAGCTAAAAATTGGGCTAAACCAGTATCAGTTAATGGGTGCTTCAAAAGAGCTAACATCGCTGACAATGGACCTGTCATGACATCAGCAGCTGCTTCAGCACATTTAATGATGTGCATGGGATGACGTACAGAGGCTGCTAAGATTTGTGTATCAAATTCGTAGTTATCGTAGATCAAGCGAATTTGCTCTATCAATTCGATACCATCAAAAGAAATATCATCTAAACGTCCAATGAAAGGGGAAACATAGGTTGCACCTGCTTTCGCTGCTAATAAAGCTTGACCGGCTGAAAATACAAGCGTGCAATTGGTTTTTATACCTCTTTCAGAAAAATATTTCAAGGCCTTAATACCGTCCTTGATCATTGGAATCTTAACTACAATTTTATCATCTAGCTCAGCTAATTCTTCGCCTTCACGAATCATTCCCTCGTAATCAGTCGCAATTACTTCGGCAGAAACATCACCGTCTACGATATCACAAATCGCTTTGTAATGACGTAAAACGTTATCTTTTCCGGTAATTCCTTCTTTAGCCATTAAAGAAGGGTTCGTTGTAACGCCGTCTAAAACACCTAAATTCTGTGCCTCTTTAATTTGAGCTAGGTTTGCTGTATCAATGAAAAATTTCATAGGTCAGATTTTTTATAACAAAAAAATGGCAAATTCACCGCTACGACCGACCTACCCTTGCTTCGATCAAGACCTGGGGGATTCAGCGGGAGCTGGTAATTTGCCGTCACAAATATGATAAAAAAGCTGCTTTTTTCAAAATATATATCGTTTTTTTGGAATAGCCCCTTAACTTTAAAAGATGAAAAAATTGATATTATTTCTAAGCCTTAGTTTTGCTTGGGCTTGCTCAACGTCAGGTGAGGCTTGGTTAGACGAGGCGAAAGCCAGATTGAAGAAAGGGGAAACAGTTTCCGCAAAAGAGGCGCTCCAGAAAGCGATTGAAAAAAATCCGGGTTTAGCTGAAGCGTATAACCTCAAAGGGGTCATTCTATTTCAAGAAAAAAATTATCCTGAGGCAGAAGCTGCCTATCGTAAAGCCATCGAACTAAAACCTTCCCTATATACTGCTCAGCTTAATCTAGGGGCAGTTTTGATGGAACAAGGAGTTTGGGATAAAGCCTTAGCTCCTACAGATAAAGCCATCACAGCTCAGCCAGATTCAGGCGCAGGATACCTCCAAAGAGGGATCATTCAAGCAGCTTTAGCTGATCCAGCAAAAGCTAAGATCGATTTTACTCAAGCCATCAAATTAGCCCCCAAAGACATCAATGCCTATTATAACCGCGGAAACATTTTGTTTCAAGAAGAAAATTATGCCGAAGCTATAGCTGATTTTGCGAAGGCCGCAGAAATTGATCCAACCTTTGGAAAATCCTATTACGCTTTAGGCCTGAGCTATATAAAATCGAAACAAAACGATAAAGCTTGCCTTGCTTTCCAACAAGCGCAGAAATTGAACTATCCAGGTGCAGCCGAAGCAGTAAAAAACCTATGTAATTAAGATGAAAAAGGCACAATTAGTTTTGGGAGGTTTATTTGGACTAGTATTTTTAATGTTCACTTATTGGCAATTAAATGATCCAGACCCCATTTTGTGGGTTCCGGTTTATGCTACGGCAGTTTATACGTCATTACAAGCGATGCGTGGTAAAACTAATCCCGAACTTCTACTCATTTTATTTTGCTTATCCTTCTTCGCAGGATTGCAATTATGGGTCGAAATGACGGCCTGGGAGGGATTCTTAACCGATGGTTTAAGCATGAAGACGCATAATCAAGAATTAGCAAGAGAAGCAGTAGGTCTTTGGATAGCAACCGGTTCTTTTGCTTTGTTTTACGGACTAGAAAAAATGAAATAAAATGTTAGAACTTGGATTTGTCTCTGCGATTCTTCCTACTAAAAGCCTATTTGAGGTATTAGACTACGCAAATCAACAAAATTTTGCGTGTGTGGAGGTCATGTGTTGGCCTGCTTCGTCTAAAGACGCGCGCAGGTATGCAGGAGTTTCTCATATAGCTGTGGATGAAATGACTACAGAAGATTTATTGAGCTTAAAAGAGAAATTAGCACAGCATCCGGTCAAAATATCAGCTCTTGGCTATTATCCGAATCCATTAGATCCGGACGAAACTCAAGCTTCTTTTTACCGCGAGCACATCAAAAAAATCATCAAGGCTGCGGCCATATTAGGTATATCGCGTGTTAACACCTTCGTAGGACGTGATTACACGAAGAATGTGTATTATAATGTAGGAAAATTTGCAGAAGTTTGGCCTGAAATTATTGCCTTAGCTGATACGTTACAGATCAAAATAGGGATTGAAAATTGCCCCATGTTTTTTACGGATGATGAATGGCCGGGTGGAAAAAATTTGATGACGACGCCTAAGATTTGGGATGAATTATTTACGATTATTCCATCGCCAAATTTTGGCTTAAATTATGATCCATCACATATGGTTTTCCAAATGATGGACTACACCTACCCTATCTATTCATATGCAGATCGGATTCACCATGTGCATTTAAAAGATGTGAAAGTGTATCCAGAGAAGTTAAATCGGGTGGGGATTTTAGCCAATCCATTGGAATACCATTCTCCTAAAATTCCAGGTTTAGGTGATATTCATTGGGGAAAGTTTATCTCAGCATTGAATGATGTACGTTACCGAGGCCCCATCGTCATCGAAGTAGAAGACAAGGCTTATGAGGGTTCGGAAGAGGATATTGATAAAGCGATTCGAAGTGCTCGGAATCACATTCAGCAATTTTTACCCTAAAAAAAAGGGCTTCATCACTGAAGCCCTTTTTTAATTCAGCAAAAAACGCTTGATTATTTGCTTGGTTTTGCAAAAATAACTGGATCAATTGTTGGATTAATCTCCACTGAAACCGTTTCCACTGTCATCATGCCACCCATTGGATTAGCTGTTTCCACCGTGTGAGGGAAAGCTAAACCGTTGACCATTTTATAGTTCGAGAAGCTAACTTCTGAATCTATTTCTTGGCCATTTGCTTGAACTTTTGCCTGTGTCTTCACTACGAAATTAGTGGCAGTAGAAACGTAGACTTTACTATCTTCGCCAGAAGGCTTTGTAACCGTTAACAGATACACATCAGCACCATCTAATTTCTCCTTAGATACTAACTCGATCTTATAACCGTCTTTTTTTGCATTCGTTAAAATAGAACCTAATGTCTTTTGTGAGCTTGACATCTTTACTTGTTCACTAGGCATATCTTCAGGCTCACCCGTTCCACCCATCATGGCAGGGCGATTCATCCAACCTTTGTCTCCGTCAATTACAGTAATGATTTTATTTCCCATTACTTCCACCTCTTGACGAAAAGACTTACCAACCACTAAGGACGTCTTGCTTTCAATGTCCATTCCTTGAACATTAAACTTATTCTTTACCACAGCTGTTTTCACAGTTGCCCATTTATCGGCACCACCCATAGCGGCTTCGTGTTTAGCTAAAATTTCCTCTGTCGATTGAGCAAAGGCTACATTAGCTACAAGCATTACTGCCACAAGGCAGATTGATTTGATCATTGTTTTCATTTAAAAGGGGTTTATTTTCGAAAGTTAAGGTAAAAAAGCATAGCTTAATTACCGTTCATCCTTTTTTAAGCGTGTTTCTTGGGGATAGAGCGCATCACGATAAACCAACCAATGAGTACTAATATGGCGGCCATAAAGAAAGCAGCACCAGGAAATAAGATAGGGGCTTGTTCTGATGCAAAATAGGCAAACAGATTGGAGGCTAATAAGGGCCCAAAAATCGTCGTAATCGACTGTAAACTGGTTAAACCACCTTGCAACTCACCTTGTTCATCAGGACCTACTTGTTGGGTAATGAGACTTTGTAGTGCTGGTCCTGCAATTCCTCCTAATCCGAAAGGAATCATAAAGGCGTACATCATCCAAGACTTAGTGGCATAAGCAAACATAAAGAAACCAATTCCGTACAGGAGTAGACCGTAGGAGATCGCTCGTATTTCCCCCAATTTGGGCAAAATAACACGTGCCAATCCTCCTTGCACAATGGCAACAATTAAACCCACAAAAGCCAAGGAATAACCTACCTGATCCGGAGTCCAACCAAATACCTTCATCGTAAAATAGGACCAAGTGCTAGGGTGCACCTGACCAGCTAATTGTAAGCAGAAAAAGCCACCCACTAAACCGGCAATAAGGGGGTATTTTGTTAAGTTTTTTAAGGAACCTAAAGGGTTTGCACGTCTAATATCAAAGGGACGGCGATTCGATTTTGCTAGGGATTCAGGCAAGACAAAATAGCCATAAATTCCATTAATCAAGGTTAAACCAGCGGCTGCAAAGAAAGGAATTCGGTCTCCATAAGAGGCTAATATACCGCCTACGGCAGGCCCAATGATGAATCCTACACCAAAAGCGGCTCCCACTACCCCAAAGTTCTTAGCGCGATCTTCCGGCTTAGAAACATCCGCAATATAGGCTTGAGCGGTTGTAAAACTAGCTCCAGTAATCCCAGACATAATTCGCCCGATAAATAACCACAGGATATTGGGGGCAAAAGCTAAAACTAAATAATCAATCGTGAATCCAAATAAAGAGGCTAAAATCACGGGGCGACGACCCACTTGATCAGATAATCCACCTAAAACAGGTGAAAACAGGAATTGCATAATGGCATAGGAAGCCATTAACCAGCCTGCATATTGGGAGGCTACTGAAATATCACCGCCTACAAAACCTTTGATTAAGGTGGGTAAAACGGGGATAATTAAGCCGATTCCAAGAACGTCAATTAATAAAGTGATGAAGATAAACCCAATTGCAGGATCCTTTTTACTCGCCATTTGATTTTAAATTAGGCTGCAATTTAAGAAAAAGGATACTGAATTTTAGATTTTAAAAATTCCTTACTCGTTTCTGCACAACTTAGTGGTGTTTTACCTGTATCAGGGACAGAATCTAATTCCACAATGGCAAAGCCCTTAAACTTGATTTTATCCAAGTTGGCGAATACCTCTTCTAAATTAACTTTTCCTTGTCCTAATTCGACAAAACGGTAGCGAGGCTCTGTTTGGCGCACATCTTTCATATGCAAAGAGTGTAACACTTTGCGGTATTTCAAGACTGCTTCCGCTGGATTTCCTCCGCCTTGGAAATAGTGTGCCACATCTAAAAGCAATTTGATCTTCGAAGAGTCCATGTGGGTTACCAATAAATCAACCTCCTCTGGTGTTTCCCCAAACTGGTCCATGTGGTTATGGTAGGTAGATTGAATGCCAATTTCTTTCGTTTTAGCACCAATTTCATTCATTACCTCTGCTAAACGAATCAAGTCTTTTTCCTCCGGCTTTACCCCTTTCTTACGTAGGGAATTAGTCAATTGAATCGAAGTTCCTCCTAAGGCATTCACAAATGCCGCGTGCTTAACGTGCTGAGCAATAGATGCTTCTACTTTAGCCGGATCTATTTCGACATTACCACTTGAAAACATGCATAATTGCAATCCCGATTGCTCTAATAGTGTTTTTAAGGCAGCCGTATTGTCTTTGTATTTTGCGAAGGTATTCGCACGCAGTTGAATTCCTTTAAATCCTAAGCCAGAAATATCTTTAATTGCCTGCTCATCTTGCCCACTCCAGGTAATAGCTGAATAACCTAATGAATAGGATTTTTTAGCAGCAAAAAAGGAAATGGGAAGTGTGGATGCTAAAGTAAAAAAAGCTGATTTAGCTAAAAATTCGCGTCTAGTTTTCATATGAATAGGTTTTATTGTAAAAGCTTAATCTCAGGCTTATTTACTCTCGCCGAATTTCAAATAGTCTGCTAACAAACTTAATTTATCTGTGCCAATATAGTCTACACCGATATCCATCAAAGCCTGGTATCCTAAAAGAGTATCTGGCGTAGCCCAAAGACGGACTTTTCGTCCATTCGCGTGAACTTGATCGACGTAGTTTTTGAGTTTTTCTTTCAAAGCGGCAGGAATTGGTCCTTGGCCACCCCAAAATCCAAATTTTAACATAGATTCGCTCTCCAAAATCACTTTTTTCGTTGGAAAACGCTCATCTGAACGACCATCAAAGGTAATCCAAGCAGGAGATTCAATGTATTGTGAAGGCTTAGGACGATTTCCTGAAATCACAATTCGGAATCCCTTTTTCAGTAATATTTCGGCATGGGGCCTCAATGCAGCAATAATCAGCGGTAAAGTGGAGTCTGATGAGGTCTTAGAATCAATCAATAATTGGTGAAAATTACCCTCTTTATTTGCTTTCAGAACTCGAATAATGGGATCTATGTACAAATCTTTCAAGTTGCGATTCAGGCTTAACTGGGAACGCTCATGTCCCACCAATAATTCACCATTTACTGCATATACATCCGCCTCAATAGAGCCAAAACCTAGCTGAAACGCATCAAAAAATGGTCGAACGTGTTCGTAATCATTGTGTGCGTGCGCCTTTAAAAGCGGATTTTGGGCCTGAGCGGCAAATGTCAACAAACAAAAAAGAACGATATTTTTCATTAGCCTTTCACATAATCCCCAGACGCAATGCGCGTTTTCGGGTCGATTTTTTTATTGTATAAATACGCATAAGTTTCAATTTCTTTGCCTTTTAAGCTCACTTTTACCTGCTCACGCACAAAAATACTTTCTGCTGGTTTTTCGGTATTGTATTCCTCGTATTCATCTAACACGTTCAATAATTTGATCGTATTGGACAATAAATACAATTCACCTACAACTTGGTCTTTTGCATCTGATGAAGGAATGATACCTGGATAATCGGCCACTTGGTACATTTGACCTTGGTATGTTGCCATGCCGATATAGTCCGAATTACGTGCGATTAAGCGATGTAAGTCGTTTCCACAGTCACGACGCAAGGTTCCATACACAAATAAATATTCTTCCACGTTTGGTTCTGGGAGTTTTGCCTCTTCCAAGGTCAATACTAAGTCTTCTTGCTCTACCACCGTTCCTTCTGTAAGTACTACGTTACCGATGATTCCCTCGAATGGAGCTGAAACGATCGATTCCATCTTCATCGCTTCGATCACGTAAAGTGGCGCGTTTAATTTAACTTCATCGCCTGGTTTTACCAAGATACGGGATAAGCGACCTTGCAATGGAGCGCCGATATCGCCTTTTACTTTTGCCTTCGCGTGTTGAGCACGTTCGACTTTGACGTTTTTGTCCAAAATCTTAATGCGGCGTGCTTGGCCATTCAACTCAAAAGTCACGTTACGCAGACCTGACTCATCTGGCTCAGACATGTACAAGAACTTCACGATGATCGTTTTACCTGGCTCAATTGTAATCATAATCTCCTCATCCTGCTTTAAGCCATAGAAGAAGGCTGGCGTAGGAAGTGCCGATAATTCACCGAATGAAGCCGAATTCTTGTAATAGTCTTCGTAGACTTTCGGGTACATTTTGTACGATAAGTAATCAAAGAATCCGTCTTCAGCCTCAGGGAATTTCTTTTTAAATGACTTGAAGTCAGCATCGAAGTCGATGGGTGCTAAATGATCGTTTGGACGACCTTCGATCGCGTGTTCCCCTTTCAAGATGATCTCCTGTAATTGTTTCGGGAAACCTTGGTAAGGTTGACCTAGGCCGCCTTTAAAGAAGTCTTTTACGGATTCAGGGAAGGATAAGGTGGCGCCTTTGGCATACACATCCTCCGCCGTTAACGAATTCGCTGTCATAAAAATCGCCATATCCCCTACCACTTTCGACGATGGAGTTACTTTAACGATATCTCCAAAAAGCGTATTTGCCTCCGTATAATTACGCTTCAGCTGTTCAAACTTATCGCCTACGCCCAGCGCAATCGCTTGACCACGTAAGTTGGTATATTGTCCACCCGGAATCTCATTATTGTACACCTCAGCGGTTCCCGCCTTCAGTTCAGATTCGAACGGCGTATACATCGTCCGCACCGCTTCCCAATAATTCGAATATTCGTTTAACAGGTCTAAATCTAGGTCTGATGCTTTCGCATGACCCTGCATCATCGCCACTAGCGAGTTCAAGTTAGGCTGAGAAGTCAATCCTGACATCGCTCCTAACGCTCCATCTACAATATCTACACCGGCTTCAATGGCCTTTAAATACGTCGCTGATTGAACAGAGGCCGTATCGTGCGTGTGCAAATGAACAGGTAAATCAACCGCTTTCTTTAATTCGGTTACTAATTTCTCCGCTTGGAAAGGACGTAAAAGTCCCGCCATATCTTTTATACATAACATATGAGCGCCGGCATCTTCGAGCTGACGCGCCATGTCTACGTAATATTGCAGATTGTATTTTTCATTTGTGAATACATCTCCTGTGTAACAAATCGCTGCTTCTGCTATACCTGGAGTACGTTCGCGAACAGCTTTGATGGATACTTTCATCGCTTCTATCCAATTCAAAGAATCGAAAATACGGAAGACGTCAACACCTGCTTCGGAGGATTTCTCCACAAATTTTTCGATCAAATTATCTGGATACGCAGAATATCCCACAGCGTTAGAACCTCGGAAAAGCATTTGCAATAACATATTCGGCATGGCCTCACGGAATTCTTGCAGCCTTTTCCAAGGGGACTCTTGCAAGAAACGCATCGCTACGTCGAAAGTCGCGCCACCCCAAACCTCCATCGAGAACAATTGAGGGAAGGATTTCGCAAATCCGTCAGCCACGGCTAACATATCTTGGGTACGAACACGGGTCGCTAAGAGCGATTGGTGTCCGTCGCGGAATGTCGTATCGGTGAAATAGATTTGCTTCGCATCACGAATGTACTTCGCAAATTTCTCAGGACCCATTTCCGTTAATAATTGCTTGTTTCCTTTCGGGTATTCCGCCATCGGATCCACATACGGGATGATTGGAGTGCGGAAAGGAGCCGTTGGCTTCACTTTTACATCCGGATTTCCGTTGACGATAACTTCTCCCAGGTAGCGTATCGCCTTCGTAGAGCGGTCGCGAGTGGGTTTGAAGTTGAATAGTTCCGGGTGGTTGGCAATGAAAGGCACCGTGCAGTGGCCTTCTTGGAAGACCGGGTGCGTGATGACGTTGCGCAAGAATGGGATGTTGGTTTTCACGCCGCGGATTCGGAATTCGGTTAGTGCGCGGTTTAAGCGTTCGGACGCACCTCGAAGCGTGCGGCCTTTGGCCGACACTTTTACTAACATCGAATCGAAATAAGGCGAAATTTTCACCCCTGGATACGAAGATCCTTCGTCTAGACGAATACCAAAACCAGCTGCATTTCTATAGGCGATGATCGTTCCAAAATCGGGTTTAAATCCATTCGCTGGATCCTCCGTCGTGATACGACATTGGATTGCAAAGCCCTTTAGCGGGATATCCGCTTGGTTTTGAATGAAAATACCAGGATCTGATAACTTGTAGTTTTGGGCGATTAGGATTTGTGTGCGGACGATATCGATGCCCGTCACCTCTTCCGTAATCGTATGTTCTACTTGAATGCGGGGATTTACCTCGATGAAGTAGATATTTTCGTCTTTATCGACTAAAAACTCTACAGTTCCTGCGTTATAATAATTGACCGCTTTACCGATGGAAAGCGCGTAAGCGTATAATTTCTGTTTTGTTTCTTCTTTTAAGCCAAAAGAAGGGGCGATCTCTACTACTTTTTGGAAACGTCTTTGTACCGAACAATCGCGTTCGTATAAATGCACTAAATTTCCGTGCTGATCTCCTAATAATTGTACTTCAATGTGCTTCGGATCATCGATAAACTTTTCGATAAACAAGGTGTCATCTCCAAAGGCATTTTTCGCCTCGTTCTTCGCCTCTTGATACGCCTTTTCTAATTCTTCTTCCGTTCTTACTACACGCATTCCACGTCCACCTCCACCGGCAGCCGCTTTCACCATGACGGGAAATTTAATACGTTTAGCTTCGGATAGGGCCAAAGAATAATCAGCCAAATCCCCTTTCGAATCCTCAATCATAGGCACATTGGCCTTCAAGGCTGCCACTTTCGCTGCTACTTTATCTCCTAATGCATTCATCGCCTCTGGAGATGGACCCACAAAAACGATTCCCTCCTCTCTACAGCGGGTTGCCAACACCACGTTCTCCGATAAGAAACCATAACCCGGGTGAATAGCGTCAATTTTCTTCGATTTACACAAAGAAATCAAGCCCTCAATGTCCAAGTAAGGCTTTAAAGGTTCATCATCTTTTCCGATTTGGTAGGCTTCATCCGCTTTATAGCGGTGCAAGGAGTAGCGATCCTCGAAGGTATACACAGCGACTGTCCGAATACCTAATTCGGAAGCAGCACGCATAATTCGGATAGCGATTTCACCGCGGTTAGCGATTAATAGGCTAGAGATTTTCTTAACGTATGATTTTGGCATAATCAATAAAGTAGGAGATTCTAACAAAAATGCTAAATATATTGTGAAAATCGCATCGAATACCGCATTTTATTTGGGAAAACTTAAAAAAATACCATATTTATTGGGTTCGTTACCAAGAAAAATAATTCTACCGCCTTCGAACGATTTTTCTTAACTTGCAGGTCGAACAAAAATTAGTTTTTATGAAACCTATCATCGGTATCACGTTAGGGGATTACAACGGTATCGGACCGGAAGTAATCTTGAAATCCTTAGCTAGTCCTCGCTTATTGAAGTGGTGTACACCGGTGATTTATGGATCTATTAAAGTATTGGATTTCTATCGCCAAAAATTCGAATTAAAAGAGTGGTCCATCGCCGTTATCCAAGAAGCTTCCGAAGCCAAATCTGGTGAAAGCTTTGTCATCAACTGTTGGGACGACTCTTCTACGGTCGTAGAACCCGGAAAAGAGACCAAAGAAGCAGGGAAAGCTGCCTTTAATTGCTTAGAAAGAGCCGCAAACGACCTAGATCGTGGACTAATTTCCGCTTTAGTCACTGCCCCTATTAATAAACATAATATCCAATCCGAGGAGTTTAAATTCCCAGGACACACCGAGTATTTAACAGAACGCTTCGAAGCGAAATCATCTTTAATGATGATGGTTTCGGATGGTTTTAGAATGGGCGTTGCTACTGGCCACATTCCTCTATTAGAGGTTTCCAAGGCATTAAGCGCCGATTTGTTACGCACAAAAATCACCTTATTCTTGAAGAGTTTAAAGGAGGATTTCTCTATTGACAAACCGCGTTTAGCCGTGTTGGGTTTAAATCCTCACGCAGGAGAATCGGGGTTATTAGGCCAAGAAGAATTAGAGATAATTCAACCGGTTGTGGATGAATTTAGAACGAAGGGTAACCTGATTTTTGGGCCGTATCCGGCGGATGGATTCTTCGGAAAAGCGCAATTCAAGGATTTTGATGGGGTTTTAGGTATGTACCACGATCAAGGGTTGATTCCATTTAAATACATAGCTTTCGACTCAGGTGTGAATTTCACAGCCGGTTTACCAGTCATTCGTACGTCTCCAGATCATGGAACGGCTTATGATATTGCTGGCCAAAACATAGCCGATCCAGGTTCCTTCTTACAAGCCTTATTTTTAGCGTTAGATCTTATAAAAAATCGAATGAATGCGTAAAGTCTTAATCGTCGACGAGGTTCATCCTTCGATGACAGAAGGACTAACGAATTTGGGATTCGAGGTGGAAACGCGTACAGATTTAACTCTAACAGAGTTTGTGTCGATTTTGCCGACTTATGAGGGATTAGTTGTTCGAAGTAAATTCAAAATCACGGCAGAAATGCTGTCAGATACTACTTTGACTTTCATCGCTCGTGCTGGTGCAGGACTAGACTTACTGGATGTAGACGCCTGTCTATCTCGAGGAATCGCGGTTTTCTCTGCTAACGAGGGCAATTCTGACGCGGTGGCAGAACACGTCATCGGACAACTTTTATCCCTTGCCCATAAATTACATACTTCAGACACCGAGGTGCGTCATGGATTGTGGGAAAGAGAAGGAAATCGGGGTTTTGAACTCAAAGGAAAGACGATCGGCATTATCGGATATGGAAATATGGGCAAAGCGGTCGCTTCGCGCCTTTCTAGCTTCGGAATGACCATTTTAGCGTATGATAAATACGCCCCGTCGGCTGATTATCCAGCCACAATGGAGCAGCTATTTGAACAGTGTGACATCCTAAGTTTACACATTCCTTTGACTACTGAGACGCGGGGACTTATCTCCATTGAGTTTTTAGACTCGTTCAAAAAGCCCATTATTCTAATCAATAGTTCTAGAGGACCCATTGCACCGCTACAACCCTTATTACACGGATTACGCTCCGGCCAGATTAAGGGATTAGCGCTAGATGTGCTACCAAACGAAAAGTTATCCTCTTGGTCTCCGGTGGAAAAAGAACTTTTCGCTGAAATCGCCGCTTATCCAGCGACCATTTTCAGCCCACACGTAGCGGGTTGGACGACGGAAAGTTATTATAAAATCAACGAGGTATTACTCGAAAAAATAAAGTTGCACTTTTCTCTATGAATTACCCCGTAAATCTTGCCGAAAAACTGGGTTTCAACCAGGTAAAAGAGGAAATTAAGCAACTTTGCTTAAGTCAGATGGGGCTGGAATATGCCGATAAAATGCGTTTTTCAGACCGATTCCCTTTGGTCAAACAATGGGTAGAACAGGTCGATGAGATGAATCGTATTTTGGGCGAGCACGGTGGCGAATTTCCGCAAACAGATTATTACGACTTACGTTCTTATCTAAGTCCGCTGCAGCTGGAAGGTCATTATTTGTCAGCAGACGAGTGGAGAGATTGGCAGCGCGCATTGACGGTTTTGTATGAAACCATTCGGTTCTTTGCATCTATCGATTCTGCCGAATACCCAGAAATACACAAAATTACACAGCATTTTCTCACCAAAGGTGCTGAAAGCGAGGGGGATTTCAGACAAATCATTCCGATTATTCAGGATTTGGATCGCGTATTTGATGTAAATGGTCAAATCAAGGAAACGGCCTCCCCTGCTTTAGGCGATTTACGACGCCAGCGGATTGCAGAGGAACAAAGCCTACGCAAAAAACTTGATTCTTATTTAAGCCAAGCCTATAAAGAGGGCTGGGTCAGCAAGGATTTCTCCTTAACCTTGCGAAATGGCCGGATGGTGATTCCTTTAGCGGCAGAGCACAAGCGAAAGATCAAAGGTTTTGTTCAAGATGAATCAGATACCGGGAAAACCGTCTTTTTAGAGCCCGCGGATGCCTTAGCGATGAACAATGAGATCAAGTCTTTGGAATCAGCTGAGCGTCGCGAGATCATACAGATTTTATCGAAACTGTCGGACCGAATTCGTCCTTTAACACCCTTTTTAGCCCACGCCTTTTCGTGGTTAGGTCTGATTGACTTTATTCGGGCCAAAGCCATTTGGGGAAGTGCTCACAAAGCTATC
This sequence comes from Aquirufa sp. HETE-40SA, assembly GCF_054558635.1. Lineage (NCBI taxonomy): Bacteria > Pseudomonadati > Bacteroidota > Cytophagia > Cytophagales > Flectobacillaceae > Aquirufa > Aquirufa sp. HETE-40SA. Next base: position 684,755 of record NZ_JBPXKN010000001.1, read on the forward strand.
AAACCTACGTTTATTCAAGATAAACCGATCGTTAATTGGACCGATGCGCGTCATCCCTTATTGGAGAAATCGCTCGAAAAAATTGGTAAGAAGATTAAACCACTGACCATTCGATTAGAAGAGGACCGCCGCATTATGGTCGTTTCAGGTCCCAATGCGGGAGGTAAATCCGTAACATTGAGCACAGTAGGTTTATTGCAATTCTTATTCCAATCCGGCTGTTTAGTGCCATTAGCCGAAGGCAGCACGATGGGATTCTTCTCCCAACTCTTCCTAGATATGGGGGATGAACAAAATCTAGAAAACGAATTAAGTACCTATTCGTCCCATTTAAGTAACATGCGGTATTTCTTGCAGCATGTGAACGAGAACACATTGATTTTAGTCGATGAATTCGGAACTGGAACAGAGCCCTCTTTAGGAGGAGCGATTGCGGAATCCATCTTAGAGAAACTAGCCGATAAAGGATGTTACGGCGCGATTAATACACATTTTGGTAACTTAAAAAGTCTAGCTGATCGCCAAAAAGGACTATTCAACGCAGCGATGCGCTACGACACCGAACATTTGGAACCCCAATTCATCTTGGATATGGGAAAACCGGGTAGTTCTTTTGCCTTTGAAATCGCCCAGAAGATTGGATTGCCTAAGGCCATCATCGAAAATGCGCGAAAGAAACTAGGCAAAAAACAAGTAGATTTTGACAAGTTATTGCTGGAAACGGAGACGGAGAAGCAGATTTGGGAGAGCAAAAATGCTAGTTTAGCACTCGCTAATGAGCAGGCACTTTCCATCAAGGAAAACTATGAGCGGCTCAAAAATCACGTACAAGAGGAGCAGAAAGCCATGTTAAATGCGGCGAAGGCTGAGGCAAAAAAGATCATCCAAGAGGCGAATCAACGCATTGAACAGACCATTAGACAGATTAAGGAAAAAGAGGCTGACAAGGAGAAAACGAAGGAATTACGGGCTGATTTAGATCAATTTGTGCAGAAAGAGTTGAAAACCGTGGCCCCATTAAAGGTCGTGTCTGAAACTCCAGGAATCGTCTACGCGAACTCCCCTATCGCTGTGGGCGATTGGGTGGTGATTAAAGGGAGTGGCGACGAACCTACTTTGGGACAAATACTCGAACTAAAAGGCAAAGACGCAGTCATTTCTTTGGGAGCCATTCGCAGTACGATCAAACTGAATCGACTTCAAAAAATCATCGCACCCAAACAACCCAAGAAAAGCACAGCCCCTCTACGCGGCATCGACATCAATGATCGAATGGCGCAATTTCAACTTAAACTAGATATTAGGGGGAAGCGAGCAGAAGAAGTCTATGTTATTTTAGACCAATACATTAATGATTGCCTACTTTTAGGTGTTCCGGAAGTTCAAATTCTGCATGGAAAAGGAGATGGAATTTTACGTACGCTCATCCGGGAACAATTACGCCGTTATCGGGAAATCAAAAACAGTACGGACGAACATGCAGACCGTGGCGGTGCGGGAATTACTATCGTCACCTTCAAATGATACGTATTCTAGCTATTCTTTTTGCCCTATTTCTACTAAGTAGTTGTATGTTTAAATACGCAACTGGACTTAGTCAAATTCAACAAGAAAAATACGAACAAGCCACCTATAATCTCTCAGTGGCTCTTTCAAAAGCCCCCAATAACCCAGCAATCTACTTCGCAAGGGCATTTTCACGCGGATCGATGGAGCAATATTCTGGAGCCATTTCTGACTTAACAAAAGCTATTCGCCTAGATTCAACGAATGCGGATTATTATTTCTACCGCGGCTTTTACAAATCCAAATTAGGCAACGATAAAGGAGCGATCCGCGACTATTCACAATCCATCATTCGGTATCCCTATTACGCGGAAAGCTATTATAATCGTGGGTTAAACTTGATGCATTTGGGTTTATTGGACGATGCGTGCCTTGATTTCAAGACGGCGATTGAACTGGGGGATACTTTGTCCTTGAAGTACCAAGCTTCTTTGTGTAAAGAATAAAGCATAAAGCACAAAGAATAAAGGAGATTATAGATAAGAGAGTAGAGAGTAGAGAGTAGAGAGTAGAGAGTAGAGAGTAGAGAGTAGAGATGATGGTGGGTGGTGAGTGGTGAATGGTGGGTTCATTTGCTTTGAAAGCCAGTGAAAATTCGTGTTATTTGTAGCTTATTTTTTAATTTATAACGATTCAATATGTCTATTGCAAAAACCGGCGACAAGGTTGCCGTACACTACACAGGTAAACACACCGACGGTTCTATTTTTGACTCTTCTGTAGGAAGAACACCACTTGAATTTCAATTAGGTTCAGGCATGGTCATCAAAGGTTTTGATGATGGCGTAACTGGAATGACGATTGGTGAGAAAAAAACGGTGGTTATACCAGCTGCTGAGGCCTATGGCGAGCATTCTCCAGAAAATACAGTGACCCTGGAACGCGCTCAAATTCCTCCTCACATTGAATTAGAATTAGGTGCTTCTTTGTCAATGCACCAAGATGGTGGTCATGTGGTAGAGGTAGTTATCACTGACTTAACAGATTCTCATGTAACTTTAGATGCAAATCACCCATTGGCTGGTCGTGATTTAACATTTGAATTAGAATTAGTATCGATTTCATAAACTATGAAAATTAATTTGCGCTCCTTTGCCCCCCACGGGATTGTCCTTTTGGGTTTCCTATTGATCGCTTTTATCTATTGTGGGCCCGTTCTACAAGGAAAAGTATTGATTCAACACGATATTCAGCAAGCCCAGGCGGCGGCACAGGAGAGCATACAATACAAAGAGAAAACGGGTGAAGATGCGTGGTGGTCGAACTCGATGTTTGGGGGAATGCCTACTTACCAAATTTCAGGATCTTATCCCTATTCTATTTCTGCCAAAATAGGTTCTTTCATTACCAATCTCCTTCCAAGTCCAGTGAACTTACTTGTCTTGCAGATGTTAGGCATGTATATTTTGCTTTGGGCGATGGGATCCTCTCCTATCTTAGGATTTGCTGGAGCCGTTTTTTACGCCTTTGCGACGTATAACATGGTTATTATCCCAGCTGGACACACCTCAAAAGTTTTGGCCTTGGCTTATGCTCCGATCGTTCTAGCTGGTGTGAAACTAGGATGGGGTAATAGAAAATGGCTAGGCGCTGCCCTATTCACGCTCGGAATGGCACTCGAATTATATGCCAACCACGTCCAAATTACGTATTACCTTTTCTTCATCATTGGATTTTACTTGGTTTACACCTTTTCTAAGGCAATTAGTCAGAAGACCCTTGCCGACTGGTTCAAACGCGGATTGTTGCTAGGATTGGGTTTAGTTTTAGCTTTAGGAACGCACTCGATGCGTCTTTGGAATAACTACGAATATGCTAAAGAAACAACGCGTGGTGCCTCCGAACTAAGCGCAAACAAATCGCGTGGAGATGGTTTAGACCAAACTTACGCTTTTGATTGGTCCTATGGTATCGCTGAAACTGGGACGTTATTAATCCCTAATTTTATGGGTGGAGCCTCGGCGGGAGATTTAGGAGGAACCGCTTCTAACACCTACCAGACGATGACTAATGCAGGCATTCCAGAGGAGCAAGCTTTGGGATTCGTAGAAAAAGGTCCGGCCTATTGGGGTGAACAAAGTTATACCGCAGGTCCTGCCTATGCGGGTGCACTTGTGATCTTCTTGTTTTTGTTTGGAGCCTTCTATATTAAATCTGCAGAAAAGTGGTGGATCATTGGATTTACAGCCCTTTTCATCACCTTCGCCTGGGGTAAATATTTCTTCTTTAACGGATTTCTCTTCCAATATTTCCCCTTGTTCAATAAGTTCAGGGCAATCACCATGGTGCTTTCCTTTGTACAGCTAGGTTTCGTTAGTTTGGGTATATTAGGGCTAATTCGATTCATTCAACTTAAATCCACTTGGTCCGATATCAAAAAACCGCTTTTATATGCCGCAGGTTTAAGCGGAGGACTTGCCTTGTTTTTCGGAATGGCTCCTGACTTATTTCTTGACTTTAAAGGTCCTAACTTTGGTGGGGCTCTGATTCAAGATACGGCACTAAACAACCAAATCTGGCGAAGCATTCAACTAGATCGAATCGATTTATTTCAATCTGACGCCTTCCGTAGCTTCTTTATTGTACTCATTGGAACTGGCATCTTATGGGTGGCAAGTACAGGAAAAGTAAAAAAATCCATTTGGCTACTTGCGTTAGTTCTCTTAGGTATATTCGACTTAACTCCAGTGGCAAAACGCTATTTTGGCAAAGAATTTTTTGTTTCTAAAGCGACTCTTGATGAGCAAATTTTACCTACGCCAGCCGATCAAAAAATCTTACAAGATTCTACGCATTACCGTGTGGTGAATGTGGCAACCAGCTTTATGAACGATGCGACTACATCCTATTACCACCAATCAGTGGGAGGATATCACGCAGCTAAACTACGTCGTTACCAAGAATTAATTGAGAAGCAATTCACTGCAAATCCAGGACAAATGAATATCCTGAATATGCTCAATACAAAATACATCCTAAGCCCTGATTCGACCGGCCAATTAACACCACAAACCAATCCCGGAGCTTTAGGCAATGCTTGGTTTGTTTCAGCTGTTAATCTTGTTCCATCAGCAGATAGTGCCTTGAATGGAATTGGGAAGATAGATCCGCGTTTTGTGGCTTTAGTGGAACAAAAAGATGCCGCATACCTACCTGCTAAAGAGTTTAAGACAGAAGGCAGTATTCAATTAACCGAATATAAGCCAAATCATTTAACCTACAGTTCTAATTCGAAGGATCCAAGCTTTGCGGTATTCTCTGAAATTTACTACCGTGGAAACAAAGATTGGAAGGCCTATATCGATGGAAAAGAAACCAATCACGTACAAGCAGATTATATTTTACGTGGCTTAGCGATTCCCGCTGGGAAACATACCATTGAATTTAAATTTGCTCCCATTTCCGTTATTACTGGAAATAAAATTGACTTAGGGGCTTCCATCGCGATGCTTTTATTTATTGCATTTGCTTTTTACCAAGCGGCTAAGGCCAAAAAAGAAACGATATGATCTACTCCATGACGGGTTTTGGAAAATCCCAAAAAGAACTACAAGACCTTCAAATCCGTGTCGAAGTCAAAAGTTTAAACTCTAAATTTACCGATATCTTCTGCCGTGTTCCTAAATCACTATCAGCTAAAGAAATCGATATCCGCAATTACCTCACCCAACAATTAGAGCGAGGTAAAATGGAGTTGAATTTACATCTGCAAAAAAACACGGAAAACGTAGAACAAAGTATCTTACCCCAAGGCCAAATTTCCACCTATTTTACAGAATTAAAGCGCTTTGCCACTGAATTAGGTGTTACAAACATCGACGAAAATGCCTTGTATTTACAGGCGATGTCGATGCCGAGCTTGAACACTTCCGATCATTCGCAAGACAACGAAGAAGAAATTGAAGCACTTTGGAAAGTAGTTTTTGAGGCCGTCCAAGAAGCCGTGAAAGAATGTAAGGAGTTCCGTGCCAGGGAGGGAAAAGTCGTAGAAGATAAATTCCGTGAATACATCGCTGCCATCAAATCTGGATTAGCCCAAGTTTTAGAGCAAGACAAAATTCGTATGCCAGGTATCCGTGAACGGATGCGCAATGCGCTTTTGGAACTTGGTTTGAAAGAGGATTTTGACAAAAACCGCTTTGAACAAGAAGTCGTTTACTACATCGAAAAATTTGACATTTCAGAAGAAAAAGTACGTTTAGCGACCCACCTAGATTATTTCATCGAAATTCTAGCCGAAGGAAACGGAAAGAAACTCAACTTTATGGCCCAAGAAATTGGCCGTGAAATTAACACCATTGGCTCAAAAGCAAACGATTCTACCATTCAGCGTTTAGTTGTAAATATGAAGGATGAGCTGGAGAAGATTAAGGAGCAGACTGCAAACGTTTTATAATTGCGGGGCAATTATAAAACGCAGAGTATAGATTAGAGAGTATAGATAAGAGATAAATTTAAATATTATCCATAATCTCCACTCTATAATCTTTACTCTACTATCTCTACTCTATACTCTCTTATCTCTACTCTAAAGAATAATCAACGCAATACCAGCGCACCCCAACCCAATCCCTAACCACTGCTTGTTCGTCAACTTTTCTTTGAAGAAAATCAAAGCGGTTATTGCACTTAATAGTATCACTCCTAAGTTGTAAATGGTCAATACCACCGCACCATTTTGTTGGTAAGCATCTAAGGCTTTTAGCAAGAAATAGAAAGAGAAGAAATTAGGAAGACCTAAAGGAATTCCTGCTAAAACAGATCTTAATGACCAAGTGACTCCACCTGTGATCGTCCAATACACTAAAACAATCGTGGCGGTAGCTAGTGATCCTAATAGGAGCATTAGGGTAAATGAAATACTCCCGCCCACTTGCTGAACGATAGCAGCATTCAAATAATTAAAGGCTGTATTCGTTATTCCATAAGCCACAAAAACGGCAACCAAAGCCCAAATAACTGGCTTTTGTACCGAACCTTCTCCCGATGGACTACAGAAATAGATGGCAGCAAACGACAATATGAGTCCTGCAATGACAGACAAAGTCAAATCCCCTCCGGTCTTCCAAATAAAAAGATTCACCATCACCGGAATCACTAAGGAAATATTATTCGCTAAAGAAGTGGGCGCCATTCCATTCTTAACTGTTGAATAGCCCGACAATAAGAAAGTAATTACGAAACCAATTCCAATACCTAAAATACCCAATGAATACCCTGTAGAGGGCCAGTGAAAAGGAATCGCATCCATTTGATGAAAATAGCCGGTTAGAAAACAAACAGGATAGTTCAACAAAATGGCGATTCTCGTATCGATATTATACTTCGCATGTACGCGAAAATTCACCAATAATAATACCGAAAAAACGATAGTTAAAAGTAAGGCTACCATCTTATGAGTTCTTTACAAGGTCTTCTAAAAGCGCCACATATTCCGGCGAATTATTCAAACTCTCTACTAATTGCCAGTGCTCGCCACCTGCTTCTTCGAATAATTCCTTGTACTCCTCACCCACTTCAATCGTGGTTTCTAGACAATCCGCCACGAACGCTGGAGAGAAGGCTAAAATTTTCTTCTTCCCTTCTTTAACCAACTTCTTGATCGTTTCATCCGTATAAGGTTGTAACCAAGGGTCCCGGCCTAAGCGGCTTTGGAATGCTGTTCCGTATGTCCCAGCCTTCAAACCCATCTCCTTCGCAATTAAACGTGTGGTCTCGTGGCATTGTGCCCGGTAGCACGTATGATTCTTCTCCGTGATGCTTTCACAACAAGTCCCAAAAACACAGGTATTTTTTGTGATATCTCCTTTGCGAATATGGCGTTCGGGAACTCCGTGGTAGGAGAATAAATAGTAATCGAAGTCGACGTCTTTTTGGTAATTCGCAGCTTTATCTGCGAAGTATTTGGCAAAAATCGGATGCTGGTAAAAATAGCTCACCATCGAAAGAGATGGCATAATTTGCCAATCCGACATAATTTCCATCACGCGCTCATAAACAGAACCCGTAGTAGCTGAAGCGTATTGTGGGAAGAAAGGAATGACGATTAATTTCTTCAGATTTGCCTGTTGCATTTCTGACATGACCGACTTTAAATCCGGACTTTGGTAACGCATGGCTAAACGAACCATGTAACCATCACCTAACTTCTCAGTTAAAGAAGCACAAACGTCTTCTCCATAAAACTTAAGAGGTGAGCCGCGCTCCTCCCATAATTCTTTATAGATTTTAGCAGATTGAGGTGCTCTAAAGGGAGCAATGATTCCATTCACTAACAAATAACGAAATGGATAAGGTATGTCGATGACACGACCATCCATTAAAAACTCCCGTAAATACTTGCGTACACTTGGGGTACCCGGATCATCTGGAGTTCCCAGATTCACTAATAAAACACCGATCATATTTCTAATTAAAGAACAAATTTGTGCCTAAAAAACTAGAATACCCAACCTTCTGGTGTAATTTTTGTTCTGGTAGCCGATTCCATACAAGGTACCTGATCTTTACATCCAAAGGCGCTTGCGCCCGGAGGACAACTGTAGAGAAGACCAATAACCGGAGGAATCATTGGATATTCATTGATAGGTATATTTTGTTTACGATCAATCACAAAGATCTTTTTACGAACGGAAAACACGTTAAAGATACCCAAAACTCGTTCAGTAGGATTAGTCAATGATTTGATATTTAAACTAAACCTAGTTTCAGCAGGCACATCAAATAAAGAACCGGATGATTGAACTTGTGCTATCAAGGATTGGTAAAAAGCGAATGCATTTTTAGTAATCGAACGTTGTTCTAATCGGAAATAATAAGGAGACCAATTATCAAAAGGGATACGTGCTACCTGGCGACCTACTACACGCTTTCCATTTGTTAAGGCATCCGAGAATACATTCAAATCATTATTTGTGGTAATACTCCAGCATTTACCATCACACAAGTAGTTTAAAACTTCATCAGTGGGATTCCTAGGCACGACACAATCTAATCTATTAAAATCATATTTAGCCCCATCCGTACAGGTGGCACAATAATTTAATTGTTCATAATGTTTCCAATTCCATAAATAATAATCCCCCTCCGATGGCAAATCTTTGAAATCTAAATATACGGTAAAACCGGATCGCCTAACATCTACTTTTGAATATTGATCAAAGATTTCAAAACGAGTGATCGTATTTTCAATCTCCGGTACCGCTTTCATTGTTTCTTCGGTGCTTTCGTAAGTCTGACCACTTAACATCTTCACATTCAACTTATAGGTAGAACCAACCTTTCCGACAAATCCTTTTGGTGGATAATAAGTTCCACGAGGAATACCCTCTGTAAAAGAAGTCTTAAGGCCATTTTGATCCGTAATCGAAACGATTGCCTTCGAAATAGGAAGTGCCAATTGTGAATTCAGTTGATTAGAAGAACTTGTTAATCGCACTTTACTTAATTCTGCGTCATCAGAAATATCTGCCTCTATTGTCGTAAACGAAGTGGAATCCACTTGAATAAAATCATTAATAGGGTTTATACATGCCCAAGTCACCATGCCAACAAGCAAAAGGAAAAATACTATTTTTGTGATTGATATTGGCATGACTATAAGAATTTGAAATTATAGGTTAATGAGATAAATGGAGAGGCGAAAACACTCAATTCATAAGCTTTCAAACCACTTCTGCTTGATTTAAAGAAAACCGAATAAGGATTTTGGCGACCATATAAGTTATAAACTGTAAATACCCAGCTACCTTCCCAACGTTTTTTAATTAAGGATGGATTATTGATCGTCCAAGAGAAGTCTAAACGGTGGTAGTCGCGAACACGATCATTATTACGTTCCGCAAATACAGGGTATACTTTGCCTCCAATTTCATAGGATCCAGAAGGAGAAGAAAAAGGACGACCCGAGTTATACGCAAAAGTAAAAGAGAAACTATGGTGTGTCGTAGGTTGAATATTCAACATCATATTAAACGTGTGTGGCTTGTCATAATTTGTGGCAAACCATTCTCCCCCGTTAATCGACTGAACTTCTGGAAAATCGCCTATCATTTGATTGAAGGCTCTGGCATAAGTGTAGGAAATCCAGCCAGATACTTCGCCTTTTTTCTTCTGCACCATAACTTCCATCCCATAGGCCTTACTTTTTCCTGAAATTAATTGGGTTTCTATTGTTGGGTTTAACTGAAGATTAGCCCCAGAAACGAAGTCTAATGTGTTCCTTACGTCTCGGTAATAAGTCTCAATGGATGCCTCAAACACATTTTCATTAAAGGTTCTGAATAAACCCAATGAGAGGAAATCACTTTGTTGAGGTTTAATAAAACTATCCGAAGTCTTCCATCGTGAAGTAGGTAATGGTGTAGTATTATTGGATAATAATTGAAAGAATTGTTGTTGCCTATTATAGCCAAATTTCATTGTCATATTTTCTCCAAACGAATATTTCATCGTCAATCGAGGTTCAAAACCACCGTAAGAGGCCATCACTTCCCCTTCCTCATAAGTAGTTTTTTTAACAATTGAATTTAATGAAGGTAATTGACCTGGTAGATATTCATTGACTACACCCGCTCCTACCCGATAATAGTGCGAATAACGAAGCCCAGCTTGAACCGTGAACTTGGGACTCAAAGTCCATTCATCATCAGCGAAAATTCCTACTTCATAGGACTGCTCTAAAGGAAGCTTTACCGTAGCGACCCTTGAAATAACACCTTCATTCAGATAACCAGGATTTATATCATAACGTGTTCCTGTTAGACCAAAATTCATCTTGTGGTTTTCACTCGGTTGGTAATCAAAACTAGTAGTCAAGTTTCGATATAAGATAGAAGAATTTAAATCAATCGTATTTACCGTATCTGGTGCAAAGGTTTTAGTCATATAATCGGTAAGAGAACCACTCACCATCATATTTAATTTAGGAGAAAAGTAGTGATTCCAATGCACAGCTAGATTTTTATGACCATAATTAAATGAAGTCTGTTTCGCAACTACGTTTTCAATACTGAACAAAGAATCCACACGGTAATAATCATGACTCAAATAGGTCGAAAGAGAAATGGTATTTTTCGTGTTAGGTCGGAAATAAATCTTTGTAGCCACATCTGAAAAATTTGCCCGCAAGTTTTTTAAATAATCAGGCGCAAAATAGTTGAACAAAAAATCATTTACCGATAATCGTCCCGCAACTAAAACAGATAATTTCTCTTTTATGATGGGAATTTCAGCCATTACGCGATTCGAAACTAAACCAATTCCACCTTGCATTTTAAACTTCTCGGTATTAGGCTCGATCATTTTGATATCCAAAACTGAAGCAGTGCGACCTCCAAAACGCGATGGAACACCTCCTTTGTATAATTCTAAATCACGTATGGCATCTGAAGCAAAAACAGAAAACAAACCAAACATGTGTGTCGGATTAAAAATAGGCGTATCATCGATATAGATTAAATTTTGATCCACATTGGACCCTCGAATATTTAATCCATTTGCCCCTTCTCCTACGGAAGATACCCCTGGAAGAGACTGCAAACTGCGAATTACATCAACCTCCCCCATCATGGTTGGGAGCTTTTTGATACCTTTTAAACTTAATACAGTAACACCTAAAGAGGGCGTCTGAATATCGCGCTTAGTCGCAGCACTCGAAACAATTACCTCTTCTAATTGCTTAGTTACATTGTTTAACTGAACATTTAATTCCCTATCCGCCTTAAGAGACACTTTCGAACGAAATGGATTATAACCCACAAAACTTACTTTAATCACCAATTCACCAGCAGGAAAATAAACTTTATAGTTTCCTAAGGAATCCGTCCTAATTCCAAACTTTTTAGAATCAATGGAAATATCTGCTCCTATGAGAGGCTCTCCTGTAGAGGCATCAGTTACTTTTCCAAAAATAACAGGGAGAGAGACGGTTTGGGCGATACTTTGATGTGAAAGGACAAAAAAAAGTCCCATACAAAAGACTCTTAGTAAGAGTTTGATCATAGATAGTAGGTTAACAGATTCAATTCTGTAAAGAAACACTTTTTATAACGAACTCTTTACATCAAAAGCGACCAAAGCGCAGAAATTGCGACGAAAATCAGGGCAAAGGGGGTCAGCACTTTCCAGCACAAATACATCAACTGATCTACCCGAAGACGCGGAAGGGTCCATCTAATCCACATTTGAAGGGCAATTAAGCTATAGGCTTTCAACATCAGCCAAACAAAACCAAACAGAGTAGCATAAATTGTTCCAGGCTCACCATTCGTCCAATCTGCCAAACGAACTGACCCAATATTAGGCAAAGGGGAATACCAAGCCCCCCAAAACAATATAACGCCTAAAACACTTACCAGAAGCATTATTCCATATTCAGAAAGAAATAGCAATGCCCAACGCATACCCGCATATTCTGTATGGAAACCTCCTACTAGTTCAGATTCAGCTTCCGGAATATCAAAGGGAGCCCTATTCGCTTCTGCTAAGGAGGCAATAAAATAGATGATGAACAAAAAGAAATACAAAGGCATGCGCACCACATTCCAACTTAAGATACCTCCGATTTGTGTCAAATCGATCCCTAAGCTTTTAATTCCAAATAAATACTGCGTTTCAGTTGCGAAAATCCCTTGTTGTAAAGCAATATCCTGTAAATTAAGCGATCCAGAAATCAATACGACACATAAAATCGTCAACCCCAAAGGAATCTCATACGAGACTAACTGAGCTGCGGAACGAATTGCTCCTAAGAGAGAATACTTATTATTCGAAGTCCAACCGGCTAACAAAATGCCTAAACTATCTAATGAAACAATTCCCATTAAGAGCATCAATCCCATCTGGGTTTGACTTCCTTGCAAAAAAGTGCCAGAACTTAAAGGAATAACAGAAAATGCCCCAAAAACAGATAAAAATATAATCCAGGGAGCTATAAGAAATAAACGCTTTTGGGCATTTTCTGGAACGATGTCTTCCTTTTGGAATAACTTCAACAGATCCGCAAAAACCTGCAACAAACCCCATTTACCCACATTCATTGGCCCTAATCTATCCTGCATAAAGGCAGATAACTTTCGCTCTACATAAACGCCTATTACGACATTTACAGTCAACAAAAGCAAACAAACGACCAGAGCGATCCACATTAGCTAATTTGATTAAGGGCTTGTAGGAAATCTGCTTTTAAATCTTCTACTGACTCAAGACCTACCGCAATACGAACTAAACCATCGGTAATCCCCAAAGTAGCTTTCTCTTCTGCTGGTAATTTAGCGTGTGTGGTCGAAGCTGGATGTGTGATAATCGTGCGTGAATCACCTAAATTAGGAGATATAGAAGCTATCTTCAATAACTTACTAAATGCCACTACCTTTTCAAATCCACCTTTAATATCAATAGTTAGAATACCTCCACCATATTTCATTTGGCGTTTTGCCAATTCAAATTGCGGATGTGATTTCAAATAAGGGTATTTTACCTTATTTAAGGCTTTATGTCCCTCCAAAGCTTCCGCTAAAGCCATCGCGTTCTCTGAATGCTTTTGCATTCTGAGATCTAATAATTCCAAACTCTTGGATAATACCCAAGCATTAAATGGCGATAGAGAAGGACCTGTATGGCGCGCAAAAAAGCGAATGTCATCGATATATACTTTCTTTCCGCAGATCACACCCCCTAAAACACGGCCTTGGCCATCAATATATTTTGTAGCTGAGTGAATTACTAAATCTGCACCTAAATCCAAAGGAGTTTGCAAAATAGGTGTCGCAAAACAGTTATCAACGGCCAAAATCATTTCTTTCCCCTCTTTCAAGGCAGCTAATGCTTTCAAGTCAATTAGCTCTAAACCTGGATTTGATGGAGATTCACAGAATAAGAATTTCGTATTCGGTTTAATAGCGCCTTTCCATGCATTGATATCAGCACCAGGAACGAAAGTGCATTCAATTCCCCATTTCGAGGTAATCTTCGTCAAAATCTGGATACATGAACCAAATAAGGCATTAGAGGCGACTATATGATCTCCTGCTTTTAATAATCCTGCCATTGATGCAAAAATGGCAGCCATTCCAGTAGAAAATGCAATACCATCCTCTGCATTTTCCAACATATTCATCTTTTCCACGAACTCATCCACATTGGGATTCATATAACGTGAATAGATATTGCCCGCCATTTCGTCCGCGAATATTGCTCTCCCCTGCTCCGCATCCTCAAAAGTGAAGCTAGAAGTCAAGTACAATGGCACCGAATGCTCTCTATTTTGAGATCTTTCGGCTTGAATACGAATGGCTTTGGTCTGTTTTTGCATATTCTTCAAATTAATCTACAAATTTAATAGAATACCGCTGATATCCGCCCTTGGATGATTACAAATTTCTTGACCTGTTTTTGACACCTTACTGAACTAAATTATTTTAAGATAATTGAGTAAATTTCGAAGATTACTACCTTATAAGGAAAACTAAATAAACATATGAAAAAATTGATTATACCCTTTTTAAGCTTGTTTTTAGCGATTGGATCGTTTCAAACGCAAGCTCAAAAATGGACCAACCTATTCGACGGAAAAACCTTCAAAGGTTTCAAGCAACTCAATGGACAAGCTAAATATGAAGTAAAGGATGGCGTGATGGTGGGAACCACTGTAGCGAACACACCAAATTCCTTTATGGCTACCGAACAAGAATATGGAGATTTTATCCTAGAATTCGATGTCAAAGTAGACAACAAAATGAATTCTGGAGTTCAATTCAGAAGTTTATCTATTCCAGAATACCAAAATGGCCGCGTTCACGGTTACCAAGCAGAAATCGACCCCTCTACTAGAGGCTGGTCAGGTGGTATTTATGACGAATCACGCCGTGGTTGGTTAGCTCAAAATGAGCTAAAACCTGAGGCGAAGAAAGCCTTTAAATTAGGGGATGTTTGGAACCATTACCGCATCGAGGCAATCGGAAGCACGATCCGTACCTGGATTAACGATTATCCTGTGACTTATTTAGTAGACGACATGACGGCGAAAGGATTTATCGCCTTCCAAGTACACGCTATTTATGGAGAGATGAAACCGGGCATGCAAGTGATGTGGAAAAATATCCGCATCCAAACGGGAAAAGAGATGCAACCTCGTCCTTTGGACAGCAGAGTAGTCGTAGACAACTACACGATAAATAATGTATCTGCTCAAGAACAAGCACAAGGTTTCCGTCTATTATTCAACGGGAAAGACTTAACAGGCTTCCGTTCAGCATTTAAGACAACGGCTCCTCCATCGGTTTGGACGGTTGAAGACGGCACGCTGCATGTGAATAGCTCTGGTGGTAAGGAATCAGGAAATGGTGGTGATATCCTTACGAATGACAAGTTCTCCGCATTCGAACTAACGTTTGATTTCAAACTTACAGAGGGCGCTAATTCAGGTGTGAAATATTTCGTGAATGAATCTTATAATTCAGGCATGTCAGCGATCGGCTTGGAATACCAAGTGTTAGACGACGCAAAACACCCGGATGCGAAATTAGGAACAGTAGGAAATCGCACATTAGCTAGTTTGTA
The DNA here is from genome assembly GCF_054558635.1 of Aquirufa sp. HETE-40SA. Classification (NCBI taxonomy): domain Bacteria; kingdom Pseudomonadati; phylum Bacteroidota; class Cytophagia; order Cytophagales; family Flectobacillaceae; genus Aquirufa; species Aquirufa sp. HETE-40SA. The sequence goes on from NZ_JBPXKN010000001.1 coordinate 699,881, forward strand.
TGACATCATTCCATCGAACAAAATCGATGGTCGTTTCCAAAAGAAAATAGGCGAATGGAACCAAGGACGTATCATTGTGTATCCAAATAACATCGTTCAACACTGGTTGAATGGCTTTAAAGTGATCGAATACGAGCGCAAAAGCAATATCTTCAAAGTATTAGTTGCACATAGCAAGCATAAAGTGTGGGATGGTTTTGGAGCACAAGATTCAGGTCCAATCCTTTTCCAAGAACACGGGGATTCTGTATTCTATAAAAACATCAAAATCAGAGAAATTAAATAAACCAACCTATGGAAAGAAGAGAATTTTTACACAAAGGTGCCCTAGCTTCTCTAGGTACTTTAGCATTTAGCCCAAAATCGTACAGCAAGATTCTTGGCGCAAACGACCGCGTACGCGTGGCTTGCGTAGGTTTCTCTGATCGTCACCGTGCATCGCATGTGCCTCCTTTCAAGGCTTTGGCCAAAGGAATGAACTTCGAAATGGTCGCTCTATCTGATCTATGGAACCGCCGTAGAGATGAAGGAAAAGCCTTTTTAGAGAAAGAATTAGGTGGATCTATCCAGACTTACCGAAACAATGAGGAATTGTATTCTGCCAAAGGAATCGATGCCGTTTTCATCTCCACAGCTGACTTCCAGCACGCTTTACATACCATCGAGGCTGTAAAAGCAGGTTGCGATACCTATACAGAAAAACCCTTAGCTGAAACGATGGAAGATAACCGCGCGGTTTTAAAAGCGGTTAAAGACTCAGGCAAAATCGTTCAAATCGGATCACAACGTCGTTCAGGAGAGAACTACTGGGCTGCGGATGAATTCATCAAGTCGGGTAAATTTGGCGATATAAAAATGGTGGAATTGATGTGGAACGTCAATCAACCAGGTCGCTGGAGACGCCCAGAATTAACGAGCATCTTAAAAGAATCTGATATTGACTGGAAACGTTACTTAATGAACCGCCCAGCAGACAAATTTGATCCTCGCAAATACTTAGAATATCGCTTATTTTGGCCTTATTCATCAGGAATTGCAGGACAATGGATGTCGCACCAAATCGATACAGTACATTGGTTCTCCGGTTTATCACACCCGAATTCAGTCGTGGCAAACGGAGGAATCTACCAGTGGAATGATGGCCGCGTAAATGCAGACACCATGACTGTGGTAATGGATTATGGAAAGGGAACCAAAGGTTTCCAAGTTCAATTCACCTCCCGTTTCTCTAACTCAGCAGGTGGTACGAAGGAAATTTACTACTCAAATGGAGGTGAATTAAACCTAGATACGAATACCATCTCTCCTAACGGAGGTCTTCGTGAGCGCGAGGCAAAAGCAATGGGCCTTCAAGCGAACCTTTTACCTACAATGAAAATTGAAGGGGCTAAAGTAGCAACAGACGCAGATACAGGTGGAGATATCTTAACTTTCAACCACGTGAAAAACTGGATGGAATGCGTTCGATCTCGCAAAACTCCGAATGCCCCTATCGAGGCTGGATACCAACACTCAATTGCAACCATCATGTCTAACGCGGCTTATCGCACCGGACAACGCGTTACTTTTGACGAGAAAACGCAAGAGGTAATGGCGGGCGATAAGGTGTTTAAGTACTAGACAGTGGTCAGTGGACAGTCGGCAGTGGTCAGTTGTCAGTGGACAGTAGTCAGTAAACAAAAGGGGGGCGTAAGCCCCTTTTTTGTTAAATAGAGTAGAGATAATAGAGTAAAGAGTATAGATTATAGATAAGAAAGAATAATGATGGGATCAAAAAGAAAGCAAAAGCTCCTTTTTGATGATTAATGTAAATATTAGGTCATACTACTGTAGTACTGACTTTATTCTTTGTGCTTTATGCTTTATGCTTTAATAAGATTTTGTAAATTGCAGTATAATAGACTACCCCCTCTATGGCAATCATTTCAACTAAATCAAAAAAGGACTTCTACCTGCACGTCGCGATCTTAGTGACGTTATTTTTGGTGCTATTTTTTGCCTTCTTTTTTGTGTATTTACCCTGGAGTACCCATCACGGGGAGACTATTAAAGTTCCTAATTTGAAAGGAATGTCGATGGAAAAAATGGAGGAATCAGTCGATGCGAATAATCTAGAATACGAAATTTCAGACTGCACCTTTGTAGCGGACAAGCCGCCTTTGACGATCTTGTCGCAATATCCATTGCCGAATGCCTTAGTTAAATCAGGTCGTAAAATTTATATTACGATCAATTCAGAAACCCCTCCTACCATCCGAATGCCTAATTTGATTGGTCTATCTGTAAGGAGTGCGGAGCAGCAATTGGTTATTGCGGGATTGAAAAAAGGGATAGTGCATCAGGTGAATGATCCACGTTTGAAAGAGGTGATTGACATGCAAGCTTTGGGACGTAAAATAATGGCTGGAAATAGTATTCCAAAGGGTACAGAGGTTGATCTATACATTGGAAATGGAACGGCGGATGTGGAGATTGAATTGCCAGATTTGATTGGAAAACCGATTGATGAGGTGTCTATTATTTTGGCAGGAATGAATTTAAAATTAGGCAAAGTGACCTACGAGGCAAATAGTGATTTAACAGCAGGAACTGTATTCAAACAGACTTGTGCAACTTGTGATGGAACAAGTATTCATCCGGGTGATACGATTGATGTTTGGGTAGTAGGTGACGGAAATAACGAATAAGATGGATATTACAATTGAAGAATTAAAAGAGCGAATGGACAAGGGCGAAAAACTGAACTTGTTCGATGTGCGCGAAGAGTATGAATTCGATGAGTTCAACATTGGGGCGACTTTGATCCCTTTAGCTGAATTGCCTGATCGTTTAGAGGAGATTGCTCATCTAAAAAACGAAGAGATTTTAATTCATTGCCGCTCTGGAGCTCGTTCAGGACGTGCAAAAGACTATTTGACAGCAGAAGGCTACGCAAATGTGCGCAACGTATTAGGCGGAATGATGGCCTGGCAAGCAGCTGGCTACTAATATGACTGCCGCTGAATTCAAAGCTGAATTAAAAAATGTAAACCTCCTAGATATACGGACTCCCAGAGAATGGGATGAATTAAGTCTAGGAGGTTTTCACGTTTCATTGGATACGCTTTTGGAGCGCATCGATGAAATTTCAAAAGAGAAAAACTGGGTGATTATCTGTTATAATGGGACCCAGAGTTTGATTGCGATGCGTCTACTGAAGGCCAAAGGCTTCACGAATATTGACCACCTCGAGGGCGGGCTTGAAGCCTACTTAAGCCTCTAATTGTTTCAAAACTTCTACGAAGGCATTCGAAGGATGCAAGTAAGTAAACTCGTCTTGGTTTCTGAACCAAGTCATCTGTTTCTTCGCATAATGACGGTTATTACGCTTTAATAAGCGAACCATTTCCTCTTCATCGTATTCACCCCGAAGAAAAGCATATACTTCTTTGTAGCCTAGAGTTTTCAAGGCGTATAAATGCTGTTTATCCTCAAAGGCACGTGCTTCTTCCACTAAACCAGCCGTGAGCATTTGATCCATCCGTTGATCGATTCGCGTATACAACTCTTCACGCGGCCGTTCTAAACAGATCTTAATGACTTGGAAAGGTCTGGCTGGTTTTTGAGCTAATCGAAATTCAGAATAGGGTTTTCCGGTAGAAAGGCAGACTTCGAGCGCGCGAACGACGCGTTGCGGATTTTTGGCATCTACCTGATTAGCATATAGCGGATCTAATTGCTTCAATTCTGAAAACAGTACCCAAAGACCCTCTTTTTCCAAACGTGCATTCAACGTTTCGCGCAAGGCTAAATCAGCTTCTGGCATCACATCCAAACCCTCCATCAAAGCTTTCAAGTATAATCCTGAGCCACCTGTCGCGACTACAACATCGTGCTTTTTGAAGAGTTTCGTCAATAACTTCATAGATTCCCGCTCGAAATCACCCGGAGAGAAATAGTCCTCTACCGAATGGGAATCGACAAAATGGTGGGTTACCCCACCCTGCTCTTCCACGGAAGGTTTCGCAGTACCGATGGAAAGTTCTCGATAAAATTGACGGGAATCCGCCGAAATAATGTCCGTCTGTAGGTGCTTCGCTAAATCCACACAAAGTGCGGTCTTACCCACTGCCGTGGGACCTACAATGACGAGCAGTATTTTAGTTGATTTTTTCAATTATCAATAGGTATTTTTCTTTCCGTACCATTTACGGCCAGAACTAGCCTTATCGAAAGAACGAGCTGGCTTCGCATCTTTAGCTGCAGCTGCCGGAGCACTGGGACGAGAACCTCCGCCATTACGCGATTGACCTTGCGGTTTTTTGGCCGCTTTCTCCACGTGCAAGACTTTCATCGGGTATTTGTGGGCTTCGACTACTGGAATCTTCTTCCCAATTAATTTCTCGATGTCTTTCAAATACGCTTTCTCTTCGATATCGCAGAAGGATATCGCAGCGCCTTTTGCTCCTGCACGACCGGTACGACCGATACGGTGAACGTAGGTTTCAGCGATGTTCGATAGTTCGTAATTAATGACAAATTCTAATTCGTCGATATCAATACCACGAGCGGCAATGTCGGTAGCGACAAGTACACGTGTGGTTTGAGCTTTGAAGTTTTTCAGCGCTGTTTGGCGAGCGTTTTGGGATTTATTCCCGTGAATCGCTTCTGCCTTAATGCTAGCTTTTAATAGCATTTTTACCACCTTGTCCGCACCGTGTTTTGTACGGGTGAAGACTAGGGCTGTTTTGATCGAAGTATCTTGTAAGATGTCAAGCAATAGATCGTTCTTATTGCCTTTATCTACAAAATAGACTGATTGATTAATGATCTCAACGGTAGATGAAACCGGTGTTACAGAAACGGATGCCGGGTTTTTCAAAATACTACCCGCAAGTTTCACGATTTCTGGTGGCATCGTTGCTGAGAAGAATAACGACTGGCGTTTGTGTGGCAAGGCGGCTAATAATTTCTTCACGTCGTGGATGAAACCCATATCGAGCATGCGATCCGCCTCATCTAAGACGAAATATTCTACGTCTGCGATCGATAAAAGACGTTGGTTCATTAAGTCCAAAAGACGTCCAGGCGTCGCAATCACCACATCAGCTCCGCTGCGGATGGCTGAAACTTGGGGACTTTGGCCCACTCCTCCAAAAATAACTGCATATTTCAAGTCCGTATGACGCGCATAGGCTCTGAAACTTTCACCGATTTGAATCGCTAACTCCCGAGTAGGCGTTACAATCAAGGCGCGGATTTTCTTATTTTTCTGGAACGACTTGTTCTCTTCTAAAAGCTGAATGATGGGCAACGTAAACGCTGCCGTTTTACCCGTACCCGTTTGGGCGCAACCTAATAAATCCGTGCCACGAAGGACAATGGGGATTGATTGGGCTTGAATAGGTGTAGGATTTGTATAACCCTCTTCTTTGAGCGCCTTTAAAATAGGCTCAATGAGGTGCAATGATTCAAATGACATATTACTGTATAAAGATGTGTTATGAGCAATGAAATAATAACAAACATCCTCATAATGTGGCGCAAAGGTACGCCTTTTATTTCACAGATTCGGCTAATCGGCCCATATCAGCTAAAACCTGCTTGATCTCCTCCCCTTTTTGGGTTCCAATTAAGACCGATTCCCCTTTTTTGAAATTCAATTGTAAGCCTACATTTCCAGCCGTATTGTAAACTAATCCATTCCCACTAAAGCTGTATTTAATCCCCCAGCCACCATATTCTAGTAAGGGACTATACGTCCTAACATAACAAGCGGAAAGAGAATCCCAGGGGTAAAACTTCTCCTTTAAATGGAAAGGGGTAAAACGCACATAAATACCTTCTTCTGTGATTCTAGTGACTAATTTCATTTGCCAAAACAACACAGGCAATAACATTCCCACAACAAATGATATCATGAATGTGCTGGTGGTGGGCGGTGATACGGTGGCAATCGAGTACATCATGGTCAACCAAGATCCAATGATAATCAGCCATAACCACCATTGGGTGAAGCGTTGTGTTTCGGTAAACATAGGCAAGAATTTTGGCTCAAATTTAGCAGAATTAGGCAGAAAATTTTAGATTTGTTAAAACCTATTTAAAATAATGTCAACCAAAAAACAAAGCCTCGCCTACATTATTAGTGCGTCGTCAGTAGGTACCTTAATCGAGTGGTATGATTTCTACATTTTTGGAAGTTTAGCCACCGTATTATCGACCAAATTCTTTCCAACAGATAATCCTACCGCCGCCTTTCTAAATACCTTAGCCACTTTTGCAGCTGGATTTGTAGTGCGCCCTTTTGGAGCCTTAGTTTTTGGACGATTGGGCGATTTAATTGGCCGAAAATATACCTTTATGGTCACCCTGATGCTGATGGGAGGCGCCACTTTTGCCATCGGATTAATTCCCTCTTATGCTACTATTGGTGCCTGGGCACCCATTTTAGTCTTAACACTACGACTTTTACAAGGACTCGCTTTAGGTGGAGAATACGGTGGAGCCGCAACCTATGTGGCTGAACACGCACCCGCTGAAAGACGCGGGTTTTTTACTTCGTGGATTCAAACGACAGCTACTTTAGGTTTAGTCATTTCCTTAGCTGTCATAATGGCCACTAGGGCATCTATGAGCAAAGAAGCATTCGATGACTATGGCTGGAGAATTCCCTTTCTGGTTTCTATTTTAATGGTGCTAGTCTCTCTTTTAATCCGTAAAAACATGGAGGAATCACCCATGTTTGCTAAGGCCAAAGCAGAAGGAAATATTAGCAAGAACCCCTTAAAAGAATCTTTTGGAAATAAACTAAACCTAAAATATGTGCTTTTAGCGCTTTTCGGGGCTACGATGGGTCAAGGTTTAGTCTGGTATACCGGCCAGTTTTACGCACAGACTTTCCTCTTAAAAATCTGTAATCTGGATGATATTCAGACAAATATGATTTTAGTCATAGGACTATTATTAGGAACCCCTTTATTTGTGATTTTTGGTGCCTTATCAGATAAAATAGGACGTAAAGGGATAATGATGGCGGGTATGATTATAGCCGTTTTCTCGTATCGCCCCATTTTTGACCAGATGTATAAAACAGTGGATGTGACCAATAAAACCGTGATTCCAGGTTCTGAAAAGAGTATTTTAAATGGCAATACGATGACTATTACGAAAGAATTTACGGATGGTAGTTCGTATAAAAATGTAATTACAGAAGTTTCTCCAGATAAAACGGAATCTAAGATTAGCATTAAAATAAACGAGACAGATCAGTGGACCTTAGTGGGTTATGTCTTTCTCTTGATTTCTTTTGTCACCATGGCATATGGTCCCATCGCCGCCTTTTTAGTGGAAATGTTCCCTACGAAAATTCGGTATACCTCGATGTCGTTGCCCTACCACATTGGGAATGGTGTTTTTGGTGGCTTAATGCCGGCCATCGCTACGTTTTTAGTGTCCAATGCACAAACGGCTGGAGTCGTTCAAAAACCCTATTTAGAGGGATTAAACTACCCTATTGCTTTAATTAGTGTCTGCGTAGTGATCGGAATTATTTACATCAAATCAGATAAAAAAGCAGCAGCATGAACCTCATCAAACGCATTTTAGGAATAGTTTGGATCGGTCTAGGAATCGGTGCAGGCATTTATTTGATCTATTTCCAAGCGGTTCCTTTATGGGCCAAAGGCGGGAATGACCTCGTACCTGCCATTATTTACACCTTTGTTTTAGCTCCCCTTATATCGATTGGAATGAGTCTTTTTGGCTACTATTCCCTTCAGGGAGAATTTGATAAAATTTAATTATGAGAATCACAAGCCTAGCAGATTACCAAAAAACGTATGAATTAAGCGTACAGCAACCAGAGAAATTCTGGGCAGGCATCGCAAATCAATTTGATTGGATCAAACCATTCACGAAAGTGTTAGACTGGAATTTTGATGATTATTCGGTCAAATGGTTTGAAGATGGCCAAATGAACATCACAGCCAATGCACTAGATCGCCATTTAAAAACGATTCCAGATCAAGCAGCCATCATCTACGAACCAAATGAACCGGGAGATGAAGCCATCACCTTAACTTACCGTGAATTACACGCGAGAGTATGTAAGTTCAGTAATGTGCTAAAAAACCAAGGCGTCGTAAAAGGAGATCGTGTTTGTATTTACATGCCCATGATTCCAGAACTAGCTATCGCAGTGTTAGCTTGTGCTCGAATAGGTGCCATTCACTCGGTGGTTTTTGGCGGATTTTCAGCTCAATCTATCGCGGATCGCATCAATGATTCGGAATGTAAAGTGGTAGTCACTACGGACGGAGCTGTGCGGGGCAACAAGACCATTCCGATGAAAGAAACGGTGGACGATGCCTTAGTCACCTGTCCATCAGTAAAAAAGGTCATTGTAAAAACACGAACTAAAACACCTGTTTCGATGATAGGCGGACGTGACCTTTGGTTGGAAGAAGAAGAATTAGAAGCCTCTTTGGATTGCCCAGCTGAAGCGATGAATGCAGAAGATCCTTTGTTTATTTTATACACCTCTGGATCTACAGGAAAGCCTAAAGGCGTTGTTCATACCTGTGGTGGCTATATGGTCTACACAGCCTATACATTCGCTAACGTATTCCAATACAATCCTGGAGAAGTCTTCTTCTGCACCGCTGACATTGGCTGGATTACCGGTCACTCCTATTTAGTTTATGGTCCCTTGTTAAATGGAGCAAAATCCGTTCTTTTCGAAGGAATTCCTACCTACCCAGATGCTGGACGCTTCTGGGATATCATCAAAAGACATTCCGTTAACATCTTCTACACAGCCCCTACAGCGATTCGTTCGTTAATGGGTTTTGGCGATGAACACATTGAAGGCAAGGACCTTAGTTCGCTACGTGTTTTAGGATCCGTGGGTGAGCCATTGAATGAAGAAGCGTGGCATTGGTATAATGACAAAGTAGGTCACGGCAACTGCCCTATCGTCGATACGTGGTGGCAAACCGAAACGGGCGGATTAATGATCTCGCCTATCGCGGGAATCACCCCATTAAAACCGGCTTTCGCGACATTACCTCTACCAGGGGTTCAACCCATCTTAGTAGATGAGAATGGAAAAGAAATTACCGGAAATGGCGTAAATGGTAATTTATGTATCAAATACCCATGGCCATCGATTATTCGTACCACGTATGGTGATCACGAGCGTTGCAAATCGACTTACTTCTCTACCTACCCAGGTTTATACTTCACAGGAGATGGATGTATGCGCGATGAAGATGGATACTACCGTATCACCGGTCGTGTGGATGATGTAATGAACATCTCTGGACACCGAATCGGGACGGCAGAAGTGGAAAATGCCATCAATATGCACACGGGTGTGATTGAATCCGCTGTCGTAGGCTATCCACATGATATCAAAGGACAAGGGATTTATGCCTATGTTATCTGCGAACACCCGACCATCAATGATGATTTGACTCGCAAAGATATCTTAGCAACCGTAACTCGTGTGATTGGGCCTATTGCCAAACCTGACAAGATTCAATTCGTTACAGGCTTACCTAAAACACGTTCTGGCAAAATCATGCGCCGTATTCTTCGCAAAGTGGCGGAAGGCGACACATCCAACTTGGGAGATACGTCAACGTTGTTAGATCCGGGTGTGGTGGATTCGATTATCAGCGGAGCATTGTAAAAGAGCTCCGCTCTTTTACAATGCTCCGCTGTAGAGTATAGATAATAGAGTAGAGAGTATAGGTTTAAAGCATAAAGTTGGAATCGCCGATGGCGATGAATTTAGAGGTTTTTTTCCTACGGACTCATTCCCTTCGTACTGTAAACTGCCCACTGTCGACTGACTACTGCGTTATTCGCTTCTCTATTTTGGCCAAAACATCAAATGCAGTTTCCGCCATCTTGTTCCCTTTATTATCAAGTAAGGGGTTAATTTCAGCCACTTCTAAACAAACTACTTTCTTTGTAGCGATAAATAATTCAATGATGGCAAGTACCTCTTCAGAACTAAAACCCGATTTTACGGGAGTCCCTGTTCCATACGAAATTTGATCACAATCGAGTGAATCCACATCGAAAGATATAAATATCATGTCTACTTCGTCCAGTTTTTGGATGGCTTTTTCAACACAATTCGCTAGACCCGAGGAGCGTATTTCTTCTACTTTGTGATGCAGAATTCTATTTTGATCGATAATATACTGCTCAGCTGATTCAAAATCCCGTAGCCCAAAAAATACTAAATGATCACTCGAGAATTTAGGCTGGGATAATCCAATGTTCTTCAACTCGTTCCAAGATTCGACTGTAGCATGCGAAACCTCATTTACCGCACATGCTTTGTTATCAATTTGCATGGAAGCTGCTAATGGCATACCATGAATATTGCCTGAGGGTGAAGTAAACGGAGAATGTAAATCAGCATGAGCATCGATCCAAACTACTCCCAGCTTTTTCTGTGGATAAGCTTTTTTTATTCCACTAATTACACCCAATGCAGAAGAATGATCACCAGATAAAACGATAGGAAAATACTCATTTTCTAAAGTAGAAGAAACGTGGTTACAGACGCGTTCACACTGTTGTAACACATGGTCTATTCGTTTAGCAAAACTATTGGTATTCTTTTGGTAGATAGTTTCGTTATGGGTAGGAATATCTTCAAAAAGATGGCGATGAAAAAAATCGTTATCTACATTGATCGCAGCAATTTCAAGGGCATCGATGCCCATATCTGATCCTCTAGTACCGGCGCCTATATCCGATCTATTCTTCAGAAGTTTGATTTTCATGGTTTTGTTGATAAAGTCGCTGCCGCGCAGCTTAGTCGCCTACGGCTTAGCCAAAAGTCTCCAGAAAAATTACAGGCAAGGGTTTACAAAATTATTGCGCAGCACAATTTTAAAACCCTTGCCTGTAATTTTTACCAAAAATACGTGTAAAGAGCAATCAATCCCATCACCACCACGACCGTTCCTAAAATGAAAGAAGGCTCGAGTTTGAACATTTTGGCATCAATCTCCAAACCTTTCGGATTGTTCTTGCTTTTAGGATCCGCTAATGAAATAATCACCATCGAAACCACACAGAAGATAAACACCCAGCCCATGCGGTCCATAAATGGAATCATGTACACATCTCCATCAAGGAATGCCGTATAGAAAATAGAGTCATTGACGCCAGTCCAAGTTGGAATGTATTTCGTTAAAATGGAGAAAGAAACACCTCCAATTAGCGCAAATAATGCCGCATTCGACGTAGTTCTCTTCCAGAAGAAGCCTAAGGTAAATAAGGCAAAAATACCAGGTGAAACATAACCAGTATATTCTTGAATAAATTCAAAACCACCTTTTTTGTCGATACCCATTAAAGGTGCAATCACGATAGCTAATACCATGGCAACAACTACGGCTATTCGGCCAATAGAAACTAATTGCTTTTCAGATGCATTCGTATTGATGTATTTCTTGTAGATGTCTAACGTAAAAATCGTAGAGATTGAATTCGCCTTACCCGCCATTGATGCTACAACAGCTGCGGTTAAAGCCGCAAAGGAAAGACCTTTTAAACCAGCTGGTAACAAATTCAATAATACAGGATAAGCACTATCTTGGTTGATAACTCCATCTTTCAACATTTCTTGCTGGAACATGCCGTCCTTGTGCAATAAATACGCTGCGATACCAGGTAAAACCACGATAATAGGCATTAACATCTTCAAGAATGCTGCGAATAAGATACCGTTACGCGCGGTAGGCAAATCTGCCCCTAAAGCACGTTGCGTGATGTATTGGTTACAACCCCAGTAGTTCAAGTTGATAATCCACATACCCCCGATTAACACGGTTAGACCTGGTAGAGAAGGGTAATTGGCATTATCCTTGTTTAATATCATGTGGAAATGCTCTGGGGCTTTGGCTAATAAATGATTCATACCATTCATCACACCTTCACCACCGAAGTGGTCTGATACCATTTGGAGTGCCAAATAAGTAGTTGCTAGACCTCCTAAGATTAAGAAGAAGACCTGAATTACGTCAGTATATCCAATTACTTTCATTCCACCTAGCGTAATAATCACTGCGAAAACAGACATACCAATCATACAAACCGTAAAATCTATACCTGAAATAGTGGTAATTGCTAGGGCTCCTAAATACAAAATAGAGGTCAAATTAACTGCTATGTACAGCATTAACCAGAACACAGCCATAATTAAACTTACTGTAGGTGAATATCGTTGCGATAAGAATTGAGGCATCGTGAAGATTTTATTCTTCAAATAGATCGGCATAAAGAAGATCGCCACAATTAAGAGCGTTGCTGCAGCCATCCATTCGTAGGTAGCGATGGCCAGACCGAGTCTAAAACCATTGCCGGACATGCCGATAAATTGCTCTGCTGAGATATTGGATGCGATTAAGGACGCACCAATCGCCCACCAGGTTAACGAACCTTCCGCTAAAAAGAAGTCATTAGAGTCGGATAATTCGGATTTTTTCTTGTTGTAAATCCAATAGCCGTAACCAGCTACTACCACGAAATAAAATAGAAATACTAGGTAGTCGAGTGTTTGTAAACCGTTTGATTGCATAGAGTTTTAAAGTTAATTTAAGGTCTTGAATTGACTAAATTAACCTTTTTATCGGAATTGTACTAATTCCAAAGCTCTGGTTTTACTAAAACTACCTCTTCCTCGCGGTCTACGATGACCATTCCAGGCAATAAATCCTTCGTTTTGCGCACATACTTTTTAGAGGTAACAATCACGGGACAAAGGGATTCGGTCTGTCTTTTAGAAAAATAAGCGGCTAGGCTTGCTGCCTTTTCGATGACGAAGGCTGGCACGGTTCTATTTTGAGGGTTACGCACAATCACATGAGAACCGGATACGTCGCGAGCATGTAACCAGATATCCTGTTTCTTCGCGTATTTCAGTGTAAGAAGGTCGTTATTCTTTGCATTTTTCCCTACCCAAATTACCCAACCATCGACCTCAAACTGCTTAAATGGCAATTCTTCGGCGGATTTTTTATCTGTCGCTAAGGCTAAAAAGGGTTTCAAGCCTTTCCGAGTTTTTACGGATGCTAACAAAGCGATTCTTTGTTGTATTTCAGCTATCTCCTGCTGCTTGCGTGCAATATTTTCTTCCCAATGGGCCAGTTCTTTGGAGAAATTCTTACCCTTTCGGTAATAATTCTCTGCATTAGCTGCAGGACTCAGCGTTGAATTTAACTTAATCGTGATGGGTTGATTTCGGTAAAAGTCGTCTAAAACCACCTTACTTTCACCCTCCGGAACTAGATGTAAAAAAGCCATCAAAATATTACCTATTTCTTCGAATGGCACATTGGTCTCTCTTATCACTTTTTGTTTTACCAGCTCTTGTAGGTAGAGTTGAGATTTCGCTAAATTTCGTTCTAACCCCTCCTGTATTTGTCTTTTCTCCCTTGTGAACTCCCCTACCGAATAATGCAACACATAGAATTGATTCAAAGCGGCAATGGGATCCGTCGTTTCGAATAGCGTTGCGGAAGATGGCGGGAACAAGGTAAAACCAATGCCTTTAGATGTGGAAACCACGTAAAAAGTCCCTTCATCTAGGATTTGAAGCATCTTTTGCACTAGAGCCCATCGATCATTCAGATTCAAATTTTCATATCCTCGCGCGGCAAGCCAAGCTTGCCCTTCTTTTCCCAAGGTGGGAAATAGTGGAAAATACTCGCCATCTGCTGTCTGGAAGGCTTCAAAACTTTGGTCGATGGAACGCGAGATGGAATCTAGAGAAAGCTCATCGTCTTTCTTTAGTCGTTTTTGGAATTGAGAATCATATTCTCCATCTCGGTATAAAATCAAGTTTGCCCGATTCCCAAAAAGCTTAAATACGAGTACATAATTACCTAGAAAATGAATCCCAAAGGCACGTTCATTTTCATACATCTCCACTTCTTGGACTTCGGCTAAGAGTAAATCAGAAAACAGGTCGATGGAATTTCGGCCGGCACGATGGAATGAATCGGGGAATTGTAAGCTAGAAAACTGGGGACCGAGGGAGCATTTGATGTAGAAATCATCGCCGTTTTGGCGTTCAAAACCTAAAACTAATTCATCCTTCTCCTGCGAAAAACACTGTTTTAAGCGCGCATACATCAATATCTGACGTAATTGACTTGATAAAATCCGCAGAAAATAATAGTTATTGTGCATCGCTTAGCCTAAATTTATCCTTATGTCATTGATACCCGACTCCTATCTCACGATCGCAAAACCAGCTGAAGGACTTTACAAAGATAAAGGAAGTAAATTCATCAGTTGGGCATATCCGGTGAAAGATTTGGAAGAAATCAAAAGCCATTTAGCTTCCTTGAAAGAAGCGCATCCGAAAGCACGCCACATTTGTTATGCTTATCGACTCGGATTTACCCCTGAAGAAGCTAGATCAAATGATGATGGGGAACCATCTGGAAGCGCGGGAAAACCCATTTTGAATACGATTCTCTCTCAAAATCTTCATTATGTGTTGGTGGCGGTCGTTCGGTATTTTGGCGGCACTTTGTTAGGCGTACCTGGACTCATCCAAGCCTATAAAGAAGGAGCAGTCGATGCGCTAGAACAGGCGGAGATTTATGAGAAAGAGCCGATGAAAATCCGTAGCATTCAGTTCAGCTATGCCCAGATGAATGAAGTGATGAAAATTTGCAAAAAACACCCGATTACGATAGTAAATCAGGTAATTGATAACCTTTGTACCTATGAATTGACGTATGCATCTCGCCACGCAGCAGAGATTGATGCCTCACTAGACAACCTATGAAAACGTATAAAATTAATTTAACCTCAGTTGGAATTCAGGTGCAGGATCAGCAAGGGCTGGTTTGCTCGGTTCCAGGAAATTGGGATGAGTTTATTAACCAGTCCCAGCTATTTCAGCATTGCGTTTCCCTGAATTTTCAGGAGGCCAAAATCGAAACACCCCTCTGCCCTATCGATTCACAAGAAATTTGGGCGGCTGGCGTAACTTATTTGCGCAGCAAAGTCGCACGAATGGAAGAGTCTAAAGAATCTGGCGGAGATACCTTTTACGACAAGGTGTATGACGCCGAGAGGCCTGAAATATTCTATAAAGGTAATCGCTTGCGGTCCGTAGGGCCGGGCGGAAAGGTGCGTATTCGGAAGGATTCTTTTTGGAATGTGCCAGAACCAGAATTGACACTTTTTGTCAATAAACACGGAGAATTAGCGGGCTACAGCATCGGTAACGATATGAGTTCAAGAGATATTGAGGGAGAAAATCCCTTGTATTTACCGCAGGCCAAAGTCTATGACGCCGCCGCCGGCCTAGGACCTTGCTTGTTAGTGACTGAAAAACCGTTGGAACCCACTACCATCATCGCGATGGAAATCATCCGAAACGGCGAAAGCGTTTTCCAAGGCGACACCGAAATCTCCCAAATGAAGCGCTCACACGCCGAATTAATCGATTATTTAACCCGCGAAATGTCCTTCCCATCAGGCGTCTATTTGATGACGGGCACTTGCATCGTCCCGGATCCGCCGTTTACCTTGCAATCCGGGGATAGCATCCACATCACGATTGAACCTATTGGAACCCTTATTCAAACCGTCGCCTAATGAATTATAAAGACGCCTCGATGGCAGAAATCGACTCAGCCATAGCAGCTGCAAAAGCCGCATTTCCTATTTATCGCCGCATTTCGGATGTTAAGCGTGCTGCCTTCTTAGAAGCCATATCCCGCGAAATAATGGCGATAGGTGATGATTTAATCCAAAGCGCCTGCGCAGAATCTAACCTCCCAGAAGCGCGTATTACGGGAGAAAGAGGTCGCACAACGGGCCAAATTCAAGCCTTCGCAGACTTCATCTCTAATCCTGCTTGGAAAAAAGAAATCCACGATCCCGCTCAACCGGACCGTGCACCTTTACCTAAACCAGATTTATTTCAAACCCAAATCCCGCTAGGTCCAGTGGCCGTTTTTGGGGCTAGCAACTTTCCATTAGCCTTTTCTGTAGCAGGTGGAGATACGATTTCTGCCCTGGCTGCCGGATGTCCTGTCGTTTTCAAGGCACACCCTGCTCATCCTAAAACGGGGGAGTTAGTCGGTTCAGCTATTTCAAAAGCGGTCGCTTCCTGCGGTTTACCCGCAGGCGTTTTCGCTTTGATTCACGGTTCTTCGAACGAGGTAGGATCCCATTTAGTGCAACACCCAGCTATTCAGGCAGTTGGTTTCACAGGATCATACCGAGGTGGAAAAGCCTTGTATGACTTAGCCGTTCGTAGACCTCATCCGATACCCGTTTATGCGGAAATGGGCAGCGTGAATCCCGTTATTTTATTATCGAACAAAATCGCCGAAAATCCTTCCGCTCTCGCAGCGGGACTTGCCGGTTCTGTTTGCCTAGGTGTAGGTCAATTTTGTACCAATCCTGGCCTGCTAATTTTACAGAAAAAAGACGCGGCCATCCTCGATTTGCTTGCCGCGGAATTAGATAAATTACCTCTGGGTACTTTTTTAACGCCCGGAATCGCATCTGCTTACACTTCCGGCGTTACTAACCTTGCAAAACACGCAAAACAATTAACCTCGCACGAGCTACCTTCTCCTGCCCTATTTGTGGCTGAGGCTGCTACTGCAAATCACCAGATTTTGGAAGAAGTTTTTGGACCTTGCACAGTCGCAATTTTAGTAGAAGATGAAGCAGAAATGTTGACGTTTATTGAGTCAATGGACGGACAATTAACGGGAACCATTCACGGAACCAAAAACGAAATTTCAGACGAATTAATCGATACGCTGTTACAAAAAGTAGGCCGCCTATTATTCAACGGTTTCCCTACAGGTGTGGAAGTTTCTGGCGCAATGGTCCACGGTGGTCCATTTCCAGCTACCACAGACTCGAGGAGTACGAGTGTGGGAACGCAGGCGATTTATCGGTTTACGAGGATGGTTTGCCTTCAGAATAGAGTATAGATAAGAGAGTAGAGATTGGTTTTAGATTAGAGATTATAGAGCAGAGAGTAGAGATAAAATATGTAAATTATCTCTACTCTCCTATCTATTATCTACTATCTCCTCTCTCTACTCTTAAATTTCCACCTCCACATTTTCAAATATAAGCTCCCCCTTACCATCCAACTCCATCATCACCGCTGAATCTTTCACGATTTTTCCTGACAGAATAGCCTTTGACAATTCATTCAGAACCGCTTTTTGAAGTACGCGCTTCATCGGACGACCACCATAATTCGGGTCATATCCATCCGTAGCGAGTTTATTCAAGGCTTCTTCAGAAGCTTCCAGCGTAATGTTTTGTTCCGCTAAACGCTTCTGCACTTCTTTGAACTGGATCGCTAAAATTTTGCGGGCATGATCTAAAGTCAATGGTTCGAACAACACGACTTCATCGACACGGTTCAAGAATTCTGGACGGACTACTTGTTTCAGTAAAGTCATTACTTCTTCTTTGGTCTCCTCCAATACAATCGCATTATTCCAACCTTCCATCTGCGCCATTTTCTCTTGAATCAAGTGGCTGCCGATGTTCGAGGTCATAATGATGATCGTGTTCTTGAAGTTCGCCGTGCGACCCTTGTTATCCGTTAATCGGCCTTCATCTAATACCTGCAATAAGATGTTCCAAACATCTGGATGCGCCTTTTCGATCTCATCCAACAACACGACCGAGTAAGGTTTGCGACGCACTGCTTCCGTTAACTGTCCGCCCTCATCGTAGCCCACGTATCCCGGAGGCGCTCCCACTAAGCGGCTTACCGCATGGCGTTCCTGGTATTCAGACATGTCGATGCGGATCATCGCGTTTTCGTCGTTGAATAGGTAGGATGCCAAAGTTTTGGCTAATTCCGTCTTCCCCACACCCGTCGTACCCAAGAAGATGAACGAACCAATGGGACGCTTCGGATCTTGCAATCCCGCACGAGAGCGGCGAACCGCATCCGAAACCATTTCGATCGCTTGATCTTGACCTGCTACCCGTTTGTGCAGTTCATCTTCCAAATGCAATAACTTCTCCACCTCCGTTTGCAACATACGGCTCACGGGAATTCCAGTCCATTTCGCCACCACCTCTGCTACGTTTTCGGCCGTAACTTCCTCCTGCAACATCGAATTTTCTCCTGAGGAAGAAGCTTGCATATCTTTTAACTTCTGTTCTGACTCGACTAAACGACCGTAGCGAATCTCAGCTACCTTTCCGTAATCGCCTTGACGCTCGGCTTGTTCGGCTTCTAGTTTTAAACGATCGATCGTCTCTTTTTCGGCGCGGACCGCATCGAGCACGGATTTCTCTGCTTGCCATTTGGCCTTCAACGCATCTCTTTTCTCTGACAAATCCGCTAAATCGCGTGATAATATCGTTTCTTTTTCCTTGTTATTCTCGCGACGAATGGCCTCACGCTCGATCTCTAATTGCATAATCTTGCGCTGAATGTCATCGATTTCTTCTGGAACAGAGTCGATTTCAAGTCGCATTTTGGCAGCTGCTTCATCCATTAAATCGATCGCCTTGTCAGGCAAGAAACGATCAGAGATATAGCGGTTCGATAATTCCACCGCCGCGATCACCGCGTCATCTTGGATTCGAACCCCGTGGTGCAACTCGTATTTATCCTTGATCCCGCGAAGAATGGAAATCGCATCAGCGACATCTGGCTCTTCCACTAAAACGGATTGAAAACGACGCTCGAGGGCTTTGTCTTTCTCGATGTACTTTTGGTACTCTTTCAAAGTCGTGGCACCGATCGCATGCAGTTCACCACGCGACAAAGCAGGTTTTAATAAGTTCGCTGCGTCCATCGCCCCTTCGCCTCCGCCGCCAGCACCTATCAAGGTGTGGATTTCATCAATGAATAAGACGATTTCCCCGTCGGAATCTGTTACTTCTTTGATCACCGCTTTTAAACGCTCTTCAAATTCCCCCTTGTACTTCGCTCCCGCCACTAAAAGTCCCATATCGAGTGACATCACGATTTTGGATTTCAAGTTTTCGGGTACGTCACCAGAGACGATACGTTGGGCTAGACCTTCCACAATGGCGGTTTTACCTACGCCAGGTTCTCCTAGAAGAATGGGATTGTTTTTCGTTCTGCGGGATAAAATCTGCAAGACCCGGCGAATTTCTTCGTCACGTCCGATGACGGGATCAATTTTTCCGGCTTTCGCTAATTCATTTAAATTCTTACCGTATTTTTCCAAAGACTGGTAAGTACCTTCTGCATGTGGATCGTTCACTTTTCTATTTCCTCTTAATTCTGTGATGGATTTCTTAAAATTTGTATTGTTGATGCCTAGCGACTTCAATAGGTCTGCGACAGCATCTTTGGATTCGATTAAAGCGAGAAATAGAATCTCTACACTGACATACGAATCGCCAAATTCAGTTTTCAAAGCCTCCGCTTTCGTCAAAACTTGCTGCAAGCCATTGCTCGCATAAGGCTGAGCGCCTGATACTTTCGGGTAAGAAGAAAGGATTGATTGTAATTTCTCTTGAATTTGTAGAACAGACACGCCATTCTTCTTTAAAAGAAAGGCGGATGTTTGGGTGTCGTCTTGCAAGATGGCTTGCAAAAGGTGCCCCGTTTCAATGGCTTGCTGGCCATTCTGGCTCGCGAATTCCATCGCGTTTTGAATAATAATTCCAGCTTGTGATGTGTAATTATTGGGGTTCATATCGGCTAGGTTTTTCCCCTACCTAGCAAATGAATACCCAATCGATAAATTCGGAAAAAATGGCACTACATTTCGCGAAACGAAAAAGGAAAACACGCCAAAATGGCGCATATTAGGCGAATTTGGCTTTTATCGCATCTTCAAAATTCTTTAATGCAATTTGCAGATCGACTATCTCGGTGGCGAAATGCGTGAAATCACAGACTTTGGCTTTCAACTCCATCTTTTCACAAATCGAATGCACTTGAGCCGCACCTAAAGTTCCGGAATTTCCCTTTAAGGTATGTAGTTCGGATTGAACTCCTTTACAATTCGACTCAGCATGAGCAGAGATAGCAGCCGCAATCTGTTCTTTGGCCTCCGCGATAAATTCTTCTAACATACTTTGGACAAAGGCAGGATCTCCGCCCACCGCGTCCGAAAGCGAGGCTAAAACCTCTTCGTCCACCACAAATTCAGCGTTATTGACGAAAACTTCGGTAATAGCGTGACCCTCAGACACCCAGCGCGAAACCATCTGAATGATTTGCTGCGCCCGAATCGGTTTGGCTAAATAATCGTCCATTCCAGCCGCCAAGAAGCGCTCTCGATCTTCTTTCATCGCATAGGCCGTCATCGCCACGATAGGTGGCAAAGCGGCTAGATTCAATGATTTCAGGCGACGTGTAGTTTCCATTCCATCCATTTCTGGCATTTGGATATCCATCAACACTAAATCGAAATTCGAGTCTTTTTGCAAAATATCAATGGCTTCCTGGCCACTGGAGGCCATCAAAACCTCACAACCCGCCTTCATCAAAATCTGACTTGCTACCTTGCGATTCGTGGCATTATCGTCCACTAACAAGACACGCGCATGTACGGAATGCAAAGTCCCTGAAATGGAAAGATTCTCGTCTTTCTTCGTTTTGGCCGCTAGAGAAGAATCCCCTATCGCGAGTTTAATCGTAAACCAGAACGTACTTCCCTTTCCCTCCACTGACTCCACCCCGATATCACCGTCCATAAACTTACAGAACTCCCGTGAAATCGCTAGACCTAATCCGGTTCCTCCGTAGTTTTTCGAGGTAGAATTATCTATTTGTTGGAACGCGTTGAAGAGCTTTTCTAAATTCGTAGGACTGATTCCAATCCCTGTATCAGTCACGCGCACTTCTAATTCTGTCGCATCGGAAGAAACTGAAATAGGTTTCACCGAGATCTTAACGGAACCATTCTCCGTAAACTTCAGCGCATTCGAAGTTAAATTGGATAGAATCTGCAATAAGCGCGTCTCATCAGCCTTCACATAAGCGGGCACTTTATCATCTAGTTTATACGAGACTTTATTCCCTTTCTGATGCGCTAATGGAGTAAATAAAGCCATCAAGCGATCGAAAACATCCTCTAGCAGAATATCGGTAGGATGTAAGACCATCTTGCCGGCTTCGATTTTGGCCAAATCCAAAATGTCATTCAAAATATGCAATAGCGTCTCCGACGACTTACGTATCGTTTGTAAATAATCTCTTTGTTCTTCCTCCAGCGGTGTATCACAAAGCAAGTCCACCATCCCAATCACCCCGTTCATAGGCGTCCGGATTTCATGCGACATATTCGCCAAAAACTGTTCCTTCACTTTCAACGAGTGCTCCGCCTGTTCGCGGGCTTCCACCAGTTCAGTTTGATACTTCTTAATATCCGTGATATCCCGAGCGATACCAGAAACTTCCGAGATGATCCCCTGGTCTAAAATGGGATTCAAATAAATCTCTAACCAGCGATCCGTCCCATCTTTCTTTTTCAAACACAGCTCAAAGTGCTGCTTCGTACCTCTGAACGCCTGCTTATAATGCTCCTCCATTACCTTGCGTTCCTCCGGCGCCATCATCTTGAAACCCATCGTCTCCGAACTGAAATTCAATTGAGGCGTAATCCCCAATTCCTGCTGTAATAAGTCCGCATAATCATGATTAAAGCTCATGAGCATCAAACGCTTGTTCACTGACCACATGAGGTGAGACGAACTTTCGAAGATGGAATTTAATCGTGCCGTTTCTCTGGCCAAAGCCTCTTCCGCCTGCTTCCTCGAAATCGCAATCGCCACTTGCCCCGAAATAAAATCCAATAACTCTAAATCTCGGTTCTCGTATTTATTCGCCCGCTCATAAGACTTCACACCAATGATTCCTGTCACCCGATCCCCAATCCGGAGGGGAACACAGAGCATTACTTTGGGAACCACCCCATATAGGTAAATCTTCTTCTCTGCCGCTAACTGATGAATCTCATCATCGTGCAAAATCAGCGGCTTATTCGCCATCAACGCATATTCGGTCAAGCCATTCCCTAAGCGTCGCTTCGTAAAGTGCACCCGGGAGTTAAAGTATTCATCGATGTAGTAAGGGAAATAGATATAACTCTTCCCTGGATCGTATTGCGCGATAAAGAAGTTCTTCACGTCGATCACCTCGCCTAATTGCTTGTGAATGTTCACAAACAAATCATCCAGATTCGAGGAATTGATGGCTACCTGAGAGATAGAAGAGAACAATTTATTCGCACGCTCCGCACGGACCTTTGCCGTCGAATTGTGAAGAATACAACGATAAGCAGTAGGCAGACCCCGTTCGAATCGGCAAGTCACGGAGCCTGAAACATACAAACGGCGTCCGTCTTTACGTTTGAAAACGGCTGTAAATTCTGGTATTTCCTCCCCTTTCGCTAGCGTATCAAATTGAGCCTGCGTCAAATGCGCAAACTCTGGATGCAGCACATCCTGAATTTTCAAGTCCTTTACTTCCTCCTCCGTGTATCCCATGGTTTCTAACCAGGCACGGTTTACAAACAGGAAACGACCAGTCACCCCCGTAATTTGAATTAAGTCAGTCGTATTATTAATTAAATCTTGTAATTGGGCATTCGAGCGCGTCAGCGCTTCTGATACTTTCTTCTTCTCGCTGACATCCTCCCCTATGATACTCAGAAAATTATCGCTCACCACGGTAGAAGCGACTTCTACCCATTTGATAGCACCTGATTTCGTTTTGTAATTTCGTTCGCGTTCTTCGAATAGACCACCGGTCTGAATCGCTTTATCAAAAGAGGTTCTTCGTATTTCACTTTCGCCATCAGGAACAAGGGTGCTAAAGAAGTCCATTCCATTTAATTCCCCCGGCTTATAGCCTAGCAATTGATGCGTATAGGCATTCGCATGCGAGATGGTACCATCGAGCGCCATAACGATGCCAAAAAGCTTCAGGGAATCCAATGTTTTAATCAGGGCCTGCTTGTCCTCCATGCCTTTAATCGAAAATTTTGCTTAAATGTACAAAAAAGGGCTTAATTTTACTCCTTAAACCCCAGAGACCCGGTGCAAGTAAGAGCAAAAAAGAGTTTAGGACAACATTTTTTAAATGATTTAGACGCGGCAAAGCGCATCGTAGATGGCTTGCAGCCGGCTGGAGCCTATACGAAAGTGTTGGAGATTGGGCCGGGAATGGGAGTGTTGACACAGTTTTTGGTCAAAAAAAACGAATACGAAACCTCCCTCATCGAAATCGATAAAGAGTCTGTCGACTATTTACGTAAAAACTACCTGGAGTTTACGGGGCCGCGCTTAATCGATGGAGATTTCCTCCGTTATCCGCTGGAGAATATTTTTGGCGAAGAGAAATTTGCCATCGTGGGCAACTTCCCCTATTTCATTTCGACACAGATCTTCTTCCGAATTTTGGAATACAAAGACCAATGCATCGAAGTAGTGGGAATGCTCCAAAAAGAAGTAGCAGTTCGTCTTGCGGCAAAACCAGGCAATAAAGATTACGGCATTTTGAGTGTTCTCTTGCAGGCATTCTACGATATCGAATACTTGTTCAGCCTAGGACCGGAGGTATTTACCCCTCCTCCCAAAGTCAACTCCGGCGTCATTCGCCTCGTTCGAAACTGGGACAAAAAACTAGAATGCGATCCAGCAAAATTCAAGTCTTTAGTAAAGATGGCCTTTAACCAACGTCGCAAGACTTTGCGTAATGCCCTCAGAGCCTTGCAATTACCTGAACATCCTTTACTGAGTAAACGTGCTGAACAACTAGGCGTAGCCGAGTTCACCGAGTTAACGATTTTATGGAAAGATAATGGTTACCAGGGCGCTTAATCGATCTAATTTTCGTAATTTGCGCTGTTAAATTTTTAAATCACCTCAACACATGGAAGTAGTCAACCCACAACACCTTCCGTTTGAACTAACGAAAGAGTTCATAGAGGACATCCGTTTGATGATCGAAAATCAGGCGAATGAGGAGATTTTATTGAAGCTAGATGAATTATTTCCAGCTGATATTACCAGTATTTTAATTGAATTGACCACAGAAGAGGCGAAATACCTGGTTCTGTTAATCGATACTAAACTAGCGGCTGAAATCATTTCTACCCTAGATGCAGATGACCGCAAAAAATTCTTAAAGAATTTTACTTCCAAGGAAATCGCCCAATATATCAACGTCATTGATTCCGATGATGCAGTAGATATTCTAAATGAGCAACCGGTTAAAGTACGTGAGGAAGTAATCGCGCTTTTAAAAGACCGCGAGCAAGCTCGTTTCATCATAGACTTAATGCATTACGATGAAGACTGCGCTGGTGGTTTAATGCAGAAAGAGTTAATCAAGATTAATATTTCCCAAACCGTAACCGAATGTGTGGAGGAAATCCGCAAGCAGGCAGAGGAAGTGGAAAAAGTATATTCCGTTTACGTCATTGATGACGACGGACTTTTATTAGGTACCGTTTCTTTAAAGAAAATCATCTTAGCGAAGCGCGGTTCTAAAATCGCAGACGTCTACGATGCGGATGAAATTGTTTCGGTTCAGACTTACGCTTCTGGTGAAGAAGTAGCCGATTTAATGCAGAAATACGACTTAGAAGCAATACCGGTAGTCAATATTCAGGGACGTCTTTTAGGCCGAATCACCATCGATGACGTGGTTGATTTCATCACAGAATCCGCACAAGAAGATATTCAGGTCATGGCCGGTATCTCGGAAGACGTGGAAGAAGATGACTCTGTTTGGTTATTAGTGCGTTCACGCCTGCCTTGGTTGATTGGTGGTATGGTGGGTAGTTTTTTGGCAGCTAAAATCATCGATCGTTTCGACGACACCATCTCTCTTTTACCTGCCATTTCTGCCTTCATTCCCTTGATCGGTTCGACCGGTGGAAATGTAGGAATACAGTCTTCTTCCTTAATTGTGCAGTCTTTAGCAGATAAAAGCGGTTTAGATACCACCTTGTGGAAACGTCTCCAGAAAGTGTTATTAGTTGCTTTAATCAACGCATTAATCGCAGCGATATTCGCTTTTGGATGTTCTTTATTAGTAGATTCAGGCCAAATCATGTTATCCATGACCGTTTCCATCTCGCTTTTCGCGGTGGTTATGTTAGCTAGTTTAATGGGGACCATCACCCCATTGGTTTTAAATCAAATGAAGATTAATCCAGCGGTGGCAAGTGGCCCTTTCATCACCACGACGAACGACATCCTAGGCTATGGAGTTTATTTCTTGATCGTCTACCTACTCTTGTAAATATGATTGCCGTTATTCAACGCGTAAGTCAAGCCACCTTGCATATCGATAGTGCAATGCAGGCCTCCATTCAGCAGGGATTTGTGGTACTTCTAGGCATTCACGTGGATGACACGCCAGAAGATGTGGCATATTTAGCGGGCAAAATAGCTGGATTACGCATTTTCTCTGATGAGGAAGGCAAAATGAATTTGGATTTAAAAGCCATTCAAGGCGAGCTCTTATTAGTGAGCCAGTTTACCCTTCAGGCGGCGACTCGCAAGGGAAATCGACCCAGTTTTCTTGATGCGGCCAGACCAGAAGAGGCGATTCCTCTCTATGAACTGATGATCTCGACTTTATCAGATAAACTTGGTAAAAAGATCCAAACTGGCGTCTTCGGTGCTGATATGCAAATTAATTTAACAAACGACGGGCCAGTCACCATCATCCTCGACTCTAAAAACCCCTAATTATGACGATTTCAAACGCACAACAGCAAGTAGACGAATGGATTAAGACCGTAGGCGTTCGCTATTTTAGTGAATTAACCAATATGGCCATGCTTACCGAAGAGGTAGGAGAAGTCGCTCGCATCATCGCGCGTCGCTATGGAGAACAATCAGAGAAAGAATCCGATAAGAATAAAGACTTAGGAGATGAGATGGCTGATGTCCTTTTCGTGCTGATCTGTCTGGCTAACCAAACAGGCGTTAACTTAGAAGAGGCTCTGAAACAGAACCTCTTAAAGAAGACGGAGCGTGATGCTGACCGCCACAAGAATAATCCCAAACTAGCTTAACGAACGGGTATTTGACTAGATTCAATCTTCTTAGCGATTCCCTTCCCCTCTTCTTTAGATGGAATGTAGGGCTTCAAAATCGTTATTTGTTCTAATACGGGATTCATTTGCTGAATGAAAGGATGGCGCACATCGAATTCCGCTTCACCCGATACTTTAGTAAATTCTTCTACAGAAATGTTTTGGCGTTTGTTGCGGAAGGAAACCAAATGAGTTAACGTGCTGTCTCCAGCTAATTTACCTCCTTCCCAGGATACTACCGAGCCACCGTGTGCCCAACCAAAACCAGAGATCGTAAAATTTTTTGAATTCAATTTCTCCACTTCCTGTAAAGGCAATCCTAAAAACAAGCCAGAAGCCGTTTTCCAGGAAGAACTCTCCCCTTGAATACTCACATCAGAAATTTTACCCTCGTGAAAGAATACGTTCGCTTGCTTAGGCGTACCTGGAAAAATGATCGCTCCTTTCAACGTATCATCTCCCGAGATAATGGCTGTATCCAGAATGACAGACTTAGAACCATATTTAGAGACTAAGCCTTTGGCATCTATACAGGTCAATACTTCATTTAAATTCTCAGTAGGAATGCTCACTTCCGAGTTAGATCCACAAGAAGCCAAAACGGCCAACGACAACAAGTGTATAATTTTTTTCATGGTTACAGAATTAGAGTTAAAATTACCTAAGCTTAGGGACAGAAGCAAGCTAGAAATATTCCAAATAAGCTCAGCAAAATAATTGCAAGCCCTTAACGTTTATCGAATTATGAGTATATTTGTTTTAAAGCTTAGCATTTAACTGATTATGATTCGAATACTTTTGTTGTCTCTTCTTTCTTTTTTGCTCTATCAGCCTACCAGTAGTGGACAACAAATGTGGTTTCAAAAACAAAAGCGTCAACAGGGATACAAAGGAGCCCCTTTTCAGGCACATAATTCCATTACCTTAGGTGCAGGAAGTTCGCAATATTTCTATTCGAATCAGGATTTAGGCTATTTTTCTAATTGGATCAATTCGAAAACCTCCTTTAATTTAGGAGCGAGTTTCACCCGACATTTTCACAAAAAATTCAGTTACCGATTTAGCGGCAATTTCATTCAATTAAAGGGCGAAGAGGTATCATTCACAAAAATTCCTACGGACATCACTTTGCAAAATATGGTTTTTTCGACTAGTAATAATATCATCGAAATCAGCGCAAAAGGCCTATATGAAATTTTGGGAAATGACGAATATGTGCTCAAAAGAAGTCCCATCAAACCTTATATCTCACTTGGAATTTCAGTCATATCCAATAACCCAAGTATTTCAAGAGTAGATGGCACAGGTTATTCAGGAGGATTGAAAAGCGCTCCTAAAACCTTGAATTATTATCTTCAACCTCCCTCACCCATACCAACACCAGCGCCTCTACCTACATTAAGTACTATTCCGGAAACCATAACGAATCCCGCTGAAGTGGTCCCATCCGTTGGAATCGCCATTCCACTTCATTTGGGTTTACGGTACAAATTAAATGATAAAATTGACTTTGGTTTTGAGTTAGGCTACTTAACTAATTTAACCCCAAGTATTTTCCCCCAACTGGCTAGTACAAATACGGATAAAGTATTTAACCCAAAATTGTTAATTCCGGCTAAAAGACCCTACACAACGGATCATGTCGTTACAACACAATTCCAAATCATATTTCACATACCTTCACCCAAAGAATGCCCTCCATTACCGAGATAACATAAACAACTAGATTTTGACATTTGAAGAACTCGGGCTCAGCCCACAAATATTAGACGGTATTAGTTCCATGGGATATAAAACCGCTACGCCGGTTCAATCCCAAGTTATACAACCCATATTAGCGGGCCGCGACATTTTAGCCTCAGCCCAGACAGGAACTGGTAAAACGGCAGCCTTTCTTTTACCCATCATCCATAAATTAATCACAGAACCTCATCCGGAGGATCACATCAATGCCCTGATTATCGTTCCAACCCGTGAACTAGCGATTCAAATCGCCGGAAATATGGAAGGATTAGGCTATTTCGCTAATGTAAGTTCGATTGCCATATATGGTGGAGGGGATGGAAATTCCTTTACCACTGAGAAAACAGCGTTAACGAGCGGTGTAGATATCGTAGTTTGCACTCCAGGTCGCATGATTGCCCATTTAAATATGGGATATGTGAACTTAAAGCACTGTAGTTATTTAGTATTGGACGAGGCGGATCGCATGCTCGATATGGGATTTTCGGATGATTTGATGAAGATTATTTCATTCTTACCTGAGAAGCGTCAGAACTTGTTGTTCTCGGCGACATTTGCGCCTAAGATGAAGACTTTGGCCCAAAAACTATTAGATAATCCGGTTGAAATCAATATCGCCGTTTCGAAACCCCCAGAGCAAATTGTTCAGGAGGCTTTTGTAGTGTATGAAAAACAGAAAAGTCCGCTCGTAAAGCACCTATTAAAGTTGCAAGATTATACCCGCGTGATTGTTTTCTGTTCTAAAAAACAAAACGTCAAATCCCTCACCTCGGATTTAAAGCGTGCTCGTTTCTCGGTGGAGGAGATTCACTCTGATTTAGAGCAAGAAGTACGTGAACAAGTTTTACAAGATTTTAGAAATAAGAAAACGAAGATTTTAGTAGCTACCGATATCTTAAGTCGGGGTATTGACATCGACGAGATCGAATTAGTGATCAATTACGATGTGCCTAATGACGGCGAGGATTATATCCACCGCATCGGTCGTACAGCGCGGGCGCAGACAAAAGGAACGGCATATACCTTTATTACAGAATCTGAGCAACGTAAGTTTAAGACCATTGAGGATCTCTTAGAGAAAGAGGTAACAAAAGCGGCCGTTCCGGAGGAATTTGGAGAGACGCCGGAATATAATCCGGCTGCTCAAAAGAGCTCATTTGGAGGATATAAAGGTAAGTCTGGCGGTAAGCCGGGTGGTGGCAAGTCTGGTGGTAAATTTTGGAAAAAGAAATAAATGAGAATATTGACTTTTTTGTTGATAATTAGCTTCACCAGCTGGGCTCAAGATACCGCCCAACATATCATAGCGGGTAGATCGAATGCGAAGATTCAACAAGAAAAGCCCTATGTTATCCTTATTTCAGCCGATGGATTCCGTTCCGACTTTTCCCATAAATACGGAGCTAAATTCCTTCAATCAAAAGAGTCAACAGGTGTAAAGGCAAACTACATGCAGGCCTCCTACCCCACCTTGACTTTCCCTAATCACTATTCCATCGTTACCGGGTTGTATCCTGCGCACCATGGTTTGGTGGATAACACCTACTTAGACGTGAATTCAGGTCAAGAATACCGAATGGCCAACAAGAAAATGGTGGCTGAGGGAAAATGGTATGGGGGGACGCCACTTTGGGTGTTAGCGGAGAAACAGCAGATGATGGCAGCTAGCTTCTACTGGGTAGCATCAGAAGCGAATATTCAAGATACTTATCCCTCTTATTATTATGTTTATAACGAAGTTATTGACATCAAAACACGTATTGCGCAGGTCAAAAATTGGCTTTCGCTGCCGGCAGAAAAAAGGCCTCATTTAATTACCTTTTATTTTCCCGAGGTAGATCATGATGCACATGAATATGGCCCAGAAGATCCACGCGTTAAGAACTCTGTGCAATTTGTGGATCAAGCGATAGCAGATTTAGAGGCAGCGGTAGCCCCTTTAGGGTTGCCCATCAACTTCGTTTTTGTCTCTGATCACGGAATGAAGGAGGTGGATAATGTAAATACGATTGGCAAACCTGCTGCCTTGAATACATCTGCGTTTCAAGTGCCTTGGGGCGATGCTTTGTTGCACGTTTATACCAAAGATCCTTCAAAAATTGATTCTACCTACCAGGAATTGAAGAAAGATACCCGATTTACAACGTTTCTGCTGGACGAGACGCCTGCACATTGGCATTACCGCAAATCAGATGATCGCTTTAATCGTTTAGGAGATCTTTTATTAGTGCCAAAACTCCCTCAAGTATTTAACCTTTCCACTCGCAAAACCTCTAAAGGCAAACACGGTTTTGATCCCGCATTGCCAGAAATGCGTGCTAGTTTCCAGGCATGGGGGCCTTCCATTAAATCTGGTCTTATAGTAGACGGATTCGAAAATGTGAATGTCTATCCTTTTGTGGCCAAAATCCTCGGATTAAACTACGATCCCAAGGCTATTGATGGGCATAGTAGTGTGCTTCAGAAAGCTTTGAAATAACGTTTAATTCGACACAAATATTTCGTCCACGTGCTTTTTGATATTGGCCGCAATTTTCTCCGTAGGTAAATCATTTGCGTCGTTACCAAAAGGATCCTCAATTTCCTCCGCGATTAATTCCAGACTAGCTAATACGTAAAAAATAAAAACTACCACAGGAATCACATAGTAGCTCAGAATAAAGGTGTAGCTAAATGGCAAAGTCATCACATAGAAGAAGATAAATTTCTTAATGAAAGCACTATAGGAATAAGGAATAGGCGTATTTTTGATACGCTCACACGCACCGCATACGTCTGTAAAAGATTGTAATTCGGAATTGATATAGAGCAGTTGATGTCCTGAGATTTTTCCCGATTTATATAATTCATCCGTCTTTTTAAAGAGCATTTTCGCCACCTGATTTGGTTTATGTTTCGCGTGGTCAATATCTAAATCAAGGCCTTCGAAAAGGACTAAACCTGCTTCATCATCAGCTAAATATTTTTGAAGAATGTGAGAATATAAAGGAATCACTTTTTGGAAAAAGTGACGATCTATTTCATTTTCTAAGATGACTGCTATTTTTAAGGCTAAATTTCTACTATTGTTCACTAAAGTACCCCACAATTTTCGCCCTTCCCACCAACGATCATAGGCCGTATTAGTCCGATAGGCTAGTAATAAAGAGATAACAAATCCTAACATACTGTGCATCACAGAAATGTTTTTGACTAAACTGTCTTCTCCAAGATGAAAAACCTCTTCTTCTAAAAAGCAAACCAAACCTGAATACACCCCAATTAAAACCATCAAAGGCAATAATTTTCGAAACGTATCCGATTGATGAAAACGAAAAATAAAGGTTATCCAGTCTTTCGTATTGTATTTAACCATTTAAAATACTTATTTCTTAAAACTTATCTTCCAAATACTTCCATTCAAATCATCACATACAAACAAAGAGCCATCAGGTCCTTGAGCTAAACCACAAGGACGGTGTTCAATGGGCCCAGTCGGTTTTGCTAAATCCTGGCCCGAAAAATTATCTGCAAAGATCTCCCATGGCCCAGACGGTTTTCCATTCTTGAATGGAACGAAGGCAACAAAATAACCCTTCTTTAATTCTGCTGATTGACCATGAAATGCGACAAATGCCCCATTTTTGTAGCGGGCTGGAAAGCTATTTCCGGTGTAAAATAAGATATCATTAGGTCCCATGTGAGCTGGAAAAGCCACTACAGGATTTAAGGCATTTTCTCCACCCGTCTTCTTCCCATCTCCTCCATACTCGGGAGCGACTATTTTCTTCTTTTGGATATGGTCGTAATAGATATATGGCCATCCTGCATCATCTCCCACCTTTTTGAATTCATACATCGCTTCAGAAGGAAGCTCTTGGCTTTGTTTTGGAGTATAATATTGTGGATAAAAATCATGGAATTGACCACGTCCGTGGGCCATTGCAAACAAGGACTTCGTAGAATTATTCCAAACAATTCCAACTGCATTCTTTAAACCGGTCGCAAAACGCGTTCCATCCGCAAAACCTTGATTCAATTTAGCTGCATCAAAACGCCAAACACCACCCGCAGAATCTAAAATCGCACAAGGACTCATCCCTTTTCCAGTCCCGGGCTCTCTGCACGAATCATTCCATGATCCGATGGTCACATACATATGCTTACGATCCTGATCAAACGTAAAAGACTTCGCATTATCCCGACCATGATCTGGCAATCCATCCACAATCGTTTCGAATTTAGTCCAATCCGCTACCTCGCCCTTTTCATTTAATCGATAGCGAAATACTCCTTTATTAGAAGAAGCATAAAAGTAATCATCATGTATTGCTATCCCTGTCCCTGTATAATTCCCTAAGAGGGCTTGTTCTTCATACACTCCATCTTTATCCTTGTCTTTCAACATGATAATTCCTTTACCCTCTTTCAATTTGGATAATTTGGCATATACATCGCCCTGCTTCGAAACAGCTAAATGACGCGTAGCACCCAGATCTTTACCAATTTCATCGACTTTAAAACCGGTAGGTACTTTAATTTCTTGAGCAAAAAGTAGAGAGGGTGCTAGAAAGCACAGGCATAGGATTTTCTTCATAGTATTTAAATAGGTTGCTTAAAGATAGAAGAAAAAACAAAAAAGACCTGCACTTTCGTACAGGTCTTTTCATTTATGTGGTCGCGTAGGGATTCGAACCCCAAACCTTCTCATCCGTAGTGAGATGCTCTATCCAGTTGAGCTACGCAACCATTGCCCTTTCGGGATTGCAAAGGTAGAATTTCTTTGGCAAAATGAAAAACTATCCTCTAAAATTTTCAAAAATTATTTCCCTTTGAATTGAGGAGCTCTTTTCTGGATAAAAGCAGTCACACCTTCCGCGAAGTCTTCGCTGTGCCCGAGGATTGTTTGCTCCTCTGCCTCAGAGGCTAGTGTCGCTACTAAATCCTGATTATAAGCCCTTTGCAAGCTACGCTTCATTAACGAGATTGCTAAAGTAGCTTTCTTTGAGAAGGTAACCGCCGTTTCTTGTACCTTAGCCTCCCATTCAGCCCCTGAAACGACTTCAGCCACTAAACCTATCTCTTTCGCCTCTTTTGCCCCCACCTTCCTACCGGTAGTTGCTAAATCAAATGCACGGTGATACCCAACTGACTGCATTAAAAAGGCGGTTGAACCCGCGTCCATGGCTAAACCTATTTGGACAAATAATTCAGAAAAATATGCATCCTCGTGCGCAAGGATATAATCACAGGCTAAGGCTAAACTACAGCCTGCACCAGCCGCTACCCCATTAATAGCTCCAATAACGGGTTTGTTTAAACCACGCAAGGCAGTAATCATCGGGTTGTAGGTAGAACACAACACATTTCCCAGATTAGGGTCACTCACTCCGGACTTCAAGTCTGCTCCCGAACAAAAGGCTTTACCCTCTCCCGTGATCACTAAAACACGCACCTCGTCGTTGATCTGTGCCGCTTCGGCTACTACCCTGATTTCATGAATTAATCCGGCGTTCAAGGCATTATATACCTCAGGACGATGTAAAGTCAGCGTCCAGATGGGACCGTTGCGGTGGAGCTTTAAGTAGTTGAAAGTCATAGCTTATGCAAATTCATATTTACGAATTAAATCAAATTCATTTTTCTTTAATCTTAATTCCTCTTCAATATCAAAATCATCCTGCAAACCCATCCAGAATTTCACAGAATTACCAAAAAACAAAGACAAACGCAAGGCTGTGTCTGCCGTCACACGGCGGCGACCTCTTAAAATTTCTGAAATACGTGTTTGAGGTATATTAATTTCTTTCGCTAAACGATATGCAGAAATACCCATAGGAACTAGAAATTCCTCTAATAAAACCTCTCCAGGGTGTATGTTTTTCAAGTTTTCCATATCAATGATAATCTACAATTTCTACTTCTTCTGCTGAGTTATTTATCCATTTGAAAATAATTCGCCACTGATCGTTTATGCGAATACTATAAAATTCTGAACCAGTGAGTTTTTCCAATCTATTTGCAGGTGGAATTCGCAAGTCATTTATATTCTCTGAGGCTTGAATCATACGTAATTTTCTACGCGCAATCTCTTGAATTTCAAATGGTAAGCGTTTTGACCTCTCTCCATTCCAAATTATTAAAGTTTCTTTAGAACCGAAGGACTTGATCATAATGACGCATTGCGTTACTAACTCCAAAGGTAAGTAAATTACATTGAATTCCTAATCAAGAAACTGATTATAAATGTTTCCTTAACCTCGCCACCGGAATCCCCAGCTGATCGCGGTATTTAGCGACGGTTCTGCGCTTCACGACAAAGCCGCGCTCGAGTAATAATTGCTCTAAATCCTCATCTGAATGCGGTTCTGAGCTAGGTTCTTGCTCGATAATCTCGCGCAAGATGTTCTTCACTTCACGGGTAGAGAAATCCTCTCCAGATTCGTGGGTGATACCTTCGGAGAAGAAGTATTTTAGAGGATAAATACCAAAATCGGCCTGAACTGACTTCGCCGAAACCACTCGAGATACGGTGGAAATATCCATTTCGATCATGGCAGCGATTTCCTTCATCTTTAATGGCTTTA
The DNA here is from genome assembly GCF_054558635.1 of Aquirufa sp. HETE-40SA. Lineage (NCBI taxonomy): Bacteria > Pseudomonadati > Bacteroidota > Cytophagia > Cytophagales > Flectobacillaceae > Aquirufa > Aquirufa sp. HETE-40SA. Next base: position 734,253 of record NZ_JBPXKN010000001.1, read on the forward strand.
ATACCGCTTCATCTCCCGTTAAAAAGAAATCATATTGCTTTGTCACAATACTTTCCATGGTTTTCATCAAGGTTCCTTGGCGTTGCTGAATGGCTGAAATGAACCAAGAAGCGGAATCTAATTTGTGTTTGATAAACGTAACGGCTTCTTTGATATCCTTTTGCTGCTTGTCGCCTTTGTCGTAGGTCTGCAACATTTCTTGGAAAGCACGGGAAACCCGAAGCTCAGGGGCGTTTTTTCCGTTGATTTTGATCTCAATCTTGCCGTTTTGATTCGTGATGATGAAATCCGGTTGTAAATACGGGGCGATGGGAGCGTCATCTCCCCCACCTGGTTTGGGATTCAAATGGGTGATGACTTGCATCGCCTTTTTGAGCTCTTCTTCTGTGATGGCAAGTTTAGTCAATAAAATGCTAAAGTGCTTTTTGGAGAACTCCTCAAAAAAATCATCCACTAAACGTATAGCGATTAGATGAGCTGGTGCGTCTGACTCTTTTCGGTGCATTTGCAAGGAAAGACATTCTTGCAAGGAACGAGCGGCGATACCGGCCGGATCTAAGGACTGTACTTTGAACAATACTTGCTCCACTTCATCGTAATCCGTTTCAAAGCCTTGGGTGAAGGCAAGATCGTTCACGATGCTTTCAATATTACGACGCAAATAGCCGTCCTCTTCTAAGGAACCGATGATTTGCTGGGCGAGAATTTCTTCGCGCTCGGTACGAACGACGTAACGGATTTGGTTCAATAAATATTCTTGGGTGCTTGATTCGGTGGCCAAAGGGCGTTCGCGCGTCTCCTCATTGGGATCATAGGAATCTCCGGCCATCTTGTAGCCAGCATATTCATCTTGCAGATAATCCCCCACTTCCATCTCCTCACGCTCCAGGTCATCTAAGGTTTCGCGGGGTTCTTGCTCCTCATTATGATCTAAGCCTTCCTCTAAAGCAGGATTATCCTCTAATTCCTCCTCAATCCTAGCCGCTAATTCTGCGGTAGGTATCTGCAACAACTTGATATACTGTATCTGTTGTGGCGAGAGGTTCTGTTGTTGATTCTGTTTTAAGGATAATCCCTGCATTGTCTAAATAATCTACACCAAAGATAAGCCGATTTTTAATTACAAATAAATAAAATAAATCGGTTTTTTATCCGTATTTTTGAGGGTTATTGCCTCTATTGAGGCCTTTTTATTAATAATGCCCGAGTCATTTATGCAAATCAAAGAAATACTAGGTTTAACACCCACGCAGCAAAGCATCGTCGTGAAAGGATGGGTTCGTACGAAAAGAGTTTCCTCTTCTGTCGCGTTTATTGCGATCAATGATGGTTCGACCATCCACAATATTCAAGCGGTGGTATCCGAGGGAACTGTTTCAGAAGAAACGTTGAAATTAGTGACTACGGGATCTTGTATCGCCGTTACGGGTAAATTAATTGCTTCACAAGGACAAGGCCAAAACGTAGAAGTGGAAGTGGTTTCCATCGAGGTGTACGGAACAGCGGACCCGGAGAAATACCCATTACAGCCTAAGAAACACTCTTTAGAGTTCTTGCGCGAGATTGCGCACTTACGTCCCCGGACGAACACATTCTCTGCGATATTGCGTATTCGCCATGCTTTGGCCTATGCGATTCACACCTATTTCAATAACAACGGTTTCTTCTACTTACATACTCCCATCATTACGGGATCGGATGCAGAGGGAGCTGGCGAGATGTTCCGCGTGACGACTTTGGACCCTATCAATCCTCCGTTAACGGAAGAGGGCAAAGTGGACTACAAGGAAGATTTCTTTGGGAAAGAGACCAATTTAACGGTTTCAGGACAATTAGAGGGAGAATTAGGAGCGATGGCTTTGTCCAAAGTGTATACGTTCGGACCTACTTTCCGTGCGGAAAATTCGAACACCACCCGCCACTTAGCGGAGTTCTGGATGATCGAGCCAGAGGTTGCATTTAATGAATTAGTAGACAACATGGATTTAGCGGAAGACTTCACTAAATTCTGTATCAAATACGCCTTAGATCACTGCGCAGATGATATTGCATTCTTAGAAAAGCGCTTAATCGAAGAGGAAAAGAACAAAAAGAAAGAAGAGCAATCGGAATTAAGCTTGTCAGAGAAATTACGTTTCGTGACAGAAAACGAATTCGAACGCTTGACCTATACAGAAGCGATCGACATCTTATTGAATTCGAAAGCGCACAAGAATGGTAAATTCGTTTATCCAGTTGAATGGGGAATCGACCTTCAATCAGAGCACGAGCGTTATTTAGTAGAGAAACACTTCAAAAAACCGGTTATCTTAACGAACTACCCGAAAGACATCAAAGCGTTCTATATGAAACTAGATGAGGACGGAAAAACGGTTCGTGCGATGGACGTTTTATTCCCAGGCATTGGAGAAATCATCGGTGGATCGCAGCGTGAAGATGATTATGCGAAATTATTGCAACGTACGAAAGAGGTGGGAATCGAAGAAGAATCCATCTGGTGGTATTTAGAAACGCGTCAATTCGGATCTGCACCACACGCTGGATTTGGCCTTGGATTCGAGCGCTTAGTGCTGTTTGTGACGGGTATGAGCAATATCCGTGACGTGATTCCTTTCCCTCGTACCCCTAAAACGGCTGAATTCTAAGATGTTTGGTTTAAAGCACGCGATCAATGGACTAGTGGAACTCATCAAAAATGAGCGCAATGCGCGTTTTCATTTGGTGAGCACGGCTGTCGTGATTTATGTGGGCTGGAAAGTCGGGTTTGAGGCGTCAGAATGGTTATGGATTTCCTTAGCGGTGGCCGGCGTTTGGGTGGCTGAATTGCTGAATACCTCTTTAGAGCGTATCACAGATCTGGTTTCGCCGGAGAAAAGTGAATTAGCGAAGAAGGCCAAAGATTATGCCGCGGGAGCGGTTTTAGTGATGGCTATTTGGGCGATTATCGTCTTCTTACTCGTCGCAGTACCGCGCATTATACTGAATTTAATGCTTTAAGAGCACAGAAATATGAAAGAATACGGATCAAGTGTTCAAAAATTAGTGAATTATATTTTGACTATTGCCGATGAAGAGCAACGGACAAAATACGCGTTTTTGATGGTAGAGGTGATGAAACAAATTCACCCGAATATGAAGGATAATACCCAAGACTACACAAAAAAATTGTGGGATGATTTGTACATCATGTCGAATTTTGAATTGAATGTTCAGGGCCCCTTCCCTTCTCCATCTCCGGAATCACTAGGTAAAGCACCGCGTAAAGTGGCGTACAACCAGCACAACTTGCGTTTCAAGCATTATGGCCGCAACGTCGAGTTATTAATTCTTCGTGCCATCGCTGAAGAAAAAGTAGAAGACAAGAAAATATTAGTAGCGTACATCGCCCGCTTGATGAAAGGTTTTTACGTAACCTGGAACAAGGAATCGGTGGACGATGCGGTGATTTGGCAAAACATTAAAGAGATGTCAGAAAACCTATTAGGCACTATCGTGGATGAGCTTTCGCAAGAGGGATTAGGACACGCTAAGGTGGCAAATAACGCTAGAAACGCGTATAACGCACCGGAATATCCGAATAGCAACAACAATAACCGGAACAATAACTACCGGAAGAATAACTTCAGAAGCAACAATAACAACAACCGAAATAACAATTTCCGTAAAAATAAGTAATCATTTATGGCATCATTTAAAGTAACCGGTGGCCGCCGTTTAAAAGGAGAAATTACTCCTCAAGGAGCAAAAAACGAAGCATTACAGATCTTGTGTGCCGTGGTTTTAACAGCAGAGCCTGTAACCATCCACAATATCCCGAACATTCGCGACGTCAATCAATTAATTGATTTATTAGGCGATATGGGCGTGAGCATGCGTCGTTTATCGGAATCCAGCATTGAATTCGATGCCTCACAAGTCAACATTGATTACTTAGATTCAGATACCTACAAGAAGAAAGCGGCTGCGCTTCGTGGCTCAGTTATGCTTCTTGGACCTACGTTAGCCCGCTTCAAAAAAGGACGTATTCCTTCCCCAGGTGGAGACAAAATCGGCCGCAGAAGATTGGATACCCACTTCTTTGGCTTTATGAAATTAGGTGCTAAGTTCAACTATAGCCCAGAAGATGGCGGAATCTACGAAGTAGATGCGTCACAATTACAAGGTGCGTACATGTTATTAGACGAAGCGTCTGTAACAGGTACAGCAAACATTTTGATGGCTGCCGTTTTAGCCAAAGGAAAAACAACCATCTATAACGCCGCTTGCGAACCTTATTTGCAACAATTGAGCAAGATGTTGAACCGCATGGGAGCGAAAATCTCCGGTATCGGATCTAACATGTTGATCATCGAAGGTGTAGATGTATTACATGGTACAGAGCACACGATGCTTCCAGATATGATTGAGATCGGTTCATTCATCGGCTTAGCCGTGATGACACAATCAGAAATCACGATCAAAAACTGCCAAATCCCTGAATTAGGCATCATTCCTGAGGTTTTCAAAAAACTAGGAATCAAAATGGAATTCCGTGGCGATGATATTTTCATCCCATCTCAAGAACATTACGAATTAGAAAACTTCATCGATGGGTCGATGTTAACGATCTCTGACCACCCGTGGCCAGGTTTCACACCCGATTTATTATCGATCATTTTAGTGACAGCGATTCAGGCCAAAGGAACGGTCTTAATCCACCAAAAAATGTTCGAATCCCGTCTATTCTTCGTTGACCGTTTGATCGAAATGGGTGCCCAAATCATCCTTTGCGATCCACACCGCGCAACGGTTGTTGGATTCGACCGCAAGCAAACATTAAAAGGAATCCGCATGTCGTCACCAGACATCCGTGCGGGTGTTTCCCTTTTAATCGCAGCGATGTCAGCGAACGGAACTTCGATCATCGATAACATCGAACAAATCGATCGCGGTTACCAAAACATTGATACACGCCTAAATGCCATCGGTGCAGAAATCGTCCGTATCTAATGTCCCTTTTTCCTAAAATCAAACAGACCGTCCAATTGGCCTTACCTATCGTGGTAGGCGAATTGGGCGTGATGCTAATGGGCCTTGCGGATACGATTCAAGTAGGCCAAATGTCCACCGGTGCCGCCGAAAGCCTCGGTGCTTCTGGTATGGCGCAGTCTATATTTTTTACAATTGCGGTTATAGGAATCATTTGCATACAAATTGTATCCCCCATGGTTTCTAAAGCCGTGGCTGAGGGTGACAAAACGGAATGTGGAAATCTATTGCGCGCAAACCTGCGAGTAGCTACCTTTTTAGGCCTAATCACCATCCTGATCACGTACATCGTTAGTTTAAACTACGACTTATTTGGACAGACAGAGGCAAACAAAGCCTTAACATTACCCTTCTTAAGTTTAATATCGGTATCCGTTTTACCTATATTCTGGTTCATCGCCCTGAAAAGCTTCATGGATGGATTGCAACGGACTACTGTAGGGATGACAATTACCATCATCGCATTGGCTTTAAATGTATTTGGTAACCATATTTTGATCAATGGTTTGTGGGGTTTTCCAGCCTTGGGTTTATTCGGATCTGGCATTTCCACCTTACTGTCCCGTTTATTCATGGCGGGAACACTCGCTATTTATGTATTTACAAGAGAGGAGTTCAAGCCTTATCTGCGTAAAGGACATGTACATGTGGTCAAGAATGTCTTAGAAAAAAATATTCTTCGCATCGGAATACCTTCTGGAATGCAAGGTTTCTTTGAGATTGCGACTTTTGGTATGGCCGTTGTTATGATGGGTTGGATTTCTGTTACCGCTCAAGCAGCTCATATTGTGGCTATTAATATGGCTTCCATTACATATATGATGGCTACTGGGATCGCAGTGGCAGGTGGAATTAATGTGGGAACAGCCATTGGCGAACGAAACCGTGCTGGAATCATAGAGTCTGGCAAAGCAGCATTAATCCTTTCCCTCTTATTTATGGGTGCCTGTGCCCTATTGTTTTTCTTCGGCCGCGAATACCTGGTCCGGGGTTATACACAAGAATTACCGGTAATTACTATCGCAGTTACGTTGGTCGTTTGGGGCGCGATATTCCAGCTTTTTGATGGCATTCAAGCCGTTTCACTCGGCTTATTACGTGGACTTCAGGATTACAAAATCCCTACCGCCATTACCGTTATATCCTATTGGGGAGTCGGAATTCCACTTTGCTACTATATCGGTATTTATGAAAAAGTAGGTGCCGTGGGCATCTGGGTAGGATTAACTGCTAGTTTAGTTTGTTCTTCTGCCCTGCTATCATGGCGCTTTTATGCGAGGGCGAAGAAAGTTAATTTTGAGGAGTTGGATATCGAATAAGGATTATTTAAAAGCATAAAGCACAAAGAATAAAGCATAAAGTACGTGAAAAGAGGGCTCGAAATTCGACCCCTTTTTTAGTATAGTGAAATGCAAATTTGCATCCCCTAAATTCATCGCCAAAGGCGATTCCAACTTTATTATTTGTGCTTTATGCTCTATTCTTTGAATTAAGAATGAATCGACCTCTTCGCCGTAGCCGCTAAACAAGCCTCTTTCATCGCCTCCGTATACGTTGGGTGCGCGTGAGACATGCGAGCTACATCTTCAGCTGAAGCACGGTATTCCATCGCAACAACTGCTTCCGCAATCATATCAGCTGCACGAGCACCGATGATGTGAACACCTAAAATCTCATCTGTTGTTGCATCAGCTAACACCTTACATACGCCATCCACATCACCCGATGCAATCGCGCGACCTAAGGCTTTGAATGGGAATGAACCTTCTTTGTAAGCGATGCCAGCTGCTTTTAATTCTTGTTCTGTCTTTCCCACAGCAGCCACTTCTGGCCAAGTATAAACAACACCTGGAATTAAATTGTAGTTGATGTGTGGTTTTTGACCTGCAATTACTTCCGCAACAAAGGTTCCTTCTTCCTCCGCTTTGTGCGCTAACATCGCACCACGAACTACGTCACCAATCGCATAAATGCCTGGAACCGAAGTTTGAAGCGTGTGCTCATCTACTGCCACACGACCACGTTCATCAGCCGTCAAACCAGCCGCAGCTAAGTTTAAACCATCTGTATACGGACGACGACCGATACATACTAGGCAATAGTCACCTTTGATTTCGACTTCGTTTCCAGCGGAATCTTGCGCTTTCACCGTTACTTCTTTGCCTTTAACAGCCGCAGAAGTCACTTTGTGTGAAAGGTAGAAATCGGCGCCCATTTTGGCAATCGACTTCTGTAATTCTTTTCCCATTGTCTTGTCCATCGTCGGAATCATGCTATCCGCAAATTCAACGAAAGAAACTTTAGCACCTAAACGCGCATAAACCGAACCTAATTCAGCACCAATTACTCCGGCACCGATCACAATTAAGTGTTTCGGAACTTCTTTCATCTTTAGGGCCTCCGTCGATGTAATGATACGCTCCTTATCCACGGGGATAAAAGGTAAGATCGTCGGCTTAGAACCGGTTGCAATGATAATATTTTTAGCAGAGATTACTTCAGAAGAACCATCTTCTTTCGTCACTTTCACCGTTTTAGCGGAATCAAATGAACCCAAACCATAGAAAGTGGTGATCTTATTTTTCTTCATCAAATACGAGATACCTGCATTCAAATTCGAAACCACACCTGCTTTACGCTTGATCATTTGGCCCATATTCACCTTCGGCTTCGCGATATCGATTCCATGCTCTTCGAAGCTATGAACGGCATTGTAATAATGCTCAGACGAGTCCAAAAGCGCTTTGGAAGGAATACATCCCACATTTAAACAAGTTCCACCCATCACGGCATATTTCTCAATGATGGCTACTTTGAAACCTAATTGAGCCGAACGGATCGCCGAAACGTATCCTCCTGGGCCAGAACCAATAACTACTACATCAAAATCTTGCATATAGGCGATTGAAAGCGAATAGGCCCCTAAAGGCCTATCCAATTGATTAAATATCTAATAATAAACGAGCTGGGTCCTCTAAAAGTTGCTTTAAGCGAACTAAGAAGCTTACCGACTCACGACCATCGATAATACGGTGATCGTAGGATAAGGCTAAGTACATGATAGGACGGATGACGATTTGACCATCTACCACCACTGGACGCTCTACGATATTGTGCATACCTAGGATCGCCACTTGTGGTGCGTTGATAATCGGAGTCGATAACATCGAACCAAATACCCCCCCATTCGTAATGGTGAATGTACCGCCACTCATTTCCTCTAAGCTCAATTTGTTCTCACGTGCCTTACCTGCTAAACGAACCACTTCTGATTCGATTCCCGCTAGAGACAAGTTTTCCGCAGAACGAATCACAGGAACTACTAAGCCTTTCGGCGCAGATACTGCAATGGAAATATCACAATAATCGTGGAATACGATTTCGTCTCCATCGATTTTTGCATTCACAGAAGGGTACTCCTTTAGAGCCACGCAAACTGCTTTCGTGAAGAACGACATAAAGCCTAAGCCTACACCGTGTTTCTCCTTGAATTTATCTTTGTATTTACCGCGAAGATCCATCACTGGTTTCATATCGACTTCGTTAAACGTCGTCAACATCGCTGTTTCATTCTTCACTGCTACTAAACGACGAGCCACTGTCTTACGCAATGAGCTCATTTTTTCGCGACGTGTACGATCTGATGTCGCTGCTGCCGGAGCAGAAGCGGCTGGAGCCGATGCCGAAGCTGGTTTAACTGCAGCAACCGCATCCTCTTTTGTGATGCGACCACCTACGCCTGAACCTGCTACCGAAGCAGCGGAGATTCCTTTTTCATCTAATATTTTTGCTGCTGCTGGAGATGGGTGACCCGCTGCATAAGTCGCATCCCCAGAAGAAGCTGGAGCTGCTGGAGCAGATGGCGCTGCTGCTGGGGCAGGAGCTGCCGCAGCTATTGAACCTCCTACGGTGATTCTTGCCAAAATTCCTCCAATCGGAACTACCGTTCCTGATTCCGCTACGATTTCTAATACACCCGCTGATTCAGCTGGCAATTCGAACGTCGCTTTATCTGATTCTAATTCGCAAAGTACTTCGTCTAAAGAAACGCTATCCCCTGTTTTCTTATTCCAAACAGAAACTGTCACTTCCGTGATCGACTCCCCTACTGCAGGAACTTTTACTTCTAAAACAGACGTAGGACCCGCCGAAGGTGCAGGGGCTGGTGCTGGAGTCGCTGCCGCAGCAACGGCTGCCGCAGCAACGGCTGCCGCTGGTGCCGCATCTGCCACTTTCACTGAAGCCGTTGCTCCACCTGCCTCAATCGTACAGATGATAGCGCCGATCGGAAGAACATCGCCTTCTTTCGCCACAATATGCAACACACCTTCCGCCTCTGCAGGCAATTCAAAGGTCGCTTTGTCCGATTCTAATTCGCACAAAACCTCGTCTAATTTCACGTGATCGCCTTCCTTTTTGTTCCAAGTAGCAACGGTCACTTCCGTAATCGACTCGCCCACAGCGGGCACTTTCATTTCTATAGCCATAATAATTCTATTATTCGAATGCTTTGTTAATTAGGTTTGCTTGCTCTACGCCGTGAACTTTCAAGAATCCAGTCGCAGGAGAAGCTGATTTTTTACGCGCTACTAAACCTTTGAATTTAGACCAGCCAAATTCACGGATCACAAACGACCAATAGCCCATGTTTTCCGGTTCTTCTTGCACGAAATATACGTCAGCGCCTTTGTATTTGGCTAATTCTGCATCTACTTGATTCGTAGGGAATGGGTGTAATTGTTCCAAACGTACAATCGCCACATCCTTGCGCTTATCTTTTTCTTGACGATCCAATAGATCGAAGTATACTTTACCTGAGCAAAGTAATACCTTCTTCACTTTGGCCTTATCAGCATAGCTATCACCGATCACCTCTTGGAATTTACCTTTGGTAAACTCTTCCATAGGCGAAACCACTTTCGGGTGACGGAAAATCGACTTAGGCGACATCACCACTAATGGCTTGCGGAAATCCCAAGTTAATTGACGACGTAAAGCGTGGAAAATATTCGCTGGCGTCGTTAAGTTCGCCACGATCATGTTGTTTTCGGCAGCTAACTGCAAGAAACGCTCTGGACGCGCATTCGAGTGCTCTGGACCTTGTCCCTCATAACCGTGCGGCAATAACATCACCAAACCATTCTGGGTACCCCACTTCGATTCGTGAGATGAAACGAATTGGTCAATCATGGTTTGAGCGCCATTGGCGAAGTCACCAAACTGTGCTTCCCAAATAACTAAGGCATCTGGATTCGCTAAGGCATAACCAAATTCAAAACCTAATACGCCGTACTCAGAAAGTAAGGAGTTATAAATCTGCGCTTGCTCTTGACCCTCTTTAATGTGGTTTAACGAATTGTAGTTCTCATTCGTGTTCGCATCGTGTAATACGACGTGACGGTGAGAGAACGTACCACGCTGCACATCTTGACCGGATAAACGAACTGGTTTGCCTTCTAAAAGAAGTGAACCATAGGCTAATAATTCAGCCGTAGCCCAGTTTAATTGGCCTTTTTCGAAGTAGCCTTTGCGATCTGCGATTACTTTTTCGATTTGCTTTAAGGCAGTAAAACCTTTAGGCAATGAAGTCAAGGCTTTCGCTACTGAATCAATCACCTCTTTCGAGATCGCCGTTTTAGGAGACGAATCGAAATCCGTTTCGTTTGAGAAACGAAGCGCTGACCAGCGATTATCTAATTTCAAGGGAACATAGGGTGGGCTTACTTTTTGCTTCACCATATCTAAACGAGCCTGTAATTCAGCTTTGAAAGCGGAATCCATTTCTTCGGCTAATTTAGCCTCGATCTCGCCATTCTTGATTAATTGTTGTGTGTAAACCTCGCGTGGGTTTGGGTGATTCGTGATGTTCGCATACAACGTAGGCTGCGTAAAACGAGGCTCATCTGATTCGTTGTGGCCATTACGACGGTAACAAACCATATCCACAAATACATCGCGATTAAATTCTTGACGGAATTCTGCCGCCATACGAGACACAAATACCACCGCTTCTGGATCATCTCCATTCACGTGGAATACTGGCGCATCGATGATTTTAGCCACATCTGTGCAATAAATCGCCGAACGAGCATCTTCAAAGTCAGTCGTAAAACCTACCTGGTTATTGATCACAAAGTGGATCGTTCCACCTGTGCAATATCCATTTAATTTAGCCATCTGAGTTACCTCATATACGATACCTTGACCGGCAACCGCCGCATCTCCGTGAATTAAAATAGGTAATACTTTATCGTAATCTCCGTTATAATGCGCATCTGCACTCGCACGACAGAAACCCTCTACTAAAGGATTTACCGCTTCTAAGTGCGATGGATTAGGAGCTAATTTCAATGAAATCTCGCTTCCTTTTGGAGAAATATGCTTGCTTGAATAACCTAAGTGGTATTTCACATCACCATCACCATGAATCTCATGTGGTACATTTCCTTCGAAACCATCAAAGATTGCTTCGTAAGATTTGTGCATGATGTTTGCCAAAACGTTCAAACGACCTCTGTGCGCCATCCCGATCATCGCCTCCTTCACACCCGCATCAGCTGCCACATTGATAATCGCATCTAAACCGGCGATAGTGGATTCACCACCTTCAAGGCCGAAACGCTTTTGGCCTAAATATTTTGTTCCTAAGAAGTTCTCAAAAACAACCGCCTCATTCATCTTCTGAAGAATGTGCTTTTTCTCCTCAAAAGTAGGCTTGAAAGAAAGGGCTTCCTTCTCGATTTTATTACGTAACCACTCTTTTTGCTGTACGTCGCGGATATAAGAATATTCGAAACCAACAGAACCAGCATAGATTTTATGTAAAGCTGCTTGAATCGTGCGCAAAGTCACTGCACCTAAACCCATGAAAGATCCCGCTTGGAATACGGTATCTAAATCCGCATCAGACAACGAATAATCAGCCAAATCTAGACGTGGCTTACGATCCTTGCGCTCACGCACCGGGTTAGTTTTAGCTAATAAGTGGCCTCTTGAACGGAATGCCTTAATCAATGAGATAACCGCCATTTCTTTCTGAACGTGGCTTGAATCTGCTGAAACAGCGCCCGAAGGAGCTCCCTCGCCTAACCAGGTTTGAGAAAAGTCGAAACCTTTGAAGAAATCTCTCCAAGAGCTATCTACCGAATTGGGATCTTGTTTGTACGCCTCATACAAGTCAGCTATAACTTGCGTGTCGGCATTGGCTACGTAGGAAAATGGATCCATAAGTTAATTTTCTAGGCTTTAGGCCAAAGAAATGTTTCAATGTTTTGGTTTAGTATTAATTCTAACATCTTATTAAACGCTAAAATCTACGCAATTTACTATTTGCTCAGCAAAATAACCCTAATTTCTACCGGGTTTTTTAGCTATAAGAGCACAAATTTCTGAGGATTTGTAGCTAGTAGAAAAGAGTCATTAAAATTCTTTAATAATTTCAATTTTTTCCCCTAAAATCACCAATAATAACCGTACTCTTTTAAGGTCTAAATAGACCTAACTTACCCAGTCCAAAATCCAGGTTGTAACTTAGAAAAATTTGATGAAAACCAGAGGCTTCGCTCGTGGTGGAACTACCTAAAGTGGTCACGTTTTTGCCCAGAAAATCATACGAGTAGCCTACCTTAAAATTGATTCCTAAAGGTACTTCGATTGATCCCAAAAGTGCTGGATCACCGAACTCTGAACCGGTCTGTTGGTACCATAATCCGAAACCAACTTTTTCTTGAAACCAAAACACCGCATTCATGTCAATTTTAGTTTCTTGATCCTCTCGAATGACGGTTCCTAATTTTAAATTATGCAAATCAGCGACTGGAAAATAATAAGAAGCCTGCAAATAAAGTGGCGAATCTCCCAGTCCATCCAAACGAATAGTTGGTTTCGAAATACCAAGAGTCAGCGCCTCCTTTCGATAAGCAATTCCTACCCCCACGTTGGCGAGCATTTCACTAGAACCTGATTTCCCTAAAATGGGGTATTGATTAATTCCAGAATTAGCCCCCACACTTAATTGATGACCCCGACCCCAATTCCAATGCTTTGAAATAACAGCAGCTAAACCTAAATTCGATGATATCATGCCGGAAGAAGTAGCGAAGGATTGATCCGTATTGAATCCCAAAAATCCCAATCCCCAGCTTCCCTTTTGCAATGGCATATCGATGCTCATAAATTGCTGTGACGAAGTAGCTCCACCTATTGTTTGAAATAGTGGCTTTCTGCGAAAAACACCTTTCGCAGAAAAAATCTTCTGCACCCCCGCATCCGCTGGATTAATAGCTAACGGGAGAAATGGATAGGCCATTCGCAAAGATTCCTGCTGGGCATGAACTGCGAATGAAAGGAATAAAAGAAAGGCAAGTTTTCTCATAAAAACTGACAATGTGACACCTCCTGCCGACTTGGAATTAAAATTGCAAAAGGTAGTCCAAATTTAGGATTATTAATTTTAATAAATATGAAAGAAACAGGTAACATCTCCATTCACACCGAGAACATTTTTCCCATTATCAAGAAATTTCTCTATTCGGATCACGAGATTTTCCTTCGTGAGCTAGTTTCGAACGCCGTAGATGCCTCCCAAAAAATTAAGCGCTTAAGTTCCATTGGCGAATTTAATGGCGAATTGGGAGAATTGAAGGTTAAAGTAAGTTTTGATAAAGACAAAAAGACCATCACGATTTCTGACAACGGTATCGGTATGACCGCGGAAGAAATCAAGAAGTATATTAACCAAATCGCCTTCTCTGGGGCGACCGAATTCGTAGAGAAATACAAGGACCAAGGAGATGACAAAGGAATTATCGGACATTTTGGTCTGGGTTTCTATTCTGCCTTCATGGTGGCGAAAGAGGTCGAGATCATCTCAAAATCGTATCAAGAGGGTTCTGAAGCCGCTACTTGGAAGTGCGACGGTTCTACCGAATACACGATCGGATCAGCCAAAAAGAAGACGCGTGGAACGGATATCATCTTGCACATCGCAGAAGATTCAGAAGAGTTTTTAGAGGAGTTCAAATTAAAGTCGATCTTAGAGAAATACGGTAAGTTCTTGCCGATTGAGATTGAGTTTGGTGATAAGGTCATCAACAACCCGAACCCGATTTGGACTAAATCCCCATCTGATTTAACAGACGAAGATTACTTGAAATTCTACGAGGAATTATATCCTTTCCAAGAGAAGCCTTTGTTCTGGATTCACTTAAATGTGGACTATCCGTTTAATTTGACGGGTATTTTATATTTCCCAAAAGTAAAGAACGAGATGCAGTTGCAACGCGAAAAAATCTCCCTTTACAGCCGCCAAGTATTCATCACCGATGAGGTCAAAGACATCGTTCCTGAATTCTTGATGTTATTGCACGGGGTTATCGATTCACCAGATATTCCATTGAACGTTTCTCGTTCGTTCTTGCAAGCAGATTCAAATGTGAAGAAAATAAACTCTTACATTACGAAGAAAGTAGCTGATAAGTTAGCTGAATTATTCAAATCAGATCGTCCTGCTTTCGAAGAGAAGTTCGCGAACATCGGTTTATTCATCAAGTACGGAATGATCTCGGATGAGAAATTCTTAGAGAAAGCAAAAGATTTTTGTCTAGTTCAAGATACGAATAACAAATATTTCACGTTAGACGAATACAGTGAAGAGGTGCAAGCTGCCCAAACAGACAAGGACGGAAACAAGGTTTACTTGTATACCACCGACGTCGAGCAACAAGATGCCTTTATTCAATCCGCCCAAAACAAAGGTTATTCAGTCATTAAATTGGATACCCTGATCGACAGCCACTTCATTAACACGATGGAGTCTAAATTAGAAAAGACGCAATGGAAGCGTGTGGATGCTGATGCGGTCGACAAATTAATTGATACCGGGATTACACTAGAAGCCATTTTATCGGATACGCAAAAAGAAAGCGTAAAGAAAGTCTTCGAAGAAACCCTAAATGACAAACAAAAAGTAGTAGCCGTAGAGGCGATGTCACCCGATGAATTACCTGCGATCGTCACTCAAAATGAGTTTATGCGCAGAATGAGTGACATGTCGAAGACCGGCGGTGGCGGTATGGGAATGTTTGGAGCTATGCCAAACACCTATAACATCACTATCAATGCGAACCACCCGTTGATTAGTAAACTAGCTGATTTGAAAGACGAAAGCGAACAAAAAGCGCTAGCGAAACAAATCTCTGACCTAGCTTTACTATCGCAAAATCTATTGACGGGGGCTGACTTAACAGCTTTTATTAAAAGAACGGTGGGAGGTTTTTAGTGGCAAGTGATTAAATAAAAAAAGAGCTGCTTGTTTCATACAGGCAGCTCTTTTTTTTTGCAAAAAACTATTTTATTGCTTTCGGACCATCAACTTCTTCGTGGCGACCGGTTTACCATCAACGAGCAGCTGATACATATAAAGTCCACTATTTAATTCTCGTAAAGAAATTTTAACCGAGCGTTCCACTTTATCTAGGTCAATTTCTTTCACCACCAGCCCTAACACATTATAGATCACAATTTTAACCTCCTGGTTATTTCCAGAAAATTGATAATCAACTAGGGCAAAATCAACGGCGGGATTAGGGTAAAGATGGGATACGTAAATGCGATCCCCTTGAAATAAATAAGGGTCATTTTTAAATCCAAACAAGGTAGCTAGGACTAAAATTAAAGTGATATATCGCAATACTATTTTCATTCTTAAATCGTTAAGACGAAATTAGTACAATTTTAGCATGCGCTATCCTTTTTAAGGTATTTTAACAAGATCTTGATATTCAACACGTCTCAAGATTGTTTGGAGATATGGCTTTTCTGTAATTCGCCAGCGAAAACCATCTAATTGTTGGAGATCCTCTTTCCACTCTTTGGGAGGAACAAACTTAGCCTCGGGCTTTGTAATAAAAGCAATTCTTTTAACTGTATTATCTTCAAAAAACAAATTCATCCGACTACATTCCACCCGATTTAATCCAGTAGTAGCCTTTTTATCGTCGATAACATAATAGATACTCTCTCCATTCCCTTCTACATTGACACGATTCAATTTAGAGTCTCCCTTAAAATGCACCCAAATCTTTCGGCCTTTAATCTGATTAAATTGATTTAAAGAATCGATCGAAATCACAAATGACTTACCGCGCAAACGCATTTCCTTTAACTTTTGATTTCCCATAAACAAGGAAATTGAATCCGCTTGGGATTGTGAATCTTGAGTCCAAAGGATAGGCTTTTGATAAAAATGAATGATCGAGTCCTGCACATTATAACCTAACGAATCACACTTACCAGAAAGATCGGACTTATATATAAGTACATTTTTGTAAGCATATAACTTTCGAATGGAATCCTTTTTAATATTGACTGAAACCAATGTGTCTGCTGTTAAATACAAGGTATCCTTTTCCATAATATTTTGCATCCAAGCATGACCATAGACCCTAGTGACTCCAGTTTTCCCGGCATAACGCCCATTATCTCCCTTTAAAATCACCTTTTCTTTTTGACTCAGAAATTCAACCTTTCCTTTTGCCACCCCAATTTGCGTAGGTGAATCATAAAATAAGGTGTCTGCCGTCAAAATATATTCATCTGTTTTGGCAGTTGAACGACCCGTGAAATTCGAAACTTTCGAAATGGTATTATAAAAACCACGACTGGTGAGTACTGTATCTTTCTTGGTTACAATCTCCGTGGGTGCGATAAAATAAGCTTCTTTAGAGGCTGTATTGTACTTTAAAGAATCAGCTTTTACCACTCCTCCATCCTTATCGAGCACCTTCACTTTTTCCTTAAATAAGAAATTTTTAGTGACCGTGTTATAAAATCCTTCTCGACTTGTCAAAGTAGATTTCTTGTCAATAATCTTAGCTCCAGAATGATAAATCGCCATTTTGGAATTCAAATCGTAGTCTAATTTTGGCGTATTTAATAGGATGGTATGGTCGTCTAATTTCACTCGGCCACTAATATAAGCCTGACGCAAATTCCCATTGTATAAGGCGGTATCACCCGTAATGGTCACCGTATCTGCTTGAATAATTCGCACATGACCATAGGCTTCCACATTATTTGTAGTAGAATTTAAGACTGCCTGATCACAAGAAAGAGTAGTTGTTCCTTGCTGCAGTAATACACGACCAATCAAGGTTTTGCGCATAATTAATTCCTGCTGCATTCCATTCAAGCTATCCGCCCGAATAACTTGCAATAATTGGCCCTGAGCTTGCATAAATAGAGGCAAACTCAGCAAAAAAACCAGGAAAATCCAACCTTTGTAACGCATCTTGAAATTGAATCGCTAATTTCGTAGCTCCATTGAACTCGCAATTTACCATATTTATGCTGGAAGATTTTAACCATTTTGTCACAAAAGAGAATTTATTCCAACCTGATCAGAAAATATTAATCGCCGTGAGTGGCGGAATCGACTCGATCGTGCTAAGTAAGCTCTTTTCTTTGGCCAAATTTAAATTTGGAATTGCTCATGTTAACTTCAGTCTTCGGGGTGAAGAGTCTTTGGCTGACGAGCTTTTTGTAAAGAAGTTTGCCAAAACGCTCAAAGTTCCCTACCACACCATCTGCTTCGACACGAACGCATTTGCGGCACAAGAAAAGATCTCCACCCAAATGGCCGCGCGCATATTGCGCTATCAATGGTTTGAAGAAATTCGAGTGAAAGATGGGTACGATTATATTGCAACCGGTCACCACCAATTAGACAGCGCGGAAACGATGCTCATTAACCTAGTCCGTGGAACCGGTATCGCAGGTTTCCATGGAATTCCTATTAAATCAGGAAATCTAATTCGTCCTCTATCCTTTGCTAGCCAAGAAACTATTTTTGACTTTGTCGTTGCGAATAAACTAGCCTGGCGTGAAGATTCCTCTAATGAGTCGACAAAATACCAACGCAACTTCATTCGCCACGAAATTATGCCCAAGTTCCAAGAACTAAATGCAATTTTCGAACAAACCTTAGCATCCACCAGCTCAAAAATCAAGGGAATTGAAGCCTGGATGCAGGCAGAGTTACAAGCCTTTGTAAGCGAGTTCTGTACTAGTGATTCCGCAGGAAATACAACGATAAAAATACCGCCTGCTTCACCTAAAATCACCGTTTTACTAACCGAGCTCTTGCTCCACTACCATTTCAATTCGACGTCCATCGAAGCTATCTTACAAGCAGAAAAAGTAGGAGCCATTTTTGAATCCCCTAGCCACACCCTGAACATAGACCGTGGTCAATGGATAGCATCATTGAAAAGTCAAGCAGACTATAAACCCATCGTTATTTCAGAGGAAGACGAAATTATTCAATTAGGGAATCAAGAGCTTCACCTATTTATCGAAGAACGAACCCCAGACTGGAAAGCAATTACAGATCCGAATGTGGCCTGCCTCGATGCAGACACACTAGATTTTCCTTTAGAAATCAGAAAAGTACAGGATGGAGATTGGTTTTGCCCTTTAGGGATGAACCAAAAGAAGTTAATCTCTGATTTTCTGACGGACAAAAAAGTACCTTTGGCGATCAAAAAGAACACTCAAATCCTATTAAGTAAAGGCTCCGTAGCCTGGATTATTGGACAAAGAATTGATAACCGGAATAAGGTGACGGATAAGACGGAGTTGGTGGCGGTGTTTGAGTTGAAATCCTCACCGGAAAAGAATTAAGCTGAGGCATTTTAAATAACAATTTGAAAATTGTGCTACGCAATAATTTTCTGAATTGCTTTTTAAAATACTCTCAGCCAAATAAAATTTCAGGCTCAGGGATTTCAATCAAAAAACCTCTTTTATTTATTCGGACTTCGAACTAATCACTAAGCCGCTTGCGGCTACTGTCAACAGACCACTGTCCACTGGATACTGCTGCGAAGCAGCTCGCTATTTTATCAATCTGCGATACGCCTCCGTCCTGATCGGATCCAATGTGCTCAAATACGTAAAGGCTTGTTGACGATCTGCTGGAAGAGCTTCGTCTAGTAGGGATATGATTTCTTCAGATTTTGCCTCAAAAAACACACGAATACTGGCAGCACCAGGACGCAAGGAATTAATTTGTCGAATTTGCTTTAAAATTTCCAAAATACCTTTGCGGGTTGCATCCGGATTCTCCGTCATTTTATCCAAATACAATCTATGATAGTCGTAATAAACATCACGCATCGGTTGCAGATTTTGATTAATCAAATTCTCTGACACCCCTATTCGGCTTCGGACATCTGACATGACGCCCCAACCTGATCCAGAATTTTGAGCTAAATTGGTCAGGTTATTTAATTTCTGAACGAAGGGCTCTCCACCTCTAGTCCCAAAAGAATCATAGGAATAGCTAAGCCCTAAATTGGCGTAATAGGCCATAAGAGAGCTTAAATTATCAGTAAAACTATTGTCATTATATGTTATAGGATTACCTAATTGGTATTTGAAATTGAAATTTTTATCCACAAAATTTAACAGGACTGTTTCATAAGAAGTACCATATACCGGTCGCAACACTTGAACACGCGCAGTCGCTTCTATATCCCCTTGAGCAGAAGATTTCGTTAAAAGTAAATTGATATTTAATTTGATTTTTTCCTCAGGTGAAAAATTATCTGAAGACCATCGCCGGCCATTCATAAACTCCTGCATGGTTCTTTGAAGTTCAGCATAGACATTAGAACCGCCTCTTTGCTGATCGAGCTGTAATTGCTCGGTACTGATACTAATAGAAGTTAAAAGTTCTTGAGCTTGAACAGCCCAAGAACTTAAAATAAATATCAACAGAAATCGAATAGATTTCATGATCGATGTATTAATATCAAATTATTATTTAGTTTTCAGTTGTACCTTCTTCGCGGTTTCTGAAATCAACTTTGTCAGCTAAAAAGTCATCGATGGCTAAAGCTGATGGCTTAGGCATACGCTCATAATATTTAGAGATTTCGATTTGCTCACGGTTCTCAAAAATTTCCTCTAAATTATCTACTGATGAAGCAAACTCAGATAATTTACCTGACAATTCTTCTTTCATCTTGCTAGAAATCTGACGAGCACGTTGACCTACGATGGTAATTGATTCATATACGTTACCAGTTTTAGCAGCGATCTTGTCAACATCACGTGTAATGATGGATGGATTTGTTGGTGTCTTAGACATCTCTATATAATTTAAGATTGCAAATTTAACGTTAATTTTTAAGAAATACTATTGAGGGCTTGTGGCAATTTTCGAAGTATTCGATTTCTCTTTTTCTTGCATTGCCTTGTATTCAGCTTCTAGCTTGGCGATTCGAATTACCTCACCTTGGCTATCTGAATACCATTTTTCAGCCGTTTTTAAATACGCACTCTGAGGATATTTATCGATAAATTCTAAATAGAATTTAACCACATCTTCATACCGTTCTTTTTGCTTGTATTCAACCGTACTTTTAGCTAATTCATATTGTGAAACCACCTTTAAATAGGCCATCTCCTCATTATAATCTGAATCCGGGAAGTCACGTTGGAAATTTGTAATTTCAATAACAGCTGACTTCAACGAAGCAATGTTGAAAAGCGAAGTTTTGTTATAAAGCTTTGCCTTTTCGTAGGCTTTTTTCTCTAACTTTTTACGCAAATCCTTAATCATAATACTACAATCCTCGCGGTATTTTGAGTCAGGATAATTATTCAGATAACTCTGCAATTCATTAATGGCAGATAAAGTACCTGTTTGATCGAGATTGAATGTAGGAGAATCTTTGTACAAAGAAAAGGCAGCCATGTAGATTGACTCCTCTGCGAATTCAGAGCGGGAGAAAATTTCCGAAAAACGCTTAAAATGGGCATTTGCTACTGTATAATTACCTAATTCAAAGTCACATTTGGCTTGATAAAAAGTGGCCATCTCTTGAGTAGAATCACCTGTTAATAAGGGCAAAACCTCATCAAAAAGGATTCCTGCTTTATCAAACTCCTCTTTTTTGAAATAATCTAGTGCAGCTTTGTATTTTGAAGGAACGCTGGCGTTCTTTCTGAATTTTTCAAACTTTCCACACGCACTTAAACCAATTAAGGCGATTAAAGCAATTAATATTTTATTTTTCAAATTCATAAGCCCGCAAAGATACGTTTATTTTCTGAATTGTAAATGATAGAGTTGTGCATATAAACCGTTCGTTGCCATTAATTCCTCTTGGGTTCCCCGTTCTTTAATTTCTCCTTTATCCAGTACTAAAATTTGATCCGAATTTCGGATGGTTGACAATCGATGAGCAATCACCACAGCCGTGCGTCCTTTCATTAGGGTTGAAATCGCCTGCTGAATCAAGACTTCTGTCTCAGAATCCACGGAGGAGGTGGCTTCATCAAGTACAATAATCTTTGGATTATGGACCAAAGCACGCACAAACGAAATCAATTGCCTTTGTCCCACGCTTAAGGTAGCGCCACGCTCCTTAACCTCATAATCATAGCCCCCCGGCAAAGAAAGAATAAAATCGTGGACACCCACCGCTTTAGCAGCTTCCTCCATCTTATCCTTCGTGATGGAGTCTTCCCCTAAATGAATATTGTACGCAATCGAGGAGCTAAATAAGAATACATCCTGTAAAACCACCGCAATATTTTTTCGCAATGAGCCTATTTCATAAGAGGTCAAAGGAACGCCATCGATATTGATTTCACCGCTTTGGCAATCATATAATCGTCCTAATAAACCGATGATGGACGATTTCCCCGCACCAGTCGCTCCCACAATCGCACAGGTTTTTCCAGCTTCCACCGTAAAGCTCACGTTTTTAACGACCCATTCTGGCTCTTGGTAAGCGAAAGTGACATCCGAAAAATCAATTTTACCATCTATGTGATCCGCCTGAATGGTGCCGTTATTTTGGATATAATCCGTCGAATCTAAGAGCGTCAATATACGTTCTGTCGACACAATCCCCATTTGTAAGGTATTAAAGCGATCAGCCAGCATACGAATAGGTCGGTAAAATAAGTTAATAAACATAATGAATGCGGTCAAGGTCCCCACTCCCATCTCCTCCTTCACAATGTAGGTCGACGCCGCCCAAACCACAAGCCCTGTCCCTATCGCTGCAATAACATCAGCCACAGGAAAAAAGACCGAATACGCAAAAATACCTCGGATATTTGCGTCACGGTGCTCCACATTAATACGATTGAATTTCGCTAATTCTTGTTTTTCGGCATGGAACATTTGGACAATCAACATGCCAGAAATATGTTCCTGTACAAAGGAATTTAAATTAGCGACAGCCGTACGAACTTCATTAAACGACTTCTTAATGTATTCCTTAAAAACATAAGTAGAAAAAACCATAAAAGGAACGGTCGCTATGATGATTAAAGTTAATCGCCAATCTGCGTAAAACATGACCCCTAAAATCAAGAATAACTGCAGTAAATCACCAGCGATAGAGGCTAGGCCTTCTGAAAAAACATCATTTAATGTCTCAATGTCCGAAACCGTTCTCGTCACTAAACGCCCAATGGGAGTTGCGTCAAAGAAGGCCAAACGAAGATTAACGATCTTCTCATACAATTGTATACGTATGTCGCGAATGACGGTTTGGCCTAAGTAGCCCGCTAAGTAGGAGGTAGAAAATTGTAAACCTGTTTGCAAGAATAAGGCGCCTAACATCCAGCCTAGCATTCGCAGCAAATCAGATTGAAATGAGAGTCCTAAATAATTATCTAAGGTATACCGAATTAAAAGAGGAACGACAGGAGAAATACCCGCCATACAGAGGATCAAAAAAACAAGAAACCAAAAACGAAAACGGTAAGGCAGAATAAAGCCATATAACCGTTTAATAATCTGAAAATCAAATGTCTTACCGGAATTAGCTTCTTTCACTGTTCATTTTATCGATAGTGGTAGAAGCTGCGCAAGTTCCACAGCCTTTGGCACAATTCCCTGCATTGTTTCCCCAAAACTGACTGTAAACCAGGCGAACTAAATAAACGAGTGCCGCTGCAAATACCAGAAAGATGATCCCGTTTTCCATATTAATCAAACCACTTGGACTGCAAAGTTCTTAAAAATTCTGAGAATATAGGGCCTGCTCCAATAATTTCACCCGTAAAAATCACCTCTTGGCCACCTGAAAAATTTGTAACCTTCCCTCCTGCTTCTTCCATAATTATTTTACCAGCTGCAACATCCCAAGGCTTCAAATTAGCCTCAAAAAAGCCTTCAAAGCGACCGCAAGCTGTATAAGCTAAATCAATGGCTGCGGCTCCCATCCGTCTTAAACCATGCGAAGAACGCATTAGTTCCTTCAACAAATCTAAATAACGATCTTGGTAAGTGAAATCATAGTAAGGGAAACCGGTCGCTAGTAAGGACTTAGCCATTGAATTTTCTGGTGACACCTGAATAGGCTTACCATTCAAATGCGCCCCGTGTCCCTTCACCGCGGTAAATAATTCATCGCGATTAGGCTCATAAATCAAACCTAGAATAGGCTGTTTATTCAGGATCAAACCCACCGAAACGGCGAATACCGGCAGCTTATGCAAGAAATTAGTTGTACCGTCTAGGGGATCAATCACCCAATAGTAACCATCCCCTACTTCTGAATAATTAGATGAAGTTTCCTCCGCGATAAATTCGGCTTCAGGGAAAATGGATGAAAGTCCTTGCTTCAATTTCGCTTCCGCCTGTTGATCCACAAAGGAAACTAAATCATTTGTCCCCTTATATATAATGTCTGAACTCGTAAACTCAGATGATTGCTGCAGAATCCATTGGCCGGTCTCTCGAACCAGCTGCGAAGACTCCTGCAATACATCCGTCAGCGATTTCATTATTTTTTTGCTACTGCTTTCACCGCTGGCGCTACGGGTCCTTTCAACCAATCCGCGATAATCTGCTGTGTTTCTTTCAAATACGCATCTTTCGCGTGCTTATCTTTTTCTTTCGACTCCACGATTTTACCATCCGAATCGGTAGCCACTGCTCCAGCCATCGCTTCCATCACGGCTGAAGTCTCATCTGGCTTTTTCTTTTGGTCATCTAATTCCTTCTTGCGCTTATCAAATTGCAAGGCAATCGAATTCGTTTCCTTTAATTTCTTCCAACGTACAAGATCTTCTTTCAATTTTAACAATTCAGGCTTTGTTTTTAAACGATTTTGGAAAGCCACTTGCAAGGTCTTAACCGTCGCAGGATTCACTTTTCCTGTCTTCGTAAACGTCGTCGAACGAATCATATCCCAAGGCAAAGCACTCGGTTGTGAACTTTCACCAAACTCCTCCGCAGAGAAAGCAGAGGGTAACGCGAAATCTGGACTTACCCCTTTGTGCTGAGTTGAGCTTCCTGTCACACGGTAGAATTTCTCTAAAGTAATCTTTAAAACGCCTGGATTTTCTTTTTCAGAACGAACAAAACGGCTTAAATCTAAGACACTCTGTACCGTTCCTTTACCGTACGTTTGTTCTCCTACAATAATGCCACGCTGGTAATCTTGAATGGCTCCTGCAAAAATCTCTGATGCGGATGCAGAGAAACGATTAATTAAAACCGCCATTGGGCCATCATAAACTAATTCTGGATTTTCATCGTTTTCTTGCGTGATTTGACCTGTTGATTCTTTGCGTTGAACCACAGGACCTGAACCAATAAACAAACCTGTCAAATCAACCGCTTCGATTAAAGATCCACCACCATTGTTTCTTAAATCAATCAATAAAGCATCTATGCCCTCTTTTTTGAATTCTAACAAGAACTTACGCACGTCTGCCGATGTCGATTTAAATCCAGCTTCATTATTCCGTGCCCCTTCAAAATCCCGGTAGAACATAGGGATGGTGATTAATCCAATTTTGACCGTTTTATCACCTTGTTTTTGGAACAAAATCTCTTTCTTCGCCGTTTGCTCTTCTAATTTAATCTTCTCGCGCACGATGCGAACCTCCGTGGTAGGAGAACCTGTTACACCAGAAGCGGGCAAAATCTTTAAACGGACAACTGTACCTTTAGGACCACGAATTAACTTCACAGCGTCATCTGTAAACCAACCGATGATATCGACAAACTTTCCATCCTCTCCTTGAGCTACACCTACGATTCGGTCCTTTGGATTAACTTGCTTACTTCGATAAGCTGGGCCGCCAGGTACCAAATCAACGATACCTACATAATCACCATCTAAACGAAGTGTTGCCCCAATTCCTTCAAAACTTTGGGCCATATCCTTATTAAATTCCTCCGCTGCCTTCGGAATCATATACGTCGTATGTGGATCGATACTTTCTGTGTAGGCATTCATGAAAACCTGGAATACATCCTCAGACTTTGTCTTAGCAATGTATTTCTCCGTACGTTTGTAGCGCTCTTTTAATTCACGCACAGACGTTGTATCCGCTTTCCCTCCAATTTTCCAGTCTAATAATTGACGTTTTAAATCTTTACGCCAAAAATCATTTAACTCTGCCTCCGACTTCGCCCAGGTAGCTTTCTCCCGGTTAGGCTGATACGTTTCATCGACTGTAAAGTCAATAGGCTTATCTAATTGCGCATGAATAAAGGCATAACGCTCTTTCATCCGCTTTTGATACCTATTGTAAATCTGAAAGGCTGATGTTAGATCACCTAAATTCAGCGCTTCATCTATGGTGAAACGATACTTTTCTATTTCCTTCATATCCTCTTCTAAAAAGAACACCTTGTTAGGATCTAATTGCTTGATATACGAGTCAAAAATCTTAGATGACAAAGAATCATTCACTGGTACCTTACGGTAATGGTAATTGCTTAAAATCTCAAAGACTTTGCTTTCTACTTTGCGTTGCAGAGCAGATGGTTGCAAATCACCCTCTTGGTAACTCATCTGAGTTTGCAGGTTAGAACCATGCATATACCAAACTACCAATAAGGAAAGCGGAATGAAAATAGGAAGTATCTTCTTCATAGGTTTACTTTTCGATCTCTAATAACTCCACTTCAAAAATTAAAGCAGAATAAGGCTTGATTGCTTGTCCCCCTCCACGTACGCCATAGGCTAAATTTTGAGGAACAAATAACTTGAATTTAGAACCAACGGGCATTAATTGCAAGGCTTCAACCCAGCCTTGAATTACGCCACTCACCGGGAAAGTGATAGGCTCACCACGCTGTACGGATGAATCAAATATTTCTCCATTGATCAAAGTCCCGTGGTAATGTGTTTTCACTTTATCCGTTAAGACCGGTTTAGGACCCGTTCCCAATTTGATAATTTTGTATTGTAAACCTGATTCGGTCACCATGATGGAATCTTTCTTTTTATTTTCAGCTAAAAACTTCTCTCCAGCCTCTTTATTAGGCAAAAACTGCTTAGACTGCTCCAAAGCTTGAGCTTCTTGACTCTTCATCATGTAAGATTGAACAATGTTTTGACACTCTTGCTCTGTCATTTTCAAAGTTGCACCTTGAGTTGCCGCTTCGAAGCCTTTTGCAACCATCGCGGGGTTTAAAGTTACTTTTTGAGACTTAAAGTTTTGCGCAACTAATACGCCCACTGCATAGGAAACGGAATCCACTTGATTCAAAAATCCTTGAACAGGCACTTTCGTTAGAGAAACGGTTAACTTAGGTTTCGTTGTAGGTTTAGGCTTGGACTTTGTTTGTGCCAAAGCTGATAGGGACACAAGGCAAGTTAGGATGGCTATAATTTTAAATTTCATAAGATGTTTTATTTTTTCTAATCAAAGATTCGAAGATAAGCAAAATTGCCTTTTTTTCAAGAATTTTAACCGCATTTAACAAGTGTCAATTACCACCCTATTCTCGATTCTTCAAAAAGTCTTATGATTATCGACTTTTTTTTTGTTAAATCATGGGATTATTCAAATTTCATAGCTAATTTTGCACCCGAAATTTGATTCAAAATAAATTAGTAAAAATCAATAAACCCTCCAGTTTATATGGCATCAGTAAGACCAGACGAAGTTTCAGCAATTTTAAGGGAACAATTATCCCAAGCTAAAACTGTCGCAGAATTAGAAGAAGTAGGTACCGTACTCCAAGTGGGTGATGGTGTGGCACGTATTTACGGCCTATCTAACGTACAAGCAGGTGAGTTGATCGTTTTTGAAAACGGTCTAAAAGCTTTAGCCTTGAACCTAGAAGAGGACAATGTAGGTGCCGTATTATTAGGAGATTCTAGCTCTGTTAAGGAGGGTGATACCGTTAAAAGAACTAACCTTATTGCCTCTGTTAAGGTAGGTGATGGCATTTTAGGTCGTGTAGTGAACACGTTAGGTGAGCCTATCGACGGAAATGGTCCTATTACCGGGGATTTATATGAGATGCCTTTAGAGCGTAAAGCTCCAGGGGTAATCTTCCGTCAACCAGTAACTGAACCATTACAATCAGGTATCAAAGCCATCGATGCGATGATCCCAGTAGGTCGTGGTCAACGTGAGTTAGTAATCGGTGACCGTCAAACAGGAAAAACAGCTGTTTGTATTGATACGATCATCAATCAAAAAGAATTTTATGACAAGGGCGAGCCGGTATTCTGTATCTATGTAGCCATTGGTCAAAAAGCATCTACCGTTAAGCAAATCGAGCAAACGCTTCGTAAAGCTGGTGCGATGGATTATACAGTTGTTGTTTCAGCTTCTGCGGGTGATCCTGCTCCGATGCAATTCTACGCTCCATTTACAGGTGCAGCGATCGGTGAATTCTTCCGTGATACAGGTCGTCCTGCTTTAGTCGTTTATGATGACTTATCGAAGCAAGCGGTAGCTTACCGTGAAGTTTCCCTACTATTACGTCGTCCACCAGGACGTGAGGCGTATCCAGGAGACGTTTTCTACCTTCACTCTCGTTTATTAGAGCGTGCGGCGAAGATCAACAACTCGGACGAAATCGCTCGCAACATGAACGACTTACCAGAATCGATTAAACACTTAGTGAAAGGTGGCGGTAGCTTAACTGCTCTTCCGATCATCGAAACTCAAGCGGGTGACGTTTCGGCTTACATTCCTACGAACGTAATTTCCATCACAGATGGTCAGATCTTCTTAGAAACAAACTTATTCAACGCAGGTATTCGTCCAGCTATTAACGTAGGTATTTCGGTATCACGTGTGGGTGGTAATGCACAGATTAAGTCCATGAAGAAGGTGGCAGGTACGTTAAAATTAGATCAAGCACAATTCCGTGAATTAGAGGCCTTCTCTAAATTCGGTTCTGACTTAGATGCATCCACTAAGTTAACGATCGACCGTGGTCGCCGTAACTTAGAGATGTTAAAGCAACCACAATTTGCACCACAACGTGTGGAAGAGCAAGTGGCGATGATTTATTTAGCAACAACGGGTAACCTAGATAATGTACCAGTTGAAAAAGTTCGTGAATTCGAACAAGATTTCATTCAAGTTTTACGTGCGACAGAAAATGATACGTTAGTAGCTTTAGGTCAAGGTAAATACGATGATACCCTGACAGCTACCTTGAAGCGCGTGGGCAATGAAGTAGCAGCTAAATACAAAGAATAAAATTAACATACTATGGCTTCCTTAAAAGAAGTAAGAAATAGAATTGTATCCGTTAACTCGACGCAGCAAATCACGAAAGCCATGAAAATGGTTTCGGCGGCTAAGTTGCGTCGCGCTCAGGATGCTATACACCAGATGCGTCCTTATGCTAAGAAATTAGCCGAAATGATTGCCACAGTTTCTGCACAATCAGATGCTGGTTCGGAAAATCCTTTCACTGAGGTGCGTGAAATTAAGAATGCCCTAATCATTGTAGTTACCTCTGATCGTGGACTTTGCGGAGCATTCAATGCAAACGTAGGAAAAGCGACCATGGCCTTAGTGAATGAGAAATATGCTTCTCTTCAGGCAAGTGGGAATGTGGAGATTTTGGCCTTAGGAAAAAAAGGGGGAGAATACCTTTCGCGTCGTGGATACAAAGTGAATGATGCGCATGCAGACATTTTCACTCGATTGAATTTCTCAAATGTGCGCGAAATTGGTGAAACAGTTTTAAACGCGTTCACGGAGAAACAATACGATGTGGTAGAAGTTCTTTTTAATTTCTCTAAAAACGTAGCGACTCAAATTATTCAAACAGAACAATTACTTCCTCTAGTAGCCTCAGAATCAGGCGAGAAAGCAAGCTCAGTTGATTATATTTTTGAGCCCACTGAAGAGGAAATTATTTCTGAATTAATTCCAAAGTCTATTAAATTATCCATCTTCCGGGCTTTACTTGAGTCCAACTCATCTGAACACGGTGCGCGTATGACAGCAATGGATAAAGCAACGGAGAATGCGGGAGAATTAATTAAAGCATTGAAATTAGAGTATAACAGATCACGTCAAGCAGCTATTACGAAGGAAATCTTAGAGATCGTAGGAGGTGCAGAAGCGTTAAACGCATAAAATCATGAAAAAAGTTCTTTGTTTACTATTCTTTGTAGTTTCTACAAGTGCTTTTGCCCAAGGCATAAAAATGCCTGCGCCAAGTCCGGGACAAAGTATCAAGCAAGACTTTTCTTTATCATCAGTAGAGGTTAAATATTCTCGCCCTGTCATTAAAGGCCGTAAGATTTTTGGTGATGTAGTTCCTTTTGGAAAGTTATGGCGTACAGGAGCAAATTCTCCTACTACTGTTACATTCAATGAAGATGTAAAAATAGCAGGCCAACCTCTAAAGGCTGGAACCTACCAATTAATTTCAATCCCTTCTCAATTTTCATGGGAAATCATCTTCAATAAAGGCACAAATGGCGTGTTTAATTACAAGCCTGAGGAAGATGTATTGAAGGTAAAAATTGCCGCAAGTGTATTATCTCAATCGGTTGAATCATTTACCATTCATTTTGCGAACGTAACCGCCAACAAAATGGAAATGGTCATTTCTTGGGAGAAGGTAGCTGTTTCCATCCCAATTGAAACGGAAATTGATGCTAAAATTACTGCTTCGATTGATAAAGCAATGGCAGCAGACACAAGACCTTATTTTGAATCAGCCTCTTACTATTTTGAAACAGGTCGTGATTTAAAGAAAGCATTGGAGTGGGTAGGCAAAGCAGTGGTCTCGAATCCATCTGCCTATTGGATTTGGCATTTACAAGCTAAAATTCAAGCAAAATTAGGCGATAAAGTAGGCGCTAAAGCAAGTGCAGAGAAATCAATCGCCCTTGCCAAAGAAGGAAAAAATGAGGATTATGTGACGTTGAATTTAAAGTTAATTCAAAGCTTATAAACGAAACAACCTCCAATCAAAAGCCTTTCTGACCGGGAAGGCTTTTTTTAGCTAAAATGAAAAATAACGTAGTCCATAGTACAGACGAGGAACAAGAGACAGCCGTCCTAGTAGCCGTCACTTCCCAAAAGCAAAATGCCGAACAAACGGCAGAATACCTCGCGGAATTAGCTTTTTTGGCTTCTACCTCCGGAGTGGTCACGCTCCACAGTTTCACACAGAACCTCGCGAAACCAGATAACAAAACCTACGTAGGTAAAGGGAAATTTGAAGATATCATGGCCTATGTTATTGAAAAGGATGTCGACATGCTGATTTTTGACGATGACTTAAGCCCATCCCAAGTACGTAATATTGAATTTAACATTCAGGAATACGGTAAAGAGGTCAAAGTATTAGATCGCAGTTTATTGATTCTAAATATTTTTGCCCAAAGAGCCCAAACCGTTCAGGCCCGCACTCAGGTAGAACTCGCACAATACCAATATATGTTACCTCGATTAACTCGTATGTGGTCTCACCTTTCCAAGCAACGTGGTGGCGTAGGTATGCGTGGTCCAGGTGAAAAAGAATTAGAAACCGACCGTCGTATCGCGAACGACCGTATCGCCTTTTTAAAGGAGAAACTCGAAGCCATAGACAAGCAGTCCTATACCCAACGCAAGAACCGCGACCGCATGGTCCGCGTTTCCTTAGTGGGTTATACGAACGTGGGCAAGTCGACCTTAATGCAAAAATTAGCTAAAACAGACGTTTTCGCCGAAAATAAATTATTCGCCACCGTGGACTCCACAGTCCGAAAAGTAGTTTGGGAAGGAATCCCTTTCCTATTAACCGACACAGTGGGTTTCATTCGCAAGCTCCCTACCCTCTTGATCGAATCCTTTAAATCGACCTTAGATGAGGTGCGAGAGGCAGATGTCTTATTGCACGTGGTGGATATCTCCCACCCTAATTTTGAAGAACAAATCGAAGTAGTTCAAGGAATTCTAAATGAAATGGGTGTAGGAGACAAACCGACTATTTTAGTTTTTAACAAAATCGACCTCTTCCCTGTCGAAGATATTTTCTTCGAAGGATCTGAAGTCGGAATAGACGGCGAGCCTCAATTGAGTAAAATGGACCGGGTAACGGCCTTTTTGAAGAACACACACTGGAAAACTAATACACCTAAAACCGTTTTCATTTCTGCTGAGCAACGCAGTAATTTGGCCGAGCTTCGCGAGACGATCATGGGCATGTTAAAGGATAAGCATATGCAGATTTTCCCTAACTGGCTGGAGGGTAACCACTTGATGGGGCATAGTGATGGGTATACTCCTGAAGGAGAGTAGAGATAAGAGAGTAGAGAGTAGAGATATTGGCGCTGTAGTTCAACGGATAGAATAGGCGTTTCCTAAACGCTAGATCCGGGTTCGATTCCCGGCGGGGCCACCCAGAGGGAAGCAGACGAGCGCCCCTTCTAAACGCTAGAGACGGCCGGGGTCGCGCTCGACTCGATTCCCGGCGGGGCCACCCAGAGGGAAGCAGACGAGCGCCCCCTCTAAACGCTAGAGACGGCCGGGGTCGCGCTCGACTCGATTCCCGGCGGGGCCACAATACAGTAGTCAGTGGACAGTAGACAGTGGACAGTCCGGAGGGAATGAGTCCGGAGGAGACATTTCACAAGGTCATCCGCGAAGCGGATTCCTGCTTTGTGCTTTTTGCTTTGCTCTTTGTGCTTTGTTTCTTCATTCGGAACAATTTCCCTCCACTTGGTGTTACAAACTAATTAAACACTTCAATTGAGTAGCACCTATACCCATCAACTTTACACTCACGTTAACGATTTACCTGAAAAATGGGATCATGTTTCTGAATCGTGTATTTTTTTGCAGTCTATTTACCTAGGTGTTTTGGAGAAATCATCTCCTGCTAATATGCAATGCACGTTTGTAGGTGTTTTTGAGAAAGACGAATTAATCGCCACGGCCGTATTTCAGGAAATTGATTTAGCGTTATTAACTACTTTCGGTGATCGAGATCACTTCCTCTTAACCCGATTAAGAAATTTTCTCTTCCGTCACTTCGCATCAAAATTGCTATTAGTAGGAAATAACATGTTAAGTGGCCAAAACGCTTACGCCTGCTTACCTGGCTCTAATGAAGTAAAGATTTTAAGAACTCTTAAAAATATTTGTAACTCCTGGCCCAATAAACCACATCTTACTATTTTTAAAGACTTTACAGAAGACCAGACAAAGCCTTTTAAAATACCTCAATTTTCATCTGATTATCCATTTAGCTCACAACCTAATATGATCTTCGAGATAAAATCGAATTGGAAAAGGGAAGAAGATTACGTTTTGGATTTAACAAAAAAATACCGTGATCAATTCAAACGTTGTCGAAAAAAGGGAAGTAGCCTTCATAATCGGGAATTAAGTTTAGAAGAGATCATCCTTAATGAAGAAACAATCTATTCCCTCTACCTACATGTGGCTATAAATTCCCCATTTAATACATTTATTTTACCATCTAAGCACTTCTCCATATTTAAAAAACAACTAGGCTCCGACTTTATATTACGAGGTTATTATGAAAATGAGAAGCTTGTGGGTTTTACATCGGTTATTCGCCATGGAAAGGAATTAGAAACCTATTTTTTAGGTTATGACGTGAGCATTCAGCGAGAGAAAATGCTTTATTTGAATATGCTTTATGACATCATAGACTGTGGTATAGCCCAAGGTTTTCACCGAATCATTTTAGGCAGAACAGCACTCGAAATAAAGAGCTCAATTGGGGCAAAACCGGTTGAATTAAACGGATTTATGCGTCATTCCTATTCACTCGTTCATTCAAACCTACCATGGATTTTTCCCCTGCTTGAACCTAAAGCAAATTGGATTCAACGTAATCCATTTAAAGATTAAATAGCGGAGGAATCAATTAGGCATTCCACATCCGGATGCATCCATAAAAAAGAAGCAGGACAATCCGTTCCAATTTTCTTCTCCATTATACGTTTTACAGCGTCTTGTTTGCCCTTTCCGGTAACTAAGAAAATGATTTTCTTGGATTGCATTATCCCTTCCATTCCCACGCAAAGTCCATAGGCTGGCTCAGAACCTTGTGAAAGAGTTGGATCGTGAGCAATAGTTGATTCAGCTAACACCGCTTTATGGAAATCAGGATTTAATACTTCAGCCGGCTCATTAAAAGCTATGTGCCCATTTTTGCCCAAGCCCAAAATACAAATATCTAATGGCCCATTTTCCTTAATAAAGTGGCTAATACGCTTACACTCTGATTCTACTAACTCAGGTGCAGTATCAAAAGTAATGTAGCGTTCAGTTGTAAAGTCTAAAGGCTCAAGTAAATGCTTTTTTAAATAACTCTCACAGGAATCTGGATGACTCAAGGGAATAATCCCCCACTCATCCATCTTAATTACGCGCATTCTAGAATAAATTGCCTTTTCTTTAGCCATTACCGCATACATGCCAGTAGGACTACCTCCTGTAGCCGCACAAAATAACAATTCAGGATTTTTATGTACTTCAGTTGCAATTAATTGAGCAGCATTCTCGCTCAAAGCGGCATAATTATCTAAATAGGTGATTTTCATCTTGCTTCTTTTATGGCGGCAATATACCAAATAAATAATAGAACCTTTTTAGGTGGCTTTGCAAATAATTACGCTCTAATCCTAACTAGAAAATGAGATTATCAGTTAGTTGATAATTCATCGAATAAATTCACTTATACAATGCCTATTGAGAATCAAAATGACAGTTTATTAACTATTATCAGTTTTACAATATTTTACACCCTAAACCCTTTAATAGCTTTTCTGTAGCTTGCCAAAACCTTTTAAAGAATGCCTAACCACAATCAGATGAATACCCTTAAATACCTAACCCCTTTTTTTACTTTTATACTCTTCTGTTTAATTCCGATATCAAAGCTGAAAGCGGAAGATTGGAATTATCAGATGGGTATAAATGCAGCAAGATTCCGCTACGTAAGCCCCTCAGGTTTATCCCTAAATTCCTTCCAACCAGATGCAGGATTACATCTATCCATTCTTCGTAGTAATCGATTAATCAATCCAAGCAAAACAAAGAGCCGGTTTCTTAAAAAATTAGACTACCAAATGGGACTTGATATCAACCAATACAATGCTGTAGGCGTAACCCAAAATGTTCCCTTTTCCTACACTTCCACTTTTGTAGGAGTCAAACTAGGAATCGGATCAAATACGAATCTAGGCCGGGGATTGAATCTTGCATATAGAGCTCAATTGCAGGCGAACAAAATGGTTTTAGGATCTCAAAAAATGGGTAATGAAGTATACAATCTACAAGGCAACTCCCAATTTGAACGAATTCAATGGCAACTTGGTGGGGAAGTGAAATTATCTAAAAAAATAAATTCACAAGTCGCAACTTTCATTTTCTTTTCAGAGGCTTGGCAGGTAAATAAAAGCCAAGTAGATGGCAGTCAATTTGCTATTAATCCAACCTCATTTGGGTTTGGAATTCAATATTCTATCCTTAAATAGCCATGAAAAAAAGTATATTAATCATCCTATTTATAGGCTATTCCCTTGTTTCTTTTGGTCAAAATTCTGGAATCAATTACCAAGCTGTCATTTTAGATCCTAATCCGATCATGATGCCTGGAAATAATTATAACTCCCCACCTCTTGGTAATACTAATCTTGAAATAAAATTCAGCCTATTTAGTGGCCAGCACCTTGATTATCAAGAATCACATACGACAAAAACAGATGCGTATGGACTAGTGAATTTGATTATTGGGAAAGGTCAAAAAATAAGTGCGAATACATTTGATGAAATGCGATGGACGGATACACTCAAAACACTTCAAGTGGAGTTGAAATTCTCTTCTACAGATAATTTTATTGAGATCAGTCGATCTAGCCTTCAATATAGTCCTTATGCGCTTTATGCTAAATCAGTAGATTATTTAAATGTAAAAGGGACTCCTACTAAATTATCCTACTTCCAAAATGATGTCGGACTTTTAAATCAAGCAGATTTAACAACCTTACGACTTGAAATTAAAAATCAAATCGATCAAATCATTTTAAATGATGTCCCTTTGGCATCAGAAATTTTACCTGGGAAAATCAAACTTTCAGGTGATTTGAGCGGCTTAGCTATTGCACCTTTGATTAAAGAAAATGCGATCACTCAGGAGAAAATTTTAAATGGCGCAGTACACAGTTCTAAGCTAAAAGATTCTAGTGTAGTAGATCAAAAAATAGCCTTTGGCATTAATCCTGCTAAAGTAGGTCTTGATTTAGTAAACAATACGTCTGACCTAAATAAACCAATTAGCTCGGCCACGCAAACTGCTCTTGATTTAAAGGCGTCCATTAGTGAACTGGCGACAAAAGCTAATACAACAGACTTGAACTTAAAAGCACCTATTGCCTCTCCCATTTTTACGGGTACCGTAGCTGGAATCACAGCAACTATGGTAGGGCTAGCGAATGTAAATAATACTTCAGATGTTGAGAAGCCAATTAGTACTAGCATGCAATCGGCACTTGACTTGAAAGGAAACATCAAAAAAGTCAATGGAGTTTCACCAGATATGAATGGCAATGTAGCTATTTCGTTAAGCAAAAATTATACCGGATTATATAATTGTGGGGGTTTTATTACCAGTGCTCCACCAGTGGATGGGGATGTATTTATCGTTTCTACCGATCCAGAAGGCGCTAATAATGGAAGAACGTTCATCTACCTAAACCCTGCATGGAATGAAATAACTAATAATATTGGATCCACGGATGCGAGATATGTTCAGTTAGCTGGAAGTACTCTTCAAGGTGATTTAATTATTCCTTCAGGTAAAAAAATTACGCTAAATGATTCACCCACTACTTCCTTAGATGCGGTTAATAAAGACTATGTAGATGCATCCAAAACGCTTGATGCAACTGCCTTAATTAACGGAAAAATGAGACTAGCTGGTGATCTAACAGGGACAGCGGATAGTCCAGAAATTGCAAATGGCGTCATTACTGACTCTAAAATTGCTCTTGGAATAAATGCGAGTAAGGTAGGTTTAGGTAATGCAGATAATACATCCGATATAGCAAAACCAATTAGTACAAATACACAAACGGCTTTAGATCTAAAAGCTAATATAGCGTCTGTAAATCTGAAAGCAAATACAAGTGATCTAGCACTTAAAGCAGATATTACGGATTTGAATCTAAAAGCCCCGCTTGCTTCCCCTACTTTTACAGGTAATGTTTCAGGAATAAGCGCATCTATGATTGGGTTATCAAACGTGGACAATACCTCTGATCTAGAAAAAGTAATCAGCAATGCCACTCAGACGTCGCTTGATCTAAAAGCATCTAACCTTGCTTTAGACCTAAAAGCTAATACCGGTGATTTAGCCTTAAAAGCAGACCTGACTACCGTAAATCTAAAAGCCCCTATTGCTTCACCTACTTTTACAGGAATCGTGAGTGGAATTACGGCATCTATGGTAGGGCTTAGCAATGTGGATAACACCTCTGATCTTAATAAATCTATCAGTTCTGCTAATCAAGCCGCTTTAGATTTAAAAGCTAATAGCTCAGAATTAAATCTAAAGGCGTCCATTGATTCTCCAACATTTACAGGAATCGTTAGTGGAATTACGGCATCGATGGTGGGATTAACCAATGTAGATAATACATCCGATATAAATAAAGGAATCAGTCTTGCTACCCAAACTGCCCTAGATCAAAAAGGTACAGTTAAAAAAGTAAATGGGGTTTCTCCAAATGCGAATGGAGAAATTGCCATCTCTTTGGGAAGAAATTATACAGGTGTCTATAATGGAGGTTCTTTTACAATCTCTGGCACCCCTGTCGAAGGAGACATTTTTATTGTTTCTACTGACCCTACCACTGCAAATAATGGAAGGACTCATCTATGTTAGTACAGTTTGGAATGAAATAACAAACAATATAGGGACTACAGATGCTCGCTATGTTCAATTAGCCGGAAGTACCTTGCAAGGAAATTTACAATTCCCTACAGGTAAGAAAATCACACTGACCGATCTACCAAATCAACCCACCGATGCTGCAAATATGGCCTATGTTGATGCAACAAAAACACTGGATGCTACCAATTCATTGAATGGGAAAGTAAGATTAGCTGGCGATTTAACTGGTACTGCAGATAGCCCCACTATAGCTTTAGGTGCTGTAACTGATGCAAAAATAGCTTCTGGAATAAACCCTACTAAGGTTGGTTTGGGAAATGTAAACAATACAACTGATGCATTGAAACCAATTAGCAATGCTACTCAAGCTGCTTTAGACTTGAAAGCGAGCAATGTATTTTTGGCATTAAAAGCTCCTTTAGATGCTCCTACATTTACAGGTATCGTATCTGGAATAACTAAATCAATGATAGGACTCGCAAACGTAGATAACACAACAGATTTACTAAAGCCTATCAGCAATGCTACCCAAACAGCTCTAGATTTAAAAGCATCTAATGTTGCACTCGCACTAAAAGCAAATACTGCAGACCTTAACTTAAAAGCAGACATCTCTGACTTGAATCTTAAAGCGCCCATTGCATCTCCAACATTCACAGGGACAGTTGCTGGTATTACCAAAAGTATGATTGGGTTAGCCAACGTAGATAACACAACGGATTTACTAAAGCCTATCAGTACAGCGTCACAAACTGCCTTAAATTTAAAAGCAAGTTTAACTGGTATAGAGACACTAACAAATAAAACGTTATCTGCGCCTACCTTCACTACTCCAGTTCTCGGTACCCCAGCGTCAGGTACAGCCACTAATTTAACAGGATTACCCTTGTCAACGGGTGTAATCGGCACTTTAGTAGTTTCCAACGGAGGCACAGGTGCCGCAACGATTAGTGGCATTGTAAAAGGCAATGGAACTTCAGCAATGTCAGCCGCTATTATTGGAACAGATTATAGTCTAGTACGTGAAATATCAGATGAATATACGGCAACAATAGGTCAAACAGCTTTTAACTTGACGCAAACTAAATCAAGTAATGCATTACTGAAATTTTACATCAATGGTGTTCGCATTTCGAAAACAGCCTTCAGCCTATCTGGAACTGCATTCACGTATATACCTTCAAATAATGAAACCTATACGCTAATTGCTGGTGACCGAATTCAAATTGATTATTTTTATTAAGGATGAAAAGAACCCTATTACTTCTAATTATACCATTTTTTAGTTTTGCTCAACTAACGAAAACGGGATTTCGGCATACGAATCCAAACCTATATGTAGATTTTAGTGGAAGAATCGGGGGAGGAAAAGGACTAGAACGCTTTGGAAAGCAAACAATTACCTTTGTATGCGGAAACCCATTAACAGTCGTTCATACAACTGTAAAAGGAGTGGCACCTCTCAATAAAACCGTGACTTATGGAACTGTAAAATCTTCTCTAAGTGGATCTGAAAAATGCTGGATAACCCAAAATCTAGGATCTACGAATCAAGCGACATCAGAAACAGATGCAACTGAAAATGCAGCAGGCTGGTATTGGCAATTCAATAAGAAAAAAGGCTATAAAAATAGTGGGACCACTTCAACGCCAACGTTCCCCTCTTCTAACTCGAATACTGATATGGTGAATTGGGCAGCGACTAATGACCCCTGTACCATTGAACTGGGAACAGGTTGGAGAATTCCCACGGTTAATGAATGGACTGCTGTAAATAACACTAATCTAAGAACTCTAGCCTATTCTAGTGCATTAAAAATGCACGCAGCTGGTTACTTAAGCACTGGTACAAATAGTGCATTAATGAACAGAGGGTCCATGTTTTTCTATTGGAGTTCCACTAATTCAGATTTATCAAATGGTAAAGGGCTAGTTATTTATACTACTCAAACCTACAACCAAATTTCAAATAACGACAAAGATGCCGGACTTTCGGTTCGGTGCATTCGAGATTAAATGAGACTGCTATTCTTTTGTTTATTGTTTTTATCATTCCAAAGCTATAGCCAAGCTTCTAATGACATGTTTCCTGTTTTTGAAAACAATAAGGCGCGCTATATTTCTCTTGAAAATGTATTAAATCGAATACGCGAATTAAAATCTATTTCGCCCATAAAGTATGGAGAAGCAGTGGATTATTATTTCATAAAATTCATTCAAAGAGGTAAAAATAATTTAATTAAAAAACTAGAAGAATTTAGCTTAGACCCTTCATGTCCAGCAAAAAATAAAGTAAAAATAAATGAACTAATTCAGCGCACTCAAACGGTGCAAATAGGTGAAAAAGCACCGGATTTTATAGTAGAGGATTTCAGACTATCTAATTTTAAAACAGAAAAATCCAGTATTTTACTACTTTTTTACAGCCCATCTTGTTTCCATTGCACTGAATTGCTAATCGATTTAATACCCTATTCGGAAAAAGAAAACTTACCCGTTATAGCATTACAGATAGATGAAGATATCAATCCATTTGTATTTCCTAAAAATTGGAAAAGTGTAAAAGCAAATGCAGAAATACGCAAAATCTATGGGGTAATCTCAACACCTAGTCTATTTTTACTGAACTCAAAAAGCAGGAGAATTAGTGCAATTCCTGAAAACTTGTCTGAAATAATGAAGTCCGAACATCTTTTTTGAATAAATTGACTTTTATCATTCTAAAATGTTTCTTTTTTTGGGTAATTTACAAAATGAAACAACTAGTCCTTTTTGCTGTAGGAATCTTACTTTTTTCTTGTGGAAAGAAACAAGAAACGAGTCTTCCAACTGTTGGCCCCATCACTGAATCCATTTATGCATCTGGCGTTTTAAAGACGGCTGATCAATACCAAGCATTTGTAACGGTAAATGGGATCATTAATAATCTATTAGTCCAAGAGGGTGATTCCGTTCACATCGGAAGTCCTTTATTAACCATTACGAATGAAACGCAGCAATTTAGTGCAGAAAATGCTGCATTAGCAGCAAATTTCAATGACTTTTCTGCTAATCAAGGTAAATTAGATGAAGCTAAACTGTTAATCGAAACGGCTAAGAATAAGTATCGTGTTGATTCTTCTCTTTATAATCGCCAAAAAAACCTTTGGAATCAGCAAATCGGAACCAAA
Organism: Aquirufa sp. HETE-40SA; assembly: GCF_054558635.1. Lineage (NCBI taxonomy): Bacteria > Pseudomonadati > Bacteroidota > Cytophagia > Cytophagales > Flectobacillaceae > Aquirufa > Aquirufa sp. HETE-40SA. The sequence goes on from NZ_JBPXKN010000001.1 coordinate 774,624, forward strand.
GTAGATTTTGAACTTAAAGAGTTAGCTTTTCAGACTTCAAAGTCAAACTATTTATCAGCCATCCAGAAATACAAGGATTTAAAAAGAGCACTCGAATTCAGCTCTTCACAAGCCAAGAAAAACCTACAAATTTCGACAAATCAGGCACAAGATTTCACATTGAAATCTAAAACGAATGGTATTGTTTACAGCCTATTAAAATCAAAAGGAGAAATTGTAAGCCCTCAAACACCGATTGCCATCATTGGTAATTTCAAAGATTTCATTTTGGAATTACAAGTAGATGAAAACGATATATTGAGAGTCCAAAAAGGTCAAAAAGTGCTTGTGACTTTAGACAGCTATAAAAAGCAAGTATTCGAAGCAAAAGTCACTAAGCTCTCAGAAATAATGAACGAGAGAAGTAAGACCTTTTTAGTGGAAGCTAAATTTACAAAAGCCCCGCCTAAATTATTTCCAAATATCACTTTTGAGGCAAACATCTTGTTAAGTCAAAAAGAAAAGGTGATTTTAATTCCAAGAAATTACCTAAAAAATGATTCGATTGTCACTTTGGCTAATGGCGATGAAAAGGTAGTTAGGGTAGGATTAAAAGATTTCCAAAAAGCAGAGATTATCTCCGGATTAACAGCAGCTGATGAGATCATAAAGCCGAAATAATGAAATTCAAACTCGTTTATCAAGTTGCTTTCTCCTTATTAATTGCTCGTTGGAAACAAACGCTAGTGGCAGCCATAGGTGTTACGATCAGTATTACTATGTTTGTTACCGTCCTAAGTTTTATGTCTGGACTCAATGATATGTTAGATGGATTAATTACCAATCGTACAGCTCACGTAAGAATTTATAAAGAGATTCAGATATCAGATAAACAACCGGCGGATTATCTAAACCCACAAGGCCACAATTTCGTTTCCTCCATCAAACCTAAAAATGAGTTACTCGGGATCAATAATAGCAAGACGATTATTGAATCCATTAAGAAAGATGACCGCGTTTTAGGAGTAGCACCTAAAATAAATGCTCAAGTATTTTATAACGTAGGAGCAGTTGATTTGACAGGGGCTATTTTTGGTATCGATCCAGTGGAAGAAAATAGATTATTCAAGTTTAGTGATTATGTGACCGCAGGAAACTATATCGACCTTAAAAATATTCCAAATAGTATCGTTTTAGGAAAAGGAGTGGCCACTAAAATGATGGCTAATGTAGGTGATGTGATTCAAATAACTACTAGCAAAGGAGATCAAGTGGCACTCAGAGTGGTAGGTGTATTTCAATCCGGGATTCAAGATTTAGATAATGTCCAAAGTTATTGTTCACTTTCTACTACACAAAAAATATTGGGACAGCCGAGTAATTATATCACCGATATTCAGGTAAAACTTAAAGACATTTTATGGGCTCCTGAAGTAGCTAAGGAATACCGGAAAATTTACGAATTGAATGCGGTGGATATTCAGACCGCCAATTCTCAATTTGAAACCGGAAGCTCCGTGAGAACACTCATCTCCTATGCCGTAGGAATTACACTTTTATTAGTGGCTGGATTCGGTATATATAATATTTTAAATATGATGATCTATGAAAAAATGGATTCTATTGCCATATTAAAAGCAGTGGGATTTTCAGGAAAAGATGTGAATAAAATATTTATATCGATCGCTTTAAGTATTGGAATTTTTGGCGGAATAATGGGTTTACTAATGGGCTTTGGCTTATCATCACTCATCGACCAAATTCCTTTCAATACAGAATCTCTTCCTACGATTAAAACCTACCCCATTAACTATAATCCTAGATTCTACTTAATTGGGGGCACATTTGCCATAGTAACTACCTATTTCGCCGGTTTTTTCCCTTCCAGAAAAGCGAGTGGAATTGATCCTGTCATCATAATCAGAGGTAAATAATATGAACAAGGTAGTTTTAGAGGCAAAAGAAATCACTAAATACTTTCACGATCCCGTGACAGTAAAGATTTTAGATAAAGTAAGTTTCCAGCTAGAACAAAGCGAATTCGTATCCGTCATAGGCCGTTCTGGCTGTGGCAAATCTACCTTGCTTTACATCTTATCCACAATGGATACAGATTATGAAGGTGATCTACTAATTGACGGCATATCAATGCGTGACAAAAAAGAAGGAGAACTTGCCATTGTTCGAAACGAAAAAATTGGATTTGTTTTTCAATTCCATTACTTACTGAACGAATTCTCAGTTCTTCGTAATGTGATGCTACCAGGGTTGAAACTAGGTCAATTTTCTGAAAAAGAAATCGAGCATAGGGCCTACGAAAAATTAAAAATATTAGGCATAGAGAATGAAGCCCTAAAAGATCCTAATCAATTATCAGGAGGTCAAAAACAACGCGTTGCTATAGCTCGTGCCCTTATCAATGACCCCCTATTAATTATGGGAGATGAACCCACAGGAAACCTGGATAAAAAGAATTCCGAAATAGTCTTCAATATATTCCAAGAGCTCGCAGAAGAATACAAGCAAACTCTGCTAATTGTTACTCACGATAATGAATTCGCTGCTAGAACGACCCGAATCATCGAGATGGAAGACGGGCATATCAAATAAAAAAAGGAGCAAAGGGTCAGTAACCCTCGCTCCCTGCATTCATCTGTTCTATTATTATTTTTAGTGGTTAGGCGGTATCAAATTCGCTTAAACAATAGTAGGGATTTAAATTGATAGAAGAGAAAAAATAACCACCTGTATGTTCCATTTTCGAAAATCCGAACAAATCACTTAAAAATACACCCTACATAGGCTTATATATTGTTTTTCCTATCTGAGTAGGCAGAAGGAGATTCACCCACCAACTCCTTGAAATTCACAAAAAAGGTCGTCCTGGATTGAAAACCAGACTCTAATCCGATCGCTTCTAAGGTAATTAACTTGTCTTTTCCCGCATCAATTAATTCCTTCGCATGTCGAATACGCCAACGCATCCTTTGTTCTAAAAAATTGGATTGTTGTGTTTTTCTAAAATAGAAATTAAAATGGTGGACTGGAATATCAAGGGAAGCAGATAATTGTGCTAATGAAAAAGTCGCTTTTAAAAAGGGTTTAGATTCTTCTAAATACAAATCTAATTTCGTCTCTATTTCGATTAGCTTTTCAGCGGACAATTCATAGTTAGGAACTTTTAATTTAGCTTCCCGTTCTGCATTAATATACGGAGCATATAAAAATTCAGGAAAATAAAAGACACTTAAAGAGAGCACCAAATAAGATCCAAGACCGAGGTAATTCCAAGAAGTATTACCTTGATAGGTTAATTTAAATTGATCTCCACTAGGCACGATTAAAAAGAAATAGACCAAAAAAAGAATTAATAAAACTTGAAGTATTAGAAAGGCTGGAATCCAATAATGCAACATGAAATTTTTTTCATTTCGAGGACGAAAGCGGAAATAAATTTGGCAACTATAAAAAACATACAAACTACTCAGTAGCAACTTGACATAGAAATGGAAACGGGCAGAAAAGAATAATCCTAGCTGCTGCTTAACTAATTCATGTATATCAAATTTGATTAATTCAGCTATTACCATTTTATGCGCAAACGACGTTAGCGAATAAGGTAACATATCTAACAACTGTACAAAAAAAGGTAGGAGATGAAACAGGTCTTTCGGACGTAAAACAGCATCTTCCTGAACCATACCCCTAACATAAAAATAGGCAAGAGGATAAAGCAGATAGTAAAAGGCATCAAAATTCCCAAATAAAACAGCTACGATTTCCACATGCCAATCGACAAAAAGGCAGTAATGAAGAAGTGTGAATAGGCCGAAAATCAAGAAATAGAAAAACAAGAAACGCTTCGGACTATTAAAGAAAGGCCCAGAGGATTTCAAAAGTAAAAGCAGGATAATGAAAAAGCTCATGAACACAGCAAGACTGTGTCCAAACTTATAAATTTCGTGCATTAAGTGGTAAGGTATGAGTGGTTAAAGGTATTCTAACGAATGTACAAAAATACCACCACAATCAATCAACCAGCCATGTATTTAATGAGGGGTATTTTTCTTAATACCCAAACGATTCCACCCGAAATCAAAAGACAAGCTAAGGCAGTTAAAGGTACGCCTATACTCGGATGAAGCATTTCGCCATAAACACCTGCTTTGGCAAGGTAAAACAACACAATTATATGCACCAAGTAGATGCCATAACTATGCGAACTCACCCAATCACGAAATGGAGTTAAGAAAATAATATCAAGGTTTTGGTACCTGAAAAATAAAAATAAGCCGGTTGTTGCTAACACGACGCTGGGCGAAAAATTAGCATATAATAAGCCGTAGAATTTACCACTCTCAGCGGTAAAATAGTAAGATCCTACCATCGTCCACAATGTACCAATGATAAATAGCGCTATGGCCATTTTTTTAATTCCGGCAGAAAAATCCTTTGTGCTTAAATAATAACCAAGTACTAAATAACCTACATAGCCCGTAAAATCGGTTAAGGCAACCGGCAATTTTAAGTAGGGAAAATGGGGATTGTTAAACAAAATCGTCAAACCCCAAATCCCTAAAAAATACTGAATGTGAGATTCCGGTGCTGATCTAATCCACCTTCCAATAATGGGAATAAAAAGGTAGATCCCTATGATCATGTAGATATACCAGAAATGGTAGGATGCACCATTGAAAAATTGCTCTCCTAACCAGCTTATTCCATCCGAAAACCCAAAGGCTTTTCCGCGTAATCGTACCTGCCAATTAAAGAGAGTGAAAATCAAATTGTAAAAGAGAAAAGGCAAAACGATCCTATTAAAACTCTTCTTCAAGAAAGGCCCAATGGCTTCTTCCCGAGGCAACAACAAGGCCCCAGATAACATCACAAAAATGGGTACCACGTAGCGGTACCCACCATTATATAAATTTGCAAACCACCAATGATCTGCTGGCACTTTCGTGAATCGAAATAAAATCGTCGCCGAAGCGTGTATTAAAATCACACCAATGGTCGCATTCACACGAAGGTTATCAAGCCAGGTAATTTTCATCTAGCTAAATGGCTGTTTGTATTGACGTTTTTTCGTCGCAGCATAAATAGCATTTGCTATTGACCCACCTGTAGGAGGTAAAGCTGGCTCACCTAATCCCGTAGGTGCTATACCATTATTGACGAAATGAGCATCAATAACAGGAATCTCATTACCTCGAATAAGCCGGTACGTATTAAAGTTATTAGGGCTAGCCACTCCAGCTTGAAAACTTAATTTTGCGAACATCGCATGTCCCATTCCGTCAATAATGGCCCCTTTTACTTGATTTTCAGCTCCACTCAGATTAACTACCTCCCCGCAATCGGTTACAGCAGTCACTTTCGTCACCTTAGGTTTGCCGTTTTCCACCTTCACTTCGGCAATTTGTGCCACGTAGGATAAGTGAGAGTAATAGACTGAAAAGCCTTGGTGAACACCCGGCTTCTTCTTCCATTGTGCCTTTTCAGCTACTTGCTTGATGACTTCTTCGAAGCGATCGGGCTCATACGTTATTTTACCAACTGGTTTTGTTTTTACTTTCTCTAAAAGGGCTAAGCGCATCTGAATCGGATCCTTTCCTGCTACCTCAGCTATCTCATCTAAAAAGGCTTGCTCCGCAAATCCCAAGAAATTAGTAATTGGAGCACGCCAAGGACCAGTAGTAACGGCCGATTTTTGATCAAAAGATTCAATTAACACATTCTCAATAGCTCCTACTGGGAAATTATCTTGTCTGGTAGAGTTACCCGCATTAATTCCTACACCTCGTAAATAAAAGGCAATAATCTCACCGCTGGCGTCTAAACCTGCTTTAAAATGATAACGTGCTGCCGGACGATAAATTCCACCTGACATGTCATCTTCCCGCGTCCACATCACTAAAACAGGCTTTTTAATGATACTCGATAATTCTGCTGCCTCTAACACAAAATCATTATTAAGACGGCGACCGAAACCTCCACCCATTTTGGAAATTTCTAATTGAATTTTTTCTACCGGAATTTTCAAAAGATCAGAAACCGCTTTTTGAGCAGGCTGAGGAACTTGAGTAGGTCCAGCTAACAATACTGAATCTTTTTGAACATCCGCAAAGAAATTCATCGGTTCCATAGGGCTGTGTGAAATAAATGGACATTCATACGTTGCCTCGACTACCTTAACCGCCTTAGCAATTGCCGCAGAAAAGTCTCCATCCTTGCGCATAATCTGCGCTTTGTCTGATTTCATCCCCTCATCAAACCATTTTTGATGGGTTTCTGTGCTTTCCAAAGGCGCATCAGAACTATAATCACATCGTAAACTAGCACGTGCTTGCAAAATCGCATAAGTAGTTGAACCTACAATAGCCACTTTGTTTTTGAATGATACGACATCAATAATTCCAGGCATTTTTTTCACATCCTCCGCTGAAAATGATTTCAACGTTGCACCAAAAGGGGGACGAACGATTTGTGCAAAGACCATTCCTGGCTTTCTAATATCAATACCGAATAAAGGTTTTCCAGTCACCACATTTTTATTATCAACGCCCTTTACGCGCGTTCCAATAATTTTATAATCCTTGCGATCCTTGTAAGTCACTTCACTAGGAACTGGTAATTTAGAGGCTGCTTCGGCTAAAGATCCATAAGATGCTTTTTGTCCAGCAGGACCTAAAACAAAACCTTTCGATGTTTTTGTCTTAGCTATATCTACTTTCCACTGATCAGCTGCTGCTTGCATCATCATCTTACGAACGGTAGCTCCAGCCTTTCTCAAACGATCCCAGGAATGCTTTAAGGCACCACTTCCTCCGGTCAATTGACGTTCAAATTGTTTCGTATCTAAATTCGCTTGCTCTACTTGAACTTGTGCCCAATCTACATCCAATTCTTCTGCCACCACGACCGGAAAAGCCGTCTTAATTCCCTGTCCTATTTCAGGATTTGGAGAATATAAAATGATCTTGCCTAAGTTATCAATGGATAAAAAAGCATTAAATCGACCAGCAGAGGCCACCACCTCCATAGCAGAGGCATCTGCCGAAAACCAATCAAAACCTAAGGTGAATACACCTGTAAATAAGGAGGCTTTTTGTATAAAATCTCTTCTCGATGTTTTCATTTCTTGATTTTTTTAGAGGCTAATTTTACGGCTTCTTGAATACGATGATACGTTCCACAACGGCAGATATTACCCGACATACCATCGACAATTTCTTGATCCGTTGGATGAGGATTGTTTTTTAATAGTCCAGCTGCGGTCATGATTTGACCCGCTTGACAATACCCGCATTGAGGTACATCTAACTCATCCCAAGCTAGTTGAACCGGATGTTTACCCGCAGGATCAAGTCCTTCGATAGTGGTAATCTGAGCATTTGAAACAGCAGATATAGGTAATACGCAAGAACGCATCGGTTCTCCATTTACCCAAACGGTACACGCCCCACATTGAGCAATACCACAACCATACTTTGTCCCTAATAAGGACAGGTGATCTCTTAAGGCCCATAATAAGGGAGTATTGGGATCTATGTCCAACGAGACCTTTTTCTTGTTAACCGTGCAATTGATTGCCATAGGATTATTTTTTCTTGATCAATTCTTTTATTCTAATATTTCTAAATTTCAAAGGAGAACCATGTCCTAAAAACCCAATATGGCCTGTTTTGTTTAACAAACCTGGATGTTCCCGATGATCAGCTGTTCCGTCTTTAGAAGCTAATGCGATATCTCCATCGAGAATAACTTCACCATTTAAGATTACTTTAATTTTATTTCCCTGCGCGATTACCTCTTCTTCATTCCACTCTCCTACCGGCTTCAAAAATCCTTGCTTCGCTGCAATAACACCATAAACGGAACCGTGGTACTGATAAGGTTGCAATTTCGCATAGATAGGAGCTGTATTATCCAAAATCTGCAATTCCATCCCCACATAAGCAGCATCTCCTTCTAAAGGAGCGCGAATGCCTAAACCATTATTGGCACCTGGCGTTAATTGAAAATCAAATTTCAGATGAAAATCACCGTACTCTTTTTTCGTGTACAAATTACCTTTTCCTCCACGTTTAGGATCTACGACTAATTCGCCATTCGAAGGGAAATAATCCGTCGTATTTCCGGCCCAATTAAATAAAGATGAACCATCAAATAGGGCTGCAAAATCAGCTTCAGGAGCGATATAGGTAGTCTCTGGTTTCAATTCTTTGACATAAATATTGCGGTAAACGATGTGATTGCCATGGGCTTGTAATTCTATGGCATCTTTCACAAAAATGGGTATTTTGCGGTCCCAATAGTTTTCCAAAATCGCTTTGTCCACCACTAATTCCCCATTTAGATATACCGTTACGCGCTCGCCTTTCAAAATAATTCGGAAAGTATTCCATTCTTCAACAGGATTATCGGCTACTTTTAAGGGATTACGTGGATTGATTTGATTATTGTACAAACCTCCTGAACCCACCTGTGCCCCTACTCTGGTTAATGCCGTATCCCAAATCTGTACTTGAGGAGACCCTCTCAAATAAATGCCCGCATCCCCCTCTTTTTCAATCTTCCAATCTACATACAATTCAAAATCCTGGTAGTCTTTTACAGAACATAAATTATCACCATGACCTGTAAAATGCAGCTCCTCTCCTTTCGCTTCCCAACCTGCATTCATGATTTTATCAGCTTTTACCTGTAATAAAGCCAGCGTATCCGCAGACAACGATCTACGCTTCACTGGATTAGCTACAAGTCCCTTCCAACCTCGTAAATCCTGGCCATTGTACATCGTATAAAAACCTCGATCAGCTATTTTAAAAGCTTCATTCAATTTCTCGCGAACAGCAGAATCAGAAATTTGCCAAAACACTTCTTGTACCCATTCTTTCGTCATTTGACCTCTGAAATCTACATTAGCCAGATAGAGTGCAGCGAGACCATCCGCAGCGATTTGACGTATATTAGGATCTTGTAAACCAAGGTAAAGCGTACGCATCGCTGATAAGGAATTACATTTTGCTAGGCCCCTAAAAATCTGCTCTCTGGTCTCTAGATCGGTCGTTAAATCTAGCGCATTGCGGTAGTTTAACACCTGCTGATCCACATTTTTGAATAATTTCGAATTAATACGTGCATAGGCGCGGATGGCCTCTTCATTTTTCGTTTTTTTGGCTTCAGCATATAACCAGCCCAAGTTCTCCATTTCTTGTACGAAGGGAATCCAATTCGCTTTTTGACTGGCTTTTAAGGCAAATGCCGTTATTTTGCTATTTAAAGTCCCATCTTGTTTCGTGATATTAGTCATCGCTAACTGAAGAGACTTTACCTCTGAAGCTAATTCGGCTTGCCCTAACTTGCCCGCAATGATATCAAAATCTGCCACACCCGCCCAATGAGGTAAGGCATAATACGCAACAGCCCGGGTAGGCAAATTAGATTGAACTGATCGCCAAACCAAGGGCTTAACCTCTGGCCATTGACGGGATGAACCATAAACTAATAAGACTGATTTTTGTGCTAAACTCGCATTTTCATACGTTTCTAATGCCTTTTTAAAGAAATCATTCGCTTTTAATGAGGTGGAATAATCAGCAATTTCTAGCTGATCCTCGGTTGAAGAAGCTAACATGGACCATACAGTCGCCAGGTTATTTACACCACCTGCTTGCAACAGGGCCAAGGCCTTTTCTGAAGTAAATCCTGCAGGCATCACAGAAATGGCCCAAGAGGCTTTATAGGTTCCAATTGCTTTGACAAATGCGCTCTGGTGATTCGCATCCCAGGATTTATAGGCAGCCTTCAAAGCTATCACATCGCGCGGAGCGCTTAAATAGTTCTTCAAAATAAACGCCATCACCTGAGGTCTGGACGACTTAAAGCTAGATAACCAAACAGGTGCATCCAAATGACTCAAAGTCATCATTTCCGCATTTTCGGTTAATCCAATCGCCAAGTAAGCCAACAATTCTGCCTTGTTTTTCGAAATGGATTTAATGAAAGATTCCGTTACTTGTGTAGGATCATAGGCGCCTTTCAAGGCATAAGCAGCTGATTTCAGACTTTTAAAATCTCCTTTCTCTGCTAAGGAACGTAAGCGATTTTGTTCTACCCGACTCGCATCTTGCGCGAAACCAGCTGAACTTATCAATAAAAATAGAAGTAGGTATCTCATCATTTTACAAAATATAAGGTGCGCGCATCGGTTGATCCATTAGGCGATTTGCCTCATCATCCCCTACGATTACTTGATTGATTGGATCGAATTTTAAATTTCTGTGTACCCTCATTGCAATTAAACCGAGGTTTATCAAGGTGCAAGAACGGTACCCATTTTCTTCATTCAAGGCAAATTTCTTGCGATTTTTTACTGAATCGACAAAATCTGTTTGTTGTATCACTGGGTCTGGAAACTCGGCTAATTTCTTTTGCAAATCTGGAATATCTGACTGCATATTCCGGTACAGTTTCCCTTTAGGTCCTTCAATATAGGCGACTTTTTCGTCTTTTGCTTCTCCATCTAAGACGATTTGGCATCCATCAGCATAGGTATACGTAATGCGATTAAAGATACCAACTGCATCTTTGTCTTGCACGGGTGCATCCACTTCGATGTAAACAGGAGACTCATTATCCTTACCCAACATATATTGAATCGGGTCCAAGTAATGTTGTCCCATATCGCCTAAAGCACCTCCATCATAATCCCAATAACCTCGGAAGGTTTGGTGGGTACGATGTACATTATAAGGCTTATATGGCGCAGGCCCTAACCAACTTTCATAATCTAATTCCAAAGGCACTGGCTGCGGTGTCAAGTCTGTCTTCCCTACCCAATAAAATTTCCAATCAAAACCTGTATGCTTACTCACCGTAAACTTCAATGGCCAGCCTAATAGGCCTGAATCTACCACCTTCTTCATCGGCTTGACTGTAGTGTTCATTCCATAGAAGTTACCTTCAAAACGGAACCAGGTATTTAATCGGAATATACGCCCATGTTGCTGAACAGCCTCTTTCAAGCGTTTACCCTCCCCAATTGTACGCGTCATCGGCTTCTCACACCAAATATCTTTACCAGCTCTCGCTGCATCCGCTGCCATGATTCCGTGCCAATGAGGCGGTGTAGCCACATGCACAATATCTACTTCTGGCAATTGAATCATCTCCCGGTAATCGTGGAATGATTTAACACCCTTCTCCACTTTATCTAAACCAAGCTGTAGATTTTTTTTGTCTACATCGCATAGCGCAACCACCCGAGTACCTGCATAAGGTATGTGTCCTCGGCCCATTCCTCCGGTACCTATAATCGCTTTCGTTAATTGATCAGAAGGCGCTAAAAAGCCCTTTCCTAATACGTGGCGTGGCACAATGCTGAACGCGGCCAAACCTAGAACAGATTGTTCTATAAATTTTCTTCTTGAAACTGACATGTGTAAACAGGTTTTGCACTAAATATAGGAATTATTTAGGAATTCCAATGCTGACTGTGTGCTGATTGACTTGATTTTGCAAACTTTCGAAAGCTGGAAGGTCTCCCCAAGATTTGAATAGGGCCAAAACAAATAATTTTGCCTGTAATTGATACCCTTCTCTGGTTAGGTGCAATTGATCCTTTAAAAAACACCCATTTTTTACCCACTCCTCACTTGATCCAAACCCACCCATCACTTGATTCAAGTCATAAAAAGGTACTTGTATTTCAGCTAAGGCTTGAACGACTTCTTGTTGGTATTTCGGAATACGTTTTTGACTACGAGTATCGGGAGGACTAGTAAAAAGAAAAACGGTTTCAGGTGTTTTGGCTTTCACTTCTTGCATAAATGTTTGAAGCGCCTGACGGTACGATTCGCTATTCCAGTTTGCATTGTAGGCTTCATTGGTACCAAAAGAACATATAATCAGATCAGGCTTCAAGATTTCAATGTGATTTAAAACCAAATTTCCCCGCGATTTAAGGTGCGTAAATTGTGCTCCCGCCACTCCTAGGTCCAGGTATTCAATGCCTTTTTGATCCGATAAAATTTCAAGTCCATGAAAGGTAAACACATCTTGTGAGGCTAATCTTTTTTGTAGGCTTAGAGAAAATTGGAGCAACTCTTCAGCGCTTTCAAAATCCCAAAATGTAAATTTGCCACTAGTTACCCGCCGGGAAAGTTTAAAACTAGGACCTAAATTTGGCTCCATCGAACAGGAATCTGCAGTAGCCCAAATGCGAATTCGATTAAGGTTGGCTAGCGAATCTTTTAAAACAAACTGAATCTGAGCCGCACTATCACGCGTAGAGACGGCATAACCCGCTAATCCTATATTCCAACCTTGGGATGGCTGTAAAATTGAAGTCCCTTCCCATCGACCTACCTCTTTTGATTTAAAGATGCGACCATCTACACTTTTGGCAAGACTGTACGGAAATTGAATGCCTGATTGCTTAACCTGTAATAATCGTTTTATCTCTGTTGAGAAATGGCCAATCTGAACGTGAGAATCTCCTAGATGCAGCACTTTTAAGGTACCTGATTTCCATTTTGTTGCTAAGGTACTTAGGTCTGAATCCCGTTGAATGACATTGCAGGAATGGCACACTTGGACTGAATCCACTTTGGCAAAAAGAGGCAGTGCTGACATCCATAAAAAAAAGACGAGATACCTCAAAATTGAAAGTAGATAAAGGGTTGAACTAAGGTGTCACGAAATTGAATAATAAACTGTAATGCGATTAATAAGAAGATAAACCAAAAAAAGGAAGGGACATAAAAGCTTGTTTCAAAGCCTTTTTGCTTCCAGTTTGATGGAAGTATTATCCATATTAATAACCCGATTAGCAAGATAGCGAGTTCATTTCTAGAAAACCAAAAACCCTTAAAATTCACCTCAGAGGTTAGGGTAAACATTTGATTCAGCATAATGAGGGCCGTATCAAAATCCCTGGCTCGGAAGAAAATCCAACAGAAAGTGACAAATATAAAAGTGATTATACCGCCCAGAAAATCCATCAAACGTCCATTCGGCAGGTATTTATGCAGCGATTTGTGAAAGGCTAGCGCTAATCCATGTGCTGCACCCCAAAAAACAAATTGCCAACTAGCCCCGTGCCAAAAACCTCCAATTAACATCGTCAAAAACAAAAAAACATAGGTATTAAAGCTACCTTTTCTATTTCCACCCAATGGAATGTAGATGTAATCTCGCAACCAGGAAGACAGAGAAATGTGCCATTTGCGCCAAAATTCAGTCACATTGGACGATCCATAGGGGTTATCAAAATTTTCCTTCAAGCGATAACCTAACAACAATGCTAAACCAATGGCAATATCTGAATAACCTGAAAAGTCAAAATAGATCTGGAAACTGTAAGCAATGGCAGCTAAAATATTCTCTCCTCCGCTGTAAAATGCCGGGTTATCGAAAACCATATCGACATATTTTCCCAGATAATCTGCAATTAAAAGTTTCTTTAAAAGTCCCAAAATAATGCGAAACAAACTCTCTTTGTAGCGACGCGCATCAGGGCTTTCAGGAGAATTAATTTGGCCTAAAAAATCCTTGGCCCGAACGATGGGACCTGCCACTAAATGAGGAAAGAAGGTCATATAAAAGGCATAATCGAGGAAGCTTTTAGAGGACCGAATCTCTCCGCGAAATACGTCCACTACATAGGATATCGATTGGAATGTGTAAAATGAAATCCCGATGGGCAGAAATAAATCCACCGGTTCGAAATGGGTTAACAAGAGCCAATTGGTATTCGCTAAAATAAAGTTAGCGTATTTGAAGTACAGCAGAAATGACAAACTAAAGAGAACAGCGAACGAGGCCCAAACCCTTTTGGTGCTTCCCTCCGTTTGATCGATTCTCCGAGCGAAAAAAAAGTCAATGACAATTTGAAACAAAAATAGCACTAAAAAAGGGCCGCTCGATTTATAATAAAAGAATAAACTAAAGGCGATTAAATAAATCTTACGCAATGAATTTTGGGTAAATAGAATCGCATAGAAAAACAAAAAAAGGCCGAAGGCAAATAGGAAAGAAAACTCCGTGAAAAACCAGGGCTCTTTCGTGGAATACAGCATAAATTCACGAAGGAGCTGCTCAAATGGGATTGACCCTATCGCCTTTTCAATAACCTCTGTAATCTGCTGCATTTAACACAATAGCTTTGTATTTTTTAGGATACCCAAAACGTCCCGGTGGCATCATCCGCATCTTCCAACGACTTGATTCTTGTAACCAATTCGCCACATTTCCCATCCAAATTCGATAACCAGGCAAGGATGGATGTCTGCCGTCCGTTGCCTTAGGTAAAACTAAGTGTTTCGAGGAGAAAAAGGCCGCAGAATCCGCGGCAGCCTGAAATGCATCCGAGACCACATAATCATACCCCCAATTCGTAGGACCAATCCAGGCGTAAGGAAGGCCGTTTAATCGTTTATGAAAGGATTTAGCGAGTGCTTTTCTTGTCAGATAGTCCTTTGCTAAAACTTCATTAAGCCCAAATAAAACAAAAACGAAAGTAGGTCGGTAGCGTTTGATAATTTTAGAAATGGTATCCGACTTTGCAAAGTTCAACGTAGTGGCTGATGCCCATTCTACGGTGGCGACTAGCTTGTGACCGTTACTTTGGCAATAATCATTTAATACATTTTTTAATCCTCCCGCTTCAGAATCTCCAATTAAGATAACCCGATGGCGCGTAGAATCGTTTAGGCTAGAATCAGGCAAAACAGGCTCTGGTATGTCAGAGTAAACCATTTTTGCTGTATCCTTAGGAACTACATACGTAGGAATGGTGTCAATTTTCGCCACCTCGATGATTTGTGAAACCTGTTCCACGGGTGTTTCTATCTCGAATAACTTCTTGATTTCTTGATCCGCTATTAAATACGTGCTAGGAATATAACTATACAAATACAGCGCAGAACACGCTAAAATGAAACCAAGAGCTGCCCAAAACAAATAAAACCTTTTCATCTTAATCTATCCTTAATCTATCCGCGCAAAAGATTTTTTCATTAAGCTTATCCAACGCTTTGCATTCGCCGCGTAGCGTGCCTTTGCCATCGCTCTGGTCCATTTCATCGAATCTGGATCACCCTTTAAATTTGGATAGTATTTTTTGCTGGCCAAAACCTCGCAAAAAGCAATTATACTATCTTCAGGACGTGCAAAATGTGTGTAGCTTGATTTATTTTTTTTGGAATATTTACCTCGTAAACCGAAGTAATTATTCTGTTTAATCGATTGTTTAGATTGTCCAAAACCCGATTCACAAATCCCTACTGCTATGATTAATTTAGCGGGTATTCCATACACTGATGACAAAGAATCAATGAAGGGTTTGTAGCGTTGGATTTTCTCCTTTGTTCCCTCAACTGCGTTCGCCGTTAAATAAACGAAGAAAAAGAAAAATAAGGCGATTTGCTTCATAGGAGGCAAAAATACGAAATTATGGGTGGATTACCACCGTCAAACTTCGTGCACCATGCGCACCTATCACGAGCGATTGCTCAATATCGGCGGTCTTCGAAGGACCAGCTAAAAATAAACCAAAGCTCGAATTCGGTTTTTTTAATTCCTCGTATGCCGCATGCATGTGAGGGACTATTTTTTTTACGTTGATGACTAGATGTTGGCAAATAAACGGCGCCACTCGATGTGGTAAGGCCTCTTCTTTCAACCAAATTGCCCCATTTTCTGCCACCCCAAATTCTCCATCAATCTCCAGCACCTCCACCTCTGCTAAACTCAATCCATCCAACGTTTTGTCATATCGACGTCTACCTGGAAATACTATTTCTAATTCTTCCTTAGTCATAATTCGCGCACCCACCACTTCTAGAGAGGCTCTAAAATCAAAATCAATTGTTGTACCTTTAAAATCACCTGGATGATTCACTGGTTCAAGTGGCTCAATTTTCCTTAAAATTTGATCTCTTGCGCTCATCGTTTCTTATACCATTCTTGAAAACTTTCTTTAGGGGCCACTGGCATCTCCCGTTGCTTGTACCAAGGGTTTAATCGTGTATTTAACAAGTGGGAGAAGCGTCGCAGAAGCGATCCTCCTACTCGGTAAATCACCGGGTTTGCTAATGTGAATGCCATTAATTTCATTCCAATCGTTTTTCCTGCCGGTGCTAATCCCGCCTCCATTAAATCTTGACGCCAAAACCACAATTGCTCATGGATATTGATCTTCACTGGACAAACGTTCGAACAAGAACCACACAGCGTGCTTGCAAAAGGTAAATCGGCATTGGCTTTTTTATCAATATTGGGCGCTAAAATAGATCCGATAGGTCCTGCAACCGGTTGGTGATAACTATGCCCCCCACTCCTACGATACACTGGACAGGTATTAAAACAAGCCGCGCAGCGGATACATTTTAAAGAATTCTTGTATTTCGGATCGGCGAGTTGACGCGTGCGACCGTTGTCTAATAACACGATATGCATCTGTTGCCCTTCGCGAGGTTGATGGAAATGAGAAGAATAGGTGGTGATTAATTGGCCTGTAGCGCTGCGTGCGAGCAAACGCAAAAATACGGCTAAATCTGCTCTTTTAGGAATTATCTTTTCGATACCCGTGCAAGCAATATGGACTTTAGCTAAATGTGCCCCCATATCCGCATTACCCTCGTTAGTGCAAACCACAAATTCACCCGTTTCTGCCACCGCAAAATTCACTCCTGTAATGGCTACTTCAGAGGCCAAGAAATGACCTCTTAAGTGTTGGCGCGCCGCCTCCGTTAAAAACTGTGGATCCTTATTTCCTTTTGGCGTTCCTAAATGTTGGTGAAAGGTTTCCCCCACATCCTCCTTCTTCAAGTGAATCGCGGGCAATACGATGTGGCTTGGTGCTTCGTTTCTAAACTGAACAATGCGTTCCCCTAAATCGGTATCGACGACTTCGATGCCTTTGGATGCCAAATAATCATTTAAATGGCATTCCTCAGTCAACATGGATTTACTTTTGACAATCGTTTTTGATCCTTGTGCGGCTATAATACCATGTACAATCGCATTGTGTTCCGCGGCATCAGCGGCCCAATGGACATGAATTCCGTTAGCTATCGCTTTGGACTCAAAAGCTTGTAAATATTCACCTAGATTCGCTAAGGTATGGTCCTTGATTTGTGAGGCATGTTCACGCATAGCCTCCCATTCAGGTAAAACCTTGGAGGCCTTATCCCGCTTTGCACGCACAAACCACAAGGTTTCATCATGCCAATCGGTTCGCTCAGCATCTGCAATGAAATTCTCCGAAGCTTCTGAGTGACTAAGCATGATTCAATATTTCTACGATGTGTTTTACTTGAACTTTAGATCCCTGACGTCGCAGAATTCCTTCCATATGCATCAAACACGAGGTATCTGCTCCAGTAATAAATTCCACGTCATTCGCATCGTGTTCTTTGATACGGTCCTGACCCATCTTAACCGAAACGGCTTCTTCCGTCACACAGAAGGTACCGCCAAAACCGCAACATTCATCCTCCCGCGCAGGCATTACGACTTCGACATCATTCACGAGCGAAAGCAAATCTTGTATTTTTGAAAAAGGCTTTTCATTGCGCTCAGACATCGAACTTAAACGCAAGCCGCGCTGTCCGTGGCAACTTTGGTGCAATCCGACACGATGTGGAAATTTCGCAGATAAAGTCGTTATGCGAAGTACGTCCGTCAAAAACTCACAAATCTCATAAACCGAATTCCGAATTTTTTCCGATGGATGATGTTCCTTCAAGTGCAATACGCAAGAGCCTGACGGTCCTACGATGTAATCAAAACCTTCAAAATTATGGGTAAAATTCGCGTCGCAACCTACCGTTGATGAGGCAAAGCCCGAATTGGCCATGGGTTGGCCACAACAGGTTTGATCTGTAGGAACGACCACCTCGCAGCCCAGTTTCTCCAACAATTCCAAACTCGCCACCGCGACTTGCGGATAGAATTGGTCAATGTAACAGGGAACAAACAGGGCAACGCGCATCCTAATATCGTTTCAATTGAATTAAATTCTTGGGGGTTTCTCCCTCATAAACTAGTAAAGCCGCACCTAAAGCGCTGGCTTGTGCGACCTCTGCGGCATACACTTCTAGCTCTGGAAAGGCCCGCGCTAATAAGCGCATGTACCATTCGTTTTTACTAAAACCACCGTCTACAAACAATTGTTTGACCGGTGCATCTTTCAGCAGCAAGTTCAAGCTAAAGATTTGTTGGCCTATCAAATCTACCATGAATTGATCATACGCCGATGCTAAATCTGGAAAATCATGTAAATCACGCGAGGCAAAGGCTGATTCAAAAACGCTAGATGTTTTCGGTACTAATTCATAAACGGTGTCTGAAAATTTCAAATCCTTGAACGAACCACCGAAATGCTTCTCCATCCTCGCAACCTGCTCTTCGTGAAAATGTCCTCCAAATAATCGAGAGGCTTTAACGGGTTTGCCGTTTGGTTGTAAAAAACATAATACGTCATTCGCTAATTCAGTTGAAGTCAAAGGAGATGCGTTGAAAGGATGCATCGCAATGCACCAGGTGCCGGTTGATAAAAGCACAAAATCGGCTGATATGCTGCGCAAATAAGGGACTAATGCCGCCGATGAATCATGCAATCCGAGACCGTAATTAATCCCATCAATAGGTATAAAACTCGCAGAGGATAGTAGAGCTAATTTATCTTCAATAAGAGAGACCCAAGCATGATATTGACCCGTGTCGAAATCCCATAATGCCGTATGACAGCCAATGGACGTAATCTCAGATAAAAACTTACCTGTAAACAGGGAAGCAAGGTAATTAGGGAAATGTAAAGCTTTGAAAACCTCTGGCCAAAAAGGCTTGAAAGTCGAACCATAAACCTGCAATCCCGAATTTAAATTCCCTAAAATGGGCGATGCCGTTTTGCGGGCAAATTCTTCTTCACCCCCGAAATCCGCATAGGGAAATGGTGAGCTAACAGGTTTTAAATAATTATACAAAGGCGCAACAGGCTCTCCCGTGCGATCCACATACACAAACGATGCGCCATAAGCGGAGAAATTCAAACCGATAAGCTCGAATTCGGGCATTTGGCAGAGCTCGGTGAAAGTGGATACAATCCATTGCTGCAAAGCAGAAAGATCCTCGCAAGCAAAACCATCCTCATCTAAGATCTCGGAAAAAAGCTGCTGCTTTTCAAAAACAACCTCAAACGCAGTAGACCAGAGAAAAACCTTTTTATTGGTCTTCCCAATGTCAAATACCGCGATGACAGGTGTTCTCAAACTCATATTACAATCCCGTCGCTACCGTTTTCGCACCACGTGCCTTGATTAATTGATCACGCATTTTCTCCTCACGGAACAAAGCAATCGGATCCAAGGCACCGCCTAATTCCAAACGTGCTTGTGCCACTAAAGCGCGTACATCGGTGCGGAATACCGCTTGTAAAATCTCTTGGCAACGCACCACATCATTCGCTTCACGGGCTTCCTCTAACGCTTTTCGATCAACCAATAAAGCCTGCGCGTAGGCGATTTGAATTGCCTCCACCGATTGTAATAAATCCTCTAAAGGATCCTTCACGTTGTGTGAAGCATCGATCATCCAACCTAAATCTTTAGCATGATTCATTCCCTTCGCATCCATCCCATCCACTAATTCATTGAAGATCAAGAACAACTGGTAAGGTTTGATCGAACCTGCTGTCAAATCATCATCGCCGTATTTCGAGTCGTTGAAGTGGAAACCTCCTAATTTGCCTTCCATCAAGAGAATCGAAACAATTTGCTCGATGTTTGCATTGGGTAAATGGTGACCTAAATCCACCAAGGTCTTCGCCTGTGGTCCTAATTTATTCACCATTGAATATGACGCACCCCAGTCACCCACAGTCGTCGAATAGAAGTTCGGCTCATAGGCTTTGTATTCCAAATACAAAGACCAATCAGACGGCAAAGCGGCATAAATCTCCCGCAAACTATCCACCGTGCGCTCATAAGCGTGACGGAAATTCAGCTGACCTGGAAAACAAGAACCATCTGACAACCAAACGGTTAAGGCTTTTGAACCGAGCGAAACACCGTGCTTAATTACCTCAATATTATGATCAATCGCCTGTTTCCGAGTGGCCGCAGAAACATGTTGCAAAGATCCGAACTTATACGAGTGCGTTTGATTTGCTTGATCTTGAAAGGTATTCGAGTTCACCGCGTCGAAGGCTAAACCGTGTTGTGCAGCTAGCAAACGAATCGCCGCGGGATCCGTAGGAATATCCCATGGGATATGCAAGGAGATCGCACCAGAGGATTGATTTAACGCATGTAGCAAACCGACATCGGCAATTTTTTCTTCCAAATTACGGGGTTCGCCTCCGCCGGAGAACCGGCCAAAACGCGTTCCTCCCGTACCTAGGGCCCAGGATGGAATAGCTATTTGGAAATCTTTTAATTTCTGTAAAATGCCTGCGGGTAAATTTACCTCGGATTTCAAGAAATCTAGGCGGCGGTTGTGCCCCGCCAATAAAGCATCATTATGGTTCGAAATGTTCATCATGCTATCTTAAAAATCCTGCGGCAACACCGCCATCCACGTTCAAGGCATTTCCGGTTGACTTTTTCAACAAGCCTCCCACGAATGCAAAACACGCATTGGCTATATCGTCCGGTAAAATAGATTCATTTAATAGGGTTCTTTTCGCGTAATACGCTGGCAATTCAGCGACGGTAATTCCATAGGCTTTAGCGCGACCTTCAGCCCAACCGCCTGCCCAAATATTGGAATCAGCAATTACCGCATCAGGATTAACCGTGTTCACGCGAATGTGATCCGGTCCTAATTCGGCAGCTAATAAACGTGTCATGTGTGCCTGAGCTGCTTTCGCTGAACCATAACCTACGTTATTCGGACCTGCCACGAAGGCATTTTTAGAAACAATGTTCACGATATCGCCACCTAATCCTTGCTTGCGCATCACGGCAATTGACGCTTGAGAAACCAGGTATTGCCCTTTCACTAAGATGTCATATAATTTGTCCCAGTCGGCCTGCGTATGTTCTAGGATTCCTTTGGAAATCGAGATACCTGCATTGTTCACAATCAAATCAACCCCACCGAAATCCAAGCAAGCTTGCTTCATCGCTGCTTCGATCGATTCTTGATTGGTCACATCGGCAACCACTGTCGAAACGACGTCCTTACCGAATAAACCAATAAACTCGGCTTTCGCCTCCGCTAAACGGTCTGCATTCACATCATTTAGAATCACGCAGGCGCCTTCTTGAGCCATCTTTTTGGCAATCGCCTTACCGATCCCACCTCCGGATCCTGTGACAAACGCCACACGTCCTGACAAAGCTTTTGGCTTCGGCATGCGTTGAAGTTTTGCTTCTTCCAGTAACCAATATTCAATATCAAAAGCCTCTTGACGAGGTAAGGACGTGTAGGAAGAAATAGCCTCCGCACCACGCATGACATTGATGGCATTCGTATAAAATTCAGAGGCCACGCGAGCTGTTTGCTTGTCTTTAGCAAACGTAAACATCCCCACACCCGGGTATAAAATCACCACGGGATTCGGATCACGCATGGCTGGAGAATTCGCATGTTTGCAAGAATCATAATACGATCCGTACATCTGACGGTAATCAGCAAATAAAGGGGTCAAAGCCTCTACCGAAACATCCGATCCCAATACCAATGGCGAAATTTTTGTCCGTAAGAAGTGATCCGGGCAAGAGGTTCCTAATGGAGCTAAACGGTCTAAATCGTTCGAATTAATGAATTGTAATACGCGCTCATCGTCGGAGAAATGACCGACCATTTGCACGTGGGAGGAACAGAAACCGCGTAAAACGGGTGCCAGAGAAGCTGCCTTCGCCGAACGTTCCTCCGCTGAAAACGAAGACATGCGCGCACCGCCAAAAACAGATCCTGTTTTCGATTCAATATATTCCGCACATTTCTCGATGACCTCTAATGTATTCAAGTAACATTCGTAGGAAGTATCTCCCCACGTAAATAATCCATGTGAACCTAACATAATGCCACGCAATTGGACACCACGTGCGGCTGCCTCGTCTAAACAGGCTTTTAATTGCAAGCCTAAATCGAAACCAGGACGTTGCCAGCCTACCCAACCGATCTGTCCGTCGAATAAGTCTTTCGTGATTTGCTCGCCATCTTTAGACGCTGCGATCGCAATCGCCGCATCTGGATGTAAGTGGTCGATGTGTTTAAATGGCAAAAAGCCATGCAAGGGCGTATCGATGGATGGAGCTTTGGACGATAAATCAAAAATGCAATGATTAAACAATTCTACCATTTCATCTTCGTATTCCAAACCACGGTACACATTCGTCAAGGAAAGCAATCGATCCACGTACAAAGCCGCACAGCCTGACTTCTTCAAAGTGCCGATATCTCCACCCGAGCCTTTGATCCACATTACCTCCGTCTCAGATCCGGTTAAAGGATCCTTGTCTTGAATTTTTACCGAGGTATTTCCCCCGCCATAATTGGTAATGCGTAAATCCGCTCCTAAAATATTAGAACGGTAGATGAATAGGTCGACTTCATTTCCAGCAAGCGCCGCTACTTTTGCGTCATCCCAGAGATACGATACGTGTTTGTACATGTTGAATTTTTTTTATGAGCTAAACTACAAAAGCAAAAGGGCCCAATCACCCTAGTTTACCTAGGGTAGGTCGAATTATTTATTTAGCATTAATCAGATTTACAGGAAACTAGTATAAAAAAAGAGACGCGAAAATCGCGTCTCTTAAAATCTATTTCTTTTTCTTCAGTTGCGCCATGTCCATGTAGTCCACAACTAAACTACCAAGGGCTTTAACACCGACTTGGAATTGACCTTCATCTAGGTGAAAGTCGGGTGTGTGGTGACCTGCCACTTCGTTCGCTTTTTTATTATCTGGTCTTGCCCCCAAAAAGAAGAAGAACCCAGGAACTTTTTGTTGGAAGAAAGAAAAATCCTCTGCACCGGTGTGTGCTGGAACTGTTCTTACTCGATCTTTACCATTCACACCTTGCAAAGTAGGTAACATTTTTTCAACCAATTGCGGATCATTATAGGTCATAGGATATCCTGTTCCAATGGTCACATCCGCTTTTCCTCCACCACTTTCAGCAATATTTGTTGCGATATCTTTGATACGCTTGTGCACTAATTCACGTTGCGCTGTGCCAAAAGTCCGAATGGTACCAATCATATGAGAAGATTCCGGAATGATATTTTGGCGGATACCACTGTGAATCGCACCTACCGTAACAATCGCAGGATCTTCTGTAATATTTACCGAACGCGAAACGATGGTTTGAAGCCCCATCACGATTTGAGATGAAATCACAATCGGGTCAATTCCAGTCCAAGGACTTGCACCATGCGCTTGTTTTCCTTTGACCTTAATGTCCAATTGGTCCACAGCCGCCATCGTTGCACCTGGTTTGTATTCAATCACCCCGTTGTCATTTCCCGCGCCAATGTGTAAACCAAATATCACATCCACTTTTGGGTTTTCTAAAACGCCCTCTTTTACCATTAATTCAGCACCCGCTAGAATGGTCTCACCTTTATCATTGTAAACACCCTCTTCAGCTGGCTGGAAAATGAATTTAACGGTTCCCGCTAAATTCGCTCTTTCTGAGGCCAAAATCTCTGCGACACCCATCAAAATAGCCACATGTGAATCATGACCGCAGGCGTGCATTACACCTGTTTTTTGACCATTAAAATCTGCAACAACTTTAGATTTAAAGGGAATATCTACACGCTCAGTTACCGGCAATCCATCCATGTCAGCACGCAAGGCAACGACCGGACCCGGTTTTCCTCCTTTCAGAATTCCCACCACGCCCGTTAAGGCTACTTTTTCTTGCACCTCAATCCCTAAGGAACGTAAATGTGCGGCTACGATTCCTGCTGTACGCACTTCTTGATTTCCTAATTCTGGATGTTCGTGAAAATCACGACGCCAGGCAATAACCTTGTCTTTCATCGCATCTGCTTTTTGAGCGATAACAGGTTTCAAATTAGATTGTGCATCCGCTAAAAAGGGAGCAGCTAGTAAGCTGATTAAAACAATTTTTTTCATAGTATTTTTTTTATTTATATCCCCATCCTCTCATGATAGCAATGTTTTGCTTCATGCAATCTAATGGTTGTAATCCTTGATATGATTCTTGTTCGATAATAAAATGCTTCGTTCCGCCTTCTTTGTCTCCTAATTTAACTAGGGCTTGAACGTCGATTTGGCCAGAGCCCTTTCCTAAAACAGTGGATTCGAATTTCTCATGTCCAGCTGATGAAGGTACTTCATCTTTCACGTGCATAGATACGAAACGACCTGGAAATTTCTTCATAACCTCGGCAGGAACCCCGCCTCCATTAATCATGTTACCTATATCTAATTGTTGTGCAACCAGTGTAGGATCGGTATTATTCAACATAATGTCATATAATAATTCACCCTCTAATTTCTCAGAGAATTCAAAATCGTGATTGTGGTAGCCGAAACGCATGCCTGATTTTTGGCATAATTCACCAGACTTATTAAAGATATCCATGTACTTTAATAATAAGTTCTTATCCTTGCGAATCCCCATGTCGATCGATGGGCTAATGACTAATTCCTGACCCATGACAGCGGCATCTTCTACCGTATATTTCCAAAGGTCGGTAAAATCATTCTTCGCATCATCCCAATGCGGTTTACCCATTACTGTGTGACCTGAAGGCATTTTTATCCCCAAATCATCTAGGCGTTTTTTAAATTCATTCGCTTCCCAACCATAAAATTTACGGCCAATGTAATTCGCGTGCTCTACATATTTATAGCCCATTTCTGCCAAAGCAGTTAAGGTGCCCTGTGGATCTTTTCGCATATCCTCGCGAATGGAGTATAATTGAACTCCCACTAATTTCTTGTATTTCGCAGCTGCTAAAGCTTGCAAGGCTGGAGAAGCGAAGGCCAAAGCCCCAATTCCCATAGCCGAATTGCGTAAAAAGGAACGTCTAGAATGATTCATATTTGATAGGTTTATTTAGGACTTCAAGCTACAAATTCTATTTCTAATTTACAAAAATCCCGTAACTTCGAATCATGATGCAGCCCCTCGCAGAACGAATGCGCCCCACCACCCTAGATGAATACATCGGCCAAGAAAAGGTTGTGGGTACTAACGCACCGCTACGAAAAGCGATCGAGGCGGGGCATTTGCCTTCATGTATACTTTGGGGGCCGCCTGGTGTGGGAAAAACGACGCTGGCAACCTTATTATCTGGTGCACTTAAGCGAACGATGTACTCGCTTTCTGCCGTGCAATCTGGGGTGAAAGAAGTGCGGGAGACCTTGGAATTAGCGAAGAAAAACCGAATGTTCGAGGCTCAATCGCCCATTCTATTCATCGATGAGATTCACCGTTTTTCGAAATCCCAGCAGGACTCTCTTTTAAATGCAGTCGAAAAAGGAATTGTCACCTTAGTGGGTGCGACCACAGAAAACCCTTCTTTCGAAGTTATTTCAGCCCTTTTATCGCGTTGTCAGGTGTATGTGCTGGAATCACTTTCGAATGAGCACCTGCATACGATGCTTCAAAAAGCGATCGCCACAGATTCGCTTTTCAAGGATAAAAAAATTACCCTAACCGAAACAGATGCCTTATTTCATTTCTCTGGAGGTGATGGCAGAAAGCTTTTGAATCTATTCGAATTATTATTTACCACAGAGGGAGGAAACGAGCTCGAGGTGACGAATGCCTTAGTTACCGAACGTTTACAAAAGAATCTAGCTCAATACGACAAGGACGGAGAGCAACATTACGATATCATTTCGGCGTTTATCAAATCGATCCGTGGATCTGATCCAGATGCGGCAGTGTATTGGTTAGCGCGGATGTTAGCGGGTGGCGAATCCTTAGAGTTTATTGGTCGTAGATTGTTGATTTTGGCCTCGGAAGATATTGGTTTAGCTAATCCCAATGCGCTTTTATTAGCCCAATCTTGCTTCGATTCCATTCGAGTGATCGGCAATCCGGAATCTCGGATTATTTTATCTCAGACGGTTATCTATTTAGCGACTTCTCCCAAAAGCAATTCCGCCTACAACGCCATCAACAAGGCCATGGCCTATGTGGAACAGACGGGGGATTTACCGGTGCCATTGCATCTACGCAATGCACCTACGCGTATGATGAAGGATTTGAATTATGGAGCTGATTATAAATACCCGCACGATTTTCCGGGCAATTGGGTGGATCAGAATTACTTTCCAGAGGTTCCTTCGAGACCGGTCTTTTACAAGCCGTCAGAACAGGACAAAATTAATCGTGGCACTCCATCAAAATAAGCGCCCCGCTTTCGTACGAAATTTTTACGATCCCATCTTCGCGCGCCTCATTGCTGGAACTGGTCTGAGTTCCAAGACTCAATACAGGGTGATTTAAATCGTAGACTAAACCGGATGATTTTACTTGAAATGCTTCGCCATAGGGCATAAGTGACAGCGGAGTTCCTGCTTGATACCACTTTTCAAAGGAGGGAGGCAATAGATAAGACGTTGAATAATCGTCAAAGAACACAATCTTCAATTTCCGGCCATAGCGCACTAGCGAATGAAAATTATTCAGCGTGTGATCCATGCGCTTTCCTGACGCCCAAACGACATTGACAGCCGGATAACCCTCCTCTATTAAATATTCAAAGGCCTTTTCTAAGTCTGTCAAATTTTGATCCGGCGTATGCACCTTTTTCAAGGGATAATCACTGTAATCAGCTGCCTGAGCGTGATCGAAGTCGCCTAACCAGACGTCTACTTTGATGCCTAGCGAAATGACTCTCTCCAACGCCCCATCTAGCACCACCACCGTCGGTGACCATTCTAATAATTGTTCCACCAAATCCAACGAACAAGCCTCCCCATTCGCGATGATCAGCGCGGGTTCTTGTTTGTCTCGGATGATATGATGAGAAGACATATTAGGCTTTGAAATCGGACTTACCGCCGGATTTAGAGATCAATTTAGTTTCTTTGATAACGATACCTTTGGAAACCGACTTGCACATATCGTATACCGTTAAGGCTGCCACAGAAGCACCTACTAGGGCTTCCATTTCTACACCCGTCTTAGCTTGCAATCGACAGATACACGTAATGACAATTTGATCTTTTAAAACTTCTGTTTCAAACTTACAGGAATCTAAACCCAAGGGATGACACAAAGGAATCAAATCTGATGTCTTTTTAGCTGCCATGGTACCTGCAATTACCGCGGTTTGAAGTATGCTCCCTTTCTTGTTTTGCCAACCTGCCGCTTCAAAATGCCCCACAATTTCTGCTCCTAAAAATACGATGGACTGCGCTTTCGCTTCCCGAACCGTTTCGTTTTTAGCACTAACATCCACCATTCCTGGGGTGCCATCTGATTGCAAGTGAGAAAAGTCTATGGGCATAGCTAATTTGAAATTTAGAAAACAAAAATACAGGAGAATTAGCAAAAAATAGCGAAATTTATCAAATACGATAAAACCATACACATGATCAGCCCACTTGAAGCGATTGAACTCCTTAAAAACATCACCATTCCTTTCCGTACAGAGAAAATGCCTTTGGCAAAGACGCTTGGAATGAACATCGCCGAAAAAATAGTGGCAGATCGCGACTTTCCTCCTTTTGACCGGGTGATGATGGATGGAATTGCTGTAAAAGATATTAGTGCGCCTACCTGGAAAATCGAAGGTATTTTATTTGCAGGAGAACCGGTGAAAGCGATTAAAAAGACGGATGGTGCTTTAGAAATCATGACTGGGGCCACCGCTCCTCGTGGCACAGAGGCGATTATCAAGATAGAAGATCTGAGTATTGAGAAGAAAATAGCTACCTATATAGGTAAAACGCCTTTAGAAAAAGGGCAATTCATTCACCTGCAAGGCGCTGATGCGCCAGCTGGTTCCGTTTTAGTGAAGAAAAGAACGAAGATTGGGCCAGTGGAAATTGCGATCGCAGCGACCGTGGGTAAAGCCCATATTGAAGTAGAATCGAAGCCTCACGTACACATATTCTCCACAGGAGACGAGATCGTAGGTTTGCATGAGACACCGAAAGATCACCAGATTCGCAGTTCCAATGTGATGATGCTGAAGTCGGTGTTATTGTCCAAAGGTTTCAAAGCAAACTCAAGTCACCTACCTGATTCAGTAGAAAAAATCAAAGCTAGCATCGATAAGGCCTTGGAATCAAATGACATTATTTTATTATTAGGCGGCGTTTCAGCGGGCAAAAAGGATTTAATTCCGGGTGTATTAGCGGAAGCTGGATTCGAAACAGTATTTCACAAAATCAGCCAAAAACCGGGGAAGCCGATGTTAGTTGCTACACGTACTGACGGAAAAGTCGTTTTTGCCTTCCCTGGAAATCCGATCTCAACGCTGACTTGTTTCTGGGTCTATTTCTTACCGTGGGTATCCGGCGATTGGGCTGAATACAATGTGAAAGAAATCAAATTCTTGCCTAAACCCTCCGCGGAATTAGATCAATGGATCCCGGTAGAGAATGGAGAAGTATTAGCGCATAATGGATCAGGGGACTTGATTAATTGGTCTCGTGCAGATGGATTAGTTTGGCAAAAAGCGGGTGATAAGTCGAAAAAATTACCCTATATTCCACTCAAATAAACGCGTATGGAACTGAAACTTCATACTTTCAATCTACCCTTAAAACACACCTTCACGATTGCACACGAATCGAGAGATGTTCAGCCCACCTTAATTGTGGAATTGAGATGGCGTGGTAAAAGTGGGTTTGGAGAGGCGACTGAGACCCCTTACTATGGGGTTACGATGGAAAGGATGAAGGCACAGATTGAGTCCATAATTGATTTTTTACCACATGATATACTTCCCCATCCGAGTGATTTTTGGGCGATGATGTCTAAAACACTCTTAGATGAACATCCGTTCGCCCTTTGTGCGCTGGATGTCGCCTATTGGGACCTGTGGGGAAAGACGCACAATAAGCCACTTTACGAAATTTGGGATTTAGATATTACAAACAATCCCATTACGGATTATACCATAGGCATGGATACGGTGGAGAAAATGGTTGCCAAAATGCAGGAGACCCCCTTCCCTCTTTATAAAATCAAACTAGGCACCCCGGATGATTTGGAAATCGTAGAAGCCTTGCGCCGAGAAACAAATGCGGTATTCAGAGTCGATGCGAACACCGCCTGGTCTACTGAACAAACCATTTATTTCGCCCCAGAACTGGAAAAATTAGGAGTAGAATTCATTGAGCAACCCTTGAAAGCGGATAACTGGGAAGGAATGAAACGGGTTTACCTAGAATCTACTTTACCCATTATTGCAGACGAGAGCTGCATTCTAGAGTCTGATGTAGAGAAATGTGCGGGCTATTTTCATGGTATTAATATTAAATTAATGAAGTGTGGCGGTTTGACTCCTGCCCTACGCATGATCAAAAAAGCCAGAACGCTCGGGCTAAAAGTCATGGTAGGCTGCATGACCGAATCAACCATAGGCTGCTCAGCCATTGCGCAGCTACTTCCTTTGTTAGATTACGTCGATATGGACGGTTGTTTATTAGTAGAAGATACTATTTCAAGCGGAATTACCATCGATTATGGGGTAGTTTCCTATTCTCATTTACCCGGAACCGGTGCCACTTTGCTATGAGCTATTCGTTAACAGAAAATCATATTCCAGGTCGGAAAATAGTGTTTGAAGGATCTGAATACCTTTGGCTCGGAGGTACGAATTACTTGAATATTGGTGCACATCCTACCTTTCAAAATGCGCTAAAACAAGGAATTGAACAGTATTCCCAAAACTTCGGCAGCTCCCGTCGCAACAATTTGCAATTCTCCATTTGGGAGGATTTTGAACAAGCTTTAGCTTCCCATTTCGGGGTGGAATCAGCTGTCCTGTGTTCCTCTGGTCTAGCTGCCGCCCAAATCGCCGTCCAATTCACACAACAAAAAGGATTAACCTTAAACCTAGCTCCCCAGGCACACCCTGCCTTGTGGCGCCACCCCTATAAACCATTCGCTGGAAGCTATTCTGAATGGATCTCAACCCATCAAAAAGGCCAAATACTGGTTACAGATGGCATAGGTACCCCATGGATTACAACCTTTGATTTCTCTTTTGCGTCTAAAATGGACCCAAGTAATTACTTAATCGTTGACGAATCTCATCGAGTGGGAATTCAAGATATTTATCTTCCATGTGCTGGTCATTTACTTCAAACGGCCTCACTTTCTAAAGCATTTGGCTTGCCCGCAGGGGTCATTTTAGGTGCAGCTGCAGTCATAGAAGAGATTAAAAAGGATTCTTTTTGGGTGGGTTCCTCACCTCCTAATCCTGCCTTTTGTCATGCTGGATTGAAATCGATGGAAGCCTATAAAGAGCAAGCTCAACAGAGCAAAGCCTTGGCGGATCGCTTCGCAGCAAACTTCCAGGGTTTGGAGGTAGCGGTTACCTATCAAGCAGGTTATCCTGCCTTTTGTTCCAAAGCGCCAGGCCTATTCGAACACCTAAAATTATCTGGCATTTTAGTGAACCAATTTGCCTATCCAGATATCACTGCGCCACCCGTTTGCCGTGCTATATTGCCTACCTCTCTGACATTAAAAGATATTGATACGATAACAGATGCCATTAAAAGCTATGCCTAAAATCCTGTTTATACTACTGATCAGCATGAGTACATTCGCTCAAAAGCCCACCAATATCCTAGAGAAGCTATTACTTTCTCATCCGGACAAATTCAAGAAACTAACGGACAATCCGGAAAAATACCGCCTCCAAATCCTCTATACACAGATTGATAGAGATGCGAAAAATAAACCAACACTGACCACCTATTCCTACCGGTCAGATTCATCCGAATATTTCTACCCAGCGAGTACAGTCAAATTAGCGGCAAGTGTTTTGGCCTTAGAAAAACTAAACGCCTTAAAAATTGATAAATCAACGACCTTTCATACGCTTAAAAATCGTCCATCCCAGAATGAAATAAAGACTGACTCCTCGGCTAAATCAGGTTTACCCAGCGTAGAGCACTATATCAAAAAGATCTTATTAGTCTCTGATAATGAAGCCTATAACCGCCTATATGAATTTTTAGGCCAAAGGCCTTTCAATGAATCCATGTACTTAAAAGGATTTAAGGGTATAAGACTCACCCACCGTTTACAAACTGCCCTACCCAGGCTAGAAAATCAATACACAAACCCCATTCAATTAATAGACGGATCAGGAAAAGCTGTTTACCATCAACCAGAAGCATTTAATGAGGCACCATATAGTGCTGCAACTCCCATTTTAATTGGAAAAGGAACCATGAATGATGCAGGTAAAGTAGAAGATCATCCATTAGATTTTAGTTTAAAAAACGCTTATCCCTTACAGGCTCAACATGAATTTCTAAAAAGACTTATGCTACCTGAAGCTTACCCAGCCAAAGACCGATTTAATTTATCAAAAGGTGATTACGATTTTCTCTACCGCTATATGTCGATGTATCCGACAGAATCAAAAGAGCCAATCTACAAGGAGGAATACGCTACTTACTGTAAATTCTTGTATTATGGATCGGAGAAAAATGCAGATTTGAATCCCTCCTTGCGAATTTTCAATAAAGTAGGAGACGCTTATGGTTTCCTTTTGGACAATGCCTATGTGGTAGATTTTGACAAAAAAATCGAATTTATCGTGACGGCTGTTGTACTATGTAATGAAGACGAGATCTTCAACGATGAGAAATACGATTATGATACGATAGGATTTCCCTTCTATAAAAACCTAGGTCAGATCATTTACGATTACGAGGTCAAGCGCCCTAAAAAACAGCTTCCGAATTTAGATCACCTGCGATTCGACTATTCGAATTAAGCCCTTCTCTTTGCGTACAATAGAACACCTATTCCGAATAGAACGGCTGGAATGGATAATATTTGGCCCATATTTAGTGTCAAACTATTTTCAAATGAACTTTGGTTTTCTTTCAAAAATTCATAGAAAAAACGCAAAGTAAATAGGATGATCATAAAAAGACCCGTCAATATTCCATGAGGTGTCTTTTCTTTTTGGCGACTCCAAAGCCACAATAAAAAGGCAAAAATCACTAAACAAGAAAGCGCTTCATACAATTGTGAGGGATGGCGCGGTTCGACAAAAGAGGCCAATCCACTCGGATTAAATTCAAAATCCCGCATAAATTTGAATCCCCAAGGCAAATCAGTCGGTTTTCCAATGATCTCCGAATTCATCAAATTCCCAAATCGGATGAAGAATCCTGCCAAAGCAGTTACTATCACCATACGATCTGTCACATACAAATAGGATTGATCTTTATTCTTTTTAGTATACAAATAATAGGCAGTAAACAAACCAATGGCTGCTCCATGAGAGGCTAAACCTGAAAACGGTGGGGTGATCATTTGGATAAAAAACCGAACAGGATCAGCTAATAGCAAAGGGAATTCATAAAAGAAATAATGCCCCATACGCGCCCCCACAATTGTTCCCACCATGGTATACATCAACAATTGATCCGCTTGCTCAACGGATCTCCCCTCCTTTTTGAAAATATAACTTACTACCTGAAAACCGGCCAAAAAAGCCAAGGCAAAACATAAACCATACCAACGAATGGGGAAACCTAATAAAGTTATAATGGTAGGGTCAGCATTCCACTCAATAAATAATAAGCTCATATCGATTTAGTCTTTAGACCAAAATTAAACATTATTTCTTTGAGTTTTTTACAAAAACTTGGATAGTCTTTTTAATAAATTTAGCTGGATATAATCGATGAGGGAAGCCTAAGGACATGGCTTGAAAACTGCAAAAAACGAGTAATAGAATGAGTAGCTGACGTTTTTTCATGGTGATTTGTTAATTCTTTTGCAAAGATACAAAACAAAAGGTACTTTGCAATACAAGGTACTATAAATTATCAATTTACTGATAATTTAGCTAGAAGATGTTCGTAAGAATTAAAAGGTTGCATTTTAAAGCCTTTTTTAGGTTATTAGGACATGCAAAACATTGAACCTTCGTTCCAGTGGGAATCTATTTATGTCGCAGCCAAGGATAAGAAGTCCCCATTCTTTGGCAGACATTATTCTCAAACTACTTATGAAAATGATATTTATGGTTATTACATTCACCCGCTTTGGGATGATATAGGCTCAGAGACCTTATTTTGCAAAATTCTATACACCGATTATACAGCAAAATATACCATTATTGAATTGTTCGGGGAATGGAATGATACGCTTCATAATGATGTAATGCACTTGAAGAGAACCGTGGTAGATCATTTTGTCGATGCAGGAATAAAGCACTTTATTTTAGTAGGCGAAAATGTGCTTAATTTTCATGGATCTTTTGAAGACGACTATTATGCGGAATGGTTTGAAGATGTGGAAGATGGATGGATTGCGGCCATGCATTTTGCGCCTTTTGTGGAGGATGAATGGGCCAAATACAAGATAGATTACTACCTGAATTTTGGCGGAAACCTCCAGATTCCGAACTGGAGGACGCTGAAACCGGAGATGCTATTTTTTATGATTGACAAACTACTAAAAAGACGATTAAATCCGTAAATTCGTCCAAACCTATTTTAACACATGAAAAAAATACTTCTTTTGACCTTGCTGTGTGCAGGTCTATTTCCCTTTGCTGTAAACGCAAAAAAAGTGGATAGTCGTTACTTTGAAATGCGCATTTACTATTGCCACCCAGGCAGATTAGATGCATTAATCCAACGATTCACTAATCATACCACGAAGATTTTCGAAAAACACGGCATGACAAATGTGGGGTATTGGATCCCTACAAACAACACAGAAAATGCCCTTTATTATATTTTAGCTTATCCATCGAAAGCGGATCGCGATTCTTCCTGGAAACATTTTAGTAGCGACCCTGAGTGGAAAACAGTCTCAAAAAAATCGGAAGAGACGGGTAAAATTGTGGCAAAAGTGACTAGTTTATTTATGAATGCGACAGATTTTAGTCCTACAATTAAACCTTCTAGCGGACCTGTAAATCAAGTGTTTGAACTTCGTACCTATTCACAATTACCGGGTAGAAATCCAGCGATTTTAGCTCGTTTCAGAGATCACACGATGAAGATCTTTAAATCGCATGATATCAAAAATATCGCCTACTTCACCACCATTGAAAAGGATCCGGCTGTTCAAAGCAAATTAGTTTACCTTGTTGCGCATCCATCTGAAGAGGCTGCTAAAGTAAATTGGGCTGCTTTTGGAAATGATCCGAAATGGAGAAAAGCATCAGGCGACTCCGAAAAAGACGGCAAAATTATTGAGAAAATTGAGTCTGTTTTTATGACCCCTACTGCCTTTTCAACTATTCGGTAAGGAATTATGAAAATTAGTAAAAACGCACCGCTCCTACTGCTAGGTGGGATAATTAGCCTTGTTAGCTTAGGTATTCCTAAGGTGACTCAGCTAAAAAAAATCGCTGCTGATTCAGTTCAAACAAAGGTTTCAACTCTACAAGTCCCTGTTGGCTTAGAATTGAAGCTATTCGCAGCTGAACCGATGCTAATTAATCCCACTAATATTGATGTGGATTCGAAAGGTCGCGTTTGGGTATTAGAAGCTTATAATTACCGTCCTGGAATTAATGGAAATCCGACGAATCCTCAAGGGGATCGAATCTTAATTTTAGAAGATACGGATGGAGATGGACAGGCTGATTCACGGAAAATTTTCTACCAATCCCCAGAAATAAATTCTCCACTGGGCATCGCTGTATTAGATTCGATGGTCATTGTTTCACAAAGTCCGTACATCTGGAAAATGTTTGATGATAACAGGGATGGAAAAGCGGACCGAAAAGAAGTGATGTTTTCCGGAATTTGCGGGGAGCAACATGATCATGGGGCGCATGCGTTTACTTTCGGGCCAGACGGAAAACTGTATTTTAATATTGGAAATGAAGGCAAGCAGCTTTTAGATGGAAAAGGAAATCCTGTTTTGGATCAAGACGGTGATCCCATTGGGCCTAAGAAATACCGCCAAGGTATGGTTTTTCGATGTAATCTAGATGGAAGCCAAGTCGAGGTTTTAGGTCATAATTTTAGAAATAATTTTGAGGTGGCTGTGGATTCTTATGGGGGGCTTTGGCAATCAGATAACGATGATGATGGCAACAAAGGGGTTCGAATCAATGCCGTTTTCGAGCATGGAAACTACGGTTATGTAGATGAAATGACGGGAGAAGGCTGGTCTGTAAATAGGACGAACATCGAAAAAGAGATTCCTTTACGTCACTGGCATTTAAATGACCCGGGCGTGGTACCTAATTTATTGCAAACCGGTGCAGGTTCACCTACCGGGATGATCATTTACGAAGG
The DNA here is from genome assembly GCF_054558635.1 of Aquirufa sp. HETE-40SA. NCBI lineage: Bacteria > Pseudomonadati > Bacteroidota > Cytophagia > Cytophagales > Flectobacillaceae > Aquirufa > Aquirufa sp. HETE-40SA. Next base: position 810,026 of record NZ_JBPXKN010000001.1, read on the forward strand.
AAATTTATTGCCTTCTGTCTTCCAAAATCAAATGATTCATACCGATGCAGGTCCTAACATAGTTCGTTCTTATGCTACAAGCCCATGGGGTGCCGGTTATGAGGCAAGAATTAATAATTTAATCAGCTCACGTGATCAGTGGTTTAGACCCGCTGATGTGGCTACCGCACCCGATGGTTCACTTTTTATTGCAGATTGGTACGATCCAGGCGTAGGTGGACATCAAGCAGGGGATCAGGCCAAAGGCCGCATCTATCGTATTGCCCCCAAAGGACACGTATACAAAACAGTGCCTATTGATCTCATCACGCCCGAATCAGCTCTAAGAGCACTCGAGAACCCTAATTTAGAAACACGTTTCCTTGCATTTCAAGCATTGCAAAAGATGGGAACCACGGCTGAAACGGTGTTAGAAAATGAATTTAATACGAATGAAAATCCCCGATTTAGAGCAAGAGCATTTTGGGTATTGAATAAGGGTTCCCGTTCGAATGAATTTATCCGAAAAGCTTTCGATAAAGCTAATCCAAACCTAAAAGCAATGGCCATCCGCGCCGCGAAGCAAAAGCCATTTACAGAATGGTCTGAACTCGCAGCAATAGCAGCAAAAGATCAACACCCATCAGTGAGGCGTGAATTAGCCATTGCATTGCGCCATCTTTCCGGAGATGAAGTGAATAAACTTTGGGCGAGTCTTGCGATGCGACATGGGGGTTTAGATCGATGGTATCTTGAAGCTTTAGGTATTGGGGCAGATGGAAATTGGGAGGAACGATTAGCGGCCTATTTTGAATTAAAACCAGAAAATTCGAAAGGGTATGCGCAGGTTATTTGGAGAGCTAGAACAGAAAAGGCACTTCCCGCATTGATTGAACTGATAGCTACTACAAAATCACCTGCCTATTTCCGTGCCTTAGATTTTATGCCAGGAGATCAGAAATCTGCAGCATTATTTGCACTCCTGACAGGTAAATTTTCGGACGACTTGGCAGCTCAATTAGAGGCTGTTCGCCACATAAAACCCATTTATTTTTCTACTAATCCAGAGGCCAAAACTGTACTTTCAAACTTATTGAAACAGATTGAAGGTAAACAATACCTCGAATTAGTGGATTACTACCAGTTAAAAGAAGAAGGATCCCGTGTTTTAGGGATGATTTTGGCAGGCACCGAAGCCTCGAAATCGGGTCAAGTACTCTATAATTTACCTGGCGGTTCAGAGTTAATTCGCACCAAATTCTTTACTGCTAAAGATATCGAACAGTTAGCCATCATCGAATCTTTACGCTACCAAGGTAAAAAAGAATCCGCTCAACTATTGTTTGAAGCAATGTCAAATACGAAGTTTAGCAAAAATGTTCAAATGCAGGCTGCACGAGTGATTGGCAATTCTTCATCTACAGAAGAGTTTGTTTTAGACCTACTAGAAAAGAAGAAAATATCTCCCGCCTATATTCCTTTAGTGGTGAGTAGTCTTCAAAAAGCTTGGAGAAAATCAACTAGATTAAAAGCTAATAGTTATTTAGACAAATATCAAAGTGATGCCAAGAAATCACATCCTCCACTGACAGAATTAGTCAAAATAACAGGAGATGCAGTGAAAGGCAAAATAGTGTTTACTAATTCCTGTGCTATGTGCCACCTGTTGAACAACGAAGGTGTAGAATTAGGGCCTAAATTAGATGAAGTTGGTTCTAAACTTTCAAAGGAAGGATTATATATGTCCATCTTACACCCGAATGCAGGGATTGGATTTGGTTATGAAACCTTTGAAATAAAGACAAAATCCGGAGATAGCTACTTGGGAATTATTTTATCAAAGAACGAAACCGATATTATGTTGCGCATACCAGGAGGTATGGTCAAAAGCTTTAAAACATCTGCCTTGAAATCCTACAAACAAGTACCGGAGTCTCTAATGCCCGAGGGTTTAGCGGATGGCATGAGCACCACAGAACTTGTTAATCTAATTGAATATTTATCCACTTTAAAGAAGAAATAAAATGAAACGTCGTGATTTTACTTCCCTTTTAGGAGCTAGTTTATTGATTCCTTCCTTTTCGAAAGGTGCTACACTAGCTCGCGAGAAACCATTTGAAATGAACTACGCGCCACATTTTGGAATGTTTAAAAACCATGCTGGACCTAACGAACTTGATCAACTACAGTTTATGTATGATCAAGGATTCACAGCCTTAGAAGACAATGAGTTAATGGGGAGACCGGTCGCATTACAAGAGAAAATTGGGGAGAAGTTAGCAAAGCTCAATATGAAAATGGGCGTTTTCGTTATCAAATTCGATGGATTTTTTGATAAACAAACGATGACCACCGGCAAAAAAGAATGGACTGATCTATTCCTCGATTCTTGCAGAAAAGCCGTTGAGACTTCCAAACGAGTAAATGCTAAATGGGCCACTGTGGTCCCAGGTAATTTCACAAGAGACCTTCCTATGGGAATCCAAACGGGAAATGTTATTGATAATCTAAAACGCGCTGCTGAAATCTTAGAACCTGCAGGATTAACCATGGTTTTGGAGCCTTTAAGCGACAATTCAGACTTATTTTTGCGATATTCAGATCAAACGTATAGCATTTGTCGGGCAGTAGACTCCCCTTCTTGCAAGATCCTGTTCGATATGTACCACATGCAAAGAAATGAGGGGAACCTAATTGCAAATATGGATAAATGCTGGAATGAAATAGCCTATTTGCAAATAGGAGATAATCCTGGCCGCAAAGAACCTACTACAGGTGAGGTCAATTACCAAAATATATTTAGACACGTAAAACAAAAAGGATTTACTGGCGTTTTAGGAATGGAACATGGAAATTCAAAGCCTGGAAAGGAAGGAGAATTAGCTTTAATTGAGGCATATCGTAAATCTGATCTATAAAAGCTTGTATTTATCATAATTAATTTAGACATTCGCTTAATTATCTAATTAAGATGGACGCAAAATTTAAAGCAATCAACGATCCCACGCGGAGAGAGATCTTGCAGTTCTTGGTTAATGGGCCACAAAATGCCGGCAAGATTGCTAGTCAGTTTGACATGAGCAAACCTAGCATTTCGCATCACTTGGATCTATTGAAGCAAGCAAATTTGATCCAAGCCGTTAAAAAAGGGCAATTTATCGAATACAAACTAGATAAAACTGGATTTGAAACCATTCATGCGTGGTTCCAATCCTTCTCTAAGTATTTTGAATTCCCTAAGCCTAAAATTAGAATCGAAATTTAATCTGTTTTATTATGTCTATTCAACTGCCCAGCACATTTCAATTCATACAGAAACACTTACCGGCTAACACAAAAGGCCTTGGTATAACCACTTTGTCTAAACGTAATTTCTTCCAGTCCATTGGTGATTTTTTTGCGGAGAAATCTGGCAAAAAACGCGTTTCCTATGTGGCTATAGCAGACTCATCGATCACTCAATTGCATTTTCAAGGAGACGATTTGATCGCAGAAAACACGATAGAATTAAGTCAATTAGATCATTTTTATGTTTCTGAAGGCCAAACACCTGATGGAATTATCCACCATTTATCATGTGATGCGACGGTGATTATTTCTGAAAAGAAGATGGAAGATTACCATGTAAAAATTCTTCCATGCTTGTTAGGCGAAAATGCCAGCAATGTGCAAGCCATCCAAAGCATTCAATGGGCTCAAGAGTCGAAGAAAGCTATCACGGAAATACTTAAAACTTGGCCGGAACAAATTGCTAAGAACAAAGCAAAAATAGCAAACGAGAACGCTTAGTTATTCAGATACTTTTTGGTCGACATTAAGGTCAAATAATTCTGTAGAGGTAAGGGCAACTAGACTTACTAACACTAAAGTTACTCCCGCGCCTATCAGAACGGAAGGCACAGTACCAAATAACTTCGCGGCTACACCTGACTCAAAAGCACCCAATTCATTTGATGTGCTAACAAAAACCCCATTTACAGAAGAAACTCGTCCTCGCATCTCATCAGGCGTATAGAAACGCAAAACCGTTTGACGAATAACGACGGAGATAGAGTCAAAAGCTCCCGTAAAAAACAAGGCCGTCACAGAAAGCCAAAAATTAGTTGATACCCCAAAGACCAGAGTGGCTAAGCCAAAACCGGCAATGGCTAAAATCAAGTTTCTCCAAGCATGTTTCAGCGGAGGAAAATAAACCAATGTAACCATCGTCACCACGGCTCCCACCGAAGGAGCTGCTCTCAAAATACCTAAACCTTCCGCACCTACCTTCAAGATGTCCTCAGCAAAAATGGGTAAAATAGCAATAACACCCCCAAAAAGCACAGAGAAAAGATCTAAAGAAATCGAATATAAGATGATTTTAGTCTTAAATACATAGGCAATCCCCTCTCTCAAACTATGCCATATCGATTCATGATGAACCGTTTTCTCTGGCACGGGACGACTATCTATTTGGAAAATACAGACCATGACCCCTAATAGCAACAAAATCACGGTCAGTAAAGACCCTGATAAACCTGCATAGGCATATAAAAAACCTGCTACACCTGGGCCTAAAATAGATCCTAATTGCCAAAACGAACTATTCCATGTCGCTGCATTTGCAAAAACCTCTTTAGGGACTAAAAAAGGGTTTAATGAGGAAGCCGCTGGACTGAAAAAACCTTTGGAAAGACCAATAATAAAAATAACCGCATAGATCGAATAGATATGGAAATCCTGATCTGCTGATTGAAGTTGCGTACTCGAATATAATAAGAAGATAGAGGACGCAATAATCAGGGATAGCGTCACCTGCATGATCTTTTTCTTATCCCGATTGTCCGCAAAATGACCACCAAATAACACCAAAGAGATAAAAGGAACAGCTTCCGCTAACCCAATTAATCCCAACGCTAATGGGTTGTGTGTTATCTTATATATTTCATACGCCAAGACCACCTCTTGAATCAACAAAGCAATCGTAAAAAGCGTATTTCCCGTCACATAAGCGCGAAACTCCGGAAATTGCAAGGCTTTATAAGCGTCTTTATGCTGAAAAAATCCCATGAAATAGATAAATAAGTGGACTCCAAAATGCCAATTCCCCCCAGAAGCGCTTCCTCTCGGAAATAGTTGAACGCGACAGTAGGAATGTTAGCCCAAATGTAACCAAAAAAGGTAAGACGATAAAAAGATCCTTAGTCCCAGCATAGATCCCACTCAATAGCCCGATTAGGATCCACTCTGTTTTTTTTAATCGATCCCGGTAAAAACTAGATTCCTCCTCTATAAGATTAAAAAAACATAAATTTTGATAGGCTAATCCGATTAAAGGCAAGAGGAAGAATACAGCAGAAGGTTCACGGACCCAAACCACCAAACCAACCCCTAAACTGTATAAAATGGCTGTAAATAGTTCTTTTTCTGAACGCAAAATACCTTTGTGCCAGGCAAATCCATAAGCTAACAACAGAAATGCCAGCAGAAAACCAGCAAGCAAAATTTCGATCTTTAAAAATGGCAACAAGCAACTAATAAGAAACCCCAACGTGGCGATTATAATCCAGATGAGCCTTCTGTAATCTGCATGCATTTGATGGCGAACATCTTGAATGGGTTGAAATAAGTTATCAATCTGTCGATCCAATAAATAGACAAACCAGACAACCAAAGCTAGAATGGAGACTTCAAGAAAACTAGGAGAGGCGTGTAAACAAATGTCATAGAGGAAATACTGGTATAAAACAGCACCTATAACCACTTCCAAGGACAAATTTTTAATAAATGGCATCTTGCGAACGAATGATTTGAACCTCCATTCCCACGTGAATTTCGCCTATTGAAATAGGTACAAATTGCTGTCCGAAATAAACCTTTTGATTCATTGTTCTAAAGGATGCTAAGGTTTTCAAGGTTTTCTTATCTGATTCACCCGAAGTAGGATCTACATTTACTAATGAGCACCGAGCACAGGGTTTGGCACCAAAAAGAGAAACCTCTCCTATCTTAATTTCAGACCAGGTATCTTCCTCGAAAGGCACTGTTGCAGAAACGACAATATTAGGTCTAAATCGTAGTCGATCTACAGGTCCCTGAAGCTTATGCTCTAAAGCGATATAAGAGCCAGTAGTAACTACTAATAAAGGCAATGAATCTGCAAATGAGGTGTTTTTCGCTATTCCAGTTTGGTATTTTGCCTTCATCTCACGAGGTTTTTCCTTCGTAATCCGAACTAACTTCACCTGTTGAGCTAAGGCTTCCGAAAACCAAAGCGACCACCCATCCATCACTTCTCTAGCCTGCAATTGATCATCCCAAATCTCGACGGAGATATATTCTCCTACGACTGGTTCTAAATGCAATACTTTTTCCAAGCCTGTTACTGCATCTTTCACTAAATAACCATTCATTGACTCAGTTAAAGTGAATCTGGTTAGCTCAGGCCGGGTACGTTGTGTAATAAATTTACCTTCTTTATCTACTAACATAAAGCGGCGATCACCACGTAATCCCTCCTTCTCCATGATGGCTTTCGAGACAGAAACTGCCCCTAATGACTTGATTGGATAGATATATAGATGTGTGACCATTAAACAAATGTATTACATTCTATGGAAAAAGCCTTATGGGTGCTTGTAGGCTTTTGACTTCCTAATGTGGCATGATTTTGTTAAGTTTGTTTTATTGATTGATTTAACCTATTTCTATGAAACCATTTCGCTTAGCCTTCTTCGTTCTTTTGTGTCCCATTGCGGCACAAGCACAACAAATGTTGACCTTAGAAGAGGCGATCCAACAAGGGATAACGAAGCAATATTCTATTCAAATTTCAAGACAAAGGGAGCGTATCGCGGCGAATGAAAATACACTTGGCAATGCCGGGTTTCTTCCGACCATCACCGGTACTGCTTCTAAAAATTATACGGTCTCTGGACTTGATCAATCTTTTTTTGGTGGAGTTCGCCCTCCATTAGTTCAATCAGGGGTTAATTCAAATTCTAGCAATGCGGGCTTAGCGATGGCTTGGACTTTATATGATGGCCAAGGCATGTTCGTTTTACGTGATCGATTTAAAGAATTACAAAACTTGGGTGCTAAGCAAACAGAGTCCAATATCGAGAATTTAATTGCCTTAATTTCAACCACTTATTATGATATCATTCGTCAAAACCTGAGAGTGAACAACTTCAAAAAAGGACTTGAAATTTCGAATGACCGCCTTAAATTAGCGAAAGACCGGTACGAAGTAGGTCAAGGGTCTAAAGTGGATTATTACTCAGCTCAAGTCGATTACAATGAGGATAAGGCACTATTAATAGCCCAAGAGCAATCCTTCACAAACACTAAAATTGGCTTTAATACCCTTTTAATTAAAGATTACAAGGCTGATTTTCAAATAAATACGATGATTGATTTAATGCCTAAACTAGCGTTAAATGAGCTTAAAGTGAGTGCTTTGTCCCAAAACCCTGCGCTCATCTCTGCCATTTTGACGAAAAAAATCAATGATTTGGATACCAAAAATTTACAGAGCCAACAGAAACCTCAAATCGATTTATTAGCCGGATACAACTTAAACAGTGTAACAAATGGCGCTGGTTTTGGGGTAGAAAAAGGAAGTAGTGATGTTTTTAATTATGGCTTAAGAGCAACCTTCAACATCTTTGATGGATATAACCAGAAAAGAAGAATACAAAACGCAAAAATCAATGCAGAAATTGCGTCACTACAGATTGAGGACTTGAAAAATAATCTTTTATCCTTGCTGGAAAGAACCTACATTACCTATGAAAATGCCTTGAATTTAATTCAGCTTGAAACAGAGAATTATGCCATCGCAAAACAAAATATCGACATTGCATTTGATCGCTTTAAAGTAGGTATCGCTACTTCTTATGAATTAAGAGAGGTTCAACGTAATGCTGTGGCGGCTGAGACTCGTTTAATTGAAGCTAAATTTGCTGCAAAATCAGCTGAGATAGAATTAATTCGATTGAGCGGAAATTTGATGTAATTCTTCGTTCAACTGCTGTTGGTAAAGATCAAAATAAAGCGTTTTACGCTCCAACAGAAACTCGTGTGATCCGCTCTCCATTATTGATCCATCAGAAAGCACAAAGATTCGATTCGCTAAACGCGCAGATGAAACGCGGTGTGAGATAATCAGGGACGATTTCCCTACCGTTAGCTGTTTTAAATTTTCCAAAATCGTATGTTCTGTATGTGTATCTACGGCTGATAAACAATCGTCTAAAATGAGCATCTTCGGATTTTTAGCTAAAGCACGTGCAATCGACACGCGTTGTTTTTGACCACCTGAAAGCGTAATTCCCCTCTCGCCTAGAATCGTTTCAAACTGATCAGGAAACTCCATGATATTATCATACACATCTGCTTGCTTCGCTGCAATCTCTATAGATTCTTGTGTTAAAGAATCATTACCAAACCGAATATTATCCGAAATACTGGTCGAAAATAAAAATACATCCTGCGGGACAAAACCCACAAAAGAACGCACCCACGCCATATCCCACTCTTTTAAAGAAATACCATCCAAGAAAATCTCCCCCGAGCTAGGGTCATAAAAACGAGCCATCAATAAAGCAACTGTCGATTTACCTGAACCCGTTTGACCTAAAAGAGCCACTGACTCCCCTGCTGCAATTGTCATGTTCACCTTATCTAATACGAAGCGATCAGAACCCGGATAAGCAAAGCAAACGTCTTTAAATTCCCAATTACCGATGATTTCCTGGCGAATTTGCTGGCCAGTGGTTAATTCAGATTTGGCCTCCAAAAACTCATTGATCCGCTTTTGCGAAGCTGCCGCCCGTTGAATCTGCGAGCTAGTCCAGCCCAAAGCAGTCACCGGCCAAGTCAACATAAATACATACATAATGAACTCCGTGATATTACCCACGGTCATTCGACCCGCGATCACTTCCTGTGATCCAATGTACACAACTAGAATAGTCGAAAAACCAACCAACAAAGCGATCAAGGGAGTAAAGAGCGAATCAACCTTCACTAAACCAAGTGATTTAGCCCGGTAGGCAGATGAAGCATCTGTAAAGGATTGCAGCGATTTTTTCTCTCGAACAAAAGACTTTAACACCCGAATCCCTGAAAAAGCTTCTTGAGCAAAAGTAGAAATCTGGGATAGTGCCGCTTGAATTTCCTCTGATTTACGAATAATAAGTGAATTGACGTAGTATATGCTCAACGACAAAACAGGTAAAGGCATCAACACATACCACATCAATTTCTGGTTCACCTGCCACATGGAATAGATTACGAGAATAAAAACCGTAATCAAATTCAAACCATACATCATGCTAGGGCCCACATACATACGTACTTTTCCTACATCCTCCGAAATACGCGCCATCAAATCACCCGTATTTTGTTGGCGATAGAAGGATAAAGGCAAAGTTTGGTAATGGGTATAAATCTCATTTTTTAACTCGAACTCGATGTGACGGGACATCACAATGAGGGTTTGGCGAACTAAAAAGAGGAAAACACCTTTTAAAATGGCCATCAAGATAATGAGTCCACCGTAGAAAAATAGGGTGAAACCGAAGATTTCGTAGAAGGCTTTTTGGAGACTAAAACCTTTAAAAAGAAAATAGATATTAATCGTTTCAGTCACTAAGTCGAGCGCATAGCGCACTAATTGCGCGGGAAATACACCGAAAAAATTAGAAAAAAGCGTAAAAATAATCCCTAGCAGCAAAAGCCATTTGTACTTCCAAAAATACTGATTGATATGACTAAGCGCGCCCATGTGTAGATTAATTGCCCACAAAGATAGGACCTTTATCAATTAAAATTCTTAATTTTGGGATTCAAAACAAGACGCTCTTTTATTTCGGATGGTTAACAGGAGATTACTACGTGTCAAAGCATTTCAGCAATTGTATGCTTTCTATACACAAGAACGTGCCCAATATCAATTAGCTTTTGATGGTTTATCTACCATTTTTCAGCCTGATTTATCCTTAATGGTATCAAAAGAGGACCAAACACCTCGTTTAGAAGGCCTACGACAACTAGCCGAAATTCAATTAAAAGAGTTTTTCCAAGAAATAACTTCAGAAGAAACAATTCCAGATGAAGCGCAACAAGCAGCTCAATCTGTCTATCATCAATACCAAGCAAACGTAAAGCAAATAGCTAAAAAGCTGAAACACGATATGGTGTTAGAGGTGGAAGCTATCAACAAGCAATACCTTAAAATTCTATATTACTTGCAGCAATTGCCTTTAATTGCACTTTGGGATGAAAATAGACGCTTGTTAGAAAACAATACAAAGACCTCTTTGCTGGCTAAAAATAAGGTATTATATATTTTGTCAAAATGGAGCGATTTGCAACGGGCCTTCGACAAAAACCACATTGGCTGGTCGGAAGAGGATGAAAATTTAATCAAGAAATTATTTATTGAGAACATCTTGACGGATGAAACCTTCTTAACTTACCTTCCTACAGCGGGCAAGAAGTTTGAGGATGATTTAGCTTTCGTCGTTTACGTGTTGAAAAATTTCCTTTTAAAACACGAGTCGATGACAGAATATTTTGAGGAAAAAGATTTAAATTGGTCTTTGAATAAGGATGTGGTAAAGAGTATGGCGAACAAGACCTTCAAGATAGAGGCTTTGGAAGACCTAAGTTTACAACCTCTCGCCATCCAATGGGAAGACGACAAGTTATTCTTTGAAGAATTATTTGATTACAGTGTCTCAGAAGACAAGCAATTAAGTGCCTGGATAGGGGACCAAACGAAAAACTGGGAATCTGATCGCCTTGCGGTAGCAGATTTTATCATTCTGAAAATGGCCTTGGCCGAGATGGTGAAATTCTCAAGTATTCCAGTTAAAGTAAGTATAAATGAGTATATCGAACTAGCAAAAAACTATTCGACACCTAAGTCTAGCCAGTTTATTAATGGTATTTTAGACGTAGTTTCGAATCGCTTAGTTCACGAAAAAGTGATTACAAAATCAGGTCGAGGATTAATCGACATAGCTAACAAATAAAATGAGCAAATCATCTAGATCTTTTTGGGCCTTTGTTGTGGGCGCAGCAGCAGGAGCGGTCATCGGTATTTTATACGCTCCCGATAAAGGAGAGAATACCCGCAGTAAATTGTATTTTCAATTGAACAAATACCGTGATCAATTAAAGCAATTAATCAATGATATCGTTGATGGTAAAGAGGTAATCGAAACCACCGCAAAATCAGAAGGCAAAAAAGTAGTTCAGGATGCAAAAATCAAAGCAGAGAAATTGCTAGAAGATGTGGAAAAAATGATGACTCAGATTAAGGCCAAATAAGATGCGTTCTACCCTCCTATTCTTCTGTTTGCTCGGGATTCTATCCTGCAAAAACAAACCAAAAGAGGCGGATAATGCCACAGAAAATTCCATACCTGCAACTTTAAAACCGACTGCAGAAAAACACCCCATTTTTTATTTAGAAGACTCCCATGTTTCCATAGGTCGCATAACAGAGGGAGATAGTATTTTTCATACCTATAATTTTAAGAATACAGGAAATTTACCTTTGAAAATTATCACAGTAAATGCATCTTGCGGATGTACCACGCCTAAATGGAGTAACGAATTAATTCAACCAGGAAAAAAAGGATTCATTCGCGTAAAATTTGATTCAAAAGGTAAAGTAGGGAAATTAAAAAAATCAATTACCGCTTACTGTAATACGCTTCCAGCGGAGAACAGAATGGGCTTTAAAGTAGAAGTATTACCTAAAAAATAAACAGATGTTATTATTACAAGCACAGAGTCCAGCCTACATGCAAATTGTCCTTTTCGGAGGTATTTTTGTCGTATTTTATTTCTTTATGATTCGTCCGCAACAAAAGAAGGCGAAAGAGGCTAAGAAATTCATTGAGGAATTAAAGACAGGAGATAAAGTAGTGACCATAGGTGGCGCACACGGTACTGTCGTAACAATCCGTGAAAAAACGATCGTAGTCGAAGTAGATTCAAGCAAAGGGGTTCGTATGGTTTTCGAGAAAACAGCGATCTCTAAGGATGCTTCCTCTCGCTTAGAAGAGTAATTCAATGCAAACTAGCCTGAAACCTTTCATCGGAATTACAGGCGGAATAGGATCCGGTAAATCAACTATTTGCCGGATTTTTTCGTGTCTAGGAATTCCTGTTTTCGAAGCGGATAAAATTGCTCGTGAAATTTGCGATAATGATGCATCGGTAAAAGAAGCCATCATCGCTGAATTTGGCCCTAAAGCCTATCTTCCGGACGGTTCTTATAATCGAGCTTGGATAAAAGGTTTGTTACAGAAATACCCCGGTGACGTCGCTCACCTCAATGCCATTATTCATCCCGCTGTTCGATCTAAAGCGGCAGAATGGATGTTGAACGCCCCAGAAGCCCCTTTTTGTCTTTACGAATCCGCCCTCATCACACCGCGATCTAAGCCTGATCATTTAGACCAAATAATCACAGTAGATTGTCCTTTACCTGAGCGAATTCAAAGCGTCCAAAAAAGAAGTCGTATGAGTTACATGGAAACGATGCAAATAATTGATTTGCAACCTCAACCCAAAAATTACCTTTGGGGAGCTGATTTCATTATTCAAAACGGCAAGAACGATCGCGTAATTCCACAGGTTATGAATATCTTAAAAGCCTTTACCTGTTTTGTGCTTTTATTAGCGGGACCATCTGCATTAGCACAATTAAAGGCTATGACTTTCAATGTTCGTATGGATACCGAATCTGATGGCGTAAATCAATGGAAATACCGCGCGAAGCATTGCGGGGAATTAATTCGCTACCATGATGCCGATATTATTGGATTACAAGAGGCTTTCCTGCATCAAATTACAGATTTAGAAAAGGAATTGCCTGGGTATGGCTGGTTTGGCAAGGGACGCGATGATGGAAAAGCAGAGGGAGAATTCTCTGCATTGATGTACCGTAAATCAAAATTCAAACTCCTAAAAGAGAATACCTTTTGGTTGTCTGATTCCTGTGACAAAGTGGGTTTTGGCTGGGATGCCGCCTGCCGCCGCGTGGTTACCTGGGGGCAATTCCAAGAGATCAAAACAGGAAAGAAATTTTATGTTTTCAACACCCACTTCGATCATTTAGGCAAGGTGGCACGTAGAGAAAGTGCGAAGCTTGTTTTACGTAAAATCGCTGAAATCGCAGGTAAATCACCGGTGATATTGACGGGCGATTTTAATGCCACCCCTGAAGACGAACCTATTCAAATTCTAGTGGATACAAAAAATCCAGCGCATGTTACCGATGCGGAGAAGATCAGCAAAAATGGACACTACGGCCCATACAGCTCCTTTAATGGCTTTACTAAAGAACAAGAAGGCCGGCATATCGACTACATTTTTGTCAAAAATGGCCCCTCAGTAGTGCAGCACACCACTCATAGTGAGACCTGGGAAAACAAATATCCAACGGATCATTTTCCTGTGAGTGCTGTCATTAGAATCCCCTAATGCATTTGGGAATTATCCCTTAAAAAGGTAAATTTGATTATGGAAAATTTTATTGTTTCAGCACGTAAATACCGCCCTACCCTATTCGATTCAGTAGTAGGCCAAAGTCACATTACCACCACGCTAAAAAATGCAATTAAGTCAAATCACTTGGCTCAAGCATTTCTTTTTTGTGGCCCGAGGGGGGTTGGAAAAACGACATGCGCGCGTATTTTAGCGAAGACAATTAATTGCCAAGATTTGGGTGCAGATGGAGAAGCCTGTGGCAAATGTTCTTCCTGCCATTCCTTCCAAGAAAATACCTCCTTAACGATCCACGAATTAGATGCAGCTTCGAATAACTCTGTTGAAGATATTCGCAACCTGATCGATCAAGTTCGCTATCCTCCTCAAAACGGGAAATACAAAATCTACATCATCGATGAGGTGCATATGCTTTCGGCAGCTGCCTTTAATGCCTTTTTAAAGACCTTAGAAGAGCCGCCATCATACGCCATTTTCATCTTAGCGACAACAGAAAAACATAAAATACTACCTACGATTCTATCGCGTTGCCAAATCTTTGACTTCAACAGAATCCAATGGAAAGATATGGCGTCTCACCTTTCTTCCATCGCAGAAAAGGAAGGGATAAATGCAGAGCCAGCGGCATTAGAATTGATTTCCATTAAAGCCGACGGAGGTCTTCGCGACGCTCTATCCATGTTTGACTTAAATGTGACCTTCTCTACAGACAATTCGCTGAGACATGCGGCTGTATTGGAAAACTTGCACATACTTGATAGCGATTATTACTTCCAATTAACAGATTTCTTTGTGAATCAAAACCACACAGAAACACTCGTTTTATTAGACGAAATTATGCGCAAGGGTTTCGATGGTCAACAGTTTATTGCTGGCCTATCTGAGCATTTCCGCAATTTGTTATTTGCTAAAGATCCGAAGACACTTTCCTTGATGGAATTAAGCGAAGAGAATCGGAATAAATTTCAAGCACAGTCTGCGAAAACGTCTGCCTCCTTCCTATTATCTGCTATGAACCTCTGCTCTCAGTGCGAGATTCATTATAAAGCAGCGAAGAACGCGCGTTTACACGTCGAATTGACTCTTTTAAAAATCAATTACTTGCCGTCGGTTTACCAACCTACCGCATCTCAACCTGCGGTGGAGGGTGGCGCCGGAAAAAAGTCTGAGAGTAAACCGATAGCTACGGCTTCGGTTTCTGAGCCTGAGCTAGAGCCAGAAGTTAATTCTAGTAGCACAGAAGCCACTAATACAAGCACCACTAGCCATATCGAAGAGGCTAAGGTTGTTACAGATAGTACTGTGAAGACAAGTGGATTACCTACAACAGCGACTCCTGCACCCTCATCTGAGCCAGTAATAGAACCGCAAGCTATCCGACCTAGCAGTCACGGATTGCGCAGTGCCAAGAAAGTGGTCAGCTCAAATCAGTTAGAAAATGAAGCAGAAGCAGGCATGGCGGATAAAGTTCAACATGAACCGTTTACCTTCGAAGAGTTAAATTTTGTCTGGACTCAAATTGCTCAAGGTTTCAAAACAGGCAATTTCATTAACAAATTTGTGATGATGAATCGAGAAATTAGTCTCATCGATTCCGTCATACATTTGAAGGTGGAAAGTGAAGTCCAGGTGCAACAATTTAACGAGTCTTTGAAACTTGAATTAGTTTCTCAGCTACGAACAAAATTGAAGAATGATTCGATAGACTTAGTTTTAGATCTAATTGAAGGAGATATTTCAGATAAAAAATTGATTTATACACAGTCAGATAAATACGACTTCTTGTCGCAAAAACATCCTATTTTAGTCGAAATGAAGCAAAGAATGGGATTAGATCATGAATTTTAACGGATTTGGCCTTGACCAATTCCAATCCATTTTTCCGTTACTAATTTTTCCAAAGCAAAAGGACCCCTTGCGTGCAATTTTTGAGTAGAAATACCTATTTCGGCACCTAAGCTAAATTCTGCTCCATCCGTAAAGCGCGTTGAGGCATTCCAATACACAGCCGCTGCATCCACGGTAGATAGAAAAAACTTCGCTTCTGATTCATCACTTGAAACAATCGCTTCCGAATGCCGAGATGAATAAGTTGAAATATGATGAATAGCTTCAGGCAAATCTTCAACTACTTTAATTGAACAGGCAAAATCCAAAAATTCACGCCCGAAATCAGATTCTGTTGCTTTTTCTAAGAAAGGATATCCCACTTCCGTAAGGGTATTGTAAGCCGAAATGTCGGCGTAGATCTTCACTGAGTATTGTTGTAATGGAGCTGCTAACAATCTGAGAAATTCCGCCGCTATCGACTGATGCAAAACGACGGTATCTAATGAATTGCAGACAGATGGGCGAGAGACTTTGGCATTCACTACAATGGCTACAGCCATCGCAAGATCTGCTGATGCTCCCACATAAGTATGGCATACACCTGCTCCGGTTTCTATCGTAGGCACTAAGGATTCCTTGCGCACCCGCTGAATCAAAGCTTCCGATCCACGGGGAATAATCACATCAATATACTTGACCGCCGTCAAAAGTGTCGTC
Source organism: Aquirufa sp. HETE-40SA (assembly GCF_054558635.1). Taxonomy (NCBI): domain Bacteria; kingdom Pseudomonadati; phylum Bacteroidota; class Cytophagia; order Cytophagales; family Flectobacillaceae; genus Aquirufa; species Aquirufa sp. HETE-40SA. Next base: position 826,061 of record NZ_JBPXKN010000001.1, read on the forward strand.
ACATGCGCACGATCCGTGGGCATCAAATAGACTACATCCGTCGAAAATCCATGCTTTTCGAGTGCGTGATGTATCAATTTGACTAAAATCGTATTCGTGTGAAAGGCATCCGAACCGCCACGCAAAACAACAGCATTTCCGGAACGAATACAAAGCGCTGCTACATCAATGGTTACATTAGGACGAGACTCGAAGATCACTCCTACCACTCCGAGAGGTACGGTAATTTTAGACAATTCTAAACCATTCGGAAGCGTTTTCTCGGATAATACCTGACCCGATGGATCTGGCAATTGCATCACAGAAAGTACACTATCAGCTAAAGCAACTAATCGTTCATGTGTCAAAAGAAGGCGATCTCGCATCGGATGATCGCTTGCCATTTGGTCAACATCCTGTTGATTTTCTCTCAAAATTTCAGTCATATTCTCTTGAATCAACTCAGCTAGACTAGCTAACACCTTGTTACGCAAATCTCCACTTGAATTCGCAAGAGAAGAAGCGGCAAAACGAGTACGTTGAAATTGAACTAGAATGGATGACATTAACGTAAAATTTTGATTTGCTGCACTGCACCTTCATCCGTTTTCCAGGAAAATAAGTAAGTGCCGGCTGGATAAGAGGACAAATCCAACGATTGAATTTGATCACCAATACCAAAATTAGCGCTTTTAGGGGACATAATCATACGTCCCATTACATCAGAAATAAAATAGGTCACAAGGGAAGGTTTGTCTAGACTAAATTTCCATTGAAAAAATCCGGATGAAGACGGATTAGGAAACAGTATAGCGGACGCATTTTCTTCGCGAACGGCCAATATTGGACTATCAAAGATAGTCATTTGGGTATCTAACCAGGCTAGACGTCCCTGAATCCAATTTTTTAACCAGTTGACTTCATCGCTCAAGGTTGAACCTACATAATAATTAGGCCATATTTTCTTACCCATTAAAGGGAATTTTTGAAAATTTCTCGTAAGTGGATCTTTCAGTGCGACTTGTGCTGAATCAATCGTAGCATAAATAGATTTCGTAGTTAAAAAGGTCGACCTAACAGCCTTCCATCGAGTCGCAACAGCCTTTCGAAAACTGGCATCTTGGACTAATTTATTCCACCAAAAAGGAACTTGCCAATAATCATTCTTTCCATCTTCATTCTCCATGGCTCTGTATAAAAAACCATTTGTCATCCAACCATTTAAATAATCGGCATTCCCAAAAGCAATATTGAAATCCCACGCTGGACCCATCTTTATTTTCCCACCTAACGACTCTTTGTCTTTATATAGATAGGTACTTAACCTATATCCATCCACATTGCGAGTTACCTCATTTAAAATAAAGAAATTAACAAAGGAAGAGACGTCCATGAAATTACGAAAACTAGCTTTCGGATCATTCATATCCTCAGTCATCAGCTTTTGCTCCCAATTATTGATATAATTTTTTATATAATTTATCTGAGTCTGAGTAATGATTCCAAATTGAGGATATTCGATTTGGAATTCACATTTTTGAGTTTCGATAATTCCAGAGGTATAATTGCTTTTCCAGGTGGTAGAGGGCGAACCGCTTGATTTATCTATTTTAAGCAAATAACCGCCTGTTAAATCATCTCCTGTATTTTCAGTAGGATACAAATCTGAGATTGGGACCCGATTCTTGCCTTGCTTAACTTTTTCCATTAAGACATAAACCCCACGGTATTCATCATTAATAATGAGCTCAACGAATTTTGTATTACTGTTCAATAAGCCTAAACGATCAGCCAAATTCTGAGCTATAAAATCACGCATAAATGATCGGTCATTATAGGAAGCGTTTAATACCCAATCGGATTCTTCCGGCATTTGCACAAGCGACATTTTCTTCGCTTTCAAACCTGTCGAATCTGTCCACAACTCAATACCATAAGGTTTTTTAACTAAACCAGGTAAGAAATAAAAATCAGCCTGTGAGGTAGACCCTCGGTATTCAATTCCGGCAATTGAACTTAGAGTAGGTGTGTTAGACACTTGGTTAAGCTTGCCTGGACCATTATCAAAAACTTCGAAAACTATCGGAATCTTAGGTTCATCCTTGATGATCCGACTCTTTGTATTTATTCGAATGATTGGCAAATTCGATGTACTTAGACTTTGAGAAAAAAGAGTCCAAGGGATAAGTACTAGAAAAAATATTTTTTTGATCATTTAAAAATCATATCCTAATGTCAGATACGTTAGAGGAGACTTCACTTCTTTATTTTCAATTCCAAAGGCATAATCAAATTTAACAAAATAGCCAAAAAGAACAGCCCTCGCTCCAATTCCATACCCCACTAAAAATGGGTTTCTAAAATCAGTCACTGTGGCTATGAATGGGTTCGTTTTTCCGCCATAGACATTCGTATTAAATCCATTGGATTTCTCAAAAGGACTAGAACCTGTCCAGGCTGTACCAACATCCGTGAAACCGACAAGTTGAACCGAATTAAGTAAAGAGGAGGATTCTGAAGGCATGATAGACTTTACAGGAATTCTGATTTCTGCATTAAATAATAAATGGCTATTTCCACTTAATTTATTCAAAGCAAATCCACGTAATGGTGCGATGAAATTACTCATAAAAACCTCCCGCCTCGCAAGACCATCGAGTCCCAAGGGAGTTTCTTGCGTACGCACATCTTGTTTATTGAAAAACCAATTATCCATCCCTCCTAACATAGAGGCCTGTGTACGACTGCCCAATTGATGAGAAGAGGATAAACGAGTAGCTAAATAAAAAGTGTTAGAAAGTTTTTTATAATAGCGGGCATCAAATCCTATGCGAACAAATTCTCCTGACATAATCATATCCTTTTGAGCTTCAAGAGTTGCATTAATTCGATAACCAGTTCTGAGATTATCCCCTGATTGAACGGTATTATCAACTTCATAAGAAATTAAGGCACCTGCAAAACCTGAATATTCCTCTGGATTTGCTAGCGATATTTGATTAAAAAGTCGATTTGTTGAATATAAACCAGTCACAGATAATCGACTCAACAGACTAAATGGATAAGTGGCTGTTAAAGCGAATCGATTAAAACGAATTTTCTGCGAATCATTTTCTGTATCTTGACCTAATACCTTTCGATCATATCGAAATTTCCAATCTAATTTATTGGCTAGGTAAGCATATTCTCCCCAAATATCCGAATTAAGAAGATTAGCTGTAAGAAATGCTCCAGCCTTAAATAAATGATTCTCTAATAAATCATTTGCTTTGACCTCATAAGCATAGCCAATACCTCTTATAGGATCTGATTTAAATTGCCCTTCTGAACTATTAAAAACAAATGAATTTTGATAAGCAAAAGGACCTACCATCTTACCAGGCTCTCTTTTAAGTCGAATAGATAGTTGTCGATCCAATCTGGCTTTTCTAGCCTTTTTAGCTGCATCTGTCTCAAAGGAAGCGACTTCTTGCTCACTAACTGTTGTGGGATTTACCGTATTAATCTTAGGAATCCATTCAGAACCAAGGTATTCTTCAAGACTTGATTCGGAGTAGCGTTGAACGTTATCCGTTACAATATTTCTTTCTAGTGTATAAACACCTTTAGGTGTCCATTCGAAATTTTGCCAAGCAACTGTTCTAACTTTAGATTGTTTAAAGGAAGAATCAGCCATTTGATATCGAATTAACCTAGGTCCGCTTGCCTGATTATGCAAAAAATAAGCCACTGAATCTGACTGAAACTTAAAGTTAAATACCTTTCCAGAGGTTGAGAATAACCTAGTTGCATTTTCCGGATCCTCTGGATTCCAAACAAATAAAGAAGAAATGGGTGCAGGTGGCGAGGGCAATGAATCAATATACCGATCCGATATATAAACCACCCGGTTATCAGGCATCCAATGGGCCTCTGTTTCGTTATAAGCATCTTTAGTAAGTAGACTTAACTTATTTCGCTTCAAATCATAAATACCTATATCTACTTGACCTTTTTCTAAAACGCGAACAAGTGCTTTAGTACCATTTGAAGACACTTTCATATCTAAATAAGATAAATTCGCGATTTTAAGTTTAGGCTCTGAGGTATAACTCCCTGCTTTATTAACTTGGTAGGTCTTCATCCAAGTAAACCCTTGCTCGTTAAAAAGGACAGAAAGCCTATTATTTCCACTCCAGGAAATTAAAGGCCCTTTCCCATTAGAAGTACGATTTAAATCCTTTAAACCAGTTTGTTGGAGCAATTGAAGTTTATCCGTGGTTAAATTATGTAAAAAGACCTGATATCTGCCAGATTCATCTGTGACATAAGCCTCAAAAAGTCCGTCAGGACTTGCCTGAAAAGAGTTAATTTGATTCGATGGAGGTAAATAAAAAGAGGAAGGAAAAACTTTAGAAGTAGCGAATTCTAAATTTTTTGCATCATTCAAATAATACTCATACCATTCCTTTAGAAATTTAGAAAATGGTTTTCTAATCGTACTTGATAAGCTAGATTGTTCACTTCTAATAATCCGTGTTAAATTCAAGATATTACCAATTGACTGCTTGCCGTACGTATTTGCGATATATGACCAAATAGATTGTCCCAGCAACTCGGCCTCTACACCCGTAGCTAATTGTAGCCTTTTGATTTTATTTTCACTAATAATTTGATAGGTAAAACGTCGCATTTCAGGAGAATCCCCTGAAGCCAAGTAAGCAGACATCCCTAAGACAAACCAATCCGAAACATTTAATAATAAAGAGTTTTGCAGTACATCTTTTACACTACCTCCAAACAATAAATCCTGAAGATATACGCGTACAATTTGCTTCGTTATTTCCTGTTTAAAGGCCACTAAATTATCCTTAAAGGCCACTTCAATTCTGAATTTGGCTAAATTCTCCTCTGCCACATCAGCTGAATTAGCTAAGGAAATTCCACTATTACTTTGTAACCAGGTTTCATGATTTGGATACAAAAAAATCTTCACTTTTTGATAAGGCGAATAACTTAGGATCTCTGTAATTCGGTTATTATCTGATTCAAGATAGGTCAGCGTCGATTTAGCCAAGGCTTCATTTTTATCAAAATAATAAACCTCAAAATTTGAACTGCTGATGTAATTCCATTGGAAATTCTGGTATTGAATCCGGTGATTCTCCGGAATCCATTGCGATTCTTGTCCATATAGCTTGGTTAAGCCAAAAGACAAAAATAAGAGGACTGCGAAAAAGGAATTTAAATTACGCATTTAGCCAAAAGACTTTAAAACCAAATTTACAGATTTAAACGGAAAATAAATGATAAAATCGCCGAATTGATGCCTCTGAATGAACAGAAGTTTTTCCTAGGATTTCGCTAGTCCATTGTTTGGCAAAATAGGGCGCTAAAGAAACTCCTTTAGATCCAAAACCATTAAATATCCCCGATTGTTTGTTCGGATGAAAACCTATAAATGGTCGACGATCTTGGGTTGCAGGTCTGATCCCTGTCTTTTGTACGACTAACTCAAATTGCGTGCAGCCCATCAAGACCAATTTTTTCGTTAATTCCTCCAAAGCCTCCGGAGTCGTCTCGTTCGTAAACTCCTTCCAACCATAGGTCGCCCCCACCTTAAAATGCTGAGAACCCAATGGCAATACAAATCCATTTTTATTCAAAATAAACTGCTCTGAAGGCTCATTAGAGGCTATTTCCATCAACTCTCCTTTCGCCGGTAAGAAAGGCAAGCAAGTCCAAAGTGGGTTTTGTTGACCGTGGAATCCCTCACAAAAGATAGCCTGACTACCCGTGTATTCAGACTCAACGAGCAATCCCTTCGATGCAAAATAGGCGCGAGAAACGCGTAATAAGGCTGCAACATCTACCCAGCCCGCTTGTTCCACCCAAACGCCGTCCGAATCCCAACGTAAATAACCGTGGTCAATCTGGTCTTTCCTCTCAACCAACCAGCTCTTCATCTCCTGATTTGCAAAAGGACGGAAAATTGGCATTGGGTAAAAAAAACGCATCCCTAAAATCGCCTCTAAGCGCGGGTAAAAATCAAATAAATAGGGAAATAGATCGTCTGCAAGCCAAGTTTGCTCTAATTTTCGGCCCGTTACTGGGTTGAAAATTCCACCCGCTGCTTGAGAAGAAGTAAAGTGAGTCGAAGGCGAATCCCAAATCTCAAAGGGTATTTCTGCCTCCAAAAATTGGTGTGCTAGAATGGTGCCAGCTAAACCCTGGCCTACGATGATAAAAGAATTAGCGTTTTTCACCTTGCACGCGTCGAACGTGATCTAATACAAATTCCACCTGCTCATCCATCGTACGATAGGAAGTATCTAAATCAATCGCATCCGATGCACGCTTTAATGGGCCTTCGCTTCGGTTCGAATCTATTTCATCTCTTTTGCGCAAATTTTCGATAATCTCTTCTAAAGGAAGATCCTCCCCTTTTTGCAAAAGTTCCAATTTACGTCTCTGAGCCCGAATATGTGGCTCTGCCGTCATAAATATTTTCAATTCTGCCTGAGGGAAAACCACCGTCCCTATGTCTCGTCCATCCATCACAATCCCTTTCTTCTCCCCCATTCGTTGTTGCTGAGCTACCATCGCATGTCTTACTTCTGGTATAGCGGCCACTTGACTCACTAAATCAGAAATATGCATTTTGCGAATTTCTACCTCGACATTCTCCCCATTCAAAATGGTGTCCGAGGCCTGTTTAGCTGGATTGAATTGAAAAGTTATTTCCACATGTGCTAATGCGTCTTTCACTTCTTGCAAATCAGCTAAATTCACTTGTTGCCGATCAAAATAGAGTGCAACTGCACGGTACATTGCACCCGTATCTAAAAAGGCATAATACAAAGCTGACGCCACATGGCGCGCAGTCGTACTTTTTCCACAAGAAGAGAAGCCATCTAAGGCTATGATAATATCAGACATGCACAAATTGATTAATGGCCTCGGCAACAGCTATTGGCGCTTCGTAAGTCCCTTGATGGCCTACGTTTGGCAAAATTACAACCGATTTCTTTACAAAACGAGTAATCGACTCCGGAGAAATCAAGGCGTCTTGCTCTCCCAAGATAAAAAGGAAGGGGATATCAGTAGTTTGAACAAACGTGGTAAAATCGCTTCGATCCCGCATCGCTTTGGTGGCGGCAATTAATCCGGCAGCGGGTAAATTTCGATACCTCTCTGTTAAAGTAGCCATCAGCTCCTGAGATACGGTAGCAAATAAATTAGGCAAGAACGGCCCGATAAAAAACGCCGAACCCTTTTTTTCGAGCAAATCTGCTGTCCGATCTCGATTGATTTTCTTTTCCTCTGTATCCGCCACAAAAGTAGAATGTAACATCACCACTTGCTTCACTCGATCTGGAAATTGAGACGCTATCTCTAAGGCGATATAGCCACCCATCGAATGACCGACTAAAACAAAATCAGCCTCTGAAGGCAAATGAGAAACAATTTTTCGCGCGTAAGCTGCTAACGTGGCACAATCTGTCCATTCCGAATACGCAGGACAAATAGTAGGATATGGCCAGGTGTAGAAAGGCAAAAAGTCTGCCCACACCCGTTCATCTTCTCCAAAACCGTGCAAAAATACAAGCTGAGTAGCTGGCATATTAAGCGACCACTTTCATTTGATGGAATACCGTTCTTTCGAACTTCGATTTCGCATAATTCAAATCCACCTCAAAGGTCTTCATTTCCGTCTGCGAAGGAATTTCATACATCGCATCGGTCATCACCGCCTCCATAATGGAACGCAATCCACGAGCACCTAATTTATACTGCATGGCCTGCTCGACCATGTATACCAGGGCATCGTGCTGGAATGTCAACGAAACGCCTTCCATCTCGAAAAGCTTCTCGTATTGCTTCACTAAAGCATTTTTAGGCTCTGTTAAGATTGATAGCAAAGCTGTTGTATCTAATGGATTTAAATACGTCACCACTGGAAGACGACCTAATAATTCAGGAATCAAGCCAAATGATTTTAAATCTTGCGCCGTCACATACTTCATGATTTGGTCCTTCTCGAACGATTCATGGAAGGTATCATCGCCTGAGAAACCGATTGGGCGAGAGTTCAAACGCTTCGCTATGTGGCGATCGATGCCATCAAAAGCGCCACCGCAGATGAACAAGATGTTCTCGGTGTTGACGGCGATCATTTTTTGGTCCGGATGCTTACGTCCCCCTTGCGGCGGTACGTTCACAATTGACCCTTCTAATAATTTCAATAGCGCTTGTTGAACCCCTTCACCCGAAACATCACGAGTGATAGATGGATTATCTGATTTACGCGCAATTTTATCAATTTCATCAATGAAAACGATGCCACATTCGGCCTTCTCTACATCATAATTTGCAGCTTGCAACAAACGTGTCAAAATCGTTTCCACATCCTCTCCCACATAACCTGCTTCCGTAATCACGGTCGCATCGGCGATACAGAAAGGAACTTGTAATTTTTGGGCTAGCGTGCGAGCCAAATACGTTTTTCCTGTACCGGTCTCCCCTACCATCAAGATATTCGACTTTTCGATCTTCACATCATCATTCGAAGGAGCCTGCATCAAACGCTTGTAGTGGTTATAAACCGCTACCGATAAATGCTTCTTCGCTTCTTCTTGACCGATGATGTAACCGTCTAGGTATTCTTTTAAATCCTTTGGCTTCACTAATTCGAAGGAATGTTTTGTGCCCGCTTTCGCTGCAGCCGCCACTCCCATCTCCTCTTTCACCACCTCATATCCTTGCTGCAAGCAGTTATTACAGATATGGCCATCTATGCCAGAAAGCAATAAACCTACTTCGTTTTTAGGACGACCGCAGAAAGAACAACTCGTTTTTTTACTAGCCACTAGACAGTTCTCGTTAAAATCTCATCAATTAAACCATATTCCTTTGCCTCAGCCGCTTTCATCCAATAATCACGATCAGAATCACGTTCGATGTCTTCGAATGATTTGCCAGAGTGCTTAGCTAAGATTTCGTATAATTCTTGGCGAATTTTCACGATTTCACGCGCTGTAATTTCGATGTCACGTGATTGACCTTGAGCACCACCTGATGGTTGGTGAATCATCACACGTGCATGCTCTAAAGCAGAACGCTTTCCGGCTGCACCACCCGCTAATAAAACGGCACCCATGGAAGCTGCAAGTGAAGTACAAACCGTCGCCACTTCTGGACGGATGTAGTTCATCGTATCATAGATACCTAAACCAGCGTAAACTGATCCACCAGGGCTATTGATGTACATCACAATGTCTTTTTTTGCATCCGTAGACTCCATAAACAGCAATTGTGCAACGATGATATTGGCCATATAATCATCCACCGGAACACCCATAAAGATGATACGGTCCATGATTAGACGAGAGAATACATCAATTTGAGCAAAACGCATCGGGCGTTCCTCAATGATGTATTGTGTCATATCTTCAATTTGGTGCATCGGGCGACTGCCGATGTTATTCATATATTGATCAACCGCAAGACCGTTCAAACCTCTGTGGTGAACTGCGTACTTACGAAACTCTTCTGATGATAACTCCTTTGGATACATAGATTTCAATGTTTAAAAATCAAATTTAGACTTTTTTAGAATTTATACTACCTAGAACACAAATATAAGAACCTTTGTTCACAGAAAACCCCGCAATGTGCGGGGCTTCCAAAAAATATCAGGACAATGTTAAAATTAAAGCGCTGCTGCGATTTCTTTAAACTTGTCCACGTCGATTTTCGTCACTTTGTGAGGAACATTCGCTACGATCGCAGCAGATACTTTGTCTGCGAACGCTTGATTGTATAAGTTCATGAAGTTGTCTGACTTCGACTTATCGCTCAAGTAACCCATCGCGATTTTCTCAATCATTTCTTCGATACCTGGCTCGTTAGACGATAAATAACCGCCAAACTGTGCACGTACCATATCTTTCGCTTTCTCAACTACCTCCGGATATTCCACTTTCACGTCGAATTTCTCAGCGATTTCGTTCTTGATCAAGTTCCAACGCATATCTTTCTTCACATTATCAAAATCTTGATCGATTTGCTCTGGTGTGAATTTACCCTCGTTGATACGGATCAACCAAGTGCGTAAGAATTTCTCTGGTAAGTCAATCTTAACTGCGTCTAAAATAGCTTTCTCCGCGTCAATACGCAATAAATATTCAGCCTCACGCTTGTAGTTCTCTGTAACGATTGTTTCTACTTGCTCGCGGAATGATTTCTCATCTGTCGCTTTTCCAGCACCTAATACTTTGTCAAAAAACGCCACGTTTAATTCCGAAGGAACTTGACGCGTGATATCTTCTACTACAAAAGAAACCTCTCCTTTCAAATCAGCTACTTCGTCTTCTTTCTTCCCTGTCGCTAAAGCTAAAGCCTTCGCGTCTACGAATACTTTATCAATCGCAAATTTCAAGGTATCATCCTTTTTCGCACCGATGAACACTTTCTTCGACTTATCGTTGATGGCGTGCATAGGGATCGCAGATTTCTCAACCCAATCACCTTGTGTGAAGGTTCCGAAAACTAAATCACGGTCTTCTACAGCATCTGGATGAGTTTGATCGCCAAATTGCTTCTTCAAGTTTTCAATCGTTTCTTCGATTTCTTTCTTGTCTGCTTTGATTTCGTACGAGTTGATTGATTTGATTTTGGCCAAATCCACCGTAAAATCTCCGTGGAAACCTAAATCATAGTGGAACGTAAATTCCGTATCTTTTTCCCAGTCGATCGCATCTGCCTCTTCTACAGCTGGCAAAGGCTCTCCCACTAGGTTCAATTTGTTTTCTTTAATATAATCTGAAACTTCGTGACCTAACATGTGGTTGATTTCGTCTACTAGAGCAGATTGACCGTATAATTTCTTCACAAGAGCCGCTGGAACCATACCTGGACGAAATCCTTTGATGGATGCTTTCTTGCGATAATCTTTCAATTTTGCCTCTACTTTTTCCGCGTAATCTGCTGGAGATACGACTACAGTCAAACGACCTTCTAAATCTCCTGCCTTGTTAAGTGAAATGTTCATTTGTTCTTATTTATAATTAGCCTTTAAAATAAAACCCTCAAAACCTTTTTGGTGTTGAGGGCTTGCCATTGGTACGGGTGAAGGGACTCGAACCCCCATGCCTCGCGGCGCCAGATCCTAAGTCTGGTATGTCTACCAATTCCACCACACCCGCGAATTTGGAGTGCAAAGGTAGTCAGCAATTTTAAAAATTCAAAAGCTTTTAAATATAAATATTGGATTAACTTTGGGCAAAAATAAACCTGTTATGAAATTCAGTCGTTGGTATGTGGCATTAATGGTATTCCTTTTGGGAATCATTGCGACATTCATCTACTTAACTGAAACCTTTAAGTAGCTATGCAAGCACTCGATTGGATCGTTTTATTGGCTACTATTGGTGGAATTGTGGCGTATGGCAGCTGGAAAGGAAAGCAAACGAAGCATTCCTTGCAGGGTTTTCTGTTAGCGGATCGTGAACTTCCTTGGTACCATATTTTACTTTCCGTGATGGCCACGCAGGCTTCTGCGATTACCTTTTTATCTGTTCCAGGCCAGGCATATCACGATGGAATGCGTTTCGTTCAGTTCTATTTAGGATTACCCATCGCGATGATTATCCTGTCTGTGACCTTCATTCCGCATTATTTTTCGCTTAAAGTATACACAGCCTACGAGTTTTTAGAGAATCGTTTTGATGCCAAAACCCGGGTGCTCACCTCCCTCCTCTTCTTAATTCCGCGTGCCTTGTCCACCGGTGTAACCATCGCTGCCCCTTCCATTATACTTTCCACCTTATTAGGATGGGATTTAACCTGGACCAATGCCGTGACAGCAGCTATCGTAACCGCCTATTGTATGCTAGGCGGATCTAAAGCCATTTCTTACACCCAAATGTTGCAAATGGCCGTTGTTCTGGTAGGTATGGTTTTCGTTGGGGTTTATATCGTTTCACAACTTCCGGACGAAATTGGGGTGAAAGAATCCTTGCAGATTGCGGGCAAGATGGGGAAAGTGAATCTGATTGATTGGAAATTCGATTTGAATAATCGTTATAATATTTGGTCTGGTATCATAGGTGGATTCTTTTTACAATTATCGTATTTCGGTACGGACCAAAGTCAAGTGGGCCGCTACTTATCCGGTGTTTCTGCTGGCGAGATCAAAAAAGGTCTATTGATGAACGGTTTCCTCAAGATTCCGATGCAGTTCTTCATCTTGCTAGTGGGCATTTTAGTATTCACCTATTACCAATTCAATGCCCCACCTACGTTCTTTAATAAGAATACGGAAGCGGTTTGGGCTACAGTCCCGGGACATCAGGCCATCGATCAGGAGAAAGGGGCGATTTTCGAGGCAAAGAAATCCGCTATACTGCAAAAGAATTATTCTCGTTTGAATGACTTAAATAAGCAAGCGGCAGCTACTCAAGGAAAAGCGGTGGCTCTGTTAAAAACAGCTAAACCGGATACAGAGGCACAAGACACAAACTATATCTTCTTGCATTATATCATCAACCAATTACCCATGGGAATCGTGGGCTTCCTAATCGCGATGATTCTTCTATCGTCGATGGGTTCAATGGCTTCGGCTTTTGGGTCCTTGACCTCTACTTCGATGGTCGATATTTATGAACGATTTATCGCGCCTGATCGTGGAAACCAGCATTATTGGTGGATTTCCAAACTCATCACCTTAGGCTGGGGGATGCTATGTTTAGTCGTCGCCCAATTTGCCGTAAACATGGGAAGTTTAATTGAAGTCGTGAATATCCTAGGCTCTTGGTTTTATGGTACTATTTTAGGCATCTTTTTATGTGCGTTTTATTTACATAGGACCACGGGTACACAGGTTTTCACGGCGGCACTGATTGCCGAAGCGTTTGTGATTTATGCTTGGAAGGTCGAATGGATGGCCTTTCTTTGGCTAAACGTACTAGGCTGCCTATTAGTGATGGCGATTGCCCTTGTATTAAGCCTTATTTCTGGTCCAAAACAGACATCGAAAACTTCACCGGAATAACCGGCTTCTCGTCAAAAGAACGCTCTTTCTTGATGGAATCCACCACGGCCATGCCTTTAGTAACTTTACCAAAAACCACGTATTTACGGTAAAAGCGACTCGCCTGTTCGGTATCAGTCACGATAAAAAACTCTGTGGGAGAGGAGGATTGTAGGGGATTTCCTTCATCATATCTCGCCATGGCAATGGTTCCTCGAACGGGACGAAGCTCGTCCAAATATTCAGCTGGTACTAAGTAATTTAAGCGATCAAAATACTCCCCTCCACCTTGAATACCAATTTCATACACATTACGGTAGAAGTAGCGATCTTCAAAATAACCCATCTTCACTAAGCGAATAAAGTTCACCGAGTGCAAAGGCGTTCGATCATCTAATTCGAGTTCAAAGTCCCCTAAACGAGTTTCTACGTTTATTTTGCGCTCCGTGTGCTGCGCCGCCTGGGCTTGCAATTCCTCCTTCACTTTGGCAGGATCAATCCGCCAATTAGGCTTGCAAGCAAAAACCAAGAAAGAGAATAAAATCAGATAACGCATAAAAAAAGGGGGCCTTTCGAGCCCCCTAAATTAAATAAAATTCTAGACTAAGCGTGAGATGCTTTCTTTCCGAAGAAATAAAGACCCGCAAAAGCCACGATCAAGATACCTGGAAATAAAAGCATGTTAGAAAGCGTTGCTTGGCCAGCCGCTAAATCAGCCACATCGCCCGTTAATCCACTGCTTACTGCCGCCACCTTATTCTTATCAATCCATCCTCCGATAATTGGCTGGAACATAGAAGACGAAAACATACCAATTCCACCCATAATAGACAGACCTAAGGCACCTGTTTTAGGCATTGACTCAGCCACATAACCTAACATGTTTGGCCAGAAATAACAAATACCTAACGCGTAAATAAACGCTGCGAAGTACAAGGTAGTTCCTGACATCGTACTCATCATATATAATCCGGCTAATGCAAAAACGGCAGACGCTAATAAAACACCCACTGTATTGATTTTAGCAATAATAGAACCTGCGAAATAACGACCCACGGCCATTAATCCTGTCACCAAAGCTAAAATTAACATTGGGCTAGCACCCGCTTTCGCTAAAATAGGACCTACCCATTGTTGAGGGCCAAATTCCGAGATAGCTGTTAATGCCATACAAGCCGCCATAAATAAATACAATGGATTTAGCATCGCTTTAAAGCTATCCAGCGTCGAACTTGCATCTGCTTTTGGCTTAGGAAAAGCTTGACCAGAGAACAAGACCGCGTAAATAACTGTTGGTATAATAATGACCCAAACTTGTGTTTGCCAAGCCATTGCCGCATCCGTCATAAACTTGGAGAGTAAAGAACCTACCACAATTCCACCTGGGAACCACATGTGAAAACGATTCAGCTTACTGCTCATCTCGTTACCCGTATAGGCATCGGCAATCATTGGATTACAAGCCGCTTCCGTACAACCATTTCCTAACCCAATTAAAAGAGTAGAGATCAACAACGTGTTATAGTCTACTGCATAAATGGTCAATAAAATACCTGCAGCGTGTGCTACCAAGGCAATTTGCATGATCAATTTAGGTCCAACTGATGTATAAAAGATACCTCCTAAAATCATGGAGATTGGAAAACCTAAAAACCACATTTGGTTGATATGACCTAGTTGCTCGTTAGTTAAAGCTAATTCAGATCCTAACTGAGGTAGAATACCTGCCCGAATACTAAAAGAAAAGGCGGTAGTGATGAGGGCAAAACAGGAAGCCAAAAATAAACGATTGGCATTAACAGTTTGATTCATAATTGTTTGAGGTTTAGATTAATTATATATTTTGGTTATTCTTTAAAAAATTAAATTCTTCATTGGAAAAATCGTAACAAAAAAACAAAAAGTTTTTGGGATAATGGCATGTAAAGGGATTTATTTTTGATACTATTCTAAAAAAAGAGCGATTTAAAGGCTATAAAACCAAATTTTGCTCTATTTTTGTAAACTATCTAAATCTATCATACTATGATTCAAGGAGGTTCTGCTACACAGGCAAAATCACGCCAAAGTAGGAAAATCAGAATGGGAATGATTGGTGGAAGTCAAGAGGCTTTCATTGGTGCAGTTCACCGTCGCGGTTCCCAATTAGACGGAGAAATCGAATTAGTTTGTGGCGCATTTAGTTCCAGCGCAGAAAAATCCAAAGCCACCGGAGAAGCTCTTTATCTTCCAGAAAACCGCGTATACGGTTCTTATGAGGAGATGATTTTGAAAGAGAAAGAATTGCCGGAAGGCGAGCGCATGGACTTCGTTTCCATTGTTACCCCTAATCACGTGCACTTCCCAGCCGCTAAGATGGCCCTTGAAAATGGATTCCATGTGGTTTGTGATAAGCCAGCGACCTTGAATTTGGCAGAAGCGAAAGAATTAAAGAAAATCATCGATCAATCAGGCTTGATTTTTGCTTTGACCCATAACTACACGGCCTATCCGATGGTGAAAGAGGCGAAGCATTTAGTAGACTCAGGTCAACTAGGCGAAATTCGCAAAATCATCGTGGAATATCCACAAGGCTGGTTAATTGACCTAGTGGAAGCGACCGGCCAAAAACAAGCAGCTTGGAGAACAGATCCAGCACGTTGTGGTGCGGCAGGTGCCATTGGCGACATCGGAACGCACTGCGAGAATTTGATCGAATACATCACCGGATTACATATTAAAGAGCTTTGTGCAGATCTAACGATCTTCGTAGAAGGTCGTCAATTAGATGACGATGGCAATATCTTGATCCATTATAATAATGGTGCCAAAGGTATTTTACATTGCTCCCAAATTTGTAATGGTGAGGAGAACGACTTTAACTTCCGTATTTATGGAAGCAAGGCGGGAATTACATGGCACCAAATGGAGCCGAATACGATGGTATTTAGGACGCGCGACGAAGGAGCGCGGATCATTCGTACGGCCGTAGGCCAGCTATCTCCTGCCGCTAATGCGCACACACGTCAACCTGCGGGACACCCAGAAGGCTATGTGGAGACTTTCGCGAATATCTACCGCAATTTCGCCTTTGCGCTTAGAGCGAGATGGGAAGGAAAAGTACAAGACCCCTTGTATGATTTCCCAGGAATCGACGAAGGAATTATGGGGATGGCTTTCATCGAAAATGTGGTGAGATCAGCCCAAGATAATAAAAACAAGTGGACAAAATTTGAACTATAAATAACCATGACTAAAATCAAAGTTGGAATCGTAGGAACCGGATTTATCGGACCCGCTCATATCGAGGCTTTACGCCGCTTACCAAATATTGATGTTGCTGCACTTTGCGAAGTGACCATCGAACTAGCTGAGGCGAAAGCAAAGCAATTAGGCATTGACCGTTGGTACACTTTCGAAGATCTATTAAAGCAAGAAGACATTCAATGTGTACACATTTGTACACCTAACTTCTTACACTATTCACAGTCGAAAGCAGCTTTATTAGCTGGAAAGCACGTGGTATGTGAGAAACCTTTGGCAAAAGACCTACACGAAGCAGAGGAATTAGTCGCATTAGCGGCTAAAACTGGCTTAGTGAATGCAGTTCACTTCAACCTTCGCTACTATCCATTAGTACGCCAAATGAAGACGATGCGTGAAAAAGGCGATTTAGGTGAAATCTATTCGATCATAGGTAGCTATTTACAAGATTGGTTATTCTACAATACAGACTATAACTGGCGTTTAGAGCCGGACAAATCAGGTGATTCTCGCGCTATCGCCGACATCGGTTCTCACTTATTAGACGTTATCGAATACATCACAGGTTTGAAAACAGTCGAAGTAATGGCTGATTTCAACACGGTTCACAAAGTACGCAAGAAGCCTTTGAAGCCAGTAGAAACTTATTCTGGCAAAATGTTACAGCCAGAAGATTATGCGGATGTCCCTATCAACACGGAAGATCATGCGAACGTTTTATTACGTTTTGACAATGGAAACCGCGGTTGTGTAACCGTTTCGCAAGTTTCAGCGGGTCGTAAGAACCAATTGAAATTAGAAATTTCAGGTTCAAACAAAACTTTCGCGTTTAACTCAGAGTCGCCTAACGAAATGTGGATTGGTAATAGAGATCAAGCGAATCAAGTGTTGATGCGCGATCCTTCTTTGGCCTACCCTGAAGCTACAGCCTTAATGACTTTCCCTGGTGGACATAACGAGGGCTTCTCAGATACGTCGAAGCAATTATTCAAAGAAGTATACGCCGCTGTAGAAGCTGGAAAACAACCGGAGAATCCGAAATACCCCACTTTCGCAGACGGATACCGTGAATTATTAATTTGTGAGCGCATTTTAGATTCGACGCGTTCTCAAAAATGGGTTAAAATCTAAACCATATTAAAAGATGAAAACGATACAAGGGCCAGCTATATTTTTGGCACAATTTATGGGCGACGAAGCCCCTTTTAATACCTTAGACAACATCACCACTTGGGTAGCCTCTTTAGGTTATAAAGGGGTGCAAATTCCGTCATGGGATTCGCGTTGTATTGATTTACAGAAAGCAGCAGAGTCGAAGACTTATTGTGATGAAATCGTAGGGATGTTAGCTGCCAAAGGCTTACAAATCACCGAATTATCTACCCACCTTCAAGGTCAATTAGTGGCAGTCAACCCAGCCTACGACCTTGGTTTCGATGCATTTGCTCCAGATTCCGTAAAAGGAAATCCCAAAGCACGCACCGAATGGGCGATCCAACAATTAAAGTATGCAGCGAAAGCGTCTCAAAACTTAGGTTTAAACGCACACGCTACCTTCTCTGGCGCTTTGATGTGGCACACGGTTTATCCTTGGCCACAACGTCCAGCTGGATTAGTGGAGCAAGGTTTCAAAGAATTAGGTCGCCGTTGGTTACCGATTTTGAATACCTTCGATGAATGTGGCGTAGATTTATGCTACGAAATTCACCCAGGTGAAGATTTACACGATGGCGTAACATTCGAAATGTTCCTAGACGAAGTAAAAGGTCACAAACGCGCGAATTTATTGTACGATCCATCGCACTTTGTGTTACAGGCTTTGGACTACAAACAATACATCGACTTCTACCACGAGCGCATCAAGATGTTCCACGTAAAAGACGCTGAGTTCAATCCTACAGGAAAACAAGGGGTGTACGGTGGTTACCAATCTTGGATCAACCGCGCAGGCCGTTTCCGCTCGTTAGGCGACGGACAAGTCGATTTCAAAAGCATCTTCTCTAAATTAACCCAATATGGATATGACGGATGGGCAGTGTTAGAATGGGAATGCTGCATCAAAGATCCTGTTCAAGGAGCTACGGAGGGTGCGCCGATCATCGCGAGCCACATCATCAAAGCAACCGAAAAGGTCTTCGATGATTTCGCAGGAACCGGAGCAGACGAGGAGTTTAACAAAAAGATTTTAGGACTATAATTTAAACACAATCAATATGAAAAAATTACTATTAATTTTAGCTGTATCAGCCTCATTTATGGCATGTAAAGAACAAAGTTCTACCGCCGAAAAACAATCTATTGGATTCGATTTGGCTGGAGGCAGCGAAAAAACAGCCCTTTACGGAGGAGACACTACCAACGTTACCCTATTTGAAAATTGGATTCAAGCACTCAATGATCGGGACACAGCTAAGCTACGTAGTTTAGAAGCAAGTGATAGTTTAAAGATTTATACTCCGGATGGTGATGTTTTAACTACAGGTGACGACTATAAAAATTATATGGCTACGTATTTTACGAATATGAATCCTAAGTGGAAATTAAACTTTTCTTTGGCCAATAAGTCAATAGACAAAAATGGTAAAGTGAGCGAATGGGTAACTTCTTCCGGAACAGTTACACATACCGTTGATGGAAAAGAAACGAAAGTTAACAGATACTTTGATGCGAATATTGTGAATGGCAAAATTCAAAAAATGTACATTGCAGATAGAAAATTAGCTCCAGGTGAATAAGCTTCGCAAGCATAAAGCATAATAAAAAGGCCTCTACTAATAGAGGCCTTTTTTATTTTACAAATGATTAATTAGCTCCATCTGCCTTCGCACGTTTCACCGCATAATCTCCTATCACCTTACCATGCGTTCCCCCGATCGTGCAATCCACCCGGAAGTGAATCAAACCATACACCCGAGAATCAGATGCTTGCTGCGCATTGGCCAAAAAAGTGTTTGCTTTTTCCGGAAACAAGGATGCTAATACGGTAGCAGCTGCAAAAGAGAAAGTCGAGTGCCCGGAGGTATAACTAGGGAAATTAGGTAAACCTACTGATGTCTTTAAATCAAACTGTTGAGGTCGAGGACTGTAATAGAAGTATTTCGTTTCCCAACAAGCGACGCCAGCGTCCATTAATGCAGTACCTACATAAGCAAGCATACGCGCCATGCGCACTTGTGAATATTTTGCTTCTACACCAGCTTCACAAGCATAGCGATGCCAATGCCCTGGAGGTGTATAAGAACCTGGACCATCTGCCCAGTAATTAGCAATGGAAGCCTGCTCTCGAGTTTGGCTTTTATTGATGGCCTGCAATTCTGCCAAATCTTTATTAAATGCTTCTGAACCTGGTAAATAAGGAATGGCAGGGCGAATCGATTCTAAGGTAGCGCGATCAAAATTCCACGTTTTTACGGCACCATAATTGGGCAACATCGGTGGACGAACAGGTGATTCTTGACTTGCCCAAACGGTAGTAAATCCGATTGATTTTGAATGAGCAATCAAATCAGGTACTATCGCCTGATTATTTGCAGCACTCATTCCATCCGCTTTTGCTTTAGCCATCACTTTCGCCGCTACCGCTGCTCCCAAATTAGCTCCAGCAATTACATCTGAACTCACATTTGTTTTCGCCCAAATTGGCACATTCTTTGATTCCGCCAATTTTTCGGCTAAAAAAGGGCCTTCGCCTGGAAACATCGCTAATAAAATCACATAGCTAACTTGCGCCACCACCGCATCTTCCGAAGGATAGGCTGGCAATGTAGAAACTGGCAATAAGGGCTTAATGGAGGCGTCCAACACAGATGGCGCGGGGCGGTTGTATTGGTATTTATACTTCCAAGCACTCACTAAAGCATCATATTGCGCCACACTTAGATAGGCTAAAGCTCTGGCTGTGTAAGGCGGATTAGCAAAAGGGAATTTAGGGTCTGCCAAAGGATCCGCCGGATTAGGCACCGGATAAACACCTGAAGCATTAGCTGCAGGAGGGAGATTATACCTAGCGGCTAATTCACGCGCAATTTCATTCCAACGTAGGACAGCACCCGCTCCCCAGTACTGAACGGCTGCCTTTTGGTCAGCCGTTAACAAAATCGATTTCAGCGAATCCACTTCCTTTTTATAGGCTGCATCTGAATTTAAAGCAGGCACTACCACCTCAGTGGAGCTTGTTAAAACAAAAGTCTTCCAACTGCCTGCTGATTCATCGATTTTAACAGGAGCATAAGGCTCTATCATGGATTCTGAGACTGATTTATCGCAGGACCACAAGCTAAAAAATATAAATAAACTAATATAATATCTCATCTTATTTGATTTTAAACTGATACAAAACTCCTATTGAAATGGACGTACTTTGGCCTGCATTCTGACCATCAGTCACATAAGCCACGCGTGCATTAACACCCAAAGCTTTTGGCTGGTATTTACCATAAATACCCACCGTCGTCATCGTCATGTCATTCGTTAAGAAAGGCATATCATTCCGTCGAATATCATCTCCATCTGTGCAAGAAAAATGTTCAGCGAAAAATTCGATTTGATTATCCTTTTTGAGATAGCCTATTCGAAAAGCCGCATCAAAAGCATCCGGAACGGCTACCTGATTTGTTTGGTATAATTTAGAACTTACTAAATACGCATCACGATCCACTTTTACTTGGCTTCTCGCATGATATGCTATAGAGGAATTAACATAGATATGTTTAGGTAAAGTATAAGACAGCATTCCACGCATTAAAAGTGTTTTCGTTCCTAAACCAATCGACAAGGGCATAAAATCGGGCACATAATTTGTCACTGGAACACTGAAACCTAAAACCCCATGAGCTGTAATGCCATGGTAAGACTTCGTTTTTGTCTTCACAAAAACGGAGGCATCCTGCAGACCTTGTTGTCCCATTAAATTACCTTGACTCGCAGTCGTTTTGACATAAGGAATCATAGCTATTACATTGATGTCACGTGTAATTCCATAGGCAATCATAGCAGTAGCTGATTGAGTCGTTAAACGCCCTAAATTAGGATTATCACGTTTTAGCCCATTTTCCCAATAATTTGTCCAAGAGCTATTTCCATAGACTAAAGCCCCACAGGCTAATTTTTTGTTCATATAAATCGCGTCATGAGGCATTTGTGCCTTCAATTCGACGAAACCTAGCAAACAAAATAAAAGAGTAATTAACTTTTTCATTTGCTTAATTTTTAAAATAATACACGATTACATAGGACAGTTTTGTCTTATGTAAAAAATAGAATCAAAAAAAATTAAGCTTGCCGGGGCGGCGAGAAAAAATCAGACGAGAAGTCTTTTGTAGATAAAATAGAATGAATGGGTGCCTCAATCGAAGCAGGCCATTCCAAAATATAAAGAACCCAGCCAGACGACTGAGCACAATATTCTTTCACTAGGGTATTAATTAATTCCGTTTTAGCTGGAGTAGAACCAGGCTCATCGGTTAAGTGTTCGTTTACCTGCTCCGCTAAATTAAAGAAGTTTTCTCGAGCATTTCGGTCTTTCACCATCACCGTTACTAAGGTGTCATTTTCCACCTTACGCTCCTTCATTTCGTAGAATTCATCACCTTGGCGAACAGAACCCTCTACCTCTTCTGAAGATACCCAATCCGTTTGATAAGGCAAATTAATGGGAATTTTAACGACAACAGTCTCTTCCGTTTCCGAGTCAGAGCCTACCGAATTGACTTCTGATAAATACCGTAATGCGAAACCGCCTGCTTGGTAAAGCAGTACAGAGAATAGCATTATGGCAAGTATTTTCTTCATTCTAACGCAAAAATAGGCTATTTTTCAATAACGGTGCCTAATTCCTGGGAAATATTCTTTTGAATTTCTTTCAAACGGATGAATTCAAGCAATACTTCATCCATTTCCGCTGCATCCGCCATTAAAGCATCTAATTTGCTTAAGATTTCTTGCAAATGTTGGTCATTATAGACCTTCCTCAGACGTAATACATTCTTATAAGCTAAATCTTCCAGCATTTCCTCATCTGTGTTCACGCGAATCTCATGTTTATCCTTCCATTCCGAAGACACTGAATGTTTATCAGAGGAGATATTGATGGAGAAGGATTGAATTTCCTCGTCCGAATGATGCAAGAAAAAATCTGGCTTAGGTGCCCTTTGAGCTGCAAATTCTTGTTTACACAAATCCAGGATGCGAATAAATAAAGGTGTTTGGAAAACAGTTCCTTCTAATTCTTCAATCAAATAATGAACTACGGTTAAACCTGGAGCTTTTTCCGGATTGATCTCTAAATGTCCGTAATTGATCAAAAGGCGGACGCATTCTAATTCTTGGTAATAGGCCAAGTTAGCCACTTCTGCTGGCTGGTCCGCTGAAATCGGTTCGATTAGATCCCGTACTTCCGCATATTGCTGTGCAGATATTTGCTGAGGATCTGAACTTGCTCCTTTGATTTTTTTCAACTGGATCTTATTCAATTCCGCTAAAAGCACGTCCTCATCCATCCGCATCATCGTGGCGGTCTTCTGGATAAAAAGACTACGTTGAATCGCATCGGGTATTTTCGAAATGGATTGCACCATTTCCTTAATCATTTCGGCTTTCTTGAATGGATCGTCGCCCGCTTCCTCTTTAAAAAGGTTTGCTTGGAACGAGATGACATCCTTTGCTTCCTTTTTGATGTAATCAACAAATGCCTCAGAACCAATCTTGCGCACAAAGGAATCCGGATCATTTCCCTCAGGGAATACGACTAAATTCACTTGTAAACCTTCTTCTAGGATCAAATCCATCCCGCGTAAAGCAGCCTTAATTCCAGCAGAATCACCATCGTATAGAACGGTCACATGCTGAGTAAAGCGACCAATTAACTTGATCTGTTCGATGGTCAAAGACGTTCCTGACGATGCCACGACGTTCTTAATTCCCGCTTGGTGCAGCGAAATAACATCGGTATAACCTTCTACTAAGTAACAAACGTCCTTCGTACGGATCTCATTCTTCGCTTGCGCGATGCCATAGAGCGTCGCCGATTTATGGTAGACTTCCGTTTCCGGTGAGTTTAGGTATTTGGCCTGATTCTTCGCATCATTTCTAAGAATACGAGCACCAAAAGCAATAATCTTACCTGACACATTGTGAATCGGGAATATAACGCGGTTGCGGAAACGGTCATAAACCTTTCCATCGTCATTCTTTTGTGTGACTAACCCTGCTTTCTCAATGATTTCCTGTGAAAAACCCTGCTTTAAGGCAGATTTCAAGAAAGCATCCCAGGCTTCCGGGCTATACCCTAAATCGAAGGATTGTAAGGTAGCGTCTGAGAAACCCCGTTCCTTGAAATAAGGCAAGGCGATGGATTTGCCTTCGTCAGTATCGTATAATTGTTTTTTGAAGAACTCTTTCGCGTATTCAAGGATGATGAGCAAGCTTTCGCGTTCGTTTTGACGAACAAGCTGGTCATCGGTCATTTCCTCTTCTTGGATGTCGATGCCGTATTTTTTGGCCAAATGACGTAAAGCCTCCCCATAGCCCAGGCCTTCCATATCCATCACAAAGCGAACAGAATCGCCTGCTTTACCACACCCAAAACATTTATAAATTCCCTTTGCTGGGGAAATAGAGAAGGAAGGAGTTTTCTCCCCATGAAAAGGACAGCAAGCCCAATAGTTCGCACCTTTCTTCTTAATCGTCACATAATCCCCGATCACGTCTGCCACCGCAGCCGTTTGCTTTATTCGCTCGACGGTTTCGGGATCAATGCGCATATTACAATAATAAGCCGGCTAAGGTAGCTGATAAATAAGAAGCCAAAGTGCCTGCAATTAAGGCCTTGAAGCCTAATTTTGCTAAATCGGAACGACGAGAGGGAGCTAATTCTCCGATGCCCCCGATTTGGATAGCAACAGAGGAGAAGTTAGCAAATCCACAAAGAGCAAAGCTCGTAATCGCAATTGTCTTAGGATCTAAGGTTTCTTTCAACTTTACCATATCTAAATAGGCGACGAATTCATTTACCACCATCTTCTTTCCCATTAAAGCACCAGCGACTTCCACATCTTGAGCGGGAACTCCCATCGCGAAAGCAAATACAGAGAATACCTTTCCTAAAATCGTATTCATAGATAATTCTGGATAGCTAATCCAAGCACCGATATGTCCTAAACCTAAATCGACTAAAGCGATCAAGGCAATAAAACCGATCAACATGGCGATCACATTCAACCCCACTTTCAATCCTTCGCTCGCACCTGCCGCAATCGCATCGACTAAATTCGCGTGTGTTTTAGATAATTCTAATTTCACTTCCCCTTCTGTCTCCGATTTCTCGGTTTCAGGGAACATAATTTTCGAGATCACTAGCGCACCGGGAGCGGCCATCAAGCTGGCAGCTAATAAATAGGCAGCAGGAACACCTAAAGAGATATAAACCGCCATCACACCACCCGCAATACATGCGAATGAACCCGTCATCGAAGCCATCAGCTCCGAATTCGTCATGTTTTTCAAATAAGGCTTGATCATGATTTGAGCCTCTACCTGCCCTACAAACGTGGATGCCACATTCGAAAGCGCCTCTGCCCCACTCACGCCCATTAACCTGTGAACACCTTTGCCCACAAAGGAAACAACACGTTGTAATATGCCTAGATGATAGAACATATTCACTAAAACCGCTACAAAAATGATAGTTGGAACTACTTTGAAGAAGAAAATATAATCATTTCCTGGGCCAAAGGCCTTGATCATCAAATCGCGATTTACCAGCGATCCGAACACGAATTGTGCTCCTTTATCCGCTTGACCTAATAAGGTATTGATGGAATCACCTAACCACTGAAAGAGGTTTTGGCCTGTTTCTGTCTTTAAGATAAACACCGCTAACAACACCTGCATTAAAAGACCTACGCCTACCGTCCGGTAATTAATTGCTTTTCGGTTATTAGACATCAAAAATGATACGCCCAAAATCAATACGATACCGAGCAATCCTGTAAATCTTTCCATGTGTTGTTTTTTGGTGTAATTCGCCTATTTCATTTCTAGGCTAATTGTAAATTTATCAAATGCTAATTCGGCAACCAAATCCTCGTCTTTGATTTCGTAAAATTTAGAGTGGATATTGAATGGCTCCTCACTC
Source organism: Aquirufa sp. HETE-40SA (assembly GCF_054558635.1). Classification (NCBI taxonomy): domain Bacteria; kingdom Pseudomonadati; phylum Bacteroidota; class Cytophagia; order Cytophagales; family Flectobacillaceae; genus Aquirufa; species Aquirufa sp. HETE-40SA. Next base: position 851,428 of record NZ_JBPXKN010000001.1, read on the forward strand.
TCAATTTTCCAATACGTTCCATCCTCCTGCATCTCATACGAATTCTTCGTATCCCGAAGATTCCAATCTAAGATGGTAATAGCCAGATTCTTCGCGCGTGTGTTCACTAATTCAAATAAGGATTCAATACGTCTGTCAAAACTTCGTACCATCACATCCGCGCTACCCCCGTAAATTTTAGGATCACCGGCATTGTGAAAATAATACAAGCGCGTATGCTCTAAATATTCCCCAACGATCGATTTAATGAAGATATTCTCTGACAAACCTTTACGTTGTGGACGAATACAACAGATACCGCGTACAATCAAAAGCACGGGTAAACCCGCTTGCGAAGCCTTATAAAGGGCCTCCATCGTCTTCAAATCCTGCAAGGAATTTATTTTCCAGCAAATACCCGCTGGCTTACCTTCCTTGTGATTCTTCACCTCATTCTCGATCATTTCAATCAGGCGATTCCGCATATCGCGTGGCGCCGTGATCAAATGCTCGTAATGGGTAGGCATCGAATGGCCCGTAATTACGTTGAAGAACTCTGAAATATCCTGTGTAATTCGAGTATCCGTCGTCAGAAGGCCAATATCAGTATATAATTTCGCCGTATCCTCATTGTAATTTCCAGAAGAAAGGTGGGCATAACTCACCACATGATTGCCTTCGTTACGAATAACTTGTAGCAATTTCGTGTGCGTTTTCAATCCCGGAATACCATAAATCACGAAGCAACCCGCTTTCTGCAATTTAGTGGCCTCCTTGATATTGTTCTCCTCATCGAAACGCGCCTTTACCTCAAACAAGACCGAAACGTGTTTTCCCTGTTCCGCCGCACGCAACAAAGCACTTGAAATTCGGGAGTTTTTAGAAATACGATACAGGGTGATCTTAATCGCTAAGACTTTAGGATCATCTGCTGCCTGCTCCAATAATTGAATAACGGGCTCAAAATTATTGTAGGGATGATGCAATAAAATATCACCTCGTTTAATCGTATCAAATATGTCATCAATCACCACTGATTTCAGACCTAAAGCGGGAACCACAGCCGGATTAACAGCCATTTGCGTCTTAAATTCTGCATGTTTTAATATTTGCCAAAAACACGTAAAATCCAAAATCGAATTCTTGATAAAGATATCCGAACGATCTAAATTCCAACGCTTTAACATCTCGGTCAACAAGAAATCCGAATGAAATTTCTCCACCTCCACACGCGTCACACGACCCAAACGACGGTCCTTAATCTTCTTCTTTACCTCATCCACAAAATCCGTATCCGAATCCTCATGTTCCACTAAATCAAAATCCCCATTACGCGTAATGCGAAACAAGGTCGTTGATTCAATCTCCACATTGCGATACAAAACCTGCAAATGGTGACGTATGATCTCTTCGATCGGGATAAATAACACTTTATCCTCTCTTTCGATAACATAGAAACGCTTCAAATTCAATGGAATCTGAACAAAAGAGATCTTTTGCTCCCGCTCGTTTCCTGTCTTTTTCTTATCCGAAAGACCTAAAGTCACCACCCCAAAAATCAAGGTCTTTGCTAACAAACTCGGGAACGTGTGCGTGTGATCGAACACCATCGGCGTTAACATAGGATAGATAGTTCGCTGAAAATAAGTCGCTACTTCTTCCTTCTCCTCCTCACTCAAATCATCTAAGCAAGCTAATAAAAGCCCATTCTCCGGAAATAAAGGCAAGATTTCCTCCATAAAAAGACGGTGCTTTTCTTGTGTAAATTCCTGCGCATCGTTAATAATGGCCTGCTTGAAGGGAACCTCCCGCAATCCACAATAATCCGTTCTTTCCTTCCCTAAATCAATGTAATTATACAAAGAGCCCATCCGAATGGTAAAGAACTCATCCAAATTAGAGGCCGTAATCGCCAAAAATTTCAAGCGATCAAAAAGTGACTTTGAACTATCACGAGCCTGATCCAAAACGCGCTCATCAAACTTCAACCATGACAAATCACGCGAGATGAATTTTGATTTCACAATGGTATCCTTCGACTTTTGGGTCGACTTATCCACCTTGCGATTTTGCTCGCGAGGAGCCATCAAATTAATCTTCCAGTTCGTAGGCGTAAGTAAAGACAAAAGATTCCCGGCAAGGGAATCTTTTGACTCTTCGTGTTTCAGTATTTTATCTAATTCACTCATATTATTCTGTAGGAACTTGATTTTTGATCGCTTGATAATCAGAACCCAAACGCCCCATTTCTGTGGCCAAGAATGTCTGAAGTTCTAAATTAAACAAGCGTTTGTCCTCCTCTGTTAAGGAATTGTAAAAGTCTTTCAATTCCTGATTGATCTTTTGCTTTTCCTCCAGTGTATCTGCATGAATGCCACGCAAATGATACGACTTAAAATCAAAATTCATTCTAAACGTCTACTTTAGCGTATTTAGCATTCTTCTCAATGAAGTCACGACGTGGCGCCACTTCATCTCCCATTAACATAGAGAATAATAAATCAGCTTCAATCGCAGATTCAACTGTCACTTGCTTCAAGGTACGAGACTCTGGGTTCATCGTCGTTTCCCACAATTGCTCCGCGTTCATCTCTCCAAGACCCTTATAACGTTGTACACCTACGTTGTCTTCTTTTCCACCACCGGCTAATTCTTGAATCGCTTGAGAACGTTGATCTTCTGTCCAAACATAACGCACCTGCTGTCCTTTTTTCACTTGGTACAACGGAGGTTGTGCAATGTAAATACATCCACGATCAACTAACTCCCGCATATAACGGAAGAAGAACGTTAAAATCAAGGTACGAATGTGACTACCGTCAACGTCCGCATCGGTCATGATAATCACCTTGTGGTAACGCAATTTATCCATATTCAACGCACGCTCATCTCCATCTTTTCCGAAAGAAACGCCTAGCGCCGTAATCATATTCTTAATCTCTTCGTTTTCGTAGATACGGTATTCTTGCGCTTTCTCTACGTTCAAAATCTTACCACGTAAAGGTAAGATCGCTTGGAATGCACGGTTACGGCCTTGCTTTGCCGTACCGCCCGCTGAGTCCCCTTCGACAAGGTAGATCTCACATGTTTCTGGATCTGAATCAGAGCAATCCGCTAATTTACCAGGCAACGAGTTCGAACCTAAGACTGTCTTACGTTGAACCATTTCACGTGCCTTACGAGCTGCGTGACGCGCTTGAGCAGCTAAGATTACTTTGGCAACGATTTGACGAGCCTCTTTCGGGTGCTCTTCTAACCAAGACTCTAACATATCAGACATCGCTGCAGAAACGGCACCAGACACCTCACCGTTACCTAATTTGGTTTTTGTTTGGCCCTCAAACTGAGGCTCCGCCACTTTCACCGAGATAACCGCTGTCAAACCCTCCCGGAAGTCATCCCCCGCGATATCAATCTTTAATTTATCTAATGCACCAGACTTATCTGCGTAGTTTTTCAACGTACGCGTCAACGCGCCACGGAAACCCGCAACGTGCGTACCCCCTTCAATCGTGTTGATGTTATTCACATACGATACCACGTTCTCAGTATAGGATGTGTTATACATCATCGCTACTTGAACTGGTACGCCATTCTTGTCACCCTCCATATAGATCGGCTCAGAAAGCAATGGCTCACGAGTTGAATCCAGGAACATGACGAACTCACGAAGTCCTCCTTCGGAGAAGAATTCTTCCGTTTTAGCAACGCCATTCTCGTCTAATTCACGTAAGTCAGTTAATTGAATACGAATTCCTGCATTCAAGAAGGATAATTCACGCAAACGACCCGCAACCGTCTCGTATTTGTATTCAGTTACCGTAAAAATGGTCTCATCTGGTTTAAATAAAACCGAAGTACCTGTACGATCTGTTGTTCCTACCTCTTTAACTGGGTATTGAGGAACACCAATTTTGTATTCTTGTTGGTAAATTTTACCATCACGGCTATAAACCGTCACTTTTAAATCTGTCGATAAGGCGTTCACACAAGAAACCCCCACACCATGCAATCCTCCAGAAACTTTATATGTGTCTTTATCGAATTTACCACCGGCATGAAGCACCGTCATTACTACCTCTAGGGCAGAACGCTTCTCTTTCGTGTGCATCCCGGTAGGAATACCACGACCGTTATCTTCTACTAAAATGGAATTGTCCGTGTTGATCGTCACCTTGATCATATCGCAATGACCCGCTAACGCCTCATCAATCGAGTTATCAACTACCTCCCAAATCAAATGGTGAAGCCCTTTAAAGCCGGTATCACCGATGTACATGGAAGGACGTTTACGAACCGCCTCTAATCCCTCTAAAACTTGAATATTATCTGCACCGTAATTTGCCCGATCTTGAGCTGATGAATCTTGTGCTTCTGACATAATGTATTTAAAATGGGTTAAACGAAGGCATTAAGGCCTTCGCATATGTTGTTGAATTTAATCCTAAAAATATAATTTTTAACCGAAAAATCCTAGTGTTTGAAGTGACGAATTCCTGTCATCACCATGGCTAAATTATTTGCATCACAATAATCAATCGAATCTTGATCTTTTATGGATCCTCCAGGCTGTGTAACTGCCACAACCCCAGCATTTCCAGCTATTTCAACACAGTCTGGGAATGGGAAGAAGGCATCCGAAGCCATTACCGCTCCGTTTAAATCAAATCCAAATTCCCTCGCTTTGTCGATCGCTTGTTTTAAAGCATCTACTCTAGATGTTTGACCCACTCCTGAAGCCAATAGCTGGCCATCATTCGCTAAAATGATTGTATTCGACTTCGTATGCTTACAGATCTTTAACGCAAACGCTAAAGCGCGCTTCTGCTCATCTGTAGGAATGCGCTTCGTTACTGTCTTGAAATCTTCCACGCCTTCCATTACTAAGTCCTTATCTTGCTCTAAAACACCGTTTAACAGGGTCTTGAACATTACTTTAGGGAAAGCAACTTGGTTACGCTTCAATAAAATGCGATTTTTCTTTGTCTTTAATATTTCCAAAGCCTCCACCGTAAAGTCTGGCGCAATGAGAATCTCACAAAACAGAGGATTAATGGATTCAGCTGCTGCTTTATCCACTGTGTTGTTTGTCGCTAAAACGCCACCAAAGGCCGAAATAGGATCACAAGAAAGTGCCTTATCATAGGCCTCTTTCACCGTTGTTCCAGTCGCCACGCCACACGCATTCATATGTTTAATGATCACGAAAGCCGTCTCATTAAATTCATCTAATAAAGACAGACAAGCATCAACGTCTACTAAGTTATTGTAAGACAATTCCTTACCGTGTAATTTATCAAATAGCGCCGCTAAATCTCCATAGAATTTACCTTGTTGGTGCGGGTTTTCGCCGTAACGTAAACCGTGTACTGGCAAGGTTGTGTAGTTAGCTAAATCAGCTGTTTGTCCAGCGAAATAACGTTGAATCGCTCCATCGTAATGAGAGGAAACCTGGAAAGCCTTTCCAGCAAAACTTCTACGTTCTTCTAACGTAGTCGAAGTAGAGCCATGTGCTGCAAAAATCGCCGCAACCTCCGCATATTGATCACGAGACGAAACGATTAATACATCGTTAAAGTTCTTCGCTCCACCACGGATTAAAGAAATACCACCAATGTCAATTTTCTCAATAATATCGGCATCAGAAGCTCCAGAAGCTACTGTTTCTTCGAATGGATACAAATCCACCATCACTAAATCCAAAGCAGGAATATCGTATTGTTTGGCAACAGCAACATCCTCAGCTAAATCACGACGATGCAAGATTCCACCAAAAACCTTCGGATGTAACGTCTTCACACGACCACCAAAGATCGACGGATAACCCGTTAAATCTTCTACTGCAATCACGGGAATACCTAATTCTTCGATGAAAGACTGCGTCCCTCCCGTAGAATAAAGTGTCACTCCGTTTTTATGAAGTTCTTGAATGATAGGCGCTAAACCGTCCTTGTAATAAACCGAAATTAAGGCTGATTGAATTTTCTTAACTGACATGGGGCTTGATAAAAAATGAAGCCTCAAAGGTACGAAATTCAGCCCAAAAAGCCGTCTATTTTTTAGCCATTTTTTGGTAGCGCAACAAGCCTTCTAAATAATAGTAATCTGCATAAATTAAAGGCACATCAATCTCCGAATTCAGCGATTTGGCTCCCACACAATGCTTGATCAAGAAGTGATTATTTTCTCCCAAAGCCGCACGGTACGCCGGCGACGAAAGCGATTCCAACATCTTCACAGCATCCGCATAGTAACGCTTGCCTTTTTCTCCTGAATACGTGCTCAATTCTAGCAAAGCAGACGCCGCAATCGCACCCGCTGAAGCATCTCGTTCTTCCGTAGGAATATTAGGCGCATAGAAATCCCAATATGGAATTTTGTCAGCTGGCATATTCGGGTGATTCAAGTAGAAATCAGAGATTTTTTGGGCAAAGTCGAGGTATTTTTTGTCCTTCGTATTACGATACATTTCAACATAGCCATACATCGCCCAGGCGTGTCCGCGTGTCCAAGTAGACTCGTCTTGGTAGCCTTGGTGTTGTTTTTTGGCCAAAACCTTGCCATCTACATCATAGCAAATCACGTGATAGCTCGAATAATCCGGCCTAAAATGGTTCTTCATCGTATTATCCGCGTGAATAATCGCGATCTCCTTAAAACGCGGATCCCCCGTCTCGCGCGACGCCCAAAACAACAATTCCAGGTTCATCATGTTATCGATGATCACCGGATATTTATAACCTCCTTTGAAGCCATTCCAAGACTTAATTAAGCCAATCTTAGGATCAAAACGCGTCGCTAAAGACTTAGCTGACTGAATCAACACCTTCTTATATTCCGGTTCCTTCGTCAGACGCAAGCCATTCCCGAAAGAATCGTACATCATAAACCCTAGATCATGCGTCCCCGTATTGAACTGCTCTTTCTTCAGTGCTGCCGTCCATAAACGAGCAGCTGACTCCCATTTCGGGTCTTTCGTCTTTTCATATAGGAACCAAAGTCCGCCCGGGAAAAATCCTGAACACCACCAGCTAGATGGCTTATTGCTATACGTACCATCTTGTTTTGCAGAGTGAATCGTTGTGCTTGTATCTGGCTGTGCCGCTAACATCAATTGGTATTGCTGACCAGCTAGAGCGATTTGTTTGTCCACATCAATTTTCTGCGCGAAAAGGGAGGTGGAGAGTAGGGTGATAAATAGGATTAATTTTTTCATAGGTTTATTAATTTAAAGAATAGAGCATAAAGCACAAAGAATAAAGTTGGTATCTCCTACGGAGATGAATTTAGCAATTTTTCCTTCGGACTCATTCCCTCCGGACTTTATGCTTTATGCTCTATGCTTTATTATTTAATTACCTTCCCATCCAGCCGCCATCGACGGTCAAAATGGTTCCGTGTACATAATTAGAGGCTTCAGAGGCTAAGAATACCACCGGACCCTTAAAGTCCTCTGGTTCTCCCCATCTTCCCGCCGGAATTCGTCCTAAAATAGAAGCGCTGCGCTCTTTATCTTCGCGCAATGCTGTCGTATTATCGGTGGAAATATAGCCAGGAGCAATCGCATTCACATTTACTCCTTTCCCAGCCCACTCATTCGCTAAGGCCATTGTTAAACGTGCGATGCCACCTTTGCTTGCTGCATAACCCGGCACATTAATACCACCTTGAAAGCTTAATAGAGAAGCCGTAAAAATAATTTTCCCACTTCCCTGTTTTATCATTTCAGAACCGATTTCGCGGCTCAAAATAAACTGAGATGACAGATTCACTTCCAAAACCTCATCCCAAAACTCATCTGAATGTTCCGCCGCCGGATTCCGCAAAATCGTTCCTGCGTTGTTTACTAAAATATCGATACGGGGATAGTCAGCTTTCAACTGTTTGATAAAAGAATAGAGCGAATCGCGATTTGAGAAGTCAGCCTGATAAGCTTTGAATTTGCGACCTAAAGCCTCCACCGCTTTGGAAACCTGAGAACCCACCAATTCTAAATTAGCCGAAACCCCAATGATATCCGCACCTGCCTCCGCTAAACCGAGCGCCATCGCCATTCCGATTCCTCGCTTACAACCCGTGACTAGCGCTATTTTTCCTGTTAAATCAAACGTGTTTTTCATAATTATTTCAAATGTACGGCAGAATCATTGATTTGGTAAGTGTGATGTTTCACTAAATCCATCATGGCTGCTCCGGCTAATAATACGGGGCCATATCCGTGTGCCGCAAATGGTGAAATTGGGCGGTGATAGTAGAAAGCTGGATCCCAAGCTAAACCTGTTCCTACGCAAGTCCCTTCTACCTGGCCTTTTTCATTCACTTTCGTATTCACTGCATTCCAACCTAATATCGCTGCAGGACCATAGGTTTTAGGGTCGAGCCAGCCTTTATTGATGCCTTTGGCCATCACATAGGTATAAATCGCCGTACAAGAAGTCTCTAAATAGGAATCATTTTTATCCAATAATTGATGCCAAAACCCCGTCCCATCCTGCAAAGCCATCAGCCCTTTCAAGTGGTTTTTCAATTGGGCCAAAATCTCCGGACGAGCCGGATGATTCGCCGGTAAATACTCCAATAATTCACAGTTGGTTAACAAGGCCCAGCCATTCGCACGCCCCCAATGAAATTCCGGGTGCTCGGTGGCGTCCACTAAATAACCGTGCATATAAATATTTTGGTTCGGATTGAACATCCGTTTACGGTAGGCATTGAACTGAAAAACTGCCTCCTCATATTCCCCTAACTGCAACAACGCAGGAATCGCCATATAAACATCGTCTAACCACATCGTATGGTGCAAAGGTCGAATCCGCACCAAGGTACGATCCGGTAAACGATGCTCTTCTTTTAAAATAAAGTCAGAGGCACGTTTGGTGATGTAAGACATATCGGTTGTAAAGCCAGCTTTTTTGGCCTTAATCACCGCCATTCCCATCGCTCCTATGTCATCTAATGCGCGAGGATGGACTAAGCCTTTCAACACATGAGATTGATCTGCGGGAATCTTTATGGCCTCCGGAACAGCCGAATTAATCAGATTGAGGCGATTAAACACATAGTTCTTGTATTTCACATCTCCGGTCACTTCCGTTAAAGCCAGCATTCCGGAATAAGTCACGCCCCATTCGTAGGAAATCGGACGAAAATCTCCTTTGCTAAAAATAGCATTGGCGTTATAGGTTTTAACCTCTGCTCCTGTGATCTTATCAACATAATGCGATGGCGTCGCCGTTTCTAAATAAGTATAGACGCGGTCGATGGTTTTTTTGATATTTTCAATTGAAGGCGCACCGTAAGGCGTAGGATAATCCGGCTGTAATGCGTGTAGTGGCGCCGTGGCATCGGAAGCGGTGGTGATGTTTTTTTGGCCAAATAGGGAGCCAGAAATCAACAACAAAAAAAATAGATAGCGCATAAAAAAGGGGTCCTCTCTATTAAAGCAGAGAGGACCCCAGAATTACTATAATCAAAAGACTATTTTTTCATTTCAATACCCGAAATCTGAACGACAATTTGTTGTTCAGTTGCTTTCGGGTTTACTGCTACAAAATATAGGTCATGTGAACCAGGAGTGGCTTGGATGGCTACTTTTTGGGCAGCTGGACCAGCCATTCTTCTTTGACCCGCAGGTGCCGCTGGAGCTGCCGGAGCTGCAGGTGCAGAAGCTGGGGCAGCTACTCCTGTTCCTAGTGGTGCCCCTTTTCCTGGCGTTGCCGCTGCTGGAGGAGGTCCACCCATTCCGCCTTGCGCAACTTCGATCGGAGCCGTTTTACCAATTACCGTTCCGGTAGGTGAATCCAAACGGATTTCAATCACACCACCCGATGCATTCGATCGCGCTTGTGCTGAAGCAGCAATTTCGATCGTTGAAATACCTGTTAAATCTAAGTCTTTGTAGCCTAAGTACGGGTTTTGACCCACCATATTCGTTGAACGACCTGGTGTGATTAATTGCAAGATGCCTTTCGAAACATCCGCTTTCTCTACGTTCAAGGCTGGGTGACGTAAGAACAACCATTTCTCAGATTGAACCGGTGCCATTTTCTTATTTCCTTTATCTAAGTAAGTCGCACGAACCACGAACACCCCTTTCGAAGATGATTGATCCGCTGGCTTTTTCAAACCTAATGTTCCTGCCACGCCAATCGCATTACTTGCTTTGGCATCCCCTAAACTCAAAATATAATTGACCATGGATTTCGCATCCGCTTTGGAAATATTCGGGTGTGCAGACATCGCGTGCTCTCCCCAAACTCCCATGCCACCCAAGATCACCTTTTCTGATAATTTCTCCACCATATCTTGTCCTTTGTACTTCTCAGCCACTTCCTTATAAGAAGGCCCTACTGAACGTACAGACATTTGGTGACATGACTTACAATCACTCGCATTGATCAAACGAAGTCCAGCCGAAGCAAATAAATCGCTATCTGCCTTCCGGTGCGATTGCGCCATCTCAATAGGATCATAGCCTGAGGCTACATAATCCACGGTCGCAGCAACAGCATCCGTTGCGATACCTTTTCCTAGAGATCCATCTTCTTTATCTTCTACTTTCACTTCGTATTTCAAAGGCTGTCCCTCGAAATAGAATGATTTATTTCCTTCTACAGCGATATCGACTACAGGCGCTTCATTACCCACTAAGATTTCCAAAGAAGCCGTGTTCGACAATCCCTTCGGATCAGCGGCTTTTAAAGTCACTTGGTATTTACCTGCCTCTTTTAATTGCAAAGTCGGATTAGCACCCGCTAAATTCTTCACGAATTTACCAGCCTTCTTCACCGTCCATGTGTAGGTTAATTTATCTCCATCGAAATCTTTTGTTCCATCCGCAGATAAAGTCGTTGTAAAAGGTGCAGCACCCGCCTTCTTAGCAGAAGATGCCTCTGCATAAGGCTTTCGGTTTCCGCCTTGGTATTCAATCTTCACTAAACGAGCATTCTCATTTCCGCGGAACCAAGCAGAACCATATTCTAATACATATAAATCTCCTTCAGGACTGAAGTCTATATCGATCGCAGAACCAAAAGTCGTAGATGGCATAAAGCGCTCCATCGACTTGTAATCTCCTTTTTCATCCATGGTAACTGCCATAATCCAGCCACGCATAAACTCCACGATCAACCATTTTCCTTCGTAATACGATGGAAATGCACGTTTCGCACCCGCAAAATCTGCCTTTCTAAAGACTGGACCACCTGTCGCTGAACGACCAGATGAACCTACTAGAGGAAACTCCTCTGAAGTTCCATAGGGATACCAAATCATCGCCTTGGTTGCTGGAGGCAATTCACGTAAACCGGTATTGTTAGGAGATTCATTAATAGGTGCCGCTGGATTGAATTTAGGTCCAATAGCCATCGTCTCAAAATTTACATCATTGTAGGCTTGGTTATTTCCAATGAAATAAGGCCAACCGTAATAACCAGGGCCTTTGGCCTGATTATATTCATCATAACCACGAGGACCTTTATCTGAATCTACCGACGCGTCCGGACCTACCTCGCCCCAATACAAGTAACCCGTTTTCGAGTCAATACTAGGTCTCCAAGGATTGCGGTGACCCATCGTGTAAATTTCCGGCTTCGTCTTTGGCGTCCCTGGCGCGAATAAATTACCTTTTGGAATCGTATACGTGCCATTCGCCTCTGGGTGAATGCGTAAAATCTTTCCACGTAAATCATTCGTATTCGACGCACCACGTTGATCATCCCAATACGCTTGACCTGGACGCTCATCGATAGGCGCATAACCATCTGAATTACTGTTACTTGTATTATTTCCTACGGTTAAGAATAAGTTTCCTGATTTATCAAAAACCATTCCTCCACCCGTATGACAACATTCCTCACGCTGTGTAGGAACCTCCAAAAGCACTTTTTGTTGCTCGACTAATAACTCATCCCCACGCAATTCCATACGAGCTAAAATGTGTTTCGTCTCCGTTGGATGCGCATAATAAAGATATAACCAGTGATTTTTGCTGAAGTTAGGGTCCAAAACAATACCCATCAATCCCTCCTCTGCCACACGCTCTTGACCTAAACGGTTCTTGTATTTCGTATTCACATTTAAGTGAGCGATCGTCTTCGTTTCTTTAGTCTTCGTATCATAGGACTTTACGTCCCCTTTTCGCTCCACGAAAAGAATACGTCCATCCGGCAAAAAGGTAAACTCCATCGGTTCATCCAATTTGTCTACTAAGACTGACTTCACAAAACGATTTTCATCGGGGGCCTGCGCAAGCGATTGAAGCACAGGAAAAGCCACTAAAAGGGCGAGGGTAATTTTCTTAATCATAGGTCTAATTTATTATTCTACAAAAATGATACAATAATTGATTTTTTAAAATTATTAGTGGGAAAATGAGACGAAATCCGGCTGAAGCGAGATTAGAGAGTAGAGAGTATAGATAGTAGAGTAGAAATTTATTTTCAGACTTCGGACTCATTTCCTCCGGACTTTTTATCTTTACTCTCTACTCTATAATCTCTACTCTAAAAATGAAAACTCTCCTCTACCTCCTCCTCTTCATACCTTCTCTTTTATTTGCTCAAACAAATAAAGACGAAAACGAAATCAAGTCTGTCCTGCAAACTCAGATTAAACTTTGGAATACCGGTGACATAAAAGGTTTTATGGAATACTACGAAAAATCTCCTAACCTAAAGTTCATCGGAAAGTCTGGTGTCGTGTCCGGTTGGGAGGCAACATTACAACGCTATTTAAAATCGTATCCCAATCGCGAGACGATGGGAACCTTAGATTTTGACATACAAGAAATCGATGTGACGGAAGGTAAAACCGCTTGGGTATTAGGCAAATGGCATTTGACAAGACCAACTGTGGGCGATGCGGGTGGTTATTTTACCTTGTTGATGAAGAAGGTGAATGGGAAATGGTTAGTGGTGAGGGATCACACCTCGTAAATTTTAGGGTAGCCACGTAAAATGTGCTTCGCAATATTTTATCGTAGCTACCCTAAAATTTACTCTCTAAACTACTTTCAGATTTATTTCCTAAAGTGAAAAAAAAGCATTTAAACATTACCGAGTTCATCCCCAGAGGGGATACCAACTTTATTCTTTGTGCTTTATTCTTTATGCTTTAAATAGTAACTCTAGAGAAAACATAAAACATCTCCCCTGCTATCTGCCTCGATCTTGCATCGTATTGCGCAGCCTCCTCAGCGGTGTCATCAAAGGCTTTGGGATCCTCATAACGTACCGGAATGCGTGCTTCAGCACCTGGGATGAAAGGGCAATTTTCGTCTGCATGTGAACAGGTCATGACCGTCGCAAAAATGCCGTGCGGATTAATGACGTCATCATAGAGTTTCGAGAAAAGAATGATGGGACGCGAATCTTGGGTGTGCAAAGCGAAATAGATGGGGTTCGAATGCCCGTGTTTAGACACAATGAAACCCATTCGCTCTAAGGAAGCCACGGTGCGTTCATTGCAGGCGGTTACTTCTACCCCACCTGAATAGCATTGGGCGGGGATTTGGAAATAGTCGGCGGCGGTTTGGGCCCAGACTTGCGAGAATTGAGAGCGGCGCGAGTTGTGCGTGCAGATGAAATTCAGGCGAATCGGCTGCTCATTTTTACGTTTGTCTTTGATGTAATCGATCAAGACTTGTAGTATCTCTCGGCGCTCGGTTGGTATTTCGAGGGAGAGAATTTGTTCCAAATTTTGGTTTAATATATCCTTCATCTTAGCAACATCCTGAGCCTGGAGTACAAGCGTTTGCGGCCTGCACTTCGGCGATTTTTAATTTTGGTTTTTCTTCAGCCACTGCAACTGGCGGCATGCAACATGCGGATGCATCCTGAGCTGCATAATGTGGGTCATTGAATTCCGCGTCTTCATGGAAATAATAGACTTCCCATTGAACACCGTCAGGATCAGTGGCCCAGAATTTGTCTTGAACGGCGAAGCAGCAAGAGGTTCCGATTTCTTCTTTAGAAACAATCCCTTGTTTTCTAGCCACTTCTAAACGGGCATTCATCTCTTCCGAAGTTTCTACTTGGAAACCTAAGTGGCCAAAGTTTGCTTGAACGCGCTCTGGATTTTCGATAAACGAGATAATTAATGAGGGACTATCTAACACATATTTCGCATAACCTGGCTTAACTTTTGTAGCTGGCTGACCGAAAAAAGTAGAATAAAAATTCACCGATGCTGCTAAATTGCTGACATACAAGGAGACGTGCATTCGTGGAAAAGTTGACATATTAACAGCAGTTGGATTTTTGTGCGACAAAATAATTTTCGAAAAACTCCCCAAAAAGCTGACTAAACTCCGCCCACTTTTCCGGGTTAATGCAATAACAAACCGAGACGCCTTCAATCGTTCCTTGGATAAATCCCACTTCCTTCAATTCTCTTAAATGCTGGGAAACGGTAGCCTGAGCCAAACCTAATTCTTGAACTAAATCTCCGTTGATGCAGGTATTGGATTTCACCAAATACTGCAAAATAGCGACGCGTGCGGGATGTCCGAGCACTTTGGCCATCTGAGCGATCGCATTTTGTTCCTCTGTAAAGAGGTCTGTTTTGGTGATTCCCATTTTGCTTGTTATTATATTGCAATATTACGATGGATATAATAAATAAAAAAGGCCGAAGCCTATTTTATTTTAATCTCTGTAGTTCAAGGCTGGCTTGCGATCGCCTAAAAGTGCCTTGTATTTGAATTCAGCCCCTTTTCGCTTCGTCCATTCTGCTTTTGCTGCATCGATCAAGGCAGGATTCTTGAATAAATCCATCGCGGTTGCTGCGATCGTTTTGGCAGCCACCATCATCCCTTTTTTACCTATGCTCATTCCCCCCGCAGCTACGGCTTGCCAGCTATGGGCAGTCGTGCCTGGAACCCAAGTAGCGGTTCCTAAACCAATGGTAGGAACTACCCAGCTTACATCCCCCACATCCGTGGAACCACCACCGCTAGGATCCGGACGACCCGGAACAACTGAAGAAGTAGATGCTAAATCGGTTGGTAACATGCCTGGCGTTTGCTGAATTTGTTTCGCAAAAGCAAGCTCTGTAGGATTCAAGGTATATCCTCCCACCGTTGTTAAATTCGCGTTCATCACAGAAGCTAATTTATCATTTGGCAAAATCTCATAAACCCCGCCAATTACCTCTAATTCATAGCGCGTACCGGTACCTAAAGCAGCACCTTCAGCAGCTTTTTCCAAGCGATTCCATACATCCGTTACGATATCACGTTTAGGAGAACGCACATAATAATAGACCTCAGCGTAATCTGGAACGATATTAGGAGCCTTTCCTCCATTCGTAATCACATAGTGGATACGTGTAGATGATGGCACGTGTTCGCGCATCATATTCGCCATAAAGTCCATGGCCTCCACAGCGTCTAAAGCTGAACGACCTCTTTCTGGAGAAGCAGCTGCGTGAGATGAAAGACCATAGAATCGAAATTTCCCTGTTTTGTTCGCCAAAGATGAGCCAACTCCTACTGAATTCGCATCGCTCGGATGCCAGTGCAACATCACATCTGCGTCATTAAATAATCCTTCCCGCACCATATATACTTTTCCGGATCCGCCTTCTTCTGCAGGACATCCGTATAATTTAATGGTTCCCTTACCGCCTGTTTCCTTTAACCATTCTTTAATGGCAATAGCTGCAGCCGAGGAACCTGTCCCGAATAAATGGTGGCCGCAGGCGTGCCCTGAAGCGCCACCTAACGAGCGTTTAGTTGGAATAGAATCTTGTGATAAACCTGGCAAGGCGTCGTATTCAGCCATAATTCCAATCACCGGTTTTCCTTGGCCATAGGTAGCAACGAAAGCTGTTGGAATGCCGGCCACTCCTGATTCAATGGTAAATCCAGCCTGTTTTAAGGTTTCCTGCAAGAGCGCTGAGGATTGCTTTTCTTTATATCCGACTTCCGCGAAGTTCCAGATCTTCTGTGCAATCGCACTGTAATGCGATTCTTGTTGTTGAATTCTGGCTAAGACTTTCTTTTTGTCAGCGTCTTGAGCAAAAACAGATAAACTAACGAATGCGAGTAGGAGTATTTTTTTCATAAGTAAGGTACAATAAATTTAAATTTAGCAGGAAGTACGCAGAAATCAAATTGATTTGAAGTTTGGATCTCTCCGTCTACCTGGGCACTGAGGACTCTATTTGTTTTAATACTAATTTTCTTCTCTTGTGAAAATTCAACTATGGGAAGGTTTACGTGCTTGCCTGATTGAATAATGGGCATATAATAAAGTCGCTTCCAAACAGGTATAGGATCACAATATAACACGTCGAGTAGGCCATCTTGCACCGAAGCTTTGGGAAAAAAGTGAAAACCTCCACCTGCCCTAGAGGAGTTGAACACCATGCATAAGAAAACCTCTCTGCCACCTAGAATTTGATAGGTTTTAAACTTCAATAAGTTCGGAATAGCGGCCAAATAATACCCCAATCCTCCTTTAAAATAGCGAATAGAATCCATCGACTTCAACACTTCTCCCTCGATTCCGATCCCAACCCCATTCAAGAAAAGTTGCCCATTACAGTCTCCGGCATCAAAGGCTTCCACGTGACCACCTAATACCGCATCTAAATGTGAACGTCTCGATCGATCTCCGTACAATTTCCAATAAAAATCATTTGCTGTCCCGCCTTTGAATAGGGCTATCGGAATTCCGATAAAAGGGTATTTATTCACAAAATAATTGAACGTTCCATCGCCTCCCATGACCCAAACTTGATCAAAATCACCTAGCTCCGAAGGCCACTCTTTCGTAAAAAGCTGAATTTCCCAATCGGTTTTCTCTACCTTTACGGTCTCCACCACCCACGAAAAATAGTCCGTTATGGCGACTTTCTTCTTTAAAGGGTTGATTAGAAACGCTATTTTTTGACTCATAATCATAGAATTATTTAAATTTAACATAAAATAAATCAATATGTCAAATTCACTTCCCACCGCCATCATCACCGGAGCCTCCCGCGGCATCGGTCGCGCACTTGCCCTTTTATTGGCTCAGCATAATTTTCAATTAAGTTTAGTCGCGCGAAATAAAGGGGAATTAAAAGACCTGGCGGCGGAAATAACCGAGATCGGACATCGTCCACTTTATTTCGATGGGGATGTATCCGACGAGGCTTTTGTTTCGGATGCGGTGGAGAAAACGGTGCACACCTTTGGGCATATTGATTTTGTGATTAATAATGCGGGGATTGGGGCTTTTGGCCCTACCGAATCCTATACTGCGACACAATGGGATCAGGTGTTTGATACGAATGTAAAAGGGACTTTTTTGTTTTGCCAAAAAGCCCTTCCGCACTTAAAATCCGCTAAAAAAGGCCACCTAATCACGATTGCCTCTGATGTAGCAAAACGCGTTTTCGATGGAGGATCCCTTTATTGTGCCTCTAAATATGCGCAGCATGCGTTCACCGAAGCCTTGCGTAAAGAAGTTAGAAAAGACGGCATTAAAGTAAGCACGATTTATTCCGGATTAGTAGATTCTCATTTTCATGCGGATCCTGCCGGAGATCCATCGCACGCAGGTTGGTTGAGCCCAGAAGATATGGCCAATAGCATCTATTATGTAATGAACCAGCCCGCGCACGTGGTGATCGATGAGTTGATGATTCACCCTCTAAATCAAGAATATTAAGTCAACAGTGTAGGACAGTTTGCAGGTCTAGAGTAGAATAGTTAAATTTAATCTACTTATAAACCTATCAAACATGTCCGTACGTAAACCCTCGTTAAGTTTTAGCCAAATCGTCAACATGAACGTTGGCTTTTTTGGTATTCAATATAGTTTCGGGTTACAGCAAAGCGCAGTTAATCCCATTTATGATTTCCTGGGGGCTAGTCCTGACGAAATACCCTTATTAAACCTGGCTGGGCCTGTTACGGGTTTATTGATCCAACCTTTCATCGGTGCGATGAGTGATAGCACCTGGCATCCCAAATGGGGTCGCCGCAAGCCCTATTTCTTTATAGGCGCTCTATTGTGTAGCATTTGCCTTTTACTCTATCCTTTCTCGTCTTCTTTATGGATGGCCGCGAGTTTATTGTGGATCTTGGATGCCGGGAATAATACCGCAATGGAACCTTACCGTGCTTTTGTCGCTGATAAATTAAATGATGACCAACAGCCTACTGGCTTTCAGATGCAGAGTTTTTTCACGGGTTTTGGCCAAACCTTAGCTAATTTATCCCTCTTCATTTTCCCCATGATCTTCGTCGGCAAAACTGGTTCTTTACCAACCTGGGTATACGCCTCTTTCTTCTTGGGGGCCGTTTGTTCCATCGGATCGATCTGGTGGAGTATGCACACCACCACGGAAATTGAACCGACCGCTGAGGAATTAGCGGAGATTCGTTCCCGCAAATCAAGTGTATTAGAATCGATTTTTGAGATATTTCATGCCATAGGAGAAATGCCTAAAGTGATGTGGCAATTAGCCTTGGTGTATTTATTCCAATGGTATGCCCTTTTCTGTTATTGGCAAAATTCTTCGAAGAGCATTGCCTTGTCCGTTTGGAATGCCACACCTAAAGACAATCCTGAATTATATGAAAAGGCTGTTTCCTGGACCGGTTTAGTGAACGGTTGGTACAATATCGTGACGTTCCTGTCAGCACTCGCATTAGCTGGTTTTGCAAAAAAATATGGGGCCAAATCCGTACATATGATTTGCCTTATTTTAGCCGCTGCGGGTTTCCTTGCTTTCCCTCATATCGAGAATAAAAACTTGTTATTCTTCGCTATTTCTGGCTTCGGAATTGGTTGGGCGAGTATGATGGGTATCCCTTATTTACTGGTCGTAGGCGATATTCCGAAAGAACGTTATGGCGTTTATATGGGTATCATCAATATGATGATTGTGATTCCGATGATTTTACAAAATATCACCTTTGGTTATATATTAAAGCATTTTTTAGACAACGATCCCAGAAATGCGATTACCTTTGCAGGAGTTTTATTGGCCATTGCTGCCCTAGCGACTGCCTTAATTAAACCATCCCCATCTAAATAATTCGCATGAGTGTTATCTGTATAGGCGAAGCCTTGATTGATATGATCTGTACTGACAAAGGTTCAAGCCTTTCAGACGGTCAAAATTTCTTAAAAAAACCAGGAGGAGCCCCTACTAATGTGGCGGCGGCCATCGGAGCCTTAGGCGGCCAAGTGAGCTTGAGTGCAAAAGTGGGGAATGACCCTTTTGGACGCCAAATGATCTCGGTGATGCAAGATTTCAACGTGAACACGAACCACGTTCACTTAGATAAAAATACCTTTACCACCTTCGCTTTTGTGTCCTTAATGCTAGATGGAGAACGTGATTTTATCTTTAACCGCGGCGCAGATGCAGAATTAACTGAAGCTGAGGTATCCTCAATCGATTTCGACGAAGTGAATATTGTTCACTTCGGATCAGCCACGGCATTCCTAGCTGGACCATTAAATGCGGCCTATTATTCGTTAAAAGATCGTGCGAAAAAAGAGGGCAAAATCATTAGTTTTGACCCAAATTACCGCCATTTATTGTTTGGCGATCAAATACCTTCCTTCATCAAGCAAAGTTTGCTCTTTTTAAAAGAGGCTGATTTTACTAAACTTTCGGATGAAGAAGCGCTGTTAATTACCGAAACAGAAACGGTAGAAGAGGCGACTGAAGCCTTATTAGATATCTGTCCAGGCGTATTCGCAATTACCTTAGGGAAAGAGGGGACCTTATTGGGTTTGGCAGGTAAAACCCACATCATTCCAAGTATTCCTGTAAAACCAGTGGATACGACGGGTGCTGGAGATGCTTTTGTAGGAGCCGTTCTTTATCAATTGGATGGATTAAATTTCCATGATCTTGATTTATCTGCATGGAAAAAGATTGTAGAAAACGCCAATAAAGCAGGCGCAAGAACCTGTGAATACCTTGGGGCGATGGAGGCCTTCAAGAATTTGAATAACAGTATTTTTAATTAATCAAACGTGTACAATTCCGCTCTTCTAAAACAGGCAAATGCGCTTGTAAAATCATACAAAATAAAAGATGCTGGCTTTCAAGAAAGATTAACAGCGAATCTAGATGATATTCGATCCCATTTCAGTATGATCTATGGGGAGAGTCCATTATTTACCGATTTATTAGAAACCATTTTTCAAGCTTATACAGACCGTAGTCCAGAGCTTAAAAAGCGCGATGAGGTAAAGGCTAGTAAAGAGGAAAATTGGTTTTTGAGCCAAGACTTAGTGGGAATGAGTTTGTATGTAGATCGTTTTGCAGGCAAAATCACAGATTTACCCGCGAAGCTTCCCTATTTAGAGAAATTAGGCGTGAATTTTCTTCATTTGATGCCCTTGTTCAAAAGCCCGGAAGGAGAAAGCGATGGCGGATATGCGGTGGAAGATTTCCGCATGGTGGAGGAGAAATTAGGGACGATCGAAGATTTACGCGAGTTCCAAAAGGCCCTCCAACAAAAAGATATGTATTTGATGATCGACATCGTGTTAAACCACACGTCGCATCACCACGAATGGGCTAAGCTTGCGAAGGCTGGAATCAAAGAATACCAAGACTATTTCTACCTATACGATGACCGTCGCATCCCCGATGCGATGGAGGAATCGATGCCGGAGATTTTCCCTGAAAGCTCTCCTGGTAGTTTTACCTATGACGAAAAGTTAGACAAATGGGTGATGTCAGTTTTTCATCAGTACCAATGGGATTTGAATTATACCAATCCCAAAGTCTTCATTGAAATGCTCGCGAACGTATTTTACTACGCGAACTTAGGGGTGGATGTGGTGCGCATCGATGCACCGGCTTTCATTTGGAAACAAATGGGAACCACTTGCCAAAACTTACCCGAAGCACACCAATTATTGCAATTGATTAAAATGTGCGTGGAGGTGGCTACCCCAGGTATGGCCATTTTAGGCGAGGCAATTGTTGCTCCAGCACAGATTATGGAATATTTTGGAACAGGCCGTTTCGCTACTCATGAATGCGATTTCGCCTATAACGCCACTCAAATGGCTGTTCAATGGGATGCACTCGCCACCGGAGATATCCGTATAATGCACACCGCCCAAAACGAATTAGTACGCAAACCAAAAGGGGCTACCTGGTTAACCTATACCCGTTGCCACGATGATATCGGTTTAGGCTATGACGATTGGATGATCGAGCAATCTGGATTTAATCCCTACGATCACCGATCTTATATCAAAAACTATTACAGCGGCGGCATCGAGTCTCCTGCGACTGGAGCCTTGTTTGCCGTAAATCCAAAAACTCAGGATGCGCGCATTTCAGGTTCTTTAGCCTCTCTCTGTGGATTAGAGAAAGCTATCAACTCGAATAATGCAGCGACTATCCAGACTTCTATCGATAAAATAACGATGATGCAAGCGCAAAGTCTATTTGTGGGTGGCGTCCCTATGTTGTTCTATGGCGATGAGGCAGCCTACACGAATGACTACTCATATTTAAAGGATCCAGGAAAATCATATGATAACCGCTGGATGCACCGCCCGATTATTGATTGGAAGAAAAATGCGTCAGTAGATAAGGCCGATTCTATCGAAAATAAAGTATTCTCGAATCTACAAAAATTGATCAAGCTGCGTAAATCACTGAAAGTGGTGGCTGACTTAAAAAATATTCATTGGTTAGAAGTGCAGAATAGTTCAATCATCGGTTTTGAGCGCTTCCTAGATGGCGAAAAAGTGTATTTCCTATTCAATTTTAGTTCACAGCCTCAAGAGGTGACTTATTATCTGTTAGGTGCGTTCGGCGAACGGGCAACAGCAATGAAAGATTTATGGTCAAACAAAACGCTTCAAATCGGGATGGATCATGAGCATTTGGCTTTTGCGCCGTATCAGTTTTATGTCTTAAAATAAAAAAAACATCCCCTATAGGGGGGATGTTTTTCCAGAATCAAAATTCAATCATTAAACACTAAAAAACCGTTAGGCGGATTATAAAATTGCGTCCAAAGCCTTCTTGCTGATGCGAAGGCTTTCGAAAGCGTCTTTCGGGAAATCGTGTTCTACAAAGAAGTGCTCTAGGCCTCCAGATTTAGCTGCATCAAAAATGCGCTTATAGTTCACCACACCCTCTCCCACTGGAAGAATATTCTTAAATTCTGAGTCGAAATCTTTGATATGGCATAAAGGGAAACGTCCAGGATGTTGTTTGAACAATTCCACTGGATCTGCCCCAGCTTTCGAAGCCCATCCTAAATCCAATTCAAATTTCAATAAGTCGGCAGGTACTTGAGAGGAGAATACGTCGAAAGGTTTTTGGCCTTCTACTGCTTTAAATTCTGCATCGTGGTTATGGTAACAGAACGTAAGTCCTGCTTTCTTCGCCAATTCTCCTGCTTTGTTTAAGGTTTCAACTGCCTGAGCAACTTCTTCCCTTGTATCAATCGGGATATTGGCACATACGAGGTATTTTACACCTGCCTCCGCTGCATTATCCACCGCTTGCTGCGCATCATCGCGCAAATTAACCATCTTAGGGAAACGCGACATATCCATTCCTGGACGAGGTTTCAAAGGGGCTCCCACCACGTGGTGTGAAACCCAATTCAATCCTAAATCTTTGTTCAAGGCCATAAATTCTTTGCCTTTCATCCCATAAAAACCGGGTAACATCGAGAAAGCTGATTCAATCTCCGTATATCCTAGTTCCGCAATCTTCTGCAAATTCCCTTTTACATCTTGGTCAAATTTTCCAAAAAAGGTAAACAACTGAATACCGACCGGACGATTGGTAAACGTTTGTGCAGATAAGAAACGAGGTGCTAAAACGCTAGCGGCCAGAAAAGCGCCAGATTGTTGAAGAAATCTTCTTCTCGAGTTCATAATTGATAAGTTTAGAGGTAACTGAACAAAGTTAATGTATTTTAATGATACAATAATTTATTTTATCCATTTTTCTCCAAAAACCGTCCTAAAGGTCAAATCGCTTGCCTTGATTATTGTATTGTTTTTATGCCACGCAAAGTCGCCTCCATCCTTGTGGCAATCCACATAATACACGCGATGACCCCAATTAAGCACTCGATCACCCGATTGATAGATAGGAGCATCGGCCATATTTTTATCGAACGAACAGTTCAAAAGATAAAACTGAGCCTCCCGGTGGTAGCGCCCTAACTTATAACCCGGATCCCCGATGAACCGACAGTTCTTCAAAACCGTCTTTGCTCCTTGCTCTCCAGATCCATCATGCCAAATCGCCGCACTCGTATTGTGACACACAAAGGTGCAATTCTCAGCTAACGCATAGCCGCGTGGACAATATAAATCCACTCCCCCTTCAATCAAACAATCATTCAAGTAATACATCCCCACATTCTCATCCCATGGACTTACCGTATCACCCCCTCCAGACCGGATGGTGCAATGTTCGAATGACAAACGTGTGGCACCGGGCATCGTACGGACCGCAAATTGATGTCCATCTACTCGCACGATCTTCTCTCCCTCTTTCTCTCCCTTTTCCCTAGGCAAAGCATATTTTTGAACAGTCGTGGTCGTCTCCTTTCCCGCCTCGTTCAAACAGGGAATCGTCACATCCTTCGTCGCCGTGAATCCATATTCATTCACAATGGTCATATTCCGGAATGACAAATCGTGCCCTTTGATATTCAACACTCCAGCACCATAATCATCTGGATTTGAACAACGCCAAATATCCCGCGCAATCGTCTCCCGCAACACCACACCATCCCTGCTTTCCCCCACAAAAGATAGGTGGTGCTTCAATGAATCGATGAATACCTTTTCTTGGTAATTGCCATTTTTGATAAAAATTTCCTGACCAGGACGAGCCACATCTACCGCCGCTTGTATTGTCTTAAAGTCAACACCCACCACGAGTCGCTTGCGCATAAAACGGTCCATCCGTTCGACCACCTGATCGAACCAGTGATTCATTAAAACAAAGGTATGTGGCGAGTTTTCGAAGGTAAAGTATTCTGTATGAATGCCTAAAGCTGTCATTTTTTGTATAAAATCCGTGCGTCCTGCATGCATGCGCTCGACACCAGAATTCAAGAATAGTACAGGCGGATCTCCTTTAGAAACATGGCTCAAAGCTGACGCTTCCTTCCAGATCGCCTCTCCATCTACCTTATTAAAACCGAAATAATGTGTTGCGGCTGAAATTCGCTTGCTATCATCCCCTTCTCCTGATTCTGGATGAATGAAGGCTAGAATTCCATCGATATCAATTACTCCGGCTACTTTTACTCCCTTACCATAGGTATTTTCATCTTGAACAGATCCTAAAAGTGCGGCCATTTGCCCCCCCGCAGAATAACCGGCTACATAAATTTCTCCCACATTCTTGCGCTTCGAAACCCATTGCAAGGCTGCCTGTGCATCTAACATAGCAGCAGGATATAAGGCTTCGGTGGACAAACGGTATTCGACTAAAAAGACCCGATAGCCACGATCCGCTAATGCTTTTGCCAAAGGAATATGCTGAGAACGATGTCCCGTTCGCCAGCCACCGCCATGGAAAAAAACCAACGTAGGCAGCATTCGAGAGGTTGATATCGCATATTCATCTATCGCAAGTTTTCTCGACCCTATAACTTTATAGACTGAACTTTGAACTTTGGACTTTGAACTTTGAAAGTTGGCTAGACGTACTGTTGGATCCTCTTTCAACAAATTCTGCCAGGCCGAATAATTGGCAAAGGAAGTGTCAGGTTTACCCGTAATGCCCGATTTATTTTGAGCTAGAAGGCTCAAAGAACTAAGCATCAATAAAATAAGGAGGTTGCGCATAATTTGTAAAGGCTAAGTTTCGATTATTCTAATCATTCTTCCTAATTTAAGGGTCTAAATCAAGAACTATGAAAAATATACGCGTGCTCGTGGTGGGTTGTGGAAACATGGGAGCCTCTCATGCGAAAGCCTACCAAAACGTAGCAGGTTTCGAAATTTGCGGACTCGTTTCCCCAGGCAATAGTAAAGACGTTTTGAATGAAGCATTAGGTGGGGGCCAAAAGCTCTACAGCGACTATTTCACCGCCCTAGCGGATTCCAAACCAGATGCGGTTTGTATCTCGACCTACCCAGATACCCATGAAGCTTATTCCATTGCAGCCTTAGAAGCGGGGTGCCATGTATTCTTAGAAAAACCAATAGCCGATTCATTGGCTGGCGCCATTCGCGTAGCGGATGCAGTGCAGAAAAGTGGCAAAAAACTAGTCGTAGGCTACATTTTACGCCATCACCCCTCTTGGATCAAGTTCATTGAAATCGCTAAGACGATGGGAAAACCATTAGTCATGCGCATGAACCTAAACCAACAATCCCACGGCTACATGTGGGATGTGCACCGGAATTTGATGAAATCTCTAAGCCCGATCGTCGATTGTGGCGTACATTATATTGATGTGATGTGCCAAATGACACGCTCCAAACCCCTTCGCGTTTCCGCCATTGGCGCGCGAATGACAGAAGATATTCCAGCGGGCAATTATAATTACGGTCAACTTCAGATTCACTTTGAAGACGGATCTGTAGGCTGGTACGAGGCTGGCTGGGGACCTATGATCTCGCAGAATGCGTATTTTGTGAAAGATGTTTTTGGTCCAAAAGGTTCCGTTTCCATTGTGGCTAAAAATGCCGGCGGCGAGGGCAAATCCGATGACGTGGAATCCCACACAAAAACAGAATCGCTACGTGTACACCACGCAGATATTGATGCAAAAAATGAATTTACACGCGAAGACGAATGGGTGAATCTGACCGACGAACCCGATCACCAAGGGCTTTGCGATCGCGAACAGGCCTATTTCCTACAAGCTATAAATGACAATATTGACTTAACAGATCACGTAGAAGACGCAGTGAACAGCTTGCGGATTGCTTTTGCGTGTGATGAGTCGGTGAGGACGGGAGAGATGGTGAGGCTGTAGTCCGGAGGAAGGGAGTCCGAAGTCCGGAGGAAGGGAGTCCGAAGTCCGGAGGAAGGTAGTCCGAAGTTGGAGGAAGGTAGTCCGAAGTTGGAGAGAGACTATTTTATACTCTTTCCCTTCGGACTCATTCCCTTCGGACTATTTCCCTCCGGACTCATTCCCTTCGGACTCTTTCCCTCCGGACTATTTCCCTTCGGACTGTTTAAAATATAAAAAAGGTCTCGATAAAATTTCGAAACCTTTTTTTTATTTTAAATACGTTGCTAACCAGTTCTGAATTTCCGAATAATGGAACTTCGAATTATCTGGATTCAGGATCCAGTGGTTTTCACCTGGAAAGACGATTAACTTGCTTGGAATCTGAAGACGTTGATGGATGCTCCAGTTTTCTAATGTATTGTTAATAGGGACGCGGTAATCATTTTCACCTACCGTTAAAAGCATAGGTGTTTTGAAGTTCGCCGCGAAGCGCATCGGATTTTGTTCTTTCCAGGTTTTGGTAGGTACCCAAGGCGCACCGCCATTCATCAATTCTCTACCCCAAATCACATCTGAAGTCCCCCATTGCGCCTCCGAGTTCACTAAACCGGCATGGGAGATCAAACATTTGTAATGGGACGTAGTTGCTTGCATCCAGTTAGCTAGGTGACCGCCATAAGATGCACCGCCAGCTGCTTGTTTACTGCCATCAATATAGGAGAAGCGCTTTACCGCATCGGCTGCGGCTTCTTGAATTTCTTGGCCTGGACCTTTGAATGGGTCAAACTGAATATCCTGGGCAAATTTCTCGCCATATCCGATGGAACCCGTGTAGTCTGTCATCACAATAACATAACCTGCTGAACCTAAAATATAGGGATTCCAACGGTAGCCAAAGACATCTTTGAATGAACTTGCCGGTCCTCCATGCATCAATACAAATAGCGGATATTTCTTAGATTCATCAAATCCAGTCGGTTTCAATACAACAGAACGAATGTTTTTACCACGAGATGATTTAGTCCAAATCACCTCTGGTTTTTGCAAATCCAATCCAGCCAAAACAGCATCATTTGCCTTTGAAATTGCTTTCAAAGAACTGTTAGCAGAAACCCAAACCTCTGGAGGAGTCATCATGTTCTGGTATTGGTAGGCAAAAACACGTGGATTTGCGGATAAGCTTATTCCTGTAAAGGATCCTGTTTCTGCACCTAAAATTGGCTTGACTGATCCATCAGCCACCGAAATTTCGACTATGCGATCCACCCCCTGATCCTCGATACTGGCGAAGATAGAGGAACCAGCCATTTCCATGTCGTTGATGGGACGATCGAGGGTGGTTGCTAGCTCTTTTTTGGCAGTCATAGAAGTCGCATCAAAACGGTAAATGCGGTTCAAATAATACAATTTATTCCCGTTTGCAGAACCGGTCGCAATCAAGTATTTCCCATCTTCTGTGTATTTCACTGATGAATAATCCGTCTCATCATTCACGAGAGTCGTTTCCTTTCCGCCGGAGATACTGACTGAATAAATATTCGATTTCGAAGATTGATACGCAGTAGTATTGTATTCCGTGGTTGCCGTAAATACTACTGATTTCCCATCAGGGCTGAAATGATAGGATCCTAAACGAAAGCCCGGGGAATTCACTAGGGACACATTCGTCATTAAATTTATAGGTTGTTTTCCTGACATCAAGTCCATCGTAAAGATATGTCCTTGTTTTTCGTCTAACCAAGAGTCCCAATAACGAACAGGAAAGGATTGATAAACGCGTGCTTTAGTCTTGATTTTTTTCTTTTCGTCGGCTAACTTTTTGCTCGCAGAGTCAGTGAAAGCAGAGGGGTAAACACGGCTTGAGAAAATGATGCGAGAGCCATCCGGGGAGAATTTCACCTCACTTACTCCTGTAGAAAGAGTGGTTAGGCGTTGCGCTTCTCCTCCTGCTAAGGGTAAAACGTATAATTGAGGAGCCTCATCGCCATCACGTTTGGCAGTGAAATAAATTTTATCCGAGGTGGATGACCACTGGTAATTATCCTCAGCGCCTTTGGAATTCGTTAATTTTCTAGGCACAAAAGAACCATCCGTTGAAGCTATCCAGAGGTCAGAGGTTTGCTCATCTAGATTATAGGACGTTTCCACCCGAGAATAAATCAGGTGGCGACCGTCAGGTGAAATTTTAGGAGCACCCACTTTTTTGAACTTGACCATGATCTCATGTGACATGGGCTTTTGGCCATTTACAGAGAGGCCTATTGCCAAAAAGCAGGACAGAATCAATAACATTTTTTTCATATCGGTAGTTTAGATTCTTTAAATTAATTAATTTAATGCCACAACAACCTTTTTCAAATGAAAAATAATTACTTACAACTCGTATTAGCTGGCTCTATGCTATTAAGCGGTAGTCTCTATGCACAAGAAAAACCGGGAAAATTCATTGACCGAGATAATATGAATTTCAGTGTAAAAGCTGGGGATGATTTCATGGAATATGCAAATGGTCCATGGATCAGAAAAAATCCGATCCCTGCTAAAGAAACACGTTGGGGAAGTTTTAACCAATTGCGTGATTTCAATATCAATGCGGTTAAATCAATTTTAGAGGGTTTAAAAGGAACAAATGCTGCTCCAGGATCTATTGAAAGAAGAGTCGCTGATTTCTATTCGGCCGCTATGGACAGTGTGACCATCGAAAAATTAGGTTACACGCCTATTCAAGCAGATTTACAACACATCGCAGGTTTAAAATTTAAATCTCAAATCGTAACAGAAATTGCTAGAATGCGTTCAACAGGCGCAGGTTCTCCCTTATTTAGCTTTTACATTGGTCAAGACCGCAAGAATGTAGAGAAAATGGTTCCACAATTAGGCCAAGGTGGCACTTCCCTTCCTGATCGTGATAATTACTTGAAGAATGATCCTAGAAGCTTAAAGATTCAGGAGGCCTTCAAAAAATACGTAACGACCTTATTTACATTAACTGGAACATCAGAAGCACAAGCAAAAGCCAATGCGGAGACTGTCTTCCAATTAGAAAAGAAATTAGCAGAGGCTCAAATGGCTCGCGTAGAGATGCGTGATCCATATAAAACGTACAACAAATTTGCCTTTGCAGATTTCAGCCAAAAGACGCCTGCATTTAATTGGGCTTTGACTTTCCAAGATTTCGGAACATCTGCTCCTGATTCTATCTTAGTGGGTGCACCTAAATTCTTCGAGGCAGCGAACAAGTTATTGATCGAGACTCCGGTTGAAACTTGGAAGACGTATTTAACTTGGAATTTATTGCGTGGTAGCGCTGGGTATTTAAGCTCTCCTTTCGTGAAAGCTAGCTTCGCTCTTTCACAAGTATTATCAGGCCAAAAAGTTCAAACACCAAGATGGCAACGTATGTCCTCTATGACAGACGGTACCTTGGGTGAGTTATTGGGTCAGATTTATGTCGCCAAATACTTCAAGCCTGAGGCGAAAGCGAGAATGGTTGAATTAGTGGCTAACCTACGTAAAGCTTTTGCGGTTCGCATCAATAAATTGGATTGGATGAGCGCGGAGACAAAAGAAAAGGCTTTAGCAAAATTAAATGCCTTTACTCCTAAAATCGGATATCCCGACAAATGGAAGACCTATGATGGTTTAGAAATCAGTGGAACTGAGTTTTATGGAAATGTTCGCCGCGCTGGCGCATGGGGCTTTCAAGAAAACCTGGCACAATTAGGCAAACCAATTGACAGAAGCAAATGGGGTATGACTCCTCCTACGGTAAACGCCTATTACAGCCCAGTAATGAACGAAATCGTATTCCCAGCAGGTATCTTACAATTCCCTTTCTTCGCGGCTGACGCAGATGATGCCATCAACTATGGTGGAATCGGTGCAGTAATCGGACACGAAATGTCACACGGATTTGATGATTCAGGTAGCCAATACGACAAAGATGGAACGCTACGTAACTGGTGGACGAAAGATGATTTAGCTAAGTTCAAGGCTAGAACAGAATTATTAGGCAAGCAATTTGATGCTTATACGGTTCAAGATACCATCCACGTAAACGGTAAATTAACGATGGGAGAAAACATCGGTGATTTAGGTGGATTGAATATGGCTTACGAGGCATTCAAAATGACAAAGCAAGGAAAAGCAACGAAGAAAATCGATGGTTTATCACCTGATCAACGTTTCTTCTTAGCTTGGGCACAAGTTTGGAGAGGTTCATCTCTACCAGAATCAGAAGTACAACAAGTACAAACGGATCCTCACTCACCTAACCAATACCGTACCATCGGTGCTCCTGTAAACATGGATGCTTGGTACAAGGCTTTTGATGTGAAACCGGGAGATAAGTTGTACAAGAAGCCGGAAGATCGGATTAAGATTTGGTAATCTCATTAGAGTAGAGATTATAGAGTATAGAGTAAAGATGGCGGCCCTGCGGGCCGCCTTTCTTTTTAAAGCATAAAGCAAAAAGTATAAAAATGCAGCGTATTTATAGCAAAAGAGGGCGCCCCTGCGGGGCGCCCTCTTTTGCATTATTTTTTTCGTTCTACTTCACGTATTTCTCTAACCATTGGAATTGCTCCCAAAGCATGTGCAATACATTTTCTTTTCCACGGTAGCTGTGGGCCTCGTAAGGAAGATAAACAAAGCGAGTTGTTCCTCCATTACCTTTCAAGGCAGCATACAAACGCTCTGAGTTAATAGGGAATGTACCCGTATTATCGTCTTGCTCGCCATGTACTAATAATATAGGCTCTTTGATTTTATCCGCAAAGCTGAATGGACTCATATCAAAGTACAATTGCGGAGCTTGCCAGTAGGTACGATCTTCATTTTGAAAGCCAAAAGGAGTCAATGTACGGTTGTATGCGCCACTGCGAGCAATACCTGCTTTAAATAAATCCGTGTGAGCAAGTAAATTCGCCGTCATAAAGGCACCATAACTGTGACCACCCACGGCCATACGCTTGCGATCGCCCACACCTAAAGAAACTAAATAATCAATTGCAGCTGAAGCATTTAATCGTAATTGATCCACAAAATTGTCATTCGGTTTTTTCGAAGCATCCGTCGATACAATCGGCATCTCAGCATTATCTAAAATGGCATAGCCTTGAGTCGCGTAGTAAATAGGTGAAGCCCAGCTTAACATTGTAAAACGATCCTTACTTCCGCGAATTTGCGCCGCATCAGCAGCGGAATTAAATTCACGTGGATATGCCCAAATCAATACAGGTAATGGACCATCTTTCTCTTTATTATAGCCTTTAGGTAGATATAAATCACCTGTTAAGTCTACACCATCGGCACGCTTATACTTGATTTTCTCCTTTGTGATACCGACTAAATTAGGGTAAGGATTTTCAAATTGGGTCAAGGCCTTGTCTTGCGCAGGGTTTAATAGGTTCTTGATAAAATAGTTCGGAACTTCTGTCTGAGATTCCTTTCTACTTAAAACAAGTAGTTTATCTGCATCAATCACTTCTTCTACTAGTTCGTAATGACCTGGTTTAGCACGCCAAATGATTTCATTCTTCTTTGTCGTTAAATCAAATTTGGCAATAAAAGGAAGATCCCCTTGATCGGATGATCCTACTGGGTTATTCATCAAAATTTTTGTGCCACCGTCCGTGAATTGAATCACTTCGCGACCTAAGGCATTTTTCGTCAAAACCGGACTTCCTGGATTTTTATAGGCATCTGTTAAATTGCGTTCGTACAAGGCTTCTATCGTTCCATCGGCGGAAGAATAACGGCTCACTTTAGATGTCTGCTTACCACGCAAGACCTCTGTCACTAAAGCCACTTTATTATTTCCCCAAATCACCCCAGCAAAGCGAGTTTTTGTCTTAAATAACTCTTTTGCCTCTTGTGAAAAGGGAGCTGACAAAGAGTAAACCGCATCGTGAAATTCCACTTGCTTTTTTATGTAACCACTATCTAAAGGCATCGCATAAACCAAAGTTGCCGGCTCATCATCCCGCCAATCAAATCCTCGAGGCACGTTTTGGACGTTATCATTTCCCGCTGGAGCACTCTCCGAAGAAGGGAGTTTGGCAATTTCTTTGATTGTTTTTCCGTCCAAATCAAGCACTTTCACCGTCGTTGGAAATCCATAGGCAGGCACAGCGTAAGAAAAAGGTTTCGCTAAAGTACGAGTCAAAATATAGCGTCG
The DNA here is from genome assembly GCF_054558635.1 of Aquirufa sp. HETE-40SA. Classification (NCBI taxonomy): domain Bacteria; kingdom Pseudomonadati; phylum Bacteroidota; class Cytophagia; order Cytophagales; family Flectobacillaceae; genus Aquirufa; species Aquirufa sp. HETE-40SA. Next base: position 883,509 of record NZ_JBPXKN010000001.1, read on the forward strand.
GTCTGGAGATAATTGGAATGAATTAAATAGAGAAGGCTCCCCTATTTTCTTGTTTACGCCATTTTTATACACGACTAATTGCGCCTCCGCATAATAGGAGAATAAACTCTCATCGTAAGGGGATTTTATTAAATCCTGAAAAGTCGGTCTCGGTGCCGCCTTCCCCACATTCTGTTGAATCGTAGGTCCTTTAGGCGTAATAGGGCGCTTGGGAGCTCCGGCTGCATCATGCGTCGTTACTTTGTAAAGAATCGTTTGATCGTCTACCCACGTAAACGCGTTTCCTAGAACTTGATTCAAAGGAGCACTATTGATGCGAGTGGCTTTTTTAGAGGCTATATCGATCACATACAAGTCGACTCCATTTACTTCTGTTTGTGCGAAAGCAATTTTAGTTTCCGATGGATTCCAAGAAATGCCTCCTACAGCTAAGTTCTTAGGTAATCCAGTAATGTTCACCTGAGCACCCGTCCGAATCTGCTGCAAGGTAAGGCTGCTGATGGGGCTTTGGCGAGAGGGAGAAAAATTTAAAGGGTTCAAACGAAGTCCGGCTATTTTCATTTCCGGTTGACCTAATTCCTCCACCGTTGGGTATGAATTTCGACCGAGCAATAAGAGATACTCGGCTTTTGAATCTATGCGGACAAGCGGAATAGGTTTTGCCAAAACTAAATCTGCAATCGCTTTTGGTGGCAATTGATACCCTTCGGTATCCTGTGCTCGCAAAGTTACCTGTGTAAAAAATAGGACGCTAAGCGAAACTAAAATGACTGATTTTTTCATATTGATAACTAGTTTTCTTTTATAGAATTTGATTCAAAATCATTACACCCACTAATCCGGAGATAGACACGATTGTTTCCATCAAAGACCAGGACCTGATTGTTTCTTTGACCGTCAGATTAAAGTATTCTTTAAATAGCCAAAAACCCGTATCATTCACGTGAGAGAACATCAAACTTCCCGCGCCGATACTCAATACCATTAGATTAGCATTTACACCGCCCGCTGCCACTAAGGGGTAAATCATTCCGGCCGCCGTTAATCCTGCAATCGTGGCAGACCCAAGGCAAACTCGGATGATTGCAGCCATCATCCAGCCTAAAACCAAGGGATGTATCGGCAATCCACCTAAATAGGAAGCAATTTCTTTACTAACCCCTGAAACAAGGAGAATTTCTTTCAAGGTTCCAGCACCTGCAATAATCAATAAAATCATCGCCACGTCTTTTACTGCCTCGCCATACACATTCATCACCTCTTCGATTTTCTTTCCACGGCGAATCCCTAACACATAAGTAGCCACTAAAATAGCCACCAGCATCACCATCGCTGGATCGGCAATAAATTTTACAACAGGTGAATCAGGTAATTGTACCTCGGCGATGGTGGTTCCTACTAATAGGAATACGGGGAAAAGGGCAGCTACGAAACTAGCAGCTTTCGAAGGCAAGTTCGTTTCGTCCACTTCTGCAGCGGCAAAGGTCTTTAGCGGTTTAATGGGTAGATGAGCTAAGGTTTTGGCAAAAATAGGACCCGCCAAAATAATCGCTGGAATCGCTACGATGATACCCAGCATCAAAGTCTCTCCCATATTCGCATGAAACTGGGCCACTAAAGCCGCAGGAGATGGATGCGGCGGCAAAAATCCATGCGCCACAGACAAGGAGGCCATCATAGGAACCCCCGCCAATAACGGAGGAATCTTATATTGTTGAACTAAGGAGAAAATCAAAGGGATCATCAAGACAAATCCCACATTATAGAACAAAGGAATCCCGATCACGAAACCAGTCAGCATCAGCCCCCAGGTAATATTCGAAAGCCCAAAAAGATCAATTAAGGTACCTGAAATCTGTTTTGCAGCACCAGAAGCAGCCACTAATTTACCCAGCATCGCTCCTAAAACGAGAATGACGACTAAAGATCCGAGCGTATCACCCAACCCTTTTTGGATAGACTTCGCAATATCAGGCAGCGGCAAACCGAAACAAACGCCCGCGAAAATACTCACGAGCAAAAAGGCTATAAACGAATTGACCTTCCAATACGTGATTAACAGTACTAAAAGGCCAAGACTAGCAATTACAATCAATAAAGTCATAGAGTGAATAGGTTATCACTCACAATTTAGCATTAAGCTTTAGAAATCACCATACGTTTCCTCTAAATATTTCTGCATCACTAAGATATCTTCTTTAGAAGTCAAATCAGGCACATTCTCCGCTAATGGAATCGCGAAGAAACCTTTGCCTTCTCCTTCACCGAACATCACCACGGATGTAGGCAATTCTTTTTCGTTGCGGACAGGATGGAATGGTGTTTTTGCCAAATAGGGCAAGAACGTACTCGCCTCGAATACAAACACATTCATGCTTACGCCTAAACGACCTTGTTTCGCCATTAATTCATCTGCCTGTTCTTTTGTCGGCTTCTCGATAATCTCCAATAAATACCCCTCTGCATCCGTACGAATCAAAGCAAAAGCCGAAATACGCTCCTCCGGATACAATAAACTATCGCGGTGATACGAAATTAAAGCCTGAGGGACAGGTGAAGCCCAAAGCGTCTTGAGCGCATTCACCGAATACAGATTATCTGAATTACACACAATCACGCGTCCTGTTTGCCAGTCTGCGTGCTGAGATAAAGCCTGGTACACCGCATCTGCAGTACCCGCTGGCTTTTCACGATCGGCTGCAATTTGTTGGCGAGCAAAGACGATTTTCATCCCCCATGTTGCGTCTTTTGACATTAATGACTCACAATACTCTTGTGAAACGTTATCTGTGGGATGTAAAAGTAGCATCACCTCTTCGATACCTGCTAAGTGCGCGTTGTATAATTGATAATCAATCAAGGTCTTACCATTCTTCCCTACTTGGATCATCCCTTTGGTCACCGCATTCGCCTGTGCCACTAATTTTGGGTCTAAATCACTATTCTCTTCCGCTAAAGCTTTCTTCATGCGAGAGGCCATACCACCCGCTAAAATCAATAATCTCTTCTTCATATAATTTTCGTTGTTCCTTTATCTACTGTTATAATATAGGCCTTGCCTCCCGCTTTTTCGATGGCTTCAACCACTTTTTCAGGGTTCTTAGGCGCATAAGCAAACATGCATCCGCCACCACCAGAACCGTTTATTTTTCCTCCCAAAGCTCCCGCATCCAAAGCCGCCTGCAACATTCGGTTTATCTTGGGCGTAGAAATCCGCTTATGTTCCCGCAAATTTACTTGATGTTCATTTAATAGAGAACCTAATTTTTCATCTGACCAGGCAATTTTCCCTTCAAACATCGCTTTCGCCTCTAACAACAAATCACGATCACTGATATTCGCCTGCAAAAGCACCCATTCATCGTCTGTCAACAAGTCGCGGTATTTCGAAGGATCTTTTTCTGTGGCTAAATCAAAATCCGGGTATTTCTCCTGGATTTTTTTCATCCCACCTAACATCCCAAACTTCACGTGACTCAAAATACCCAGGGTGTCTTTAGGCTCTTCCGAATCCCCTAGAACAAAAGTTCCTAATTCCCTAGCATAGGTTTCTATATTAATTTCCGGCACAGAGGCTAAATAAATTACATTCCCCACAGCCGTCGAATACTGATCCATCATCCCACCAGGCTCTGAAAACTCCAGCACTTCAGCTTCGTAAGTGATTTCGCCTACTTGTTTTTGGGAATAGCCTAAACCATAGATTTCATTCAAGAAATTCACCCAGGAAACGAGTAAGGCGGAAGAACTAGACGTCCCTGAATTGATGGGAATAGCACCGCTCACCGTTAATTCTAATCCTTTATCTAACTGATGCCCTTTCCTGCGCAATACATTTAATACGCTCTTGAAATAGTCGCGTTCTTTTTTGTAGACTAAAGGATAGGTTAACTCAAATGTTTCTTCCGCACCCACGTCCGGCAAGGAAAAATGCACCACATTATCGTCTCTAAAATCCCCTTCAATTTGAATGCGCTTCGAAATTGCCGCTGCAATCACAGGCAATCCTAGATAATCTTGGTGCTCGCCAAAAAGACAAATACGGCCAGGGGTAGATACGATCATCTTATGCAGGGTGTTGAGTTAAATAATCTAGTTTATATGCCCAGGTAGCCGCAATGTTTTCTGCTTTCGTAATAGCCTCTTCCGTCTTAGGCCCTTCGAACAATTCCCTTAAAGTCGCCCTAAACATTTCAAGCCAGCGCTCGAAATGCTCCGGGGTTATAGGGTGAATTTGATTGATCTGCAGATGGGGGCGCATCGGAGCCCCTTGATAGGCCGTGCCTTGAAACAATAACATCTCCCAAAAATCATACATCTTAGGAAGATGTGTAGAAAAATCAACGTGCATCACCTCCATAAAAACCTTTCCCACTAAATCATCTGATGGCATTTTAGCATAAAATGCATCCACAAATGTTTTAATATCCTCCTTAGAAGTGATGTCGTTTTTCATTACTTGGTTTTTACCCTTGCGATTAAATGCTGTGCCACTTTAGACCCTTGAACTAGACCTAAATCCAATGCCGGACGAAAATGAATTCCGCCGTATAAACGAGAAATAGAAGCCTCTTCAGCAGCTTGCTTAAAGGACGTAAATTTACGAGGAGGTAAGCCATAGGGGATCTCTGTAGAATCATTAAATGCCACATTATCACCATATAATTTCGTCAATACAGTCGCTGCCGCACTTGAAATAGTACTATGTCCAGAGGTATATTCTGGGAATGGTGGTGTCTGCAAAATGGGCATCCATTTCTTATCAATACTGTTATTAATAACTGACTCTGGACGAATTCGTATCGAACGGTACTTCTCATCCCAACACGAAATAAATCCGTCAAAAATAGACATCGAAGTCATCACAAAAGCTTCCGCTACTTGCACATGCGACTTCTTTAATTGACGAGAAACCTGACCTACGATTCCTAGCCAATGACCACCAGGAGACATCTTCTTCGTTGCAAACATCGCATGACCAGAAATATTCATTTTAAACGGGTTACAGTCCCAAAAATTGGCAATATCACGCTGCTCATTTGTTAAATTATTGATGGTATTGTAAACCTCCATTACTTCCTTGTGATAAGCAGAGCCGGGAGTTAAATCAAACTTGGAAGGCACTGGAGCCTGAAATTGTGCTGATGAATCCAAGCCTACAGGACGAATCTTCGTCCAATAAGGCTCCACAGCATCCATGTAGGCTGGTGGAGTAGGTGTCCAAGTACCTGGATTATACGTTACGGTATAACGGAAGCCACGCGTCTGTTTGTAATTGTCTTTAGATGCATATTTCATCACCGATTCAGCAATCGAATCCCCTAAAGCAATAGAACGTTCATACACATCATCTGGAATACCCGTAGCTCTGTAATCCTGCTCTAATTTTTTATCAAACTCCTCATACATCTCTTGAGCAAACGTTAATTTTTTACCCACAGACAAAAATGCACGAGTAGAGGCTAAAGGATAGCAATATTCTTTCCCATTTACAGCTTTAGCCACTTTTTCAAACCCGTTGATTTGACCGACTAATGATTTATAGCCTTTTTCCCCCTGAATTGCAGCCTCATAACCTGCGATACTGGCATACATGTAAATACGCGAGGATACTGGAGGAGCAAAAATATCGTGGATGATACTTTCGGTGAGCATAACCTCTGCACGAATTAAGAATTCTGGATTAGAGGCCGCTTTTTGATAGTCCTTATTCGAGCTGGAACAAGCTGCAAATAATAACACGGCGAAGATAAAGGCAATTTTTCTCATGTGAGGTTTGATTAACCTCACAAAGGTACAAAAATCACACGTACTTTATTTGACGAAAATCAGGTTCTGGCCAAAATTTCTTCGGCCGCTTTTCTTCCTGAATACAATGCCCCTTGCAAGGACGGGAATTCTAAATAATCACCTGCTAAAACGATTCCGTTCGAGGATTTTTTAATCGCTTCATAACCATCCACCTGTTGCAAAGAATGCGGAATATCGAAACTGGCAATAAACGTTAATTTCTGCCCTGGCAATTGTTTTTCTAGTGCAGTTTTTACCTCTTTTTCAGAGCTTTCAGTAAGGCTCGTAGCAGAATACAATGATTTCCCCTCAGGTGCTAAACCTGGATTCACATCAGATAAACAGGTAAAATGAAGTAAATGTTCTTCCCCCACAAGACGCAATAAAGCAGGTTGTTTCACTGAAGATTTTGCTGAAAAATAAAAGGTCTTAGAACCCAAAGTGGCTGGTATATCTGCTTTTAAAAGCTTCGCTACCACCGGTAAATCCACCGCTAAAATGACGGCTTCCCCATCGATAACCTCCCCTGTTTTCAGGGTAATACTTTTCGCATCCAAAGCGGTAATTTCTTGATTTAATTTTATTTTATCGGTGGGCAGCCAGGAGGCCATTTGATCCGGAATAGCCTGCATCCCACCAGCAGGAATCGCCGCATTTCCGTACAAAAACTGCTGTAAATAATAGAAAAACAAAGAAGCCGGTTGGGTCAAGCTTTCTTGCAAAAAGACCCCTTGAAAAAAAGGAATCAAGAATTCGTTCTTGAAACGATTAGAAAATGAATAGGATTCGATTAATTCCTGTGTCGTTTGCTTATTACCATCTAAAGCTGACACATCACCTTGCAATCTAAACCAAATTCTAGCCAACGAAAACACATCCCTGAAGGTGAGAATATCGGATGAAAACAATTCAAAAGGCCTACGAAGTGGATTGAAAAATAATTGACCTTTAATCATAGCACCCGATTCAAAGAAGCTCAAATTAAGTGCTGATAGATCTAAAGAACGTTGCACCTCAGGATAAGAGGTTTGCAATACTTGAAAACCACGGTCTAAAATAAATCCATCTTTCATAGTCGATGAAACCCGTCCACCTAAGGTGCCTTGCTTTTCAAACAAAATGAAGTCTGCGTTGTTTTGGTGTAAAATATTGGCTGCTTGCAAACCGGCAATACCACCACCAACAATCAAGATAGGTTTCATAGATAAATTATATTTTTTAAAACACTGCAAAATTAAAATTGTTTAACATTCTTTTTATTAAATTGCAGTTTATAAATACAAAATTCCTGAATGGAGTACCTAATTAAGGCAGAAGGAGAGTACCGATACATCGATGAAGGACAGGGTGAGACCCTATTATTACTTCACGGATTGTTCGGCGCATTAAGCAATTGGGCAGGAGTGATTAATCACTTCAAGTCAAATTACCGGGTCATTATCCCGCTGATGCCTATACATGACATGCCTATTAAGGAGGCTGGCTGCGAAGGATTAACGGAATTCATTGAAGGCTTTGTCGCCTTTAAAGGTTTGAAAACTTTCAGTGTGATAGGTAATTCATTAGGTGGCCATGTCGCGTTGATTTACACCTTGCGTCATCCTGAAAAGATCCAACGTTTGATATTAACAGGCTCATCTGGGCTTTTTGAAAACTCGATGGGCGGCTCTTATCCTAAGCGTGGCAATTATGATTTTATCAAAGAGCGCGTAGAATACACATTTTACGACCCTAAAACTGCGAGTAAAGAATTAGTAGATGAGGTATTCGAAATCACAAATAGCATTCCTAAAGTGATGCGTATAATCGCCATTGCGAAATCTGCTCAGCGTAATAATATGGCCAAAGATATTGTGCACATCAAGGCCCCTACCCTACTGATTTGGGGTTTAAATGATACGATTACACCGCCAGAGGTGGGTCATGAATTCAATCAATTAATTGCTGGCTCTACGCTTCGATTCATTGATAAATGCTGCCATGCTCCCATGATGGAACGTCCATACGAATTTAATACGATATTAACAGAGTGGTTAAATCAAAACCCCGTCTAATATGTTGATGCTATCACACCTAAATTACGATTTACCGGTATTGCGGATGACAGATTCAGTGGCGAAATCACTGAAGACGCTTCGTATCCAAGGTGTAAATGCGTTAGCAGTAGTAGAAAATAAAGACTTCATTGGCCTAGTATCCACCGAAGTTTTAAGTCAGGCTTTATCACCAGAACAATCCCTTTCAGACCTAAAGACTCACTTTTCTACCTTCCGAATGGAAGAGGAAGAGGATGTATTAGCTAGTCTACCTTGGTTCGATGAACCCAGCCTAGATCTAATAGCCATTACGAATGCAGATGGATTGTTTAGAGGTTATTTGACCAAAAATGCAGTAGGAAATCTTCTACTAAATTCAGGCGTTGAAAATAAAAATGGCGGTATTATTCGCATTCCTTTTCAAGCATCACGAGACAGTTTGAGCACAATTATTCGCATCATCGAAGAAGAAAATGGCTTCGTAGTACGCAGTTTTTTTCAAGAGCCTAATTTGGTGCTTCAAGTACAAACAGAGACTTTTGGCAAACTTATTTCCAATCTAGAAAGACACGGTATTTTTATCGAAAAGGCCTTTGTTTTTGGGGAGCAATTAGAAGTAGATCAAGATCGCTTCGATCATTTAATGCGCTTTATCGACTTATAATGAGTGTAAAATTAGCCATTCACGGGAAAACATTTTCGGCTGAGACTAAGCCCTTGATGGAAAAAATGTGGACGGATATTTGTGCTAAAAATTGCCAACCCATCCTATCCGATTTCTTCAAAAATCACCTCCTAGAACACGGTTTCTCGGTGGCGGATGTACCCAGCTATTCAGCTGAAAAGGGACTTGAATCTGTAGACATGGCCTGGAGTATCGGTGGCGACGGTACACTCTTAGAAACATTGACTCAAATAGGTGCAAAAGAAATTCCCATCCTTGGTATCAATACCGGCCGATTGGGTTTTTTAGCAACTTTATCCCCTCCTGAAATTAGCGCAGCATTAGACACCGTTTTGCAGGGAAATTACCGCATCGAAAACAGGAGTCTAGTTTCTGTTGAATCTGAAATCGACTTTTTTGATGGTAAAGGTTTTGGCCTAAATGAAGTAGGAATTATGAAAACCGATACGTCTTCGATGATCACCATCAAGGCATTCGTAGACGGGAACTATTTAAACTCCTATTGGGCAGATGGCCTCATCGTTTCCACTGCCACAGGATCCACTGGTTATTCGCTAGCAGTGGGTGGTCCTTTAGTCATTCCAAGTTCCGATATTTTCATCATTGCACCCATGAGCCCGCACAATTTAAATGTGCGTCCGCTCCTCGTTTCGAGTTCTGCTGTCTTATCGTTTGAAGTAAGTTCTAGAAGCAAAAACTTCCTTATCTCACTTGACTCTCGCTCTAAAGTCATCGACAGTCACTTCAAAATTGAAGTCAAAAAGGCACCATTCTCGGCGAAATTGATTAAAATTCCAGGGGATGATTTCTTGCAGACGTTGAGGAGTAAGTTGAATTGGGGGTTAGATGTTAGAAACTAAGATTAGAGATTATAGAGCATAGATTAGAGATAAATGAATCCTAATCTCTACTCTATACTCTCCTATCTATAATCTTTAAAGCAATCGCTTTAATTCATTAAGTTTAAGCAACGCCTCAATCGGTGACAGCGAATTCACATCTAATTCCTTTAATTGATCCTCGATTTTTTGGAGGCCCTCCGGAATTTCAGCGCCAAAAAGACTCATCTGGTAATTAGCCTTCGGCATCTCTTTCAGCTTGTCGATGTTGTCTTCTAACACGTGATCTTTTTCGAGGTTTTGAAGAATTTCGTGTGCACGCAGCACGAGTGAAGTGGGCATCCCAGCTAATTGAGCGACATGAATACCAAAACTATGTGCACTTCCGCCTGGCAATAATTTGCGCAAGAAGATGATTTTATTCCCTACTTCTTTCACCGAAACGTGGAAGTTTTGGATGCGCGGGAAGTCCTGCGTTAATTCGTTTAATTCGTGGTAGTGGGTGGCAAATAAGGTTTTAGCCCTGTAAGATGGATGATTATGCAAGTGTTCTGCGATCGCCCAAGCCATCGAAACACCGTCATATGTCGAAGTTCCCCGACCGATTTCATCTAATAAAACGAGGGAGCGAGAAGATAAATTATTCAAAATCGCTGCCGTTTCCGTCATCTCAACCATGAAGGTAGACTCGCCTTTAGACAAATTATCTGATGCACCCACACGTGTGAAAACCTTGTCCACTAAACCCAAAGTCGCGGATTCAGCTGGGACATAAGACCCCATCTGAGCGAGCAATACGATCAAGGCGGTTTGACGCAATAGAGCTGATTTACCAGCCATATTGGGACCGGTGATCATCATAATTTGCTGCGTTTTATCGTCTAAATAGATATCGTTGGGTATATAATTTTCGCCTGCGGGCAACTGTTTTTCGATTACGGGATGGCGCCCACCCTTGATATCTATAATTTCTGTTTCGTTCAACGATGGACGAACATAGTTGTTCTTCTTCGCAACAGTAGCAAACGATGCTAAAACATCCAATGTAGCGATTCCTAATGCATTCTGCTGAATCTGAGTTAAATAGCTTAATGTTTCCTGGACTAATTCCTGGAACAGACGGAATTCAATGACAGATATTTTATCCTCCGCGCTCAGAATTTTCTCTTCATACACTTTTAATTCTTCCGTGATGTAACGCTCCGCATTCACTAAAGTCTGCTTGCGAATCCACTCCGATGGAACGCGGTCTTTGTGCGCGTTTGTGACTTCTAAATAATAGCCAAAAACCTTATTATAAGAGACCTTTAATGAGGTGATTCCGGTGCGCTCAATTTCGCGCTTTTGGATATCAGCTAAGAAGTTCTTTCCCGAACTGGAAAGCCCGTGCAATTCATCTAATTCAGCTAAAAAACCAGATTTAATCATGCCTCCTTGGTGCATTAAGACCGGTGGATCTTCGCGCAAAATCGTTTCAATTTTTTCTACTAATTCCGAGCAGGAATCTAGGCTGTTCGCAAGACCTGAAAGACTAGGCGATGTAGACGCTGACAACAAGGTTTTGATCTCCGGAATCTGTTGCAATGCCTTTTTCAAAGCATTTAATTCGCGCGGATTAATGCGACCTGCGGCAACTTTAGAAATCATCCGTTCCACATCTCCGATTGGTTTCAACAATTCAGAAACCTGATCCAATAAACTCGAAGAGACGAGTAACCCTGACACTCCCTCTTGGCGTTGCTCGATGGTTTGTAATTCCTTCAAAGGCAAAACGAGCCATTTGCGAAGCAAGCGCCCCCCCATGGCTGTTAACGTTTGGTCGATGAGTGCAATCAATGGAACTCCACCCTCTTGCGTGGGATGAATTAATTCCAGATTTCGGATGGTAAATCGATCTAACCACACATATTTATCTTCTTCAATACGTTGAATCGAAGAAATATGACCGATGGCACGGTGTTCTGTTTCGGCTAAATAATGTAAAATAACTCCGGCTGATATGATGCCAAGTGGACTATTTTCGATCCCAAAACCCTTCAGATTTTTGGTCTTAAATTGTTGCGTTAAGAGCGGATACGTGAATTCGTGGGTAAAGATCCACTCCTCCATGGTAAAGCTGTGAAATTGTTCTCCAAATGCATCGACAAAGGCGTTGCGGTGTTTCTTAGGATACAAGATCTCGGCTGGCAAGAAACTTTGGACTAATTTCTGAATATAGGCCAAAGGCCCCTGAGAACACATGAATTCCCCCGTCGAAATATCCAATAAGGCGATTCCATAGGTGGACGACTTTTCCTCTAGCGAAATCGCCGCGACGTAATTATTGCGTTTATTATCTAATACTTGGTCGTTAAATGAAACCCCTGGCGTGACTAATTCGGTCACACCGCGCTTCACAATCCCTTTCACGGTTGCCGGATCTTCTAATTGATCACAAATGGCCACACGCTCGCCAGCACGTACTAATTTAGGCAAATAGGTATCCAAGGAATGATGTGGAAAACCTGCTAACTCAGCATCGGCGTTCCCATTATTACGACGCGTCAAAACAATCCCTAAAATTTTAGAGGCTTTCACTGCATCTTGGCCAAAGGTCTCGTAAAAATCCCCTACCCGGAACAATAAAATAGCCCCTGGGTATTTCGCCTTGATTTGATTAAACTGCCTTGAAAGTGGCGTTTCCCCCTTTTTCAATGGCTCCTCTCCGTTGTCTGCTTTCCGTGCCAAATATTTCTAGTCTATTTATGACAAAAATAAACCAAATTTTCTATTTTTGTTTTCTCTAAACTAGATTAACAAAATGATTAATTCTTCTATTTACATTAAATCTCAACAAGAGGTATTCGATGTAGTGATTGTTGGTTCCGGTGCAGGTGGCGGTATGGCCGCTCATACCTTAGCAAAAGCCGGAGCAAAAGTTTGCATATTAGAAGCTGGGCAGCCTTTTGACCCTGCTGATCCGAAAGATATGACCCAAATGAAATGGCCTTACGAATCCCTTCGTAGAGGAGCCAGCAGTTCGCTGCGTAATTTTGGTGATTTCGATGCGGCTTATGGCGGCTGGGATATCGAAGGTGAACCTTACACGCGTAAAGACGGAACAAAGTTCGACTGGTTCCGTTCTCGAATGGTGGGTGGTCGTACGAACCACTGGGGACGTATTTCTCTCCGTTTTGGTCCAGATGATTTTAAAAGAAAAAGTATCGATGGTTTAGGAGATGACTGGCCTATCGGATATGACGATATGAAGCCTTATTACGATAAGGTGGATAAAATGATTGGGGTTTTTGGAACAAATGAAGGCCTAAGAAATGATCCAGATGGTTATTTCTTACCTCCTCCTAAGCCTCGTTTACACGAATTAATGATTAAAAAGGCGAATAAGGCCTTAGGCATCCCGACTTATCCGTCGCGTATGTCGATGCTAACGAAGCCGATCAATAACGAACGTGGCTCCTGCTTCTATTGTGGCCAATGTAACCGTGGTTGTTCTGCTTACGCTGACTTCTCTTCTTCCTCTGTATTAGTTAAACCAGCTGTCCAAACGGGTAATACGACTTTACTTCCCTTCGCTATGGCGCGTGAAGTAATGACAGATCCGATTACTGGTTTAGCAACGGGTGTATCTTATGTACATACAGGAACGATGATGGAATATTCTGTTAAAGGGAAAATCGTCGTTTTAGCTGCCTCTGCTGGCGAAACAGCCCGCTTATTGTTGAATTCTAAAAGTTCTCGCTTCCCGAATGGTATCGCTAATTCAAGTGGCGTTGTAGGAAAATACATCAATGACTCTACTGGAGCTTCACGTTCAGCGATCATACCATCACTATTTGATCGCAAGCGCTATAATGAAGATGGTGTAGGTGGTATGCACGTGTATACTCCTTGGTGGTTAGATAACGCAAAATTAGACTTCCCACGTGGATACCACATCGAATACGGTGGAGGTATGGGGATGCCTAATTATGGTTTCGGCTGGGGAATCGAAGGCCTAAATGGGCGTGAGAATTTCAACCGCGATGGTATTAAGAAAGCAGCAGGTGGATACGGAGCTACTTTGAAAGAAGATTATCGTCGTTTCTATGGTGCATATGTAGGTTTTGCAGGTCGTGGGGAACCAGTTCCACGCGAAGATAATTACTGTGAAATTGATCCTAGCGTGGTAGATAAATATGGTATTCCGGTACTACGTTTCCATTATAAATGGAGCGATTACGAAGTGAAGCAGGCTAAACACATGCAAGATACGTTCGAAGAAATCATTCACTCGATGGGTGGTGAGGCTTTGGGTAAAAAACCAGGTGCAGATAGCAATTATGGTTTAGCTGACCCAGGTCGTATCATTCACGAAGTAGGTACAGCGCGTATGGGTAATGATAAAAAGACATCCGTACTTAATTCGAATTGCCAAGCGCACGACGTAAAGAACCTGTTCGTAGCCGATGCGGCACCATTCGTATCCCAAGGAGATAAAAATGCTACTTGGACGATTTTGGCACTATCCTTACGTACATCCGAATACATTATTGATCAACGCAAAAAAGGCAACCTGTAAGATGAAAAGAAGAGACTATTTAAAAAATATGGGCTTAAGTTCACTGGGCTTAGCCGTTTTCAATCCAGATGAAAAGGCGATTGAGAATTTAAATTTGGGTAAAGTTCCGGTCAAAAGACCGAATGGCCGCACGCAAGATGAAGCAGAACAAGAAGCTGCGCTAAAAGCGGAAGTATTCTTGAACGCGCACGAATTAGCCACGATCACAGTGCTTTCCGATATCATCATCCCTGCTGATAAGAAATCAGGCAGTGCCTCACAATCTGGCGTAACTGCATTCATTGAGTTCATCGTAAAGGATAAACCAGAATTCAAGACACCGATGCGCGGTGGGTTACGTTGGTTAGATGTAGAATCAAACAAGCGTTTTTCTAAAAAATTCACTGAATTAACACCAGCACAGCGCATAAACATTGTAGACGATATCGCCTACCCAGGTAAAACGCCTAAGCACTTATCGCAGGGAGAATCTTTCTTCACGTTGATGCGTAATTTAACAGCGACTGGATTCTACACCTCTAAAATTGGCATCGCTGATTTAGACTACAAAGGAAATACGCCTAACCAATGGAATGGTGTTCCTGATGAAGTGTTAAAGCAATATGGTTTAAGTTATGACGCGTAATCGTGTCGTAAAACCAAGTATATTTCAATCTATTCCAGGCCTAGTGGCGGGTATTAGCACCCGCCACGGTGGCTTAAGTGAAGCTCCCTATTCCTCTTTAAATCTAGGAATTCATACCGATGATTCATCAGAGATCATCGAACAAAATCTAGCTCTATTCTGCACTGACTTAGGTATTTCACCTGCTGATTTAGCCCGATCTTACCAGGTTCATGGCGATAAAATATGGGTAACAGGCAGAGCTGGATACCAATCTGGATTCGATGCCCTGGTTTCTGTGCAGCCTGGGGTTTTTGCGGGCGTAGGAATTGCCGATTGCACCCCGATTCTACTTGCAGATCCTGTCACTCGTGTTTGCGCTGCTATCCACGCAGGTTGGAAAGGAACTGTCGCGCAAATTGTCTATAAAACAGCTACTCGTATGATTGAGAATAGAGGATCTAATCCAGCTGATATTCTCGCCTATGTGGGTCCTTGTATTAGTTATCCTCATTTCGAAGTGGGGGAAGAAGTAGCGGCACAATTTTCAGAGGATTTCAAAACAGCTAAAGGCCTAAAATGGCACGTCGATTTGAAAGCGGCCAACGCCGCGCAATTACGATCACTCGGAATTGAACAAATAGAAATCGATTCAGCCTGCACCGTAGAAAACAATGCAGATTTTTTCTCTCACAGAACTGAAAAAGGAGTTACGGGTAGAATGCTAGCCTTAATTGGATTTCAAGTTTCTTAAAAACATTTGTCGATTAATGTTTTCTTTAGGAAGCAACTCATAGGCTTTTTTATAATCTTTTCGTTTCAAATCACCATTCTTGACAGATTGAATGAAACTAATCCATGCGAAGGGATTTGTTAAAGCTAACATAGGACTACTGAAGAAATTCTTATTGGCCTGAGATGAAATCATCATATCTGAAAAATTTCTAAAATTCGAGGATGTACCCATTCCTGCCTGTAAGGCATAGACATTTAATTTAGATTGTTCCAGGTTTTCTCGTGCATTATCGCGCTGTTTTGCATCACGTAATTCCATGGCTAAGAAAGCTTGTTTAAACTCATCCTCACTCGAATGTGGAAAAACTTTCACCTCACGTAACATCGTTGTCATCTCCTCCATCGGAATGATTACTTGATGCACTAACTCAGTATTACGCGGCACAATGTAGTATTTCTTTTGATAACCGATGTAAGAAATAACAAGACTATCTCCCGGAAAAACATACATATCGACTTGACCGAAGTTGTCACTTAGAGCTCCACGGCCTGCTTGAGGATTAAAGATATAGGCCAAAGGAAGGAACTCCGCATTACTCGATGCCACCACACGACCCTGAAACAACACTGTTTTATCCTGCCCTTGAGAGAAGGCAGCTAGGGATAGCAAGCTGAAAGCAAGTATACCTAAAACACGAACAGCTAATCGTTTTTTCATAAAGTCGAAATTAAACAAAAAATGAATCCGATGCTGTTAAAGCCTGTTAAAGCTTTGTGTTTGGAAATAATTTTAAGAAAGTAATAATGAATGGAATCGATAACAAAAGTCCATCAAAGCGATCTAAAAAACCACCATGACCCGGAATCGTGTCTGCTGAGTCTTTAATATTAATACTTCGTTTGAATAATGATTCCACTAAATCACCATAAGTACCTGCCACCACGATAATAATTCCGATGCCAAACCATTGCCAAGACTCGTAATTCGTATAATACATCGATAATACATAGGCCACAATCATCGCAGCGATTAACCCCCCTACACTGCCTTCCCACGATTTCTTAGGAGAAACACGTTCAAATAACTTCGTTTTACCAAATTTAGTACCGGCAAAATAGGCTCCTGAATCACTGGCCCATAATAAAAAAAGACATCCTAAGATAATTTGGGGATCATAGGTTTCATTCTTCAAGAATGCTAAAACCGTCAGTAAAGCGAAAGGAAGCGCTACATAAATAATTCCTAAAAAAGTGTAAGCGATATTTTTGAATGGCTTCTCATCTTTCGCATTGTACAACTTAATGAAGAAAATCAAAGCCAATAACGGTGAAAGAATATAATAATTCGAATAGGCGATCTCCCCTTTTTCGATAAAAAATGTCAATAAATGGAGTACAACTCCGCAGAATGTACCGTAAAAAGTCAAAGGTAAATTATCGCTGATACTTCCTACGAGCTTATAAAACTCCAATTGCGCAGCCACGCCAATTAATAGGAACAAACCTAAAAAAGTATAATCGCTAAACAACACGCAGAAAAGCAAAAACGGCACCGCAATGATGGCTGCGATCACGCGTTGTTGCAAATTAGACATCTCTCTTAAGCCCATAATCCTTATTTTTCTAATTGAAAGCTATGAAGTCGACGAATATAAAACACGACTAAAGCCAAAGAAATCACCACAGACCACCAAGGGGTAATTTCCCCTAATTTCTCCGGATCAACTGCAATTTGTTTCTGCTGATGTAAATATTGCATTGTCAACGCCCACCCATTATTAAAGAAGTGTGCGATGATAGGTATCCAAATATTTCTGTTCCAAACATATAAATAGCCAAAAAATGCCCCTAACAACAAGCGCGGGAAAAAGCCAAAAAACTGAAAATGAATAAAGCTAAATATCGCCGCTGAAGCCCAAATAGCCACATGATGATTCCCCACGTAGCGTTCAAACAAATTCTGTAATACACCTCTAAAAAATAATTCCTCCCCTAGAGCAGCTAATCCCGCAATGACAGATAAACCTATGGCAAAATCAGCAGGGCTTTGGAAATTGACTAAAAACTTTGTCAATTCAGCTAGCTGGGTCTCTGAAGCACGCATCCATTTCTCCGTCTCCTCAAATCCGGCAGGCAAAACCAAGGATTGGTTCCATTGAATAATATATTCAAGCAGCGGCATGCCCACTAAAATCGTAATGATAGACCATAAGAAGATGCGGTAATCTGGTCTTGTATTGGTGGAAAGCGAATTTAAATCGCGTTTCTCAGACCAACGCAAATAGGCCCATGAACTAGCAACAAAAGTAAAAAGAGCCGAAAACCACTGCATCGCCAGTAAGGCGCGCAAGCCATTTTCATAATTTTGAGGATGTACTAAAAAATCAATCGTTGATTTTTGAAGTGCCAGTTCATTAGTTATGGGCATTCCTGTAATAATCACAACAGACAATAAACCAATAAATTGACCGATAAAGCCCCCTAAAAGGAAAAATCCAAATAAAATCAGGATTTTGGAAAGTAATCCAATGTAACGTTCGGGCCCTTGAAAATTGTTATCTACCATAATGCTCGTAAATTTACGGAATTTTTAATCAGAATGGTAAAGATAGGTAACATCGAGCTAGGCTCATTTCCATTGCTTTTAGCTCCTATGGAGGACGTCTCGGATCCACCCTTCCGGGCAGTTTGTAAGGCAAATGGTGCTGATTTGATGTATACGGAATTTATTTCTTCCGAAGGACTGATTCGAGATGCAGCAAAAAGCGTTCAAAAACTCGATATTTTTGAATATGAACGCCCGATTGGGATTCAACTTTTTGGCAGCTCCATTGAAACTATGGCTTCTTGTACAGAAATTGCGACGAAGGCAGGACCTGATTTAATTGACATCAATTATGGCTGTCCAGTAAAACAGGTAGCCTGCAGAGGCGCAGGAGCCGCTTTATTGCAAGATATTCCCAAAATGGTAGCGATGACAAAGGCTGTTGTGGATGCCACTCATTTACCAGTAACCGTCAAAACACGCCTAGGCTGGGATGACTCGACAAAAAATATCGAGGATGTAGCTGAACGTCTTCAAGATATTGGAATACAGGCACTTACTGTTCACGGAAGAACACGCGTCCAGATGTACAAAGGCGCGGCGGACTGGGAATTGATTTCGAAAGTGAAGAAAAATCCCCGGATTAATATCCCCATTTTCGGTAATGGCGACATCGATTCACCGGAAAAGGCCAAAGAATACCGCGACCGCTATGAAGTAGATGGTATCATGATAGGTCGAGCATCCATAGGCTATCCTTGGATTTTCAATGAGATCAAACACTATTTAGCTACTGGAGAACATTTAGACCCTCCTACCCTACAACAACGCTTACAAGTTTGCTTAGACCACTTAGATTTTTCTATCCGCTGGAAAGGAAACCACGGTGGTATAGTCGAAATGCGACGTCATTACGCCAATTATTTCCGCGGAATGGATCATTTCAAACCTTTTAGAACTCGTTTAGTGACAACCTATGACTTCGAGGAGATCAAAGAAATTCTAAACGAAATTTCAGCGCATTACGCTGGAGAACCTTTACATGCCTAATGGAAAACAAACAAAAATTCCCTGTAGTACTCGTCATTTTAGCCTTTATCGCGCTTTCGTTAATTTGGGGTAGTTCTTTCATTTTAGTCAAGAAAAGTTTAGCCTATTACAGTTCTCCGCAAGTGGGTGCCCTGCGGATATTTGCGGCCTTCATCTTCTTTATTCCGATATTCTTAAAACAAAGATATGAGGTAAAAAAGGAACATTGGAAGAGCTTCTTATTAGCAGGTTTGACTGGAAATCTACTACCTGCCATCTTATTTTCCATAGCAGGAAAACATTTAACCTCCGCCCTATCGGGAATGTTGAATGCCTTTACGCCACTTTTTACACTGATTGTTGGAATTCTTTTGTTTAAACAAGGTTTTCAATGGCGCCAAATACTGGGAATCGTTCTAGGCATCGCCGGTTGTTTCGGTTTGATCGTAGGTGGAGAAGGTTTTCAGTTAGATTTTAATTACCACGCGCTTTGGGTAGTCTTAGCTACTTTCTTGTACGGTATCAATTTGCACATTATCAAGACGAAATTTTCAGGATTGAATCCCTTCACTTCTACCTCAGGTATATTTATGGCGATAGGTCCTCTGTCATTGATCCTATTGGCCTCCACCGGATTCTTCTCACAGCCCATTGAATGGTGGCCATTTTTAGCGGCTTGTTCTTTAGGTGTTTTCGGCTCTGCGATCGCTATGGTTTTATTCAACCAGTTGATTAAATGGACAAATGCCATTGTAGCTAGTTCAGTGACCTACATTATTCCAATTGTAGCCGTGGGCTGGGGCGTTTTCGATGGTGAACAAGTATACGTTTCGCAAGTCATCGCGATGGTTGTTTTGTTAATCGGTGTATACGAAATCAATCGATCAAAGGCTTGATTTTGATTCAATTATTTTTGATTCAATGATGGGTCCTCGTTCCCCTATTCCGTTCTCGTTGAAGGCCTCTATTTGGAAATAATACGTCTTGCCACGATCCATCGATTTGAAATAATATTCATTACTCCCGAAAACCTGCACCGAGGTATACATTTTATCTGGAGCTATGCCAGAATAGATTACATAACCTGTCGCATTCGGCTTATGTCCCCATTTTAACCAAGCACTTCGTGAATCGTGTTCTCCTCGTAACACCAATAAATCCTTAACCACTTCTGGTTTTTCACCATGTCCAAAACCGAAGGCCCGTATACCTGAAATCGCAAATTTCCCAGCTGCCATGTGGTGATTCACTAGCTTTAAATAGCGCACTTCCACTGGCTTTTTCAATTCAATATAATCGTGAGGGACATCCGTTTTATTCGTAGACTTATCAATAATCAGAGACCAGTTTTTCCCATCCTTGCTTCCCATCACTTGGTACTGGTGGTAAATTCCATTGATCTTTCCGAGGAAACTCGAATCCACATCCTGATCTGCATAATTAATCTGCAAAGCTTTCAGCGTAGAAACCTCCCCTAAATCGGTCTCAATCCACTCCCCTTTTTTAGAAGAGGCCGCAGACCAATAGGTTTTCATTTGCTCATCCACCGCAAAATTTGCCGAATAACCTGGTAAACTAGATGAAACACGGACTGGCTTATTGTAATTCAAGAGCATCCAACCCGTAAATAATTCAGAAGGTTGATCTACTTTTTTCGTAGGCATATGATGCGGATAATCCCCGTAAGCTGTATTTGTAAACATAATCCCGTCTTTATCAAAATACGTAGGCCAAAGTCCTAAGCGACGCTCAAAACTATTCTTCACCGCAATTGTAATCGTCGTTACATGCCACCAGTTACCATATTGTCCTTCAAAAGTAGCCCCGTGACCCGCACCGCGAGTAAATCCACCCGGCTTAAACGAAAACGGATTATGCGCTTGATATGTGAAGGGTCCCATCGGATGATCTGACGTGTAAACACCATCCCCATAAGCCGAAAATTCAGTTCCTGGCGCCCCATATTGCAAATAATACTTACCCTTGTATTTATTCATCCAAGCGCCTTCCATAAAGGGTTTCAAGAAGGTATTATCTTGGTATTCCCCAAAGCGCTCCCAACCATGCAATTCATCA
This sequence comes from Aquirufa sp. HETE-40SA, assembly GCF_054558635.1. Taxonomy (NCBI): domain Bacteria; kingdom Pseudomonadati; phylum Bacteroidota; class Cytophagia; order Cytophagales; family Flectobacillaceae; genus Aquirufa; species Aquirufa sp. HETE-40SA. The sequence continues at coordinate 904,406 of NZ_JBPXKN010000001.1, forward strand.
TTCAGCTTAATCAAATCCTTACGCTCCCCGATTGGTTGCAAGGTCTTACGATCGATTTCCTGTCCATACATGGGGTAGAAATTGCTCGAACCATGGTACAAATACAATCGGTTATCGTCATCTAAAAAGAAAGCGGGATCCCAGGCCCCTGCTGAAAAGGCATGCACGGCTTCTTTCCACGTGTCTGTTTCAGGCTTTTGGGAATACCAAAGTGTAAAATCCTTCGCATACGTAGAACCTATCACTAACAAACTATCACCTAAGGTAATCGTCGCCGGTGCACACAGTTCGTCATACACTTTGTGGTAAGGCTGTAAAAATCGACGAGAGACAAAGTTCCATTTCAGCATATCCTTACTCCACCAATAGCCCCATTGATTCGTGGAAAACAAGTAATATTTATCTTTAAAATACGAAATCACCGGATCTGCCGTTGCCCTGTGACGACCTTGCTCTGAAAAATTCGGGATGGGTGTAAAACCGTAATCCAAGTTCATTGGATTGCAATAGGTGGACAAGCTGGAAGTGGAATTACTTTGCGCACCGGCAAAAAATGTAAAAGACAAAATAAAAAGCAGCAATGCTGGAACAATTTTCATAGTTTTGAGGTCATATAGGTGCTAGATAACCTAGCTAATTTATGAACAAAGTAAATAAATTTCAGGGAATTATTTGGGCTGCGGTTTTGATTACCCTTTGGAGCGCGAATTTAGCCTACTGGATAAACACCGATTTCAGCTGGTCAGATCCTTGGATTTATATAGCCATTCTGTTTCAAACCCATTTGTACACCGGCTTATTTATTACCTCGCACGATGCCATCCATGGAGTTGTTTATGCGGAGAATCCCCGTCTAAATCACGCAATTGGGCGTTTCTGCACCCTCCTTTTTGCCTTTAATGATTATAGTACCTTACGGTCAAAACACCATTTGCACCACGCCCACGTGAACACAAATAATGACCCAGATGTTCATCAAGGTCCTTTTTTATTCTGGTGGTTCAAATTTATTTGGCAATATGTAACATGGAAACAGGTGCTGGCGATGGCGATTACCTATAACATTTTGAAAATCTGGTTTCCCATGTGGAATTTGATTCTGTTTTGGGAATTGCCAGCGATCTTGAGTACGCTTCAATTATTTATTTTCGGAACGTATCTGCCACACCGGGGAGAACATGCTCCTGAGAATAAACAACAATCCAGAAGCCAAGGCAAAAACCATTTCTGGGCGTTTATTTCGTGCTACTTTTTTGGCTATCATTATGAACACCATGCGCATCCCTATTTGCCTTGGTATAAATTACCTAAAGCGAAGGACGAAAGCCTTGCCTAGACCTAGATTTTTCCTAAATTTGCAACGCACAAAATCGACATAAACGAGCTCCTCATGAAAGAACCTAAATACAAACGCATTTTATTGAAACTTTCAGGCGAATCTCTTTCGACAGATGGAGAAGTGATTGATCCGAACATTCTAGGTCAATATGCAGCTGAAATTAAAAAAGTGCATGATTTAGGAGTTGAGGTAGCCATCGTTATTGGTGGAGGAAATATTTTCCGCGGCGCAAGCGCAGCAAAAGCGGGCATCGACCGTGTTCAAGGCGATTACATGGGCATGTTAGCGACCGTTATTAACGGAATGGCGGTACAGGCATCTTTGGAAAAACAAGGATTGTATACGCGCATGATGACAGCTATCAAAGTAGAAGCAGTTTGTGAACCTTTCATCCGTCGCCGTGCCATGCGTCACTTAGAAAAAGGTCGTATCGTGATTTTTGGTGCAGGAACTGGTAACCCGTATTTCACGACGGACTCTACTGCCTCCCTACGTGCGATTGAAATCGAAGCAGATGTGGTGTTAAAAGGAACCCGTGTAGATGGCGTTTACACAGCCGATCCAGAAAAAGATTCCTCAGCCACGCGCTATGCAAACTTGAGCTTCGGTGAAGCTATCTCGAAAGGTTTAAAAATTATGGATACCACGGCGTTTACCTTATGCCAAGAAAATAACGTTCCCATCATTGTGTTTGACATGAACAAAGAAGGGAATTTAGCCGCCTTAGTATCGGGTAAGGATGTTGGAACATTAATTAGTTAATTGATAAAATGGAAGAAATCGAATTCTATATTGACGCAACCGTCGAAACCATGGATGGGGCGATCAAGCACTTAAGTATCGAATTATCAAAAATTAGAGCAGGAAAAGCAAGCACATCCATGCTGGATGGCTTGACTATTGATTATTATGGGATGCAAACGCCTATTTCAGGTGCTGCATCGATTACGACTCCGGACGCGCGTACGATTGCGATTAAGCCTTTTGAAAAGGGAATTTTCGCTGAAATCGAGAAGTCTATTCGTAATTCAAGCTTGGGATTAAATCCCATGAATGATGGTGAAATCATACGTTTATCGATTCCTCCTTTGACAGAAGACCGTCGCCGTGATTTAGTCAAGCGTTGTAAGCAAGAAATTGAGGTGGCTAAGATTAATATCCGCAATGCGCGTCAAGACGGAAACAATAGCATCAAGAAGTTAAAAGGGGATGGCGTATCGGAAGATGCGATTAAAGAGGCAGAAGATAAGATCCAAAAGAAAACAGATGCCTATATCGCGAAGATCGATCAAATCTTTGCCGAGAAGGAAAAAGACATCATGTCGGTATAAACAGAAAGCCTCGAAATTCGAGGCTTTTTTTATTCACTCATTCCTAGCGCATAACCGGTCTCTAACATTCGACGAATGTCCATTTTAGTAAAGCGCTGAATATCGATACTCAACGGTTGTTTTGGGCGAATAATGGTCAATTTTACTTCAGATCGAGACATTTTTAAGTCTGCATTCAAAATCTCATTCACTGCGATATCCATCACCCGATCTACTAAAGCTAACAGATCACCAGAATCAAAATCTCCTCCCTCTATCATCTCGGTATGGCAGGCGATTACCACTACTTCTGTTGCGCCATCCTGGATAGCCTTATGTAATGGTGCCACGTCACGCAATCCTCCATCAAGGTATGATTTTCGCTTCTCGCCCTCCATCTCCACCACAGGCATCAAAATAGGCACAGCCGAAGAAGCCATCAAATAGTCCAAAAAATTCTCAAAACTTGGGTCCACATAATGCATAGCCCCTTCTATTATATTGACAGCACCTACCTTAAGGGATATAGGACTCGCGTTTAGGTTACGCAAATGAAGTACATCCATTAATAACTCCCGCAAAGGTGTTGTGTCCACTAGTCCTTTGAACTTCTTAGTCAAAGCAGTCCATCCTAATTGAAAAATAGAAAAGGGTTTTGATAAGCATGCTGGGTGGGTAATTCGTTGCTCCCAAAAATCCCATAAATCTTGAGCTGCTTGTGGATAAGAAATGGGTAAACCTTCATTCACTTGCTTCCCAAATTGATTCACTAAATAGGCGGCATTTAAACTCCCAGCAGACACACCATAGATAGCATCAGGCTGATATCCTTTTTCAAAAAGGGCCTTGATTACACCGGCTTGAAAGGCTCCCTTCACTGACCCACCCGCTAAGACTAAAATCTTACTCATAATACCTTTTTATCCACAAATCTGATTAAATTTACGCAATTTACTGATTCAAACAATCCGTATGTCCTACTCCATCTCTTCAATTCAAGCCCCCATCGATGATTCGATGAAGGCATTCGAAGGGAAGTTCAAAGCTTTCATGAAGACAAAAGTGATGTTGCTCGACACCATCATGCATTATATTGTCCAAAGAAAGGGTAAACAGATGCGTCCCATGTTCGTTTTTTTGACAGCAGGCTGTGTAGGAGAAATAACCGAAAAAACATTCAGAGGCGCCGCTCTAATCGAATTATTGCACACCGCTACTTTAGTTCATGACGATGTCGTAGATGACTCGAATTATAGAAGAGGATTCTTTTCCATTAATGCTATTTGGAAGAATAAAATTGCCGTCTTAGTAGGAGACTATTTGCTGTCTAAAGGCTTGTTGCTTTCGGTTGAACATGAAGATTTCGATCTGTTAAAATCCGTATCTACTGCTGTTAGAGAGATGGCTGAGGGGGAATTATTACAAATTGAAAAAGCCAGAAAACTTGATATCACAGAAGATATTTATTTTGATATTATAACAAAGAAAACGGCCACCCTGATCGCAGCTTGCTGCGCAGTTGGATTTCAATCTGCTGGGGCGGAAAAAGAACTAGTAGAGAAGGCGCGTATATTTGGAGAGAAAGTGGGCATTGCCTTTCAAATCAAGGACGATTTGTTTGATTATGGGGATGCCGAAATAGGTAAACCATTGGGAATTGACATCAAAGAAAAAAAGATGACCTTACCATTGATTTATGCCCTACAAAATACGGACAACTCGACTAAAAAGCACATCATCCAATTGATTAAAAAAGAATCGGAGGATTCCAATAAAGTACGCGAGGTCATTGACTTTGTCAAATCAACAGGAGGTCTCTCTTATGCAAATAAAAAGATGAATGAAATCGCTGAAGAAGCGAGAACTATCTTAGCCACCTTCCCTGCTTCGGCGTATCGAAACTCGTTAGGAGATCTCATCAGTTACACCATAGAACGCAATAAATAGTCGAACGCAATAAATTTGCCATAAAAAAAGGGAACCCTCAACAGGTTCCCTTTTTTATTTTGCTAGCAAAGATTAACGTGGGCCACCGAAGCCACCTCCGCCGCCACCCATACGCATGCCTGGCATACCCATTGGTTGTTGTGGAGCTGCTGGAGCTGCATCCCCCTCGCCTTTCGTATCATCATTATTAACCGATTTCTTCTTTTTCGTAGGACCGAATGACATCTTACCGATTCGGTAAGAGAAATTGATTTTAAAGTTCATGTTTCTCAACGTATTCTCACTTTTAGAATTGATAATTGGTGTTTGAGTTTCGCTACGAATAACAAAACCTTCTGGAGTAAAGAAATTCTCCGCACCAAAACCAACACTTCCTTTCTTATTCTTAAAGTCCTTTTTAAAGCTTAAGCTGTAAATTCCAAAACCTCCTTGAGACCCCTGCAACTGAACTTGATTAACTCGGTAAAAGGAGAAAATTTGAGCTCCCCAACCATTTCCCATATTGTAATTACCAAATACACGGAAGTTAGACTGCAATCCTTGGTTCTTTGCATTTAACAATGGATCTGGAACATTATTTGCTAACAGCATATAGGAAAGATCTCCTCCTCCTCCAATCATTAATTTATTAGACAGGTTAACATTTAAGTTTACATTCACACCGTATGCATCTTCATTACCAATATTTTGAGATGTCGTTTTGACTGTATCCCCGAATACCTCTCTAATTTGATTAATTGCACCGGTAGTATTTCTGATAAAGAAGGACGTAGAAACGTAGGTTTGTTTCACAAATTTGCTGAAGGAAACTTCATAATTGTTCGTGTATTCCGGAGCTAAATTCGGGTTTCCCGTTGAGATATTCAACGGGTTCGTTGCATTTACGTTTGGATTCAAATTTTGAATTCCTGGACGTTGAATACGACGGTTATAGCTGAATCTCCAAGTACCTGACTTGAATGTTTTTGACATATTAAAACTCGGAACTAGAACACCATAAGCTGGAATCACTGTATTTTGACCTTCTTTCTTCAAGAAACTGGCTGAAATATCCGTGTACTCATATCTAGCACCTGTCTTAATACTCCACTTGTTTTTAGTCGTCAAAGTGTAAGATCCATAGGTACTATAGATATTCTGATTGTAGTCAAACACGTTGGAGGGTAAAATCGCGGAATTCACTTGAGTATATAGTCCATCTGATGCCGCTGTAAATGACTTATAATCAGATGTTACATTACGTAAAATTCCTTTACCTCCAAATTCAATTAATTGATTCTTTCCTACTGGAGTTTGGTAATCCATTTGGAAGGTAGCCTCTTCGTTATAAGAGGTATTCTCATTCTTAATCGAATTCATAATCTCTGACATAGTAGATTTAGGATTCATTATCAAGTTATAGAAATCGTTAGCTCGATTATTACGGCTATACATGGACAAGATAGAGAACTCCTTTTGTGGTTTCGAGAACGTATGCGTATAATCCACATTGATATCAACGTTCGCCGAGTTATCTAAGGAATTCGTGTTGCGAAGTGATGTGATGTTGCCGTTTCTAATTTGTTGCAAACCATCTTGCCAGTTATTTCCGTTACGCAATCCAAAACGTGAACTTGCTGTAATTGAATTAAATTTATTGATGTCCCAATCAAAACCCAATTGGTAGTTTCCAAAAATTCCTTCGCGACGCGTCTCTGCTGTCTGAACGTTAGTCGTCTGTAAACCATTATTAGTCGTAATTTGAGTACTCTCGAATTTACCATTCACATTGTATTCTGAACGGCCAAAACCACCTAATGACATTCCCCAGTTTTTATTTCTAAAGTTTCCATTTAATGATAAATTTGAACCACGGACACCTGCAGAGGAATCAAATGACAAGGTTAATCCTTGTAAAGTATTCTTTTTCGTAACGATATTAATAATACCAGCACTACCCTCTGCATCGTATCTAGCTGAAGGCGAAGTAATTACCTCCACCGTTTTAATCATATCTGCAGGAATTTGTCTCAACGCATCCGCAATACTAGATGCCATAATAGTAGAAGGCTTGTTATTAATTAACACTTTCACACTAGTAGAACCACGCAAAGAAGGGTTACCATCTAAGTCGACAGAAAGCATTGGGACTTTTTTCAATACATCTGTTGCATCTCCGCCCCGATTCGAAGCATCTTTTTCTGCATTATATACGGTGCGATCCACACGCTCCTCTATTAATGCGCGTTGGCCTTCCACTGTTACCTCAGAAAGCATTTTAGAACTTTGTGCTAATTTGATCACACCTAAATCCTGGTCATCATTCTTTTCTGTTACATTCACAAAAATGGTTTTGCTATCATAACCGATAAAAGATACCACAATTTTATAGGATCCTACAGCGACTTTGTTTAAGGTAAATTTACCTACACCGTCTGCTACAGTACCATCAACTGGTTTGTTTGTCTTTGTATTAATAAGGGCCAAAGTGGCGAATTCCACTGGCTTTGAATCTGTCGAATCTAAAAGGAATCCGATGATTTTTGCACTTCCTTTAGGCGCTGATTGCGCTGTACCAGGAATCACTGTCTCTTTCTTAGGCGCTGCACCGAAACCACCAAATCCACCAGGGACTTGGGAGATAGCTGTTAATGACAAGCTCATCAGTGCAAAAAGTGTTACTAATTTTTTCATTGTTTGTTGTTTAAACATCTTATTTAACGAATGCAAAATTTGTACATTCAATTTAAAGGCCTTCTTTTTTGCGACCAAAATGGGTAATTTGTAGTCCAATATGATGATTCAACTCCGCACACCGCGTCTTACTTTAATCCCATTGAACAATCCGCTGCTGCAAGTATGGCTGCAATCGGGGCGCAAAGATCTAGAAAAAATACTAGAACTTCAACCTAACCATTGGAATTTGGAATTGTTTTATGAACAAGAAACCGTTCAAGCATTACGCGATTATTGGATTCCTCAAACAGCAAAATTTCCATTGGACTATTATTGGTACACAAATTGGGAAATAATTTTGACGGCTTCGTCCTGCTCTGTAGGGGGGATTGGTTTTGCGGGATTGCCAGACAACGATGGAGCCACCGAGATCGGTTATGCGCTGGATCAGAAATTCAGAGGACAGGGAATTACCACCGAAGCGGTGCAGGCCTTATGCGATTGGGCTTTTCAAGATTCCGGATTACGTATTATTCGCGCGGAAACACCGGTGAACAATGTGGGATCGCAACGGGTTTTGGAGAAAAACGACTTCCAAAAAACAGGGGAGAAAACACTGGCACTCGAAAACCCTATGCAAGTTTTCACCTGGGAACGCCTTCGATACTGATCTTTTTCAGTAATTTTACTGAATTGCCAATGTTAGACAGCTAAACGCATGCAAAATTTCACTTCGGTTAAAGACGCTTACAATATTCAAAACTTAGTCAATGAGGCTTTGTTGATGAAGAAGACCCCGTATGCTGATAAGCACATTGGGAAAAACCGTACGCTCGGCTTATTATTCTTCAACTCGAGTCTTCGGACGCGCCTTTCTACCCAAAAAGCTGCTCAAAACCTCGGAATGGAGGTTATGATCATGAATGTGGGAGCCGATTCTTGGCAACTAGAAATGAACGAAGGCGTCATCATGAATGGTGACAAGGCAGAACATATTTCAGAAGCCGCAGCTGTCGTAGGCTCCTATTGCGATATCGTAGGGGTGCGTAGTTTCCCTGGTTTAGTAGATAGAGAATTAGATTATAGCGAACAGGTGTTAAACCAGTTCTTGAAATATACGGGACGCCCATTCCTTAGTTTGGAATCAGCAACACGCCACCCTTTGCAGTCCTTGACAGATTTAATTACAATCAACGAGTTCAAGACCGTAGAGCGTCCTAAAGTGGTGTTGACTTGGGCTCCGCATGTGAAAGCCTTACCGCAATGTGTGCCTAATTCCTTCTCGGAATGGATGAATCACGCTGACGTGGATTTCACGATTGCACACCCGAAAGGCTATGAATTAGCTCCAGAATTCGCAGGAAATGCGAAGATTTGCTACGACCCTAAAGAGGCCTATGAGGGTGCTGATTTTATTTATGCCAAAAACTGGTCATCCTACCAAGACTACGGAAAAATACTTTCTTCCGATCCAGCTTGGATGGTGGATGCCGCGAAAATGAGCCTTACAAACAATGCCAAATTCATGCACTGCCTTCCGGTTAGACGGAATTTAGTAGTCGCTGACGAAGTGATCGATTCCCCTAATTCGATTGTGATTCAACAAGCGGGTAACCGGGTTTGGGCGGCACAGGCTGTTTTAAAGGAAATGATTTTAACCATCATGAGAACGGAGAGCCCTTATTTATTCTAATGTCTTCTAAACCCACCCTTCAAGTAGTTAAAATAGGCGGAAATGTCATCGACAATCCTTCCGCCCTGGCTAGCTTTTTGCAGGACTTTGCTTCTCTGACTGGCCCTAAATTGCTGGTGCACGGAGGTGGTAAGATTGCCACTCAAATGGCAGCTTCGATGGGTATCGAGAGTCAAATGATTGAGGGTAGACGGGTGACAGACGAAGAAAGCCTTCGTATTGTGACGATGGTTTATGCGGGTTGGATTAATAAATCAATTGTGGCTGAATTACAAGGTCTTTCCTGTAATGCTTTAGGCCTTACGGGGCCAGATGGTCGAATCGTACTTTCGAAAAAGAGAGCCACAACGCCTATCGATTATGGTTTTGTGGGTGATATAGTGTCGGTTAATGCAGATTCCCTTTCAGGCTTAATCGCCGCTGGATTCGCTCCCATCTTCGCTCCCATTACGGCAGATGTAGCCGGTCAACTATTGAATACGAATGCGGATACGATGGCACAGGCTTTGGCGATTGCCCTCAGCTCATCTTATGATGTTACCTTAACCTATTGCTTTGAAAAGAAAGGCGTTTTATTGGACCCGACTGACGATGATTCAGTGATTAACTCCATAAATCCCGCCTCGTTTATCGAATTAAGAGAAAAAGGAATCGTCTCTGCTGGGATGATCCCGAAATTAGAGAATGCCCTAAAGGCGATCTCAGAAGGTGTTTCCGTGGTCAGATTATGCCACGCAGATAACCTGCAGAAAACCGAAATAGGAACAAAAATAAGTGCCTAACATGTACCAAGAAAGTCAATTTCTAGCCGCGAAAGACCTATTAGCTCAGCTAATAGCCTGCCCCTCTTTGAGTAAGGAGGAGCAAGGGACAGCGCAGATTTTGATGGACTTTTTTACGACTCAGGGTATTTCGGCTAATCGCTTAGGAAATAATGTGTGGGCTACGAATTTGCATTTCGATGCTTCTAAGCCTACCATTCTATTGAATTCCCACCACGACACCGTAAAGGCGAATGCTTCCTGGACCTTTGATCCATTCAAAGCGACAGAACAAGACGGGAAACTGATCGGCTTAGGTTCGAATGATGCAGGCGCTAGTTTGGTTTGTTTGATGGCGACCTTTGTCTCTTTTTACGCTGTAGAAAACCTCGGCTTCAACCTTCTATTAGCAGCTACCGCAGAGGAAGAAATATCGGGAACTGGAGGAATAGAAGCATTATTACAATCAGGTGAATTACCTCGTATCGATTTTGCGATCGTGGGAGAACCTACCGATTGCGCGATGGCAATTGCGGAAAAAGGCCTGATGGTCGTAGATGCGAAAGTAAAAGGGATTGCGGGCCACGCGGCGAGAAATGAGGGGGTGAATGCGATTTATTTGGCTTTGGAGGATATCCAACACATTCAAAACCATTCATTCGCGAAGGTTTCGGACTTATTAGGACCTGTAAAAACGACGGTAACCGTCATCAACGCAGGCAAACAACACAATGTGGTTCCAGATACTTGCGATTACGTGATCGATTGCCGGGTGAATGAATGTTATTCTTTGGAAGAAGTGCTGGCAGCATTAAAAACCATCGTTCAGGCCGAATTAACGCCGAGATCGATGCGTTTAAACTCTAGCAGAATGGAGGAAACTCATCCGCTAGTGCAAGCGGCAAAAGGTTTAGGCATCAACTTATTCGGCTCTCCTACCCTTTCCGATCAAGCTTTATTAACGATACCCTCTGTCAAAATCGGTCCCGGACACTCCGGCAGATCGCACACGGCAGACGAATATATTTTCTTGGATGAACTGAAACAGGGCATCCAAACTTATCAAAATCTCCTAACAACCCTAAGCATTTAAGATTGTGGCAAAACTTTGGCAAAAAGAAAATCAGACGACAGACGCTAAAATCGAGAAATTCACGATTGGGAATGACCCCGTGTATGACTTGCAATTAGCGCGCTACGATGTGCTGGGGTCACTGGCTCACATCAAGATGTTAGAGAAAGTAGGTTTGCTGGGGTCAGACGAATTAGGCCCTTTGTGCGCTGAATTGAAAGCTATTTATGCCCAAATCGAAGCCGGCGATTTCACTATCGAAGACGGAATGGAAGATGTGCATTCCCAAATCGAGTATTTATTAACGCAGAAGTTAGGTGATCAGGGCAAGAAAATTCACGCGGGGCGTTCTAGAAACGACCAAGTTTTAGTGGATTTAAAATTGTTTATGCGGGCTGAAATCCAACACATCGCTGACGCGGTGGAGCGTTTGTTTGACTTATTAATCGCCAAAAGCGAAGCCCATAAAAATGATTTATTACCAGGTTACACGCACTTGCAGATTGCAATGCCTTCATCTTTTGGACTTTGGTTCGGAGCTTACGCAGAGAGCTTGGTAGAAGATATTGAATTACTGGAGGCAGCCTTCCGTCTAGCCAACAAGAACCCGCTGGGTTCTGGTGCTGGATATGGATCGTCCTTTCCTTTGGACAGAAAATACACCACGGAATTATTAGGCTTCGAATCGCCGCACGTGAACGTCGTGAACGCGCAATTATCGCGTGGAAAGACCGAATTATTTGTCTTAACAGCCATTGCGCAGATCGCCACGACGCTGAGTAAATTAGCGATGGATGTGTGCTTGTACAATTCCCAAAACTTCGGTTTCATTGAACTCCCTAGCTCTTTAACGACAGGAAGCTCCATTATGCCGCATAAAAAGAATCCAGACGTCGCGGAATTATTGCGTGGAAAAGCCAACAAACTGAAGGCATTACCGAATCAATTACAATTATTGACGAGCAACTTACCGTCAGGATACCACCGCGAATTCCAATTAACGAAGGAGTTGTTGATGCCGGCGATTGAGGAGATTTTGGACGGATTAGAGATCACGCACTATATGGTAAGCCATATGAAAGTGAAGAAAGACCTCTTAGTGGACTCGAAATACGATTTATTATTCTCGGTAGAAGAAGTCAATAAATTAGTCGTGCAAGGCGTTCCCTTCAGAGAGGCTTACCAAATCGTGGGTAAAAAGATCGAGGACGGTGCTTTCGATGGAAGTACGCGCGAAATTAATCACTCCCACTTAGGCAGTATAGGCAATTTAGGATTGGCAGAAATTCAAGACCAAAAAGAGATCGCTTGGAAACGTTTTGGCTTTGAAAAAGTGAACAAAGCTATCGCTGCATTAATTTCTTAATATACTTTCCTAGAATATCGAATTCTAAATTCACCCGATCACCTACAATTAGCTGATGAAAAACGGTGTGTTCGTAGGTATACGGAATGATGCAAACCGTAAAAGAATCATCCTGCGAATCCACCACGGTTAGACTAGTACCGTTCACACAAATCGAACCTTTTTCCACCGTCACATGTCCGCTCGTTTTAGGATAAGAGAAACGGTATTCCCAACTACCTTGTTGATCTTTGATTTCCGTACAAACACCTGTTAAGTCCACGTGTCCTTGTACAATATGTCCATCAAAGCGGGCATTGGCAGCCATGCAACGTTCTAGGTTTACTTTTTGGCCTATCTTCAAATCACCCAAATTCGTCTTCTGCAAGGTCTCATCTATCGCCGTTACGCGGTATTGCTCTCCTTGAATCTCTACGACAGTCAGACAAACCCCGTTGTGTGCGAGCGATTGATCCACTTTCAATTCCTGCGTGAATGGACATGTGAACCAAAATTCCACATTCGTCCCTTTTGCTTCTGTCTTTACCAGCGATCCCATCGCCTCCACAATACCTGTAAACATCTGAATTAATTGTTATTTTTGCGTACCCAAAATTACACGCATTCCTATGAAATTCAACAAATGGTTCCTCTTTCTGATTCCCATCATCGCCATTCTTGCCTATTTTAGCATTCCTACGGCAAAACCAGTGGATGAAACGGGAGCAGATGTGCTGAAAATTCGTCGCGAAAAAGACGCCGCCTTTAAAGCTGGCGAAGAGTCCCCCATTAAAGACAAAACCCAATTCAAGGGTCTGAAATACTACTCCTTCAACAAAGATTACATCGTCGACTTCGTCTTAGAAAAAGCAGAAAAAGCGCAATCAGTGGATATAAAAATGACGGATGGAACCACGGAGAAATTAATATTATTTGGCAAAATCAAAGCAGATATCCAGACTTTCACTGTTACGCTAACCTTATATCAACGCGAGAACGGGGACTTCTTCCTCCCCTTTAAAGACAAATCCGCCCCCACAGAAACCTATGGAGGCGGACGTTTTCTAGATTTACCCCTAACAAATGTAAAAAACAATCGGTTGCGGGTGGACTTTAATCTGGCTTATAACCCCTATTGTGCATACAATGAAGAATTTGCCTGTCCCATTCCTCCCGCGGAAAACACCCTCCCCATTCGAATCGAGGCCGGTGAAAAACTTTTTAATTAACCTGGTGTAGCGATGCGGCGCCAGAAAGATCTTTCTTGATTAATGGACTTCCTTTGTATTTCACATGGGAAGCACCAGAAGCATCTACTTGCAAAGTTTTCTGAACGTGTACTTGAGCGCTGCTGGCACCAGAAGCTTCTACATCCACATTACGAGACAAAAATTCTAATGCTTTCAAGCTACTAGCTCCGGAGGCATCGATCTTTAAATAATCAGATTGACCACTCATTTTAAAATCTGAAGCACCGCTTAATTCTATGCGCAATTTATCGGTTCTTAGCCCCTCAGCTACACCCTTTGCCGCTCCAGAGAACAACAAACGCATTTCCTCTTCGTTAGTAAAACCTTGTAAATCAACTTTACAAGCACCCGTAAATTCTCCACTGTCAAGTCGAGGAAGGGTAATATTAACAACTACTTTCGATCGATTATTATTCCAACCCCAATTCCAGGTCGACTCATATCCAATTTGCAATTTTCCTCCAGACGAGGTAACCTCAATATCTTCCAAATCTTTTTCACGTCCCGTAATGGAAACGGCATAGACATTCCCTTTGTGAACATGTACCTCAAAGGCACTCCCTAAGTCAATGGATTTGAAATTAGCTACTTTGAATTTTTTAGTTATTACGGCAGGATCTGCGAATGAACTAAATACGACTAAAAAGGCGGCGAATAAAGACAAGATTTTTTTCATATTTTTTTATTTGTTGCTAGATGCTGACGTTTTAAAAAAGGTTGCACGTTATTTAATAACATTCCATTTATAGCTCACACCTGTATTTGTTTTATTCGAGAATTTCGAACTTTCATATTTCTTTCCTTGCACCATTTTAGAGGCGTTTAACTCTACTTTGGCATATTTATCAAGGGATACAAAAGCTTTTTCAACGGTAAAATCCTTGGCAATTAACTCCGCGGAATCAAATAAACCTGCATTCAATTGATCTCCCCCACCCTTCAAAGTAAGCGAATGAAAGCCACGCAAAATGACATCAAATTTAGACGAAGTAAATCCTGCTATTTCTGTACTTGCATTTCCACCAAGTTCCACCTTAGTTAATTCTGGTACAACAATTTCTACCTGGATTCCAGGCTGAATTTTATCTAATACTAATACATTATTCTCCACATGAGCAGAGCTCTCTAACGCTTGATTTCCACGATAAGTAATTTTAGGAAGATCGCCTCTCGTAATTTTGATCTGAGAAGACTCCGTATTCAAACCAGAAATTGAACTGAAATTAATTAGGTCTTTCGTGATCGTAAAACCCATCTTTTCATCTGAAAAATCCTCATTTTCAGATTCCTCATCCTTGTGAGGAGTTCTATTTAAACAAATCAAACCCTTATCTGCTGAGAAGCTCCAAAGCGAACCGGTGAACAACTCTTGTCCCTCTTCATGAAAATAACCTGATTCCAACACATTATCCATATATAAAGCAAAATCACGCGTCATGCTAAAGGATTTACCATACGGAATCATGATTTTCACTTTCAATCGTTGTGCTCTAAATCGCGCGTCAGATAGCCCAAAATGTGTATCAAAACGCAAGTCCTTCCCTTTTTGCAAGTAATTATACTTGATCTTTTTGGCATTAGACTCTGCTTCTTTACGCGTTAAACCTTGCGATTTCGCATACGTAATTACCTGAATCGTCTTCCCGTCGTAGCCTTCGATCTCGATATTCGTACGATTAAAGCGCTCCTCGTTATAATCGTGGTTATCCTCATCATCATCAAAGTCAAATGTAAACTCCTCCACTTTTTCCCCTAACATCATCTGCCAGATCGTCTCATTGTCTTTTTTATCGATATCTAAAACATAGGTTGTAGAATCCGAAACAGCGATATCTTTCACCTGATTGTAAGCGGCTGAACGCTGGAAATTACGGCCCACAAAAGGAACTGCAGCAAATAACCCAATCCATCCTACAATCACCATGGTAGTCGAAACTATCTTATAGGTCTTGTTGTAGAACTTACGATTGGCTAATAAAGAGACTCCTGCGATAGCGATCGAAACAAATAGAGGTAATAAAGCCAAAACCAAAGCCGGAACTGTCCAGAACGGAAGATCTTTCGCGATTAAATAAAGTGGCAATGGGCCCATATGAACAAGCTGCCCTTGGTCAATTCCCGTAAATCCAACCGTACATAAAGCGACCAAAGCGATAATAAATGCCATACCTAAAATCGACAATATGATCCCTAAAAAAATTTGAATGATCCATCTAATTATGTTCAATGGCCCTTTCAAGGCAGAGAAAACGGTGGCAAAAATGCGGAAAGGAAATAACAATACTTTCGTTAAGCCATTTTCTTCCGTTTCATTTGGCTGAATACTTTTCTTAATGTTGTTTTCGATATTTTCCAACGTGATCGGCTCACCCGTCATCTCCATTTTATCCTTCATCGTCTTAGCCTCGGGCGTAATGACTAATATAACGAGGTAAGCAATGACTCCTGAACCAAACAATCCCACCGACAAAACTGCTAGAACGCGCAATAATCCTACATCCCAACCCGTGTAAGCGGCAATACCAGCCATAACTCCACCGATCACTTTTTTCTCAGGGTCGCGGTAAAACTTACGATATGACTTATCATCATCCGGATTCATTTCTCCCGGAATAGCTGCCCAAAGAATGATATAAGCCCAGAAAACAATATTTCCTACATGAAACAAAGGGAAACTTGCACTCAGCAATACTAATAAAATCAACCGAACCCAGATCGGGTCTACTTGAAAATAGCGTGCAATACCAGCTGCTACTCCACCTAGCTGCTTACGGGTGATATCACGACGGAATACCTTAGGACCGGCTTCTGATGTAGGTGCCGTATATCCTTCCTTCTTGTCTTCCTCTTCTTCCACTTGCTTGAAATCAGCAATAGTTCCTAAAGAAGCGATTAAGGCATCTACGTGAGCTTGCGAAATGGCTTCTACTTTCTCAGTTTCTCGGATGTTCCAAAATTTCTCCGCAATACTTGACTCGATATCGGCGATAATCTCTTTCGAACCTTCGAAAGCAGCAAAATAAGCATGTATCGATTTTAAATAAGCGTCCAAAGTTGCATAGGCATCCTCCTCGATGTGGAAGACAAATCCAGCGATGTTGATTGATAAAGTCTTTTTCATATATTTTTTGGTTAAGCCTGCGGTGAAGCGTTCGAAATTTGATTAACGGATGCTTGCAATTCATCCCAAGTCGAGGACATTTCCGCTAAGAATTCCTGGCCTTTTTCAGTTAATAAATAATATTTTCTAGGTGGACCGGAGGCTGATTCTACCCAACGGTAATCTAAAAAACCCGCATTTTTAAGACGGGTTAATAAAGGGTACAAAGTCCCTTCAACTACCATAATTTTTGCAGAGGTCAATTCCGCTAGCATCGTCGAGGCATATACCTCGTCTTTTGAGATGATTTTTAGAATACAAAATTCGAGTATTCCTTTTCTCATTTGCACCTTGGCATTTTCAATATCCATCGGTTATTTGTTTAATTTAACAATGCAAATATAGGCAAGGTACTATGTAATGCAAAGTACCTTAGAAAATTAATTTGTGATTTTGGATAAACGGTTGGTAATTTGTGATGAACGTACCCTTTTAAGGGTAAGAATTATGAAACTAGTAAAAGATTTTTCCTTGCCTCTAGCCTTTTACAACCGAGATACTTGGTTGAAGGTGGCCTTTTTTGCGGTTAGTAGTTTGATGGCGGGATTCTCCCTTTATTTTACAGATGGATTAGTTTCTAAATTAGAGGAACGGGAGAAACAGCAAATTGAGTTGTACGCTGAAACCATACGGTATGCCTTGACTAGTGATAATAATGCAGATATTAATTTCTTTTTTGAACGTATCAAAAAAGTAAACGAGAATAATACCATACCCGTGATTTGGAAAGATGGTTCAGGACATTTGAATTCCATCAACATCCCCCTAACAGAATCACTAAGTACGGAACAGAAGCAAGAAATTTTACAACAGAAACTAGCCGAGATTATTGCTGAGAATAACAAACCCATCGAGATGGACATGGGTTTCCAGAAAGAATACATCTATTATGGGAATTCTAAATTATTGAAATTATTACGCTATTATCCACTATCACAATTATTAGTGGTATTAATCATCGGATTTTTAGGGTACATCTTTCTTTCCTATTCACGTAGAGCGGAGCAAAATCGGGTTTGGGTAGGATTAGCTAAAGAAACGGCTCATCAATTAGGAACCCCCCTTTCTTCTCTAACAGCTTGGGTAGAATTATTGAAAAATGAGCCGCATATCAATCCAGATATCGTAATAGAATTATCGAAAGATATCCAAAGATTAGAAACGATCACCACTCGATTCTCTAATATTGGGTCTGCTCCTATTTTAAAATTAGAGGATATCGAGTCGGTGATTCAAGGATTTATCAACTATTTAAAGATTCGAATTTCATCTAAAGTAACCATTGAAATCCATTCCTCTTTAGCCGCAAATCAATTAGCGAACATCAATAAATACCTTTTTGAATGGGTGATTGAAAATATATGTAAGAACGGAGTAGATGCCATGAGTGGGAATGGACAATTGAGAATTGAATTAAAGGAGGGTAAGAATAATCAAATTCATATTGACATATCTGACACAGGCAAAGGTATCTTAGCCAGTAATACCTCTAAAATCTTCTCTCCAGGCTTTTCTACCAAAAAACGCGGCTGGGGTTTGGGTTTAACTTTGGCGAAACGAATTATTGAGAATTACCATGAAGGGAAATTGATTTTAAAATCCACCGAAATAAGTAGGGGATCTACTTTTCGCATTTCACTTCCTAAGCCTATATAAATGACTGATCCTAATATCGTTTTTGGTTCTGCTCTCTGTATTATTGCCATCGGTTATGCATTAAAAAGCGCGGGATTTATTCAGGAACACGATGGGAAATCGATATCGAAATTCCTGATGCATACTACGTTCCCAGCATTGGTTTTTTCTACCATGATTCGGGTAAATATCACGTGGGATCTCATCTACCTACCATTGATTGCGATGTTATTTGGGATGTTTTTATCCTTTAGTGCTTTTCATTTATTCAAAAAAACCGAAATAGAAAATCGAGGAGTAATGACGGTCGGTAGCGCTGGTTTTAACCTAGGCATTTTCGCCTATCCGTTAATTGAAGGTATTTTTGGAATACAAGGTTTAACTTATGCCATCATGTTTGACCTCGGAAATTCTGTAATAAATTTCATTGTGAATTATGGAATGGGCAACTATTTCAGTAGAGGACCTAAAAATGAAAATATTGTTGCTCATATTTTCAAAAGAATCCTATCACTTCCACCGCTACAAGCGATGGTGCTTGGTGTGGTAGTTAATGTACTGGAAATCAAATTCCCCACTTTTGCATTAGACATCATTTCAACCATTGCATCAGGCAATAAGGCCATTGTGTTACTTTTAATGGGAATTTACTTCAGTGTCCGTCTCTCAAAAAAAACCTATTTCCGCGTTTTCCAAGTATTGACCCTACGCTATTTTATGGGTTTTTTAGTAGGTGGCATTTGCTTTTATCTCCTCCCATTTGACTTAGGATTTAGGAATCTATTAATGCTCTGTCTGATCTTACCCGTAGGAATGACCGTCATCACCTACTCAGATGAATTAAATCTAAATACGCCACTTGCTGCTTCTTTAGTGAATATTTCCCTTGTCATCAGCTTTGCTATCATGTGGATCATGGTGACAGTTTTCCATATGAGCGCGATTTAAACGATTTTTTTGGTAATTTTATGAAACATTGGCTTATTGAACTGGTTTAGTTCGTAACCAATTCCCTATAATTATGGTAGTCCCTTATAAGAATCAGTCCAAAGGAAAAAAAGAACAGGTCGCTGACATGTTTAATTCCATCTCACACAAATATGATTTTCTGAATCATCTATTAAGTGGTGGGATTGATATTATTTGGCGAAAAAAAGCCATCAAATTATTGCAAAACAAAGGGATCAAATCCGTTTTAGATATTGCTACTGGTACAGGAGATTTCGCCATTGAAGCCTTAAAAATTAAGCCAGAAAAAATCGTTGGAATTGACATTTCTGAGGGTATGTTAGCCTTTGGAGTGGAAAAAATTAAGAAATTAGGCTTAGATAACATCATTTCCTTGCAAAAAGGAGATTCCGAAAAAATTCCATTCTCGGACAATAGTTTCGATGCCATTACCGTTAGTTTTGGCGTAAGAAACTATGAAACCTTAGATAAAGGCTTGAAAGAGATGTACCGTGTATTAAAACCTGGTGGACATTGTTTGATTTTAGAATTTTCGAATCCTAAAAATTTCCCAATGAAGCAACTCTATAGCTTCTATTCAAAATTTTGTTTGCCCGTGTTAGGTAAATTAATATCCAAAGACCCGGCCGCTTACACCTACCTTCCTGAATCCGTTCAAGCCTTTCCAGATGGAAAAGACTTCCTGAAAATTTATGAGGAATGTGGATTTGTGAATACCCAATGGATCCCCATGACGGGAGGAATTTGTTCTATCTATTTAGGACATAAAAAAGCAAAAAACGCGTGAAAAAAAGCACCATCTTTGGATTAATTATAGCACTTTGCCTTACTTTTTCCCTGAAAAGCCAGGTTAATAAATACGTGCAATTGCATGATGAATACTATGACAATAAACCCGTCCATTTTGGTTTTATGATTAGTCATGCATCTACTAATTTTTTATTAGATGCTACTCCCCTAAATCTATCCAATGTAACTCCCAGATTAGCCTTAAATGCCAGCTCACCTAAGACGTCAGGATTCCAAATTGGTGGCACTATTAATTATGCGTATGACAAACATTATGAGATTCGTTCTGGATTAAATATAGCCTTGTACGAGCGCCAAATAGAGTTTAATGAAGTAACACCTACCGGAATAAATCCCACAAAAACCTATTACAGAGAATCTACTTGGTTAGAAATACCGGTAAATCTGAAGTACCGATCCCTTCGAAGAAAAAACCATCGAATTTATATTTTAGGCGGATTTAAACTCGGTATTGAAGCGAATGTGAAAAGGACAGGGGAACAAATTCAAGCTAAAACGACAGATGTATCCCTAGAATATGGCTTCGGATTTGAAAAATTTTATAAATTTTTTAAATTCAATCCTGAATTGAAATTTTCTCACGGGGTGAATAACTTATATCTCAGCCCATTAGGTGGTTCTTCCCCATTCTCTAGGCTAAATCAATACAATTCACATACGATTAGTCTGTTATTTTATTTCGAATAACTTATTTCAGACCCTTTCGTGCTTTTTTAGGATCAACTACTGTTTCTAACATGCTGACAGCAGAAACACCAAACCATCCTGTTCCTTTTAGTTTAGATGAAGCGTTTAGGTTTTTTATGTTCGTGGGAATATTAGCCGCTGGACGCGAGAATAGTCCAGCATTATTGAGCTCTAATCTAGCTTGTGAATAAAAATTAAATTGGTCCTCAGAAATGGACCATAGTTCCACTTTTATCTGATCATTTTCTAAGTAAAGCTGGGGGGAAATGGCGCGACGAATGGGTAAAATAAATAGAAGACCATCCGTCAAGGCCCCTTTTTGAAAACCCGCATCATAAATAAGGGTTAAATTATCCGGGTCATTCAATAACTTTCCATTCACGTAGGTTTTTACCCGATAGCAATCCCCTGAACCGCGCAAATCACGTGCATAAAACTGAGCATCATATCCATTCTTGGGGCTATCGTTCGCTCCTTGACGGCCTGTTGCTTCGTCAAATTGATACAAAATAGAATCAACGGGTGGGACACGATTCATTTTAGCCTTCGCTGTAATCATTTCGTTCTGCCACTTCACATTCAACGTGAAGGTGGTCCCCACTTTACCTAAGGTAGGTTGCTGTGCACTCGGCTCCCATACATAGATACCGCTAAGGGCTACTTTCTCTTTAAAATCAAACCTATTTCCAAGGGTATCTGTTACAAGCACTTCAGCACCAGTTAACTTAGGAGCAATTGTTTGATCAAAGTAATCTTGAGAACGAGACAAAATAATCTGTTGAGCTGAACTTTGATTAGTCAAATTTCCTTCAACAACAAAGTAATTATCCGAAATAGGACTAGGTAAGTTAACTACCTCCTCACAAGACGTTAAAGCAATCAGCAAAACTAGTATGAAATAAGGCTTCATCTTAGAAGGAAAAATTATAGGTGACGGCAGGAACAAATGAACCTATGATAGATAATTGAACAGCTTCTGTTTGTATCGAATTATCTTCGTTTGGTCTAGTGTAAATGGAAAAAGGATTTTTCCTGTTATACAAATTGTATACGGAGAAAACCCACTCGGAAGTACCTTTTCCAAATAAGGCTTTCTTATTTTTCTTAGTAGCAGAAATATCTAATCGATGATAATCAGGGACACGAATATTTCCACGTGTACCTGGTATGGTTTGAGGGTAGGCGATGCCATCAAAAACATATTTTTGGGCTGGAACCGTATAAGGAACTCCAGAAATATAGGCGAAATTTGCGCCAAATGACCATTTATCAGAAAGTGAATATTGACCTACTAAATTTAATGTATGGGTTCGATCATACCGATTTGCATACCATTGATTATTATTTAGGCCCTCTATTTTGCGTTCTGTTCTTGCTAAGGTATAACTTGCCCATCCCGTTAATTTTCCCACATTCTTTTTTAAGAAAAACTCGATTCCATAAGCTCTCCCATCGCCAAATAATAAGTCTTTTTCAAAAAAGGGATTTAGAAATAAATTAGCTCGGTCAGCATAATCAATCTGATTTTGCATGTCTTTGTAATACACTTCGATGGAAGATTCATAATTATTTCCTTCAGACCCAAAATTCTTAAAGAATCCTAAAGCCACCTGATCCACTATCTGAGGTTTTATATTATTAGTGGATGATGTCCAAACATCCAATGGCGTAGATGCAGCTGTATTTGACATTAAATGAATGTATTGAGCCAATCGATTATAACTTAGTTTCAAAGAGGTGGTCTCATTCCCCGTTAAATTCAACGCAAACCGTGGTTCCCAATTCCCATAAGAAGCTACTACAGATTCAGGATCTGTTTGATTAATTTTCAATACATAACCCGATGGATTTTCTGTGCTAATGGGAACTGGAATACGATCATAATATTCACCGTTCAAGCTTTTATAGTCATAATGCGAATAGCGAACTCCATATTGAACTGTCAACCTTGAGTTGAGTTTCCAATCATGCCCAATGTAGGTAGATGCTTCGATCCCCCGTTTATTAGCTTGGCCAAATTGCCTTTTCTCTCCATTCGAAGTCGCATTGGCTTTTCCAGGCGTAAAATCATACGATAGCAATTGGCCTCCAAAACTGATCGTATTATCAGGTCTTACATAATAAGTGAAATCTGGTTTGATACTCAGGTTCTCTATGTTAGATGTCCATTTAAAAGAATCATTGGGGCGCTTATTTTCAATATCAGAATCTAACATGTAATCGTAATTACTGTAGAAGGCTGTCGCATTTAAAAATAACTTATTCGAGAAAACATGATTCCAACGAGTAGTCAGGGTCGTATTTCCCCAATCAAAACCAAACCCGGTCCCAAAAACGTCGCGTCCAAAATAACCCGACATGAAAACCGTATTCTTAGAGTTGATAGTATAGTTAACTTTGGCCGTCAAGTCATAGAAGTTAAAAGCCGCATTGGCATTATTTCCTGTCAAAAAAGGTTTTGCCAAAATATCAATATACGAACGTCGTGCAGCCACGATAAAAGAGGCTTTATCTTTCACAATAGGTGCTTCTATGGACAGACGGGAGAAAATAACACCAATTCCACCATTCACTTCCAGTTTCTTCGCATTGCCCTCCTTCATTTTTACGTCTAAAATAGAAGAAGCACGACCACCATACATGGCAGGAATACCCCCTTTAAACAACTTAACATCCTTTACTGCATCTGGATTAAAAACAGAGAAAAAACCAAATAAATGGGATGAATTATATACCGGAGCGTCGTCTAATAAGACTAAATTTTGATCTACACCGCCACCACGAACATTAAAGCCGGAAGCTCCCTCTCCCACCGTAGAAACCCCTGGTAATAATTGAATGGCACGAACTAAATCTACTTCACCTAAAAGGGCAGGAATTTTTCGTATCGTTTTAATATCAACCTTATTTACAGACATCTCGATGCCTCTAACGTTCTCATCATTTGCGCGTGCTTTGACAATAACTTCTGCTAATTCTTGCGAATCAGCTACCAATTCAACGGACAATTCTTGAGACTTAGCAGCTACGACAATCTCTTGCTCGCGCTTCTTAAAACCAGAAGAGGA
Organism: Aquirufa sp. HETE-40SA; assembly: GCF_054558635.1. Lineage (NCBI taxonomy): Bacteria > Pseudomonadati > Bacteroidota > Cytophagia > Cytophagales > Flectobacillaceae > Aquirufa > Aquirufa sp. HETE-40SA. Next base: position 928,107 of record NZ_JBPXKN010000001.1, read on the forward strand.
GAATAGTAAAGTATACTTGCCTAAGGGAAGTGTTAAACTATAAAATCCGTACGTATTCGTTACGTTACCTGTTTTAAGCTCTTTTACATAAACACTCGCACCAATAAGTCCTTCTCCACTTGCAGCCTCTTTTACATAGCCACTAATGGTTGATTTTTGGGCTTGTAATAACCCAGACAAGAGCAAAAAAATAAATAGTAGGAGTTTGCGCATCAGTTTAAAAACCCAAATATACGGGAATTGTTTTTGCCTTGAAGTTAAATTATGATAAATGGAAAATGTACATTATAAATAAAAATCAGTAATATAATTCCGATATAAGAAAATTAATTAAATTTTATTTACATTTGTCCAAAACCTATCAACTTATGGATCTAAAAGTATTCGGACAGATCATTCGTGAAAAACGAAATGCTATCGGCTTAAAACAAGAAGAACTCAGCCAACAAAGTGGTGTAGCGATAAAAACCATACACAGCATTGAATTAGGCAAAGGCAATCCTGCCTTAAAAACCATTTTGCGTATTTTCGAAATACTGGCTCTCGATTTATTAATCGTAGCTTCTAAAAACACCAAAAAATAAGATCATGGAACAAGAAATTAGCTTTGAACGCATTCCTACACATATTTTTTCAGATTCTGACTTAGCCTCTAAATCAGTTGCGAAAGAAATTGCGGATCTTATTCGCAAAAATAACCTAGCTGGTAAACCAAGTATTTTAGGCCTCGCCACCGGCTCATCGCCTAAAAAAGTATACCAAGAATTAATCAGAATTCACCGAGAAGAAGGCTTGAGCTTCAAAGATGTGATCACCTTTAATTTGGATGAATACCATCCAATGGAGCCTGATTCAATTCAAAGTTATGTTCGATTTATGAAGGAACAACTCTTTGATCACATTGATATACCGGTAACAAATTACCACTTACCTGATGGAACTTTGGCTTTAGAAAAAATTCCTGAGTTTTGCCGGGACTACGAAGCCAAGATCGAACGACTAGGTGGGTTCGATTATTACTTATTGGGTATAGGACGAAATGGACACATTGGTTTTAACGAACCTGGTTCCACCATCAATTCGAAAACACGTTTAATGACATTGGACATCGCAACGAAGATCGATGCTTCACCAGATTTTGGAGGCTTACAAAAAGTGCCCAAAAAAGCTATCACGCTAGGTATCGACAGCATTATGAAGTCGAAGAAGATCGTTCTACTGGCTTGGGGAGAACACAAAGCGGAAAGTGTTGCCAAAGCTGTGGAAGGACCGGTAACCTCTGATATCCCAGCTTCCTACCTACAATTACATCCGAATGCATCGTTCATTTTAGATGAAACGGCAGCTTCGATGTTAACACGGATTAAAACTCCGTGGGTAGTGGACTCGGTGACTTGGGATCGCAATATGATCAAGAAGGCCGTAACCCACCTTTCCTTGACCTTACAAAAGCCTGTATTAAAACTAACTTCGAAAGATTATAACGAGCAAGGTTTATCCGAACTTCTATCTTTGTATGGACAAGCCTATGAGATCAACATCGAAGTTTTCAACTATTTACAGCATACCATCACCGGCTGGCCAGGTGGAAAACCGAACGCAGACGATACCCATCGACCTGAACGTGCCTTCCCTGCAAAGAAAAAAGTATTAATCTTTAGTCCACACCCCGATGACGACATTATCTCCATGGGTGGAACTTTCCAACGCCTGCATGACCAAGGACATGATGTCCATGTGGCTTACCAAACGACCGGAAACATCGCGGTAGCGGACGATGAGGCGCTTCGTTTCGCCGAATTCGTAGTCGACTTTAACGAAAAATTCGAAAGCCCAAACGCCAAAGCGAACCGGATCTACAAGGAGGCAATTAAATTCCTCAAGAATAAACCAGATTCAGAAATTGATATTCCGGCAGTGAGAGAAATCAAAGGCTTAATCCGAAAAGGAGAGGCAAAGAATACCTGTCGCTTCGTGGGGATCAAAAAAGAAAACGCACACTTCTTAGAAATGCCATTCTATGAAACCGGAACCATTCGCAAGAAACCCATCGGGGAAAAGGATATTAAAATCGTCATGGACCTCATCGAGGAAATACAACCTCAACAGATTTATGCCGCTGGCGATTTAGCCGATCCACATGGCACACATAAGGTTTGTTTAGATGCTATTTTAGAAGCTGTAACACGACTGAAACACCGGGAATACATGAAGAACTGCTGGGTTTGGTTGTATAAAGGTGCCTGGGCAGAATGGGATATTGACCAAATCGAAATGGCGGTACCTATGTCACCAGATCAAGTATTTAAAAAGAGAATGGGTATTTTCAAACACCAGTCCCAAAAAGATGGTGTCGTCTTCCAAGGAGATGATTCTAGGGAGTTTTGGCAACGTGCGGAAGAAAGAAACCGAGCAACGGCTTCCATCTACAATGCGTTAGGCCTCGCAGAATACGAAGCCATGGAAGCTTTCGTACGTTGGAAATTCTAATCTTTTAGAGCGGCAAACAAGATCTCCGCGGCATGCTTCGCATGCCGCTTCGTGCCGTCATGAATTTGATGACGGCAGCTGGTTCCCGACGCGACGATATCAACCACAACCGGCTGTGACCGCACGGTAGGGAACAATACCAGTTCCCCTATCTGCATGGACAAATCATAATGCTCTTTCTCGTAACCAAATGATCCAGCCATTCCACAACATCCAGATGGAATTAATTGTACCTCAAAGTTTTCTGGCAAGGACAGCGCCTTCTTCGCTGCCACCAGCGAAGAGATCGCTTTCTGCTGGCAGTGGCCATGTAATTTCATCAATTTCTTCTCCGAGCTAAATGCCTTCGAAGTAATACGCTTCGCATCAGCCTCTCTCGCGATAAATTCTTCTAGCAATAAGGTGTTTTTCGCTAATTCCTGCGCCTTTTCTACCCATTCATCCGAGACTAAATCAGGATATTCATCGCGGAAGGTTAAAATAGCAGACGGCTCAATACCCACTAAAGGCGTATTTTCTGAGATTAACGATGACCACAAGCGCACATTTTGCATGGCTAATACGCGTGCTTCGTCCAACATTCCTTTGGACAAATAGGCTCTTCCAGAAATCGGATGTGGAATCGTCCTTACCTCATAACCTAAACGCTCTAGCAATAAAACGGCCGTGCGACCTATTTCAGCGTCATTGAAATTCGTAAACTCATCAACGAACAGGTAAACTGATTTCGGTTGCACTGGACTAGTACGTGCCTTTAACCAGGACCACAAAGTCTGTTTTGCCATCAAAGGCATCGTGCGATCCGGGTGGAAACCCACTAATGCATTCGAGATGCGGCGAATGGCCGGAGTGCCCATAACCATGTTATATAAGAAAGGCACATAAGAGGCTAAAGTTGATATTTTTGCAAAATTCCCTACCAACCAAGAACGCAAAGGAAGACCCTTTTCTTTTTGGTACTGGTACAAGAACTCCATTTTTAATTTCGCAACGTCGACGTTCGAAGGACACTCTGCCTTACAGCCTTTACAAGCCAAACAAAGATCCATTACCTCTTTAATCTCCTCGTGAGCGAAGCGATTAGGCTGTTCTGAGCGTGTTAAAAACTCTCTTAAAATATTCGCGCGAGCTCGAGTTGTTTCCTTTTCATTTCTAGTCGCCATAAAAGAGGGACACATCGTCCCACCTGAAATAGGCGTCTTGCGGCAATCGCCAGAGCCATTACATTGCTCTGCATGTTGCAACACATCTTGATCCTTGTAGCGAAAGGCCGTATTAAATTCAGGCGTTTTTTGTCCGGCTTCATAACGCAAAAAGGTATCCATCGGAGGCGTATCCACGATTTTGTTTGGATTAAAGACACCTTTCGGATCCCACCAAGACTTCAGCTCCCGCATTAACTGGTAATTCTCCTCGCCCACCATCCAAGGGATGAATTCCCCCCTCAAACGACCATCTCCATGTTCTCCAGAAAGAGAACCCTTAAACTTCTTCACTAATCGAGCGATCTCCTCCGCAATGTGGCGGAATTGCTGGTGCCCTTCCTTCGTCTTCAAATTAATGATGGGACGCAAATGCAATTCACCTGATCCTGCGTGCGCATAATGCACGCAATACAGATTATTGGCCTGTAAAATCTCATTGAATTCGGCGATAAAGGCAGGCAAGTCGTTTACATCCACCGCCGTATCTTCAATCACAGCAACCGCTTTCTCGTCACCAGGAAGGTTAGACAAAAGCCCCAAACCAGCCTTACGCAAGTCCCAAACCTTTTTCACATCACCTCCCGTCACGAACGGAAAATGGTAGCCTAAACCCGCTTTGCGCATCGCTGCTTCACAAGCTTTAGCCTGAGAAGCTAAATCTTCTGCCGAATCTGAACGCAATTCTACAACCAAAATCGCTCCAGGATCCCCTTCGACAAAGAATCGATTCTGACGTTGTTCAGGATTAGCCTTCGTACACTCTAATATATAATGATCCATCAACTCAGAAGCAGATGGATTGAATTGCAAGGCGATTAAATTAGCTCTTAAAGCCTCATCAATCGTATTAAAGTGTCCACAAACCAAACCCAAATGAGCTGGCGGCAACACATCTACATGTAACTTAATGCGTGTGGCAAAGCACAAGGTTCCTTCTGACCCACTGATCAATGAACAGAAATTAAAAGGCGCCTCTGTTTTTTCAAAAGCTTTCGTATTTAATAACATATCCACGGCATATCCCGTATTTCGGCGATGTATACTCGGCTTTGGAAACTCTTCAATAATATTTTTCTGATGCTTCGGATCGGACAAGGCGGCTAAGGTCTTTTCATAAATACCGTGCAAGCGCGATCCTTTTTCCAGTGTTTTAATCGTCTCAAAAGGATCTTCCGCCTTAAAATGAACTGGCGTACCATCCGAAAGAAATCCTTCCACCTCTAACACGTGATCCCTCGTGGAACCATACACCACGGAATTAGAACCGCAGGAGTTATTTCCTACCATACCTCCGATCATCGCGCGATTTGCAGTAGATGTCTCAGGACCAAAAAACAAACCGTGTTTCTTCAACTCCACATTGAGTACATCACGCACTACTCCTGGTTCTACCCAAACATAGGACTCTGCCTCATTCACCTCTAAAATTCGGCAGAAAAACTTGGATACATCCACCACTAGACCTTCACCCACTACTTGACCTGCTAATGAGGTCCCAGCTGTACGTGGAATTAATGGGATAGAATGCTTATCCGCAAATCGAATGATTTTCTCTAAATCCCCCTGCGTCTCTGGAATCACTACCCCTAAAGGCATCTCCCGATAGGCTGATGCATCTGTGGCATACAAGGTCTTCATCACGGTATCCGTGTGAAGCGACCCTTGCAAGGTGCTGCCTAATGTGGATAAAAGAGATTCAGTGATTTGAGTCGACATGTTTTATTTCTTAAGCTGCAATTTACACAAAGCGCTGATTAGTAGCAATTGAGCCACAATATAAGTACTCATTACCACCGTAGATATCCCCGGAAAAGAAAAATAAAACTTTCCAAAAGCCAAAACACTATCAGATACCACAAATAAAAATGCGCCCCAGACGATCATTTGATTTCGTAAACGAATGGCAAAATACAGCATCGATCCCAGCGCAAACGCATACAAGGTCACCGGAATCTTCATCCCACCCGCTAAATGTGGGTTTAAAAAAGCTAAAAACGAGAACACATAAATAAGTATACCAGCTAAAGGCTTTCGCGCATAGAAAGGCACCCAAGCCTCCTCAGAAGCTTGTTTAGCGAATAGGCGAATATAGCTCAACTGCATAATCAAAAAGGATCCTAAGCCTAGCTGAAAATACAGTGGGCTATCGCCTGGGAGCATTAAAAACACATCCCCTAGCAAAGCAAAAATGGCCGTAAAGAAAAGCGCCGGCCTCGGATTTTCCATGGCGATATGTCCCATCAGGAGAATCAAAAGCAAGGGTTTTGTCACATATCTAATCTCCGGGAAATTCGAAAATAAGATAGGGGACAATAATTCTACGATGGCATCAAGCCAGAACAATTTTATGAATATGTTTTTCATCTGTGTCTTTTTTTAAAAGCAAAAAGTCACTCAACAGTAAGGGCTGAGTGACTTTTCATTATTTAATAGCAGGTGTGTATCAAGATCCGCAAGCCTCACATGCCTCTGGGTTATCCAAAGAGCAAGTCATATCTGCTTTATTTTGTTCTGCACTGTTATCAAAGCTAGCTGCCGCAGCTTTCGCTGCTGCCTCTGAGTACACTAATTCAGTTTCGTTCACTAAATTCGTTTGCTCGATAGCTGGCTCTGCTTGTTTTTCCACAGTAAACTTGATGGCATCCGTTGCTGCTTTCGTACGTAAGTAATACATACCTGTTTTCAAGCCTAGCTTCCAAGCGTGGAAGTGCATCGAAGTTAATTTACCGAAGTTCACATCTTGGATGTGGATATTTAAGCTTTGAGACTGGCAAATGTACGCTCCACGATCTGCAGCCATTTCTAGGATAGTCTTTTGCTTGATCTCCCAAACCGTTTTGTACAAATCCTTCAAGTTTTGAGGAATTTCCGGAATGTTTTGAACGGATCCATTCGCGATGATCAATTTGTTCTTCATGGAATCATTCCACAAGTTTAACTTGATCAAGTCTTTCAACAAGTGCTTGTTAACGATCGCAAATTCACCCGATAATACACGACGAGCGTAGATATTAGAAGTATATGGTTCGAAACATTCGTTGTTACCAAGGATCTGGCTAGTAGAAGCCGTAGGCATAGGAGCAACTAATAAAGAGTTACGCACGCCGTTCTCTACTACTTTCGTACGTAAATCTTCCCAATCCCAGTTTCCTGAAGATGGAGTCACGTTCCACATATCGAATTGGAATACACCTTTCGAGATAGGAGAACCTTCCCAAGTAGAATAAGGACCTTCTACTTTTGCTAATTCCATCGATGTTTCCATCGCTGCGAAATAGATGGTTTCAAAGATATCTTTGTTCAGTTGTTGCGCTTCTGCTGATTCAAACGGCATGCGTAACAAGATGAACACGTCAGCTAATCCTTGAACCCCTAAACCGATAGGACGGTGACGTAGGTTCGAGTTTTCTGCCTCTTTAACTGGGTAATAGTTTACATCGATGATCTTATTCAAATTGCGTGTCGCAATCTTCGTCACATCGTATAATTTCTTGTGATCGAAACGTAAAACACCGTTTTCATCTGCGTTCACATATTTAGGCAAGGCTAAAGAAGCTAGGTTACAAACCGCTACCTCGTCTTTCGCTGTATACTCTATGATCTCTGTACATAAGTTCGAAGACTTGATTGTACCTAGGTTCTTTTGGTTTGATTTATTGTTCGCGTGGTCTTTGAACAACATGTATGGCGTCCCTGTCTCTGTTTGAGATTCTAATACCTTAAACCATAATTCTTGTGCTTTTACAACTGTACGAGCTTTACCAGCTAATTCGTATTTCTCATACAAAGCTTCGAATTCAGCTCCGTGTGTATCCGCTAAACCTGGACACTCGTGAGGGCAGAATAGAGACCACTCTTCGTTATTCTCTACACGCTTCATGAATAAATCTGGAATCCAAAGGGCGTAGAACAAATCACGCGCACGCATTTCTTCTTTACCGTGGTTCTTCTTCAATTCTAAGAATTCGAACACATCTGCGTGCCATGGCTCTAAGTAGATCGCAAAGCTTCCTTTACGCTTTCCACCCCCTTGATCCACGTAACGAGCTGTATCGTTGAATACGCGTAACATTGGGATAATACCATTCGAAGTACCATTTGTACCCTTGATATAAGAGCCTGTAGCACGGATGTTGTGGATGCTTAATCCAATACCTCCAGCAGACTGTGATATCTTAGCCGTTTGCTTTAATGTATCGTAGATTCCTTCGATCGAATCATCCTGCATAGTAAGCAAGAAACAAGACGACAGTTGAGGCTTCGGAGTACCTGCGTTAAATAGGGTCGGAGTCGCGTGAGTGAACCAACGCTCAGACAGTAAATTATAGGTCTCAATAGCAGCTGCAATATCTTCTTTGTGGATACCTACCGCCACACGCATTAACATGTGTTGAGGACGTTCTGCGATTTGACCATCTAGCTTTAATAGATAGGACTTCTCTAGGGTCTTAAATCCGAAGTAGTCATAACCAAAGTCACGGTCATAGATGATTGCCTCATCTAGTTCTACCGCATTGTTTTTAATGATGTCATATACTTCTTTCGAAAGAAGAGCCGCATTTTGGTTTGTCTTGGGATCGATGTATGTAAACAAACGCTTCATTGTAGCCGAGAAGGACTTCAACGTGTTCTTGTGCAAGTTAGAAACAGCGATACGAGCCGCTAGAACCGCATAATCTGGGTGTTTTGTCGTCAAAGAGGCAGCTGTTTCAGCCGCTAAATTATCAAGTTCAGTTGTCTTAACGCCATCAAACAAACCAGTGATCACTTTTCTGGCAACCTCTAGCGGCTGAACAAAAAATGGATCTAAGCTGTAACTCAGCTTTTCAATTCTGGCGGTGATTTTGTCAAACTTTACTGATTCGCGACGACCGTCTCTTTTTACTACGTACATGTGTATCTATCAATTATTATTTAAAACTCGTATTCTATATAAATGTTTAAACCTAACAACAACAAAAAAGCAGTCAATAGATTCCCTGCGTTAAGAGAATTTTTTTCTTAGCTTTTGGACTCTTTTTGCGTTAACAAATTGAGTGTGTGGCGGTTTTGTTTTTATGCTTTCCTAAACCAAAAATTGAAGCATCTTTGGCTGATTGTGCTCTTGGTAAAATTAGAAAAAAAGCACGCTCCGTGCAAACTATTTTTGACCTGAAAAAAAGAAAAAAAAGGTCGTATTTGAAATGCCACATGCAAACCCCCTTCCCTCAATTCATTAGCCGTATTGCTCCTTAGAAAAATGCTATAAAATATTTTTTGGAAAAATTTAACACCAAAAAAACGGATGAAATTCCCCAAAATTTTGTTAAAGAAAATAGTTGGAAAATAAAATACATTCTGTAATTTTGCATCCCTTATTGTAGGGTCCAAATATCCCCTTTGGAAAACTTAATTTAAACGGGACGGCAGGGAATCGTCTATTATCCATTATCATGAAAAAAGATATCCACCCAGAATACAAAGAAGTTGTATTTCACGATCTATCAGCTGATTACAAGTTTTTAACTCGTTCATGTGTTGCTACTACAGAGACAACAGAATTCGAAGGAGCTACTTACCCAGTATACAAATTAGAGGTTTCATCTCAATCTCACCCATTCTATACAGGTAAGAACGTATTGTTAGATACAACAGGACGTGTGGACAAATTCAACAAGCGTTACGCGAAGTAATTTTCCTACCGCCTATACGAAAAGCCTTCTTCCATCTTTTGGGAGAAGGCTTTTTTTATCCTAGATTTGTCCTATGCAGCTTTCTGTTCATTTATTCGAGGACCAGGCTCTAAAGGCCGCTCTACAACCGCTCACTCAGCACCGAAAAGTCGCTGAATTATGGTTATGTACGAGTACCCTGGAAAGCAAGTGGCCTACACGTATTTCAAACGCTGATCAGGCGGACATTCAGGTACTCAGCGCTATCCTACCGTTGCCTTCTACTTTTCAACTTTTAGACCAGCTCCCGGCAGATAGTTCGTATGTATATGAAGGTCTGGTTTTGGCCCAAAGAGGACAAGGCATCCATCGCATTGAACAACACCTCCCTTTCCTCCAGCATCCAGAAGATTTACTGACCTACCAAGCCGAATTTTTAAGGGCTGAAATCAAGGGAAACAATCCAGCTCCCGGAAACAACACATTTATCTGTTCGCAAGACATCTACATTCATCCCTCCGCACAGGTGCAGGGAAGTATCTTAGATGCCAGCAAAGGACCCATTTACATAGGCGAAGACGTTAACATACAAATAGGTACGCTGATTCAGGGTCCTGCGGCACTTCTAACAGGCGCAACGACGAATATTGGGGCGAAGATTCGCCCGAACACCACGATTGGCCCAGGCTGCAAGGTAGGCGGCGAAATCAACCACTGCATCTTCTTCCCATTCAGCAATAAGGCACATGAGGGTTATGTAGGCAACTCGATTGTGGGATCCTTTTCAAATTTAGGGGCTCTGACGAACGGTTCTAACCTACGTAATGATATCCAAACTGTTTCCCTGTACGATTATGCGTTAAAGGGACCCCGAAATACCGGCTTAAAGTCTCTAGGCCAAATCATCGGTGACTTTGTCACCACCGGCGTAGGAACGAATCTGAATACGGGAACCGTCATTGGAAGTCATTGCAACCTTTCAAGCATCGGTTTTCCGCCGCGTTACATTCCGTCCTTTAGTTTTGGGGAATATCCATCGCTGAAGCCATTTGATTTCGAAAAAGCCTTCGCTGCTGCTTGTGCTTGGATACAATTGAAAAATCAGGAAATCCCCGAAAATCTACGCCAAAGCATGGAAGAAATTTGGAAAGCGGACACATCTTTCCGAAATTAGTTCTTTCTTTAAAAAAAGCCCTATTCATGCGATTTCAAGACATTCCAGGTCTGAATAAAACCAAGAAAACTTTGTCGCTTGCGGTGCAAAATCAACACATCGCGCACGCACAATTATTCGTGGGTCCTACCGGAGGAGCACAGCTGGCGATGGCGCATGCTTTTGTTACGTATTTATTTTGCACGAATAGAACAGATACCGATTCCTGTGGCGTTTGTCCCAGTTGCCAGAAATTGCAACGTGGCGTTCACCCTGATTTAGTGTATGTATACCCAACCGTCATCACGAAGAAAATCAAGGAGGCGGAGTCGGATGCCTATTTACCCGATTGGCGAAAATTTATTCAAGAATCCTACTTTAGAACCTTGCCCGAATGGCTGGGTTACATGGGTGCAGAGGGGAATCGCCAGGGAAATATTCCGGTGGAGGAGACTCGGAAATTAGTACAAAAAATTAGCTTAAAGCCGTTTGAGGCGCCGTTTAAGGTGGTGATGCTTTGGAACCCAGAGACGTTAAATGCGTCTGCCGGAAATGCCTTATTAAAGACCCTAGAGGAACCGCCTAGTTCGACCTTATTCATCTTGGTTTGCGCGGAACCAGATAAATTATTGACGACGATTATCTCTAGAACTCAGCGTGTCAGTGTGGGTGCTGTAGATGTAGAGGACTTAGCCGATTACTTAGTTCAAAAAGCGGAAATTGACGCCGAAAAAGCGCATCAAATTGCCGTAAATTGCGAGGGAAATATCTCCGAGGCTTTGGAGAAATCGAACTCAGATAACCTCAGCACAACGACCTGGTTTGCCGAGTGGATGCGCGCCATTTATGCCCGTAATCTATCCAAATTAGTACAATTAGCGGACCAATTCGACGGTTTAGCCAAGGAAAACCAGAAGGGTATTTTAAGTTACAGCCTCCATATTTTCAGGCAATGTTTGTACCAAATTTCGGATGCGAGCAACCTGATCAAGTCATTAGAAAAAGAAAAGGCCTTTGTTGATAATTTCTCCAAGACCTTGAGTACGGATAAGATTGCGGCGATGACCGAAAAAATATCCGAAGTGCACTACCATTTAGAACGCAATGCCAGAGCCAAAATGGTACACCTAGACTTATCTCTGCATTTATTACGCGTTTTCCACGCGAAAAACTCCTAATATGAAAACGATACGCATCGGTACACGGAATTCGGCCTTGGCGCTTTGGCAGGCGCACCACGTGGGTGCTTTGCTTGCTACGCAGGGTTTAGGTTATGAGATCGTGTCGATTACGACGAAGGGGGATCAGATTTTGGATCGCTCGCTATCTAAAATCGGATCAAAGGGAGTATTTACAGAAGAATTAGAGGCGATGCTTTGTGCGGGTGAAATCGATATCGCACAGCATTCCGCGAAGGATTTGCCGTCGCATTTACCTACAGAACTAGAATTAATCGCCTTCACGGAGCGTGAAGCTGCTCAGGATGTCGTTTTAAGCTTAGATCCAGCGAAGACCTTAGCGTCTAGCGAACCTTTGCGCATAGGTACATCTTCGACGCGAAGACGTGCTTTTTTGAGCCATTTCTACACACAACACACCGCAGTGGAGATGCGGGGTAATCTGCAGACACGTTTGGAGAAATTAAAAAACGGGGATTGCGATGCGATGCTATTGGCTTTTGCCGGTGTCCATCGAATGGAAATGGAATCGTATATCACACAACACCTGAGTTTGAATCAATTTGTGCCAGCAGTAGGCCAGGGGTCGGTAGCGATTCAATCTGCCGTTTCATTAGACCCCAGCATTAAAGCTTTAGTACGCAAAGCTTGCAACCATCCTACTACAGAGGCTGCCTTGTTAACTGAAAGGCATTTATTAACGCACTTAGAAGGCGGTTGTAGCGTACCAGTCTATGGCCACGCGGTCGTAAAAGACGGTAAATTAGCTTTGCATGCCGGCGTTCTTAGCTTGGACGGGGTAGAAAACATCTATCATTCAGCTGCAGGCTCGGATCCAGCTATCCTAGGTAAAGAAGTCGCGATGGAGCTCATTCATCTGGGCGCACACCAATTATTACGAAAAATCAGACAGCAATTAGGCTCATGAAAAAACGCATATTAATCACAGGTTCTAATGGATTATTAGGCCAAAAACTAGTCGAACTTTTACGCACACAAGTGAATGTGGATTTAATCGCCACTGCTAGAGGAGCTAATCGTTTACCTGTGAGAGACGGTTATAGCTATGAGTCTTTAGATATTACTGTTCAAGACGAAGTCAACGCAGTATTTGACCAATTCAAACCTGAGGTAGTGATTCACACGGCTGCGATGACGAATGTCGACACCTGCGAGACAGATCAGGAAGGCTGTGATTTATTAAACGTGGATGCTGTGGCCTTTATCATTCAGGCTTGTGAAAAGCACAACAGCTATTTATGCCATCTATCAACTGACTTTATTTTTGACGGTGCAGATGGACCCTATACGGAAGAGGGCATCGCAAACCCCATCTCCTATTATGGCGAAAGTAAGTTGAAAGCAGAACAATTATTATTTGACTCTACCATTCGATGGAGCATTGCACGTACGGTTTTAGTCTATGGCATTGTGCAGGATATGAGCCGTTCGAATATTGTACTTTGGGTAAAAAAATCACTTGAAGACGGTAAAACAATCCAAGTCGTAACCGATCAATTCCGTACGCCTACCCTAGCAGAGGATTTAGCAATGGGCTGCTGGTTACTTTCCAAAGATGAAGTGGAAGGTATTTTCAATATCTCCGGCTCTGATTTCTTGACTCCCTATGAAATGGCAGTCATGACGGCTGATTATTATGGATTAGATAAATCTTTATTGCAAAAAGCAGATTCATCTACCTTCCAGCAGACGGCAAAAAGACCAGCTCGCACAGGCTTTGTGCTCGATAAAGCAAAAAAAGTCCTAGGTTATGCACCTAGAACTTTTCAAGAAGGTATCGCCTTAATGGCGCAGCAAGTAGCTGATTTAGTCTAAAGCTTCAGGATCTTCCATCATTTCATCCGCCATTGGATTTACCACTGGCAGATCTAAAAGAACAGGAGCCTCCTTTATCTTTCCAAAATCTTTATTTTCATCTAACAAGGTCGTCCAAAGTAAGTCCTTCAATTCTTGAATTCCTTCTTGAGTCACCGATGAAATCAATAAAACAGGGATATCTTTAGGCAAACTTTCGCGCATTTCCTCCTCCATTTCAGGAATCGAAAGGTCCATCTTAGAGACCACGATCACGCGACGTTTTCCTAATAATTCTGGATTATATTTCTCTAATTCGCCCGTTAAAATTCGGTATTCTTCACCCCAGTTTTCTGCATCCGATGGAATCAAGAAACACAAAATCGAGTTACGCTCAATATGACGTAAGAATCTCAATCCCAAACCTTTACCTTCAGAAGCTCCCTCGATAATTCCGGGAATATCGGCTACCACAAAGGACTTTTCATCCCGGTATTCGACAACTCCTAATTGAGGCACTAATGTGGTGAAAGGATAGTCTGCAATTTCTGGAGTGGCAGCAGAAAGAACCGATAAAAGTGTGGATTTTCCCGCATTCGGAAAGCCCACTAAACCTACATCCGCTAACACTTTCAATTCCATCACCACCCACACATCTAGACCAGCTTCACCCGGTTGCGCGTGGCGCGGAGATTGGTTCGTAGAAGATTTAAAGTTGTGATTTCCTAGACCTCCACGACCACCGGGAAGGACTAATATCTTTTGGCCTTCTTCCGTTACTTCCGCGATAAACTCATTCGTTTCCGCGTTTTTCACGATGGTTCCTAAAGGCACTTGGATGAATACATCTTCGCCCTCAGCACCGGAACGACGACCACCTTCGCCACCATTTCCACTATCAGCAATAATATGCTTCTGGTATTTCAAGTGAATCAAGGTCCAAAGTTGCGTACTTCCTACTAGGTATATGTGACCTCCACGACCGCCATCACCACCATCTGGACCACCTTTAGGAACGTGTTTTTCCCTCCGAAAGTGGGATGAACCGCTACCTCCTCGGCCGGAACGCAGATTGATTTTAACGTAGTCAATGAAGTTAGTTGTCATTCTATTTGATTAATTATCCTTCGATAATGGCAATAATTTGAGAGAAAATCTCCTCAATTTCGCCAATACCATTAATTCCTGAGAATTTATTTTGAGCAGCGTAATAACCAGCTACTGGAGCTGTTTTTTCGCCGTATTCCTGCACGCGTTTGCGAATTAATTCCTCGTTTTGATCATCTGGACGACCAGAAGTCTTACCACGCTCCAACAAACGCTGCGTTAATTCTTCTTCGCTCACCTCTAACGCAATCATGTGATTGATCGCTAATTGATGACCCGATAATAAGTTGTCCAAAGCTTGAGCTTGCGCCTCCGTTCTAGGAAAACCATCAAAAATAAATCCCGCTGCTTCCTTATTCTCGTTCAATTTATTCTCGATCATTCCAATCACAACAGCATCAGGAACCAAGATCCCTTGATCCATCAATTTCTTCGCTTCCAAGCCTAAAGTCGTACCTGCAGTAATTTCAGCTCGTAACAAATCACCTGTAGACAAATGGATTAAACCGTATTTCGCAATTAATTTTGCGGACTGAGTGCCTTTGCCTGCCCCTGGAGGCCCAAATAAAACAAGATTAAGCATATAAATGTGGGTTAATATTTTCGAACCACAAAGGTAAGCAAATCAGAGGCAAAAGCAGGGATTTTCTGCTATATTTGGCATAAAAAAGAGAAATGCTTTCAACACAATTCGAAGAGATAATTCAGAAAAGACGTTCCAATAGACGCTATGACCCCACCGTTAAAGTGGATGATGCAGTCATCGAACGAAGCTTACAACGTTCCATTTTATCCCCTAACAGCAGCAATATGCAGCTTTGGGAGTTTTATTGGATCAAAAGCGAAGAAGAAAAGAAAGCATTCCACCAGCTTTGTTTAGGACAATCTGCGGCAAAAGATACCGCTCATATGGTGGTATTCGTGACCCGTCAAGACCTATGGAAACAAAGAGCGGCTTGGAACTTAAGTCGTGTAACCGATACCATCGAAGGCGAACTGACTAAAATGCAAAAAAGGGGCCTAGAATACTACGGTAAGCTTATTCCACTTTTATACCGCAATGATATCTTTGGCATTTCTACTTTCATTCGCTGGAACATCTGTTTCTGGATGGGCTTGAGAAAACCGATGATGCGTTTTGGCGGTAAGGCAGATCAACGCGTTATGGTACATAAATCCTGTGCTTTAGCGGCGCAAACCTTTATGTTATCAATCGCCGCTGAAGGATTCGAATCTTGTCCTATGGAAGGATTTGATGCTCAGCGTGTAAAGAAACACTTAAATCTACCTTCAGGAGCAGAAATTAATATGATCATCTCTGTGGGTAAGGGAACGGAAGAAGGAGTATGGGGACCACGTTTTAGAGTTCCGTACGAAGAAGTCGTACACGTGCGTTAATTGCAGTCTACGTCTACAATGATTTGAACGCCTTTGAAAGCTGGCTTTGTCGTGAGGGTATCTAATTCTTCGCGAAGCAGCTTTTTAAAGGGCGCTAAAGCCACTCCTTTCTCGAGTTTAATCAGAATTTCCATCGCATATTGATTCCGAATCCGTTCGATTAAGGGTTTCTCAGGGCCTATTACGCGACCATTCCCAAATTTGGCCTTCAATAATTGCCCTAAATCCTTCGCCGCCGTTTCCACATTACGTGCCTCGTAATGCCGCATGACTAGCTTAATCAAACGAGTGAAGGGAGGATAATGATAGCCTTCGCGCTCGATCATCTCATCCGCGTACAATTGCTCATAATTCCCTTCCTGAATGTAGGTAAACAGGCGATGCGTAGGTTGATTCGTTTGAATGTACACCTGGCCCTGCACCTCACGGCGACCAGCACGACCAGCTACCTGGGTGATTAATTGGAATCCTCTTTCGTGTGCTCTGAAGTCAGGAAAGTTGATAATTTTATCTGCATCAAAGATTGCAACTAACGATAAACCCTCAAAATCAAGCCCTTTCGCTACCATTTGAGTGCCTACAAGAACATCCACCTGCCCCTTTTGGATTTCCGTTATCAAGGTATTAAACGCCGTTTTAGAACGTGTCGTATCTAGATCCATACGAGCTACACGTGCCTCTGGAAGGTGCAATTGCAATTCTTCTTCGAGTTTCTCCGTACCATAACCCATGGTTTTCATTTGCGCGGAACCGCAGGCACCACACCGGTGAATTAAGGATTCGTGGTGACCACAATAATGGCAGCGTAATTCTTGCTCGCGGGCGTGGTAAGTTAGCGAAACATCACACTGGTGACAGGTCGCAATCCAATCGCAGTCTTGGCATTGGAGATAAGGGGAATAGCCGCGACGGTTTTGGAACAATAAACTTTGCTTTCCTTGCTTCAAATTCTCTGCTAACACCTCTATTAATTCCACAGAGAATCCGCCTTTCATCTGCTTCATCCGGTTCGCATATTTCGTGTCGATCAAATGCATCGCCGGCAATTGTGCCGCCCCAAAACGTTCTTTTAAGACTACGAGACCATATTTATCTTGTTTGGCCTGATAATACGTCTCCATTGACGGCGTCGCAGAACCCAATAAAACCTTCGCCTGTTGCTGATGAGCCAGGACAATTGCTACATCCCGCGCATGGTAACGGGGCGCCGGATCCGCTTGCTTGAACGAGGTCTCGTGTTCCTCATCAATAATGATCAACCCTAAATTCTTGAACGGCAGAAACACCGAGGAACGTACGCCCACCACAAAAGGATATTTGCCTTCCACGATAGATTTCCATACTTCTACCCGCTCGTTATCCGAGAATTTGGAATGGTAAATCCCTACTTGCTCCCCAAAAATCCGCTTCAAACGGACCACAATCTGAGTGGTCAACGCAATCTCTGGCAATAAATACAAGACCTGATCCCCATTTGCTAAGGCTTCCTGGATTAGCTTAATGTAAATTTCTGTCTTTCCCGAACCCGTGATTCCGTGCAACAACACGACATCCTTCTCTTGAAATTGATTCAAAATAGACTGATAGGCCTTTTCCTGTGGCGCATTCAAAGTAAAGGTGGATGGGACAAAGTTTTCATCCGCCTCATCGAAACGCGACACTATGACATCAAATAGCTCAAATACCTGATTCTTCACCAAGGTCTGCAATGAACTTTCAGACAAGCCAGCCTGACTAAAACTGTTTTTCGCCAGGCCTTTTTGATTCGTTTCAGGGCTTCTTAAAACCGGGATGTATTGCAAATAATGCAATAATATCGCCATCTGCTTCGGTTTCTCCTCCAGCGACTGGATTAGATCCGAGAGCGCTAATTTATCTTCAAGACTAGCAGCCAAACGTACTTTACGCTGCACTTTAGGCGTATAGCGATCCTTTAATTCATCAAAAATAATCACCGCATCTTTGCCTACTAAGGCCTTTATGAGGTGATAGGGGCTTTTGACTTCGGCGAATTTGGCTAACTCATCATAGGTCAATGCGCCTTTATCACGGATCTCCACATAGATGGTTAACTCTCTATCTGTCAATGTCTCAGGGCTCGAAAATTCTGGATTCGCTTGTACCTTCGATTGACTGGAAATCTTCAAGCCGGCTGGCAATGCAACTTGAAATACTTCCCCTGGATAGCACATATAATAATCTGCCACCCATTGAAAAAGGGCAATCTGTGAAGATGTCACTAAGGGAACATCGTCCAAAATCTCTAATAAATATTTCGCTTGGTATTCTTTAGGTGGACTGTGATGAACCGTGACAATCACACCGGTTAGGACTTTCTTCGTTCCGAAAGGCACCACCACCCGCAATCCAGGCTGAACAAATTCCGCCCATTCCCGAGGTACCCGGTACGTAAAATACCGAGGGATGGGAAGTGGAAGCAAGGCATCCACGAAAACCGTTTTCTCCTCCCCTATTTCCATCTCAAAGTCTGAATCAGGTGGATAGCATCTTTTTTTAGATACTGAATAACCGGAGCTAATGAATCATTTTTCGTCGCCGTATTAAAATAGACAGCACCGCGTAAATAATGTTTAGTACTATCTGTGACAATAAACTGGAAGGAAGTGGCTACTTCACCTTCTAATTCGATTACGGCTGCCTTCCGTCCACTGGTGGTGGTTATAAACCCTTCGTCTATTCTGGTAGCTTTCATTTGATGTTTGGATGCCAAAATATAAGAATCCCGAATCATCTTCTGCAGCCTCTTAGAATCCTGAAGAACAGGTTTATACGTTAATTGAATAAAGGCATCCCAACGAGGATAGTAAATATACATCCAGTGCGGCTCAGCAAAATAGGTCGTATCTCTTTTTACCTCTGCCCACTGAGAAACCTCAAAAGAAAAGGGATGGCCCGGCTCAAGCGTCCGGTATTGATGAGTTGGGATAGCAATTAAAGGATATCCTTTAGGTCTTGGTAAAGACGTGCTTTCTTCCTCAGAGGCAGTTCCACAAGAAAACAAGGTCATCAAAAAACCAAGGAGCAAAAGACGCATATTCGCTTATTTTAAACCGTAATACGCTAAGATAGGATTTTGTATGGATTCAAACACTTTTTCCCGTAAAACAGACAAATCTTCCATCGTTAAACCTAGGGTCTCTATAGGTGGATGAATCTCCACATGTAAAACACCTGGACGCATCAGTAAGGTGTCATCATCCATGATTTGGTGGTTATTATGAAAACTCATGGGAACAATAGGAACTTGTTGTTGAATCGCCATAATAATAGCACCGTCCTTTAGTGGACTTGCGAGGTAAGGGACATTTTTTGAAACAATCCCACCCTCTGGGAAAATAACAATACTTCTTCCTGATTGCAAAGCGCGAATAGAGCGATTTAATGAACTTGCTCGACTATTCTTATCTGCACGATCGACTAAAATATTCAAACTAGCATATAAATAGCCAAAAAGTGGAATCTTCTTCATCGCATTTTTCCCCACAAAGGAGAAATACTGGCGAATAATCACCACCACCACCGCAATATCAACGTAGGAGAAGTGATTCGCACAGAAAACATAGGTTTGCTTCGGATCTGGCTTAAAGTGATGCGTCACTTTTATGCGGATTCCCGCAAAAAGAAAAAAGAGTTGCCCCCACAGCCCGACAAGCCGATGAGCAACTCTTTTCCAAGATCGTCTTTGTAAGAAGACAAAGATCAACGGATATAATAACAAAAAGATCAGAACAAATACGAACCCTGCCCAGAAAGTGTATAGCCCTTTTAAACTAGATGAAAGCAAAGAACTTTTGTTTTTCATAATCTAAACGAGCGTCCTAAAACTAGGATTTACTCTACTACACCTAATTGAACTGTATTTGTTTTCTTGTCTTGATTCGCAGGAACCGATAATGTCGTCACGAAGATATCTCCCTTAGACAACAAGTTATCTTGCTTTAATTTGTCCACCATCGCTGCCACTGTTTTCTCTGCGTTACCAGTACCTGGATCGTAGAAGAACACACGCGCCCCCCACAATAGGCCCATCGTAGACATTAATTCTTTATTCGAAGTAAAGACAAACAAATCTGCTTTAGGACGGTGAGCCGACAAACGGAACGCCGTATAACCTGAATTCGTAATACATAAAATCGCTTTTGCTTTCGAGTCACGTGCTAAACGACATGCACCTGCGATTAAACGATCTTGTAATCCCACATTTTCAGAGGTAGAAGCACTTAACGAGTGATTCTTGAAGTAAATCGCTGCCTCATTTCCTTGTACAATTTCAATTTCATTTTGTTGTTGCTCCACGACTTCGTGAATGTGCGCCATCGTTTCTACTGCTTTCACTGGATAAGCTCCTGAAGCCGACTCACCACTTAACATCGTGGCAGAAGCTCCTTGCAATACGGCATTCGCTACGTCAGACGTTTCAGCACGCGTAGGCACTGGATTTGTAATCATGGATTCTAGCATCTGTGTCGCTACGATTACTGGCTTACCAGCAGCAGTACACTTCTCCACCATTACCTTTTGTAAATAAGGAACAACCGCTCCATCCATCTCCACACCTAAATCACCACGAGCTACCATTATGGCATCCGTCGCAGCAATAATCTCATCTAAATTATCAATCGCTTCTGGCTTTTCGATTTTCGCGATTACACGCGTATTCTTACCGTATGCCTTAATTTTCTCTTTAATATCCCAAATATCACTCGCCTTACGAACGAAAGAAAGCGCTACCCAATCCACTCCATGATCTAGACCAAAATACAAATCAGCCTCATCCTTAGGAGTCAAACAAGGTAAAGAAACCTTTGTACCTGGTAAATTAATTCCCTTTTTTGATTTCAAAATACCTCCATAAATCACCTCAGTGATTACCTCTTTCTTTACTTTATCTACTGAAAGTACTTTAACTTCTAAATTTCCATCATCCATTAAGATGCGCTCACCTGGATTCACATCTAAATACATTGAAGTATAGGTGGTACCTACTTTTTCTGATGTACCTAATAGATTTTCATCCATCGCAAAAATCAATTGTTGCCCTGCAACTAAAGGAACCCCATTATTCTCCACTAATTGCGTACGAATTTTAGGACCTTGTAAATCTTGAAGGATTGTGAGATTCAAACCCATCTCCTCTGAAATGGAACGAATCGTTTTTAAACGTTCTAAATGATCTTCATGTGTCCCATGAGAAAAATTTAAACGAAAAACGTTAACACCTGCATGAGCTAATTGAATTAATGATTCTCTTGATTCTGATGTGGGACCTACTGTGGCTACAATTTTTGTCTTGCGTTGATACGACATAATATGGATTAGATTCTATTGACGCTGCAAGTTACATCTATTACACAAAAAAACCACCAAATGGTGGTTTAAATTGATATTACAAGAGAAATACAGCTTAGTATTCCCAAAGACTACTCTCCATTTCAAGTAGTTTATTTTCGATCATTTGAGACTGCAATAAACTTTGTCTCTCCCCACCGAATAGATCAGATAAGAACTTGTCTTCGATATTACCTGTCTTCACAATACGTGCGCTGAACAATCGCAAATCAAAAGCATAAGCCATGTTTTTGTGCTGAAGATCATTCTGTGCATTGTACCAAATACAATCCGGATTATTTTTAAATAATTCGTATAAATCCTTGTATTTAAAACTTGCTATTGGCTTATCAAATCCAGCGATCGTTTTAGAAGCAGGAATGATTAAAGAAATCGATTGAATATCAAAATAAAGGCGAGATCTCAAACGATCAATAATGGCATCTTCTCTAATTTCAATAATAGACAAATCCTTTGCAAAATAGTAATCTGCTTGACTTGAAACGGGCTTTTCAGCAAAAGCATCCGTAGCTGGCGCAGCAGCATCCTCCTTTTTAGCTGGTGCTGCAGACCCCCATCCATCATCACCACCACCGGCTGGTGAAGCTGACTTAGCTGCAGGTGTAGCCGCATTTTCATCCCCAAAACCGGCAGATCTTTCTGCTTCAGAAAGTCCACCACCTCCTAATGACTCCTCTATTTTTAAATTATCGTTAAACTGCTCTAACGTTAATTTAACATTTAATGAATCACTCTTGTAGGGAGTTAAAATTCCTGCACGCACCCAATCAACTAAAAATTTAGATATCTGGTGATTAATAGAAAAAAATGGCTTATTGACTTTCTCATTTAAATCCATTCTTCTCCATAAACGTAAACGATAATGAATGTCTTGCTCCTCGATAGGATGAGCAGAATTAACATTAGATGGCTTCTCTTGACCAAAAACGGTAAAGTTAGCAGCTAATAATACACACAAGAAAAGTTTATTCACCCAATTCATCTTCATTCGATTAATTTAAAGGAATATTTTTAACCATATTGAAAGGAATAGTCTCAACAGATCCCTTAAAGTTCTTTCTTTGAACCTCCTTGATTTCTATGTAGTAACGATCTCCTGCTTGTGCTTGTTGTGCAAGCTTAGTAATAGATCCAGAACCCGGCAAAGTCATATCATCTACCTTTCTTTGTCCTCTAGCTAGCGCTATATATACTTGAGTTACTCTAAAATTAGCATCTTCCGGATTAGTTGTTTTAAATGACTCTTCCGCAATTGCTCTAGCATCAATGGAACGAAGTCCTGTCGCAGCAGCACCTCTCTTTTCGTCTAATTCAGAACCATTTCCGAACACTTTCACATCTGGTCTTGGTACACGACGAACACGGAATGTTTCTTTACCTAATAGTGTTCCACCGTTATTTACGTTGAGAGTTACTGTAGCCGAAGACGGCACTACTGTAACCTTACCTTTATTAGATCCTGCGATTGCTTCACCGCCATCAGCCGTAAAGGTAGGATTCCAAAGTGCTCCTAAACCTGCACTAGCAACACTTAAACGATTAGCACATCCTAAATATAAGGCTGGCAAAGTACCTGTTTCAATATTGTATGTAGGTTTCAAAACAAAGTATTCCTTCGTAATAGTTTCTGTCTTAGGACCCGCAGGACTCATGTAAGAAACAGAGGCCGTGTAAGTCTTCTTCGCAAGTCCATTCGCATCGTATCCTCCGCCTGAAGTTTTGAATTTAATTTGACCACGACCATCAACAACCTGAATAGAAGCGCCATTGTAACTCATACGAGGGGTAAACCCGCTAGATGTAGCTGCTATAAATACTTCAGCTTGGTATTCCATACCAGCTACCACTGTATTTGCATTCGCTGATACTTGAGCAAAAACTTTATCAAACTTAATCTCCTTAGCTCCAACTTTGGCCGCTAATTGATTTAAAACCTCGCTTTCATATCTGCGAATTTCCGACTGCTTTTGACTTAACGTGGCTAAAGCCGCAGCGACAGGCGTATGCTCAAAATTTAACTCAGCAAAATCCTTATTCGCCTGATTGGCATCCTTACTCACACTAGGATCGTCTTTGGCGGCTAAGGCTAAAGGAGGAAACTTAGTACCTGGATCAGCTACGGCTAATAATTCTTTAATGAATTTATCAAACATAGGCATTAGCTTGTAGGCTTCACCTTGTTTGGTGCCACCAACCATTATTTCATAAATCTTTTCCTCTTCCTTCGGATTTTTGATATTACCTGTTTCTGGATCAATACCACCAGCTGATTCTAATACCTTTCCTTTCAAATTTTCAATGTGCCCCACTAAAACGTCCGTTGTTTTTCTAACTTCATTCGCTTTTTTCAACACATCTGCATAAGCTGCTGGATTGGGTAGATCCTTAATTCTCTCCTCAATTCCTTGCACCATGCCTTTACTCTTATTCAAAGATGATTGATTTGCCAACTCCAAACTGCTATTCAACAGGGCAAATTTTTGCAATAAAGCATCACTCACTTGCAATGCTAGCAAGGCGGTTAACACTAAATACATCATCCCGATCATCTTCTGCCGGGGGGTTTCTTTTAAACTTGCCATAATTAGCCTTTCATAGCCGTTAACATACTACCATAAACCTGATTCAAAGACTGAATATTTGCATTTAATTTCGCTAATTCGGCCTTAAATAATTCAGCATCTTTTTGAGTAGCTGCAATATGTTCTACACTCGTATTTACATTACTATAGAAACCATTAATCGCTTTCATGTGCTTGCTAGCCTCTTGAATTTCTGCTTCATAAACTGAATTCAACTTCTCTAAAGAAGCTCCAGCCTTGGCATAATTCTGTGTATACTTAGCTGCCTCTACAGAAGAATTCGTAATAGCTGATAAAGACTGAGATGCATCAGACACTGATTTGTTTAATCCACCTAAAGATTCAGCTGAAGAGTTTAATGACTTCACAAAATCCTGGGTAGCACCCGTTGCCTTCGAAATTTCAGATAAACTATTAGCTGTATCTGTTAATGACTTTAAGCTCTTAGTTAGGTGAGCTACCGCCTCAGAATCCAAGCCTGGAACATCACCTGTATGACGAGCAGCAGCAGGACGAGCCTCGCCTCCCGCTAATTCAGGATAAACCTTTTCCCAATCGTAATGTTTTTCCTCTTTAGACTTCAAATAAATAACTCCAAATAGAATAAAGATAGCTGCTTCGGTAAACATTCCCACCATGAGCATCTCATTCGCACCAGACCAGTGTAAGATCTTAAATAAGGCACCTACAATTACAATAGCTGCACCAAAACTGGCAATAACATTAATCGATTTTTCCATGTTAATTAATTATTTTCTCTTTTCAATTATTTGTTAGGCGCCTTCCCTAAATACCTCATAGAGCAACGGAAACCTATATATGATCTTTTTTGACTTTCCATTTCATGAACGCGAGAACCTGTCTCTAAATAGTAAGCAAAATCCTTCCAGGATCCTCCTTTAACTACTTTACGGGGCTCTTTAGCATCTAAATTAACGGGGTTTGAATCCCAGTTTAGTACCGTTGAATTTTCAGAATATGAATCCTGTACCCACTCGGCAACATTACCTGCCATGTTATACAAGCCGTAATCATTAGGTGTGTATGCATTAGCTGGTGCAGTATAGGCATAGCCATCTGCATCAAAATTACCTCGTCTTGGCTTGAAATTAGCTAACAAACAGCCTTTAGAGTTCGTTAAATAGGGATTACCCCAAGGGTATTTAGCCGCAGCCTTTCCTCCCTTCGCAGCCCATTCCCATTCGGATTCCGTAGGTAATTGAATGGAAGGCATCGCGTATTTTCCCTCTTTAGAACGGTAATCATTTAATATTTTTGTACGCCAAAGCGCAAAATACTTAGCAGCCTTCCAGCTTACACCCACAACAGGATACATATCAAAGGCTGGACTAGCGAAATAATTCTCAGTTAATGGGTCTCCATTGTGATAAGAGAAATCCTTTTTCCAAACCGTCGTATCTGGATAGTAATCAGACATAATACGCTCCTCTCCTAAGACAGAAACAGAATCTCTTAAAAGTGAATTGGTAAATTGACGGTATTCGTTATTTGTAATTTCGGTATCATCCATGAAAAAGGGCACTACTGTGACCCTACGGTTAAAATTAGCGACAGATGCCGTGACATCTTCATCGGCTTGACCCATGATAAAACTTCCTCCTGGCACCAATACCATACCAAATGGAGAAGGTTGACTCCAACCCTTTCTTGTCGTTGCGATAATCTCACCAGACATTAGACCTGGATCATCCTTAGGGCCTTTTTTTGATAGAAAGCTAAAGAAACCGCCTAGAGGACCTTTTTTCTCCTTACCTTTCTCACTTGATAGTGATTTACCGTTGCTAGGCGCTTTCTTAGAACAACTAGGCATTGTAAATAGAACAGCTAACAAAAGAATTACCGATAAAAACTTAATCTCAAAAATTCGAAAATTCATATTCGATTATTATAGTAATTAGGTGAACGAAAATAATGTAAAAAAATTGTCTTCATCATTCTCAACTCACACAATCCCTCAAATTTAAAAGTTTTTTAATGAATTTATTATTATTAATCAAAAAACTTAGCTCTTAGAATTTTATATAAACTATAAAATTCTAAACCGTGGAGTACGAATAGGAGTCACTTTACCTTTCTTAATTCGTTCAGGTATTAGGTACCTGATGGCTATCTCATGAGATAGTGTCCTCTTGGCCAATGAATTAGATAAAGCTAAATCCAAAGAATAACCTATATCTAATTTATTATCTAAAATGGACACCCCCAATAATCCCATGGCAGCATCTCCATGTCTATAACCAGATCCTACATAAAAAAGTTTATTATAATAGATTCTAGCACCCGCTTCTGGAACTAAATTTCCAGAATATGCTCTCAACAGGCCATAGGGAGAAACATCAAAGTAATCATTCAAAGGAATCTCAGCGCTTCCATTTAAGGAATAGACTTGTTCTAAAGGCATTAAAACAGAATAACCTTTAAAGGAGAAATTAGGGGAATTTATATGATCTACAGCAATCCCGACTTGCCAATTAGACTTTGAATAAAGAATTCCTACACCAAAATCAAGAATAGCTTGACTTGCCGTTGAACCTGAAAATAAAGATGTAACTGGATCATTGGGATCTCTTACACGAAAAGAGCGACCATCGAATGTTTTAGTTTGAGTTCCGGCAGAAAATCCAAAGGACAAAGTGCCCTCACCTTTCGTTAAATGATAGGCTCCTAAAACCTTAAAAGATTGTTGAGATACTCCAGAAGGGGTCTTGTCTGAATAAAATAAAACACCTACCCCCACCTTAGGGGTAACTCCAAATGAGCTAGACACCCAGGTAGTTCCTAAATTCCCTTCTCCATCAGTGGTAGACGCATAACCAGACCATTGATCACGGAATTGCACAGCCACATAATTAGACGATTTCCATCCTGAAAAGGCCGGATTAATCAAAGTAGAATTAGCAGAAAAAATACTGAATTGCGGACTTTGTTGCGCAAATATGGGTGAAAAACAAACGAATAAAAGGCCCACAAGAAGGAGGGGATGGCAAGACGTTTTTAGGATACTCAAGCTGCGTTTCATTCGTTGGATGAAAATAGGTAGGCTAAAATAATAAAAAAGCCTCATTGAAGAGGCTTTTTTATTATTTATTTACTTGCTTAATATAATGTTCAAGAGCTCCCGTCATTGAAGGAGCATTCGGCATGGGCGCTTGAATATCAACAATTAAACCTGCATCGACTACAGCTTGTGCTGTTGTGGGCCCAAAAGCAGCTAAACGGGTATTATTTTGCTTGAAATCCGGAAAATTTTGAAATAAAGAAGTAATTCCTGAAGGGCTGAAGAAAGCAATTACATCATAAAATACATTCTCTAAATCAGATAAATCAGCAGAAACAGTTTCGTACATAACTGCTTCCGTAATTTGGAAATCATTTGTGCCCATGTAGTCTGGAAGATCTTTTTGGCGCTTATTAGAACACGGAAACAAAAATTTCTCTCCCTTATGTTTCTTGATAATTTCTAATAAATCTAGCGCTGTCTTCGTACCAGTAAACACCTTACGCTTACGAATCACAATATATTTTTGCAAATAATTCGCCGTCTGTTCCGTAATGCAGAAATACTTCATATCTGTAGGAACTTCCTGCTTTGCCTCTTTACACATACGAAAGAAATGATCGATCGCATGACGGCTCGTGAATATGATAGCTGTATGCTGTAGTATTTCAATTTTTTGCTTTCTGAAATCTTTATATGCAATCCCTTGTACTTCAATGAAAGGTCTAAAATCTACCTTTACATTATATTTTTTTTCAATTTCAAAGTAAGGTGATTTAGCATCAGCGGGCGCAGATTGAGTAACAAGAATACTCATTACTTTCTTTAAACGACTCGTTTCTTCGGTTGCAGTTTTACTCATAATCAATCAATTTTGACCGGAAAATCACCAGCCTTAAAATTCAGAGTGCAAATATACGACAATTTTTTACAGAACTTTATGTTGGTTTAGATGTAAGAAGGAAAAATTAATTCCCTGATACCAAACAAGATAATCTGACCTTCGATGATAAGAAGGTAGATAAATAGAAACAACCGTGGGAAGGAGAAACTTCGCTGAAAGCTTTGGAAAAAATAAATAAATCGAAAAAGAAAATAGAAATCGACGATGTATAGAAAGGGTCTAAAATCAATCGCTGTAGCAGGGCCTACGTAAACAGCATAAAAGCAAAGCCCGGTAAATAGAAGTGTAAAGAATTGCAAATTTGTTTGAAGAGATTTAAAATAATGAACATTAGCTAAGCCCTTCAATTTAAATAGATCTGTAAATAAATAATTGACAAAATAACGAGAGATGAACAGTAAAAAAGAGAGGAACAGTTTCGAAAAAATAAAGAGAACACTTGGCCAAATCGTTACAAAATTATCCGCGTTACTGAAAAACTCATCCTTTATTGCCGTCTTAAAACCCGTCAAATAGGCCAAACAGGCAGTAATTAAACTCAATGTAAATAATACCAAGAGATTAGGCAAAGCAAATGGGCGTCTCATCCATACCTCATCCTTCACCTCCCACCTAATCCAATCTGCATAGCGATAGAAAAAGGTAAATACACGCGGGTAAGCAGAGAATAATAGACCCAGACAGGCCATCACTGAGAGTATACTCAATAAAAAGAAATTAGAGAAGGGAGCTCCCGATCTTGTTTGAAGCGAAAAGAAATCAGTTTTTTCTGCCTCAACTACTTTTTCGTTGCGTTCTAAAGAGAATTCACTGGGTAAACCTTCCAAATTTTCTGAATATACGGTTAAAATAACCTTCTGCTTTAAACTATCCAGCGGAAATCGAAAGGTCACCCCTTTCTTCAAGTCCTTAAACAAGGCACCTTGTAAAAAGAGATGATAATTTTCTGTAGGGGTAATCGCCAAATAAGCTTTGGGGAAATTCTGCGGATGCAATTCCAAGGACTTCGAATGGTAATTATAATGTTTCGATGAGACGTAAGGCAAGAAACTTTTCCAAGCTTCCTGGTAAACTAACCAATCGCGTTCAAAGGAGTATACCTTCTTCCAGGCAGCCTGACTGGTCCCTGCAAGCAATAATAAAGCCCATAAAAAAAATCTGCTCATCGTTTTCCTCCAGGGAATTAAATGAGCAGATTTTAATAAGAAAGGAATCATTCCTTGAAATTAATTCAAATTACTTAGCTGATAAGGCTTTGATCATCGTCTCGCCAATGTCAGCTGGAGAGTAAACCACATGGATTCCGCACTCTTGCATGATCTTCATCTTCGCTTCTGCTGTATCATCAGCACCACCGATGATCGCACCTGCGTGACCCATACGACGTCCTTTCGGAGCTGTTTGGCCAGCAATAAAACCAACGACTGGCTTGCGGTTACCATCTGCTTTAATCCAACGAGCCGCTTCCGCTTCCATACCGCCGCCAATCTCACCGATCATCACGATACCTTCTGTTTCTGGGTCGTTCATTAATAATTCAACTGCTTCTTTCGTTGTTGTCCCAATGATAGGGTCACCACCGATACCGATCGCCGTTGTTTGGCCTAAACCTGCTTTTGTTAATTGATCTACCGCTTCGTACGTTAATGTTCCTGATTTAGAAACGATACCTACACGACCTTTCTGGAAGATAAAGCCCGGCATGATACCTACTTTACATTCGTCAGCCGTCATAACGCCAGGACAGTTAGGTCCGATTAATCGAGTCTCGAAGTTCGAGATATATTCTTTCGCCACAATCATATCTTTCGTAGGGATACCCTCCGTGATACAAATAATGACTTTGATTCCTGCATCCGCAGCTTCCATAATCGCATCCGCAGCAAATGCGGGTGGAACGAAAATAATTGATGTATCAGCTCCTGTAGAAGCAACTGCATCCGCTACTGTATTAAAAATAGGGCGATCTAAGTGCTTAGCACCACCTTTACCTGGGGTAACTCCCCCTACCACCTGGGTTCCATACGCGATCATTTGCTCCGCGTGAAAAGTTCCCTCAGTACCTGTGAAACCTTGAACAATAATTTTTGAATTCTTATTTACTAAAACACTCATTTGCTAGGGGTTATAATAACGTAGGCGAAAAATTTTTCCAAAGGTACAAAATATTGATAAAAATTATCAAAAAGCTGATTGATGAACGAAATAAAAATGGGAACAATTTTTTTTGCGTAAATTCGAACTTTGATGCCTTTCCCATGTTGAAGCACCTTCACATCCAAAACTACTCGTTGATCGAACAGCTCGACCTGCATTTGACAGGTGGTTTGACTGTGATTACAGGAGAAACGGGTGCCGGAAAATCCATCTTATTAGGAGCCATCTCCTTATTATTAGGCCAAAGAGCAGACAGCAAAAGCCTTTTCGATGCCTCTAAAAAATGTATCATCGAAGGTCAATTCTCACTTGTGAATTTCCCGCATTTACAAACCGTATTTGAGGAAGAAGAAATCGATTTTGAAGAGCCCTGCCTTATTCGCAGAGAAATCAATCCACAAGGAAAATCACGCAGCTTTGTGAATGACACACCTGTTACGCTTGAAACACTAAAGCGAATCGGCAATGAATTAGTCGACATTCACTCACAGCAAGATACCTGGTGGATGTCTCACCCTGATTTTACGCTGGATATGGTGGACGCTTATGCGCAGAATGAAGCATTGAAAAGGGCCTATGTTTCGGCATTTTCGGACTGGTCGTCCAGCGTTTCCGCTTTGCGCACTCTAGAACAAGAGTCCACTAAGGGAACCCAAGAATTAGATTTCATCCAATTTCAATTTGATGAATTGAGTAAGGCACAGCTAAAAGAGGACGAATACGAAGTCTTGGACACGGCCGTACAAAAACTGCAAAACGCCGAACAAATCCAGGAAAAGCTGGCCGTTTTAGCTCAGGCACTAAGCGTCTCAGAAGTTTCAGCGCTACATCAGAGTAGAATTGCTTTGCAACAAGCTACCGCATTGAGCAAATGGGGTTCCACTTTTGCGGACTGGAAAACACGCATAGAATCCATTTGGATCGAATTAAAAGATTTAGGTGCTGAAGTCGAAGGCGAGGCGGAAGATTTTGTTTACGATCCCATAGAATTAGAACAAAAACAGAAACGGTTAGACTTGCTCAATCGTTTATTGCAAAAATACCAAGCGTCCACGGTTTCGGAATTATTGACATTGGTTGAATCGCTTGATGTTCGCCTTTCTCAATTTTCTTCGATGGATACGTTATTAGCTGAAGCCCGAGAGCGAGTGGATGCTGATTTCAAGCTGGCGGGTTTAGCGGCGGAAGCTTTATCTTCTTCTCGCTCTGCGGTTTTAGACGCGATATCCACCTCGCTTATCGTTTCTTTACAATCCTTAGGTATACCGAATGCGAATTTAGCTTGGGAGATGACGGCCAAAGAATTAGCTGCGAACGGCTCTGACAAAATTCAATTGCTTTTCTCTGCGAACAAAGGTTTAGCCCCTAAACCATTCAAGCAAATTGCTTCAGGAGGCGAAATGAGTCGCTTAATGCTTTCGATTAAGCATTTGCTGGCGAAGAAAAGAACCTTGCCTACGTTGATTTTGGACGAAATCGATACCGGTGTTTCCGGAGAAATCGCCATCAAAATGGGTCAAATGCTCAGTCAAATGAGTCAAGGGCACCAAATCATTGCCATCACCCATCTCCACCAAATCGCAGCAGCGGGATCCAAGCACTGGTTTGTCTACAAAGATCACGCCGGATCGAAAACTGTTTCGAACCTTCGTGAGTTAAAAGAAGAAGAACGTGTAGAGGAAATAGCTAAAATGATCGGTGGTCAACAAGGTTACAAAGATCTATTAGCTAATGTTAGAAATTTAATCCAATCAAACGCATGAAAAAATGGATCGCTCTTAGCCTAATTTTAGTAGGCTGTTCTCAAGCAGAAGAAAAATTAAGTGAAGAATTACAAGCCAAAGTGCTCGGATTGCATGATATTTTAATGCCCAAAACAGAACAAATCGTTTCTCTTAAATCTCGACTAGACAGCTTGTCTACTGGTGCAGATTCAACACACATCCGCAAACTGATTAGCTCTTTAGACAAAGCAGACAAATCGATGATGGATTGGATGCACCAATTCTCCATCGATAGTTTAGAAAAAATGGATGTGAGCACCAAGGTGATTTACCTCAAGAACCAATACACCCAATTGACTGAACTACAAAAACTGACAGATTCTACACTCAATGCAGCACAAAAATACCGTCCTTAGTTTACTGCTTTCTGTTCTTCTTTTCTCCTGTTCACAAGAGAAGAAATTACCTTTTATGGGCCCTAAACAGGTGAATGCGAAAGGCGATACGGTATATCACCAAATACCTGCCTTTCAATTCCTAAATCAAGATTCAGTACTGGTAACCGAAAAAGACGTGGCAGGCAAAGTGTATGTAGCTGATTTCTTTTTCACCACCTGCCCTACTATTTGCCCTAAAATGAAAACCCAAATGCTTCGCATTTATGAGCGTTATAAAGAGCGCGACGATGTACGAATCATTTCACACAGCATTGACCCAGATTTCGACAACACCTCCGTCCTGCAGGATTATGCTGCACGATTACAAGTGAAAGCCCCTAAATGGAACTTTTTAACAGGGGACAAGGCTGCCATTTATACCTTAGGCCAAAAAAGCTATATGGTTTCCGCTCAAGAAGACCCGAACGAGGCTGGTGGATTCGTTCACAGCGGCGCCTTCATTTTAGTAGACAAAAACAGGCATGTCCGAGGTATCTATGATGGGACCGTGGAAACGGAGGTTAATCATTTGTTGGAGGATATGGAGGTACTTTTAAAAGAACAGTAAAATCCGAAACGGATTTTACTGTTCTTTTAACATAAATACCAAAGTTCAAAGAGCAAAGATCAAATACAGCTCTTTGAACTTTTTTCTTTGGACTTTTAACTTTGAAATATGAAAAATTATATCGCTATCGCGTTCATCGCATTTTTCTTCTTCTCTTGCTCAACCAAGGAAGAAATCACCCAACAGCAATACTCTGTTGAAGGAATGGCTCTATATCAAACACATTGTGAGAATTGCCACCAGGCAGATGGATCAGGATTGCGTGATTTGTATCCCTCCATTCAGAAAACAAAATTAAGTCCAGAGGTTTTGGCCTGCTTACTTAAAAATGGAAAGAAGGGAAATGGATTTATGCCTGCTAATGCTAAACTTCAGGCATTAGACATTGCAGAATTGATTACGTACATGCGTGAAAAATGGGATGGCAAAAATCAGATTTATCCTGTAGACAGTGTGAGACTAGCGCTAAAAGACTGTCGCTAATTCGTAGGCATTCCTTCTACTGCCACCACGGAATTGCGTACGTGTCTCAAAGAATAAGTGGAAAAATCTTGGGCGGCATCAAGACCTACCCCATTGACTAATTCAGATCGGGTTCTTAATTGAACCGGTTTATCAGTAAATATACGTTTTTCAGAAACCAACCAATTGAACTCATCGGTATTCAGGGTTTCTTCCTTTTCAATGTTGTGAATAACTACGTGACCAATAAGTTTATAGGTATTTTTTACACGATAATAATGGGCTGAGTCACCTCGAACTTCGGAGGTAATCTTTCCCTTTTTATCATAAAACCAAAGCTTAACTTCTTTAGGATAAACCCGATCTTCAGTAGCTAAAGTCCATTGTACATCCGTCACCATTCTAATTACTTTTCTAGCAGAATCAGAATAAACCATATCAATGCCAAATAACTCAGATCTCGGCCCCAAATAAAAAGCTTTAGAATCATCGTTCTTCTCGCGACAGGAAAAAAATGCGCAGGTAATCAAGAGCAAAAAGAGTAGGCTCGAATTGCGCATGAGAGCGAATTAGTTTATTTTCTGCTTTTGGAACCAAAGATCACTAAAGGTTAAACCCAAAGTTATCCTGTGATATTGCTCCTCCAGCCCATTTTCAGTGATCAAACCACGACGACCCACTTGATAAGCGATATTAAGAAGGGATAGATTACGAAGCGGCAAGGCAACTCCTAAACTAAAGTTCTTATCAATGGCATAATTCCCGTTACCTAAGAAATCATAAGGGGTTTTCTCAATGGAACCTCCCATTCTATATGTAACCCGTTTGAAATAGTTCGAAATAGACTCGATATCAGGAGTATATTCCCCGCCTACAGAAACTTTGTGAGAAGTAGGCAAAGAAGTAGAGCGACCTAAATTATTGGAAACTTTACTCCAATCAGTGTACGAATAATCTAGCCCGAACATATAATTTGCTATTTTTTCTACACTAACACCAAAACGCTTAGTTACCGGAATTTGCTGTACAATAACAGTCGATTTATCTAAAGTATCCGCATTAATAATATTTAAACCAGAAAGATCAAACGTTGCAAACCGCTTCAATTGATCTGCATTAACCGTAGAACTCAAATCAAGAGTAGCCCCTAAATTCAAGAAGATATCATTCTTTAACCTGTGTCTATAAGCAAAACCAGCCTTAAATTGGAAATCAGAATAAGAAGTCAAATCTTCTAATTGCACTTTATAGTATTGCCCATCAGACAAATTCTGTGTGGCTACATTTCGATTTACCTGACCAAACAAGTAATCCATTTGTAAGCCTACATAAAACTCCTTGCCTAATCGAACACCATTTGAAATCGACACTTTACTGACCCCTCCACTTCCTTTATAAGAATATATCAAACTATCAACACCTAATAAATTAAGTCGGCGAAACGATTTCGTCTCATATTCCACCGCCGAATGAGGACGAATAGCTATGGACATCGTCCAGCGTGACGTAACAGGTAAAGTCAAATTCAATGACTGATAATTACCGCCAAAAATCTTTTGTTGTTGACGATAATCTTGCAATGTTTTGTATTCCGTATTTACCCCTACCTCTAAATTCGTATACCGGTTTCTGGCTAACAACGCAGGATTAACCGTATTAGCATATATACCATTCGAGTTCGAAACTCCGATTCCACCCATCATCAATTGAGTAGCATTATCTCCGGTCTGAATCTCTCCCATGCCTAAATAAGAATACGGAGAATTCAAAATGGTTTGCGCCCAAACTATAGGAGACTCGATTAGAAATAAAACGATTAGCAGATAACGAAGCGTTTTTATAAAGGTTGTAGGCTTATCCAAAGAAATAAAATTCATAGAATTAAAATCTTCCCTCACGGGAATAATAGTGTGCAAAGGTCGTAATTTTATTTCACATTCGACTAAGATATTAGCTATATTTGAATTCAAAATTATGGATAAAATGATTGAAGATTTAAAAAATGGGATCTATTTAGATAATTCAGCATGGGACATAATCCTTTTTGGAGGAATTATGTTAATCAGTTTTATATTAAGACGTTTTTTTTCTAATTCATTTTCAAAAATAGTTTATCGTTTTATTCCAGAAGAATCAATCTCCATTCAAGATTGTGTTCAACTCATTCGAAAACCATTTGAGCTACTCATATTTTGGATCTTCTTGTATTTTGCAGTCCAAAATTTACACGTGCCATCCGCCTGGAATATTGTGCCGATGGAAAAATTTGGCCTACTGTACCTCATTGAAAAAGCCTTCGAATCTGCCGTTATTTTCACCATTACTTGGGTAGTAGTCCGCTTAATGAAGGTGGTTATTTTAGTCGCCCAAGAAAAGTGGAACGGTGCAGACCAAAAATCCAAACAACAATTCATTCCCTTCCTGAACGACCTATCCATGGTCTTTATTATCACGGCAGCTGGATTTGTTTTCCTTGGTCGCGTTTTTGAAGTAGATGTAGTGGCATTAATCACCGGTTTAGGAATTGGAGGTTTAGCCTTAGCTTTAGCAGCGCGAGAAACGCTAGAAAATTTATTTGCCTCATTCACCATCTTCTTGGATTTACCCTTTGTTGTAGGTGATAATATTCAAATAGGGTCCATCAGTGGAGATATAGAAAAAATTGGATTTAGAAGCACACGAATCAGAGGTGCGGATGGCAATCTAATCCTAGTTCCTAATCGCCTGCTCACCTCACAATCACTCGAAAACATGAGCGAACGTGATTTTAGACGTGCTAAATACACGATTCTTTGTGAATTAAATACTAAACCTTCTCAAATAGAATCAGCCATTGCTAGCATTGATGCACTTATTCAAGAAGAGCCTTTGTGTAAGAAAAAAGCTCCGAAGGTGATCTTTGAAGGATTTAGCGCTTATTCCATCGATATTTCGGTGACTTATTTTGTTCAGACCAAAGACTTCGCAAAGTTCCAAGCGACAAAACAAGCAGTCAATTTAGGGATACTGAAGGTGCTGGAGAAGGAGAAGATTGTGATGGCGAGGTCGTAGCGGCCGCAGGCCGCGACGACAGTAGTCAGTGGACAGTGGACAGTCGTCAGTAGATAGATTAGAGAGTATAGAGTATAGAGTAGAGAGTATAGATTAAAGCATAAAGAATAGAGCATAAAGCATAAAGATGGGATCCCCTGCGGGGATGAATTCAGGAACTATTTCCTTTGAACTCGTTTCCTTCTGACTAATTCACATTTCATAAGATAATTAAAAAAGGGAACCTAGGTTCCCTTTTTTAATACCAACTCTATACTTTATTCTTTATGCTCTATGCTTTTAATTAAAATTAACCAATGAGCTCATTTAAATCCTCATCATGAATCATCTTCCTTTCATCCGCCATTAATAAAAAGCGCGTATAAATTTTATCTAATTCCGGCTTCTCAAAATCGAAACCTAGGAGAGTCAAACGGTGGCGCAAGGCAGCGCGACCTGAGCGGGAGGTTAATAAAATGGCGGACGATGAAACACCCACATCTTCGGGGTTCATAATTTCATAGTTTTGGGCATGTTTCAGGAAACCATCTTGATGAATACCTGACGAATGCGCAAAAGCATTTGCTCCTACAACTGCCTTGTTCGGCTGCACGTGCATTCCCATTAAATTAGAAACGAGCGTACTGGTAGGGTACAAATATTTTGGTTTAATACCTGTTGTAAAACCTAAATCTTTGTGCACGTTCAAAATCATCGCCACTTCCTCTAAAGAAGTATTGCCAGCTCGCTCTCCTATGCCATTAATCGTTACTTCGACTTGACGTGCACCGGCCTGAATACCCGCAATGGTATTCGCAGTAGCTAAGCCTAAATCATTATGATTATGCATCGAGATTGTAGCCTGGTGAATATTATCGACGTTTTCGTATAAATACTTAATACGATCGTGCATCACATGAGGTAACAAATATCCGGTTGTATCTGGAAGGTTCACGACTGTTGCTCCAGCTTTAATCACTTCACGAGTCAACTGCGCTAAAAATGCCAAATCAGCTCTACCGGCATCTTCTGCAAAAAACTCGACATCTTCTACGAAGGATTTGGCATACTTAACAGCCCAAACCCCGCGTTCTATTATTTCTTCGCGTGTTGAATTGAATTTATGTTTGATGTGAACATCTGATGAACCGATACCTGTATGAATACGTGGTTTGCGTGCAGATTTGAGGGCTGCAACTGCGGCATCGATATCTTCTTTTTTGGCACGCGTTAAGGCACAAATTGTGGGTTCTTTAACCGCATCACAAATGGCTTGAACCGAGGCAAAATCACCTGGCGATGAGATGGGAAAACCTGCTTCAATAATATCTACTCCTAGCAACTCGAGTTGTAAAGCAACTTCTACTTTTTCTTCTCGGTTTAATTGGCAGCCGGGAACTTGTTCGCCGTCACGTAAGGTGGTATCAAAAATTTGAATGCGGTTACTCATCTGATTTTAGGTGTTTTATTTCGATGTGAAATTACATCTAATTCAGTTTGCGAACAAACAAAGCTCAAAGACCAAAGACCAAAGTTCAGATTAAAAATCTTAATATTCATGAAAATAAGATTAATTAACTACTAAAAATCCTTAAAATGAGTATAAAAAAGACCATTAATCTAAAATACAAAACAACGTCAGAAAATAAAATTTTGCATTTTTTTAAGAGAATGATCAAATTTTACAGACAAAACATGAAACAAAAAAAGGGCAGACACATAAAGCATCTACCCTCTTTCAAATCCCAAAAGGGAAATTTAGTTATTTTCTGGACGTAAGCTACGTACCGCTGCACCGGCTCTCCACATTTCCATATCTGCCATTTCTTTCAATTCAGCATCTAATTTCACGCGGTAATCTGGTTGAGAATTCAATGTAATTGAACGCTCTGCTTCTGCTTGTGTTTTCACTGAGTTGTATAATTGCTCAAATACAGGCTTAGTAGCGTCACGGAAAGGCTTCCACCAATCCAATGCACCACGTTGTGCCGTAGTAGAACAGTTTGCATACATCCAATCCATTCCGTTCTCAGCAACTAATGGCATTAACGATTGCGTTAATTCCTCCACTGTTTCGTTGAATGCTTCAGATGGAGAGTGACCGTTCGCGCGTAATACATCGTATTGTGCAGCGAAGATTCCTTGGATAGCTCCCATTAAAGTTCCACGCTCACCTGTTAAGTCAGACGTTACTTCTTTGTAGAAATCAGTTTCGAATAAATAACCAGAACCTACCCCGATTGCCATCGCGATACATTTCTCACGCGCTTTTCCTGTTGCATCTTGGTAAACAGCGAACGAAGAGTTCAAACCTTTACCTGCTACGAATAAACGACGTAATGAAGTTCCTGAACCTTTAGGTGCAGCTAAGAATACGTCCACATCTGCTGGAGGAACGATTCCTGTTTTCTCTTTGTACGTGATACCAAAACCGTGAGAGAAATAAAGTGACTTTCCAGCCGTTAAATATTTCTTCACTGTAGGCCATAATTCGATTTGAGCGGCATCCGAAAGTAAGTAACAAATGATCGTTCCTTTTTCTAACGCTTCTTCGATTTCAAATAAAGTCACACCTGGAACCCAACCGTCAGCGACAGCTTTGTCATAAGTTTTACCTTTACGTTGACCTACGATTACATTCAGACCATTGTCTTTCATGTTTAACGCTTGTCCAGGACCTTGAACTCCATATCCGATCACGGCGATCGTTTGGTCTGCTAATACTTGCCTAGCTTTCTCTAATGGAAACTCTTCTCTTGTTACGATGTCTTCAACAACTCCACCGAAATTAATCTTTGCCATTTTTGTGTTATTTAATTTATATTCTTTGTTCGATTATACGATTTCCCAATTGCCTTCTTCCGGCAAAAACTCCACTAAGCCTTTCTCCGTTTTACCCACGGCAACTCGACCTGACTTAACGTATTCTAAAATTTCCCATTTCTTTAAATAGGCATAAAACTCTTGAATTTCTTCTTCTGAGCCATTCTTTTCTACGACTACATAATCCAGTCCAAAATGCACAATCTTCGCATTCCAATCTAAATTAATTGTCTTCACATCCACTGGAGTACCTCCTAGCGGAGTGGCAATCTTAAATAAGCCAATTTCGTTAAATACGATTTCGTCATCTAAGTAACCAAACACTGCGAGAACGTCGGTTACTTTACGGATTTGGCGAACTAATTTCTCCACGAATTCTCGATTTTCGTGCTTAATCACAATCGTAAAACGTGATACGCCTCTACGCTCTGTCTCTGAAACCGTTAAACTCTCGATATTTACTCGACGACGCGTGAAAATAATCGTGATGCGATTCAATAAACCGACCGTATTAGTCGTAAAAACGGAAATAGTGTAATTCGTCAACATAATTATTCTAGCCTCACACTCGTTACACAGCCACCTGCAGGTACCATGGGGAATACATTTTCCTCTTTTTCACAAACGATTTCTAACAGATAAGGCTTATCTGAATTCAATAAAGTATCTAATGAATCGCTTAATTCCGCCCGATCTGACACGGTGTGACCTGCAATGCCAAAACCTTTCGCAATCGTAATAAAATCAGGGTTCTGCAATTCAACAAATGAATAACGGTTATCAAAGAACAATTGCTGCCATTGGCGCACCATGCCTAAGAAGTTATTATTCAAGATAATTATTTTCACGGGCAAACCGCTTTGCGCGATCGTACCTAGTTCTTGCAAAGTCATTTGGAAACCACCATCACCGATGACCGCCACTACTTCGCGTTCTGGTACCGCTACCTTCGCTCCAAAAGCCGCAGGCAAGGCAAAGCCCATCGTTCCTGCTCCACCTGAGGTAACAATTGAATTGCGCTTTTTGAAACGGTAATAGCGATTGGTGATCATTTGGTGCTGACCTACGTCAGTTACGACAACGGCTTCCCCTTTGGTTTTTTCAGACAAGAGATTTACAGCCTCACCCATCTTGATCTTATCCCCTTCGTGAAATAAGTCTTTCAAGGTTATTTTTTCATACTCCTCATCGTCGTATTTCTTGAATTCTGCCCTCCACTCGCTGTGATCCGCTTTATTCACTAACGGCAAAAGTGCCTTTAAAGCAGCTTTCGCATCGCCTACGACAGGAGCATCAGCTTTCACATTTTTATCGACTTCACTAGGGTCTATCTCGATATGAACTACTTTCGCTTGCTTCGCGTAAGTCGCTAAATCTCCCGTAATACGGTCATCAAAACGCATCCCAATCGCGATTAAAACGTCGCAAGAATTCGTTAATACGTTTGCACCATAATTTCCGTGCATACCCGGCCAGCCCACATAAAGCGGGTGATCAGCATCCATAGAAGACATACCTAACAAAGTAGTCGCCACCGGAATACCCGTTTTATCTACAAAATCATTTAATTCTTTTTCCGCGCCAGCAATAATAATACCATGACCGGCTAATATATACGGACGTTTTGCCCCATTGATTAATTTCGCTGCCGCCTCCACGTGCTCTGCTTTAGGCTCTACGCGTGGCTTGTAGGAAATGATCGACTTGCAAGGTTTGTATTCGAATGGCACGGTCATCAAATCTGTTTGAGCCGTACGTGTGATATCAATTAAAACGGGGCCAGGACGGCCTGTTTCTGCGATGTAGAAGGCCTTTGCCATGATCTCAGGGATCTCATTCGCATCTACTACTTGGTAATTCCACTTCGTCACAGGCATCGAGATACCGATCAAATCGCATTCTTGGAACGCGTCGGTTCCTAATAAATTTCCTTTTACTTGCCCTACAATACACACCAATGGAGTAGAATCCAACATGGCATCTGCGATAGGTGTGATTAGGTTCGTAGCCCCAGGACCAGAAGTTACCATGCAAACTCCCGCTTTGTTTAGCATGCGAGCATAACCTTGAGCGGCATGTCCTGCACCTTGTTCGTGGCGTACTAAGATATGTTTTAAGCGATCTTGGTAATCATAAAGCGCATCATAGGTAGGCATAATGGCACCACCTGGGTAACCAAAAATCGTATCCACACCCTGCTCTACCAATGATTGCATGATAGCTTGGGCACCTGACAAAAATTTCTTTTGGCCAGGTTGATTAGCTGCTTCGGTTTGAGTTTGGGTTTGTCCCATGGTTAACAATTTTCAAAAATTCTGTCTCAATGTAATAGAAAGCCCAATTTAAGCCTTCTGGATAGATAAAAAAATTATTTTCTTATAAATCCGTCACACATCCCTGACTAGCAGAGGATACGTTTTTAATATATTTACGTAGAACGCCTTGCTTAAACGGAGACTCAATCGGCTTCCAATTCTTTTTACGTTCTGCTAATTCTTCCTCCGATACGTGCAACACCAAGGTATTGTTTACCGCATCAATCGTAATTTTGTCCCCGTCTTTCACTAAGCCGATTGGACCGCCTTCTTGTGCTTCTGGCGTCACGTGTCCTACTACAAATCCGTGTGTACCTCCAGAGAAACGACCATCCGTGATCATCGCTACCGAGTTTCCTAGACCTGCACCGATAACGGCCGAAGTAGGCTTTAACATTTCTGGCATACCCGGGCCACCTTTAGGTCCTTCATTGCGAATCACGATGACGTGACCTGCTTTGATTTCCCCTTTCGAGATGTATTCGATCACCTCTTCTTCGCGCTCACAGACTTTGGCAATACCCTCGAAACGCTCGCCTTCCTTACCTGTAATCTTCGCCACGGCACCGCCTGGAGCTAAATTACCATACAGAATCTGCAAGTGACCTGAAGGTTTCAATGGTTGCGTGATAGGGAAAATAATTTTTTGTGTGTCAAAATTCAAGTCCGGAGCCTCCGCTAGATTCTCCGCCATCGTCTTTCCTGTCACCGTCAAACATTCGCCGTGTAACAAGTCTACACTATGTAAATATTTCAAAATCGCTGGCATTCCGCCGATCGCTAACACGTCTTCCATGTAGTATTTACCACTTGGCTTTAAGTCTGCGATCAAGGGCGTGCGATCTGAAATAGCTTGAATATCTTCTAACGTAAACGTGATTCCAGCGGCGTGTGCGATCGCTAAATAGTGAAGCACCGCGTTTGTAGAACCTCCTAAGGCCATCACCACCGTCATCGCATTCTCGAATGCCTTGCGCGTCATGATGTCACGCGTACAGATGTTTTTCTCTAATAATACTTTCATCGCCGCGCCTATCGCTAAACACTCCTCTTTCTTGCCTTCATGCGTGGCTGGATAGGTCGATGAATTTGGTAGTACTAAGCCCATCGCTTCCATGGAAGAAGCCATCGTGTTCGCTGTGTACATACCACCGCAGGCTCCTGCTCCTGGGATTGAATTGCGAATAACGCCTTCATAATCCTCGTCAGAGATGGTTCCTGCATATTTTTTTCCCAAAGCTTCGAATGCCGAAACGATGTCTAATTTTTCTCCTTTGTAAGAACCGCTGCGAATCGTTCCGCCATACACTAGCATCCCTGGGCGATTCAAACGAGCCATCGCCATCATGGCACCTGGCATATTCTTATCACAACCTACGACCGCGATAACGCCATCGTACCATTGTGCCCCTACCACATTTTCGATTGAATCTGCGATGATATCACGTGATGGCAACGAATAGCTCATCCCGTCATTTCCGTTCGTCATTCCGTCCGAAACCCCGATTGTGTGGAAGATCAAACCAACCATTCCATTCTCTTGGATCCCTTTTTTCACGTGAACAGATAAGCCAT
This sequence comes from Aquirufa sp. HETE-40SA, assembly GCF_054558635.1. NCBI lineage: Bacteria > Pseudomonadati > Bacteroidota > Cytophagia > Cytophagales > Flectobacillaceae > Aquirufa > Aquirufa sp. HETE-40SA. The sequence continues at coordinate 971,070 of NZ_JBPXKN010000001.1, forward strand.
TCAAGTGCATGTTACAGGTGTTGCCCTCATAACCCGTACTTGCGATACCGATTTGGGCTTTGTTCATATCCTCGCTTGTTAAGCCGATACCGTAGAGCATCGCTTTCGCAGCGGGATTAGATACTTCCTGAGTTAATGTCCGTGAATACTTATTTAATGACATAGGGTTTAAGAAATTTTTTCAAACAACAAATATACGCAATTCGATTTGTAGACAGGTTAATTATGCCAAAGAATCTTTGGCAATTATAGAAAAAGCAAAATTAATTATTTGTTTTCTCCTACCTGCTGTCTCCACATCGCAAAATACAATCCTTTACTCGCCACTAAATCGTCGTGCGAGCCTTGTTCTACAATCTGTCCTTTCTCTAGCACATAGATCCGCGTCGCGTGCATCACCGTCGATAATCGGTGGGCAATTAAGATCGTAAGGTGCTCCGTATCAACGGATAAAGAACGAATCGTCTCGGAAATTTCTTCTTCTGTCAAAGAATCCAATGCCGAAGTCGCTTCATCAAAAACCAATAAATTAGGATCACGCAACAAGGCGCGCGCGATACTCAAGCGCTGCTTCTCGCCGCCGGACACTTTCACGCCACCCTCCCCGATCAAGGAATCTAACCCTTTGTCGGCTCTGGCTAATAAAGTTTGGCAGGCAGCCTTTTCTAACACGGCCATACATTGTGCGTCCGTCGCATTCGGGTTTACGAACAACAAGTTCTCGCGAATGGAACCGGAGAACAATTGCGTGTCTTGGGTAACAAACCCGATCTTCTTGCGCAACACATCGAAATCGATCGCGTCACTTGGTTCGCCGTTGTAATATACTTGTCCTTTTTTGGGACGATAAAGACCAACCAGTAATTTCACTAAGGTCGACTTTCCTGCACCTGATGGTCCCACGAAAGCAATCGTTTCGCCGCCTTTTACGGAGAAGGTAATTCCGTCCAAAGCTTCCGTCGTGGCAGACTGGTGTTTGAAAGAAACGTGATCGAACTTCAATTCCTGAATAGACGAAATCGCCTTCGGGTTAGCAGGCTTCTTCTCCGATGGAATACTTAATACCTGCTCGAAATTTTGGAGAGACACCTCTGCCTCGCGGTAGGTATTCACCACATTCCCAATCTCTTGCAAGGGGTTAAATAAGAAGAACGAATAAATATTCAACGAATAGAATTGACCGATCGTGATCTTTCCCTCGTAGATCAAGTAGATCAACACGACCACCATCAGCATACGCAACAAGTTCACGCAGGTTCCTTGAACAAAGGCCATCGAACGCACATAACGCACTTTCTTTAACTCTAACTTCAGGATTTTCTCTGTCGTCGCATTTAAGTGGGCGATCTCTTGCTCCGCTAAACCTAAAGATTTCACCAGCTCGATATTGCGCAAGGATTCTGTTGTAGATCCGGCTAGACCCGTCGATTCCTTCACGATTTCGATCTGAATCACTTTAATCTTCTTACTTAAAACGGACGAAACATAACCGATTAGTGGGCCCGTAATTAAGAAAAGGGGCATCACCATCCAATGCACCGAAAAGGCATAGACCGAGATAAAGATCAAGGCGATGATCGATTGGAATAAAATGTTAATTCCTAGCGTGATCAACTTTTCTACGTCCGTGCGGACTTTTTGGAGCTTACCCAAGGTCTCGCCCGATCTTTGGTCCTCAAACGTCTCGTAAGGTAACTCCAAGGAGTGGCGAATGCCGTCTGAATAGAGGTTTGCGCCTACTTTTTGGGTAACTGTATTGATGAAATAATCCTGAAAGTTTTTTGCCACTCGGCTCACGAAAGCCACGCCCACGGACGCTAAGGCCAAAGGCCAAATCGCCGCCACGAACTGGTCCATCGTGTGAGTATCCGAGCGGTACACCGCCGCCACATCGTCGATGATCTTCCTAAATATATAGGGATCCATCAACGAGAAGATCTGGTTCGTGGCTGCCAAAGCTAATGCCCCCACCACGCGCCAGCGGTATACTTTTAAATAATTCAGTAATAATTTCATATTTTTTAGAATCTACTTAAGGCCATCTCGGAGATGGTTTTTCCAATCGCTAAAGAGGAGGTCGCCGCCGGACTAGGCGCATTTAATACATTAATTACTTTCGCGTCTTCTACGATCGAGAAATCATCTAATAAACCGCCATTTCTATCGCAAGCCTGAGCACGAACACCCGCCCCGCCTTCGACTAAATCGTTGATTTGAATCTCTGGGATTAATACTTGTAAGGCTTTCGTGAAGGCCTCTTTCGAGAAGCTTCGGTACATTTCACCTAAACCAGTTTCCCAGTATTTCATAGCTACTTTTTGGAATCCTGGCCAGGTTAAGGTTTCCCAAAGCTCCTTCGCATCTATCCCTAATTTCTTGTAACCCTCTTTCTTAAAGGCCAAAACCGCATTCGGCCCCGCCTCCACGCCTCCTTTCATCATACGAGTGAAGTGAACGCCTAAGAACGGGAAGTTCGGATCTGGCACCGGATAAATCAGGTTCTTGACTAAGTATTCTTTCTCTTTTCTTAACTTGAAGTATTCCCCGCGGAACGGCACGATGCGTACGTCCAGAGGTTCTTTTTGGGTCATCTGCGCCACTTTATCCGAGTAAAGTCCGGCACAGTTGATTACTAATTTTGCTTCGTAGACTGACTTCGTCGTCTCCACGATCGAGAAGGTCAAACCTTTCTTGATATCAATCACTTGCTCACCTAGGTGCATTTCACAACCCTTGATTTGGGTTCCTACGGCTAATTTTGCAGCGACTGCTCGGTAATCCACGATTCCCGTTTGAGGAACGAACATCCCTTCTACACCCGTAACATGCGGCTCGTATTCGCGCATTTCTGCTAGGCTCATTTTTTTCAATCCATCCAGGCCGTTTTGTTGACCTCTTTGGTACAAATTCTCCAATTGCACGCGCTGATCGTTCGTCGTTGCGACGACGATTTTACCCGTTAATTCGAATGGAATGTTCTCTTTCGTGCAATAATCAATCAATTGATGGTAACCCTCAATACAATTCTTGGCCTTCAAAGAACCCGGTTTGTAATACAATCCGGAATGAATCACGCCAGAATTATTGCCTGTTTGGTGCATAGAGACCATGCTTTCTTTCTCAAACAAAGCGATATGAAGATCAGGTCTCGCCTCTAATAAGCGATGCGCCGTTGCTAGGCCCACGATGCCGCCGCCTACGATGATTACGTCTAATGCCATAAATTGAAATGTTGAACAACAAATATACGGCGAATCGATGGTAAAAAGAATTATTCGTAGCTTTGAAGTATGAATCCTAGGATCGAACAATTGTATCAAATTTCCAAAGCCCCTACTCGGACCATTTTAGGTCTCATGTCGGGTACGTCCTTGGATGGTTTGGATTTAGCTTTAGTTCGCTTCACCGGTTTTGGGCTGGATACTTCGTACGAGATTTTGCACTACGATACCCGCCCTTATCCGGCCGATTTCAAGGAATCGATTCGTTCGGTTTTTGCCAAAGAAAACATTCATTTCCCTACCCTTTCCACACTTAACGCGCAAATTGGACGTTTGCACGCTTCGCTCATTTTAGAAGTTTTAGCTGGCTGGGGTGTGAAACCTTCCGAGGTAGACGCGATTGCCTCCCACGGCCAAACCGTCATGCACCGACCTGATAGAACAGGCAAACTCCCGCATTCGACCTTGCAAATAGGCGACGGAGATCACATCGCCTTGTTAACGGGCATCATTACCCTTTCCGACTTCCGCCAAAAACATGTGGCAGCCGGTGGAGAAGGAGCTCCTTTGGCGATGTTCGGTGATTATTTCTTATTCTCGAAAAAAGGGGAACATCGGATTTTATTAAATATAGGCGGCATCGGAAACTTTACCTATTTGCCTGCATCGGGAGATCCAGCTGGCATTTTAGTGACTGACACCGGCCCAGGAAATACCTTGATCGACGCTGCAGTTCGCCGCTATTTCAATCAAGCGTATGACGATAATGGAGTCATCGCCCTTTCCGGAAAAATCGACGCTGGAATTTTAGCCGAACTCATGAGCCTGAGCTTTTTCAAGGATTCATTCCCTAAAAGCACCGGCCCCGAATACTTTAATTTAGACATTGTTCACGCCTCCATCAGCCCAGCTGATTTAGTCGCGAACTTAACGGAATTCACCGCCCAAAGCATTGCCCTCGCCATGAAAACCTATATTCCATCTGGTATTGATGGTACCGTTTACGTCAGTGGTGGTGGCAGCAAAAACCCTGTGATTATGGCCCGTTTAACCGAGCTTCTTCCTTTCCGCGTTTGCGAAAGCGATGAGCTAGGAATGCCTTCGGCGGCAAAAGAGGCAGTTTTATTTGCTTTGCTGGCGAATGAGACGTTAGCGGATTCGCCTGGTGCGGAGAGGTTAGGGGATTCGCCGTGGGAAAATTTTGGAAAAATATCGTTATGACGATATTTTTCCAAAATTTTTAGATTAGAGATAAGAGAGTAGAGAGTGTAGATTTAAAGCATAGATCATAAAGCACAAAGAATAAAAATAGAGTAAAGATTATAGAGCAAAGAGTAGAGATTATGCCCTGCGGACTCATTTCCTCCGGACTATCGACTAGTGACTATTGACTGCCCACTAACAACTGACGACTAAGCCGTGAAACGGCGAAACATATGAAATACAAATTTACCGATTCCATCCTTTTCGAAGATGCTGATTTTATTGTGATTAACAAGCCCTCTGGCATTTCGACGCTGGATGAGCGGAAGGATGATCTAGCGCCTGCCATCTTGCGTTTAGCGAAGGAATATTCGTCTGATGCGCAGGTGGGACACCGTTTGGACAAAGAAACATCTGGGGCATTAGTGATCGCGAAAAATCCCGAGGCCTACCGCCACATCTCGATGCAATTCGAGCACCGCGAAACGGCGAAACGCTACCATGCGGTCGTGGAGGGCATGCAGGACTGGGATGGCTTTTTGGTGAACTTACCCATATTGCCTTTAAAAGACGGAAAAGTGGTGATCGATCGGGCCAAAGGAAAACACGCCGAAACCTGGTTCCGAACTTTGAAAGTATTCCGAGGATATACCTTGGTAGAATGCATGCCCATCACCGGTCGCATGCACCAAATCCGCATCCACCTCACCTGCCTTAAAGCACCTATTGTTTCTGATGCGATGTACGGCGGACCCGAGATCTACCTTTCTGATTTGAAACGCAATTTCCATTTGAAAAAAGACACAGAAGAACTACCAGTCATGCGCCGTGTTGCGTTGCATGCACACAGTTTGTCCTTTAACTTACTGAATGGCGACCCAATCACGGTCGAAGCACCCTACCCAAAAGATTTCAATGTCCTGGTCAAGACTTTAGAGAAGTATTCGTAATTTTACAGCCCTGGCTCCGTAGTTCAATGGATAGAATGTAGGTTTCCGGTACCTAAGATGAAGGTTCGATTCCTTCCGGGGCTACTCCATTAATAAAAAAGGCTTCCTTATGTTGGGAAGCCTTTTTTTTTGATAATTAGTTTTGTTTAAGCTTGAATAAAAAGATCATATTATCAGGATCAATATAATAACCTGCGTCCATAAATGAATCTTTATCTCTGCCAATATACAATCCATTGCCAGATGTTTTACTTTCCTCATGGTAAGTAAAATTCTGCTGAGATACTAATTCCTCTTCTCCATCATTTGTTAAAAGTAAAACTCCTTCCGATGAAGAAAGTATACTAACCTTTAGTCTTTCTAATTGCTTCTTACTTAAAGCCAAATAACAGTCATTATAAATAACAAAAAAACGCCAAACAATATCCCTAGCCGTATTATTAGTACCATCAGCCTTCACCTCTTCATTGGCTAATTACATTTGTAATACTTTTCTTTTATTATTATTGTCATCCTCTATGGAAGGTTGTTTTACATTTAATAAAAAAGACTCTTCTGTAGAGTCGGGGTAAGAAATGGTCAACAACTTATTTTTCAAAACCTCTACTTTAGGCATTTTGGCATTAAACCATTCCTTTGTATTGGCGGTTACTAACTGATTAAATCGAGTAGTATCTTGAATTTTAAAATTAGACTTCACCCCATAAAATGTAAAATCTTCAACGTCTAAAATTTCAGGCAAACTAGCTACCCCACTACGCCTATTACTTTCCTCATAATTATCATAAGTGGTAAATGTAGTATTACCGATTATAACTTTCGCTAATTCAAATTTGAATGTGTAATTAATCAATGGAACCTGTTTGAAAAAGTAATTATTCAAAAAATCAGTAGATGAATTTTGTGCAAACCCATTCAAATGGATAAGTAGAAGTAAAGCGAATGCAGCAGCTAATTTATTTTTCATAACAATATTATTTTACCCAAAAATACTCAAGTCTACTGTATTCCTAAAGGCTAAATAGTTTCAAACAAGGGACGCTATGCTTTGTTTGTCAAAGAAGATGGGACAACAACCTTTCGAAATGCCATTGTGAATATTTCACCGAACTCAGAATTGTTAACTACAAATTAGATAAGCTTCTCGTCCGTTTTAGCTTTTGATTAAACATTTCCGCTTGCAGAATACTGCCATTCAGCCACATTCTTTGGCTATTTTGCGACATGTGTGTGTTACCTAAAGGAAATTCCTCTCTTCTTTTCTTGCCATTCTTTAATGTTAGTATGGCCGAAAACTCCTCTTTATCTACTAAAAAATCTTTAGCGCGTTTATTCAAAGCGTAAGTTTTTAAAGGCCCGAGATTTTGTGAATTCATTAAAAGCAAATTTCCTTTACTCGACTTGATTTTGACCAATGCTTTACTATCACCGTCAAAATTCAAACCACTTTGCCCTAACTGAATCTCTCTAAATTTCCCTTGACCATTACCCTTCAAAAACAGACCTTTAGATGCATCTAATCGACCTGTGCTTATTTCATTGCCGTAATCATTTCCACTTAATACCATGTCCAAATTGCCATCTTCATCAAAATCTTGAACTTGGATCGCTAAAACAGGTGAAACTTGGGCTAATCGAGGTAAGGCGAAAATTCTGAATTTCCCTTTACCTAGATTTTCTATATAACTAGAGTTCATCCAATTAGCTTCTAAAACCAAGGCTTTACCCAATTCCTCCTTGGTTAACACATCATTTATACCTGCGACGGAAAATTTAGCATAGTTATCAAATCTTTTTCTAATCTGTATAAATTGTTTAGCCAAATCGTCTCTCGTATTGAAGGGAAATTCTTTTTTCTTTCCTTTTTGGTCTTTAAAATATACCGTTGGAATGGCATCAAAAGTACCATCTCCATTGAAATCTGCCGCGTATATTTTGGTTGGTGTGTCATCACTTGCCCGATGCAACGTGTTTTGGCCTAAATTCCCAGCCACATAATCCATATCGCCATCATTGTCAAAATCGCCAGCAGCTAAACTATTCCACCATCCCGATTTGTGTTCAATTCCAGTCGATTGAATCGATTTGAATTTACCTTTCTCATTTTTAAAGATTTTAATTGGCATCCATTCCCCAGCCAAAATCAAATCTTGCCATCCATCATTATCCGTATCTGACCATAAAGCATCAGAGATCAACCCGATTTTATTTAATTCAGGTGCGATCTGATTAGTCACATCCGTAAATTTCAATTTTGGAAATTCGTTTCTCAATAGATAGCTACTCACAGGTCTCGGGTAAAAACCAGGTTCGACTCTATTACCCACAAACAAATCAAGGTCACCATCGTGGTCAAAATCAACTGCTTTCACACAGGAACCACTTTTAGCAAATGCGGGCAAAATGGAATTATTTTCTGTAAAATGCCCTTTGCCATCATTGATGAATATTCGATCCTGGTAACCTGGATCCAACAAGGGTAATTCATTACTACCACTTACTAAGTATAAATCTAAATCGCGATCATTATCCACATCAAAAAGCAATGCACCCATGTCTTCTTGACTTTTAGCAAAGCCATCCTTACCAGAAAGTAGATCCATAGACTTGAAGTTTCCATTCTTGTCTTGAATTAAAAAATTACCTTTATGCTTACTAGAGCCGCCAATGAACACATCTTCGATTAAATCCCCATTAACATCTCCTACGGCAAGACAAGGGCCTTGTTGAGAGAATTTATGAGGTAACAATTTTTGATTATTGTAATCAATCGCATCGTCTTCAATGTGCTGATACAGTAGGTTCAATTGATCGCTAACTTCTGTGAATAAAGTAGTGGAGTTGCCAGAAATCGGCGCATAAGATTGTGCATTTTTTTCTTCTAAGGTAATTACCTGATTAGCTTTCAGATGCCTCAAAATTTGTTGCTTGCCATTTGGCCAACTAATTTTTAATTCATCTATCTCTTTTGTCTCACCTAAACCAAAATGCGCAATAGATTCAATAGTAGACAAATAGCCCCTGTAGGGTGTAAATTCATAAAATTGAAGCTGATTTTTATTGTATTTAATTTGTATGCTTGCCCCAATTCCCTGAATATTTTGATCGGAACCCTTCAGTTGAACACGCAGAAAATGGCTTTTATCCGGTGCAAGTTGCATGGCATTATTCCGGTAAACAGAGGCTGAATCATTGATATTATTAACCACATAATCTAAATCTCCATCATTGTCTAAATCAGCATAAGCTGCTCCATTGGAAAAACTAGGATTTTTAATTCCCCATTTTTGAGAAACATCTTCAAAACCTACGTTACCCGTATTTCTAAAGGCATAATTCGGAATTTTTACAGAAGAAATCACCTCTAAAAGGTATTTTGGCTCGGCAAAATTGCCCCTTTCAGCACGATAAACCATGAAATCTTGTTCTGTAATATCTTTGGGAAAACCATTCGTTATAATCATATCCCGAAGTCCATCGTTATCGAAATCAGTTACCATAGGCGTCCAACTCCAATCTGTTTCAGCAACACCCGCAAACAGACCGATTTCACTAAACGCTGGAATACCTGTTTTCGGGTCTTTTCCTCGATTTAACTGCAGCGTATTTCTGGGAAACTGATAAACATAACCAAACTTGTCGTTATTTTGATACGTTTGATAATTATTGGCCATTGTTAGCATTTTTTTACGGTAGTTATCCGCAGCCATCATATCAACCGCCATAATATCCACTAAACCATCATTATTGATGTCATTGACATCATTTCCCATTGCAGAATGAGAGGTATGCTTAAAATAGAGATCAGCTTGGTCGATAAAACCCGTATGCTTACCATTTTTGTGCTGATTAATGTACATTAAATCATTGCTGAGGTAATCATTCGTCACATAGATATCTTTCCAACCATCTTGATTAATATCTGTAATATTGATTCCTAGGCCAAAACCTTCAATCAATATACCCTCTTCTTTGGAGACATCTGTAAAATGGGCATGTCGCGTTTTAGGGTCATAATCATTTCGATATAATCTGTCGGTTAATCTAGAAGAGCCATCTTTCACCTTAGGATGATACATATTAGGATAATGAATATCGGCCATCTCATCGACCACCACATAAAGATCTAAATCGCCATCATTATCGTAATCAAAAAAATTCGCATTGGTGGTATGAGTCGTATCGGCTATACCATATTCCTCCGCCATATTCTTAAAACTAGGAACACCTTGTTTATCCAATCCTTGGTTAACATAAAGAATATTAGCCCTTTCCTTTCCTACTTTCTTAACGGTAGCACAGACATAAATATCAAGCAAATGATCATTATTAATATCTACCAAAGCAACCCCAGAATTCCATTTACCTTCACCAGCCACATTAGCCTGTTTAGTAACATCCTTAAACTTCAGTTGATTATTTTTATCGACACCTTCATTCAGGTACAACCGATTAGCGACCTGATTACCAGTAAAGTAAATATCTACTTTTTGATCATTATTAAAGTCCCCTAATGCCACACCACCCCCATTATAGACATATTCAAATGTGAGAATGTTCATCGTATCATTTTCAGTAATTCTATTCGAAAACTGAATACCTGTTTCATCAACTGAGAGCTCAGTAAATAAACTATCTTCTTGACTTTGACAGCTTTGTAAAAAACCACAAAACAAAATAAAATAAAGACTAATGTAGGAGGAATTGAATTTCATAAATGGACTGAATTATTTACTAAAAATAGCAAAAAAAAAGAACAGAGACAGCAAACGCCATCTCTGTTCTTTAAAATTTAGCAAATTTCCTTAAATACTATTTGTAAGAAGGATCTTGTACTAATGTTGGTTTTCCATCTTTCTCAGATTGGTCAATTGCCTCTTGAGGAAGAGGGAAGAACTCGTGCTTACCTTTTACGAAAGTAGCACCTTTCTTGTATACACGCTTAGTTGCTTCAACAGCATTGTAAGCATTCAACACCTCTGCTGCAATTCCCCATCTTTGTAAGTCAAAGAAACGGTGACCTTCCATAGCAAATTCAAGACGTGTCTCAAAACGAACTGCTTTACGAGCAACCGCTTGATCAGACCATGGAGCTGTGTAATTTTTGATTACATAATTTGCAGCTGGAACTGGAGCACCACTTGCAGTGAACTCTAACTTGTATGCATCACGAGTTGCACCTTGAGTAGCTTTTTGAACGAAACCAGCTGGATTAGCGGCACGAGTTCTGATTTGATTAACCAATGCACGTGCTTTCTCTAAACTACCGATTTCAACCTCAACCTCAGCTAACCATAATAAGATCATGCTATAACGCAAGATTCTATAGTTGTTAGATGTTAAGTTACCCCAACCATTGATTCCAGTAAATGCTTTAGATGGAATGTGTTTCTTAGGTGAGTATGGTCCTGCATAAGTTTGATCACGGATGAAATCCAAGTTGTGGATTTTGTAATCAATAAATAGGATACCTCTACGACCAACATTATGATCTAAACGTGGATCTAATTCACCTTCGTAAGGAGTGTAATCAGCATCAATTTTTACACCTTGATCATTCTTAACATCGCTGTTATTGAATGTATCTAACATTGGTAAACCATTTTCAGTCTTGTGTGCGTTAACCAAGTTTTGAGACGGCTGGTAAAAACCACAACATCCCCAAGGTGAAGCATAAGGGTGAGCAAGACCCACACCAGCGTTAGCAGCATCAGCATTAGCTGAAGAAGAAGCGTACTGAATTTCAAAAATTGATTCAGCGTTGTTACGAGTGCTAGCATCATGGTTATCTCTGTAAAGATCTACCAATTTGAATCTACCACTGTTAACGATTTCTTCTAATACTGTTTTTGCTTCGCCTAACTTAGCAGCATTAGCAGCACCAGTAGCAATATTCCAACCTTGGAACATGTATGCCTTAGCTAATAAAGCTTTAGCAGCCCACTTAGTAGGACGACCCACTTGAGATTGCTTGTCTGGTAATACAGCAGCAGCAGCCTTTAAGTCGTTCTCAATTTTAGTCCAAGCTTGAGGATCAACTGGAACTTTAGTTGATTGAAGATCATTCAAATCAAAGATTGCATCATCAATGTAAGGAATGTTTTTAAACATTTTCTTAGCTTCGAAATGAAACAATGCTCTTAAGAATTGAGCTTCAGCTTTGATTTGAGCAGCACGATCAGGAGAGATATCCTTTACACTCTTCAATGTATTGATCGCATCGTTAGCACGAGCAGCACCTTTGAACAAACCTCTGTATTTGTTCTTAATGTGTCCGTTCGTTGCTTGGAAATCCCAAGTCTCAAGGAAAGATTGCTCCGGTTGATCACCCGCATCTGTTCCTTTGTAAGCATCATCTGAAGTTAAACCACCAAATACCCAGCTTTGGATATCATTCTCCCAAGGAGCTTGGCCATCTAAACCTTGACCATCAAGCATAGAATAAGCACCTATAAGTACTCCTTCAACACCCTTAGCCGTTTGCAAGGCTGCTGGGCTATACTGAGCTTGCGGCTGAAGAGTTAAGAATTCATCGCTACATGCTGTAGCAATTCCTAACACGATACCAGCTGACAAGAACATTTTTAAAATATTATTGCGTTTCATATTTTTGTTTTTATTAAAAATTTAACAATGTTCAAACTTTATAATAAACTGTATAACAGTGAATTACTAATTAAAATCCAAGGTTAAGACCTAAAATAAAAGTTCTTGATACAGGCATATAACCACCATCAAAACCAATTGTATTATCAGCTCCAGTTTGGATTTCAGGGTTAAGTCCTGAATAATTCGTAAACGTTGCTAAATTTTGTGCTTGTACATAAATTTGAGCATTGTCTAAACCAAATTTCTTACCTAGAGAACGAGGTAAATTATACGTTAATTGAACATTCTTGATACGTAAGTATGAACCATCTTCTAAGAAATAGCTTGAAGGACGGCTTGATACTTGGTCGTTAGCATCCATGATAGGCACAGTACCACCTTTGTTAGTTGGTTGCCAAGCCTCATATAATGCACGCTTAGAACGGTTTCCTTGGAATGAATTGAAATCAGAGAAGAAACGAGTATAGTTAAAGATATCATTACCTTGAGATCCGTTAGCAAATACTGTTAATTCAAATGCTTTATAGCCTAAGTTCAAATTTAAACCATATGTGAATTCAGGGTGAGGTGAACCGATGATCGTACGGTCAGCATCAGTAATTTTATTATCACCATTGATATCAGCATATTTGAATTTACCCGCTTTATTGTAATTTTCATATGGAGCCCAAGCTTTAGCTTCTTCGTCAGATTGGAAGATGCCTAAAACTTTGTATCCGTAGAAAGAAGAAAGTGGTAAACCAGCTTGAGTTAATGTAACAGCAGGAACACGAGAACCATATCCGAAGAAACGCGTATTAGGAGATGCATCTAATTTATCTACATTATTTGTGTAAGTAGATAAGTTACCTGAAATAGCGTAACGTAAATCACCTACTGAATTTTTGTAGCTAATTCCTAAGTCAACTCCTTTGTTAGTCATTTGACCTACGTTGAAAGCCGGAGCTCTAGCATCACCTGCAGTGAAAGTAATAGGTGTTGTGAATAACATATCAGATGTTACACGATTCCAAACATCCAATTCAACTGTTAAATGGTTGTCTAACAAAGCAGCATCTAAACCGAAGTTAGTTGAAGTTGTAGTTTCCCACTTAGCATTAGGGTTACCAAATGCATTAGCATCATAACCAATTGCTGGAGTAGTTTGAGAACCATCGATTGGATAACCAGCATTGAAAATGTTTGAACGGTAAGTAGTGTAAGCATTGTAGTTACCAATTTTTTGGTTACCTGTCTTACCCCAACCGAAACGTAATTTCAAGTCATTAACAAAAGTAAGTTGATCTTTCATGAAACTTTCTTCTGATAAACGCCATCCTAAAGAGAATGCAGGGAAAAGTGCATTACGAGAAGCTGACAAGAATCTAGACGATGCGTCATTTCTAACGATTGCTTGGAATAAATATTTGTCTCCATAAGCATAGTTAAATTTACCGAATTGAGAAGATAATGTATAATCATTACCTACGCTACCATAGTTAGAAACTCTTGTAGGATCTCCTAGATCTAAATAACCCATAATCGAAGGAATTTCGAAAGCATACCCATTACGACCTGCTCCAAAATATTCTCCAAACGCTTTGATTGACTCTAAACCTACATAAGCATCAATTTTGTGAACATCATTGAATGTCTTAGTGTATGATAGCGTATTTTGCCATACCCATTGGTAATCGTAGCTTGTATTAGAAGTAGAACCGTTATTGAAGCTACCTTCTACGTATTCTGGGTTAGCACGTCCTAAGTATTTACCATTGCTAGTTGTAGCATCGATACCAAAACTAGTTTTAGCAGTAATTCCTGCAACGATATCAAATTCAGCATAAACGTTACCGAATGCTCTCATACCGTAACGTCTGTTATCAGCCTCACGCGCTAAAGTAGCGTATGGGTTAGAGTTGTTACCTAAGTTAGCACCACGGCTACCAGCGAAGTTACCAGCAATATCATAAATTGGCAATAAAGGATGGTGCTTGTAAGAACCAGAAACAGCATTTTGCTCTTCGTTGTTACCGAAACCACCTTTACGGTTATCAATAGCTACTGTAAAGTTTTCACCTACACGCAATCTTTTGTTTATCGCAGAAAACTCTGTGTTAGAACGTAAAGTATAACGATCGTAACCAATGAACTTAACTACACCATCTTGACTAAACATACCTAATGATAAAGCATACTTGCTATTTTCTGTAGCACCGCTTGCGCTCAATTGGTAGTTCATGATAGGAGCAGATTGAGTCATAGCACCCCACCAATACGTATCTGCAGCTTTAGTAATTGCATAAATATTGTCAGGAGTTAATGAATATAATTTAGGATCTACACCAGCAGAACCCGCTTTTCCAGCACTTGGGAATACATAATCAGGGATAGAAACTTCACCATTCGATCCAAAAGTATATTGACCGTGGGATGGTGTCTTTCCAGCATATTTATCAGCTAAGTATAAATATTGTCCTAATTCTTTAGCATTTAATGATTGAACATCATTCGCAACATTTTGAGTTCCATAGTATGAACTGAAAGTAATTTTCGGTGCACCTGTTTTTCCTTTTTTAGTTGTGATGATAACAACACCATTCGCTGCACGAGAACCATAAATAGAAGAAGCAGAAGCATCTTTCAAGATTTGGATAGTCTCAATGTCATTTGGGTTTAAATTACCTTGGTTTTCAGTAGGAGTTCCATCAATAACATATAAAGGATCATTGTTACCGATTGTACCAAAACCACGAATACGTACTGTTGCGTTACCACCTGGAGTTGCATCATTTACGATAGTCACACCAGAAGCACGACCTTGTAATTGTTGAGCGAAAGTAGTTGCTGGAACAGCTTGTAAATCTTTTGCGTCTACTGTTGTTACTGCACCAGTAATAGCTCTTTTAGATTGAGAACCGTAACCTGTTACAACAACTTCATTTAAAGTAGAACTTTCTTCAGCTAAACGAACTGTAATTGAGGTTTGAGAACCTAATTTAACGTCTTGTGAAGCGAAACCTACTGAAGAAACAGTTAAAACACTGTTACTCTCAGCAGAAATAGTAAAGTTAC
This sequence comes from Aquirufa sp. HETE-40SA, assembly GCF_054558635.1. Classification (NCBI taxonomy): domain Bacteria; kingdom Pseudomonadati; phylum Bacteroidota; class Cytophagia; order Cytophagales; family Flectobacillaceae; genus Aquirufa; species Aquirufa sp. HETE-40SA. The sequence continues at coordinate 986,107 of NZ_JBPXKN010000001.1, forward strand.
CATTGGCATCTGATGCAACACCAGATTTAGAACCTTTAACGATAACAGAAGCACCTGGAATGCCATCGCCATCTTTTGCAGCAACGACTTTACCCGTGATCTTGTTTCCTTGAGCGGCTGCAGCATGACTCCCAAGAAACAGAACCAATACAGCAAATACACCCAGCAGTTGAGTTAGTAATTTGTTTTTCATAAAATTGTTTTTTGTTAGAAAATGTGAAAAATGGTTAATCTTTTAATTAAATAATTCTAAGTGCCCTCCTTTCTTAGTTTTTAAAATGAAACATATATTTAATAATTGGTACTATAATTATTACCAAATTGTGTTCAAATATATAACAAAATTGTTATTTTCTAAAATTATATACATTTTTTTGGCATTTTTTCTAGTAATAAGTGTGCTATACTGTCTTTTGAAAATTTGATCAAAAGCAACCATTAGCTGCTAATAAACCCCTCTTTTGAGCAAAATCGTTGTGTACTTTATTTGGAAACAGCAAGAACCTGTTATACTAATGATGAGAGATAGTTTACTTAGTCAAAAATGAATAGCTTGAGGCTATGAATCAAATCGACAATAACTGGGTTACTACCCATACTAAACACCGGCTATTAAAGGGCCATAAAAAAACGTTCGGGCATGTACTTATTATTGCAGGAAGTCCGGGTAAGGTCGGTTCTGGTATTCTGTGTGCTAGAGCAGCCTTACATGCCGGATGTGGATTAGTAACAGCTAAGATTCCAGTAGAGGGTTTATCTGCCTTGTTAACAGGGAATCCAGAAATCATGTATACGACGGCCGCCATAACTGATTTAGACCTTAGTCATTTTGATGCTATCGCAATCGGACCTGGCATCGGTTTTTCAGAGGAGGCTATCTACAATTTGAGGTATCTTTTGCTAAACTATGTGGGTCCTTTAGTCATCGACGCCGATGCGCTGAGTATTTTGGGGCTCCATCCAGATTTATTGAATCTGTTAAATGAGCGCCATATTTTGACACCGCATGTAGGGGAGTTTGCCCGTATTCAAAAATTCTCTGGAAATAGTGAGCAGCAAAGTTTTGCCTTTTCGCATGCTCATTCCACTAACCTTATTTTAAAATCCTCGCCTACCTTGGTTACACTTCCGTCTGGTCAACAATTCGTCAATACAACGGGAAATGACGGAATGGCGACAGCCGGATCTGGTGATGTCTTGACAGGGATCACGGCAGCTCTTTGCGCCCAAGGATATGAAAATGCAGATGCGGCTTGCTTAGCGGTATATGTGCATGGATTAGCAGCGGACATCGCCATTGAAACACAATCAAAATCAAGCCTCGTAGCATCCGATATAATTAACCATCTAGGTAAAACAAGACTACTTGACTAAGTCCGCAGGACGACTAAATCGCGCAGCGATGACTAAGTCCGCAGGACGACTACCGATAAACATCTTTGAAATACACCAGCTCCCCTCGTATGTCAAAATCCACTAGAGAATACCAGATTACGAGAATATATTCCTCCTTTGCTTTTAATGCCAAAGGCTTAGGGTTCTTAATGTGGTGATTGAATTTGACAGTGTCTAGTGCGATGTGATTTTCGCCTAGCAATAATCGAGCTAGTTCTTTGGGCTTTTCTATACGGATACAGCCGTGGCTGTAAAAACGCTGGGGCTATTTGAACAATTTCTTCGAATCTGTGTCGTGCAAATAGAGGCTATAGGGATTGTTGAAATGGAATTTTAAAGCACCTAAGGCATTGTTTTCTCCGCTGTTTTGGCGCAAAATATAAGGGAAATTATGCTTGTTTAAACCTGACCAATCGATTGAATTGGGATCAATCACCCGGTAATTTGAATTTAATACTTGAATCTGATTGTTATCTAAAAATGCTAGATTTCGCTTAATCTTAGGTAGCAGCTCTACGCGCGCCATGCGGGGTGTGACAAACCAATAAGGATGTATGGTCAATTCATCTACTTTGCTGAGTAAGGTACGCGTTGGACTTTTCTTTTTACCTAAAATCACACGCATCTGCAAGACTTCCTTCACATCTTCAAAAACCCGCAGTTGGGCTGCAGGAATATTAACTAAAATCACCTTGCGATTCTTGCGCAATCCATCGAGCCAGAGGTAGTCTTTTAACGCTTTTTTAAGAAGGGCTTGTTTCCCAGGATCTTTTTCAACTGCTGCTAAAGCTTGAATTTTCTGCACCTCCACACCTGAGCTGACAGAGTCCACTTTGATCGAAAAGGCTTTATAGTGAAAATCAGGTTCCTGAGCGAAAACTGAAAAAGAGAGGAAAAATAAAATGCCGCATGTACGCATGCGGCATTTTAGTCATTTTATACGCAGATAAACTAGGTTAGCCTAAACGCCTAAACTCCAACCCTCTCGATACGTGCGTTTAACAAATTGATTTGCCGCATCGAAATTCGTCACGCGCATGTTCTCATTGTCCCACAGCAATTTCGTATTCGACCCAGGATAATGATTTCCCCTTCCAGTAGTACGAGGGAAAGGCATATCTGCTACACGAATCGCTAGATTCGCCATCAAGATCGCTTCCGTTAATGGTCCAGCCATTTCAAATGAAGAACTCATTTGCTTATTTCCGTAACCAGCAATCGCACCTTCTACCCACTGGGCATAGTGACCTTCTGCACTGCCAGGTACACGTTCTAATTTTTGCTTCACCTTCACCTCTTGATTTCTAGAAAGAGGTAATAAACGTGGATTAGCTGCATATTCGCTGGCCATCATTTTACCTTTCGTACCGATAAATAGAATACCTGAGTTTCCATCACCAAACATTTCATCCGGACCTAATTCTTCTGGGCGCTCTGGTTTAATACCACCGTCCATCCAATGCATGGTTACTGGTCCTTTCGTTTTAGACGTCTTCGGGAACGTTAACGTGGCATGACTCGATGGAGGGCAGCTGTCAGGGAATACCCCTCTTTGGCCAAAAGCCGTAAAGACACTACCCACACTTGCCTGCACATCAGACGCATATTTAAGTCCTAAAACGCGGAAAGGAGCTTCCATTAAATGGCAACCTAAATCACCTAGGGCACCTGTTCCATAATCCCACCAACCTCTCCATGAGCCGGGAATCAAATTATCTACATAATCCTTATAAGGTGCCGTTCCTAACCATAAATCCCAGTCTAATCCCGCTGGAACCGGTGGCTTCGCGGTAGACCAAGGAATCCCTTGTGGCCAGATAGGACGATTTGTCCAAATTTGGACCGTATGCACATCCCCTATAATTCCTGCATCGAACCATTCCACTAATTGACGAACACCATCCCCAGAGGAACCCTGGTTACCCATTTGCGTCACGACTTTGTATTTATCAGCGGCAGCCGTTAGCATGCGCGCTTCATAAATATCGTGTGTCATCGGTTTTTGAACGTACACGTGTTTGCCCAGTTGCATGGCTGCCATCGCTTGAACCGCGTGGTTATGATCAGGCGTTGAAACAGAAACCGCATCGAAATTTTTCGATTCCACCTCCATTAGCTTACGCCAATCTTTGTAATATTTTGCTTTCGGATAGGCTGCAACGGAATCCTTTGCTTGACGATCATCTACGTCGCATAAAAAAGCAATTTCTGCTTTCCCACTTTCATAGAATTTTTTCAAATCCGATTTCCCTTTACCTCCTACTCCAATACCCGCAACGATTAATTTATCGCTGGGTGCTAAAAATCCTTTTCCTCCCAAAACATGGCGAGGAACTATATAAAAACTAGATGCTAAGGCGCTTTTTTCTAAAAAGCTACGTCTGGAGATGCTCATGATTCAATAGTTTTATAGGTTTATTTGTCCCAATATTAGAAATAAAAAATGTATAAACTACTATACATCAATCAATTCAAGAATTTTTCTGGATGTACTTCCTCGAAACGAGTATGATCCTGATAAAATTGAGCAATACGTAATAAAGTGCCCTCATCATATAATTTACCAACGAATGAGATACCCGTAGGCAAACTGTTTTTCGCATCAAAACCGGTAGGAACACAGACCACCGGATGACCCGTTAAATTCGTAATAGCAGATTGATTACCGCCTCCACGTGATGGACAAATAATCGCATCGTATTGAGAAACGACTTTATTTACCTCTTGCATTAACAAATACCGGTGACGTTGGGCGTTGATGTATTCGACTGCAGGAACAAAACGAGCGGTTCTGAATTGATTAGGCCAGTCGTATTTGGTTTGGCGGGTAAGCTGATCATCGATATTTTTACGCGTCATCTCATCGAATTGCGCCGCACACTCAGCCCCTATTACCACATCCATGATGTTTACTTTGTAGACATTTTCATCTGGGAAATCGACCGGAATTAATTGAACACCTTGTTTCTTCAAATCAGCCAAGACTTTCCATTCACTACGGGTTGTGTCTTTGATTTTGTCAAAATAATTTTTCGCATAGGCAATCTTCATTCCTTTCACTGGGCGATTTGCCTGGTAATTAAAGGGCATGTTTACAGCTGCCAAATCCTTTCCATCTGACCCGTGCAAATAATGAAAAACGATCGCGGCGTCATTCGCAGAACGACAGATAGGTCCTACTTTATCCAACGAATAACTTAAAGCCATCGCACCTGAGCGAGAAATACTCCCAAAAGTAGGCCGTAATCCCGTAGCTCCACAAGTGGTCGCGGGAGAAACAATACTACCCCACGTTTCTGTTCCGATGGCAAAAGGGACTAATCCAGCAACCGTAGCCGAGGCGGAGCCTGCAGAAGATCCGGATGATCCAAAGCTTAGATTCCACGGATTTTTTGTTCTACCACCGTACCAATAATCCCCCATCGCTAGGGCGCCTAAGGTGAATTTGGCGACTAAAACAGCCCCTGCTTCCTTCAATTTTGTATACACGTAGGCATCTTCGTTGATCACCTGATCCTTGTATGGAGCGGCGCCCCAAGTCGTTTTTGTTCCTTTAACGGCAAACAAATCCTTCAAACCGTATGGAATCCCATGCAATAAGCCTCGGTATTTACCACTCGCTATATCCTGATCTGCCTGACGCGCCTGAGCCAGTGCCAAATCCTCCTGAATGCTAATCACGCATTGCAAGGTCTCTCCGTGTTTCTTGATTCGCTCTATAAAAAAAGAGGTTAATTTGACCGAAGTGATTTGCTTGGTCTTGATTAGATGCGCTAATTGATCGATGGAATAAAAAGCTAGATCATTGCGATTTTTAGGCAGCGTCGCTTTCACCGCTGGCCACACTACCGGGCGCTGGGTTTGATCAAATTTCATTCCGGGCAATTTCGGATTTTGCCAAAGACTCAAAGGCACACTATTATTCAATGAAATTGAGTGCATCGCCTTGTAATTTGCCAGATTATCAACCACATCCGAATAAAGCGTATCTAATTCCTGCGTCGTGAAAGTTAAATCAAATAGGTTAGCAGCTCCAGACAGATCTGTTTTTGTTTGAGCCAATACTGGGCTGGCGAAAAATAGAAAAAAGGCGAGTTTTTTCATTATTCCTTTATTTCAAAAATCTGAGCGGTTTTACCCGGAACGCTCAGTGATTTCCCGAAAACGACATCAGACGATTCCATCACATTATGCGCCTTTGCCCCCGCTGGCAAAATTTCTTCGTAATGACTTAAGTCGATGGCACGTGCATCTGCGTTCTTATTTAGAACCACCATCACTTTGGCCTTATCTGTATATCGGAAATACACATAAACGCCATTTCCTTCACCCGAATTCTCCGGTCCAAAATGCAACAATTTGCCCTTATGAATCGCTTCAGAACCTTTTCTCCAGTTCAACATCTTCTTGAAGAAATCCTGCGTCGCCTTCTCGTCGGCCGTCATATTTGCTCCTGTAAAGGCGTTCTTCACATCTCCAGCCCAGCCGCCTGGGAAGTCCCCGCGAATCTCACCATGCTCGTTTGATTTCGGGTTAGACATCAAAATTTCTGTGCCGTAAAATACCTGCGGAATCCCGCGAGTGGTGAAAATATACGTCATAGCCATCTTTAATAAAGCCTGATCGTGTTTTACCTGCGTGTAAACGCGTGACATATCGTGGTTATCCATGAAAACAACTAGATTATCTGGATCCGCGTAGACTAAATCATTCGAAATAGCGCTGTAGATTTTGTTCAATCCCTTACCCCATTCTTTATCATTTTCATTCATCGCCTCTGAAATTGCATTTTGCAAAGGAAAGTCCATTAAGGCTGGCAAAGACGATTTATAGCCATCGCGGTTCACTTTTCCGCGTTGCCAGTAAGAGGTGATAATCGGATTCGATGACCACTCCTCCCCTACCATATTTAAGTTCGGATATTCTGCTAAAACAGCATCTGACCACATCGTCGCAAATTCCTTCGTTGAATACGGGTAGGTATCGATGCGTAGACCGCCTAAATGTGCGTATTCAATCCACCAAATGGTATTTTGGATAATATATTGCTGCATAAACGGATTTTTCTGATTCAAATCAGGCATGGCAGGAACGAACCAACCTTCTGTCTGCAATTTCGCATCGTATTTCGAAACATGCGGGTCTTGAACGGTCTCGCGGCGGTGTGTCGTTGAGGTGAATTTTCCACCAAAATTAATCCAATCCTTGAAAGGCTTATCGTCCATCCACCAATGGCCATTTCCACAGTGATTCAATATAATATCCTTAATCAAATACATCCCATTCGCCTGGGTCTTCATCCCCAATTCACGGTAGTCTTCATTCGTCCCAAAACGACGATCAATCTTATAGTGATCTGTAATCCCATATCCATGATAGCTTTCCATGGTTTGGTCATTCTCTACTTCAGGCATATTCCAAATAGCAGTAAAACCCATATTTTTTATGTAGTCCAAATGATCTAAAATCCCACGTAAATCTCCTCCATGGCGATCATACAAGGCAGCTCTATTTAGAGACATCTCCCGCATTCCAGCCACTTTATCATTTCCCGGATTGCCATTCGCAAAGCGATCAGGCGTAATTAAATAGATCACATCCTTCGTAGAATAAGACGGACGATTCGCGGAGTTTTTCGCACGCGCGTCTAGGCTATAATTGATCGTATGAATTACGTTTCCGTTCTTTTTGATCACCAACGGATACGTTCCTGCCTGCGCTCCCGCCTCTACAATTAAATCCACAAATAAGTAATTCGGGCTATCGCCATTCGTTACTTTTTTTACCGTCAATCCCTTCTTGGTTGACGTAACTACGCCACCACTTAGGTCTTTTCCTTTGATCAATAATTGTAAATTTGGGTTCTTCATTCCCACCCACCAATTCAGTGGTTCAACGCGTAAATCTTGAGAGATCAGGGAGAATGAGGCACAAAAAAGGAGGCCTAAAAAAAGGACTTTTTTCATAAATGTATAATTAGTGAATGATAGACTAGCATGGCTAGCTTTAGAACGAAAATAGGCAAAAAACGTGACACACAGGAATCATCCCGGAAGAATCCTATTAAGTTGATTAACCAATAAGTAAAATATGTCCGATAAATTTGGTATTATTATTCAAATATGAGATATTTACTGATAAAAATAGGGTACAGCTCCCTAAAAGTAGATTATTTAAATAATACAAAAATAAATTTTATATTTTATGTGTGGAATCGTAGCTTACATCGGAAAACAGCCAGCATTTCCCGTTATTTTAAAGGGCTTAAAGCGCTTAGAATACCGTGGATATGATAGTTCAGGTATTGCATTATTCGGTGATATGGTGAACACATTTAAGAAAAAAGGCCGGGTAGCGGAACTGGAAGCTTGGGATGAGGAAATCATTTCAAAAGCGACAGTAGGTATCGGTCACACCCGTTGGGCAACCCACGGAGAACCTTCCGATGCAAATGCACATCCACACACTTCAAATAGCGGACGATTGACCTTAGTACATAATGGGATTATCGAGAACTATGGTTCATTAAAGCAAGAATTAGTACAAAAAGGCTACACTTTTAAAAGTGAGACCGATACGGAGGTTTTGGTAAACTTCATTGAAGACATCCAAATCAACAACAAGTCATCCCTAGAAGAGGCGATGCGTATCGCTTTAAAACGCGTCGTAGGTGCTTATGTGATCATCGTCATGGAAGAAGGCTTCCCTAATCGCTTAATCGCAGCCCGTAAAGGTTCTCCTTTAGTAATCGGTGTAGGCGATGGCGAGCATTTCTTAGCCTCTGACGCTTCTCCTATTATCGAATACACAAAAAAGGTAATCTACGTTAATGACTACGAATTAGCCATCATTTCTCCAGATGAGATCATTCTGAAGAACTTAGGAAATGAGCCTATTACGCCTTATATCCAACAATTAGACATGGAATTAGCCCAAATCGAAAAGGGCGGATTCGACCATTTCATGTTGAAAGAAATTTTTGACCAACCCGGCAGCTTAACAGATTGTTTACGTGGCCGTTTGGACATGGAAAACTTAACTTTGACGCTTGCAGGCGTGGAAGAGCACATGTCCGTTTTCTCTCAAGCAAAACGAATCATCATAGTAGCTTGCGGCACAAGCTGGCACGCCGGTTTAGTCGCCGAATACATGATAGAAACCCTTTGCCGCATCCCTGTAGAGGTAGAATACGCCTCAGAATTCCGATATAGAAATCCAGTCGTGGGAGCAGGCGATGTATTAATTGCTATTTCCCAAAGTGGTGAAACAGCTGACACGCTCGTAGCCATCGAAAAAGCGAAAGAGGCGGGTGCCTTTATTTTTGGGGTAGTGAACGCGGTAGGATCATCCATTGCCCGCTTATCTCACTCCGGCGCGTACACACACGCTGGGCCAGAAATTGGCGTCGCAAGCACGAAAGCGTTTACGGCACAACTAACGGTTTTAGCTATGATGGCCATCAAAATTGGTCGTGAGAAGAAAACGGTCACTGAAGCAGAATACAACCGATATTTGGCCGAATTAGCTTTAATCCCGGAAAAGGTAAAAGCCGTTTTAGAAACACACGAATCCATTAAAGAAGTAGCGAAGCATTACGCTGAAGCACGTGACTTCTTATTCCTAGGTCGTGGATACAATTTCCCTGTGGCTCTAGAAGGCGCTTTGAAACTAAAAGAGATTTCCTACATCCACGCGGAAGGTTATCCAGCGGCAGAAATGAAGCACGGACCTATCGCTTTAGTAGACGAAAACCTACCGGTTTTATTCATCGCAACGAAAGATGCTTATTACGAGAAAATCGTCTCTAACATCCAAGAGATAAAAGCACGCAAAGGAATGGTGATCGCAGTCATTTCAGAAGGCGATACCCAAATTCGCGACATGGCTGATCACGTAATGGTGGTTCCTGAAGTAGATGAATTATTAGCTCCACTTATCTCTGTCATTCCTACGCAGATCCTTTCTTACTACATTGGAGTATTGAGAGGGTTAGATGTGGATAAGCCGAGGAATTTAGCTAAGAGTGTGACGGTGGAATAATCATGTCCGGATTTTGGCTAGAATCCCTTAACATCAACACATAAAAAAAGCGTCTCGGTAATCACCGAGACGCTTTTTTTATTAACTAGATTCAGTATTAGTTAAAGATATATCTCAAACCAAACTGCATTCTCCAAACGTCAGAAACGCCAGCAGTAGCTCTGTAAGTTTCAGTAACTAAGTTAGCACCAAGGTTTCTCATTCTATACTGAGGTCTGCCATCTGCACTAACAACAGGTGTTCCTGTTACAAGAGGCTGAGTTGTATTGAAAGTCTTACCTACACCGTAGTCAGCATCAATCAAATTACCTACGTTAAGAATATCAACACGGAATTCCAAGGTATTTCTCTTACCACCGATGTTAGTAAACAATTGCTGAGCAAATGAAAGGTCAGCACGGAATACCATTGGCATAATCACGGCACCTCTTTGAGCATATTTACCTCTATTAGCGCTCAAGTACTCATCTTGTTGAATATACGCTTCCCAAGCATCCGCTTGCTGCGCAGGAGTGAAGGTCTTACCGCTAGCTGTGAATGATTGGAAGTTCATTTCTGCTTTAGTAGCAGGAATGTAGATCAAATCGTTAGCAGTACCACCGTCGCCATTTAAATCTCCTCCAACTACGTAACTAGCATTACCGAGTGTTCTACCTTCCCAGAAAAGAGATACAGACGTATTTCCAATCTTAAAGAAGTCTTTAGAGTAAGAAGCAATAGCAAAAACTCTGTGTCCCATGAAGTTCGCTGAGTTAGCAAGACCAGGATTGTTTGGATCCGTAGTCACCGGGTTTCCGAACCAAGTACCTGAAGCAATTGATCCTGGATCCACTGTGTTTTTAGATTCTCCATAGCTATAAGCTGACTTCAAGAATAATCCATTCGTAAATGGTCTTTCTAAAGAGAATGAAGCTACCCATGAGTTACCAACTGCCTGATTAGACAAAGTTACTGCATTCGGAATATTAGCATTGATTCGGTTAGAAGTCCATCTGTAACGATTGTCTTTCCCTGCGAACTGACTACCAGCCACTGGTAAGTTAGCGTTGAAGTAAGCTACCCCGTTCACATCTTGGTTGTAGATAAATTCACCTGTAGCGATAATACCACCAGGTAATTGCTGATCAACCGCGATGTTTGTTCTCCAAACTTGAGGGAACTTGAAGTTCGTCTCAGTCAAGGCAAGCTCATATGAAGAAGCAGGTGCACCTGTTACTGTAGAAGGCTTGTACTTATTAGGATCTGGGTTGAAAGGTCTCACTAGCGTGTTGTCTAACTGCTCAAATCCTGTTAAGATACCATTGTTACCCACTTGGTTAGAAATCCAAACATAAGCAGGACGACCAGTAAATATACCTGATCCACCTCTAACCTGAGTCTTTTGATCATTAAACACATCCCAGTTAAATCCTACACGTGGAGACCACAACAGGTTAGCTTCTGGAAGTGCATCTGTTCTATAGTTTACATAAGCAGAAGCAGGTGTTCTGAAATAGTAACTTTCCATTGCTGTGTTTCTAAGTGCAGTCTGCTCGAAGATAGGAACATCTACTCTTAAACCTGCCGTAAGCTTCAAATTAGGTCTAGCCTGCCATTCATCTTGAATGAATACACCACCATAGTTTACTTCCAAAGGCTGTACTGGCTTATCTGATCCCGGAATATTATTCCAACGAACCTGGAATCTTCTCAAGTTAACGCCAGAGGCAACACTGTTACCATTAGCAAGGAAATTATCCGCATCCTTGTAGAAATCAGCCAAAGAGTTGTACACATATACAGACTGTGAACCAGGGAAGAAAATATTTTCAGACTGGTAGTTTTCATAACTAAATCCTGTCGTGAATGTATGGTTTCCTTTGAAGATCTGTAGGTTATCTTGAACTTGGAATGTCTTGTATCTCAACTCGTTATTCGGAGTGAAAGGCTCAAATCCAAAAGAAGTGTAAGTAGAACCAGCGTTCAAGATATCCACCATTGGGAAGAAAGTTCCCTTCTCACCGCGGCTTTCATCTTGGTAAGTATAACCAACAATTAAATTATTGGATACGTTTGAACCGATACGTGAATTCAATTCAGCTACTAGAGAACGAATGTTCTCCATGATGCTATAGTTAGAGTTTTGGAAGTTCAATGCTTCTGATCTAAAGTTACGGTTACCGAAACCTAAAGAAGAAGAACCAGACATCAACACATCAGTAGATGAATTTAAGTGGTTGTATCTCAAACTTAACTTGTTCTTATCATTAATATTGTAGTCTAACTTAACCAAAAACTTAGTACCTACTGTTAAGTTGTCATATCCTTGGTAAGGACCTGTTTCGTAATTAAACTTGCTTTTTAGATAAGAGCTTAATCCATCAAGATCAGATGCTAAAACACGTGTTACGTTACCAGTGATAGGATCAGTTCCTGAATTAGCTTTCCAAGTTGTACCTGGTCTCGACTCTTTCTCATCTTCAAATGAAGCAAAGAAGAATAATTTATTTTTAATAATAGGACCTCCTACACGGAATCCTACTTGATTGTAATTAAAAGTACCTGGATCGAAACGATTTTCACCAGCAATTTTACCTACGTTGTCGTTATTTCGTGTGAAATAATAAGCTGAACCAGAAAATTCGTTCGTACCAGAACGAGTTACGGTATTGACACCAGCTCCTGTAAAGTTACCTTGTCTCACGTCATACGGAGCCACGTTTACCGAAATTTGCTCGATCGCGTCTAAAGAGATAGGAGATACACCTGTTCTACCACCTGGGTTAGAGCCAGAACCTAATCCAAATGAGTTGTTAAAGTAAGAACCATCAACAGTGATGTTATTTAATCTAGAATCTTGACCTGCAAAAGACTGCCCATTGGATTGTGGAGATAATCTAGTGAAGTCGTTAATACTTCTTGAGATAGTCGGAAGCTTGTTAAGCGTTCTGTTGTCAATGGCAGTGCTTGCACCCGTACGCTCACTTGAGAATAAGCTGTTTTGATTCGCACTTACTACCACTTCAGAAAGCACTTTTCCGTCCTCTTTAAGCGTGATGTTCAAGTTAGAGAACGTTCCAAGAGAAAGATTCAACCCGTCTACTTCTTTCGTAGAAAATCCAATGAAGGAAGCCGCTAACTTGTAAGGCCCCCCCACACGCATACCGGGAATTGAATACTTACCCTCCGAATTAGATACTGCACCATAGCGCGTACCTGAAGGGAGGTGAGTAACAACTACGCTTGCACCTAAAAGTGGTTGTCCGTTAGGTTCAGTTATAGTTCCGGTGATACCAGAAGTAGTAACTCCCTGAGACATCGCTGTACTTACACTCATTAAGAGTACAAACAGGGCAAGCAAATTCTTTAGTAAATTTAGCTTCATAATTTTTGATTTGATAAAGTTTGATTTATAATTAAAAAATAATTTCAAAGGTATACTTGATTTAATTCGGGAACTAAATGATCAAATTATTTTTCAAACAACAAATTTTATAATTTTTAATGAAAACATAACATAGCTGTTAACTATTTTTTTATAAATTTTAAATTTGAGGCCAAATTTTGACTTTAATACACCTTACTATAGCCACAACTATTCATTGAATTTGCTTGTTTGAATCCATTAGTAAGGATATTCCCCTATTCAACGACCATTATTCATTCGTTTAGTTCTTAGTACGAGTCCTAAATAGCCCTATCTCAATAAAGTTCAATTTTTGAGATTTTTTTTCATAAAAAGTATAGAAAGTTATCATTTTCCTTTAAATTTCGAAAAATTTGGATTGTATTCAACTTTATTTAAAAACCATATTAACAATTTACTAAATTCAGAATATGAAAAATTTTACCAGAAAAATCTGGAGTTCAGTGCTTTCAGTGGTTGTATTCCTTTTATTGGGATCTACTGTTTCACTTGCTCAGACTACCATCTCAGGTACAGTCACAGATGCAAACACGAAGGAAACTTTACTAGGGGTGAACATCCAAGTTAAGGGAAAAGTAACTGGAACAATTTCAGACCTAACAGGTAAGTATTCCTTGAAAGTTAACCAAGATGCTCCATTTACGTTAGTTTTCTCCATGGTTGGTTTCGGAACGAAAGAAGTCGAAATAACAAGAGGAATGTCTTCTCTTTCAGTTGAACTAACAGAGACCTCCGTTTTAGGACAAGACGTAGTAGTTTCAGCCTCAAGAGTGGAAGAAAGTATTCTTAGATCTCCAGTCTCTGTTGAAAAAATGAATATCCTTGCCATTCGCAATGTCCCTCAAGCTAGCTTCTATGATGCTTTAAATAACTTGAAAGGAGTAGAAATGAGTACACAGTCTTTGACCTTTAAATCATTTAATACAAGAGGCTTTAACGCCAACGGTAACGTGAGAACGGTACAACTGATTGATGGTATGGATAATCAAGCTCCAGGTTTAAACTTCTCAGTGGGTAACATTGTAGGTATTCCTGAATTGGATTTAGAAAGCGTTGAATTGCTTCCGGGAGCCGCTTCTGCACTTTATGGACCTAATGCCATTAATGGTATCCTTTTGATGAATTCAAAAAGTCCTTTCTTGTACCAAGGTCTTTCTGTTAATGTGAGATCTGGCTTGATGGATCAAAAAGATAGAACCACTGCACAAACAGGTTTCTATGATTTCAGTGCTAGATTTGCCAAGGCATTTAGCAATAAGGTTGCCTTTAAAGCGAACGTATCTTATTTAAAAGCAGATGATTGGCAAGCAAACGATTTCAGAGACCAATCTTTATTGAATGGTAACAGAATCGCATATGGCACGCGTGTTTCTAATCCAGGATACAATGGTGTTAACGTATATGGTGACGAAACTAACGTTAATATGTACTCAACAGCTGAAAGCATGGTTAAAGCGGGTGCTTTACCAGCTGCAGTCCTTCCTTTAATTCCACAAACTGCTCTTTCAAGAACGGGATATGCTGAATCAGATTTAGCCGATTATGGCACTAAATCGTTGAAGTTTAATGCAGCCCTTCATTATCGAATCAATGACCGTGTGGAAGCTATCATCCAAGGTAACTATGGTTTTGGAACTACAGTTTATACAGGTGCAGATCGTTACTCCATCGCTAACTTCCAATTAAGCCAAATCAAAGCTGAATTGAAAGGAGCTAACTGGTTCTTAAGAGCTTACACTACACAAGAGCGTTCTGGTGACGCCTTTGCCGTAGGTATTGCCGCTCAAGGTATTAACGAAGCATGGAAACCGAGTACCCTTTGGTTCCCACAATACGTAGGTGCATTTGCTCAAGCGAGAGCAGGTGGGTTAGACGAGATTTTAGCTCACGCCGCAGCAAGAAAATTTGCTGACCAAGGTAGACTAATGCCTGGAACTCCAGAATTCGAGGCTGCAAAGAATAACGTTGTAAACCTTCCTATTCCAGGTAATGCAACTGGCGTAGGCGCTAAATTTGTGGATAAAACTAACTTGTACCACGTAGAGGGTTCTTACCAATTGAAAGAAATCAAATGGGCAGATTTTGTCGTAGGCGCAAACTTTAGAGTATTCGAATTGAATTCTGATAAGACTCTTTTTGCTACAGATGATAATGGTAAAGAGTTCACTAACAACGAGCATGGTGCTTATATTCAAGGTGCAAAATCATTATTCAATGATAAGCTTAGATTGACAGCTTCTGCTCGTTACGATAAGAAAGAAAGATTTAAAGGACAAGTTTCTCCGCGTGTATCCGCTGTATTCACAGAAGGAGCGCACAACTTTAGAGCTTCTTTCCAAACTGGATTCCGTATGCCTACAACCCAAGATCTATTCATTGATTTGGTAACTCCTCAGGCACGTTTAATTGGTGGTTTACCTTTCTTTAGAGATCGTTACAAGTTTTCTACAAACCCAGCATATACACTGGCTACAGTAACTAAATTTGGTGGTGCTGTTTTATCTGCCACTCAGCCTTCTTCACCTGTTTATCAAGCTTCTATTGCGCAAGCAACTCAGTTAGCTATCACACAAGCTACTAGCATTATAACTCAGCAAGTGGTAGAAGGCTTGATTCCGGCAGCTCAGGCTCCTGCAGCTATCGCAGCTTTAGTTCCTACGATTGTACCGACAATTGCTGCTCAATTGGTCCCTGTTAACGCAGCAACTGCAAATAAAGCATTATTGGTACCATTTAAAGCGGAAGAATTTAAGCCCGAAATTGTTAAATCTTATGAGTTAGGTTACAAGGGATTGTTCGCTAACAAACTTTTGGTTGATGCTTATGGTTATTTCAATAGCTTTGAAAACTTCATAGGTGGTCAAGTTTTGGTACAAGACAAAAACTACATCGCAACTAGCCCTGCTTCTACTTTAGGTCTTAACCTATTGAATTCAAGTACAAGAAGTATCTATTCAATGCCAGTTAATAGAACAGAGACTATCGAATCTTATGGATGGGCATTAGGATTGGATTACCGTTTACCTAAAAACTACACTATTGGTGGTAACGTTTCTTACAATAAACTTCGTGACTTAGAGAAGTTGACTGCAACTGGTTTCCAACCTTCTTTCAACACTCCTGAATATCGCTATGTATTGAACTTCGCAAACCGTGAGATTGTAAAGAACATTGGTTTCTCTATGTCTTACAGATGGCAGGGTGAATTTGCTTGGCAGTCTTCCTTCGTAAATGCAGATGTTTCTACGTTCCAATTATCTAAGATGCCTGCATTCGGAACTTTCGATGCTCAAGTGAGCTTAAAAATGAAGGCTTTGAAGTCTAACATGAAAATTGGAGGATCTAACTTGTTTAATAGTGATGGATACAGACAAGCATGGGGTAACCCTACGGTAGGTACTATGTACTATGTAAGTTTAACTTTTGATGAGTTCTTGAACTAATTAAGATAAATAGTCACCTTTAAAAGGCCATCCAAGAATTTTGGATGGCCTTTTTTATTTTTTCAAGTTTTTTAGCCCCCATCACTTGAAACGCTGATGTCCTTTTAAATAAACAAACTGAATTGACTTAAAGTGAATTTTATAATTAATTGAAACTCTGAAAGGGATATGTTGATCCATAGGTTTTTCCTAAGTAGTCTACGTTAAGCCCATGTTAATTAATGTTAAAAAAAATATACCTAATTGTGGAATTCAAATAAAAAAACTTTTAACTTGCACCAAATCAACAGCCCATAGTTTTGATTTAAATGCATTATCCCTCAACGAGTTAATGCATTTGAGATGAATAACTCAAAAAATCACTTGAGTTAACGTCCCAAGATTTCGTAAATAATGGGCCATAAACAAAATTTTAATAAATATGAGGAAAATTTTACTCCTAGGTCTCACATTGCTGATGGCTAATGCGGTTGCATTTGCACAAGGGCGTGTGGTTACCGGTACAGTTACTTCTGTAGAAAATCGAATGGGTGTACCAGGTGCATCAGTTCTTGTTAAAGGTACGACTGTGGGTACTACCACCGATTTAAATGGTAAATATTCCATTAACGTTCCTACTGGAAAAAGTGTGTTAGTATTCAGATCTGTTGGTCTAATTGCTCAAGAAGTGAATGTTGGAAGCCGATCCATCATAAACTTGGGTTTGGAAACTGATAACACAGCCTTGAATGAGGTGGTCGTAACGGGATACGGTACGCAAACGAAACGTGAAGTGACGGGTGCAGTATCTTCTGTTAAAGGATCTTCTATTCAAAACTTACCATTACAATCTTTTGACCGTGCCCTACAAGGACGTGCGTCAGGGGTACAAGTTAGATCGTCTAACGGTCTACCAGGTGGTTCGGTAAATATCCGTATTCGTGGTGTGGGATCTATTACTGCAGGTAATGAACCCTTATTTATCGTAGATGGTGTTCAATTAAATAACACCTCTAACGCTTCATTCACCCAATCTAACCCACTTGCTTTCTTGAACCCGAATGATATCGAGTCTATGGAGATCTTAAAAGATGCTGCTTCTGCTGCCATCTATGGTTCTCAAGCGGCTAACGGGGTAGTTATCATTACTACTAAAAAAGGAAAGAAAGGTAAGGCTAAGTTTGAATTAAATGCCTTCTCTGGAGAAACTCAACCAATGAAGTACCTAGATGTACTTACGGGTTCTGAGTGGTATGGAATGCGTAGAGATGCTTTTATAAATTCTGGAAATACTTTACCAGAAGCAAATGCATTGAGTAATATGGGACGCCTTCCATCTAACTGGGCAACCCTTACTAGACCAGCTTTAGACGCTATTGGTTTAGCTTTGCCTAATTACGATTGGCAGCGTGAAGTGATGGGAACAGGTAGACTTCAAAACTATGAGATGAATATTTCAGGAGGAGATGATAAAACTACTTTCCTATTATCCGGATCATACAACTACCAAGAGTCCTCATTTAAGCCTGTGGACTTTGAAAGAGGAACAGTTAGAGTTGCATTGACGCATCAAGCAACGAAGCGTTTGAGCGTAGAGACCAATATTAACCTTTCTACCTTTACACAAAATGTCCCATTCGCGGTCGAAGGTGCATTTCTAGGAAACCCTGCTTTCTCTGCGACTGCTGTACTACCACACAATCCAATCTACAACGAAAACGGCACTTACAATACGGCCATTGCCGGAGTATTAGGACAGAATATCGTATTAGTTAACGCATATAACTCAGGTTTGCAACGTACAAATACGGTAGTAGGTAATTTAATTACTAACTATAAAATTGCAAATAACCTGACTTTCCGTTCTTTATTTGGTTTAGATTATCGTTTACTACAAGGAGATAATTACCGTGATCCACGTACTCCAGATGGAGCAGGTGTGATCGGTAGAAGTTCGGTTCAGTCTGACTGGAGAACTCGTTTCATCACGACGCAAACATTAAACTGGAATAAATCTTTCAATGCAGTTCACAATATTTCTGCTCTATTAGGTGTAGAATATTTATCTGAAGTAAGAGAAGGAATCTCTGGAGCAGGTATAGGTTTCCCTACCTTCCAGTTTAGAACCATTCAATCAGCTGCTACCCCAGAATCAATTACGGGTTTCTGGACAGGGTATAGAAGAGCTTCTGCATTTACTTCTGTTAACTATGATTACAAAAAGAAGTATTTAGCAACTCTTACAGCTCGTTATGACGGATCCTCTCGATTCGGAGCGAATAACCAATATGGTTTATTCCCATCTATTCGCTTAGGATGGAGTGTAGCAGAAGAAGATTTCCTTAAGGATTCAAAACTCATTTCGGAAATGAAGTTAAGAGCTTCTTACGGTTTAACTGGTAATGATCAAATCGGAAACTTCGATGCAAGAGGTCTTTACGGTGGCGGTGGTAACTATTCAGGAAGTGCAGGTATTTTACCTTCCTCACTTGCTAATTTAGACCTTGGATGGGAAACGAATAATACAACAAACGTTGGTGTGGACTTTGGATTCTTTGACAACAGAATCACGGGTTCGGTTGACTTATTTGATCGTAGAACAAAGGAGTTATTATTGAGCCAGCCCATTCTTTGGACAAATGGTTTCAGTGGTATTTCTAATAACGTAGGTGAACTTCAGAATAAAGGTATTGAAGTTGAAGTATCAACAGTTAACGTAGATAATGCTGGTTTCCGTTGGAATACTAGTTTCAACTTCTCTCAAATCAAGAACCAAATTGTGAAATTATATGATGGTTTATCATTCTTACCGGCAAACCCTGGTATTGCAGTAGGTCAGCCAGTAGGTAGAAGCGGTGAAGGAGCTTTCTTTGCAGCGCAATACGCAGGTGTTAACCCGGCTACTGGTCGTCCAATGTGGTACGATATCAATCGTAGAATTACCTATTTGCCTTTAGCGGCAGACAGAGTTTACCGCGGTTCTACTCTTGCTACGATCTTTGGTGGTTTGAACAACACCTTCTCCTATAAAGGTTTAGAATTAACTACCTTCTTTGTATACGAATATGGTGGAGTTACCTCTGATGGACAATACGGTTTCTTGAGAGAAAACGGAACCAGATTAACTTTAAATGCGCTTCGTGAAGTAAACAATAGAGCTTGGACTAAACCTGGTCAAATCACGGATATTCCAAGAAATGTAACAACTAATGGCGGTAATGAAGTGAGAGGTGCAAGCAGAAACTCAGGTGATGCAGCATTATTAAAGACTGACTTTATTCGACTTTCACAATTGACATTAGCCTACAGCTTCCAGCCTAGCCTAATCAATAAAATCGGTCTTACTCGTGCACGCATTTACCTTCAAGGAGTTAACTTATGGACCTACACAGATTATCCAGGATATGATCCAGAGTTTACAGGAGCAGGTACAGGTGCTATTCCTTTAACTAAAAGCTATACACTAGGAGTTCAAATCGGATTCTAATCTATAAAAGGAAAAAAATATGAAATTAATTACTAAATTTTACTTATCTCTTGCCTTAGTAGGATCTCTCCTATTAAGTTCTTGCGATAGTTTACTTCAGGTAGATCCTAAACAATCAATAGATGCAAATGGAGCTTTAAATACGCCTGACGCGATGAACGCTGCGCTTAATTCAGTATACTCTAAATTAAGGAATGCGCGTAACTACGGCCGTGATTTGTTAGCCGTATCTGATGCATTAGCTGATGTAGGACAAACTACAAGTAACTCTGGTCGTTTAATTGGTGAAAACAATAACCAACCAGGATCTCATTTCACTGCAGCATTTTGGCAGAATAGTTATGGTGCCATCAATGAGGCTAACCTAATTCTAGCTGCTGTTAGTAACGTTGAAGGTGCATCAGAGGCTCAGAAGGCTCGTTGGGAAGGAGAAGCTAAGTTCTTAAGAGCTTTATACTATTTCGACTTAGTAAAAGTTTTCTCTTACATGCCTACTGCTATCTACCAACCTGGTGTAATCGATCAAGGAGGTATTCCAGTTGTATTAGAGGGAGTAATCACATCTGGAGAGGCCTTAACTCGTAAAACTGCAAGATCAACTATCGATGCAGTATATGCACAGATATATACGGATCTAGAGGATGTTAAAAAATTAGTTCCTGCAGGAAGAGGCGTACAATACGGTTCTGGAGCAGCAGCTTCTGCCCTATTGTCTCGTGTCGCT
Source organism: Aquirufa sp. HETE-40SA (assembly GCF_054558635.1). Taxonomy (NCBI): domain Bacteria; kingdom Pseudomonadati; phylum Bacteroidota; class Cytophagia; order Cytophagales; family Flectobacillaceae; genus Aquirufa; species Aquirufa sp. HETE-40SA. The sequence continues at coordinate 1,006,581 of NZ_JBPXKN010000001.1, forward strand.
TTGTATAGAGGAGATTGGTCTAAGGTAGTTTCAGAATCTGCTCTTGCTTTAGCAAGTAACGTAGGTACTGTTACCTCTGGTACTGCCTATGTTAATGGATGGAGAGCTCCAGTAAATCCTGAATCAATGTTTGAAGTACGTTTTGCTTTAGCGGAAGAATCAATTGGGGTGAACGAGTCTTTACAGTCAACTTATACTGCTATCTTGAGTCTTACAAACAAAAACTCTCAAGGTGGATGGGGTGATTTTATTCCAAACACTACAGTTAGAGGATTCTTTGGTTTAGATGCTTTGCAGACTGGTACGCCAGCTACAGACAACAATAACTGGGATGTAACTAGAAATGCTGACATTAGAGCGCAATTGTATACTACAGGTAATACAGTTAGAGGTGCTGGTCGTCAAATCGAATGTACTAAGTTTATGGCTAAATCAGGTTTTGCCTATGCAGACAATGTACCTGTGATTCGTAAGTCAGAAATGCACTTGAATAGAGCAGAAGCTAATTACCAATTAAAGAATGAATCTGCTTCCTTGACTGAATTAAATGCATTCAAAGCTTTAAGAGGTTTACCTGCAGTAGAATTGGCTGGAAATGCACTTTTAGAGGAAATTCTTTTAGAAAGATTCAAAGAGTTTGCATTTGAAGGTCAACGTTTCTTTGACTTAAAACGTTATGGAAGAGCAATCGTGAAGACAACACCAGCGGTAAATTTGCCGTTTGAAGATTTCAAGATTTTGCCAGCACTTCCTCAGCGCGAAGTGGATGGTAATCCTAATATTAAACAAAACAAAGGCTATTAAAATCTGAAATCATGAAAAAAAAATATTTATTATACTTATTGGCCTTAGTCCTTGTATCCTCTTCCTGCATTGAACAAAACTACCCTAAATGGGAAGGAAGTGTAGTAGAGTTTCAAGATGCCGTGGAACGTGCGCCTGCAGCAGGTGTAACGTATCCTAGAATTACAGTAACTAATACGGTAGGTACCGTTAACCTTCGTGTAAATCTTGTAGGTGCACATAGAGCATCTGACGAAATTATAATATACTCTGCTGTTGCTTCAGGTACCACAGCAGTAAGTGGTAAAGACTACACCATGACAGGGAAATTAACAATCCCTAAAGGTAGTAGTTTTGGCACTTTAACTGTCAATGTACTCAACACGGGTAAAGTTGGCGGTTCGGTTGATCTTTTGCTTCAAATTGATGGAAACGATGAGATTGGCTATAACTCAAATTACAACAAAGTTCAACTTCGAATTACTCGATAATTTTGTTTAGTTAAATTTTAATGATTAAAAAGACCGGATTTATCCGGTCTTTTTATCTACAACAACTGATGAAAAAATTAATCCTCTTTATTCTTCTTGGAGTATCTCCTATTGTGTCATATGGTCAAATGGCTATTCTACGTGACAATGGTACAGGTATGCCCATTACAGCAAATCCCTACATAGGCGTTAAAGGTTCAGCCTATTTAGAAGACTTTAAAAAAGGTGTCTTATACTTGAATAATGGACTTAAAGTAGAGGGACTACAAATTGCTTTAAATGCTTATTCAAATAATTTGGAGTATAAAATAGATGGAGGTCAATTTTCCTATGGACCAGACAAATTATCCAAATTTACTTACTCCTCCTCTTCCTCTGGTGAATTGATTGAATTTACTTCAGAATACGAAGTGCCTACGATTAAAAAGAAGCGATTTGTTCAGGTTATAGAAAAGGGTAAATACTCCTTACTTTTTCATCCTTACAAAGTCATGACAGATGATCCATCGGCAACCTATGGTGCACAAGCAGCAAAGGTTTTTCAAGACGAACAAGATGTTTTCGTAGCAATTGATGGAAAGGTTTATCTTTTGAAAAACAAAGAAAAAATACTGAAAGAAGTATTTGGTACTGATGCAGAAAAAGCAATTGCTTTTATTAAGACCCAAAAGGTGAATTTCAAGGAAATGAATGAACTAAAGGCACTTATTCAAGAATTAAATAAGAAGTAGTCATTAAATCTAAGGAATAATGGCATAAACCTCCATTTGTTTATGCATCACCTTAAACCAAAGAGGGGGAATAAGGGCGAGTAATATCATTCCTGGATATCCGGTAGGCATTTGGGGAGCATTGTCCATGTGACGCAGAATTTGGTACTTTCTAGAGGCCAAATAATGATGATCACTATGTCTGCTCAATTCGAACAACGTTAAGCGTCCTAGTACATGATTACTGTTCCAGCTATGAGCTGGTTTCACACGCTCATAGGAAGTCTTTGCTTGTTTTCGTTGCAATCCATAATGTTCGATGTAATTCACCGTTTCTAATAGGGCTGCTCCTATAAAGGCAGCAACCACAAAGCAAGCAAGAACAAAGCCTCCGAACGTATAATAAATAAGTCCTAATAGAGTAAATTGAATCACCTGAAATAAGGCCATCTCATTGAAAATTTTGTTTTTCGATTCTGCAATGGCGATCTGCCAAGCCTTTCGTTGCGTTCCTGTAAAAGTTTGAATCAAAAAAGCGTATAAATTCTGCCTATAAAAGGCCGTACTTGGATCCTCTGACGTAGCAACATGTTTATGATGTCCTTTATTGTGTTCAATAAAAAAGTGCATATAGAGGCTGGTAAGCAATAGAACTTTGGCAAGAAATTGCTCAAATTTAGTTACCCGATGACCTAACTCATGCGCCGCATTAATTCCAAAAGTCCCACACAACAAACCCATCGTTACCACTCGACCAGCCGTATCAAAAATAGAAAGTCCCTGATTTAAACTAGTTAAAAACAAATACAAGGCTCCTAATTGCATGGGAACGGTTAACCATAAGACCAAATCAAAAAATAGATTTGATTTAGCCGCCTTCTCCTGCTCTTCTGATAGATTATCCGAATTAGGCACTATGAATAATTCACAAATAGGAATCACAAAAAAAAGATAGACTAAGGGTATCCAACAATAGAAACCACTCTTTGCAAATGCGAAATAAGCTAATATAAACAAGAAATAAGGGGTTAAATAGCGCAGTGGACGCATCAATTAAATTTTAGAGTGTTTCCTTTAACTTTACAATTTTATTTCGAATTTCTGACCTTTCCAATTCTTTAAATCGACGAACAAAATCTATGGCAATTGCTAATATACCGATAAAACAAAAAAGTCAGGACCTCTCAGTCCTGACTTTTTTAAAAAAATACTAGCTATTAATAACCCTCATTTTGCTTAAGAGTAGCTTTCCCTCCTTTTTGTGAGTTTAAAATCTCATCGATTGGAAGAGGGAAATAATTATTCTTTTTCGGGTCAAATGCTTTACCAGCTAAATAACCTCTTTTAGAAATAGTTCTTCCAGTTAAGTCTATACCTGATACCGACTCCTTAGGAATGTACATCTTGTTTAAGAAATCAGCTGCAATTCCCCAACGAACTAAATCGAAGAAGCGGTGACCTTCCATGGCAAATTCTAAACGATTTTCCATGTAAACAGCATTTAGCGCATAATCTTTACCTTTAGATGCAAAGGTACCAGCTGGGTAAGGATTAACACTATAGTTTACGGATGCGTCTTGGACTTTACTCGTTTTTGCACGGTTACGAATCATATTTACATATTCTTCCGCTTTCGCTAGATTATTCGCTTCTGCTTCAATCTCAGCTAACCATAAAATTACCATTGACAATTTAAAAAGACGGTAATTATTATTTACCGAACGACGGCTTGTAGAGTGAGTCGAACTTCCTTCATCTGCTACATAATACATCCATTTTTTTCCGGTATAAGGACCTGCATAATTTTGATCACGAATCCATGTCGAACCTGGCATTTTACCCCAATCTAAGAAGTTTACACCACGACGTCCTACAGTCCAATCTAGTCTTGGATCCACTGGTGCGGATACATCTAATGTAAAAGCAGCTGAAGCAATAACACCTTGATCGTTCGGTAAATCTACCTCATTATATGTGTCTTTAAGACCTGCTTTATCACTACCAATCATTGGAAGTCCCTCAGCGGTAGTTTTAAATGCATTCACGAGGTTTTGTGAAGGCTGATAAAATCCGCAACATCCACGACCAGGAGCAGTTGCACTATATGGCCAGTTTAAGTTATCTCCTGCGTTACCATTATTACCTGTAGAACCATCGTTCACAGAAAATTGAACTTCAAAAATAGACTCCGCATTATTGTTCGTCGTATTTCTGTAGTTGTCGTGGTAATCAACCAGCTTTTTACCAGAATTATTTAAAATATCCTCCAATAGAGGCTTAGCTAAGCTAAATTTCCTTTGAAACATATACGCTTTGGCAAGATATGCCATAGCAGCCCACTTCGTAGCTCTTCCTTTTTGAGATTGCGTCGCTGGAAGATTTTTCATAGCAAAATCGAAATCTGCCTCTATGTTAGGCCAAATATCTTTATCATTTGCAACTTTTGTAGAATTAGGATCCTCCCGGTTGTAGGTTTTTTCGTCTACATAGGGAATCATGTTCCACATCTTCTTTCCTTCGAAATGGTAGTGCCCACGCAAGAAACGTGCTTCCGCTTCTACCTGAGTTTTCTCTGCGGCAGTCATGTCCTTCACCTCAGCACTTCTAGATAATAAAATTGCTTCATTCGCACGAGCTATACCATCGTACGTGTGTTGCCACTTACCATTAAAATAGGTGTTTTCCGCAAACCAAGTGAATTGCTCAATAAAGCTTTGCTCTGGCTGATCACCAGCATCAGTACCTTTTACAGCATCACCAGATGTAATACCACCAAAAACGTAGTTTGAAATGGTGGATTGACGTCCTGTATTTCCTGCACCCACTCCATCTAATAAAGAATAAGCCCCAATTAAGGTTGCATTTACTCCACTTTTATTAGACAGAGATGTTAGAGATGCGGCTCCTTGAGGTTCTACCTCGAGAAACGACTCTGAACAAGAAAAGTTTATTCCAACTGTCGCAACTAATGCGAATATGATTAACTTTTTCATTTTTTATCTGATTTATTTCAAATTATAATTAATTAAAATCCTACTCTTAAACCTATGTTGTAAGATTTAGCTACAGGGAAGGCTCCCTCATCAATACCCATATGAATATCTTGGTTATCAGCCCCTGAATTTCTAATGTTGATATCTGGATCTAAACCTTTGTATTTAGTTAAAGTCAATAGGTTTTGTCCTTGAACATAAATTTGCATCGAACTTAACTTGATCTTCTTTAACACACTAGTAGGTACACTGTAAGTTAACTGAACGTTCTTAATACGCATGTATGAACCATCTTCAACAAAATAAGTTGAAATTTGCTGACTGAAGGTATCATTAGCATTCAAGCGAGGCAATTGAGCATCATCCCCTTGTTTCTTCCAAGAGTTATACAACATATCTGTCGAACGGTTTCCTTGGAATGTATTAAAGTCTGTCCAGTACTTCAAGTAATTAAAGATTTCATTCCCTTGAACCCCTTGAGCAAATACAGTGAAATCCCAATTTTTATACCCTAAATTAAGGTTCAAACCATACGTAAAGTCTGGGTGAGGATTACCAATAACAGTTCTATCTGACGCATTAATTTTGCCATCAGGTACTCCATCTGGACCACTGATATCTTTAAATTTGAAAACACCAGCGCGAGTGTAACCAGGAATTTGCGTAGCTGCTGCAGCCTCTGCATCATTCTTAAGTACTCCTTCCACTACATAGCCGAAGAAACTAGCAATAGGCAATCCAGCTCTCGTTAGTGAAATAGCTGGTAGACGTGTTGTAAATCCAAAGATCGAAGCCTTAGGGTCGTCATTCAACTTCACTACATTGTTCGTGTACTGGCTAATTTGTCCCGAGATAGCGTATCTTAATTGACCAATTTGATCTCTATAGGATACGTTTAAATCGATACCCGTATTATTAACTTCCCCAATATTGACATAAGGGATACTTGCCGTTCCAGATGATCTTGGAATAGGTACTTGCGTTAACATATCGGATGTGGTACGTGTATACCAATCGAAAGCAATATCCAATTTGTTATTTAGTAAACTTGCATCTAAACCGATGTTCGTGGATGTGTTTGTTTCCCAACGGCCATTTGGATTACCAAATTGCGCGATATCAAAACCAGAGGTAATTGCATTACCCGCTCCACCAATGTCATAGGCATTGTTGTTCGGATCTGGTGTAAACAATGTGTACGCATTATAAACGTTTGGAATCAACTGATTACCCGTTTTACCCCATCCACCACGAACTTTTAAATCGTTTAAGAATGTCAATTCTTTCATAAACGCTAATTCCGATAGACGAGCTCCCACTGAGAATGCAGGGAAAACTCCATAACGGTAAGCTGGTGAGAAACGAGAAGAACCATCTCTACGTAGCGTAAAGTCCGCTAATAAAAAATCCTTGTACGAATAATTTAATTTTCCGAATTGAGAAAATAATGCAGTAATGGTTGCTCCTGATCCCGCGTTGGTAAGACCTGCTGCTGAACCCATATTCAAATAACGATAAGATGGATCATCAAAAGCGAAGGTGCTTCGCTGAGCACTGAAACCAAATCCATAAGTAGATACTGATTCTGTACCTACTAATAAGTTAATATCATGATCACCTAACTTTTTTGCGTAATTCAAGGTGTTATACCAAGTAACTGCTTTATCATAGCTGTTTGACACCGTTAAGCTATTTGTATTACGCGCCTCAGCTGCTTCGATATCGCGGTTGAAAAAAGCAGACTGATTATAGTTGTTGTATTCAAATCCAAGGCTAGTACGAGCTTTTAAATCTTTCATGATTTCAACTTCTGCGAATACGTTACCGAAGATACGAGTTGATGTTATTGGGTTATCTTTCTCTCTCCATTGGCGGGCTAAAGGATTAGGTGCATTACCCAAGTTAGGACCACGTGGACCGGCAAAACCATTTAAGTCAGATAAATTTGAACCACCTAAAGCTTTAGGTCCACCCGTAATGTCAAACACTGGGATGATAGGTTGAATACGAACTGCGAACATTATCGGGTTAGACTCACTATTGTTTCCAGAAGGAATACCAATACGCTCTTCATAGGCTACAGTAACGTTCTCTCCGAAGGTAATGGCTCCCTTTTTGAATTCTGTATTTGCACGAACAGAGTAACGCTTGTAACCTGTATATTTCAGAATACCCTCTTGATCGAAATAACTTCCTGATATAGCATATTTACCATTCTTCGAACCACCAGTTGCTCCTAATTGATAACTAGAGATTCTAGCAGAACCAAAAATCTCACGCTGCCAATCTGTTCCTTCTTTGTTAGCCTTTGTAATGTTGAAAGCAGTCTTACCTAAGTTAGGATCCGCAATATCATTAGTGTAGGTAATGTTAGAAGGCAATGCTCCATAAATGTTAGGATAGATATAATCCGCAATGGTCTGAGAACCATCCGCACCGAAACGGTATTGCGCCGAAGGAGATGTTCCAGGAGCTTTACCAGCACCAATTTGTGACTCATAATAGTATTGACCTAACTCTTTGGTATTCATCAAATTCAACGTTTTACCAATTTGTTGAGTACCTGTATACATGTCAAAATTAATCTTAGGCTCGCCTTCACCACCACGCTTAGTTGTGATGATGACAACACCATTCGCCGCACGCGCACCATAGATAGAAGCCGCAGACGCATCTTTCAATACCTGCATCGACTCAATATCATTCGGGTTAATTTGGTTTAGCGTACCCTGAGTAGGCACTCCATCAATAACATATAAAGGTGAGTTATTGTTAGTAGATCCAAATCCACGCACACGAACCATCGTTCCACCACCTGGAGAGTTATCATTACCAACTGTAACACCGGATGCACGTCCTTGTAACATTTGCGTTACGGATGCTGCAGGTAATGCAGTAAGTTCTTTTGCACTTACTACCGCTACCGCTCCCGTAATGTCTTTTTTACGTTGAGAAGTGTAACCAGTTACTACAACTTCACTTAGTTGACTTACATCCTCAACAAGTGTAATGGCAATGGATGAGCGATTTCCAACCGCGATAGATTGGGAAACATAACCTACCGAAGTGATTACTAATTCGGCATTTCCGCTCTTTACATTAACGGAGAAAGCTCCATTAACATCTGTAGTGGTACCGGTAGTTGTACCCTTGATCACTACAGATACTCCGGGAATTCCTCCGCCTTTGGCGTCTGAAACGGTTCCCGAAACTTTTCGGTCTTGGCCAAATGCCACCAATGACATGGTGAGCATCAAAGCCAGTAGAAAGACCACTCTGCTTACGTAGAAATTGTTTTTCATATAAATAAAAGGTTTGAGTGAAAATTAAACATTTGCCCAATAGAGACTATCAGACAAAGTTTAACGAGAACAATATTAAAAATATTTTGTTAGTTATTATACAAATCGATATAATTTTTTTTATATTTTTTTTAATAATAATTATTAGTTAATCTTATGTTAATGGTCTAATTATTATTATTTCACAAGGCAAAACCGAAGGTTATTTTTGCTAAGTGAGAGGAAATCTTCTGCACCTCACATTCATTCATTAAAACTAAAACTTTTCCCCATTTTTGGTTGTTAATAAAATATGCCTGAAAAAATTATTGAGGTACGCCACCTTTCGAAAAAATTTGGTTCCTTTCAAGCCATTCATGATGTCAGCTTTAGTGTATATAAAGGGGATGTATTTGGCTTTTTAGGGCCCAATGGCGCTGGTAAAAGCACAAGCATACGGTGCCTTAATTCGTTGATTACGCCGGACAGTGGGACGATTGAAATTTTTGGTGAATCAATTTCCACTCACCGAGAATCCATTCTAGGCCGCATCGGAAGTATTATCGAAAAACCTGATTTCTACAAATATTTATCCGCTTACCGAAATCTGGAGATCTTCTCTCGCATTTCGGGAAAGCCCTCCACCAAGCAAGAAATCTACAAAATGTTAGATTTTGTGGGCTTAGGTGGACGTGAGAGGGATAAATTTGCTGGTTTTTCACATGGGATGAAACAGCGATTGGGAATTGCGCAGACACTTTTACATAATCCCGATCTGATTATATTGGACGAACCTACGACTGGATTAGATCCACAAGGCATCATTGACATACGGAATTTGATCTTGCGATTAAAAAATGAGCAGCATAAAACGGTATTGTTGTCTTCTCATAATTTGGCAGAAATCGAACTGATCTGCAATCGAATGGTCATCATAAACAAAGGGCGATCGATTGTGGAAGGAAATGTGAGTGATTTGATGAATGGCGAAAATCTGATTTTACGCCTAGAAGCTAGTCCGATTCAGGCGGCTAAAAATGCGTTATTAGACTGGAAGCCGTCTCTTTTATGGGATACAATAGGAGATACAGCCGTTCAATTTCCCATTGAAAAATCAGAGATTCCGCAGTTAACTAAATTTCTTGTCGATAAAAACATCGAAATATATAGCCTGGAGGCGAAAAGAACGCTGGAGGGTTATTTCATTAAAATCGTGAACCAATGATCCTATTCAACAGCATACACAACGAAATTATTAAGATTGCGCTGAAGCCACGGTCCTATTTAGGCCTAGCCGCGATTACGGTGTTAGTGGGCGTCATTCAATTTGCCTTGAAGGCAGATGGAATGTCGATTATCTCCTTTGTTACCGCCTCTTTCGAGCAGACGTTAACTTTTGAAGGCAACGTGTTGAATGGCAATTTAGTTGCCTTCATCATATTGCAGATGTTATTAGTCCAAATTCCACTTCTAGTTGCGTTGGTAACCGGCGACTTAGTTTCAGGTGAAGCAGCGATGGGAACCATTCGAATGCTAGCAACGAAGCCGATTTCCCGCGTTCAACTGCTATTATCTAAATTCATTGCTGGAGGCATTTATACCTTGATTGTTATTTTGTGGATGGGTGTGATGTCTGTAATAGTAGGAAAATTATTGTTTGGGACGGGAGATATGATGGTGTTGAATTCAGATGGATTAGTGATTTTGCAGGAAACGGATGTGAATTGGCGGTATTTGGGTGGATTTGCTGTGGCTTTTTTAGCGCTATTTACGGTCAGTTCCTTGTCTATTTGCTTATCTTGTTTTACCGATAATTCGATCGGACCTATCGTGGCAACGATGTCAGTTATCTTGTTGTTTACTATTATAGGTACTTTGGATGTTCGCGTTTTCGATCCGATTAAACCGTATCTGTTTACAACTCACATGGCGTCTTGGCGCTCCTTTTTCGAGGATCCGTTGCCCGTTTCTGACATCCTACGTTCTTGCGTCGTTTTAGTCGCACACAATGTGGTGTTGATTTCCGTCTCGCTTTATACATTCCACCGAAAAGATATCCAATCATGATTCGCGTAATTTTACTATTTCTTTCTTTTTCCATGTTTGGACAGGATGCGAACAAGACCGTTATACAGGTGTTGGCGAAGATGAACAAGGTGCGCGATTACCGCGTCGAAGCTCAGATAAAATCCGATATTCCCTTGATTAAGATTATGCCAGCAAAGGCGACCATCTATTTTAAGCAGCCAGAAAAATTCCGGATGATCACAAAGGGAATTGCTATTTTGCCCAAAAAAGGTTTCACCGACTTGACTGCCTTACTACGCAATAAGTCTGCTTACAACGCTTTATTTACTGGATTTGAGGTCATCGATGGCGTAAAAACCGAATCCATCGCGTTGCTACCCACCGATGATTCAGGCGAAATAGTTTTGGCAAAAATCTGGGTCGACCCTACCCTCGACTTGATTTTAAAATCTCAAATTACGTCCCGCACTAACGGGACAGTGCTTTCTACCTATGTTTATGGGAGTGAAAAAGCCTTTGGTCTGCCTTCAGAAATGAATATCACCGTGGATGTGAAAAAATTCAAGATTCCCAAAGGTGTCGTAGTCGACATTAATCGTACAGCGGTAGCTCCTGTAAATACGCGCAAAACGGGTCAAATTCGTTTATCATTAACGAACTACCTCATCAATCAAGGAATCGAAGACAAGATCTTCAAAGACTAGAGCTTCTTTCTTGTACTTTATTACCGGTGGCTTTCATTCTTTTTTCGTAATTTAGATTTCTAAATCGAAATAATATGAAGCACTTACTTGTTTGGATATTACTTGGTGGAGCTATTTCAGCTTCAGCCCAAAACTGGCAGATGACGGGATTCATAAAAGCTGACTCCCAGAATCCAATTCTTTCACCTTCCCTACAAGCGCGTTTTCAAGATCCGATAGCGAACAAAATGGTCGGCTGGGAAAATAAAAACGTATTAAATCCCACGGCAATCGTACGTGATGGCCTCGTTCATCTCTTATACCGTGCCCAAGACTCATTAGGCACTTCCCGCATCGGTTTAGCGACCAGCGAAGATGGTATTCATTTCAAAAAGAATCCAGAACCCATTTTATTCCCTTCAAATGATGCTTTCCGCGGTTTTGAATGGCCGGGTGGCATTGAAGATCCCCGCATCGTAGAAACAGAAGATGGAGGTTATTTCTTAACCTATACTTCTTATGACGGAAAGTTTGCGAGACTTTGTGGCGCATTTTCGAAAGATTTAAAAACATGGGAAAAAATCGGACCCTTATTTACCTCAGAAAAATATTTAAATACCTGGTCTAAATCAGGGGCGATCGTTTCTGTTCAAAACGGAGCAAAAATTTTGGCGAAAAAAATCAACGGACTCTTTTACATGTATTACGGTGATACCGATTTATTCCTAGCGACTTCGAAGGATTTACGTCATTGGGATATCTTGGAAAATGCAGAAAATTCAGTTCGATTATCTGTTTTAAAGCCTCGTGCGGGCTATTTTGATAGCCGGCTAGTAGAACCTGGACCCTACGCGCTGCTGCGTAAAGAAGGAATCGTATTAATCTATAACAGTATGAATGCGGAAAATTACAATGAGACTCGTTTCCCTAAATCCGCCTATTCCGCAGGTCAAGTATTGTTCGATGCACAGAAGCCTTATAAGGTGATAGCGAGAACAAATGAGCCGTTTATTTGGCCTAATCGACCCTATGAGAAAGTAGGCGAAGTGAACGAAGTTTGTTTCGTGGAAGGTTTAGTCCCCTACAAAGGGAAATGGTTTCTTTATTATGGAACCGCAGACTCTAAAATTGCTGTTTCTATCAAAAAATGAGTTCATTAGGATTACATAGCGTGCACCACATTGCCATCATCTGCTCGGATTATGCGCGATCTAAGGCTTTTTACACACAGGATTTAGGTCTTGAAATTATTCGAGAAGTGTATCGTGAGGAGCGCGATTCCTACAAATTGGATTTAGCGCTGAATGATCACTATGTGATTGAATTATTTTCTTTCCCTCACCCTCCAGCTCGCCCGTCAAGGCCCGAAAGTTGTGGTTTACGGCATTTGGCTTTTCAGGTAAACGACCTGGATTTTACAGTGAGGGAATTAACCAAAAAAGGCATTTCCTCGGAGCCCATTCGCATCGATGAATTCACTGGAAAGCGATTTACGTTCATCGCGGACCCGGATGACCTGCCGCTTGAATTTTATGAAATATGAATAGAATTGATAAAAAACCCCTTTCAAAACTCGGATTCGATTTCGTAACGCCTGCTTTCTTAGAAGAGGGCCAAAGCGAATTCGACCACCGCAACTCCAACCTCGACTTAGAAGTTTATCGGCTTCTTGCACCGCGTGAAATCAGTATCCTGGAGGCTAACCTGAACGAGGCGGAGAACTGGAAAGATGTGTGGGTGAAAGAGGGATTTAATCCGTATTTGGTGAAGAATTGCCGTTTTTTTGGTGTGAATCGCATCGGTATTTTAGAGAGTTGCTACCTAGAATTCAAAAACCTGCGTATGCCGGTCGGTCTTTATAATAGTACCTTGATCTCCTGCGATTTTGGTGATAATGTGGCCATCGACCGCGTGAATTTATTGTCTCATTACCAAATCGGGAACGAGGTAATGATCCTCCAAGTGAACGAATTAGCGACCACAGCGACGGCGAAATTTGGTAATGGTATCGTAAAGAAAGGCGAAGAAGAGCGCATCCGAATTTGGATGGAATTAGGCAACGAAAATGGAGGCCGCAAAGTCATTCCGTTCGTAGGCATGAAGCCAGCCGATGCATTCTTATGGACCCAAGACCGCGATGATAGTTTATTGCAAGCAAAATACAAAGAAATGACCATTCAGGAATTCTCGTCTAAACGCGGATTCTATGGCCAAATCGGCGACCGGACCGTCATCAAAAATACCGGGATCATCAAGGATGTCAACATGGGTACCGATACCTATATCAAAGGCGCGAATAAATTAAAGAACTTAACCATCATCTCGAACGCAGAGGCCTCCACCCAAATAGGCGAAGGCTGCGAAATCGTGAACGGTATCATCCACGAAGGCTGCCGTATTTTCTACGGCGTAAAAGCAGTTCGTTTTATTTTAGCAGCCCACTCGCAACTGAAATACGGCGCGCGTTTGATCAACTCCTTCTTAGGAAGTAACTCGACCATCTCTTGTTGTGAAGTTTTAAACGCACTTATTTTCCCAGCACACGAACAACACCACAATAACTCGTTCTTGTGCGCGGCGATCGTGAAAGGGCAAAGTAATATGGCCGCCGGCGCTACCCTAGGTTCGAACCATAATTCGCGTGGAGCAGATGGGGAATTGCAGGCGGGACGTGGATTTTGGCCTGGCTTATCCGTGGCCCTAAAACACAACTCAAAATTCGCCTCTTTTAACTTGATTTCAAAAGGAAACTACCCGGGCGAAATCCACAATCCACTACCCTTCTCTTTAATCGGAAACGATGATACGGAAGGCGGATTATTGATCATCGCCGGCTATTGGTTCCAATATAACATGTACGCTCTAGCCCGCAATGCGTGGAAATTCGCAGCCAGGGACCAAAGAACCGACAAAGACATGTTGCTCGAATTTGATTTCTTAGCGCCAGATACGGTGTCGGAAATCTTGCAAGGGATCAACTTATTAGAGAAATGGGTTTCTGACTCGCTAGGCGGTGGAGATGGCAAAGCCTGGTTAAATGATCCAGCGAACGCTTCGAATCCTTTAGCGGTTTATGCAACTGGAATCGAAAACACGAAACGCAGAACGCGCATCGCTAAGGCCCATAAAGCGTATCAGATCTTCCACGATCTATTATATTATCACGCGGCCAAAGAATGGTTAGCCACTTCCGAGCGTCACCCATCTGCTTCTCCTTCCGATTTATTGCAAGCAACATTAAAAAATGCCACAGCGATTCAAGTTTGGGAAAATCTAGGTGGGCAATTAATTCCATCTGGCGTCATCCAGGAGATGAAAGAAAATGTCAAATCAGGCAAAATCACGCGTTGGAAACAAGTGCACGAATTCTACGAAAAACAAGCGACGCTATACCCGGATCAGAAATTCGAAAATGCGTTAAATGGTTTATTGCAAATAAATCCGCATGCTTTCGAGAATATCCCAGCGTGGATTGATCGCGCCATCGCCACAGCTGATTTCTTAACTGCAGGCATCGAACGATCTCGTTCAAAAGATTACGAAGATCCGTTCCGCTTAGCGATGTTCGGCAATGCGGAAGAACTGGATGCGGTGATCGGTGAGGTGAAGGAGAATGAGTTTATTCAGGAGGCAAAAATGCGCGCGATATCCTTTAGAGAAAAATTAGAGGAATTAAAGAATAAAGCACAAAGAATAAACGATAGGATTAAAGCATAGAGAATAAACGATAAGATTAAAGCATAGAGCATAAAGCATAAAGAATAAAGATGGAATCCCCTGCGGGGATACGTTTATGAAACATTTCTGAATACATAAAAAAGGGGACCGAGGTCCCTTTTTTTATACAAACTTTGTGCTTTATTCTTTGTGCTTTGAACTCTAAAAGAGTTAGAGAATAAAGACGGAATCTCCTGCGGGGATACGTTTATGAAACATTTCTGAATACATAAAAAAGGGGACCTCGGTCCCCTTTTTTATTCCAACTTTGTGCTTTATGGTTTGTTAGAGTCCACCACCAATCGCTGCTCTCTATTTGCTATTTCCCAAGCCATGTAGAACACTAGGCGACCTACTTTTTGGATTTGGTCAAATTCAATCTTATCTACCTCATCACCTGGCATGTGGTAATCGTCGTGAACTCCGTTGAAGAAGAAGGCCACTGGGATACCGAATTTAGCAAAGTTGTAGTGATCTGAGCGGTAGTAGAAACGGTTCGGATCGTTCGGGTCATTAAAACGGAAGTCTAATTCTAAACCTACGTGCTTCTTGTTTTGCTCGATTAACACCTCGCGTAATTGAGAAGATAATTTATCAGAACCGATCTCGTAAATATAATCTGGCTTGCCTTTGTGCTCGTCATCATAACGACCAGTCATATCTGTATTTAAATCTACAACTGTGTTCTTTAATGGGAATAAAGGGTGATTTGCGTACCACTCAGAACCTAACAACCCTTTTTCTTCGCCTGTTACGGTCATAAATAAGATACTACGGCGTGGACGCTTTCCTTCCGCTGCTGCTTTACCAAAAGCCTCCGCTAATTCCATTACCGTTACTGTTCCTGAACCATCATCATTTGCGCCGTTGTTGATTTGGCCGTCTGCAGATACTCCGATGTGATCGTAGTGAGCTGTTAAAACAACCAATTCTTCTTTCTTATCTGTACCTTCTAAGTAGCCCACCACATTGTAGGTATCGACTGGCTTTTCTGTTCTCTCGATGGTTACTTCGATGGGAGCTGCTTTGAATTTAGACGAAACTGATTTTTTCTCAGACGCTAAAGTAGCCTTGTAAGCTAAAAGTTCTGCCTCCGTTGTTCCTAAGATTTCAGCTGCAGCCTCCGATGAGATGACCAAAACAGGTGCTTCGTTTGCTGCAGATGCTGCATCTGCAAAGGCCATACGCTCGTTTCCAAAACGTTTCATCATCGCTTGACGTTGTCGTACTTGATTGCCAAAAGTTTTCGTATCGCGATCCGCGATCAAGATCAAACCTTTCGCTCCAGCCGCTTGCGCGCGCTTTAATTTTTCTTTCCAGCCATCGCCTTTCCCGAAAATAGATGGATTTTTCGAACCAGAGAGTACGTAATTGCCAGCGGCATCTTTAGCCTCGCCTTCGAACGCTAAAACCATTTTTCCTTTGGCATTTAATTTGTCAAAATCCGTGTAGCCACCTTGCTGTACTCCAAAGCCAGCAAATACCATTGGGAATTTTGAATTAGCAGCCACTGGCGCTAAAGCACTCGCCATCATGTCGACTAGGTATTCGTATTTCTTTCCTTTGGCAGAAATAAAAACGTTCGTCCAAGCACGGTTCACTAGGTCCACTTTTTGGAAATAAGACCCATTCACTGGCGCAATGCCTGATTTCTTAAAGGAGTCTGCAATATAGTTTGCGGCCACTAATTGTTCCGCCGAACCCGTATTACGACCTTTCAAGCTATCCGAAGCGATAAAAGTCAAGTGTTTTTTCAGATCATCCGCTCTGATGGACAGCGCGTAAGGAACTGGATCTCCCTGAGCGATCGCGCTCATCGGGATTAATTTAGCCGCTAAAAATAGCCCTAAAACGTAGATGTTAGTTTTTTTCATTTGTTGAAACAAAATTTAAGATAGCGAAGTTAAGAATCTAAAAATAAATCGCTAAAAAAAGATTAAATTTGTGGCGATTTTCTAATCCAAATTATCAACATTCATGACCCCAAATTACACTTATCAGGAAGACTTTTCTTTACGCCACAACAATGCAGAAGCAGCAGATATAGCTGCCATGTTAAAAACCATCGGCGTAGACAGCTTAGAGACACTAATTCAACAAACTGTTCCTGAAAAAATCCGCTTAGCTCAAGGGCTTCGTTTGCCAGAGCCGAAATCAGAATTCGCTTTCTTGCGTGATTTTAAAGCAGTAATGGGCCAAAACCAGATCCTCAAATCACACATCGGTTTAGGTTACTCGGACACGATTGTGCCGACGGTCATTTTGAGAAACATTTTAGAAAATCCTTCTTGGTACACGGCCTACACGCCTTACCAAGCAGAAATCGCCCAAGGTCGTTTGGAAATGTTATTGAACTACCAAACGATGATCATCGACTTAACGGGCATGGAATTAGCGAACGCGTCCCTTTTAGATGAAGGAACGGCGGCAGCAGAAGCCATGACAATGTTATATGGCCAACGTCCAGCAGAACGCAATCAAGCTGAGGCTTATTTCGTTTCTGAACTTTGCCTTCCACAAACGATCGACTTATTAAAAACGCGGGCTGAACCTATTGGTATCGAAATCGTCGTGGGCGACCACCGCACTTTCGATGTGACGGACGCGCGTTTCT
This sequence comes from Aquirufa sp. HETE-40SA, assembly GCF_054558635.1. Classification (NCBI taxonomy): domain Bacteria; kingdom Pseudomonadati; phylum Bacteroidota; class Cytophagia; order Cytophagales; family Flectobacillaceae; genus Aquirufa; species Aquirufa sp. HETE-40SA. The sequence continues at coordinate 1,023,881 of NZ_JBPXKN010000001.1, forward strand.
ACGGAATGATGTTACAATACCCTGCTTCGAACGGCGAGGTATTTGATTATAGCGCGTTAATTGCAGCAGCGAAAGAAAACGGCTTACAAGTAGTAGTTGCAGCGGATTTATTAGCCCTGACTTTATTAACGCCTCCAGGTGAAATGGGAGCAGATGCGGTCGTGGGTGTTTCTCAGCGCTTCGGGGTACCGATGGGCTTTGGTGGACCACACGCCGGCTTCTTCGCAACGAAAGAAAAATACAAGCGTAATATTCCAGGACGTATCATCGGTGTTTCGGTGGATGCAGAAGGAAACCGTGCTTTACGTATGGCGCTTCAAACACGTGAACAACACATTCGCCGCGAAAAAGCAACCTCTAACATCTGTACGGCACAGGTATTGCTTTCCATCATGGCGGCTTCCTACGCGATCTACCACGGCCCAACCGGCTTGAAGAAAATCGCCGAAAAAGTATACGGCTTGACGGAATTATTGGCGGTTAACTTACGCAAACTAGGATTTACCTTAGAAAACACGAACCACTTCGATACGCTGACGATTCAGACGGGAGCGCAGACGACGGACTTGCGAGTTTTAGCAGAAAAAGCAGAACGCAACTTACGTTATACGGCGACTACGACGAGCATCTCTTTGGATGAGACGACTCAAGAAGCTGACGTAATCGAAATTATCTCGTTCTTCGAGACTTTGAAAGGCGCGAAAACTTCAGAGAAAAACGTTACTTGGGCGATCCCTGCAGCGTTAACTCGTAGCTCGACTTTCTTAACGCACAGCGTCTTCAATAAATACCATTCCGAGCACGGAATGTTGCGTTATTTGAAATCATTAGAGTCAAAAGATTTATCGATGGTTCATTCGATGATCTCTTTGGGTTCTTGTACGATGAAATTGAATGCAACGACGGAAATGATTCCGGTGACTTGGCCAGAACTAGGCAAGATTCACCCATTTGCACCGGTTTCTCAGACGAAAGGCTACCAGCAATTAGTTGCTGATTTAAATGAGTGGCTATGTGAGATCACTGGTTTCGCGAAAATGTCGATGCAACCGAACTCGGGAGCACAAGGCGAATACGCTGGTTTGATGACTATTCGTGCGTACCATGCATCTCGTGGCGATCACCACCGTAACATTGCGATCATCCCGTCTTCTGCACACGGAACGAACCCGGCTTCAGCTGTTATGGCTGGAATGAAGGTGATTGTTTCCCCTTGCGATGCGAACGGAAATATTGACGTGGCTGATTTGAAGGCCAAAGCTTTGGAACACAAAGACAACCTCTCTTGCTTAATGGTGACCTACCCAAGTACCCACGGGGTATTCGAGGAAACCATCCAAGAGATTTGTGAAATCATTCACGAAAATGGTGGTCAAGTCTATATGGACGGCGCGAACATGAATGCACAGGTAGGTTTAACCTCCCCTGCGCGCATCGGAGCAGACGTTTGTCACTTGAACTTGCACAAAACTTTCTGTATCCCTCACGGGGGTGGTGGCCCAGGCATGGGACCTATCGGCGTAGCGCCACAATTAGTTCCTTTCTTACCAGGTCACGTTCATGACGGAACTTCGGGTGCGGTTTCTGCGGCACCAGTGGGATCTGCTAGCATTTTGGCGATCTCTTACGCTTACATCGCGATGATGGGCGGCAAAGGATTAACGACTGCGACAGAAACGGCAATCTTAAACGCGAACTACATCAAGGCGCGTTTGGAAAAAGAATTCCCTATCCTATATACCGGTTCACAAGGACGTTGCGCACACGAGATGATCGTGGATTGCCGTCCGTTCAAATTATCCGCTGGCGTAGAGGCAGAGGATATAGCGAAACGTTTAATGGATTATGGTTTCCACGCTCCTACCCTTTCATTCCCGGTAGCTGGAACCTTAATGATCGAGCCTACAGAGTCTGAGAACAAAGACGAGTTAGATCGTTTCTGCGATGCGCTTTTGAGCATTCGTGCTGAGATTCGCGAGATCGAAGAAGGCAAAGCGGACAAAGCAAACAACGTGTTAAAGCACGCGCCTCACACACAATCGGCTGTTTTATTAGGCGATTGGGATCGTCCATACTCACGCGAGAAAGCGGTATTCCCGCTGGCGTATGTGAAGGCGAATAAGTTTTGGCCTACGGTTTCTCGCATTGACTCCGCCTATGGAGATCGCAACTTGGTTTGCGCTTGCGAACCGATGGAGAGTTATATGTAATTTTACGTTACGCGTTACATGGAAGGCGGTCCCTAGGGATCGCCTTTTTTAATGCAAATAAAATTTAGTATGCTTGCATAACATAATTCCTTTTATTTATATTTACGCATCGAGATTTAAAAACGTAGATATGAATCGTGCCATTAAAAAAGTAGCCATTTTAGGCTCGGGAATTATGGGCTCCAGAATAGCCTGTCATTTCGCAAATATTGGGGTTCAGGTCCTTCTATTGGACATTGCACCACAGACTTTGAGCCCAGAGGAAGAGGCCAAAGGTCTTCGTTTAGAACACCCTTCGGTACGCAACCGAATCGTCAACGCAGCATTTCAACAAACTATAAAAGCAAAGCCCGCATCGCTCTACGCAGCTGGCTTTGCGAATAACATTAAGCTAGGCAACTTCGATGACAACTTATCTGAAATCAGTTCAGCGGACTGGATCATGGAGGTAGTCTTAGAAAACCTAGCCATCAAACAATCGCTCTACGAAAAGGTAGAGAAGTTCCGCACGCCGGGCACTTTAGTCACCTCGAATACATCAGGTATTCCGATTCATTTGATGTCAGAAGGCAGAAGTGAAGATTTCCAAAAGCATTTCTGCGGAACCCATTTCTTCAACCCTCCTCGCTACCTACGTTTATTCGAAGTGATTCCGGGTCCTAAAACGGACAAAGCGATTATCGAATTCTTGTTAGGCTACGGCGAAACCGAATTAGGTAAAACGGCCGTTCTTTGTAAAGACACGCCAGCCTTTATCGCGAACCGCATCGGCGTTTATTCGATGATGCAGACGATGAAAGTCGTAGAGGAATTAGGCTTAACAGTGGAGCAAGTCGATAAATTGACGTCCAAAGTCGTAGGTCGTCCTAAATCTGGCACCTTCCGTCTTTCGGATGTAGTCGGTTTAGACACCACCGTTCACGTAGCGAACAATTTGAAAGCAGCGCTCGTAAACGACGAAAGCAAAGATATTTTCAACCTACCGGTGATGTTACAGCGTTTGATGGAAAACAAATGGCTGGGCGATAAAACGGGTCAAGGATTTTATAAGAAGACTAAAGACGAAAAAGGCAAGACGGTCATCCTGAGCCTGGATCTACATACGTTTGAGTACCGCGCGGCTGAACGCGTAAACTTTGAAACATTAGATCGCTCGAAAGCGATCGATAACCTAGCTGATCGCTTCGCGCTTTTATTAGCAGGAAAAGATTTAGCCGGTGAGTTCTACCGCAAAACCATCCTCGATGGATTCCGTTATGCGTCGAATCGCATTCCAGAAATCGCTGATGATTTAGTCAAAATTGACCAAGCGATTTGCGCGGGTTTTGGCTGGGAAATGGGAATTTTCGAAACCTGGGATGCTATCGGTGTAGTGAATGGTATCGAATTAATGAAGACAGAAGGTCTAGCACCGGCAGCTTGGGTAACCGAGATGGTAGCCGCAGGCCATACTTCATTCTACAAAGTGGAAGGTGGTAAGCGTTTATTCTACGACATTGCGACTAAGAAATACCAAGCAATTGCAGGAGCAGAGAAACAAATCAATTTGCAGATCCTAAAACCTACGAAGACGGTTTCATCAAATGATGATATGCACATCGTGGATTTAGGCGATGGCATTTTAGGCTTGGAATTCCACTCGAAAATGAACACGATGGGCCAAGGGGTGCTGGAAGGCATCCAAGAGGCAATCGCGACGGCGGAAAAAGATTTCCAAGGTTTAGTGATCGGAAATGAGTCAAACGAGGCATTCTCTGCAGGTGCGAATCTAGGGATGTTGTTCATGTTCGCGATGGAACAAAAATTTGATGACATCAATACGATGATCGCTACCTTCCAAGAAACCATGATGCGCGTGCGCTACTCTGGTATTCCGGTAGTGGTAGCGCCGCATACTTTAGCATTGGGTGGTGGTTGCGAGATCAACTTACATGCGGACAAGATTGTCGCTCACGCGGAATTATATATGGGTCTAGTGGAAGTGGGTGTCGGTTTGATTCCTGCGGGTGGTGGAACGAAAGAGATGGCGTTGCGGATGGGCGATGCACGTCGCGCAGGCGATGTGGAGTTGAATCGTTTGCAAGAGGCCTTTATGAATATCGCAACGGCGCGGGTGAGTACTTCAGCTCACGAGGCTAGAGAGATGAATTATTTACGCGCTCAGGATCGCATCGTGTTGAATCGCAATCAAGTGATATCGGAGGCGAAAAGAGAGGCTTTGGCCTTAGCAGACGCAGGCTATGTCCAAAAAGCGAGACGCAACGATGTCTGGGTGGAGGGAAAACAAGGTTTAGCCCTATTCAAAGCAGGCATCAAAGGCATGTTAATGGGACGTTACATCTCAGAACACGACGCCTTAATTGCGAATAAATTAGCCTATGCGATCTGCGGTGGCGATTTAGACGCTCCGCAAGTCGTGAGCGAAACGTATTTACTCGACCTAGAAAGAGAGGCTTTCCTTTCACTATGTGGCGAGAAAAAGACCATGGACAGAATCCAAAGTTTATTAGGTGGCGGTAAACCACTCAGAAATTAAATCGTACGAAGATGAATGCATATATCATAGCAGGTTACCGCACAGCAGTTGCAAAAGCCAAAAGAGGAGGTTTCAGAACGATGCGTCCAGATGATTTAGCGGCGGAAGTCATTAAACATTTGATGAAGCAAGTGCCTAATTTAGATCCGGCACGTGTCGACGATTTGATCGTGGGCAACGCCATTCCTGAAGCCGAGCAAGGGATGCAAATGGCGCGCTACATTTCCCTTTTATCATTACCGAAGAACGTTCCTGGTTTCATCATCAACCGTTATTGCGGTTCTGGTTTAGAAGCGATTGCTTTGGCCTCCGCTAAAGTGGCTTCCGGAATGGCCGATTGCGTCATTGCGGGCGGAACTGAATCGATGACGATGTTACCAATGATGGGCCACAAAACGGTTTTGAACTACGGAATCGCGAACGAACATCCTGATTATTACATCGGAATGGGTCTGACGGCGGAGGAAGTAAGTAAGAAATACAACGTGACGCGCGATGAGCAAGATGCGTTCTCTTTTGCTTCTCATATGAAGGCATTAGAAGCACAAAAAGCCGGAAAATTCACGTCTCAAATCGTTCCCGTGGAAGTAACGGAGAATTATTTCGATCCCAAATCAGGTAAGAAACAATCCCGCAGCTGGACCGTGTCACAAGACGAGGGTCCACGTGCAGATACAACCATCGAAGCTTTAGGTAAATTAAAACCGGCATTCGCGATGGGCGGAACCGTTACCGCGGGTAATGCGTCCCAAACTTCTGATGGAGCGGCTTTCGTTTTAGTCGTTTCAGAGAAATTAGTCAAAGAACTACATTTAGAGCCTATCGCTCGGATGGTTTCCTACGCGACAGCGGGGGTTGAACCTAGTTTGATGGGAATTGGTCCGGTAGAAGCGATTCCCATCGCCTTGAAAAAAGCGGGTTTAACGCTGAAAGATATCCAACAAATTGAATTGAACGAGGCGTTTGCGGCGCAGTCTTTGGCGGTCATGAAAACCCTCGAAATCGATCCAACTATCGTGAATGTGAACGGCGGGGCCATTGCTTTAGGCCATCCACTGGGATGTTCTGGGGCTAAATTATCCATCCAATTATTCAACGAAATGCGCCTGCGCAACCAAAAATACGGTATGGTCACGGCCTGCGTAGGCGGTGGACAAGGGGTAGCAGGAATTTACGAATTACTATGACCCCACAAGAGTACATTGATATAGAATCTGAGTTTGGGGCACATAATTACCATCCATTGCCTGTCGTTTTAGAACGCGGCGAGGGAGTGCATGTGTATGACGTAACGGGGAAAAAGTACCTGGATTTTCTATCTGCCTATAGTGCGGTAAATCAAGGACATTGCCATCCTCGTTTAGTCAAAGCTATTTCGGATCAGGCATCACGTTTAACACTCAGTTCCCGTGCCTTTCATACGAATCTTTTAGGTTCGACGGAGAAGAAATTAGCAGAGAAATTCGGCTACGAAAAAGTTCTGTTAATGAATACGGGCGTGGAGGCCGGAGAATCTGCCATCAAATTAGCCCGCAAATGGGCTTATGAGGTAAAAGGCGTTCCGGCGAATCAAGCGGAAATTATATTTGCAGAAGGGAATTTTTGGGGGAGAACGATCGCTGCGGTTTCATCCTCGAACGATCCATCCTCTTATCACAACTTCGGACCGTTTGTTCCAGGTTTTAGTCGTATTCCCTACAATGACTTAGCCGCTTTAGAAGAGAAATTACAAAACCCTCACGTGGCCGCATTTATGGTGGAACCCATTCAGGGCGAAGCTGGGGTCGTTATTCCGTCGCCGGGGTATTTGAAAAAAGCAGCTGCTTTATGCAAAAAACACCGGGTTCTTTTCATTGCAGATGAGATCCAAACAGGTTTAGGGCGCACAGGAGCCTGGTTAGCCTGCCACCACGAATTAGTGCATCCAGATATTTTGTTGTTAGGCAAAGCACTTTCGGGTGGATTTATGCCAGTCTCAGCAGTGCTCTGCAACGACGAGATTATGCTCACCATCAAACCAGGCGAACATGGTTCGACGTATGGCGGCAATCCATTAGCTTGTGCAGTCGCGACCGTAGCCATCGATATTATCGAAGACGAAGATTTAGTCGAAAATGCTAAAGTACGAGGTTTGCAGTTGTTGACCTTCTTAGAAAGTTTGCGGGATAAAACCGCTTTGATTAAATCCGTTAGAGGGAAAGGTCTTCTTTGTGCTATCGAAATAGACACCGATGAAGACAGCAAAGTGGCTTGGGAGATCTGTTTAGATCTGATGAAAAAGGGCTTATTGGCGAAACCAACACACGGCAATAAAATCCGTTTAGCTCCTCCCCTCACCATCACCGGTGCGGAGATGGATCAAGCTTGCAGCATCATCGACAAAGTTTTTCTGGGCTATTAAGCGATTGTCTGGCAGCGCTTCATTGGGCTTCCGTGCCCAATGAACCAAACTGGCTGACATCCTATCTATTCATGGATACCAAGAACTCTTCATTGTTCCTCGTTCCTTTCATTTGCTGTTGCAAGAATTCCATCGCCTCTACCGAGTTCATGTCGGACATGTGCTTACGCAAGATCCAAACACGCTGTAGAACGGCTGGATCCATCAATAGATCCTCGCGACGCGTTCCTGAAGCCGTCACATCGATTGATGGATAGATTCGGCGGTTCGCTAACTTGCGATCTAATTGTAATTCCATGTTACCCGTTCCTTTGAATTCCTCAAAGATTACTTCGTCCATTTTCGATCCCGTTTCAATCAAGGCTGTTGCGATGATGGTTAAAGATCCGCCATTTTCGACGTTACGCGCTGCTCCGAAGAAACGCTTCGGCTTGTGTAGCGCATTGGCATCCACACCACCTGATAATATCTTACCGGAAGATGGAACCACCGTATTGTAAGCACGTGCAAGACGTGTGATCGAATCTAATAGTATAACGACATCGTGGCCGCATTCCACCATTCTTTTGGCTTTCTCTAAAACCAGGTTAGCCACCTTTACGTGACGCTCTGCCTGCTCATCGAAAGTAGATGAAATTACTTCTGCACGCACAGAACGCTGCATATCCGTTACCTCCTCCGGACGCTCATCGATCAATAAAATGATCAAATATACCTCTGGGTGGTTACGGGAAATCGCGTTGGCGATGTCTTTCAATAAAACCGTTTTACCCGTTTTAGGCTGGGCAACAATCATACCCCTTTGGCCCTTACCGATAGGCGCAAACAAGTCCAATATACGCGTCGAATAATTATCCGGCGTCGATGACAAGTTCAACTTTTCCTCTGGGAACAAAGGCGTCAAATATTCAAAATTGATCCGGTCACGAATCTCATCCGTCGTCTTTCCATTCACTGATTCCACTTTTAATAAAGCGAAATACTTCTCTCCCTCTTTAGGTGGACGAATCTTTCCTAAAATGGTGTCTCCCGTCTTCAAACCAAACATTTTGATCTGAGATGGCGACACATAAATATCATCTGGAGAAGCCAAGTAATTGTAATCAGACGAACGCATAAATCCGTAACCGCCCTCTTGCATAATCTCTAAAACCCCCTCGTTTTCGATCAAACCATCTAATTCCTTGATGACTTGATTGTAATTCGAACGGTGTTTATTGTGGTGGTGGACCGGTGCTGGCGCCTCTTCCTTAGGTAATTTATCAACATCGACAGGCGCATCCGTAGGAGAAACCTCGTCTTTTGTGTTTTCTGTGCTGGTAATGAAGGACGTATCTACTAAGAATTCTTCTGGAGCAGCCACTTCTTTGTATTCGATAGGCGCTTCTGCAGCCGTTTCCACTTCCGCTTGTGTTCCCATAGGTAACAAAGGGGCTTCTTCGTTGCTCTTCTTAATTCGTTGACGCTTAGGTCTTTCGTTTGATGATGATTCTTCTACTTGTGCTTTTTTTACTCTTTTGATAGGCTTATCTTCCATAAAGGGGGAATGATTAATTAAGATTGACAACAGACATCTCTGTCAGAATGTTTGCCAAATGAGAAAATTAAGGGACGTTTACTCGTTGAATTGTCAGAATCGACATGCAATACTACGGTATTAGCGGGGAATTGTCAAGGTTTTAGGCCAAAATTTGGGCTTCAAAATCAATTAAATGATAAAATACACGTCCACAGCGATTATTTCGTAGTTTTGCAACACAATAATTTATGGAAAACATTCAGCAGCAGCTTATTGACCTTTTGGAGTCCCGTCGTAAAGAGGGCTTATTCAGGCAATTATCCGTGCTGGATGGCCGCACGGATTTCTGCTCTAATGATTACCTCGGATTAGCAGGTGACCCCATTCTAGAAGTGTCTATTGCACGCGATTTTGAGGCTTTGCCTGGCGAATGGCGCAAAAATGGGGCTACCGGATCTCGACTCATTTCAGGACACTCTGCCTTAATTGAACAATTCGAAAAAGAATGCGCCGCCTTTCACGGATCAGAAGCTGCTTTGCTGTTTAGTTCAGGCTACGACGCAAACATTGGTTTGATCTCCTCCTTGCCACAAGAAGGCGACGTCATATTTTGCGATAAACTTTTACACGCGAGTTTAATAGATGGTTTACGTCTTTCTAAAGCAGAACGACGCATCTTCAAGCACAATAACCTAGATGACTTAGTTCATCTTTTAGATCAATACCCCGCCAAAACCCGGAAATGGATCGTCGTAGAATCGGTTTATTCGATGGATGGCGATGTGGCTCCACTATCGGAATTAGTTGCATTGAAAAACAAATACCAGGCCGAGCTCATCGTGGATGAGGCGCATTCTGGTGGAGTTTATGGTCCTGAAGGACAAGGTTTAGTGTATGAGTTGGGGCTTTGCGAGGACATTTTTGCTCGAGTAATCACGTTCGGGAAAGCCTGGGGCAATGCAGGAGCGGTAGTCCTAGGGTCATCAGCCCTCAAAGAATACCTCGTGAACTTCGCTAGACCCTTCATCTATTCCACCGCACCCACGCCGGCACACGTTTCAGCGCTTTTAAGCACCTTGCACTATTTACCTTCCCAAAACGAGGCCAGAAAAAAACTACAAGAAAACATCGCTTTCTTTCGCGCAAACTGCCATTCTGACGCCTGGGGCGATAGCCAAACCGCCATCCAAACTTTTTTCGTGACCGGAAACGAAGCCGTGCGCGCAAAAGCAGCCTCTGCCAGCGAATTCGCCATCAAACCCATCGTTTTCCCCACAGTAGCGAAAGGTAAAGAACGCATACGCATCACAATCAGTGCAAATCACACCAAGGAAAAAATAGAATCACTAATAAAAACACTCGAATGAAACAATTTATCGTCGCCGGAATAGGGACTGAAATTGGCAAAACAGTCGTTTCTGCCATCTTAACGGCAGGATTAAAAGCGGATTATTGGAAACCCGTTCAATCAGGGGATTTTGCCACGGGAGATGCTTATTGGATCAACAACTGGGTTCCATCGGCCACCGTACATCCTTCCACCTATGCCTTATCCCAACCTCTTTCACCCCACAGTGCAGCAGAAATCGATGGCATTACCATTAAACTTGAAGCATTTAAAATACCTACGGATCAGACCCTAATCGTCGAACTAGCCGGTGGAATTATGGTGCCATTGAATGATCAAGAGACGAATCTAGACTTAATTAAACACCTGCAATTACCTGTCATTTTAGTCAGCAAAAACTATTTAGGCAGCATCAATCATACGATTTTAAGCTATGAGATTTTAAAGCAACACGGAATTCCAATGGCCGGAATCGTGTTCAATGGACCTGAAAATCGATCAGGTGAAAAGTTTATTTTGAACCATACCGGTTTACCCCTTATTTTGCGCGTCCATACAGAATCAGAAATCAATGAAGCGGTAATCGCTTCGTATGCTCATAAAATCCATGTCTAATTCGAATTTGTCTTCTCGGGATGCGGCAGTCATTTGGCACCCCTTCACGCAACACCAAATCGAACCTATTTCGATTCCGATTGCAAGTGGGAAAGGCGCACACTTATTTGACACAGAGGGTAAAAAATACATTGACGCGATTTCGTCTTGGTGGGTGAATACACACGGCCACGGGCATCCGTATTTAGCCCAAAAAGTATACGAACAAGCCCTACAGCTCGAACAAGTCATCTTCGCGGGCTTTACCCACGAACCAGCGGTTCGACTTTCAGAACGCTTATTGAGTCATTTGCCGCCTAATTTCGAACGCGTTTTCTTCTCAGATAATGGATCCACTGCCGTGGAGGTTGCCATCAAAATGGCTTTGCAATACTTCCACAACCAAGGAAATACAAAGCGTAGAAAAATCCTCGCTTTTGCGGATGCCTACCACGGGGATACCTTTGGGGCGATGAGTTTAGGGGCTCCAAGCTCCTTCAATGACCCGTTTCAGGATATGCTTTTCGAGGTGGAATTCCTTCTAAGTCCTCAAGACGCTGAAGCCTGCCTAGCTGCTATGTCCTCTTTAAACTCAGACGACTATGCGGCTTTCATCTTTGAGCCTTTGATTCAAGGTGCTGGTGGAATGAAAATGTACGAGGCATCCACATTGGATTCATTAATTCGGTTGGCACACGAAAAAGGGATGTTCTGCATCGCAGATGAGATCATGACCGGATTCGGTCGTACGGGGAAGTGGTTTGCGATGGATTATTTGGCAGAAAAACCGGACATTGTCTGTTTCTCCAAAGGCCTAACCGGCGGCATGATGGCCATGGGTTTAACCCTTTGCAGCGAAAAAATATTTCAATCCTTCCTATCGGATGATCGCCGAAAAATGATGTTCCATTCACACTCGTTCACAGCAAATCCATTAGCCTGTGCTGCGGCCAATGCGAGTATGGATTTAATGGAAAAAGAAGAAACCTGGGCGTCAATTGTGCGTGTGGAATCTCGTCATCGTGCTTTCGCAGCCACGCTGAAAAATCATTCAATTCTAAAAAATGTACGAATTCACGGCACCATTCTGGCCATGGAAGTAGAAACGGGAGAAACAGACGGCTATTTACACTCCATCCGGGATGATATATACCGATACTTCTTAGGGCAAGGCATTTTGATGCGCCCTTTAGGAAATACCATCTACATCCTCGCCCCCTATTGTATCGAAGACGAGGATTTAGCGTATATCTACGAGAAAATTAGGGCTTTTGCGCAGGGACTAATTTAGTCGACTGCCAAGAAACCATTTGCCAACGCTTGTCTACGTACACGAAAACATCAGTGAAACGAAGTCGTAAAGGTGTTAGCGTACCATCAGCTGCTTGCTGCTGAATTACAATAATACCAGTATTAATCCCTGTTTTCCCATATACACGGTGTTGCAATTCCTCCGGTGTGATGGACAAGTAACTGGATTTTCCTGTGAGAATCGAACCGATATAACTGTCTTTCGAATCTTGAACACCACTTGAATGGGAATACACTAAATCTTTATGTAAAACAGACTCTAGACCAGCCTTATCCTTCGCCACCATCAACTTAAAACGGTTTAATTCCGCTTCTTTAAGCGATTCTTCGTTTTGGGCAAAACCTACCATCGGTGCCAACAGCACAAGTAGCATAAATATCTTTTTCATAGTTTATTTTTAATTAAAACGCTTTCGCATCATTTATTTACTCAAAATTAAATCTGCCGCCTTCTCCGCAATCATCACCACCGCAGAATTCGTATTCCCCGAAATCACATCCGGCATGATGGATGCATCCGCCACACGTAAACCTTGCAAACCTCTGACGCGCAGAGTCGCTGGATCACAAACCGCCTCCGCATCCGTCCCCATCTTGCAGGTCCCTACCGGATGGTACACGCATTCTGTGGCTTGTTCCATATGCTCTTGCATTAATTCCTCGGTCCATTCCCCTGCCGGAAAATTTAATTCTGAACCTTTTCTCAATCCATCAAAAGCCGAAGACAATACAATATCTCTGGCAATTCGCATTCCCCTTTTCAATGTTTCTCGGTCTTCAGCGGCTGACAAATAACGGGGATCGATAACCGGCGCATCATCGAAACGGTCAGATCGAAGGCTCACTGTTCCTCTGCTCTTCGGTTTTAATAAAGTAGGTAAGATAGTAAAGCCGTCACTTAATGGCATTTTACTATAATCGTACATATCCGCTGACCAAGCAGAGGAGAAATGAAATTGCAAGTCCGGGACATCCGATTGATTGACTGAATCAAAAAAAGCAGCCGCTTCTAAAGGGCTCGAAGATAACGGACCTTTTTTATGCAAGGTATAATCGACAAAGTTTTTCACCCCTAAAGCCACATTATAGGACTGTCCCTTTGTACTAGCCTGCGCGTTCATATTCACAAACAAGTGATCAGATAAATTCTTACCCACGCCTTTCAGATCAAGGCGGCAGTCGATTCCATGGGCTTTCAATTCTGCCGTATCGCCGATGCCGGATAGTTGCAAGATTTGCGGACTTTGAAATGCCCCCGCAGATAAAATAACTTCGGACGCTTCGAATTCAAGGGGCTTTTTAGAGCCCAATTTATAGCCTTTCAATCCCGTCACCTTTTCTCCTTGCAACACCAATGATGCTACCTGAAAAGAGGTTTGAATATGTAAATTTTTTCTTGAAAGTGCTGGCTGAATGAAGGCCTTCGCCCCAGAGGCCCTTTCTCCATCTTGTATATTGAATTGAAACAATCCGGCTCCCACTTGTTTCGCTCCATTAAAATCTGGATTCGAAGGGATCCCCACTGTGGCGCAGCCTTCAATAAATGCATCCCCAAAAATCGTCAAATGGCGATTCTTTGCCACGCGGTGCAAGCCACCGCTGCCATGGTATTCATTCTGAAAATCTTCGTTATCCTCTGACATCTTGAAATAAGGCAAGACATCCTGATAGGACCATCCTGCACATCCCCAAGCAGCCCAAGTGTCATAATCCGCTTTATTCCCACGAATGTAGGCCATGCAATTAATCGCAGAACTTCCCCCTACGGTTTTACCACGTGGTTGATATAAGCGACGACCTCCTAAATGTGGCTGAGGTTCAGTGAAAAAATTCCAATTCAAATAGGTGTGATTCAACAAGGAATAAGCTGATGGCATCGAAATACGAGGATCTCGAAAATCACCTCCCGCTTCGATTAAAAGCACCTGGTTAAGGGGATTTTCGGATAATCGATGCGCCAAAACACAACCCGCCGTACCGGCTCCCACAATGATGTAATCAAATTTCATAGAATAAGTCTACCATTTTCTCTTTGAATATCCCTATTTTTGGCCAATAAACAACGAGCTGTGAGCAATTTTTCTGTCTACTTTTCTTTAGGACTAGGGCATATCCTAAATTGGGCCGCTTTAGACCACCTTTTGTTTATCCTCTCGCTGACTTGCGTTTATGTGGTGACAGATTATAAAAAGCTGCTTTGGCTAGTAACAGCCTTCACGCTGGGACATTCAATTACCCTGGCTTTAGCGACGCTTCACCTAATCCAGGTAAATAGTGCTTGGGTAGAATTCTTGATCCCTTGTACGATTTTAGTGGCGGCAATTAGTAATTTGATTCAGACCGAGCAACGTTATAAGTACGGCGTGGTTGCTTTTTTTGGATTGATCCATGGCTTAGGGTTCTCCAATTATTTACAAAGCTTGCTGGGCGCAGAAAGCTCGATTTTCGCTCCCCTCTTAGCCTTCAATATCGGCCTAGAAATAGGCCAATTAGTCGTAGTCGCCATAGTCCTTACCTCCTCCATCCTATCAATTCACGTGTTTAATTGGAAACAAAAGGCCTATATACAAGTCATCTCAGGCATCACCATCGGTCTCGTGTTGCCCATGATCCTGGAACGTTGGCCATAAGCGTTTGCCATAAAAAAAGCCCCGATCTACATCGAGGCCTTTTCCTATGTATTAAAGATTTTAAAAATCTTCATCTAACGAGAAAGACATTGAATCCTTATCAGACATGACACCTGATTTTTGGTATTCAGCCACACGCTTCTCGAAGAAATTTGTCTTGCCTTGTAAAGAGATCATCTCCATAAAGTCGAATGGATTCGTCGCGTTGTAGTGCTTCTTGCATCCCAAAGAAACCAATAAACGGTCTGCTACGAAATCAATGTATTGACACATCATTTCAGCATTCATACCAATCAATGAAACGGGTAAAGCTACGGTAACGAATTCTTTTTCGATCTCTACCGCATCTAAAATGATTTCGTAGATCCTCTCTTGAGGTAATTGATTCTTAATGTGATCTGCATACAATAAACACGCGAAGTCACAGTGTAAACCTTCATCACGGGAAATCAACTCATTCGAGAACGAAAGACCTGGCATTAAACCACGTTTCTTTAACCAGAAAATAGAACAGAATGAACCAGAGAAGAAAATACCTTCGACTGCTGCGAATGAAATCAAACGCTCTACGAAATTATCTGATTCGATCCACTTCAAAGCCCAGTCCGCCTTCTTCTTTACGCAATCGATTGTCTCAATCGCACGTAAAAGGTGGTCCTTTTCTTTAGGATCATTAATATAGGTGTCGATTAAAAGAGAATAGGTTTCTGAGTGAATGTTTTCCATCATAATTTGGAAACCATAGAAACATTTCGCCTCTGCATATTGTACTTCTTTCAAGAAGTTATTCGCTAAATTTTCATTTACGATACCATCCGATGCAGCGAAGAATGCTAAAACGTGTGAAACGAAGTGACGCTCACCATCGTTCATCTTTTTCCAATCCGCTAAATCTTGAGATAAATCGATCTCTTCAGCTGTCCAAAAAGACGCTTCCGCCTTCTTATAAAATTGCCAAATATCATCGTGCTTAATCGGGAAAAGCACAAAACGGTTGGGATCCTCAACCAATAAGGGTTCTACTGCTATCGTTGACATAAAAATTTAAATTGAACTCGAAATTAAGAAATTCTACCTGATATACAAGACTGATAAAGGGGTAAAATTGTTTTAAATTTTAAAAGAAAAATCCACCGATTTGGACAACCAGTGCTGAGCCATAAGGAGAGCGACCTGGGGAATAATTTAGGTCGTACATGATATTAAAATTCAACCCTATTTTAGAGCCTAATCCAACACCAATCAAGACCGGATTTGAATAAGAGGACCCTGAATTATCTGAAATGTTGGTATAATTCTCCACTTGCCCCGTTAAATAGGCCTGACCTATAACTTGACTTAACGCAGGCACTTGTTGCCGAAAGAAAATCCGCTCACCAAGTAGATTGCTTGAATAATTACCAATCGCATAATATTGATAGGTCAGACCTACACCCACTATCGAGTTATTCGTTAAAGAATATCCTACCATTGGTGAGATTCCAATACTGGTCGGGTTTCCAAAACTTAAACCACTGACACCCCCGCCAAAATTCAATCGTTGGCGAAAAGGTAATTCTCGCACATCTATTTCAGCATCTAAATCTCCTTCTGCGCCCTCCTCTTTGATAACCACAGGTTCTTGAGCGAAGACCTCCGAAATTCCTCCAAAAGTAAGGAGCGAAAAGAATAATAGTAGTTTTTTCATTTGGCTTAAATTGATTACCAAAATTAAAGGATATTTTTGTAAAATGAACACCCCACAGTCTAAGCATAACATCGAAAATTGTGATCCGAAAACGCATATCATCATTAAAGGTGCGCGCGTACACAATTTGAAGGGAGTAGATGTGGCAATTCCGCGAAACCAATTAGTTGTTATTACAGGTTTGTCGGGATCAGGTAAGTCCTCTTTAGCTTTTGACACTTTATTTGCGGAGGGCCAAAGAATGTATGTAGAAAGCCTTAACAGCTACGCCCGTCAGTTCTTAGGCCGAATGGAAAAGCCAGCCGTTGACTACATCAAAGGTGTTTCGCCAGCCATCGCGATCGAACAAAAGGTGAATACAAAGAACCCGCGTTCGACTGTAGGTACCACCACAGAGATTTACGATTATTTAAAATTACTTTTTGCCCGCATCGGCCGCACCATTTCCCCCGTCTCCGGACAGGAGGTGCGCAAAGATTCGGTATCCCAGATAGTGGATTTTATTGCTAAAAACGATGGCAAGAAAGTCCTTATACTAGCCCCGTTAGTACATAATATAGAGCGTAGTCTCGAAAACGAATGTCAATTACTCATTCAGAAAGGCTACTCTAGGTTAAAATTCCAAGAGGAAATTATTGCTTTAGAGGAATTAATAGAAGACCCAGCGCAACTACAAAAGCTGGCGAAGAAACCTTCCGAAATAGCGATTTTGATCGACCGTTTAGTCTCTAAAAAAGACGACGAAGAGACTCAATTCCGTGTGGGAGATTCCGTTCAGACAGCCTATTTCGAAGGAGAAGGTGTTTGCTGGATTGAAATAGAAGGTCGAAAGAGAGATGTATTTTCGAATAAATTCGAATTGGATGGGATGGTTTTTGAGGAACCTAGCTTAAACCTATTCTCCTTCAATAATCCCTACGGTGCTTGCAAAAATTGTGAGGGCTATGGCAAAGTACTGGGTTTAGATCCAGATTTAGTTTTCCCAGATCACGATCTTTCCATTTATGAGGGTGCGATCGCACCTTGGCGCAGTGAGCGTATGAGCGAGTGGCTAAGCCCCTTGTTGCGCAATGGAATACAATTTGACTTCCCTATTCACCGTCCCTATAAAGATTTAACTTCAGCAGAAAAGAAGTTATTGTGGACCGGAAATAAATATTTTGCGGGGCTGACTAATTTCTTCGATCACTTAGAGAAAGAGACGTATAAAATCCAATACCGCGTGATGTTATCGCGTTACCGCGGCAAAACGAATTGCCCAGAATGCCAGGGTTCACGCTTGCGGATGGATGCTAGCTATGTAAAAATAGCGGGGACCTCGCTTGTCGATTTGGTGCTTTGGCCTTTGTCTAAAACGAAGGCTTTCTTTGAAAACCTGCAGCTGAACGAACATGACCAAAAGGTATCGAAACGCATTTTAATCGAGATCAATAACCGCCTCGAGTACATGGATCGCGTAGGTTTAGGGTATTTAACCTTAAACCGTCTTAGTTCTACCCTTTCTGGTGGTGAATTTCAACGGATTAAATTAGCGACTTCCCTAGGCAGCGCTTTGGTAGGTTCGATGTATATTTTAGATGAACCGAGCATCGGTTTGCACCCTCGAGATACTGAACGCTTAATCTCGGTATTAGAGATGTTAAAAAACATGGGGAACACGGTCATCGTGGTAGAGCATGAGGAGGAAGTGATGCGGGCTGCGGACCAAATCATCGACATCGGACCAGAAGCTGGCCGTCATGGTGGAAACTTGATCTTTCAGGGGAATTTAAAAGAGGCTTTGGCAGATAAAAAAACCGATAGTCACACCTTGCGCTTTTTAACTGGAGAAGACCGAATCGAAGTACCTTATTTCAGACGCAAAGCATTAGCTCAGATCGAAATAACAGGAGCCTCCGAAAATAATTTAAAGAATGTAGACGTCGCGATTCCTTTAGGCATCATGACGGTAGTTACAGGTGTCAGCGGCTCTGGGAAATCGACCTTAATACGTAAAATTTTGTATCCAGCGATGCTTCGTTTATTGCAACAAGGCACCGAAGAGACGGGGCGATTCCGCGAAATTAAGGGAAGTACAAACAAAATTGCGAGCATCGAAATGGTCGACCAGCAGCCAATTGGAAAATCATCTCGTTCGAATCCCGTGACCTATATTAAGGCATACGATGCTATCAGAGCCTTGTATTCCGAATTACCAGTCGCTAAAACCCGCGGCTACAAACCTGCACATTTCTCCTTCAACGTAGAAGGCGGACGCTGCGAGGTTTGCCAAGGCGAGGGGGAAATCACCATCGAAATGCAATTCATGGCAGACATCAAACTGCCATGCGAATCTTGTGGAGGATCCCGCTTTAAGCAGGAAATTTTGGACGTCAAATTCCAAGATAAAAATATATCGGAAATTTTAGACTTAACCGTTGAAGAGGCGGTGGAGTTCTTCCGCGAGAAACAACTGCGGATTGCCGATAAGATTGACCCGCTGTTCCAAGTGGGCTTAGGCTATATTAAACTAGGGCAATCGTCGAACTCCCTATCTGGTGGGGAAGCGCAGCGCGTGAAATTGGCCAGCTTTTTAGGTAAAGGGAACCCCAACAAGGGCAAGACCTTATTTATTTTCGACGAACCCACCACAGGACTTCACTTCCACGACATCAAAAAGCTGTTAAAGGCGATGAATGACCTCGTGGAACAAGGGGATTCTGTCGTGATTATCGAGCATAACATGGAAGTCATTAAATGTGCGGATCACATCATTGATTTAGGGCCGGAAGGAGGCGAAAACGGGGGCTATATTACATTCCAAGGCACTCCCGAAGAGATGAAAGGCCTGAAAAACAACCCAACCGCTCACTATTTGAGCCAAAAACTGTAATTTTATCCATGTCTTCGTTCTCAAACATCACTCAGCTCGCGGAAAGAATCCAGTCCATCACGGCCGGATTACACCTGGCGATTCCTGAATTGATCATAGCTGGAACGATTCTTTTTAGCTTATTCATTGAGTTATTTTTACACGGTAAAACGGAGAAATTTAGTACTTCATGGCGTTATTTCACCTGCCAAATTCCCCTTCTATTAGCCTTATCTCTCAGTTTTCAACGCACTGAATTAGGATTAACGGGATCATTTGCAGCAGGTTTATTTGAGGCAAATTTAGGTTCAGATGCCATCAATACCCTTATTTTAGGGATTGGATTTCTACTCATTTTGATGAACCAAATTCATAAAAAATCCCTCACCTTTGAAGAATTGACCGGATTTCTATCCATTTTACTCGGTGCTTTGTTAAGCAGCATGAGCTCGAATGCGCTAAGCCTATTCTTATCCATCGAATTTATGTCGATGGGTACCTATGTGTTAGTCAGCCTTCGAAAAGAGTCCTCTCGGGCCAGTTTGCCTTATGTTTTATTCGGCTTAGGTTCCTCAGCCTTGTTCATTTATGGCATTTCATTGCTATATGGATTAACGGGCACACTGGATTTCACGAGCGTGGATTTCTCTCGGGGAATTTCCGTAGCCGATCCCTATTTACGCGGATTCGCTCTAGGGCTTTTTGCGGTGGGATTGTTGTTCAAAATGTCATGGGCACCCTTTCATCCCTGGAATCCGGATGTGATGGAGAATTTACCGGCCTCCTGGATGACTTGGATTTCGACCGCGCCTAAGTTAGCCATTGCTTTCGTGGGGATACGTCTGCTACCCACTTTGCCAGTTTCATTTGTAAATGAATTAGCGGTATTGGCGATTCTGACATTGTTAGTAGGAAATCTAGGGGCTTTAGGCCAAAACAAAACCAAGCGTCTGCTCGCCTATTCCAGCATCGCGCACGGCGGTTTCCTTGCGATGGCTTGGTTCTTCCAACCCATTCAGGCGCTTGATGCGATTCTTTTCTATGGGTTCTTGTATAGCATTGCCAGCTTATTGGTTTTCTATCTGATCGACGAAATGGCCGCGGACGAAGTGACTGATTTTGCGGGTTTAGGTACTTCGAAGCCATTGCCCGCGTTTTTCTTACTTACTGGACTAATCGCTTTAGTAGGGCTTCCCCCAGCCGGAACCTTTATTGCGAAAATAACCTACTTCAGTTTATTATGGTCCAATTATGAGGTGACGACCTCCATCGGCCTACTCGTTTTACTGATTGTTGCGATTTTAGTGACGGCGATTTCACTCTTTTATTATTTAAAGATTCCATTCCAGCTCTATTTCAAAAAAGCTAGTGAAAAAACGACTCTTTGGGCTGATTTATCCTCAATCGAAATCTACTCTTACGGAATTTTAACAGCGATTTTGATCGCATCTATCTTGTTTCCATCGGTCTTAACGAACCTTTGGAAATAGTCGATAAAAAATTAAAAAAATCAGCTTGTTGGTCATTTATTTTGGCTAATTTTGGACTTGATTTTTAAAATAGCCCCACGTTTCCATGTCTGATTCTATTAAGCACGAATGCGGAATTGCCCTCATCCGCCTACGAAAGCCTTTTCAGCACTACTTAGACAAATACAAAACACCTACTTACGGACTGAGCAAACTTTATCTGATGATGGAGAAGCAAGTCAACAGAGGACAAGATGGAGCCGGGGTGGCAAACATCAAAATCAACGTAAAACCAGGGCACCGTTACATTTCCAGATACCGTTCAGTAGAGCCGCAAGCAGTGGCAGATATTTTTGGAAAAATCAACAAGAAATTCGCTAAAGCACAAAAACTAGCTAAACAAGTCTCCAAAGAAACAGGCATAGATGCCGTTCACGACGCAGCGTGGTGGCAAGAAAATGTGGCTTTTACCGGCGAAGTACTTTTAGGCCACTTACGCTATGGAACGCACGGCCAAAACGAGATCGAAAACTGCCATCCCATGTTGCGTCAAAACAACTGGAGAAGCCGTAACCTCGTAATGGCAGGTAATTTCAATATGACCAATGTAGACGATTTGTTCGATAAATTAGTTTCGCTAGGTCAGCACCCGAAAGAAAAAGTGGACACGGTTACCGTGATGGAAAAAATCGGCCACTTTTTAGATGAAGAGAATCAACGCCAATTTGGCAAGTATAAAGACCAATACGAGAACCCAGAATTATCCGATATCATCGCCCAAGAAATTGACTTGAAACGAGTTTTAGAGCGTTCATGCAAGGATTTTGACGGAGGATATGCGATGGTCGGAATGACTGGTTATGGTGCCTCTTTCGTGGCGCGTGACCCTGCCGGAATTCGTCCAGCCTATTATTATGTGGATGAAGAAGTGGCGGTAGTGGCTTCTGAAAAACAGGCCATCAAGACTTCTTTTAACTGCGCCTACGATCAAATAAAAGAAATCACACCGGGCCATGCCTTAATTATTGATATTCAAGGCGAAGTCAAAGAGGTTCCATTTATCGACCGCCTAGAACAAAAATCATGCTCTTTCGAGCGCATCTATTTCTCTCGCGGATCCGATCCAGATATCTACCACGAGCGCAAGAAATTAGGGCAGTTATTGATCCCTCAGATTTTAGCCGAGGTGCATCATGACCTGAAAAATACCGTATTCTCCTACATTCCTAACACCGCAGAAACGGCGTTCCTTGGAATGATTGATGGCCTAGAAGACCATTTGGCCAAAGAAAGAAAAAAAGCCATCATGGATGGCATCCTGTTCGAAGAAGAATTAGAAGAGCTATTAACCTTCCGTCCACGCGTCGAAAAACTCATCTCTAAAGACGTGAAAGTGCGTACGTTTATCACCTCGGATGATCAGCGTGATGACATGGTCGCACACGTATATGACACGACCTACGAGGTAATCAATAAAGAGGTAGATTCAGTGGTCATCATTGATGACTCCATCGTTCGCGGAACAACATTAGAAAAAAGTATCCTGAAATTATTGGATAAATTATCCCCTAAGAAAATAGTTATCGTTTCCTCCGCTCCTCAAATTCGCTACCCAGATTGCTACGGTATCGATATGTCGAAAATGAAGGAATTTGTTGCCTTCCGTGCGGCATTAGCCTTATTGCAAGAACGCGGATTAGAGAACATATTAGATGAGGTGAATTTACGATGCTTAAATGCGCTAGAAATTGGGACTGCCGAGCAAGAAAACTTTGTAAAAGCCATATATGCCCCTTTCACAGATGAAGAAATCTCAGACAAAATTGCGGAGATCGTTCGTCCTAAAGGTTTAAAAGCTGAACTTTCGATTGTATACCAAACAGTAGCGAACTTAAATGTCGCTTGTCCTGACCACTTAGGTGATTGGTATTTCACTGGTAACTTCCCTACACCTGGTGGTAATCAAGTGGTGAATAAGGCCTTCGTCAACTTCATGAAAGGTATCGAAGTTAGAGCCTATTAATAGGCTATAACCACCGTTCCCCTTAATTCCATCACTCCTAATTCTGGAATATCGATAGAAGTATACTTTAATCGATAGGCATAGGTGTTTTGTGGAACTTTAATCCCGTTGATTTTCCCATCCCAACCCAGCCAAGAGGAGTCTATTGCGCTAGTGGAGTAAATCATCTCACCCCAGCGGTTAAAGATTTCAAACGATTCAATTACCGTTCGAGGTTTTACTACGGTAGCAGTCCCAGAAGATACAGCTTCAAAATTGCCAACGGGTCTAAAATAATCATTATTACCATCGTCATTCGGAGTGAAAGCAGAAGGAACTTGCATGATAGGTGCACATTTATCTTTGACAATAAAGCTAACATTTAATACACAATCATCTCGATCAATTATAGTACATACATAGGTACCAGACTTTGAAACTTGCACCTTATCCTGGTTCGCAGCACTTGGAATTCCAGCCCAATCAATCGATTTTAAACTGGAGGCAGGCACAGGTAATTTCAATTCAACAAAAGTGACATTTTCCTTAAACGCCGCGGCATTTACATTATCATCACAAATAAATAAATCTTTAGGAGTGTCAAACAGGCTATTAGTTAAAAAATTAACTTTCGTTGATTTAGTCAAACTGCACCCACTTGCTGGATCCGTAATGGTTAAATCAAATGCCCCTCCAGGTTTAGGGACCGAAATTTTATCGGTAGTCTCTTTTGTGTTCCAAAAGTAGGTTAACCCTGAAATGGCTGGCAAGGTATCTGCTTTAATTTCTGTCAAATTCTTGCAAATCACACTAAATTCTGGTGCTAAATAAAATGGCTTTAGTAAATCTATCTCGAATTTCTGTGCGTCTAATAGAGAATCAGTTACACACTTATTAGAAACTTTGGCAGTAACCACATAGGTTCCATTATCCTTAAATGCATAATTAACACTATCGCCAGTAAAAGTAAACAATTGAGTAGTTGCTGGATTTAGCGGCACAATAGTACCGTTTGCATTTCTTACAGGATTTAAAGTTGTCTTGTAAATATTCCAAATCACTTTCGTGTTCTCAATTGGATCACATAGTTTTCCCGTCAATTTATAGGAATAATTCAAACCAAAGCAGGATTGCTGAATCGAAATTCCTTTTCCATCCGTCGACGTAATCGAATAGGATGCGGGTAAACCAAGTTTACTTTTAGACCCCGCTGGAAGTGCCGCTCCGCTCAAAGTAAAACTGGCTCCAGATGGAGTCCCTACTACCCCGTCAATCGCTGTGATCTTACCTAAAGAAGTTTGGTCCAAAATCGCCACATAAAGATCAGTACCATTCACCGGATCCGGCTGAATAGCTCCTATTTTTTTTACTATTTTTGAACCCGGAACTGTTTTTCTTGTCGCCTCATAGGTTGTAGAATCAGTGGCTGAAATATCCAATTGTACAATCGAGGACGTATCCGCTACTCCTACTCCTTTCAAAGAGGCATAGATCAGCTTACTGTTCTTGGAAAAATCAAGTCCATACACCTGCTGTTTGGTGGATGAACCCAGCGAAATGGACACCTTATGTTTTACTTTTCCCGAAAGTGAATCCACTGAATATAATTCAATTTTGTTCACGGTAACCCCTGCCATTGCTACCGCTAACCACTGCTTATTAGGACTCACTTTCATGGTGGAGGGGTTAGAAAGACTAGCTGCAGTAAATCCTGTGGGTGATTTACTCTCAATAGGAGCAGATATTCCTGTACTCGAAACTTTAAATGAACGAATATTGCCACTTCCCAGGTCTTGAGTAAATAATAGAGAGGCATTTTCTGCCAATGGCATTGAAACCATTCTAGTCGATGTATTCGTTGTCGAAAGCATTGAGCCTTCCACGCTCATCCCTCCTTTACCCCCATTCAATTTAAAATCTATGGTCGATTGAAAGATTTGCCTCTCTTTCAAACTATTTTGCTTCGTATAAATTACATAATATTCTGATTGGCATCCTTTGCATGTCGGTTTGGGAATGATCACCAAGCCTTGCGAATTAGCTTCTGCTGCTAAATTTTTACCTGGGATAAGGTCATTGAATTTCGCATCATACACCTTTTTCCCATCAGAGAACAGCAGTATATTATTTTTTATATCATTGATTTTAGCGATGGCTTC
The DNA here is from genome assembly GCF_054558635.1 of Aquirufa sp. HETE-40SA. NCBI lineage: Bacteria > Pseudomonadati > Bacteroidota > Cytophagia > Cytophagales > Flectobacillaceae > Aquirufa > Aquirufa sp. HETE-40SA. The sequence goes on from NZ_JBPXKN010000001.1 coordinate 1,048,598, forward strand.
AGCTGTAATAGGCATCGGATTACCCGCTTTAGGAGAGGGTGTCCCCGCTTGACCAAAATTGAGACCGGCCTTTTCACCAAAATACCAGGTATTGTCAGGCGGAGATGCTGGAGGAGGAATTTCCCCGCAAACTATAACCTCCAAATTACCCTCTGAACTACACCCAGAGTTAGCATCCGTCACTTTGACCGAATAACAACCCGACTTGTTTACCGAAATAAAATCAGTCGTCTCGCCTTTCGGATACCATAAATATGAGTAAGAGGCTAACGGATTTTTAACTCGTAAAGTGATTATTTCATCTTTACAAATCGTGGTATCCACCTTCGTGCTATCTTGACCCAAGACAATCGGTGCTACAAAACCAATCTTAAATTTATACTTTGAATAAATAACACTTCCATTCAGGTATAGGTCAACTGCGTAATCCCCTTTTTCACAAAATTTGAACCTACCTGATCGCTTATCTGTACTGCCAAGAACTGTTGAATAACTATTATCAGAACCCGCCTTTCGAAACACCCAATTAAATTTGACACTGGTTGGCGACGCAAGCGGCTTGGTATATTCAAAAACGGTAGAATCCACCGAAGTCGAATCACTGCAATAGGCACATTTAGTAATACAAGTATTTCGAATGACAATATCTTGTGCTGTTAAACTCCAAGAGCAGAAAAGCAATAAAAAGGTGATAAAGGTTTTTCTGTTCATTATTTTAAATTGCCAAAAATTGTTTTTCATACGACTTGAACGTAAATTGCCTGCTCATGAGTTACCTTGAAAGGTATTCAAAAAATGAGACTACTGCATATTTTCACTCTAGCTGTTTTCATTCCATTTATGGGGTATTCGCAAGATCCCCAGGTAACTCAGAACTATGCATTACCGTTAAACATGAATCCAGCCTTCGCCGGAATTTCTAACAATGTGAACGTTAATTTAATGCACCGCAATCAATGGCCTAATTTAACGAGCAATTACCAATTTTCCGCTATGTCCGTTGATATTGGTATACAAAAATACAAAAGTGGACTCGGCTTATTAATCACTTCTGATTCTCAGTTTTCAGCCTTAACGACAAGTAGCTTTGCGTTGCAATATGCCTATCATATCTCATTAACAGAGAATTATTCTTTATCCATGGGAATGCAAGGAGCCTACGTTAACAGAAGCTTATCTCCAGAAAACTTGGTTTTCGGGGATCAATTAACCGGATATTTAGGATCTGGGGGAATTGATGCCTCATCGAACGATATTATCCCCAAAACACCCAATTTCACCAACCCCTCCTATGTTGATTTATCCGTAGGATCCATGTTATATTCTGGAAAACACTGGATTGGTGTCAGTGCACACCACCTAAACCAACCTAATCAATCTTTAGTTAACAATTCCATTTCACCTCTTGACATGAGATTAAGCGTACAAATGGGAACCAAAATAGCTTTAGGAAATTCAAGCTACGAAGGTAATGATCCAGAGAATGCCTTAAACTACGAGAAAAGTATTAGCCCCATCATTCAATTCAAAAAACAGGGAATGTTTAGTCAATTAGATGTGGGGACGTATTTAACTATCGCACCCTTAGTAATAGGCTTTTGGTATCGAAATTTTCCAATTGCTTTGCCTAGTACCGAAAAACTGGATACTCGGGAGTCCATGACGGGTTTAATTGGCTTTAGAAAGGATAAATTCGCCATCGGATATTCCTACGATTTCACCTTATCCAAACTAGCTCCTTCTGGAGGAGCCCATGAAATCACTTTATCTTATGTGTTTGGATTTAATTTATTCCCTAATAAATACGATAAAAGTCTCAGCAGAAGTTTAGCATGTCCTAAATTTTAACAACACCTAGTAAACAGCGCTAGTCCGCAGGGAAGAGGTTTAGATTAGAGAGAATAAAGTTGGTATCCCCTTCGGGGATGCATCCAGAAATGTTTTTTACTTATAGGACATTAAAAAAGGGGAGCAAATGCTCCCCTTTTTAAGTTATTTTTCAGCTAGACACTGAAATGCGATTTAAAATCGTAGAAAATGGTAAGCAAGCACCTGAAAAATTTATCCCAAAGGGATAACTAAATTATTCTCTGTGCTTTAATCTTTACTCTATACTCTCTTATCTCTACTCTATTAAAAAAACAAAGCCCCTTCCGGGGCTTTTGTTATTTTAATGTTCTCTTCACTTCCTTCATTTCATAACACTCTAACATATCTCCTACTTCTAAATCGTTGAAGTTTTTGACAGATAGACCGCACTCGTAACCGAATTTGACCTCCGCAACATCATCTTTAAAACGTTTCAAAGCTGAGATTTCTCCATCGTGTACCACGACGAAATCACGAATGACACGAATCTTGTTCGCACGTTTAACCGTACCATCTAATACGTAGCAACCAGCGACGGTACCGATTTTGGTAATCTTAAACACGTCACGGATTTCGATGTTCGATGTGATTACTTCTTCAAATGAAGGAGCTAATAGACCTTCCATCGCTGCCTTAATTTCGTCAATCGCTTGGTAGATGATCGAATAGTTACGGATTTCGATCTGTTCTGTTTCTGCTAAACGGCGAGCGTTTTGAGAAGGGCGAACTTGGAAAGCGATGATAACGGCATCTGAAGTAGACGCTAGAGCCACATCGGATTCGGAAACCTGCCCTACCCCTTTGTGAATAATACGAACCTGTACTTCTTCCGTTGATAACTTCATTAAGGAATCCGAAAGGGCCTCTACTGAACCATCCACGTCACCTTTCACAATCACGTTCAATTCACGGAAAGTTCCGATAGCCTTACGACGACCAATTTCCTCCAAGGTAATGTGCTTACGTGTACGCAAGGTTTGTTCACGAAGAATCTGCTCGCGCTTGTTAGCGATTTCACGCGCTTCACGCTCATTCTCTAGGCAAAGTAATTTATCACCCGCTTGCGGTGCACCATTCAGACCTAACACTTGAACTGGAGTAGATGGACCTGCTTTTTTGATTTTGTTACCATGGTGGTCAAACATCGCTTTTACACGACCGTAATTATCACCTGCTAACATCATGTCTCCTACGTTTAATGTACCCGCCTGAACTAACAAGGTAGTTACATAACCACGTCCTTTATCTAATTCAGCCTCGATTACTGAACCTACGGCTTTCTTGTTCGGATTAGCCGTTAATTCAAGCATCTCAGCTTCTAATAATACTTTTTCTAACAAGTCATCGATACCTAGACCAGACTTAGAAGAGATTTCTTGACATTGGTATTTACCACCCCAATCCTCTACTAACATATTCATGGTAGCTAATTCCTCACGTACTTTGTCCGCATTGGCACCGTCTTTATCGACTTTAGAGAACGCGAATACGATTGGCACACCAGCGACCATTGAGTGATTGATGGCTTCCTTCGTCTGAGGCATGACAGAGTCATCCGCAGCAATAACGATAATAACGATATCGGTTACTTTTGCACCACGAGCACGCATGGCAGTAAAGGCTTCGTGACCTGGTGTATCTAGGAAAGTAACTTTCTTGCCAGATTTAGTCTCTACAGAGTAGGCACCGATGTGCTGGGTAATACCACCCGCTTCACCTGCCGCTACTTTGGCACGACGAATATAATCTAGTAAGGAAGTTTTACCGTGATCGACGTGACCCATAATGGTAACGATAGGCGCACGAGGCAATAAATCTTCTGGAGAATCCTCTACTTCTACTTCAGCAACATCGATTTCCTCTTCGGCAGAAACGAAGCTTACTTCGAAACCAAACTCATCGGCGATCACTGTAATGGCTTCCGCGTCCAAACGTTGGTTAATCGAAACGAACATCCCCAAGCTCATACAAGCCGAGATTACCTCGTTCACGGATACATCCATTAAGGAAGCCAAATCCGATGCCGAAATAAATTCCGTCACCTTCAATACTTTTGCCTCCTCATCTTCTGCCATCATACGAGCCTCTTCTGCTTCTGCACGACCTTTACGCTTCTCCCGACGCTTATCAGCTCCGAAACTTTGCTTATTAGTCGCACCTTGCAAGCGAGCCATGGTGGCTTTGATTTGCTCTTGGATGTCTTTATCAGACAATTCTCCTTTCGGTGCTGGTTTAGCACCCGGAGCTGGTTTCTTATTGAAATCTTTCTTATCTCCAGGTTTGCCTCCTGTTCCAGGAACAGATGGGGCTGGTTTTTTCTCCTCTTTGATGATACGCTTGCGCTTGTGTTTCGCATTATTTCCGCGATCACCTGCCGCAGGCAATTCTATTTTACCTAGAACGGTTAATCCTTTCAGGGTTTCTCCACGTGCTTCGATTAACTCGATATCTTCCACCACCTCTTCCACTACTGGAGCTGGTTCAACTGGTTTAGGCGCAGATGCAGGCTTTTCAGCTACTGGCTCAGGCTTAGGAGCCGGTGCTGGAACAGGTTCAGGCGCTTTTTCTGATTTAGGGGCAACAGGATTACCCTTTTTATCCAATTCGATTTTTCCCAAAATCTTCAATCCCACTTGCTTTTCCTCAGCTGGAGCCTCGACTACTGGAGCTGGTGCTTCTGACGCTTTAGGAGCCTCCACAACTGGAGCTGGCTTCTCCACCACTGGCTCTGGAGCTGGCGCTGGTGTAGGTGCAACAGCTACCGGTTCTGGCGCTGGAGCTGGCTTAGGAGCCTCTACAGAGGATTCCAAAATATGGTTCGCACCATATTCCTTCGCTAACAAAGTCAACTGCTCAAAGTTCAGTTTGGCGTTGGGGTTATTGTCAATTTTGTGACCTTTCGCAGAGAGAAACTGTAGGATCGTAGACGTTCCCACGTTTATTTGCTTTGCTACAAGGCTCAACCGCATTGTTTTTTCTTCTGCCATAAAAATTACAAAAAACTAAATTCTTTTTATTTTAATAAACTACTCAAACTCAGAACGCAATACCGCTAGGATCTCATCGATCGTACCTTCTTCTAATTCCGTTCTACGCTCTAACTCTTCTTTAGATAAGGCCAAAACTTGTTTCGCTGTATCTAAACCTATTTTGTGAAGCTCCTCTAAAATCCAAGCCTCAATTTCGTTAGAGAATTCTGTCAATTCCACATCCTCATCATCTAGCTCATCCTTAGGTACATCACGGAACACATCGATTTCGTAACCTACTAATTTACCGGCTAATTTGATGTTTTGACCTCCACGACCAATCGCCATAGAAACCTGATCTGAATTTAAATAAACCGAAATACGACGACGCTCTTTGTCAATCGCCATTGAGTTTAATTTCGCTGGGCTTAACGTACGCGCCACTAATAATTCTAAATTATCAGTGAAGTTAATCACGTCAATATTTTCGTTTTGTAATTCACGAACGATACCGTGAATACGAGAACCTTTCATTCCTACGCAAGCTCCTACTGGATCGATGCGGTCATCAAATGACTCTACCGCCACTTTCGCACGCTCACCTGGTTCACGAACAATCTTACGAATGGTAATCGTACCATCGTAGATCTCAGGAATTTCTTGTTCGAATAAACGCTCTAAGAATACCGGAGAAACACGAGATAAAATGATACGTGGTGTACCATTTGCCATTTCCACTTTGTGAATGATGGCCTTAATAGTCTCCCCTTTCTTGAAACGATCTTTAGAAATCATTTCCGTCTTAGGCAACACTAATTCATTGTCTTCGCTATCTAATAAGATTAATTCGCGACCTAAGATTTGGTATACCTCTGAAGTCACTAATTCACCTACTAAGTCTTTGTATTTTTCGTACAAACCTTCTTTTTCAATATCCTTGATCTTTTGGATCAATGTTTGACGAGCGGTTTGAACAACACGACGACCGAAATCCTCTAATTTCACTAGCTCAGCTACCTCTTCACCGATTTCGAAATCGGGCTCGATTAACTTCGCTTCGCTCAAAGGTATTTTGTCAAAATCCCAGATATCTTCTGAGTTATCGTCTACGATCTCGCGGCTACGCCACATCTCTAAGTCGCCGCTTTCGGCATTGATAATGACATTAAAATTTTCGTCTGCCCCGAATTTCTTGCGAATCATCGTACGAAAAACCTCTTCCAAAACCGCGATCATCGTCGGTTTGTCAATGTTTTTCTCCCGAGCAAAGTCTGAAAATGACGAAATTAATTCAACACTGTTCATTGCTATCTCTTCTTTGTTTATTGAAATGACACTTGTACTTTTATTTTATCTACCTCTGCTAACGGAAACCAAGTGGCCTCTTTCGCAACGATTTTTCTATGCTTGACGGTCTTCTCTGTTAAGATTTCCACCGCTTCGTCTGTATTAGAAACCAACGTCCCTTCTACATTTTCTGCCTCTTTATTTTTCATCCAAACCTTCACCTTGCGGCCTATGTTCTTCTGAAATTGCCAGCCTTGGCTTAATGGAAAGTCCAAACCCGGCGAAGACACTTCTAAATTATAGGCTTCTTCGATCAGCACGCCCTCTTCAATGAAATGAGCTAATTTACGGCTCATTAAAGCGCATTGATCGATTGTCACCCCTTCAATGGTATCAACTAAAATGGTTATTAAAGTTCTTTTCGTCCCTTGAGACACCGAAAAATCCACTAATAACAAGGGGCCTTCGCCGATGTAATCCAGTGTCCAATCTTTCAGTTTACTCGTTAAATCCATCTTCCTTTAGGGTATGAAAACAAAAAGAGGGATCAAAACCCCTCTTCTTTTCCTTAAATTCTCCACAAAGATACGCATAATTTTAGAAAATCAAAGTATTTGATGCATTATAGCGTCTTTAACCCAAAACAGATTGCGATTTTTTTCGTTATTTGCGTTTCAAATTATCCCCAAATGAAATTAGCGTCCCTCCTTCTTTTCATCACTTTTTATGGCCTAGGCGGTGACCGCTTCCCCGTTCCTCCGGATTCTCCTAATCGATTGTTCTTCATTCAACGAAGTACAAATGCAAATGTGGTGGTCTATGATGCGAACCTATTGGCAGGAAAGTTGAATGCAAAAGATCCGGTGCATACGTATTGGTATCGTTTTGGGGAGAGAGGCCAAAAAGAGGAACTAACCACTATTCAGCGCACATTAGCCTACGGATTATATACCACAGCTGTCTCTGGAGCACCTAATTCCTACGAAGGTCATTTCTTAGCCTACAGAAAACGCAAGTTTATGGTCAAGCAAGACGCGGCTGGGAATCCCATCGCTTTGTTTCCCATCAATGGAAAAATGCAAATATTAAAGCGCGTATTCGTCAGTGTAGACGATTCAAAGTTTATGACTTCGGTAAACTATATTGAGCTTTTTGGCAAAGATCCAGTGTCGGGGAAGGATGTGTATGAGAAATTTAAGCCATAAAGTAGAGTAGAGATAAGAGAGTATAGAGTAGAGATAAAAATCTCAAAATCTTATCTCTACTCTATAATCTCTACTCTATAATCTCTACTCTACAAATTTCCCAGTAGGGAAATTTGTAAGTTCCTCGGTTGCCCACTATACCCCGTAATCTCCATGATTTCTTGATTCAGCGCATTTTTTAACACAGCTGAAACCTTCCATTTCGAATTGATTTGGTAATGAACCGAAATGTCAGTCCATACATACGCTGACATGGGATTCGGTTGAACGGAATAGGTGGACTCGTCGTAGAAGTAGTCCGTTCTTTGGCCTACAAATTGATTCGTTAATCCTGCAGACCATTTCTTCGAAATCTTTGCTTGCATGTTTAGATTCCAAGCGTTCGAAGGGCGGCGAATCAAAGAAGAATAGGTGGAATCGCGATCGATCATCTCTCCCTTCAAATAGGTATAGTTGAAATCCGCTTGGAATTTTGCAGATTGAAACCCGATTTCAAACTCAATTCCTTGCGTTTTCTGCTGAGACACATTTTGGTATTTACCATAAGGTTCCACATCCATCGACTGAAAAACAATACCCTGATTGACTTGATTTTCAAAGGCTACGGCGCGAATCTTCCACGCTTTCAACTTCTTTTCAACCCCAAATTCGATCGTTTTTCCCTGCTCAGGTTGCAAATCTAGATTACCATAGGGAGAGGCTAATTGATAGATTGAAGGCGTTTTGAAACTGGTATAATAATTGCCAAAGAATTTCGCTGTCTGTGAAATAGCCCAATACGGATTCAGATTATAGGTAAAATAGTTTCCAAAAGATGACTGCGCATTCCATCGCGCCCCCACCTCGTAACCGAATTTACCCCAGCTCTGCTGAAAAGTAGCGTATGTTCCCATAATCTGCTGGGTCTTTTGCTTCTCCGTTAAATCAGGCGACGCATAAGGGCCATAGTCGCTTATCGAAAAATCGCTTTGTTCCGTTTTTTGGCGTCTATATTCAGAACCTACTAATAAAGTGGCATTTTCTTTTACTGGAATCTTCAAAAAAGCTTCCAATCCTTGATTTAAACCTGCATAACTCGAAAGACTAAATTTAGAATAAGCATTCGCGGCTACGTCGGTTGAATCGTTGCGAAACTCCCGGTGAATCAGGTCTTGAAAGGCACGAACTGTGAATTTATTTACCTGGTATTGCGCTCTGAACGAATGACTTACGGCCTCCGATGTATAATCTCGGTCATCGACAAAGGGACCATTATCTAAATTCCCACGATACAGTTGTGACGCATGAGAGAAATCTAAATTGCCAAATTTACCCATATCACGACCCCATTTCAATCCCCAACTTTGCTGCTTAAATCCATCGTCTTCCGCTTTTCCCTGGGCGATTTTAGCCGAAGAAAAACCATCTGTCGCATAATTTTGGGCCTGTAATTGGATCTGGTTTTTTCCCAGTGTTGTCGACCAAGAAATTTGTTCTTGATGTGTCCCTAATCCACCACCTTGAAGTACGACATTTATTCCTTTTGCGTTTTTCTTCGTCACTAAATTGATGACCGCAGCCATCGCATCAGAACCATACAGCGTAGATTGGCCTCCTTTAAGGATTTCAATGCGTTCGATGTTTGCCAAAGAAATCAAGTTCCAATCCATCACCGATGAAATATGCGACGGATCATTCAAAGGAAAACCATCCATTAATAAGAGCACATGACCTGTATTCGCACCCCTCACATAAATCTCCTGATTCGTCCCCGGCGCGCTGCGCGCGCCTACTACTGCGACACCTACACTTTGCTGGAGTAATTCACCTAGACTTTTCCCCTGATTGGCCTGGATCATTTCGGCCGAAATGACCGAAACCACTTTCCCCGAGCGAGCCAGTTTTTCTGGGTACTTGGGCGCGGAGATAGTGACGTCCGCGAGCGTGGAATCTCTTTTTAGAGTAGAGAGAGGAGAGTATAGAGTAGAGATGGTAGATTGTAGAGAGGAGATTTTTCCCTGCCCACTGCCCACTGTCCACTGTCCACTGCTAAATAGTGAATGGTAAATGGTGGATGAACCCTCCGGACTCATTCCCTCCGGACTACGGACTAAGGACGACTGTCCACTGTCCAAGGACGACAGTCCACTGTCCACTGTCCACTGTCCACTGCTCACTGCCGCAAAGCAGCTTACCGCAACTAATACTACGTTTAACATGTTTTTTTGCCCTTTCAGGCCTGTGAAATAAAAAGGTAATCGAACGCTCGACCTCGGATCATCCTCCGTAAAACAAGGTCAAGAATAGTAAAAGGCAGGTCTCCTGACTCATTTCCCTTGCTTTTCGGCCTTCCCAGCGACGCCAGTGACCCTAGATTGAAAAGCTTTTTGAAAATTTACAGTTGCGGGGACAGTTTCGGATTTACACCAAATTCCCTATTAATCAACGCCGTTCGAAGCGGCGCAGAACCTTTCGCTACTACAAAGTTAGTTCAATTTCTATTTTATCAATTTGTTGGGCCAAAGATTCGAAATATATTCTCCTATTTTGTAAAAAGAAACCCGAATTATGGACACAAAAATACGCTGCCGCTGGTGTGGTTCAGACGAATTATACCAAACCTACCACGACCTAGAATGGGGTAATCCGGAACACCGCGATGACGCGCTTTTTGAGCTCCTCATCCTTGAAGGCTTTCAAGCTGGCCTCTCGTGGATCACCATTTTGAAGCGACGCGAAGCCTTCAGAGAAGCCTTCGCGCAATTCGACTACCACTCCCTTGCAACCTGGTCGAATGAAGAACTCGAAGCACAAATGCAAAACGAGCTAATCATTAGAAACCGCCTAAAAATCAGCGCCGTTCGAACGAATGCGCAGGCTTTTATTAAAATTCAGGAAAAATTTGGTAGCTTTAACCAATATATTTGGGAGTTTGTGGGCCATACGCCTATCCTAAACCACTTTGCCCATCACGGAGAATTACCCGCTAGCACAGAAATTTCTGTCCTTTTGAGCAAATCTCTTAAGAAGAATGGATTCCGATTTGTCGGCCCTACCATTTGTTATGCGTTGATGCAGGCGGCTGGATTAGTGAACGATCACACGATCGACTGCTTTCGCCATCCTAACAATAGCTAAATGAACAAACGGATAGTCATTATCCCCACCTACAACGAGATTGAAAACATCGAAGCTATCCTTTTGAAGGTCTTGAGCTTAGATCCTGTTTTTGATGTCTTAATCGTGGATGATGGTTCTCCTGACGGAACAGCGCAGGAAGTAAAACGCCTTCAAATAGCAAATCAAGGACGCATTCACCTACTAGAGCGAAAAGGTAAATTAGGCTTAGGCACCGCCTATATCGAGGGCTTTAAAATCGCCCTATCTAAAGGCTATGACTTCATCTTTGAGATGGATGCGGACTTCTCTCATAACCCGGATGATTTAATTCACCTGTTCAAAGCCTGCGCGACACCCGCAGAGTTAAAAGAGGAAAACTTGCCGGAAGAAGAAGCAGGAAACGGAGACATGTCTATCGGATCTCGCTATATCAAAGGTGTAAATGTGGTCAATTGGCCCATGAGTCGTGTATTGATGTCCTATTTCGCTGGCTTTTATGTTCGTTTCATAACTGGAATGAAAGTACAAGATGCTACGGCAGGATTCGTTTGCTACCGCAGAAATACCTTAGCCACCTTACCTTTGGACCAAATCAAATTCATCGGTTATGCCTTTCAAGTGGAGATGAAATTCACTACCTGGAAATATGGCTTCAAACTCGTAGAAGTACCTATCATCTTTACGGATCGGACCAAAGGAACGAGTAAGATGTCTGCCAATATCTTTAAAGAAGCGATTTTTGGGGTGATCCAGATGAAAGTCAATAGTTTGTTCAAGCGTTACCAAGCCTAATATGAGCTACACGGTCTTAAAATCCATCCATATCATATTCGTTGTTAGCTGGTTTGCTGGCTTATTCTACCTTCCCCGATTGTTAGTCTACCACGCTGAGGCACAAGAGAAGGATGAACCAGAAAAAGGTATTCTAACGAAGCAATTCGAGAAGATGGAAAAGATCCTATTAAATGCGATTATGATTCCGGCGATGTTATTGACCTGGATCACGGGTTTATCCTTGATTTATGTGGCCTGGATGAGTAGCTTTGGATCTCAAGGCTGGTTGCATTTGAAATTAGGATTCGTGGTAGCCATTACGGTTTACCATTTTGTTTGCCGGTATTTAATTCTTCAATTCAGACAGGGAAATTTTGTGCTGTCGGGAACCCAATTGAGACTGTATAATGAAATTGCGACGATTCTATTAGTCGCGGTTGTTTTCTTAGTGGTGGCTAAAAATACCCTAGACTGGATGTATGGTTTGGGTGGATTTGTGATCTTCGCCATCGTGATTATGGCAGCAGTAACGATCGTTAAGAAAATCAGGAATAAGGCCTAATTAAGACAAGGAGCGATCCATATCGCGCTTCACATCTTTCTCCTTAATATCATCTCGTTTATCGAAAGTCTTCTTCCCTTTAGAAAGGGCGATATTTAATTTCGCATAGCCTTTGTCAGAAATAAAAAGACGGGTAGGAATAATCGTCAAACCTACGTTCTTTAACTCCTTCTGTAATTTACCTAGCTCGCGTTTGGATAATAATAATTTACGGTCGCGCAGTGGCTCATGGTTATAATGAGTTCCTTCGTCGTAGGCCGAGATGTGCATATTGCGAACGAATAGTTCGTCTTGAAAGAATACGCAATAGGCGTCCGTTAAATTAGCCTTCCCTTGGCGAATGGATTTGATTTCCGTACCCATTAAAACCAAGCCAGCCGTGAAGGTATCGATGAATGCATATTCAAAGGATGCCCTACGGTTCTTGATTTCAACAGTCTTTTGGATTTTCTCTTTTGCCATTGGAATAAAAAAAAGCCACACAGCGAAACGCTGCGTGGCCAAATGTAGCTAAAAGCTACTATTTATCTTCTTTTTTGTCGCCTTTCGTTGCGGCGTACTCTTTGTTCAAGCCATCGATGATTTTGGTAGTCACATCTACAGAAGGATCAGCAAATAAAATTCCGCCACCTACTTTAGAGTAACCTAAAACGAACTCATATTTATTAGTCTTGTTTGTTTTAGTGATATAATCACGAATGTTGTTATACAACTCTTCGTTTTTCTTTGCTTGCTCTTGACCTAACTCAGCCTGCTTTTGTTGAGAATATTGTTGCAATTCAGCACCTTTCTTTTTCAATGTCATATCCGCTGCTTGTAATTCAGCTTGAGTCATAGCAGATGCGCGTTGTTGAATAGCTTGCAGTTCACCTTGAAGAGCTTGCTCTTTTTGGCCTAAATCAACTTGCAAACGGTATCCTTTGTTCTCAAACTCTTTTTGAGCGTCTTTGTAAAATTGATAATTCGTCAACAACGAATCAGAGTTTACAAATACGATACGTCTACCATCAGCAGCCGAAGCCCCTAATCCTGTAGATGCAGAGTTTGAATTTTGATAAAATAAGAAAGCAATTGCGATGGTTAAAACGCCCAACCAAGCGTAAGGTAAATTTTTCACGTGTATTATTTTTATAAATTGGATTGTCGGCAAATATACAAGGTCTGTATCGTTTGTCCTAAAAAATTATTTATTCTGTCTTAATCTGGCTCCGGCCCAAGTCCAAATACCACTAAACAAGCCCCCCAGTACACCAGTGAGCATAAATAAAGCAAATACATTTCCTTTCAAAGGGAAAACCTGAGCCATTCGGCCGGGCAAGGTACTTGGATGCTGCATATCAAGCAAAAACGCCGATATCACCCAAAGTAAAAAGCCGGCGACAAATCCGGTCAAAAAACTCGACTTTAACGGCATATTCAATACAAAGGCCACTAGCCCAAAAGCCACACCCATGGCATACCAAGGAAGGTAAATACCCACCAAAGCGCCTATAACGATTAAAATGATACTATAGATTAATTTGCTCATAGCTTATTTCGATAAAGTGATTTTCTTACGTAAACGATTCGATTTTTGATCCGGTGATTCTAGGTACAAGAGTGGTTTTAGCTCTCCTTTGGCCCAGGTATCAATTAAATCATCGTAATGACTACTACCCGGATTACCCGACTGACCTCCCGGATAAACGCCATATGCTTTTGGCTTGCCCTCTTTCGAAAGTTCCACCACTAGACGCCATGAAGGCCCCGTCTTCGTTGTAGTTGCATTGACAATGGTTCCTCCCCCACCAATCGGGATATTTAGGCGAGATAAGGCATCCATTCCAGGGATCAAGTGACGAACTCCGGTTTGCTTGTGTTTGTACCATGCCCACTCAGGACCCTGCGGACCGTGTTGTTTCACCAAGGTATCCACATTCACTTGCAATGACTTCATAACGATATCAGACATCGACTCCTTAGCCGGCGTCTTCGTATCATCCCACCAGCGGGCTGCAGGTTCCGATTTAATCAATTGAATGGTGCGATCCATGGATGGACGACTCATAGGAGCCTTTTCATCCGTTGAGAATTCATCATCCCAAAGGCAGTTCTGCAAAGTCATTACCCAGTTTTCAAAAATAGTGGCTCCCACGGACTCAGGGCTATTCACTAGATTCCAAGATTTCAAGGCAGCTAATGCTTTCGATTGAACCGCAGTAGGTGATTTCACTTGAGCGAAAAGCAGAGGCAGTAATTCGCGGGCACGGATGTTGAAGTTGTCGTTTTGGAGACCTCGTAAGGAATCCATCGTGATTTTTTCCATCACCGCCAGACGCTCATTGATGCGACGACCACGCTCAGACGGCGCATATTGCCAACCTAAATAATACGGATAAGAGGGGTCCGTTGAGAATTGATTCGCTGAACTCACGAATCCACGTTCCGGATTCTTCACATGCGGATTATGGGCCTGCGGGATAAATCCTTGCCAATCAGCCGCCGCGTTAGTCCCGTCTAATAAATACTTTCCTTGCAATTTCGATTTCAATGGAAACTTACCATTCACCCATAAAGCGATATCGCCTTCATTACTAGCAAAAACGAAGTTTTGAGCTGGCGCTGAGTAGAATGTCAAGGCCTTTTTGTAGTCCTCGTAATTTTTCGCGCGGTTAAGCTGGTAGAAAGTCGTTAATTCTTGTGACTTCTCGTGTGCGATCCAACGCAAAGCGTGGCCTACCGGAATATTTGAACGGAATGGTTTTTCGTGTGATAAATAGACTACCGGACCGTGGTGTGTGAAGAAGATGGTATCGACCATATCTTTCTTGCCTTTGATCTTAAAGGTTTCGATGCGCATGGTCGTTTTCTTCCATTTGCCATCGTGCCAATATTCCTGTTTCGAGGCGTCTTTGAATTTCACTTGGTACCAGTCCAAAACGTCAGAACCCACGTTCGTTACACCCCAAGCCACATTTTTATTGAATCCAATGATGACGTTAGGCGTTCCTGGCATGGTCGAACCATACACATTTACGCCTGGAGCGACTAATTGCATTTGGTACCAAATCGAAGGCAATGACAAGGTCAAGTGCGGGTCATTCGCTAAAATAGGTAAACCCGAAACCGTTTTGTTTCCGGAAACCGCCCAGTTATTTGAACCGATATTCGGATCTTTTTCTGGGGTAGTCATCGAGCTGCCTAAACCTGTAAAGTTAGCCGGTGCAGCTGGAATAGGCACAGGTTTGAAATCAACAGGAGAGCCTACCGGAATGATGGGGCTTTCTTGGAAAGGATAGTTTGGAAATAAGTCTTCTGCTACCTCGCGGCCATATTTGCGCAAGATGTTTGTCATCTTCAAATCGTCCGTTCCTGAAGCTAATACGAAGGACATATTCTTCAAGAACAAGGCGCTCTTGATAGGCGTCCAAGGTTCTGGACGGTAGTTTAATAGTTTGTATTCTAAAGGTAACTGACGTTCTGACAAAGATCCGATGTAGGCATTTACCCCAGCTGAATAGGCTTCTAGCGCCATTTTTGCAGCAGGATCTTGTTTCATTCCTTCGAAGGATTTTTCCGCACCATAAACGGAACCCATTCTGCGTTGGAATTGATCAGATGCCATTCCTTTTTCACCGACGATCTCGGAAATGCGACCTCCAGCGAAATGTGTTTGGAACTCCATTTGCCATAAACGGTCTTTGGCCGTCAAATAACCTTGTGCCAAATAAAGGTCATGATCATCCTGTGCAAAAACGTGTGGCACCCCCATTTCGTCATACACGACTTGAACGGGTTGATGTAGGCCATCAATTTGCAAGGTCTCTTCTGTAGGCTCCCCTGATTCTGGACTTTCGGCGTTCATCCAAAAGCCATGGAAAGGACTAAATATTTTACCGATAGGAGGAATAGTTCCCCAGCTTTGATTCATCGCATAGGTTAAAAACAGGGCGATTACCAAGGGAAAAGCAGATTTAATAATTTTCATTGATGAAATAGAGGGAGATTAATGAAATATGCGAAGATTTTTTTCTATTTTAGAAAGACAATTTTACAAAATAGTTCCATTAAGCCCAAATAAATTATCTTTAAAGCTATATGAAAAGACGCACCTTCCTTCAAACCTCCACCCTTTTAGGCGCTAGCTTAGGAGCCACTGCCCAGGCAAAAACTACTGAGCCACTGATTATTGCCACTTGGAAAAACGAAAAAGCGACCATCGCAGGTTGGAATAAATTGATGGAAACAGGCAAAGCGCTCGATGGCGTCGAAGCCGGTGCACGCATTCCTGAGGCAGATCCAAACGACACTTCAGTGGGTTATGGAGGTTATCCAGACCGCGATGGCCATGTTACCTTAGATGCCTGCATCATGGACCATTTAGGCAATGCCGGATCAGTTACCTTTCTTGAGGGCATCATGCACCCCATTTCAGTCGCGAGAGCCGTGATGGAGAAAACACCACATGTGATGCTATCTGGCGCAGGCGCTTTAAAATTCGCTAAAGACCAAGGATTTAAAGTGGAGAATCTATTAACGGAGACCTCAAAAAAAGCCTGGGAAGAGTGGAAGAAAGAATCCAAATACGAGCCTGTTATTAATATTGAAAGACACGATACCATTGGTTTATTAGGCATTGGAAAAGCGGGCGAAATCGCCGGTGCTTGCACCACGAGTGGCTTGGCTTTCAAAATGCATGGTCGTGTAGGCGACTCCCCTATTATTGGTGGAGCCGTTTTTTGTGATGATGAGGTAGGTGGAGCTTGTGCAACAGGATTAGGGGAATTCGTGATGAAGACCTTGGGCTCTTTCTTAATTGTCGAATTAATGAGACAGGGCATGTCCCCTCAAAAAGCCTGTGAAGAAGCCGTGATGCGCATCGTTAAACGCTATAAATACAAGGAATTCCAAATCGGGTATTTGGCCCTCAATAAAAAAGGAGAATATGGCGCATACGCCATCCAAAAAGGATTTAATTACACCATTACTAAAAACGGGAAAACGCAAGTCATTGAAAGCGCGTCCTACATGTAATTTTTATGGCAGCAGAGAAGAAAAAATATTTGTTTGAAATTGCATGGGAAACCTGTAATCAGGTGGGTGGAATTTACACGGTAATTAGGACCAAAGTACCATCTATGGTCGAAAAATGGGGCGACGATTATGCCTTATTAGGTCCCTATTTCCCCCAAACGGCTTCCGCAGAATTTGAACCTATGCCAGTCACGGATGAAACGCCACTGGGTCGTGCGATTATCAGCTTGCGCCAGAAAGGTTTAGGTATTCATTATGGTTATTGGTTGATCACCGGAAAACCAAAAATCGTACTTTTTGAACTGGAAACCTTGTTACCAGAAGTCAATGCGATCAAAGGACGTATTTGGGATAACCACAAGATTTCGACCTTAGGAGTAGAGGATTTAGTGGACCAAACGATTGTTTTTGGGGAGATGATTCGCCTCCTATTAACCGAGGTGGCTGAAGAAAATAAAAATAAAACGCAACTAGTGGCGCATTTCCACGAGTGGATGGCGTCTACTGGCTTGCCGGATTTGAAGAAAGACAAGGTTAAAATCTCGACCGTGTTCACCACGCACGCGACGATGCTAGGCCGCTATTTAGCCGGCAATGTGCCTAATTTCTATGACGTCATCGAGAACTTCGACTGGCACAAAGAGGCGAAGCATTATGGTATCGAGGCACAGGCGTGTTTCGAGCGCGCCGCGGCCCAAAAAGCAGATGTGCTAACCACCGTCAGCGATATTACCGCCAAAGAATGCCAGTATTTCTTAGGCCGCATTCCAGAATTAATTTTGCCAAACGGCTTAAATATCCAGCGTTTTGCCGCCTTGCACGAACACCAAAACTTGCACTCAAAATACAAAGAGAGCATCTCGAACTTCGTGATGGGACACTTCTTCCAAAGCCAACCCTTTGACCTAGACCAAACCTTATACCTATTTACCTCCGGACGTTTCGAGTATTCGAATAAGGGATACGATATTACCTTGGATGCCTTGGCGATTTTGAATCGCAAGATGAAAGAGGCAGGTTCGAAGAAAACAGTCGTGATGTTCTTTGTGACAAAACAACCGTATCATTCGATCGACCCTGAAGTATTGCATTCCCGCGCGGTTTTGGATGAAATCAGAGAGAACTGCCACGCGATTGAGAAGCAGGTGGGCGAACATTTATTCAAGGCCTCCGCATCATCCAGCGATCTGCAGTTGCCTGATTTAAATGCCTTCGTGGATGAGTATTGGCGGATGCGTTTGCGCAGAACGGTGCAAACCTGGAAGACGAAGGCACGTCCTAAAGTCGTGACGCACCTATTAAAGCAAGAAGACGATATCATTCGGAATTTACACCGGACGAATCTATTGAATAACCCTGATGATAAGGTCAAAGTGGTCTACCACCCGGACTTCATCGTATCTACGAATCCGCTTTTCGGTTTAGATTATGGCCAATTCGTGCGCGGTTGCCATTTGGGCGTTTTCCCAAGCTATTATGAGCCTTGGGGTTATACTCCACTCGAATGTATGGCGCGCGGGGTACCTACGGTGACGTCGGATCTTTCGGGTTTTGGCGATTATATGATGCAGATTATGCGCGATTACGAACAATGGGGCGTGAGCGTAGTGAATCGCAAGACGCAATCGTACCAAGAAGCGGCGGAGCAATTAGCGAATCTGTTGTTCAAATTCGTACAGCAATCCCAGCGTGATCGAATCACCCAGCGTAACCGCGTGGAAAGCATTGCGGACACGTTCGATTGGTCGAACCTGCGCTCGTATTATGACACGGCGCACGAACTGGCGATCATTAAAAAGAAGAGATAGTTACAAATGCTTCAAGGCCTCGCGTTTACTCAGCGGGGCCAACGCATTATTCTCGACAAAATCCAACACCCATTCCGCATCCGTTCGCGCATATTGTCTTAGCGCCCAACCGATCGCTTTTTGGATGAAAAATTCCTTGGAAGAACTCAGTGCTTGAATGGTTTTCGCCAGCAAAACAGTATCCGTTTTGTCTTTATACCCTAGAGAAAAAACTAAGCATACGCGCTGCAACCAGAAGTTCCCAGAATTCATCCACCTGTTTATCCAAAGGTCTCTTTCGGCAGGGAATTGCAGGAAATAAGGGCCTAAAATTTGTGGCGCTAAAAAGTCCACCACATCCCACCAAGACTCCTCGCCTACCCATTCTTCGAACAAAGAAGGTAATCGAGAGTCCCATGATTTTTTGGCCTTTTTCACATACTCCATGGCGACATATTGAAACTCGCGTTCCGGCATCGCAAATAGTTCTTTGGATATTTCAAACCAATCTTCAGAAGATCCGTATTGCTTGTACAAGGCCTTAAAAACCTCGTGACGCTCTGGTTTTTTCACCCCCAGAAAAGGGTATTTTTCCCGCATGTATTTGCGCATCCAAAAGGCATTATCAGCATCCCCAAGATCGCGTAAGGCTTCTGTTATCGCTTTAACAAAGGGATTCATCGATTCGTAAAATAAAGTTTGCCTTTCATTCCCCCCTCCTCGATTGCCCATTTAGAGGCATCAAAAGGCTTATAGCGAATATCCACAAAATTGATCTCATAGAAATTCTTCCAAATCATTCCCTTTTGATCCATCTTCCGAATACGGTTCGCTGAATTCGAAACCACTTCTATCTCCACTTGATTTTGCTCCTGCAAAATTCCGACTGGAATGGCGAGTTGGAAAGGAAGTGACCAGATCATCCCGATGTCTTTCCCATTGATTCGAACCTTCGCCATATCGCTCAATTCTGCTAGATGAAGTACTTTCGCGTTAGCGATTTGATCGGGTGACAATTTTAAGTCGAACGTATACCTGGCAGATGGGGTGGCAGCCAACGATGTATCTAGCGAGGTATAATAGTTGAAATCTGGCAATGCTATCGTTTTAGAATCTATCTGAACGCGCAGATTGGTAGGTTCGATTTCTGTTTTAACTTTAAGAGCTGGTGGCACCACTAAAGAAGGAATTTTAGCCACAGGCTGAATAATCACACTTTGACCCGGTGCTAAGGATAGCCAGACATCTGATCCTTTTTTACTATAGGTTTTCGAATCCGTTAGTGGATCCCAAATCTCTACATTACCTGAAAGCTTCTTCAAGGAAATTTTTCCTTCGGTGAAACGAGAATGTAGATTGGTTATAAAATAGGCGGCGCCATTCGGAGTCTTCTTTCGAATAAAAGATAATCCTTTAGTAGCGATTGGCTCGGTAGAAACTCCTAAACGAGTAAGCTGATCTGCTGGGTCTGAAAGTACGCGCATTAATAAGGCGCTGCGGGCAGACTCCCAACGTTCTTTGGCCTCTTTCGTCTGATGAAACGTATTCAAATGGAGTGGCAAATGTTCCAAGAAATAAACTGGATAACCTTGTTTTACCCATTTCGCCAGACGCTCTAAGGTCTCCACCGAAATATAATGTGCCGCCGGAATTAACAAGACTTTGTAATTACCACCTGAGCGCGTTTTAAAGGTTTTACCAGGCGTCAATTCCAAATCAGACATTAATTCATCCGAGATATAATCCACCGAGAATCCCTTGTCTTGTAATAACCCCGCCCACTGCCCAAAAGAGGTATTCTTCAACCATTCCCGGCTATTCGCGTGCAATTCCAGCGTATGTAATTTACCTGATCCGTTGTTTGCATGCCAAACATCCTCCATCGGGAAATACAGTAAGGCATCGCTATCCGTCGGATTTGCCTGCAGCATCGTCTGCACATTTTCAATGTATTTATTCAATGCGGGCATCGCCTCCCAAAAATGACTTTGGGGATTAAAGTTCGTACTCGCATAAAATAACCACCCCGGCCAAGCAACCTCAGGTGGAGAATAGGTTGCGCCATGGAAAAAGACATGATTCACACCTCCCACAAAAACCTGGTCTAACACCGGCTTCACTTGAGCGATCGAAACTTTGAAGTGATTGCCTAGCCAAGTCGCCGTTTCCGCCGAAACCAATTTCTTCCCTGTCAAATTCGCTGCCGAGCTCGCCAGCTTCAACGCACGAATATCTGGAATCCCAAATGTGGTGGAATCATATTCCGGATCCACGCGGTAGCCTGGGATATCGAAAGGTTTCGAACCAAAAAACTCCGCCTCCGGAATATCTGCCGCTGAATAAATATCTAACAAATTACCGGGCGAACCATGTGCTTGATTTCGAGAGGTAAAGCCCATGGAATTAATCCAATGATCGAAAGGCAAGACAAAATTGCGCTGCAACAAGGTCGACATCGTCCGGTGGTAATCCGCAAAAATCTGATTTTCTTCTTCTGACTCCGCCTTCTTCTTAGCTAACACATCGAAGTGTTTGCGCAGATCATAACCGTTTAATCGCTGAAAAGCGGGAAATAAATCCGGCGTATAATTCGATCCATAGGCCTCGTAAGAGTCATTATAGATGGCTCTCAAAGGGGAATGAGACTTCTTTAAAAGGGGAACAAAGGTGTGGCTGTATTTGGCAAAGGCCTTCATATCGAAGTGATCGAGGACGAGTCCCTCTCCGCCGGGAGCGGCGCGTTTGACTTTTTGGCCGGTTAAACCTGTCGTAAATACGCCATCCACGAATTGGTATTTTTTTGCTGCCTCTTTCTCTGTGATCGTAGGTCCGCCCAAAGGCCAACCCGTCCCCATCGTCATATCGATTCCTAGTCCTAAACGCTTCGCCTCTTTCAAAGTAAAGAAGAATTTCGCTTGCCAGCCTGAACTTAAATAATTTTGAAATAAGGCTTCTGAGCCCTTAGCCCCGTAGATGGGAATGATGTGGAGACCGCCAAAACCAGCTTTCTTAAAATTCTCCAGATTATGCGTGATTCCTTTCTCGGTCACCGCACTCCCTGGCCACCACCAATAAGCCCAGGGCTTAGCGGTAGAAAAAACAGCAGGATCATCGGATGACCCTGCTGTCGCTATAAATCTAGAGGTAAATAACAGAAGGAGTAAAAAACATCTTTTCATTCCCCGAATTACGTATTTTTAAACAAAACGGCCTAACAAATTCTCTAAGTATTCTTGCTTGCCAGAGATCTGTGCAGGCTCGCCTACCTCGATTGCGATTTTGTATAAATCTTCTAATTTCAATTTACCCGCCGCATAATCCGCTCCTTTACCCGAGATAAAACTCGCATAACGCTCCGCTTTCAAGCGATCCATCTCGCCATGTTTCGCGATTTTCTCAGCGATCAATAAAGAACGAGCAATCGTATCCATACCACCGATGTGCGCATAGAATAAATCAGCCATATCGGTTGAATTACGACGACGTTTCGCGTCAAAGTTAATTCCACCACCCGCTAATCCACCTTGCTTCAAGATGATTGACATCGCCTCCGCCCATTCGTAAATGTCCGTCGGGAATTGATCCGTATCCCAGCCGTTTTGCGTATCTCCGCGGTTCGCATCGATAGACGCTAACATACCAGCGTCTGAAGCCACTTGGCATTCGTGTGCAAAGGTGTGTCCAGCTAAAGTAGCGTGGTTTACTTCTAGGTTTAGGCCAAATTCCGATAATAAATCGAACTCGCGTAAGAAACCAATCACCGTTGCCGCATCGTAATCGTATTGGTGTTTCGTAGGCTCACAAGGCTTAGGTTCGATGAAAAATTTACCTTTGAAACCATTGCGGCGTGCATATTCTACACAAGTATGCAACATGCGAGCGAAATTTTCGCGCTCTAATTTCATGTTCGTATTCAATAAGCTCATGTAGCCTTCGCGACCTCCCCAGAACACATAGCCTTCTCCTCCTAAGGTGATGGTTGCATCGATTGCACCTTTTAATTGAGCACCTGCGTGAGCCACTACTTCAAAATTCGGGTTCGTAGATGCGCCGTTCATGTAACGCTCATTTGAGAACAAGTTCGCCGTTCCCCACAAAAGTTTTACACCGCTTTCTGCTTGTTTTTTGGCAAAAATATCCGTGATGAATTTCACGCGATCACCAAATTCCTTCGGATCATTATGCCCGTCAATCGCATCCACATCGTGGAAACAATAGTAAGGAGCACCCATCTTCGTGATGAATTCAAAAGCAGCATCGGCTTTATCGGCCGCACGCTGACGCGCATCACTCGCCACATCCCAAGGATAATGGTGCGTACCAGGTCCAAAAGGATCTGCTCCATTGCCACAGAAAGAATGCCAATAGGCAATGGCAAAACGAAGATGCTCCTTCATGCTCTTACCAGCAACGATGCGATTCTCGTCATAATAACGGAAAGCTAAAGGGTTATCTGACTCTGCACCTTCAAACTTGATTTGACCAATGCCTTTGAAATATTCTTTTTGACCAATGATTACGCTCATAAGATAGACTGCTTTATTTTTTGAATGTTCCAAAACTACATAATCATCCTATTATTTACAAATATAATTTAGCACAGATTAGCACAGCTGTTTTTTTCCTAAAAAATCACTATTTTGCAAAAAATAACCTTTTCAACATGCTTAAAAAACTACTCCATTTAGTAGCGCTAACAGTTCTTCTGTTACCCGCGAAAGCACAAACTTCGTATAACGCAAATAACCGATTCGAGCAATTGGAATCGACTTTGCCCACGCCCAATTCCTACAGAACCGCGAGTGGTTCTCCAGGCAAGGACTACTGGCAACAACGCGCAGATTATGATATCAAAGTCGAATTAGACGACATCAACCGTAAGATCATCGGATCAGAGACGATTACCTATTACAATAATTCTCCGGATGATTTGCCTTACTTATGGATTCAATTAGACCAAAATCTATTTGAGAAAAATGCACCAGGTAAAACAACCAAGACGGGGGAAATCAAGAATGGCATCAGTGCAGGTGCTTTCCAAGAATTAACAGATCCGAAAGATTACGGCTATAAAATCACTGCCGTGAAAGATGCAAAAGGTAACCCATTACGTCACACGATCAACCAAACAATGATGCGTATTGACTTACCTACTCCTTTGAAATCGGGTGCGTCCTTGAGCTTTGGCATCGATTGGAATTATTTGATCACGGCTTATTATGGCCGTTCTGGCTATGAAGTATTAGGCAAAGAAAACATTGCCAATTATTTCATCGCACACTGGTTCCCACGCTTAGCTGTTTACAATGACGTGTATGGCTGGCAGCATAAGCAATTTATGGGCCAAGGGGAATTCACGTTGAATTTTGGGAATTACAAAGTAGCGATCACAGCGCCTAATGACATTGTCGTAGGGGCCGGTGGTGAACTATTAAACCCGAACCAAGTATTGACAGCTACTCAATTGAAGCGTTGGGAGCAAGCAAAAACGGCGACTCGCCCGGTGGAAATCGTAACCCAAGACGAAGCGATCAAAGCTGAGAAAAGCGTTCCTACTGGAAAGAAAACATGGGTTTACAAGGCTGATAACGTACGTGACTTTGCTTTCACGGCATCGCGTAAATTCATTTGGGATGCCATGCAAGTCGATGTAGAAGGCAAAAAAGTATGGGC
Organism: Aquirufa sp. HETE-40SA; assembly: GCF_054558635.1. Taxonomy (NCBI): domain Bacteria; kingdom Pseudomonadati; phylum Bacteroidota; class Cytophagia; order Cytophagales; family Flectobacillaceae; genus Aquirufa; species Aquirufa sp. HETE-40SA. The sequence continues at coordinate 1,072,836 of NZ_JBPXKN010000001.1, forward strand.
AATGTCGTACTATTCGAAGGAAGGTAATCCACTTTGGGGTAAATATTCGACCATGGTCGTGGCACACACCCTTCGATCGTATTCGAAGAGAACCATCGCTTACCCGTATCCAGTGGCCATTTCTTGTCACTCTACAGCAGGTGGTGGAATGGAATATCCAATGATTTCCTTTAATGGCGGTCGTCCAGAACCAGATGGCACCTACACCGAGAATGTGAAAAACGGAATGATTGGGGTAATTATCCACGAGGTAGGACATAACTTCTTCCCTATGATTGTGAACTCAGACGAGCGTCAATGGTCTTGGATGGATGAGGGTTTAAATACCTTCTGCCAATACTTAGCCGAGCAAGAATGGGATCGCAACTTTCCAGCACGTCGCGGAGAGGCACAAAGCATTGTTCCCTACATGCGTTTAGATTCGAAGAACCAAGTGCCTATCATGGCGAACTCGGAGAATATCATGGATTTTGGAAATAATGCTTATGCCAAACCAGCTGCGGCGTTGAACATCCTTCGTGAAACGATCATGGGACGCGAATTATTCGATTATGCCTTTAAAGAATATGCACGCCGTTGGGCATTCAAGCAACCTTATCCAGCTGACTTCTTCCGTACCTTAGAAGATGCGTCAGGCGTGGATTTAGATTGGTTCTGGAGAGGTTGGTTCTATGGAACGGAGCCGGTGAATCAGTCGATTGAGACGGTGGAATGGTTCGGTATAGATACCCAAGATCCAGCGATCAAAAAGGCAGGAGATAAGGCGGTAGCAGAGGCGAAAGGCAAAACAATGTCATCTATTCGCAATAAAACAGATATCAAGCGTACGGTAGTGGAGGAAAATCCAGATATGACGGACTTCTACAATACCTACGATCGTTTCGCTCCTACGGAAGCAGACAAGAAGAAATACCAAGACTATATGGCGTCCTTGAATGAGGACGAGAAAAAATTAGTTACAGAGGGAAAAAACTTCTACGTGGTTAACTTCAAGAACAAAGGTGGTTTACCCATGCCAGTGATTGTTCGATTGAGCTACGAAGATGGCACAGATGAAGTGTTACGCTTCCCGGCGGAGGTTTGGCGCTTGAACGATGTGACGGCGAAGAAAATCATTCCTACTTCGAAGAAAGTAGTGAAATGGACATTAGATCCATTCTACGAAATCGCAGACATCGATACAGAGGACAACGCATTCCCTCGTGAACCGGCTCAACCTACCAAGGTGCAGTTATTCAAGATGCAGGGCAGAACGTATAGCGGAGGGGCTAACCCGATGCAAGAAGCCAAGAACGCAAAAGAGAAAGCTGGAGCGGTTACTGGATCGAAAAATTAAATTGAAAAGCCCCGAGTGATCGGGGCTTTTTTTATTCTTGATCGATCAAGTTTAATTTAGCAAGATCTAGTTCAGTCCGCTGGTTTCGGCTGAAATACATGGGTAAAAATCTAAAGCCAAACTTAAAGTCTTTGATCGCATAGGACACTCGGGCCACAACGACGCTAGAATAGACTTCATCAAATCCTGTCAGATAAGCAGAAATTTCGGGTTGGAGGTTCACTATTTCTTTTTGGGACAATCCATAAAAAGGGGAATCCTCATCAATCGGATGAACTACCGTCCAGTTTAACACCAAACTGTCCACGTGACTCCGCTCTAATTTCAAATTAAAGAATTGATAACCCTGGTTCTTCGTCACAATTCGAGCATTCAATTTCACTTCCGCATTCGTTAGCAAGTGGTCATCCTTGTAGCAAACCAAGCGAAACATAAAGGCCTTACCCTGTCGGTAATTTGCAAAAACCATACTTTCTGAAAACCGAATAAAGGACCTGGGGCGAGAAAACCGACCATACAATAGACCCGCAGCGATGGCAAAAGAAAGAAATCCGATTATAATGATTCAATTGCCGCAATCCAGTTCGTTAACTCTCCTACCGGATTCACTCGGCCATATCCCACCGTCGTAAAGGTCTGTGTAGAAAAAAAGAACAATTCCTTAATTCTTCCCCAAAACTTAACCTTCTCCACCCCTTCTAGACCCGAAGGTCCAGCGAGCCAATATAAGGCCGTAAAAAAGCAGTTGATTAAGAAATAGAAGATAAAAATTATGGCTAAGAATCGCCAACGCGGCATCGTCAACATACTCTGGTACCCACTAGCACGATCTCGTACACTGATTCCTATTCGTTTGATATTAAAAGTTCCGTCCTTGTTGACCATTCGGCCACCCATATCCGAGGTTTTATCCCCAAAGCCCGTATCCTGATTTACGTTTTCTATCATACTCTTTTAAACAAACCACAATTTTAACGATGCAATAACAAGTACTAAAGCCAAAATCCATTTCACCTTTGCATTCGAAGCAATGGATGCTCCCCAACGTGCTCCTAAAAAACCTCCAACTAAGGACGCCGCTAACCAATACATCATTTGAGATTGATCAATCGGAATCCAGGTTTTCAACCCGGCTAAACCAGAAACGGAATTCACAAAAATAAACAGGGCTGAAACGGCTGCCGCTTCTTTTAACGAAGCCCAACGGAAAAGCAATAAAAGTGGACTCAGTATGATTCCTCCCCCGATGCCGATCATTCCGGATAGTATACCAATCGCTGCCCCGGCTAAAACCCCCATTCCTAGATTTAGCTTACGCGGTTCCGACTCTTTTAAGGTAAGCAACATTCTAATAACTGCTAAAAAAAGGCATGCCCCTAAAATCTGCTTATACGTGGAATCTGCTAAAGGAATACTGGCGCCTAGATAAGCTGCCGGAATAGAACCGAGCGCGAAGGGCCAAAACAACGTCCACTTAAAATAGCCTTGTCTGTAGAAGGCGATAAAGGACATGAGCGAAACTCCGAGGTTCAGCAATAAAGCCGTTTGCTTCATGACAGGAGGTGCAATAGCAAAAAGTGCCATCACAGCCAGGTAGCCGCTGGCGCCACCGTGTCCTACGGAGGCGTATAGAAAAGCCATAATGGCTAGCAAGGCAACTAATTCCACGTTACTTACGTAAGGCTAATTGGAAATAAATAAACATCTTCTCCCAGTCAGCCACTCGAATTCGCTCTTCTTTAATTCGCGATGCAGGCAAGGATTTAATTTTTTCAAAAAGTCGTATATAATATTCATAGGCTAACAAGCAGCCTTTGCGTGCGACGGCAGGCAAACGGTGAATTCCGCGCAATCCAGCATCAAAATCTAATTGAATATCCGCTTCAATTTCTTTTTTCTCGGCATCCGTAAATGTCGTAAAATCGACACCTGGGAAATAAACGCGACCGCGTTCATCATAATCGGAGCGAATGTCGCGGAGGAAGTTGATTTTTTGGAAGGCTGAACCTAAGGCGCAGGCGTCATCCCTCAAAGAGGCATATTCGGCTGGATTTCCATCACAGAAAACGCGCAAGCACATCAAACCCACCACTTCGGCTGATCCATAAATGTATTGCTTATATTCGGCTGGACTGTAATCCCTTTTAGTCAAATCTAACTCCATGGAATACAGAAATGCATCAATTAACTCCCGTTCAATTCCGAATTTATTCACCGCCCATTGAAAGGAATGAAGAATGGGATTTAAGCTAATTTTTTCTTCCATCGCACGGTAGGTATCCTCGCGAAAGCGCTGTAATAAAGCTGCCTTGTCTTGATCGTGAAAGGTATCCACAATCTCATCAGCTAAACGAACAAAACCATAAACGGCATAAATGGCATCATGCACTTTTTCATCAAGAGTTCTAATCCCTAATGAAAAAGACGTCGAATAGGCCTTCGTCAACAACTTACTCGAGGCAAGAGAAACTTGTAAATATAAATCCATATTATCCTTTTAATTCTTTATCAACTTCAGTCGCTACCACAATCCCCGAAATCAAGGATGGAGGTACACCCGGGCCTGGAACCGTTAATTGTCCAGTGTAATACATATTATCCAAGTGCTTATTTTTCAATGTAGGTTTCAAAATCGCCGTCTGCATCAGCGTATTGGCTAATCCATAAGCATTCCCCTTGTAAGCATGGTAATCAGACTTAAAATCTCGGTGAGCATACGAACGCTTGTACACAATGGAATCGCGAATGGAAACACCACAATGCGCCTCTAAACGATCCATTAATTGCTCAAAATACTTCTCTCTTCCCTCTTCTGTATCTTCCAAATCAGGTGCAACTGGTATCAATAAAAAGACATTTTCACATCCCTCTGGCGCGACAGACGGATCTGTAACCGAAGGCGCTGAAGCATAAAAAAGTGGATCAGATGGCCAAGAAGGATCCGTATAAATTTCGTGCGAATGCACGGTAAAATCACGGTCAAAAAATAAATTGTGGTGCTTTAGATTAGGCAAGCGTTTCGAGATTCCGAGGTAAAAAAGTAGCGATGAAGGCGCCATAACGCGCTTATCCCAATAAGCTTCATCATAATTACGTAAGCCATCTCCTAGCAACTCTTCCACGTGGTGGTAATCTGCACCTGCCACGAAAGCATCTGCCACAATTAAGCCTTGTGCCGTTTTAACTCCATAAACTTTACCGTTCTTGATCTCAAAGCCTTGTACTTCCGCATTATAGCTAATCTTTACTCCCTTCTCTTCTGCCAATGCCACCATCCCTTTCACGATGTGGTGCATACCTCCCATGGGATACCAAGTACCTAATTTGATTTCAGCGTAATTCATCAGCGAATACATCGCAGGCGTATTTTCAGAAATCGCGCCCAAGAATAGGATGGGGAATTCCATCAATTTCAATAAGGTAGGCGATGTAAAGAATTTGCGAATATGCTTATAGAATGACGTGAACACATCGATTCGTAAAGCATCCACTAGTAATTTTAAGCTTAAAAATTCGGTGATTTTTCTAGAAGGTTTCCAAACAAAATTCTGAATTCCTACTTTGTATTTATAGGCCGCTTGCTCCATGAAGGAATCTAACTGAGCCCCAGCACCCGCTTCGTAGGATTCAAAAAGTTTTTTCAAATCAGCGTAATTTGCTGGCAAATCGATAGTTTCAGTTTCGGATAAAATCACCGAATAAGAGGGATCCAAGCGAACTAAATCGTAATAATCAGAGGGCTTTTTACCAAAACGACCAAAATACGTCTCAAAAATATCCGGCATCCAGTACCAGGATGGACCCATATCAAACGTGAAACCATTAGATTGAAAAACACGGGCGCGACCACCTGCATGATCATTTTTCTCCAAAATTTGGACATCATATCCTTTCGTGGCTAATTCTGTTGCAGCTGAAAGTCCAGAAAAACCTGCTCCTATGACGACTACTTTTTTCATAATTTCTTCTAATTTAACAAATATACCGATTCTTCTTTTGGCCCAATGCCTAAAAAGAAAAAGCCAGATAAAATCTGACTTTTTAACTTCCTTCTGTTAACCAAAAAACTAATCAAAACCTATTAACTAACCATTAAGCATACATGTGGAGATAGTTTTTTAAATCCCTTCTCGCCATAAAAATTCTATTTTTAACCGTACCGATAGGCAGGTCTAATTCTTCCGCAATCTCATGGTATTTAAACCCTTCAAAATACAACATAAAGGGCACGCGGTACATAGAATCAATTTTTGCTAAGGCAGATTGAATATCTTCACTGATGAAAGAATTCACCGCATTGTTTTCTTGCAGCGACTCCATCGAATTAATATAATGCAGATTATCAGTTGTATCGATGAACGTATTGCGGCGCACCATGCGTTGGTATTGCGTGATGAAGGTGTTCTTCATGATCGTGAATAACCAAGCTTTCAGGTTAGTACCATCTTGGTATTTGTCACGATTTGTGAAAGCCTTTACTAAAGTATCTTGCACTAGGTCGTTTGCATCATCTCCATCCTTCGTCAAACGAAGCGCGAAAGGGCGTAAAAACTTTGAAAAAGTGCCTATTTGGTAAGTAAACTCAAGAGCTGTCATATTGATCATCTGTTTTGTTCAACAAATTTATAAAAAGATTAAACAAAACAAATAATTTGTTTAAAAAAATTTAAAAAAGATTAAACAAAATTTTTATAGCCTTGATTAGGGCATTCATCGACTGAGGAAGGGGGTTAATCGTTTAGGTCAAAGAAGATTCGGTTAAAAGGTGGATTTAACCTATCTTTAAACCCTATTTGTCTTATGAAATACCTTTTAATTCTTCTCGCATTCCTTCCTTTCAATGACTTCGCGCAAACGAATTGCCGCTGTACATTAAAGGGTGTAGTCGCTTCAAAGGAGAATAAAGAAAAAGTCCCAGGGGCGTATGTTTATATCAAAGGAACAAATAAAGCGACCATATCAGATGCAAAAGGAGCTTTCGTCATCAAGGACCTTTGTCCTGGTAAATACACCATCATTTGCCAGATGGCGAGTTTCGATCCTATAGAAACCACCATTAACCTAGAGGATGAACATCAAGAAGACTTTCTTTTGTCTACGCATGATGAGCATTTACAAGAGGTTCTTGTCCAAGGTCATAAACATGAAATTACGTCTCAATTAAAGTCAGAATTAACTGCTGAAGAACGCTCGCAACGGGATGGCCTTTCGTTAGGCGAAATGCTGAAGGGCTTACCTGGGGTACAAAGTTTGCAAACGGGAAGTACGGTTTCTAAGCCCATTATCCATGGATTGCATTCAACTAGAGTTGTTGTTTTAAATCAAGGCGTCAGACAAGAAGGCCAAAACTGGGGTAGCGAACATGCGCCTGAAATCGACCCCTTCGTCTCTAAAAGAATCCAAGTGATTAAAGGTCCTGCGGGCTTGCGCTACGGTGGGGATGCCATTGGCGGAATTATTCTCCTGGAACCTAACGCGCTACCTGACACAGCTGGAATTAAAGGTAACCTAGAAAGCATTTATTTCACTAATGGCAGACAAGGGGTGATTTCAGGCATGCTAGAAGGTGGTTTGCCTCGGTTGAAGGGATGGGGTTGGCGCTTGCAAGGGACTTTTAAAGAGGCTGGTAATATTCAAACAGCTGATTATTATTTAAGTAATACAGGAATCAAAGAGGAGAATTTTTCAGGTGCCCTCGGTTATTCCGCTAAAAGAGGGGGAGCCGAGTTCTTTTTCAGCCGTTTCCACAGTGTAATCGGTATTTACGAGGGATCTCACATTGGGAATATTTCCGACTTAGAACGCTCAATCGCCTTAAAAAGACCCTTAGCTGCCTTTACTCCAACTGATTTTATACGAGGCATTAATCGCCCTAATCAAGATGTTTGGCATGATTTAGCTAAATTAAAAGGGCATTATTCTCTTCCAAACAATAGTAGTTTTATCGCCACCCTAGCAACCCAATCCGATGAAAGATGGGAGCTTGATGTCTTGAGAGCGGGTAAGAATATTAATACCCTACGTTTCAATTTAAATACATGGAGCGGTGAATTACTCTTCGATGAAACCAACACCGCGAAAAAATGGAAAGCAAAAGCGGGGATTACCTTCTTGGATCAAACGAATTTAACCTCAGGAAAAAGTGTGCTAAGCCCTAACTTAACCACTAGTTTACTGCCCAACTTTAGCTTACAAAACAAGGGCGTTTTTGTGATGGAAAGGCGAGTGACCGAAAAATGGGAGTTTGAATCGGGCCTCCGCTATGATTGGAGGGTCATCGAAACTTACCGACCGCAAACTAATTTTTCGTCTACCATTCTTCGAGAAATGCAAACCTTCCAAGGGCTATCGGGCAGCTTAGGATTGACGCATCATTGGAATAACAGAACAGAATCGCAACTTACCCTTTCGCGCGCTTTCCGCGCTCCGGGAGGAAATGAACTTTACTCGAATGGGGTCCACCATGGGGCAGGCGCCTTCGAGGTAGGGGATCCTACATTAGCGGGGGAGACAGCCTATAACGTAAGTTTGAGCACAAATTATAAGCAAGAAAATTGGGAAATAGAGTTGGGTTTGTACACGAACCACATCCAAAATTTTATTTACCTGAAACCAGAAGTGGTGGATGGAATTGCCCGTTACGCAACAACTGTTCGGGGTGTGTTCCCTATTTTTAGCTACCAACAAGTAGATGCGCGTTTTCAAGGAATTGATTTTCAGACATCCTACACCGTGAATGCGCATTGGTCCATTCAACAAAAAACGAGCCTAGTTCGCGCCTTTGATACACGCAATACGACCTACTTAGTAGGTATTCCGGCGGATCGATTTGACTATACCGTACGTTATGGATTTAATAAGAATAACGCCTATTTGAGCGGGGGTGTTACCCAAGTTTCTACTCAAACCCGGGTGGCGGCTGGCACAGACTATTCTGAACCACCGGCTGGCTATTTCTTGGTTAACCTGAACGGAGGGGTAAATGTGGGAAAAGTGGAAATAGGGCTTCGAGTTACTAATGCGCTAAATACAGCTTACCGAGATTACCTCAACCGTTTCCGGTATTACGCGGATGATCAAGGACGCAATATCAGCTTAAAAGTGGGCTACAAATTTTAGCGGCGAAGCCAGGATTCAGGGTTTTGGCGTACCGTATTTTTCCAAACCTGGAAGTTAATCTCTGCCGTCCCATCATCATCTGAAGCAACAGAACCGATTCTTTGACCTGTTCTCACGCGCGTTCCCACACTAACTGAAACATTAGCAAGCTTGCTATAAACGGTAAAATAATCACCGTGCTGAATCGCCACTACCATATTGATGCCTGGTATATTCACAACGGATTGCACCACTCCATCATAAACGGAGTGTACAGGCGAACCAGGAGAAGTTTGAATATCTATCCCATTATTATTGATCATCACTCCCTTTAAAAGTGGATGTTTGTGCACCCCAAAGTGATCCGAAATAAAACCAGACGGAACTGGGAACGGCATACGACCTCGTAAAGCAGCGAAGGAACTTGCAAGTTTCGCCTCGTCGGCGTTCATATAATAGGTGTTGTTTTCGATCTTCTTCTCTTCCGCGGGTGCTGGCTCAGCTTTCGGCTTCTTCACTTCTGCAACAGTCGCTTTTTTCTCTTCTTTAGGTGCGTCTTTCTTTTCAGATTTAGTATCTGATTTTGTCTCAGCCGCAATCTTCGTCGCCTCCCCCTTCTTTATTTCTGGTAAGGCAGGTTTTACTACCTCTGCTTTCTTCACCTGACGTGCTTGACGAAGCTTGCGCTCCCTTTCAATACTTTTTTGGATCTCTCGCTGCACGATTCCCGCAATTAAATTATCCAATTTGCGAACGGCTAATTTTTTACGCTCTAGTTCCGTCTTTAACTTTTTTTCTTGCTGTGTTAAAACCGTAACTACCTTATCTTCTTTAGTCTTTAATACCTCTAACTTCTTCTTCTCCCCCTCCTTCTCTACGAGCACTTTTTTCTCCTCCTGCTTTTTATAAACCACTTTCTGCTCTTTAGTCATTAAATCCTGACGGGTTTTAAAGATCAAATCTGCTTGCTTTTTGCGATTGGATGAATAATGACGTAGGTAATCAAAACGGCGAACAAACTGCCCAATATCATTGGAGAGTAACAGAAAGCTCATCTTATTATAGACAGACGACGTTTTTTGGGCCTCATAGATCATCAAGGCATACTGCTTTTTTAAACGCTCTAATTTTGCCTTTAACACATCGCCCTCATTTCGTAATTTTTGTGCCTCCTCTGCTAGAATTTGTTGATTTTGCTCCAGGACAGTGATCTGTTTTTTCTGCACACCGATCTGCTCTTTCAAGACGTTAAGCTTACCTAAGGACGCTTTTTTCTTCTTCGAAGTTCTAGAGATAATCGTATTAAGTTCCTTAATTTTAGATAAATTATCTTTCTTCTGCTGTTCTAAAGCAGCTTTCTTGTCAGTCTGCGCGAAAGATGAGCTGGATAATAGGAACGTAAATAATAGTAAAAGGTATTTCAAGGCTTTAATAGTTTGGCTGGTACTTTAAAAGGGAATTCCAAAGGGGTATCTAACAACTCCACTTTAGAATATTTAATTGTAATTAAGGTCTGATTCACCTGATTTTCTTTGTTCTTTACATCTAAGGTGATTGAACTAGAGAAGGGGAAAATTGCAGAATTCAAATTCGCAAAATCCTCATAATCTAAGGTCATTTTGTTGGATGATGGAAGATCACTCACAGACAATTTCTTTAATTTCCGATTAGGCCCTACCCAGTTATTAACCTCTACGTGACCCTCTTGCTGTTTCACTAAGAAATTTTCATTCTCGCGAACCACGCGTCGGGTATTATTTTTCTTGTAGGGTTGGTTTCCTACAATCATATTTTGAATCAAATCATAGTTGACCTTAAATCCTAAACTCGTACTTAAACTATCGTAGGTTAGATTCGTGTATTCGTTATTAATCTTATGGTAAAATTGAACGCGTTCTTTCGTAAATAAAACGGCTGCACCAGAGATCATCGAAACGGAAATATTTGCCCAGATAATGCTATCCTTCTTCATCCGGATATCCACGATATAGGTATCTGAATTATCTTTCGTCTTCCAAACCACCTTTGATTTTGCTTTCAAATAGTTGAAAGTCAAATCATCAGAAGCTGATTGTTGATCTACGCTTTCGATAGGAGCAGCTGGGGCTGGAACCGCGGCTGGAATGGTATCTACCCGAATGCTGTCAGCCTTAGGAGTCTGAATCGTAGCCACTGTAAGCTTAGGAGCGCAGGCGCCTAAAAGAAACAGCAGTACAAGACTAAACAGAATCCGCATAAGGAGGAGTTTTGGAAACAAAAATAGCTCAATTTTCGGGAATTTGACGCAATCGAATCTTTTTATCTACAGTTTCACGAGCTGGATCTACCCGTAAAGCTTCTTTCCACGCCTCGATCGCTTTATCTACAAATTTCAAACGAAAAAGTACATCTCCGTAGTGTTCCCACAACGTGGCCGATACATTTTCTTTGTCTTTTAAAGCAGCTTCCATTGCAATGCGCGCTTCCGGATAGCGTTTAAGTTCATACAACACCCAAGCACGGGTATCTAAATAGGTTCCGTTGTTCGGATGGTCTTTGACCAGCCGCGCAGATAATGAATCTGCTAACGCTAACTTTTCCTTTCTGATGGATAAGAAATAGCTGTAATTATTCAGTACATGATCGTCTTTTGGATTAGCCGCTAATGCTTTTTCGAAGGCCGCATCTGAAGCGGAATTATTTCCTAAAGCTTGGTAAGCATCTCCTAAAATCGGATACACCCAGGGAGCCATTCGAGGGTAATTGTCTAAAGCCTCTAAGGCGTGTTCGACCACGGCCTCTTTTCGATTTAATTCCCAGTCTAGTTGTATGATGCGCACCCAAAGTTCTTCTTGAACAGGACCTAAATCAGCCGCTTTCAAATAATAGGCATTTTTATCAGCCGTTTCTTTCGCCTCATCTCCTTTTGATAAAAAGACGAATTGCTTCACCCGGATCATATCAGGTTCCGCATCGAAGCGATGATCATCGTAGGAAAGCAATTTTTCGAAGCATTCCAACGCCTTTTTGTATTCTTTGTTCGCTAAAAGTAAGTCTCCATATAAAAGACCATAATCGAACGAATAGGGCGATAATAGGTGCGCCTTCTCTGCATTTGTACGAGCTGAAGTGAGTTGTTTGTCGGACAGATAGCTTTTGGCCAAATAATAAAAGACCGCCGGTTCCTGCGTCTGCACTTTAGCGAGTTTCTCGAAAACCAAAATAGCTTCGCCAAAATCCTCCTTCATATACGCCCGCATCCCGTCCACCATCAGCTCTTCGGATTGCGCAGAAACACGAAAAAACCCACACAGCAAGAATAGTAAGCAGGTGAGTTTTTTCATCATTTTAGGCTACCGTGACATTCACGAACAGATTAGATTCCTCAAAAGTAAGTTCCGTTGAGGCTGATTCCACCCACTCCAAACTCAAGGCTTGCACCTCCTGCGAGATATAGGCTTTGAATTCGTTCAAGCTGGCCGTCCATTCTTCGTCCGAACGCTGCACTTGGATATTTATTTTGTCTGTCACATCGAAACCAGAATCTTTACGCAAGTTTTGGATACGATTCACGAATTCTCTTGCGTTCCCCTCGCGAACTAATTCCGGCGTTAAAGTATTGTCTAACGCAATCGTCAATCCACCCTCGCTGGCCGTCAAATAACCCGGCATATCTTCTGTCAAGATTTCAATGTCCGCTAATGCGATCTCAAATCCTTGAATCTTAGCAGATCCAGCTGACTCGATCGAGGCTAAATCCTCCGATGACATTCCCGTGATGGCCTCCGCGACCACTTTCATATCTTTCCCGAATTTTGGTCCTAAAGCCTTGAAATTAGGTTTCACTTTCTTATTCAATACCCCAGACGCGTCATTTAAATAATTGACTTGCTTCACGTTCACCTCTGATTTGATCAGGTCTTCCACGCGACGGATTTGGTCTCTTACGGACTCTTGCAATACCGGCACTAATACTTGCGCTAAAGGCTGACGCACTTTCAGGCGGTGTACCTTGCGAATCGAGTGAACCAGCGAACAAATACCTTGAGCTAATTCCATCGACGTTTCTAATGCCGGGTTTTGTAGGCTCGGATTTACCTTCGCGAAATGCGTCAAGTGAACCGATTCTTTGCCCGTCAAATTCTTGTACAACCATTCTCCGTAGAACGGCGCGATAGGCGACATTAATTGCGCCACCGTCTCTAAACAGTGGTATAAAGTCTCGTAAGCCGCTTGTTTATCCACGTTGATCGCCTGATTCGCCGTTTCCGGATTCCAGAAGCGACGGCGTGACAAACGAACATACCAGTTTGACAAGTGATCACAAACGAAATCTTGGATCGCGCGACCTGCCTTCGTAGGCTCATAGGTCTCGAAAGCCTCATCCACCTCCGCGATCAAATTCATTAATTTAGAGAGAATCCAACGGTCTAATTCCGTTAAATCCTCCTCTTTAATTCCTGCTGGAACGAATCCATCGAGATTAGCATAAAGAGCAAAGAAATTATAGGTATTCGTCAGTGTGCCAAAGAACTTGTTGCGCACCTCCGTAATCCCAGCTAAATCAAACTTTAAATTATCCCAAGGCTGCGCATTCGTAATCATATACCAACGCGTCGGATCTGCTCCGTAGGCTTTCAAGGTCTCGAATGGATCGATGGCGTTGCCTAGGCGTTTGGACATCTTGTTTCCGTTTTTGTCCAAAACCAATCCCGTCGAAACGACATTCTTGAACGCCACAGAATCTTCCACCATGCTCGAAATCGCGTGCAGCGTAAAGAACCAACCACGCGTTTGATCCACCCCTTCTGAGATGAAATCCGCTGGATAACTCTGCTTAAATACATCTTGATTTTCGAATGGATAATGCCACTGCGCAAACGGCATCGCACCTGAATCGAACCAAACGTCGATCAAATCCAATTCCCTCGTTAACACATTTCCTGTCGCTGAAAGCAAGAATACCTCATCCACAAATGGACGGTGCAAATCTGCTTCTCCAGCGGCTAAGGCCTTTAAAAAAGCTGCGTTTCCTTTTGTCTGAACGTCCGTCAGAGTCCCAGAAGCCTGCGCCTTCTCGATCTCCGTTTTCAATTGCTCTAACGAACCGATACAGATTTCCTCTGCACCATCTTCCGTCCGCCAAATAGGCAACGGCGTTCCCCAATAGCGAGAACGAGACAAATTCCAGTCCACTAAATTCTCTAACCAGTTCCCGAAACGACCCGTTCCAGTCGACTCCGGTTTCCACTGAATCGTCTTGTTTAAGGCGATTAATTTATCTTTTACTGCCGTCGTCTTGATGAACCAAGAATCCAATGGATAATACAAGACCGGCTTATCCGTTCTCCAGCAGTGTGGATACGGGTGATCAAATTTCTGTACGTTAAACGCTTTATTTTCGGTCTTTAATTGAATCGCAATACGCTCATCCACTGACAAATACTTGTCGCGGCCTTGCTTCACGCGCTCTGCCTCTTTCTCTTCGTCCGTTAAATAAGCTTCTTTTACGGGTTCCAAAGCGTAATCCGTGACCTGCGCCACAAAACGACCCTGGCGATTCACCAATGGCACTTCTTTGCCGTTTTCGTCGGTAATTAAAAGCGCTGGAATGTTGTTTTGGGCAGCCACTCTAAAGTCATCTGCTCCAAAAGTTGGTGCCGTGTGCACCATACCCGTTCCGTCTTCTGTTGTCACAAAGTCCCCTAAAATCACGCGGAACGCAGGCGCCGATGGCTGCACATAGGGCATTAATTGTTCGTATTCTACTCCCTCTAATTCAGATCCTTTGCAAGTCGCAACGATCTCAAATGGAATCGCTTGTGGCTTTTTCTCTGCCGCTTCGTACGCTGCAAAGTCGCCGTTTTCAGCGGCTGCTTGGAAGTAGTTTTTGACTAAGTCTTTGGCCAAAACCACATTAACCGGCACGTAGGTGTACGGATTAAAGGTCTTCACCAATACATATGCAATATTCTTTCCAGCCGTCAAAGCGGTGTTCGAAGGCAAAGTCCATGGCGTAGTCGTCCAAGCCAATAAATAGACTGGCGTATCGCCTGACGCCTTAAATAAAAACTCGGATTTCGCGTTCTTGATCGCCTTAAATTGCGCCGTCAAGGACGTATCCTTCACATCGCGGTAGCAACCAGGTTGATTCAATTCGTGGGACGAAAGACCCGTTCCTGCCGCTGGCGAATACGGTTGAATCGTATAACCTTTGTATAATAAACCTTGATCGTATAAACGCTTCAATAAGTTCCAAACGCTCTCAATATAGTTCGCTTGGTAGGTCACATAGGGGTTTTCAAGATCCACCCAGTAACCCATTTTCTCCGTCAAACTATTCCATTGATCGGTGAATTTCATCACCGTCTCGCGGCACTTTTTGTTATATTCTTCGACCGAAATCGTCTTGCCAATATCTTCTTTCGTAATACCTAATTCTTTCTCTACCTGTAATTCCACCGGCAAACCGTGTGTGTCCCAGCCCCCTTTACGCTTTACCTGCTTTCCTTTTAGGGTTTGGTAGCGGCAGAAAATATCCTTAATCGCCCGCGCCATCACGTGGTGAATACCCGGCGTTCCGTTCGCAGAAGGAGGTCCTTCAAAAAACGTAAACGTAGGCTGTCCCTCTCTGGTAGAGATCGACTTTTCAAAGATGTTATTCGCGTTCCAGAAATCTAGAATTTCATCTGCCAAAGCGGCGTAATCTAAATTTTTGTATTCCTTAAAGCTCACAGACGTGTGGGGTTAAAATGAAAAAATTGGCAAAATTGAGGCAAAAATACAAAATTATACGGAACATCTCACGTGAAGATTTGTATTCCGAACGCAATTAACTAGGTTTGAATATGAAGAAGGCCGAGATTCGAAAAATAGTGTTGGCGCAGCGCACAGAACTTACAGAAAAAGAATTCCGTGAGCGCTCCCAGCGCGTCATCGAAACCTTGACTTATTTATTAACAACCGGCAAAACCATCGCCAGCTTCAAAGCCATCCCCCACCGGAATGAGATTAGTTTAGATTCGCTAAAAGGAAATTTCGCTTTTCCGCGCGTCATTTCGGCCGCAACTGGCACGATGGAAATGGTACTGGCGGCAGAATTCGCTATCTCAGATTGGGGCATTCCTGAACCGGTGGACGGCACCGTTGTCAAACCGACCGATTTCGATATTGTCCTTTTGCCCTTAGTGGCATTTGATCTAAATGGCAACCGAGTAGGCTACGGCAAAGGCTTTTATGATCGCTACCTTTTGAATTGCAGGCCAGATTGCCTTAAAATAGGCATCAGCCTTTCCGATCCTGTGGACCTGATTGAAGACGTTGAAAGTCATGATATCCCGCTAGATATCGCCATTTGCCCGGCGAAAATGTACGATTTTCGCTAATTTTCCTTTCGATTCCCCATTTTAAGCCCTAATTTTGTGGGCTAAAATCCCAGCTTTACTTTGAAAATCAGGAGCTTACTTTTCTTTTTACTAATCGCCACAGGCAGCGCTATGGCGCAGGAGAAGAAATTAATTCCCATTGAAGAGGTGCAAGGGGTTTGGACGAGGAGATTTATGTATGACAGGCAGTTGATTGATCATCCTTTGGCCTTACAAATACCCTTAATGGAGGCCAGAGACCCAGAAGTCAACGTCGAATTCTTAAAATTCAAACGTCAACGTAAACTTTCTGGCTGGTTAGCCGGTTTCTCTACTGTGTTCGCTTTTTCTACTTATTTGAGTAAAGGAAGCATATCAGAGGGCTTTTACTGGTCAGCGGTGGGCGGCGTGGCGTTAGCAAACGTCTACATCGGAACCGTGAGTAATAGACACTTCAACAAAGCGTTAAAACGATATAATGAATTAAGTAAGGCTCAAATGGGCCTAAAATTAAGCTCTTCGGGGCAAACAGGAGTATCAGTAGGAATCACATATCCATTATAAAATAAATAGAATGAAAGTTGCAGTTGTAGGCGCCACTGGACTAGTAGGCGGAGAAATTTTGAAAGTATTAGCGGAAAGAAATTTTCCAGTTACGGAGTTAATCCCGGTAGCATCCGAGCGTTCGATCGGTAAAAAGGTAAATTTTAAGGGCCAAGACTTCACGGTAGTAGGTTACGAAACAGCGATTTCGATGAAACCAAACGTGGCAATTTTCTCTGCAGGTGGAAGCAGTTCATTAGAGATGGCTCCCAAATTTGCGGCGGCCGGCATCACCGTAGTGGACAACTCCTCTGCTTGGCGTATGGACCCTACTAAGAAATTAGTCGTTCCGGAAATCAACGCGAGCACTTTAACTCCAGACGATAAAATTATTGCAAATCCGAATTGCTCGACCATCCAAATGGTAGTCGTGTTAAATCCCTTGCACAAAAAATACAAAATCAAACGTGTAGTCGTTTCTACATACCAATCCGTAACAGGAACGGGTAAAGCGGCTGTCGATCAATTATTCGATGAGCGCGCAGGAAAGACGGATTACGCGAAAGTATATCCATACAAAATCGACTTAAACGTTCTTCCTCAAATCGACGTTTTCTTAGAAAATGGATACACGAAAGAGGAGATGAAGATGATTTTAGAGACGAACAAAATCATGATGGACGACTCCATCAAGGTAACTGCCACGACGGTTCGTATCCCTACGATCGGTGGACACTCGGAAGCGGTGAACATCGAGTTCGAAAACGATTTCGATTTAGCGGAAGTTCGTGCGATCTTAGAAAAAGAAGAAGGAATCATTGTTCAAGACGATCCGAAGAACTTAGTGTATCCAATGCCGATCACGGCACACGGAAAAGATGAGGTTTTTGTAGGACGTATCCGCCGCGATAATTCTCAAAAGAACTCTTTGAACCTTTGGATCGTGGCTGATAACTTGCGTAAAGGTGCAGCTACGAATGCGGTTCAAATCGCAGAATACTTAGCGGCACACAAATTGATCTAATGACTAGACTCAGCGTCAATATTAATAAAATTGCCACCTTGCGTAACTCGCGAGGTGGTAATAACCCGGATTTGATCCAGGTGGCGTTAGATTGCGAACGCTTTGGTGCACAGGGTATTACGGTTCACCCGCGTCCAGATGAACGTCATATTCGCTACGCGGATGTGTACGCCTTGAAAGAGAAGGTGACGACGGAGTTTAATATCGAGGGGAATCCGATGGAAGCCTCATTTGTGGAATTGGTATTAGCCGTTAAGCCAGCGCAAGTGACCTTAGTGCCTGATGCTTTAGGCCAAATCACCTCCAACCACGGCTGGGACACCATTCAACACCAAGAATTATTGAAGCGACTGATTGCTCCCTTTAAGGAAGCCGGCATTCGCACCTCCATTTTCGTGGACCCTGTTTTAGAAATGGTCGAAGCCGCTGCCACAACAGGCACTGATCGCATTGAATTATACACGGAACCGTATGCGAATGATTTCCCTACGAATCCGACGCAAGCGGTTGCTTCTTATCGAAAAGCAGCCTTTAGGGCTCATCAATTAGGATTAGGCATTAACGCTGGTCATGATTTAAGTTTAGAGAATTTAGCCTTTTTCCAAGCAAACGTAAATCCTTTGGACGAAGTCTCCATCGGACACGCGCTCATATGCGATGCCTTGTATTACGGCTTAGAGAATACGATTCAACTCTACCGCAGACAATTGAAATAAAAAAAGGGCTTCGTTATACAACGAAGCCCTTTTTTTATGAATGGAGAATAAATTACTCTACATCTCCAGTTAATACTACTGCACCACCAGCTACTGATAATTTGATCGTTTTTACTTTTCCAGCCGCGCGGCCAAAAGTGATCTCCGCCTCATAACCTTGTAATGAAGTAGCAAAGGTATCTGCTGTAGATGCTGGTGTTAAAACAGCTGCTTCAGAAGGATTAGCATCTGATGAAATCATCAATTTACCGTCTTTAGCGACAACAATCATTTTCTTCACATATTCGTTGTCAGCCATCTTAAAGGTAGCTGCATAATCAGCAATCCCACCAGAAGAAGCAGACGCAACCGCAGCACCAGCCTTAACACCTTCTAAAGTTTGACCTTGTGCTTCAATTTTCAATTTTGTTACGGCACCGGCTACACGTGTAAATGTAATATCGCCTCCCATTCCACCTAAAACAAATGCGTCTGGCTTAGAACCAGCTGTTAATTCTGTATCAGGAAATCCTTCCGCAGACATAATTAATTTTCCTTCTTTGTCAGCTAATTTCAAGACTTTAACATAAGGATTATCGCTCATGGTGTATTCACCCGCATAATCAGCGGCTTTTTGAGCAGTAGAAACAAAGGCCAAACAAGTCAGGGCCAAAGCTGACATAATAAAACGTAGATTTTTCATTTTTTTTGAAGTTTAGGAATCCAAAATTAAGGATTTAAATGAGCTTCCAAATTTTGTGATCGAAATTTATTCAAAATCAACTAAAATTTTGGATGTAAAAAAGATTTATCTAATTTGCGCAAACAAAAGCAACCAATTCGCCCATTTAGACCCTACTGCATGAGATAAATCTCTACATTAACCATTTTACTTTTTTATGAGCAAAATACCCGTTAATGATGCAGCGTTAATTTCTGCCTACATCCAAGGTGATTCTAAATCGTTCGAAACGCTACTTAACCGTAGCAAATCTAAAGTATTCACGACCATTTATTTAATTGTGAAGGACCGCTACGTGGCGGAAGATCTTTTACAGGAAACCTATATCAAAGCTTTGGACGTCATCAACCAAGGCAAGTATAATGAAGAAGGCAAATTTCTTCCCTGGATTGTGCGCATCGCGCACAATATGGCCATTGACCACTTCCGAAAAGAGAAGCGATATCCTAAAATTGTATTAGACGATGGATCGCCCCTTTGGAACAGTTTTCAATTTTCTGAAGAAAGTTCAGAGGAAAAACAATTAAAAGAAGATTCGATCGTTAATATCAAGGACTTAATAAAAAAGCTTCCTGATGAGCAGCGCGAAGTACTCGTGATGCGCCATTACGAAGAATTAAGCTTCCAAGAAATTGCCGATTTAACCAACGTTAGTATCAATACCGCACTAGGGCGCATGCGTTATGCGCTCATTAACCTGCGAAAAATGTTAGAGAAACAAAACCTTGCCTATGACAAAAAACTCTACCCCGAATGACCTGATTAAACACCTTTATGAGCCTGAAATAGGGTTCCAGCAAACATTAAATGAAGACGAGAAGCAAGAACTTACTCGTTTAAAACAGGTCCAAAACTTGCTGAATTTGGCTTATACTGAGCCCTCCGAAAGGAGCCTTGAGAAAATTCTCGAACATGCTCGTAAGAGTAAAAAGCCCCTAGCACACTAGGGGCTTTTTTATTCAAAAAATCTCGCTAATTTTAGCAAAAAACTAATCAAACGAATGGAAGCATCTAAAGTTGACCTATTTATTATGACACATGGGAAGAGTTTCGAAACGCATCAATTGTCCTATATTCGAGAGAAACTGCTTGCCCTTGATGACTCCCAATGGATTATATTACAGCATGTGCAAATTAAAGACCCCGTTCTTAGCTTGATCGTCTCCATTGTGGGTGGCAGCTTAGGGATTGATCGATTCCTCATCGGAGATACGGGATTAGGTATTGCCAAATTACTTACCTGCGGGGGAATAGGGATCTGGGCAATCATCGATTGGTTTTTTATTATGGACGCAACCCGCGCCAGAAACTTTACCAGATTACAAGCCTATTTAGTCTAATGACCCGCCAGCAGCTCTACAGAACAATCTTGATTGCCTGCTCTGCTGGATTTATTTATTTGTGGACGGGCATCGGCTTTACCTGTTTTTTCAAAACACTCACTGGAATTCCTTGTCCCGCTTGCGGAACGACGCGCTTTATCCTGGGAGATTTCACTCATGGAAACCCGCTTGGAATTATCGTAGGGGCAGCCATGTTATTACCCACTCTTGTCATTTTTGACCTATTTACGCGTGGTGATCGGGTATTTCGGATGTATCTTTGGCTAGAGGAAAAATTTCGACAGCCAGTGGTGGCAGTAATTTTGATTGTATTGCTTGTAATAAATTGGGTTTGGTCGATATCTAAGGGATTATAATGATAAAGAAAGAACGATTTCAGGCGTTTGTGGATCATTTTTCAACGCGATTTCCTGAGGCGGAAACCGAATTGCATTATTCGAACCCCTTCGAATTATTAGTGGCGGTGGTTTTATCTGCCCAATGCACCGATAAGCGCATCAATCAAGTTACTCCTGCCCTTTTCAAACGTTTTCCTGACGCTAAATCTCTCGCAGATTCGAGCGTAGAAGAAATTTTCTCCTATATCCGCTCCGTCTCCTATCCGAATAATAAGGCCAAACACCTGTTAGGTTTAGGCCAAAAAATCACCGACCAATTCGCTGGCGAAGTGCCTGAAACGATGGAAGACTTGCAAAGTTTACCGGGTGTGGGAAGAAAAACCGCGAACGTTATTGCCTCGGTTATTTACAACCAACCCGCGATGGCGGTAGACACCCATGTTTTTCGAGTATCTCAACGACTGGGACTAGTTCCTAAGACCGCGAATACTCCATTGAAAGTAGAAATGGCTTTGATTAAAAATTTGCCAGACGAGGTGATCGCGACGGCTCACCATTGGTTGATTTTGCACGGTCGCTACATCTGTTTAGCTAGAACTCCGCAATGTGCGAAATGTGACATCACCCATTTCTGTGCCTTTTACCAGAAAAACAACAAAAGATGAGCCTAGTCGAAATCTTAGCCATAATAGCCTCGTTAGCCGGTGTGTTTCTTAGTATGGCTAAGAAAAGCTCGGCATGGATTTGCAATATCCTGGCCTCAGGACTTTATGGATTTGTTTTTTGGCAAAATGGGCTCTATTCTGACATGGAATTGCAGGGATTCTTTATTTTAATGGCGATCTATGGCTGGTGGACTTGGTCCCACTCAGAGCAAAATTGGAAACCGGAAAGAGCGACACTTCAGCAACTTACGGCAGGTTTAGCCGTAGCTTTAGTTTTTGGAATGGGGTCTGGCTATCTACATGTAAACTATTTCCCGTCTGTCAGCTTTCCTTTTTTAGATGCGAGTTTAACTGGCATGAGCATTTACGGCACTTGGCTAGCGACACAGCGTAAAATCGAAAACTGGCTCGTCTGGATTATAGTCGATATCGCCTATGTAGGAATGTATGCCACGAAAGAATTATGGGGAACAGCTGCCCTCTATTTGGTCTTTATTATTTTAGCCCTAAAAGGCTACCTAGACTGGCTTAAACCCCTGAAAAACAGGGAATAAAAAAATTGTCTGAGATTTTATCCGTTATATTACCTTATTCCAATCGAGCTAATTATATTTGTGCCCTATTACAAAAAATCATATTTTAGATTATGGCGAACGAAGAAAAACAAAGATACTCTGCCGAAGAATTAAAGGAGTTTGAGCAGATTATCAAAGAGAAGTTAGAAGACACCCAAGCAGAATTAAAATATTTAAGAGAAGCGTTAAGTAAGAAAAACGACACAGGAACAGACGCAACTTCCGGAAACTCGAAAGTAATGGAAGATGGAGCTGATACTGCGGAAAAAGAAAACTTAAACCAATTAGCTGTTCGTCAACAAAAGTTTGCAGTTAATCTAGAAAATGCACTAATGCGCATTAAAAACGGCACTTACGGCGTATGTATCGATTCTGGAAAGTTGATTTCCAAAGAACGTTTACGCTTAGTACCGCACACACAACACTCGATTGAAGCGAAGTTAAAGCAAAAATAAAATGGGTTTGTTCGAAAACAATCGTCTAGTTGAATTGATTACTGACTATCTCAAGACTCAATTTGAGATCATCAAGTTAGATATTCAGGAAAAACTGGAGGAGATTCTTGTTCGAATTTTCAAACTTGTTTTAGTGGCAGCTGGTTTCGCAATTACCCTATTTTTCCTTCTTTTAGGAGGTTCTGAGTGGATCAACCAAGCTCTAGAGAGCCGTTTTATCGGTTATTTCATCATGGCTGGCATCATTGGCCTAGCTAGTTTCGTTCTTTTCTTATCCTTAAAACCACGCGAAAATGAGTCAGAATAAAGAGAAAAGAGAAGAATTAGAAAGCCAGGCAGCTGAGATTCAGGAGAAATTAACAGAGACGGTTACTGAATACAAAAAAATCGGAAACCAGATGTTAATCGCTGGTGGCATAGTAGCCGGCGCTTACCTCTTATATTCGACCTTCTCTGGTTCCAAGAAAAAAGGTTCAATCGTGGGTGATGCCATTAAATCCTACGCCCTTGCGCTTGCTCTTTCCTATGCCAAAGATTTACTAGTAGATTACCTAGCGTCATTGGAAGCAGAAACCGAAGCCGCGGTAGTAGAAGAATCGTCTGACAAAGCCTAACAACTCCTCCGGACGTTAGACTCCGGACTAGTGACTATCGACTTCGGACTATCGACTCCGGACTTTGGACTAGTTCTCCATCAAATACGCCTTAATAAACTCATTAATCTCCCCGTCTAATACTGCATCCGTATTCGATGTTTGGTAATTCGTGCGGTGATCTTTCACGCGACGATCGTCTAATACATAGGATCTAATCTGCGAACCCCACTCGATTTTCTTCTTGCCTGCTTCCACTTCTGCGCGCGCGGCGTTGCGTTTATCGATTTCGATTTGGTATAATTTAGACTTCAATAGGCGCAATGCTACCTCTTTGTTCATTAATTGCGAGCGTTCTTGCTGGCAAGCGATGATGATTCCAGAAGGTTTGTGGGTCAAACGAACGGCTGTTTCGACTTTGTTCACGTTTTGGCCTCCTGCACCACCGGAACGGAAAGTATCCCAATCGATGTCCGCTGGATTGATTTCAATTTCGATGGTATCATCCGCTAAAGGACAGATGTAGACCGAGGCAAACGACGTGTGACGACGCGCGTTCGAGTCGAAAGGGGAAATACGCACTAAGCGGTGCACACCGTTTTCAGATTTTAAATTACCATAGGCAAATTCGCCATCCACCTCGATGGTAACGGATTTGATTCCTGCAACATCCCCTGGATTTTCATCCACTAAACGCACTTTGAAGCCGTTCTTTTCTGCCCACATGTGGTACATGCGCAATAACATGGCGGCCCAGTCTTGGGATTCGGTTCCACCTGCTCCCGCATTGATTTCTAAGACGGCGCTCATGTTATCGCCTTCGTCAGACATCATTTTGCGGAATTCCAAAGCCTCCAGGTTTGCCTCCAGCTTCTCGCCTTCTGCATCCACTTCCGCCTCGGTGGCTTCACCCATTTCGTAAAATTCCCAAATGGTTTCTAAATCGCCTTGCGCATTCGCGAGTTTATCGAACCCATCCGTCCAAAACTTCAGCCCACGCATCTCGCGCATCGTGCTTTCTGCCTTGTCTGGATTATTCCAAAATTCGGGATCTAAGGTAACCGTCTCTAGTTCAGAGATTAAATATTTCTTGTGATCGTAGTCAAAGATACCTCCTTAAAGCCTCTATTCTGGCTTTCAGGTCATTGAACCTGTCTCTAGTCATGTGTTTTTCTACTTAATAAAGTGCAAATATACCCGATTTTGTGCTAAATTGCGGCCTCATTCATTTAAATCAAGCAATAAAATGGCGCAACAATACGATTTGATCGTGGTAGGCTCAGGCCCAGGGGGTTATGTAGCAGCTATCCGAGCTTCTCAATTAGGTTTAAAATGTGCAATTGTAGAGAAAGAATCCTTAGGTGGTATTTGCCTAAACTGGGGATGTATTCCTACCAAAGCCCTTTTGAAATCTGCCCAAGTTTTCGAGTACATCAAGCACGCGGCTGATTACGGAATTACCGTAAAAGGCGCTGAAGCTGATTTCTCTGCGGTTATTTCCCGTTCTCGTGGCGTGGCGGATAGCATGAGCAAAGGCGTTCAGTTTTTGATGAAGAAAAACAAGATTGACGTGATTATGGGTTTTGGAAAAATCCAACCTGGTAAGAAAGTCGAAGTAACTGATGCAGACGGGAAGAAAACCGTTTACGAAGGAAAAAATATCATGATCGCGACGGGTGCTCGCGCTCGTGCATTGCCTAATGTGCCAATCGATGGCGAAAAAGTGATCGAATACCGCAAGGCGATGAGCTTAGAAAAACGTCCAGATTCGATGGTCGTGATCGGTTCTGGTGCGATCGGAGTTGAATTTGCCTATGTATACGCGGCGATGGGAACGAAAGTAACCATCGTAGAATTCATGCCAAACATCGTTCCCGTAGAGGATGAAGATGTTTCAAAAGAATTAGCGAAGCAATACAAGAAAATGGGTATCGATATCTTGACGTCATCTAGCGTGGAGTCAGTGGATACGAAAGGAAAAGGTTGCAAAGTGAGCATCAAAACTCCAACGGGTAACCAAGAAATTCAATGCGATATCGTTCTTTCAGCAGCAGGTGTGATCTGTAATTTAGAGAACATTGGTCTAGAAGAAGTAGGTATTATCGTAGACAAAGGTCGTATTCCAGTGAATGCTTGGTACGAAACGAATATTCCAGGTTATTTCGCGATTGGAGATATTACTCCGGGTCCAGCTTTGGCACACGTTGCCTCAGCGGAAGCGATTATTTGTGCAGAGAAAATGGCTGGTCACAAGACAGAGGCTTTGGACTACACAAACATCCCAGGTTGTACGTATTGCAACCCAGAAATTTCTTCAGTCGGTATGACCGAGAAAAAAGCGATTGAAGCTGGTTACGATATCAAAGTGGGTAAATTCCCATTCGTAGCGTCTGGAAAAGCAACGGCTGCCGGCGCTCGTGATGGTTTCGTAAAAGTTATTTATGATGCCAAATACGGTGAATTATTAGGCGCTCACATGATCGGTTACAACGTAACGGAATTGATCGCTGAAGCGGTGGTAGTTCGCAAGTTAGAAAGCACGGCTTACGAGATTATGAAAACGGTTCACCCTCACCCGACGATGTCAGAAGCCTTCAAAGGCGCGACAGAAGCGGCTTATGGTGAAGCAGTGGATTTGTAATCCATAGTTTAGATAATAAAAAAGAGGAGCCTTTTTAAGCTCCTCTTTTTTTTAGTTCAATTTTACCTGAACGCTTTTATAGGCGATCCTGCTCTTCGGATCGTGTGCCTGAATGGCAATAGTTCCAGGTTGAATTCGTCTTTTATCTGTTCTTCCTACCGGCTCCTCAAAATCGACTACAGTTCTACCGTTGATTTTGGTCGTGATGTGCTTCCCTTCCACTTTCACATGTAATTCGAACCACTCTTCATCGTGTACTAATTTTTCCGCGGTGTCTATTATGCCATAAAGGCTAGCAGTTCTACGCCAATCGGTATTAGAATTATTTACTTGTACCTCGTATCCTTGAGAAGGCCAATCATTTTCAAGGAAAGCAGTACATACGTATAATCCGGAGTTTGCTCCAGGATAGGTTTTGATGAGTGCTTTTACTTCGAAATTTTGGAAATTGTGATTGCCTACGGGACCATCATAGAATAAGTGGCCACGAGGACCTGCGACAACGAGTTCGCCGTTTTGCACTTGGAATGAATTAGGATTCTCGCTGGTTTTCCAGCCAGATAAGTCGCGGCCATTTAATAATTCGACCCATTGGGCATGGGCTGAGAAATTTAATACTAGGAGGAGGAGGAAGAGGTTTTTCATGTTAACTTATAGGTTTATATTTATGGAGGTAAATATGAACTTAAAAGTTTAAAAATGAAATAGTTGGGAGGATTAATCTACTTTAATTATTTCTTCACCATTCTCCCATCAAATACCAGCGCCTCTACTGAGAGGACCTTGATTTTAACACTATCAGGATGAGCAGGATTTATAAGGTAATTAAATTCCGGAGGCACAATACTACTCGGTACTTTTAGGACAGCAGCTGATTTCAGCGCAACAAAATCGTCGCCTATAAACTGAGTTTCTAAAATAGGTGGTTTGGAGTCCCAGTTTTCAGGCAAATCATTTACATTCAGTTCTACTATTTTTATTTCGTCTGGAATCTCTAATTCAACATAAAATCGATCTGTCGGCAGATCTTCAGATAGATCAATGTGAACGGAAACTTCTAGAGTAGCAAGGGCTCGAGATGCAGAGGTATAAACTACCGAAGTGTTTAAGCTATTCCATCGATAACCTTCCATTCTGGACGCACCTCCACCTGACAATATGGTATCTAGGTATTTTTCCCGCTCAATTCGATATACTTTCATTAGGCAAAATTTCCAAATTCAATTCGATTCAGACAGTTTCGAACTTCTTGAATGCCTGTGTTAGAGTCCAATAAACTTTCTGGTGTATTATTTCCCAACGAATAATTGGGCTTTTTCATCCAACGTTGAAATTTATACTCTTCTTGATTAAAAACTTCGATTCCATAATCAACTAATTCCGTCAGAAGTAAAATGACTTCACTATCTCTACCATTCAGCAGTGATTTTTCTCTTCTTTTTTTATTGTAGGTGGTTTGAGGTAGGCCAAACATAGTTAAAACTGATTTTACCGGAACGTTAATGCGCTTACTAATGACTTCAATAGCCGAATAAGGAACCCCCATTCGGATAATACCCACTCTTTCTAATGTAGACTGCCAGGTATATTCAATCCCCTCAGACACGAATCGCCATTTCGGCGTAGAAGCTTCAGCAACTCTTGCGCGTCTTATACTCTTTCGCGTATCAAAAATGACAGGTTCATTCATTTCCTTTTTCATGTGTGTAGCATTTATGCTGTAAA
Source organism: Aquirufa sp. HETE-40SA (assembly GCF_054558635.1). Classification (NCBI taxonomy): domain Bacteria; kingdom Pseudomonadati; phylum Bacteroidota; class Cytophagia; order Cytophagales; family Flectobacillaceae; genus Aquirufa; species Aquirufa sp. HETE-40SA. The sequence continues at coordinate 1,099,952 of NZ_JBPXKN010000001.1, forward strand.
TGTACAATATAAATGCTATCGTAGTTATGAAAGGGGAAATTAAATTATGTAATGGCCGTGCCAAAACAGAATTCCATCAATCCCTTGACAAGCTAGGTTTGATAAAGCATGATTAAAAATGAAAGAGGCAGATTATCAGTTACTTGATATTTACAAGAAGGGAGTGACAGCTCCACTCCGTTCCGTTGTCAGCCCGCAGGGCATCTAGCACAAAGCCTGTCACTATAGATTTGAAGTCGGGAGTGACAGCTCCACTTCGTTCCGCTGTCAGCCCACAGGGCATCTGGCACAAAGCCTGTCACCATTCGCTTCGCGAATGGTGACAGGCTTTGTGCATATGGGGCCGATTAACTACACAAGCGCATTACTCGGCCCCATATGAACAAAGCCCCTCAGCTAACGCTGAGAGGCTTTGTAGAGGGGAAGGGATTCGAACCCTCGGTAAGCTTGAGACCTACACACGCTTTCCAAGCGTGCTCCTTAAACCACTCGGACACCCCTCTAGATGAGTCCGTGGGGTTGCAAAAATAGCAAATTATTTCGACGAATCGAAAAAGGAATCGATATCCTTCTTGAATTGAATCAAGGATGGTTTGTGGATATAGTACATGTGGCCTGATTCGTAGTATTTAATATCTACGCGGGAGCGTTGTTCGGGACGCAAGAACATGTGCTCGATGTCGTAGACCGCCGTGAAGTACGGAGTTGCGAAATCGTAGTAGCCGCAGCCGAGGTAGACTTTGAGGTTCGGATTTTTGGCCATCGCATCACGAAGACTTTCCGCGACGTTCAGGTATTTGTTTTGAACGTTTTTATAGGACCAAGGGTATACTTCGCCAAAGACGTTGTAGCCTTTCTCCTCCGTGAACTTCAATTCTCTCGATAAATAGTCATTGATGGTGGCAGTGAATGGTCCATCGATATTCGCAAACGAGGGATCAAAATCCACGAATTCACCAGCATCGTCCAAATTACGACCTGTAAATCGAGCATCTAAACGACCAATCGAAAGTCCATCTGCGCGGCGCAAGGCTTTATAGAAACGGCTTTCCTCCAGACGCAAGTTCGATTGTAAACACAATTCTTTGGAAAGACCCGTATAATAGGCCATTTTTTCAGCAATGGCTGATTTCTCTGCCTCAGACATCCAACCGCCTTTGATTAAAGCTGTTGCATAAGGTCCTATTGCCCATTGCTCCGATTCCTTTAAAACGTCTGCGATAGGTCTAGCTAGTAAGGCTGGAGCTAATTTTTTGTGGTACCAAGCGGCAGCTGTATAAGAAGGAATGTATAAAGCACGAGGTAAATCGTTTCCGACATTGTAGTCGTTTGTCCCGAAATTCAAGACTGCAGAAATCAAAATCACACCATTAATATAGATGCGGTGCTCATCTTGCAAGAATTTAGATAATCCGGCGGCACGAGTTGTTCCATAGCTTTCGCCTGCAAGGAATTTAGGCGATGCCCAACGGTCATAACGACCTAAGAAGTTGCGAACGAAATCACCTACAGATTTGATATCTTCTACATATCCGTGGTATTTGCTCGCTGGTTCACCCACGGCGCGGGAATAGCCAGTGGAAACAGGGTCAATAAAGACTAAATCCGTCTTGTCTAACCAAGAAAATTCATTAGGGATATAAGAATAAGGGGCTGCAGTTGCGGTTCCGTCGTCTTTTAAGACAACGCGTTTAGGACCTACGCCACCCATGTGTAACCACAAAGAGGCTGAACCTGGGCCACCGTTGAAGGTGAAAGTGACTGGGCGCTTAGCACCGTCTTCGTCGTCTTTGGAATAATATGTGAAGAAGATTTTGGCCAAAACCTTACCCGTATCTGCCTTCATATGCATATAACCGGTAGTGGCGGTGTAATTAATCACCTTACCAGCGATCGTAATGGAGTGTTTTGTCTTGACAACTTGTACGCCAGCCGGGTCTTTCCCGATCTGTGCGTTTAGGCTAAGTGCTAGTGCACAAAAAAGAATAGTCAGTAGTTTTTTCATCGTTTTAAGATTTATGAAAACGAATATAAAAATTCTTTGGCAATAAAAGGTATTTTCGTAGATTTGCATCTAATCTATATATTATATAGACTTTATAAACTTGTCAAGAATAAATTATGCAAAGTTTCCGCTCTGAGATAGAAAACCCGGTTGTAGAAAAAGACATCCTAGATTTAGCGAAAAAAATCGCTCAATTCAAGGCTGGCGAGATACACGAGGAGAAATTCAGAAGTCTTCGTCTCGCACGAGGTGTCTATGGACAACGCCAACAGGGGGTACAAATGATCCGCATAAAATTGCCTTATGGTAAGATTCAATTCCACCAATGGAAGCGAATTTCGGACATTTCAGACGAATATTCGACCGGGAACCTGCATTTGACTACACGTCAAGATATACAAATTCACTATGTGTCACTGGACCGCACGCCGGAACTTTGGGCGAAATTAGAGCAGGATGATATCACGTTACGAGAGGCTTGCGGAAACACGGTGCGTAACATCACTGCCTCTCCCACTTCAGGAATTGACCCGAAGGAATTATTCGATGTAAGCCCGCACGCGGATACCGCATTTCGCTACTTTTTGCGTAACCCGATCTGTCAGGAGATGGGGCGTAAAATCAAGATTTCTTTTTCAAATACGGATGAAGATACGTCCTTAGCTTATTTACATGATTTGGGTTTTATTCCCAAAATCGTGGATGGAGCTCGCGGTTTTAAAGTAGTCGTGGGTGGTGGCTTAGGCGCACAACCGATGCTAGCTCACGTAGCACACGAATTCCTTGCTGAAAACGAAGTAATCCCGTTCATCGAATCTGTTTTGCGTGTTTTCGATCGCCACGGCGAACGCAATTCCCGCCACAAGGCACGCATGAAATTCTTGATCCAAAAAATCGGTTTTGAGGCATTCATGGATCTTGTGAATGCAGAAACGAAAGCGTTGAAAAATCACTCTTTCGACATACCATCAGCTACGGCATGGGAGGTGGAAGCGCCTACGTTAGTAGCTTCTACGACTACTCCATCTACGGAAGAATACGCTACTTGGTTAGCGACCAATACCTTTGAACAAAAGCAAAAAGGATTCCACGCGGTCTATGTGCGCATCCTGAACGGTAATATTTCAAGCGTGACCTCACGTTCCCTAATTGAAGCCTTAACTGGATATATCGGCGATGATGTTCGCATTACGATTAACCAAGGTTTGATGTTGAAATATGTGCCCACTGCGAATTTGGCCTATGTCTATTCCGTATTAGACGCCCATGGATTAGCAGCTCCAGGGGCAAATTCCATCGCAAACATCACGGCTTGCCCGGGAACGGACACCTGTAATTTAGCGATTTCGGATTCGACGAATATCACCTCAAAATTAGAGGCCGTCATCAGCGAGGAATTCCCGTCCTTAATCCACGACAGCGCGATGAAGATCAAAATTTCTGGTTGCATGAACGCCTGTGGCCAACACAGTATGGCATCGATTGGATTCCACGGATCTTCCTTGAAAGCTGCGGACAAACGTGTTTTACCAGCCTTGCAGGTGTTATTGGGCGGTGCGACTTTAGGCAATGGCGAAGGAAAAATCGCCGATAAAGTGATCAAAGTTCCTTCCAAAAGAGGTCCCCAAGTCTTGCGTACTCTATTGAATAACTTCGAAGAAAACGCACAGGTGGACGAATATTTCCACAGCTATTATGATCGCCAAGGCGAGAAGTATTTCTACGATTTATTGAAGCCTATCGCAGATTTAAGCACGCTTGTGGACGATGATTTCATCGACTGGGGTGCTTCAGAAAACTTCGCCACCGAAATCGGTGTGGGCGAATGCGCAGGTGTCGTGATCGACTTAGTGGCGACCTTATTATTCGAATCGGACGAGAAATACGAATGGACGGCAGCCGCTTTAGAAGATAAACGCTACGCGGATGCGATCTACCACGCCTATAGCGTGTATATTTCTGCAGCGAAAGCACTCCTATTAAATAAATCGATTTCGGTACCTACCCAAACATCCGTCATCACGAAGTTCGATGAAAACTTTGTAGCAACTGGTGATTTTGCCGTGGATGCACCATCATTCGCTGAATTAGTCTTACAGATTAATCAAAACGAACCATCAGCAGGTTTTGCATCTCGCTACACCGCTCAAGCTTATGCCTTTTTACAATCCGCCAAAGTAGCCCGCTCTTAATCGTATGAAAAATTTAAGCCATTTCAGATCTTTAGAACCTCACCCGAAATTAACGGTGGTAGGTGCTGGCCCAGGTGATCCAGAATTGATTACCCTAAAGGCCATTAAAGCCATCGCGTCTGCGCAAGCGGTTTTATACGATGCTTTAGTCGACAAGACCTTATTAGAACACTGCACTCCTACCTGCGAGCAGATTTATGTGGGCAAGCGCGCAGGTTCCAGCCATTCGCAAGATGCAATTAATAAATTAATTATAGAGAAAGCCTATGCACTAGGACACGTGGTTCGCTTGAAAGGCGGTGATCCTTTTGTCTTCGGCCGTGGTCAAGAAGAAATCGAATACGCTCGTGAATTCGGTTTATTGACAGATTATATTCCCGGCATTTCCTCCTCTTACGCAGCTGCGGGGTTAGCTGAAATACCCTTGACGATTCGAGGGGTGAACGAGAGCTTTTGGGTATTGACGGGTACGAAATCGGATGGTTCTTTAACTTCCGACCTGACCTTAGGATTGCAATCGTCCGCGACATTAGTGATCTTGATGGGCATGAATAAATTAAAAGAGATTTCGGATTTATGCCAAAGTCTGGGCAAAGGCGACATCTCCGCCGCGATTATCCAAAATGGCACGATGAAAAACCAACGCATTGGCGTATCTTCGGCTGCAGAATTAGCCACTATGGCTTCTAAAGAAGGCTTGACCAATCCAGCAGTCATCGTCATAGGTGAGGTTGTAAGGCATGCAAAGCCGGAAATTTGGCAAAAAATCACGCACATAAGTAAAGAAAATGAGCAATAGAATTAACATCTCCAGCGGTTCCCCTTTCGAAGATACCTTCGGTTACTGCCGCGCCGTTAAAACAGGAAACTTGTTAGAAATCTCCGGCACAGTTGCCCTGGTGGATGGCGAAAAAATAACGGCTGACGATTTATATGCCCAAACCTATAACATCATCGAACGCATCTCGATGGTTTTAGAAGAAGCAGGATCATCCCTAAAAGACGTAGTGCGTACCCGTATTTTCACGACGGATATGTCTAAAAATGGAGACATCGCGCGCGCTCATTCGCACTTCTTCAAAGACATCAAACCGACAACGGGGATTTATGAAATTTCTGCTTTGATCGCTCCACAGTATAAAGTGGAAATTGAGTTTACGGCTTGGGTGGGGTAATTATCAGTAAACTGATAATGTGAGTTGATTATCAGTTTACTGATAGTGATTGGCCATCGATAACCGTAAGATTACATCGTTCAATAAAACCAAGAACGATGAAAAACCACTATAAAAAACAACTATTCCTTATTTTAGGCCTTTTTTGCCTACTTTCTTGCACTAAAGAAAGCATTGTTGCACCAGCCACTTCTTCCGCAATTCATGAATTAAAGGATTGGACACACGAAGTAGACCCGCTAGGTCGTGCTTCCTTTATTGCCTGGGATTTAGCCATCCCGATTAAACTTTTCGACAGCGTTTCCGCTTATTCTGCCCCGGTCAAAAATACCTCCATCCAAGTCGGCTCCCCCGATTTTATGGAATTTATCACTTTCGAGCTTGGTGGCAAACGCCACGGCTGGTACAAATCCTATCGACGCATTAATGAAACTGATATGGAAATCATCATCCAATCTATCGAAGGCAAAACGTTAAAATCAGGCTTTCTGCATAAATCTAAAAACCGTATACTGAAAGGCAAAGGTGCTCGAATACGAGAGATGAATTTATCTCCTTTAGAAATCGATATGATTCATTTTTTAATGGGAACTATGCTCGGAGAAGTCACGGTATCAGCACCCCGATTAAATCAAGAAGGTGGTTGGCTTTACTTGTACGTTACTATGTTAGATTATTATGGAAACAAGGAAGATGGAGAATATAGCTTTGGAGGTGGAGGTGGAAATCAAGCTAGTTCAGATTTTAATGACTACAATTACTCAGAAATTGAATCTCAATTGAAAACTCCTTGCTTTAACGAGGTATTGGCAGAACTTAAGAACAATAACGTTTACGGTAAGATTTCAGAGATAATTCAAAAAATTGACTTTGAGAAACGAGGATTGAAATACTCCGTAATTATTAATGAAAATACCGCAAATTTGGATACTAATTTAAAAGGTCGCAATGCATATGTAGATGGCAATGTGATAACTTTGAATGTTTCAGTATTGAAAAATGCCTCCAAAGAATACATCGCTCGGGTAATTATTCATGAATTTTTACATGTCTACATCAATAATAAGTTCCCAAGCACAGATCACCAAGAAATGTTAAACGAATATGTAAGTGAAATAGCTGCCTTTTTACATACTCTTTACAAGACAGATGAGAAAGACGCAAAAATTTTAGCTTTATTAGGTCTTCAAAAGGAAAAAGACTGTTATGATTATTTATTAAAAGAATTAGGAGTTAATGAATGGGACGTTTACAATACAGATCAGAAATACAAAAACCAAAATTATGGCAAACATTGCAATTAAATTACTGATTATTCTTTTGATGATCTCTAGTAGCATCAAGACGGTAGCGCAAGAAAATCCTAAAAACGAATTTTTATTCAATGGTTGCGGTCAAAGTGAATTTTACGAATACTTTTCGCACAATCTAAAAGTGTGGGGTAATAGACCAACTTTTAATTTATTCGTTTTTAAATTAAATGGAAACGGGAAAATTACTGATTTGAGGCATATGGGAGGAATGGAAAAAACAGATGCAGAACATGTTATGAAGTTTATTAAACAGTCAGAAACTTGTTGGAATTTACCATCAGACCCGAAACTTTTCAAATGGATTATACTCCCTTTTATCTCAGGAAAAGGTAATGCGAATTCACAAAAAGAGCCCGACTTTAAAAGTACAACAATGGATGCTTTTAGTAAACTAAGAAGCTTAACTTCCTTCGGAATATATTCAGGAGAGTTCTATATAACGGATTTAGTATGGTACATAGACCCACGAATAAAATTGGATTGATTTAGGGTTTTGGGAATCGAGTTTGAAGCATAGAAGATTAAATCTTTCCAGCTTCCCTCTTCAGCAATTCCACATCAATCGGAACCACTCCTAGCGATTCGCAGACTAAGCCTCCGCCTAAGTTTGCGAGCTCTGCAATTTGCTTAGCAGAACCACCAGCGGCTAATGCGCAAGCAGCAATGGAAATTACCGTATCTCCGGCGCCTGAAACATCGGCAATTTGGCGAATGTGTGCAGGAATTTGAATTTGATCTGCTGCATAATCCATATACACACCGCGTTCGGACATCGTCACAAATAGACCTGTAAAAGATTGGGAAGCCTTGAAATCAGCCACTGTTTTTGCGATGGCTTCCGGTGCGATAGCTGCTGCCTCTAAACCTAAACCATCCCGTAATTCGTTCAAATTTGGCTTAAATAAGGTAGCGCCACTGTAGGCGAAAAAATTCTTTTTCTTAGGATCAACGACGGTTGGGATTTGGCGTGATTTAGCTAGTGTGATAATTTCTTGAATCAGCCCCTGACTTAAAACTCCTTTGTCATAATCCTCAAAAAGAATCACATCGACTTCTGGTAACCAAGCTTTCACTTGCTCCAATAAAGCTTTAGAAGATGCAGCTGAAATAGGTGCTTCTGTTTCCGAATCCACTCGTATCAATTGTTGAGATCCGGCAATAACACGTTCTTTAACAGTGGTAGGACGACCTTTTTCTACGATAATACCATCAATTGATAATCCCGATTCTTTTAGAATTCCTTGTAAGGTTTCGCCTATTGAATCATCTCCAATGACCGAGCAAACATAGGGTTTAGCACCAAGGCTTGCGATATTTAAAACCACGTTACCGGCACCGCCTAAGCGAGATTCCCGCTTGATCACGTTCACCACGGGAACCGGAGCTTCTGGTGATATGCGATTTACCTTACCCCAAGTGTAGGCATCCACCATTAAATCGCCTATCACGAGAACGCGTAGGCTAGAAAATTTCTCAATCAGGTTTGATAATTCACTCATATTTATCCTCCAATAGTCGTCATCGATTCGGTGATGACTCCTTGTCGTTTATTTTCTGCTTCAAATCCATCCAACGGACGCGATTTAAATAATGTCAAAAATTGTGCTTTCACCTCCTCATCGCTCACTTCGCTACGAAGATACGGCTTCATATTAAAAACGCCATCATCGTACAGGCAAGTCTTGACTTGCCCTTTAGCCGTTAAGCGAATACGATTGCAGCTTCCGCAAAACGTACGCGTAAAGGCCGCGATAATACCCAAATTGCCTTGAAAACCAGGAATATCATACGTATTTGCCGTTTCACCGAACAAAAAGGGTCTCACTTTTAAGTCCGGAAATTGCGAGCGGATACGCTCTAAAATACGGGCATGATCCCAAAATAGTTTCTCTTCTACCAGTCCGGAACCGTTAAATGGCATTTCTTCGATGAATCTAACCGAAACTGGATGTTCGCGTGCAAACTCCGTCAAAGCAATAATATCTTCCTCGTTTTTGCCCTGCATCACGACCGCATTGATCTTGACCTGAAAACCAGCTTCAATTAAACGAATAAGGTTTGCATAGACTTTGGCAAAATCATCACGACGTGTTATCTGCTGAAAGCGATCCCGGTCAATTGAATCCAAGCTTAAATTAATGTGGCGTACACCAAGCTTTTTCAACGCACCTAAATACTCACCGATGAACACGCCGTTCGTTGTTAAACAGATTTCTAGGTCTTTCAAGCCCGCTAAATTCGTTAAAAAATCCAGCAAACCATTCCGAACAAAAGGCTCTCCACCGGTGATGCGGACTTTTTTAATGCCCATTTCGTGCAAAATGCGAGTCAACCGAAACATCTCCTCCCAACTCATTAACTCCCGTTCCGGCATATAAGTAATCCCATCCGCCGGCATGCAATAGGTGCAGCGCAGATTGCAACGATCCGTTACCGCGAGACGTAAATACGTCAATTCGCGACCGTGATTATCTAAAAGCTGAGGATTATCCAATATATTTGTTCAAAGTATTCAAAGGTACAAAAAACGATGTCAACCTACCACATATTGCTGTTCGGTATTTGCCGAGATTTATTAAAATCGTCCAAGATTTCGATCAAAACAGAGGGCTCAGTCACCGTGGAAGAAATGTTACATACCTTGCGTTCGATGCATCCGGCTTTGGAAAATCTACCCTCTTTGCGACTTGCAGCAGAACATCGCTTCCCTGAACCTGATTTTATCCTATCGGAATCGATGGAAATTGCCCTAATTCCTCCTGTGAGTGGTGGATAATCCGTATATTTGTCCCTAAATCTATACAAAGTATATGGGATTAAATCTCCTGTTTCTTGGAGTACTCTTGTTGCCTTGGGCCTCCGCGCTTTTGGTAGCTCTTTTTCCCAAACCCCTTTTTTCGATTTCCCTCTCGGCTGTATTTAGCCTTTTAGTTATCTTTTTTTGTGCGCAAGCTTCCGTTGATTTCAAAATCGCTTACATCTGGTTTCAACTAGGAGGAAAAGAAATAAATGCCAGTTTTTGGGCGAATGCCTCCTCGCAATTAGTCTTGGGACTAGTGGCGATTGTGTCTTTTTGCGTTCAACTATTCTCAAAAAAGTACCTAAAAGACGACCCCTCTCTCGGTAGATATTACGTGTATTTGCATCTATTTGTGGGCTCGATGACCCTGCTTTTGGTAGCGGATTCCATCCTCATTTTCTATGGAGCTTGGGAACTTGTGGGGGCGTGTTCGTATTTGTTAATTAGTTTTTGGCATCAAAAAAATGAAGCAACACAAGCAGCTAAAAAAGCCTTTTTGATTAACCGCCTGGGAGATATTGCCTTATTGTTCGGCTTAATTGCTCTCGGATTACATTTCAATACGTGGCAATTTTCTGACATAAATGGCATCGCTCCTACGCTGATCGGTATAGCTATTATCACAGGGGGTATCGCAAAATCAGCTCAATTCCCCTTGATGTCCTGGCTACCCGATGCGATGGAAGGCCCTACCCCAGCCTCTGCCTTGATCCACGCGGCTACCATGGTGGCAGCAGGCGTTTTTGTGGGAGTACAAGTATATGATATAACGAGTCCAGAGACCCATCTTTTTATGGGTATCATTGGTGCAATTTCCTTTATTTCAGGAGCGATTTTCGCCATTTTCCAAAACGACATCAAAAAAACGCTGGCCTATTCCACCATTTCCCAGCTGGGTTTAATGTGGATGGGAATGGGTTCTGATGCTTCACTGTTCCATTTATTGACACATGGAATCTTTAAAGCGGGCCTCTTTTTAGCGGCGGGCGCTGTCATTCACACAGTGCATTCCCAAAGCCTAAACGACATGGGCGGACTGCGCAAGAAAGCGCCAATAGCGGCTTTGGCCTATTTGATTTTCGGTGCAGGATTAATGGGATTACCTCTTACGGGCGGTTTTTACAGCAAAGAAAATATCGCAGGATTCTTGTACACAAACGAACATTTTGAACTTTTAGGTATGTTAGGCATCGGGATGGTATTGACTAGTTTCTACATCAGCCGCCAGTTCTATTTGATTTTTCTAGGGCCAGTAAAAGAAGGTCCTTCGACTACCGATTTTGCGCTCCCTATCTGTATTCTAGTTGTAGCGAGTCTTTTCGCCTGGATTTCTTGGAATCCAATCGAGGTTCACGCATCGGCTTTATTAGAGCATTTTGAGGTAGCCATCTACCAAATTCCTTCGATTTGGTTGTACATCACAGGGGCGAGCTGGGTGGTAGGAATTGCCGGAGCGTATTTAACTAGAAACTGGATTCCGGCCGGAAATTACCAGTTTTTACCTCGCTTTTGGCCATCCCTATTCCGCTTTATTCGATGGAAGAGCAGTTCTGCACAGATTTTCGAAACGCAATTCATTGAGCGCTTCGTGAATGGGATTGCCGCTCTGCAAGTGATTATTGCCCACCTGCTAGCTTGGGTAGACCGTCATCTCGTGGATGGTATTTTGGTAGGGGGAAGCTCCAGCCTAAGTGCAGGAACTGGAAAACTATTAAGTCGCTGGCAATCAGCTAAAGTCCAAAGCTATTGGACTATGATTATTGTGACATTTGCCCTATTTTTACTTTACGCGCTATTTATTAAATGACGAATTTACCCCTATTATCGCTCTTGATTGGATTGCCCCTGCTTGGTGCTTTGGTGCTTGGACTAGGTCAATTAAAGGAGCAAGCGAGAAACATCGCCATCGGTCTTTCGACGCTACAATTAGCGCTTTTGGGCTATATCTACAGCGCATTCGACAAAATATCCGGCTTATTTCAATTCAACGAAACGCATCATTGGTTCTCAATTTCTCTCGGGTCAATGGGACAATTTATGTCGAAATATACCCTCGGAATCGATGGATTAAGCATTTCCCTGATTCTTTTAACGGGGTTGATTACCTGGGTGGCGCTTTGGAACTCGACTGAAATAAAGGAAAAAGTAGGCGGCTATTATGCCTTGGTCTTGCTACTGAATGCCTCAATCATGGGTTGTTTTATGGCCAAAGACCTCTTCCTCTTCTACGTCTTCTTTGAATTCATGTTACTACCGATGTATTTCCTGATCGGTATCTGGGGTGGACCGCGCAGAAACTATGCCTCTTTAAAATTCTTTCTTTACACGCTAGTAGGATCCCTTTTAATCCTAATCGTGATGTTGGGGATGGGCGTTGCCTACGTGGATCCGTACGAAACCGCTTTATTGAATGGCTTAATTCGACCGGAACAAGACTTCAATGTAGAGGCATTGAAAACCGTACAGCAATTGATTTCTTCACAAGAGTTAGCGACGTCCTCTTTAGTTCACAGCTTCGATATGCAAGCTTTAGCGGATTTTAAAAATTGCCAAATCACCAGCATTCTTCACATCAGTTCCGGCTGGCAATTAGCTGGAATGAGCGCTCGGGAGTGGGGATTTTGGCTATTATTCATCGGATTCGCGATCAAATTACCGATGGTTCCTTTGCACACCTGGCTACCCGATGCGCACGTGGAAGCACCAACCCCTATCTCTGTCTTATTAGCCGGAGTATTATTAAAAATAGGAGCCTACGGTTGGCTGCGAATTACCATTCCTTTCTTCCAAATAGAAGCCTTAATGGCAGCTAACATTTTAGCCGGATTAGGTGCCCTATCCATCATTTATGGCGCTTATAATGCCTTAGCGATGACGGATTTAAAGAAATTAGTAGCCTATTCCTCCGTATCCCACATGGGTTTTGTGTTACTCGGAATCGCGGCCTTTACAGCGGAAGGGTGGCAAGGAGCTATCTTCCAAATCATCTCCCATGGTGTTTTATCTGCCTTGTTGTTTTTAATCGTAGGCGTCTTGTATTCCCGCACCGGTAACCGTGAAATCGATTCCTATTCCGGTTTAGTAACCTTGATGCCTCGCTTCACGGTTATCTCAGGTATTGCCATTTTTGCCTCTTTAGGCCTACCCGGATTCTCCGGATTTATCGGGGAATTCTTCAGCTTAATGGGCGCCTTCACTAGTCCTTTTGTGCATCCAGGGATTGCCGTTATCGGAGCTTTGGGCTTATTATTAGGCGCTGGTTATCTATTATGGACGTTCCAAAAAATCTATTTGGGAAAAACCTACCTAAAAAATGCCGAATGGTCTTTACCCGATTTGAATAAATTAGAATTACTTAGCCTTTTTGGTCTAGGATTTATCAGTATATTGCTCGGCGTTTATCCGGGCGTGCTATTTGAGCTCAGCGAAAAATTCGTCACCGAATTGCTAAAATAAACCTATTAAATTTAAACCTATGGAAAACAAATTCAGCCGCAGAGACATCCTGAAAAGCTCTGCAGGATTCGCTGGCCTTGGCATGATGGGCCATCGTTTCACAGAAGCAGACAAACAGGTAGGACTTGACTTAAAAGGAAAGGTAAATCACTCCGCTTGTCGCTGGTGTTACCAAGATATCCCTTTTGAAGAATTAGTCATTAATGCTAAAAAAATTGGCTTAACGTCTATCGAATTAACAGGTCCTGAAGAATGGGACATTTTGAAAAAACACGACATGACAGCGGCGATTGGCTGGGGTAAATACCCGGATGGGATGGGCTTAACCAATTTTTTCAATAAAGTGGCTAACCACGATGCCCTAGTTTCTTTCTACGAGGATTTAATTCCACGCGCAGCGAAGGCAGGCATTAAAAACCTGATCACCTTCTCAGGAAATAGGAACGGAATGAGTGATGAGCAAGGTTTGATGAATTGCAAGAAAGGCCTTCAGCGCATTATGAAAACGGCAGAGCGCCACGATGTTACCATCTCTATGGAGTTATTGAATTCTAAGCTGAATCATAAAGATTACCAAGCAGATCACACCGAATGGGGTGCTGTACTTTGTGAGATGGTAGGCTCTGATAAGTTTAAATTACTCTACGATATCTACCACATGCAAATCATGGAAGGGGACGTAATTGCCACTATCAAGAAAAATCATCCATACATCTCCCACTACCATACGGGCGGCGTTCCTGGTCGAAACGAAATAGACGAAACACAAGAATTACAATACGCCTCTATCGTTCGAGCGATCTACGATACTGGCTACAAGGGCTACATTGGACAAGAATTTGTTCCAGCCCGCAAAGACAAAATGGCATCCCTAGAGCAAGCAGTGAAAATCTGCGATATCTAAGTTTATCTAGTTCTTTATAAAAACGCAAATCGCTCCCTGTGAGTGGTTTGCGTTTTTTATTTATCGGTTTCCTGATATTGATTTTCTCCGGCTTGTTTTGCCCTCGTTTTCTGCTCTATTTCGAGCCATGAAAACGCTCTTTTTCCTTTTATCTAGTTTCCTTTCCATCGCCCAATGTGCGACCATCAGCACACAACCCCTTTCTCAAATTAGCTGCGAAGGAGATTCCATTCGACTCACTGTTGCCAGTTCAGGTAGCACCTTTCAATGGGAAAAGCGTAGACCCACAGATACGAAGTATACAAGCATCACAAATGCGCGTTCTAAACGCTATTCCTTTCTTTCGGGGGGATCTACACACCCCACAGGAACCTATTATCGTTTAAAAATAACGTTAGATAAGTGTATTAGCTATTCTGATTCTGTGCTTTTGGTGCTTAGAAAAGCACCCATCATCTCAAGTATAAGCGTTTGCGAAAAGGCGCTTGTCCCCCTTTCCCCTTTGTATTTCTGGACACTCAATGGCTTACCAGTGGATTCAATTATCGCTCAACCCTTGCTTCATGGGGCTAAGCTAAAGGCATTTGTACGACACACCACCTATCCTACTGGAACTTGTGTCCTTGCTTCGAATGAAGTTAGTTTAAATGTAAGAACCTTACCCCTGGCTCCCTCGCATGTTGTTAAAATCGTCACAGCCTGCACAGGCCTACCCTTCTCTCTAAACGCCACCGGCTGTTCTCCATCATTAACATATTGGTATAATGCCTCTGGGGCAAAGCTGGGCGAAGGTAGTCGTTTGCCACTCGTGGCATCCGATAGTTCAATTTTTCGCGCATCCTGTGTCAAATCAGGTTGCGAAGGACCCTTGTCTACAGGGGTAAAAACAATCCTATTCACTATTCCATCCCCACCCATCAACACCTCAGCTACTTACTTTTGCTCAGATGTCACCATCACATTGCAAGCCAGTGGGGGGCTAGACAATATCTGGTATGAATCAGAGTTAACTAAATCGAACTTGAGTACGGCCACAGCATTAGTCATGAAAGCGATTCATAATACTAGCGCAAAAGATTCTATTCTAGTTCGATTCGCTTCCGTCAAAATCAACGACTGCGAGAGCGACCGCACACCCGTTATCTTTCGCATCAAACCACGTCTGAAACTCCTACCCCTTTTAGCTATTTCGTTAACGGGTGAAAGAACGATCATTCTACCTGAAGCCCAAACCTTTAATGGAACGCCACCCTATAAAATCTCTTACACCTCTACAGCCAAAAGTCTTTTAGGCCCTTATAGCTCCAATGGATTCCTATATAGAACCGTTACAGATTCACTAGGCTGCTATATAAAAGATACGACTCTGGTAAATTATGTACGAAATGGGCCGATCATTCACCATCTAACCTCACGCACTGAAACAAATTGCCTGATGAATAACTACCGCATTCGAATTGATGGCTGCCCGCTGAAAACCTCTGGATTAAATGCGTCGAAACGCCACGAATCCCCTCTAGCAGATTTCATCTTATCTGGGGGAAATTATACCTTCTTCTGCAATGATGGCCAGACGGACACCATTCAGTTGAATCTACCAATTTTAAAGCAACCTAGTTCGGTTGTTGATAAATCATTTACTAGCCACATTTGCGAAGCGGATAGCGCATTTCTTAGCCTCACAATTGATTCCAATGTACGTTTTGTTGGCTGGGAGAAGGATCACCACTTGTACTCTGAAGATAAGACCATTACAGGGCTATTACCTTCAGGAGAGTATCAAAATGTCTTAGAAGAAAATGGCTGTTTTTATCGTTCAGATATCATAACTCTTGAAAGAAGGCCTAATCCTCCTACCCCCAGACTAGAAAAAATGGGGGCCTTTTTTATCAAGGCACATTCAATAGGCATATCGGAATGGCTTATTGACAAAACTAGATCCACTGACAGTTTGAGTTTTCGAAAGATCACAGAAGGGCGAGAATTCTATGTTCGAGCTAAATGGATGCATAAGAATCTTGCCTGCTATTCTCCCTACTCTAATGTCTATTTGGTAGAAAGGCCTGCTGTTTACGAATTTACCGCCTACCCGAATCCAACTAACCGTATGCTTACCATTGAAATAGCGTATGATACAGAAAATGCGATGCTATATCTTTTCGATCTAAAAGGGGAAATGTTAGATGCTACTGAAATAAAAAATTCCAGTAGGATATTGAATTGGGATATATCCCGTTTCCCTACTGGAACTTATATACTAAAGCTAATCTCTGATGGAATTAGCCAAGAAAAGACTATTCGTAAATTCCTTTAGCTATTTTTTCTGAAAGGGCTTTCGGAGCTAACCAGGCTAAGAAAGCACCTAATTTATTAACTAAGCCGGTAATGACTTCTTGCTTTTTCGCAAACATGCCATCCACCGCTAACTTGGCCACCACAGCCGGAGTCATCGTTACTTTTTCAGCTGCCTTGCTAGCTTTTACAGGCAAGTTCGCTCGGTCATTAAAATTCGTAGTAGTGGCACCAGGGCTGACGGCTGTAACGGTAATTCCTTTAGCTTTCCATTCGTGAAACAAGCCACGGGAGAAGTTCAAGACGAATACTTTAGAGGCTGCGTAAACACTCATCAAAGGAATCGCCTGATAGGCTGTCGAGCTCGCAATATTTAATACGTAAGCTTGGCCTTTTCCTGAAAGCATTGGATAGAAACGGTAACACGATTCCACCAAAGCATTCATGTTAACTTGCATCATTTTTTGGGTTTCCTCAAACGAATATTTTTCAAATTCACCCACTAAACCATAGCCTGCATTATTCACCAAAATGCGTAGATCAATCTGCTTCGCTAACACCCATTCATAGAGCGTATTGACAGCAGTAGGATCCGCTAAGTCTGCCACTAGGTAATCCACCTCTAGAGAATACTTCTTCTGAATCTCCTCTTTTACCTGCTGAAGCTCATACGAATTGCGAGCTACTAATAACAGGTTATACCCTCTTTCTGCTAATTGCAAGGCAATTTCTTTGCCTATCCCTTTACTTCCTCCGGTAATGATTGCGTATGACATACTGTTTGCGTAAATGAAAAAAGCCGCCCAATGAGCAGCTTTTTCCGATGATTAATCTTTACTTATTTTTTAGGAGCCGCTGCTGGTGCAGGATTCAAATAATCGTTGACATCTTTGTCATCCGCTTTTATCTCCTGAGCTTTGGTGAAATAGTCTCTCACTTTAGCATCATCTTTCGTCACCGTTAAGTGATATCCCCCTAAGAATTTATAAGCTTCAAATAATTGATTTTTATCTTCTTTAAAAGCAGTTGATTTTTCTTCTTTTAATTTAGTTACCGTTTCTAAGAATTTCTCATAATAAGGAACTCCTAACCACTTCGTACCTGTATAATCAATTAAGTTATTAGCACGTGCACGATTCAAATAGAATGGAGGCCATTTGTCATTCACAGAGATCGCCTTTGCAAACAAAGTATCAGACTTCATCGCTATTAATGGGCGATTCAAGGTATCCGCTTTAGGTGTAAATGCAGCAACAAAGTAATAATCCATCGCAGCTTTGAAGTAATCTCCGGATCCTACTGTTTGGTTTTTCTTTTGTTTCCACTCAATACCCTTCAATGCAGCAGAAGCAGCATCATTATAACGCTTTTGTTTGTAGCGAATATCATGTATGATATTATATACGTTATTATTAGTGTCAAGAGGTGCAGCACGCTCTAAATAATTTAACGCAATAGAATCTTTCCCTAGACCCTGATATCCTTTTCCAAAATACAGATCATCCATATAATATGGCTTCACACCAGAACGAACCATACCTTCCAAGTTATCAATCCCTTGTTGGTAGTTCTTCATTTCAACATGAGAATAACCACGCATACGGTAAATATCATTGTCTTTCACTCCTTTCTTATCTGCCTCATCCGTGTATTTCATCGCCCCTTCATAATCTTGAGATAAGAACAATAATTTAGCTGTTTCCAAAGTAACTTCAGGAGTAGCTTCTGCTTTCTCTAGATACTTTCTGAAATAGCGAGAAGCATTTTTATATTGGCTACCTACGATTAAATACTCCCCATAACGCTTGTGTGCTGGCGCAAAGTTTGAATCCAAGTCAATCGCCTCTTTATAACGAGTTTGTGTCTCACGGTAGTTTTTACCACGTAAAAACACGGTACCGATTTTCACCTTGGCTTTCACGTTTCTAGGATCTTGCAATAAAGCTTGCTCATAGGAAGAAACCGCGTTGCCACCATCATTTTTAATCAGGAAGGCATCACCACGAACGATCATCTGTTCTGCATTCGGACCCTTCTTCGTTTTCTCTAACATCAAGTCGATTAAACGAATAGCCTCAGCAGGGTCGTTGTTATTCGCATTGAATTCTGGATCGCGCCCTAATTTATAGAACATGGAATACGCCTCAGCGATACGGTGAAGAACATCTCCATTCTTATATTTCGTTTCAGTCAAAATACGGTCAAAATCTACTTTCGCTTCATTTACCTTATTTTGGCCTACTTTAATCGATGCTAAACCTACTTGATTCAAATAGTTTTTAGGATCTGCTACCAAGCCTTTCTTGAAAGCATCTTCAGCTCCTGCCCAATCTCTACGAGATAAATGGTAGTAACCTAAATAATAATAGTTTTCCCCAGTTGGAGAAGCCGTCACTAAACCTTCAAAAACTTGTTTAGCTCTAGTAGGCTGATCGCGATCGATTAAGTGTAATCCGTCTGCGATAGTTTGTCCCATTGCCAAATTGGTGATCAATAAACTGACTGCCAATATCCACGATTTCATTTTCTTCATTTTGTTATTTTAATTAATAGCTTTCAAAAAATTTCCTAGGCCTCGAACACCGAAATGTCCAATTTTATACACTTAACTTTAAATTCGTAAGAACAACAAAAATAAAAACAATCTTCTATTTTCCCTACTTTACACAAAATAAAAATAAACTATTGATTGATTTGATAGGTACGAATCGTGATAGGTCGGGTCAAAGGAATTAATCCCGCCTTTAATACAATAAGTTGTCCCAAATCTCCAGATACATAATTTAAGAAGCCAGTTCCTAAGCCTTGATGTGCTTCTTTCAAAATATATTTGATTTCACGACGTAAAGGGTACTTTTTTAAGGCCAAATTATAGCCAAAAGGCTGAGTATAAGGCATCCCCTTACCTTCAGCTACAGACATCACATGCACGGATCTAATAAATCCAAGCGAGGTGGGATTATCCCCATCACTAATCCAATTAGATCCTACAATACCTATCGATCGCGGATCACTTTTCACCTGTTTAATGACTTCTGGATTAGACCCAGCGGCCACCACATATAATTTCTCCGAACTCGAAATCTTTAATTTGTCTAATAAAAATTTTAAATTACTTGAATTCGCTTTGTCTACTACAAGCGTATATTTGGATGAAGCCCCTACCATTAAATCCCTTAAATCAGCTAAGGTAATTAATGTATCCGTATTAGACTTATTAGCTAAAAGAGCGATGCCATCCGCTGCGATATTAAAGCTTCGGTAGGTAACCGACTTACGCGTAAAATTTTCTTTTTCTTTGGCCGTCAAATCACGTGTAACCACCACTCCACGAATCTTGTCATTCAGCATATCTGCGATAACTTCATTCTCAGGACTAAACTTATACTTGATTTTAGCGTATTTATACTGCTCCTCGAATGCCGTCTTCTCAGCCTTCATCAAAGGCTCAAAAGACTCATCTACCCCGAGAGTAATTTCCCCAACTGTGGCTGAATCCTTAGGTGTCTCCTTTTTATCGGTAGAGCACTGCAAAAAAATTAGCCCGATTAGTAGAGCTAAACTAATATTTCTGGTATTCTTCATCATCTTCATCGGTAGCGTTATAATAGGTATAGGCTTTCCAAATCCGAAACAAGCCATAGACCATAAATAGTAATCCAAACAAAACAATGGTAGGTACACCAAAATTAGTACCTAAATCAAACTCCGAAAAAAACGCCACATACATACCTAAAAGAAAATAGGCTAGGGCAACGATCAAACGAAATCCGACATTAATCCAAATAGCAATAGGTCTTTTCATTTTCTTTAAAAAAACAGACCTGCTAAAAATACATTCAGCAGGTCTGTCTATGGTTAAGCGTTTATATCTTATTCAGATAAAACGAACGTGATCGGTTGAGTAAAACGAGATCTAACCGCGCGTCCAGATTGCTTTCCTGGATTCCATTTAGGCATAGCCTTAATTACGCGAATAGCTTCCTCATCACATCCGAAACCAACTCCTTTCAAAACTTGTACGTCTTGAACTGAACCGTCCGTATTTACAACGAATGATACGAATACTCTACCACCTACGTTTGCACGCTGAGCAGCAGATGGGTATTTTAACGTTTTCTGTAAGAAACGTCCCCATGCACCCGGACCTCCAGGGAATTCAGCTTGTTGCTCTACTGCCGTGAAGATTTCATCTTCAGCTGGCTTAGGAGGCTCAACAGGCTCAGCTCCTTTCGCATCTGGATCTACTGGTGGTTCATACGTCTCCGATTCACCCTTCACCGTTTCAGATGCGGTATTACCTCTTACCTCTTCAGGGGGAGGTTCTGGCTTCGTTACTTCCTCATCATGCTTGATTTCTGGAGGTAAGAATTTCGTCGTTGTCACCTTAGGGATTTCCTTGGGTGGTGGCGGTGGCGGCGGTGGAGGCAACTCAACCTTTTTAGGTGGAGCAGGCTTGTCCAATTTCATTACTTCAGCAGTCACCTCAGTCTTATCTTCCGCTGCTGCAGTTAACTGTTTCCAGAAAGCTGCTAACAAAAGAGCACCGACAAAGAGTGCAGAGCCTAGTAATACGGACCGCTTCATTACTTTAGGATACGTCTTCCTTAAAACAAAAGCTCCGAATTCACGGTTTTTGTTTTTGAAGATAATATCATCCAAAGTAGCATCTTGGCTTATTACTTGTGACATAATATTCGTTTAATTTAAAATTAATTTAATAAGCTTATTTTCCTGATCGTTTAATCAATGCTTCCGTATCCGGATCGATTTCTAATAAAGCATAACGCTTGTTATTAGTAATCGCACATTCATCAAGCATGTCAATCATATTGCGATACTTCGCATTTTTGGTTGGCTTGATCACGATAGTAAAATTATTACCCACTTTCGCTTTCAGATCCGCGATAACCTTGCGAATTCCTGTTTCCGAATAGTTAGTAACTTGCATTACCGTACCTGCTTCAGTAGGGATACCTTGGTAATAATACACCTTATTCTCATCTGGACACACCGTAAGTGTTTCCGATAATTTTACTGGTGATGTTTCCTTTGTATCCGTTTTATCAGGCATGTTTAATTGCATGGTAACGGGCTTTGCTAACGTTGTAGTTAACATAAAGAAAGTAATCAAAAGGAAGCCTAAGTCCACCATAGGTGTCATGTCGATTTTGGTCGACATTTTCTTACTGCGCTTCTTTCCTCCGCCTTTCTTCCCGCCACCGGAGCTATCTATTTCTGCCATTTCTTTTCGTAATTAAAAATGAAAATTTATTTCGGTTTGTTTTCCGGTCCAGTTACTAATTGGAAGATATTGATGTTCTGAGCCTGCAAAGTACCGATGATATCAGCAAACACTTTGTAGTTAGAATTTTGATCTCCTTTAATAGCAACTTTCAACTCTGGATTAGACAATTTCGCATAACCTACCCAATACGAAAGCTCGTTATTAGATGAGTCAATTGGAATTCCCTTACTTAGCTTTTTAGCATCTGCAGGTTTCATATTTAACACCTGACGCATAGCTCCAAGAGGATAGCCTACAATTTCCGAAGACATAAAGTTCTTCTTCATTTCAGCCGTTATAGCGACACCATAGCGATTAGCCATACGCTCTAACATAAACTCTCTTGCCATTTGATCATCAGTTGCCAAATAAACTCCACCTTCTGGTGAAACACTAACCATTAGCATACCATCTTTCACATTCAAAGGTTTCTCTGAAATTGATGATGGTGGTGTGATTGTAACTGCCTCTTCTGGACGGAACTTCGCGGTTAACATGAAGAACGTCAATAGAAGAAAAGCCACATCACACATCGCTGTCATGTCGAGTGAGACACTTTGTCTTTTGGCTTTAACTTTTGGCATAACAATTATTTTTTTGAACTGTGAATAAAATTGAATGAAAGGGCTAGGCCCCTAAATCGGTTCAAATATTAATTGTGATGCGTAGCGTAGTTTTGGTTAACACTTAAGCCGATTTCATCGATGCTATAAGTTAACTCATCAATTTTCGCTGTAAACACGTTGTATGCAATGATACAGATCGCTGAAGTACCGATACCTAATGCTGTGTTGATTAGGGCTTCAGAGATACCATTTGCTAACGCTGATGAGTCAGTTGATCCACCTGAGTTACCTAATGACGCGAAGGCCTTAATCATACCAATTACCGTTCCTAATAGACCGATCAAAGTTGATACCGATGCTAATGTTGCGATGATTGTTAAGTTTTTCTCTAACATTGGCAATTCTAATGAAGTAGCTTCTTCCACTTCTTTGCTCAATGCAGCTAATTTTTGCTCTTTATCAAGACCTTTATCAGTTGTTAAAGCCTTGTATTTTTTGATGGCAGCTAATGTAACATTACCTACAGATCCTTTTTGCTTATCACAAGCTTTCAAAGCACCTTCTACATCGTCTTTATCTAAAGAAGATTGAATAGAACGAACGAATGCGTTTACTTCACCAGTTCCTTTTGCTTTACCGATAGTAATCATACGCTCAATTGAGAATGTTAATGCAGTTAAGAAACAAGTCATCAAAACTGGCACGATAACTCCACCTTTGTAAACTACACCAAAGTAGTCACCTGGAAGTGGGTGTCCTTCATTCGTTCCTCCTTCAAAGTGAGATCCATCTCCCATGACAAGGGTGTAAATTGCAATCGCAATAGCGAATAGGACAATTAGAATTAAACCTGCAGAAATACCGCCAGATTTTTTTTCGGTTGCAGCTGGCTTAGCAGCTGGCTTTGGTTGTTGTGTACTCATTAGTTTGGTAATTTGGGGTTAAAGAATTATTTTTTAATAAAACTTGTAGAAAATGCGGCGATCGTAGTTTTCATAGTTTTGACTTTCGCTTTCCTTTTCGTTAAAGGCAAAAGTAATAGAATTCTAATATAATTTTCATCCTTTAAATAATCATTGTAGGGTTCCTAGCAGGTCACAGAAATAGGACTATTGTACTAATCTGATATTTTCTTCAATTTATCGAAAGAATTAGAGTACTATTTTGGGATTATTAAATTAAAAAAAAATCAAAAAAAAATTAAATAATGCGGAGAATTTCCTGATTTAACCTAATTATTTGGCTTAAATTTGGCAGATAAAATATCCTGCATGATCGATTCACCATTCAATCCAAAAGGTCCTAGAGCTTCCACTCGAAGCAAGGATAATATGAGCTTGAAAGAAGCAATCGAATCCCTTTTGCGTGTATATAAGTTGCAGAATAAATTCGACGAGACCTATATCGTGGCACATTGGGAAGAAATTATGGGGAAACCAATCGCTGCTAGAACAACCAAGATTTATATAAAGGATAAAAAACTATTTTTAGGAATCGATTCCGCCCCCTTAAAGAAAGAGCTTTTAATGGCGAAACAGAAAATGATTGAGCTATTGAATAAAACCGCCCAGCAGGACATCATCATTGAGGTTGTTTTCCTTTAAATAGATCCCAAGCTAACCAGATCCAAACACCGAATAAAGGTAATATCATCAGGGCAAACGGATTGATAAATTCATTCCTTATATAGGCTGGGAATAGATCGGTAGGTGTAAAACTTGAAATGAATAAAGTAAAGATCAACATTGCCCAGCTTTCTTTCGTTTTTTCTCCTAAAACAAACCAAATTCCTACGGCTGGGAAAGCCATTAACAAGGTGGGTGATTCAGTTCCTGTACTTGCTAACACAATATATAAAAGCACGAACGCCAATATTCGGAGTCTAAATTCAGGATCAGACCATTTCTTTGTTTGGAAAAACAAAAATGCATTTAGTACCATGGATGGAATGATAAACCAGGCATTCGAGATATTCGGGTCGCCTGTCCAGCGGCGCATCATTCCCATGACGCAAAGATCTGTACGAATATTTTGTATATTTTCATTTAATTCATTTTTGTGCGCTAAAATACCCATCCAATCGCGGTAAGTAGATAGACCATAATTGAATCCTCCAAGAATCAAAGGGGTAA
The DNA here is from genome assembly GCF_054558635.1 of Aquirufa sp. HETE-40SA. Lineage (NCBI taxonomy): Bacteria > Pseudomonadati > Bacteroidota > Cytophagia > Cytophagales > Flectobacillaceae > Aquirufa > Aquirufa sp. HETE-40SA. Next base: position 1,124,074 of record NZ_JBPXKN010000001.1, read on the forward strand.
ATCCAATCAAAAACATCCAGAAAACGAAGTAGGCGGCGAAACGGAGGCGATCTTTGGCAAAAAAGAAAAAAGCTAATCCAACCACACCGTATAATTTAATATAGATCCCTAAAACGATCCAAAGCGTTGCCCAGAAATATTTTTTTTTCTCTACGCAGATATAGGACCAAATGATTAAGGCCAAACATAGCGCGTGAAATTGGGTATTCAACAGGGCTGTTATGGATGAATTCAACACAATCCAGGTGATGGCACCACGCTTGTTTTCCACTAGGGGTAGATGCCATAGAGATACAAAAAGGACTAACGAATTCAATACATTCCATAAAATTAGACTAGGCCCATCACTCAAAAAAGAAAACGGGGCCATCAAAATGGCGAAAATAGGACCGTATAAATAGAGATCAAAATACTCCTTAGGGTATTCTAAATACAAGGGCATCCGATGAATGAAATGCCCAAAACTTGCCTTGAATATCTGGAAATTATTGTAATGAGAACTTACTGCGCTTAAAAGAAACTGTTTAGCACCTGTGACTAAACCCGCCAAAGCCCAGATTGCCAGTAAGGTGGATTTCTTATTCATCATTTTTTACCATTTTTGCTATCGTTGTAAACTCTCCCTCCCCTTTCATCTGATGTAAAAAAGAGCGCAATTTATCACGTAAAGGTCCATTATGACCTCTTTTCACATGTGCAGGCAAGGGATATTTACTTAAATCAGCAAACTCCCACGGGTGAAAATAGATGTTCAAAAAGCCCTGTTTGCGCAAGGTTCGTTTCGCTAAAATAGCATAAATCCACAGCGGAAAGTTCTTAAAAGCAAGCCAAAAAAGTGGAATACGTAGCCAAGGGCTCACCGATGCAGGCACATTCCATAAGCCTTTTTCAAAAAAGGGTTTCGTCGGTTGGTCTCGATGATCATAGCGCCCTGGTATCCAGGTGGGATTTAAGGAAGAATGGTAGCTATAACCTGCCTTCAAAATCTCGCCTTCTTCCACATATTGCATTCGTGCCATTCGGAAGCCTTTCACTGGTTTTCCGCTCAATTTTTCCAATAAATCCTTGGAGTTTTTAAGGTCTGTAGATGCATCAAAATGCCCGTGAAAATAGCCGTGAGAAGCTAATTCGTGAATTGGATTTAGGGACTTTATCCAATCTGGATTATTCTCAGCATAAACTCCCGTACAGAAAATAGTTACCGGGACTCCGGCCTCCTCTACGATCTGCATAAAATGTGCTACACCTTCTTTGGAAATAGCCAGCTGCTCTTCTAATGGAATTGAAAAGCCATATTCCAACGGAATATCACATTCTTCTACATCCAGCGTGATTAGAATCGGCATCATTTTTCGCATTTTCATCGGTTTCCGCTAAATAAGATGGAGGTAAAATTGACTAACTCGGTCAAAATCGTCCTAGCCCGCATAGTCGAAAACACAATTCCCTCTCTTGCTTGAACATAAATCCATTGAATCCGAATAGTCGGATTTTTAGAGGCCAAAACCAAAAATTCCATATCAAAAAGAAAGGCAGAAATTTGAGTTTTCAAGAAAACCTCCTTTCCCTTTTGATTAAATCCTTTCAAGCCTGATTGCGTGTCTTTCACTTTCAATTGTGGGAAAAACAAATAGTTCATCAGCTTCAGCGAAAGAGAAAATACCTTGCGTCTCAAGGGTAATTGATCATAATATTGCTCGTCGCGTACCCCCACTACAATATCAGCGGCATCCGAAGAAAGTAGGCGATACATCTCCACTGCATTTTCTATCAAATAAGGATAGTCCGCATCTGTATAAATGACCCATTTACCGGTGGTTAGGCGAACAGCATCGCGTAATGCGCCTCCTTTTCCCTGATTCACTTCAGAATCGATATACGTAAATCCGCTCATTTTTTCAGATAATAAACGTATATCCGCTGGGCGAATCCCGGATTTACTTCCATCATTCACTAAATACATCTGAATGCTCGTCCCCGCCGGAATTGCGTCTGTAAATAAGGTATAATAGTGTAGTAATTCCTCCGCCCAGCCCGGATGCGGGTTGTAAATGGGATGTACAAGATTTAAATCTGCAGGTGCGATAGGAAAGAATTTTTACAATATTACGAAATTTAGCCCTTGAGGATCCTAAAAAAAAGCAGATATTTACGCTATGACCCAGATCATCCCCCCGTATTTAAAGCCTGGCGACGAAGTTGCCATTTTATCCCCTGCCTCTTTCCCTCCTACGGAAAATTGGAAACAGGGTGTCGAGGTGCTCGAAAGCTGGGGGCTTCGGGTGCGAAATGCGCCTAATTACTTGTCTCGTCATTTTGGCTTAGGCGGCACGGATGAGGAACGTTTATCGGATTTACAGCAAATGCTGGACGATCCTTCGATTAAGGCCATATTCCCGATTCGAGGTGGATATGGGTCGTCCCGTTTATTAGATTCATTGAATTTTTCGGGCTTTAAATCGAATCCCAAATGGATCGTTGGTTTCTCTGACATTACTGCCCTCTTATGTGAGGTTGATCGCTTAGGTTTTGCCAGTATTCACGGTCCTATGCCTCATAATTTTTGCCAAAAAGGCGGAGAATCCGCCTTGCAAAACTTGTATACCGCGCTATTTGAGGGTGTGGTTTCTGTATCAGCTCCGGCGCACCCTTTGAACCGCTTAGGTGAGGCCTCCGCGGAGATCATTGGCGGAAATTTATCGCTTTTATGCCACTTAGTGGGCTCCCCCACTTTCGGATCGACGGACGGTAAAATCTTATTTATTGAAGAAGTGGGTGAACGATTATACCATGTAGATCGAATGCTTTTGCAATTAAAACGCGCTGGCTTTTTCCAAAACTTAGCGGGCCTCATCGTGGGCGGCTTTACAGATTGCCAAGAAGCGAGTTTAACGATTGGAAAAACAGCTTTTGAGTTAGTGGCCGAACATACTTTGGGAACTTCATACCCTATTGCATTCGATTTTCCAGCGGGCCATATTCCTACTAACCAGCCATTGGTTTTTGGTGTAAAAACCAGGTTCTTGGTAAATTCTCAAGGTACTCAGTTAACTGATATTTAATACGGTTCTTTCCCCCTAACATTGTGTCTTAAACGACCACTATGTTAGCAAAGACTTTTGGCAGTGCCCTCGTAGGCATTCACGCCTCCATTATCACCATTGAAACCCACGTAGGACAAGGATCCAAATGTTATCTGGTGGGTCTTCCCGATTCCACCATTAAAGAATCCATTCAACGCGTCGAATCCGCCATTAAGCAAATCGGTTATTTTTTTCCCCGTAGAAAAGTAGTAATCAACCTTGCCCCAGCAGACATTCGCAAAGAAGGCTCCGGCTACGACCTCCCCATTGCCTTGGGATTATTGCAAGCGTCTGAACAGACAAAAATGATCGGACTTGCCGACTATTTAATTATGGGAGAACTTTCCTTAACAGGAGAAATTCGTCCCATTAAAGGTGCCCTTTCTATGGCAATCGAGGCCAAAAAACAAGGCATCAAATCCCTCATTCTTCCTCGAGAAAATGCTGTAGAGGCCGCCTTGATAGATGGTTTGGACATTTATGGAATGGTCAATTTACGCGATACCATTCGATTCTTGCATGGAAGAAAACAAGCAACGGTGAAAGCACCTAGCACTTTGCAAGTTAATCTACCGTATGAAGACGATTTCTCCCAAATAAAAGGCCAAGAAAAAGACAAACGAGCGATTGAAATTGCTGTGGCTGGTGGGCACAACCTGATACTAGTGGGTCCTCCTGGTTCAGGTAAAACAATGATGGCAAAACGTATTCCATCCATCATGCCTCCGATGAACCTCAGCGAGATCATCGAAACAACCCAAATTCACTCTATCGTGGGAAAGCTAAGTTCAGAAAATCCACTGATTACCGAAAGACCATTTCGTGCCCTGCACCACAGTATATCTGCTCCTGCATTAATAGGTGGGCGGACGAATCCACAACCTGGAGAAATTTCACTAGCCCACCAAGGAGTATTGTTCCTTGATGAACTCCCAGAATTTCAACGGCACGTTTTAGAGCTATTAAGACAGCCTTTAGAAGAACGAAAAGTTCCCATCTCTCGCGCACACGGAACAGTGGAATTTCCGGCAAATTTTCTATTGATCTCTGCCATGAACCCCTGCCCCTGTGGTTACTTTCATCACCCAGATAAACCATGCACCTGCAAACCATTTCAAGTAGATCGCTACCTCCATCGTATTTCAGGGCCCTTATTAGATCGAATCGATATGCACCTAGAAGTATTCCCCTTAAAATACACCGAAATGTTTAATGAACAGGCAAGTGAAACAAGTGCTCTTATTCGAGAACGCATAATTAAAGCTAGGAATACGCAAAAGGATCGCTTTGTTGATTTGGCGAAAATTCAAACAAATGCCGAAATGAATTCTGAGCAAGTCAAACAAGTTTGTGTGCTTGATCCCTCTTCAACCACTCTTCTTCAAACCGCTATAGAAAAACTGCAGTTGTCCGCAAGAGCTCACGATCGAATTTTAAAAATGGCGAGAACCATTGCAGACCTAGCTTATTCGTCTTCAATACAGACGAAACACGTAGCTGAGGCCATCACCTACCGAAATTTAGATCGTGAAAATTGGTCAGGCTAATTGCGTTTTTCTTGGAAAAGGCCTACATTTAAAGTGATAATTCAAAATTACCTATGAGAAAATTGACCCTTGGAATATTAGCACTGTCTGTGACCCTTTTCGCTAGTTCATTTACTCCTGTGGAAGGAGAGGAAGAATGGAAAGAAGTTTTCAAAAAAATTAAAGAGGAAGTAGAGCTGCACTCTAAAGCGTATAGCACTTTAGGAGATGCATGCAAGACCATAGGACATAGGTTAACCGGAAGTGAAAAGGGGAAAAAAGCGGAAGAATATGCCTTTCGCTTACTTAAAGAATACGGTTTCAAGGATACAAAGTTTCAAGGATTTCAAGTTGAAGCCTGGGCTCGCGATACAGTCACATTATCCATTGCCCCCCCTAAATCAGATGATTTCAGAGAAGTGCCCGTGGTATCTTTGGCAATGACGCCCGTTGATGCAAACATAAAAGGAACCATAGTGGACCTCGGTAATGGCCTTGATGCCGATTACATTGGCAAAGACGTGAAAGGCAAAGTCGTATTAGCAAACATTGGCCTTTTAGAGGCTGCAGCAGGAACAAAAAATTTACACCGCTCTGAAAAGACCGCTTTAGCGATTCAACACGGAGCCATGGGAGTTATATTTGTAAATACCGTCAAAGGTCAGGTGTTATTAACGGGTACGGCTTCCGTTACCGGAAATTTAATTTCGATTCCAGCGGTTTGTATTTCCTTAGAAAATGGGACAGAGATCAGAAATTGGATGAAAGACCAACCCGGTCTTTTGAGTTTAATTGAAATGCATAATGTAAGCAAACCGATTAAAGCTCGAAACGTAGTAGCCACCCTAAAAGGAACAAGCACGAAATTAAGGAATGAGAAAATCATCATCGGTGGACACCTAGATTCTTGGGATTTAGCGACTGGTGCGATTGACAATGGAATTGGCTCATTCTCCGTGTTAGACGTAGCAAGAACCTTTAAAGCGTTAGGATTAAGTAGCAAGCGAACGATTGAATTCGTTGCCTTTATGGGAGAGGAAGAAGGATTATTAGGTTCTAAGGCTTATGTGGAACGGGCTAAAAAACTAGGAGAACTGGATGAAATAGTATATATGATTAATCTAGATATGACCAATAATGTCCGTGGTTTTAATGGTGGTGGTCGTGATGAAATGATGCCGATTTTGAAATCTATTGGAGATCAAATCAAGGCAATTGATGGAGCTTTTGGCAATCAATTAGTAAATGCTCCAGGTTTGCATTCCGACAACCAGACTTTCCTGATGGAAGGAATTCCAGCGGCCGATCCGATGGGAAGCTTAACTCGCAGTGTGTTAGATTGCTACCATGCAAATTGTGATGATTTCAGCTTAGTGAATAAAAATGAGATGGAGAATACGGTGAAATACACTTCCATGCTTCTGTATGCGCTAGGCAATCTAGAACAAATTCCTGCTAAGAAATTAGACTTCTATTCTACAAAAGAATTCTTCATAAAGCACAACCTGCGCCATGAGTTAGAATTAGGAAACGAATGGCGTTGGGGGAATTAAAATATTAGCAGAATTCTATTATTTTTACGTCTTAGAAAATTTTAATTGACCTATGAGTAGCCAAAATCCTTCCTTTTTTAACCATCAAATCGAAGTAGTACCTGAAACATCTTTCAAATCTATCATCAAGGTGATTGGAATTGGGGGTGGCGGATCCAATGCGGTGAAGCACATGGACAACCTAAAAATCAAAGGGGCTGATTTGATCATTTGCAATACGGATTCACAGGCTTTGGCTTCGAATTCAGTACGCACGAAGATTAAATTAGGCGAACAAGGTTTAGGAGCTGGAACGGATCCAGAGGTAGGAAAACAGGCCGCTCAAGAAAGTCAAGAGAAGATCAAAGCAGTTCTTTCGAACGAAACTAAAATGGTTTTCATCACCGCAGGTATGGGTGGTGGAACGGGTACTGGGGCTGCACCAGTCGTAGCAGAAATCGCTAGAGACCGCGATTTATTAACGGTGGCGGTTGTTTCATTCCCCTATAATTGGGAAGGAAAAGAGAAAATCCAATATGCTAGAGACGGAATTGAAGAACTAAAGGCGTATTGCGATACGGTTTTGGTGATCATGAACGATAAAATATCAGAACACTACAAGGATTTAGCGGTAAAACACGCCTTTGCAAAAGCAGATGACGTATTAGCAAAAGCGGTAAAATCAGTGGTAGATGTAATTGCTAAACCAGGCGATATCAACACGGACTTTATGGACGTGAAAAAGGTGTTAACCAATGCTGGCCAGGCAATGATGAGTTCAGCTTTAGGTAAGGGTGAAGAAAGGGCAAAGGCAGCTATCGTCGAGGCTTTGAACTCTCCTCTATTGAATTCACAAGAAATCAAAGGGGCTAAACGCATCTTAGTGACCGTATCTACAAGCAGCGAAAAGGATTTGTTGATTTGGGAAAAAGATGCGATTATCGAATACCTAAATGAGCGAATAGATGCGCAGGCAGATATGGTAAAATTCGGATTCTCAACGGATGAAGAATTGGGTGACGATTTATATTTAACAGTTATCGCTGCCGGTTTTGAGCAAGATTCGAGTGGAATGGATGGCGGAATGCGTAAAATGGTGAAAAAAGCCGCTCCTGTATTCTTGAATCCTGGCGATAGCGTTGAATTAGATGGCGAAATAGAATCCGCTACACCAGCATCTGCAGATTCAGAAGAAGCACGTTTTGCTTTGATGATTGAGCAATTCAAAAACGGTAGCGTTTCTGATTCAGAATTTAAAATCCCTACATTTAGACGGACCGAAGTAGGATTGTATGACATTTCGACTATGCCAGAAAAGGCATGGCAAACGACAGATTTATTTGCTGAATAAGTCTTGAATTTTAAGGATAGCCGCTCGAATGATTTCTTCACTCGAGTAGGCTACCTCGAACTCAGAGATCTCCGCCACTCCACCCATTGAAATCCCTGGACGTCTGTATTCCATTTGTGAATTTCGCGTTGTTCTCGCACTGAGGTGAATTGCATCCACGCCGATTTGAACGAATTCTAAACAATTTACCGGATTCACACCACTACCGGCCATAATTTGAATTCGTCCTTTAGAGGCCGCTACTAATTTGGCTAGATTCTCTATTCCATCCAAAGCTTTATTTTTTCCTCCCGATGTTAATATTCGATTAAACCCAAGCGCTATTAATTCCTCCATCACTTGAATCGGATCTCTTGCTACGTCAATTGCTCGGTGACAAGTCAGCTCCCGGTCACCTGCTATTTCTCGAAACTCTCGCATAAATTCGACATCCAAATCACCATTGGGTTTTAACGCCCCCATCACAATTCCATGCACCCCTTGCGCAATTAAGGAACGAGCCTCTGCCAGCATTGTTTGCTTTTCGGAGTCGTCGTAAACAAAATCCCCTCCTCGAGGACGAACCATCGCATGAATCTCTAGCGTAGTCAAGTTTAGCGCTTGTTCCACTAACCCAGCACTTGGTGTAGTTCCACCTTCCCAAGGGGAAGCACAAAGTTCCACCCGTTGTGCCCCCGCTCGATCTGCTGCGAGACAAGAAAATAAAGAATAAGCACAGACTTCTACTGAAACAGGGGTCGATGGGAGCATAAAAGCGGGGTTAAATCAAGGTTTTGATAATTAATGAAAATTTAAAAAATAAATCTTTCATAAATACATTTTTATTTTACTTTTGCACTTAGGAAGGGTTTAGATTTAACAAAAACCCCCGTGTATTTAGAAATAAAAATTAGCTATAAATTATGTATTGGACACTAGAACTTGCCTCCTACTTAGAAGACGCTCCTTGGCCAGCGTCAAAAGATGAATTAATTGACTTCGCAATCCGTACCGGATCTCCTTTGGAAGTAGTAGAAAACTTACAAGAATTAGAGGATGATGGTCAACCATTCGAAAGTATTGAAGAAATTTGGCCGGATTATCCGACAAAAGACGACTTCTTCTTTAATGAAGATGAATATTAAAATTAAGAGGCGAAAGCCTCTTTTTTTGTGGCCTGCAGTTTCTTCGCTAAGGATTCATCTCGTAAGGAAACACCCCAGCGACGTGCCAAAACATCCTCCCATTTTTCCGCCATTTCGTGCTTCTTTAAGTATTCCAATTCCCCGTTAAGATAGGGTTCGCCTGGTAACAAACGATCCGCTCCATAAGCATAAACTTCCCCTGCCGCAGGCCCATAAAGCTCACTTAGGTGTGCGACTATATCATCTGGTACACCGGAAGGTAACTCCAATGAAGCGAGAGAGACAAGCGAATGGTCTTTTGTCAAACAAGGTTTAGCTGCACTATGCAAAACTTCCTTTTCCAATACATCCAATGTATCTGAGGCCATTACGCGATAAGTCGTCCACTTGCCGCCCATAATACTGACTAGTTTAGACCGCCCGTCCACTTCCACCTCGTGATCGCGCACTAAAGATTTAGTATCCGTATTCATCGCTGAATCGAGCTGGACTTGTAAGAGGGGTCTTTGGCCTACAAATGTGGCACTGATGTCCGCTATAGATGCCTTCTTAGCTGAATAGCGGTTGAAATAAGAAACTAAATACTCCTTTTCATCCTCCGAAATCACTGGATTATCCGAAAGAATATCTGGGTCATCGGTCGTCCCTACCAGCACTGAACCGCGCCAAGGAATCACAAAAATAACCCGACCGTCATCCGTTTTAGGAATCAATAAGGCGGTTTCTCCTTGCCAAAACTCAATAGGCAATACGATATGTGCCCCTCGACTCACCTTCATTCGAGGTTTCAAACGGGGATTTGCGAGCTCCCGAACTGAATCCGTAAAGGGCCCCGTGGCATTTACAACCGCTTTCACCGGAATTATGTAGGTGGTTTCTGACCGAAGGTCAGAGAAAAGTACTTTCTTTATTTTTAGACTCTTAGTACTTAATTCAAATGAATCCAAACGCGCGTAATTCAAAACACAGGCCCCTAAACGCTCTGCCTCTTTTAAAATCGCTAAGGCATAACGTGCATCATTCAATTGTCCATCATAATACAATACACCCCCTCTCAAATGATGAGATTCAATGGAAGGAAATTCAGATTGTATCTCTTTTTTACTTAGTCCGCGGCTAGATTTTAGGTTCGTACTGCCAGAGATTTTATCATATAACCACATCCCGATTCGATAGTACCAGCGTTCCCAGCGCGTATAGCAAGGGGTTAATAAACCGAGAGGATGGGCTAAATGGGGGGCATTTTGAAGTAAGGTCTTGCGTTCGTGCAAGGCTTTATAGACCATTTTAAATTGATGCCAATCCAAATTCCGAACCGCTTGTTCTAAGTAGCGCACGCCACCATGGACTAATTTGGTCGATTTAGAGGAAGTTTGACTAGCAAAATCTCCCTTTTCAATTAAGAGCACTTTATAACCACGCAAGATGGCATCTAGCGCAACTCCAGCACCTGTCGCACCTCCTCCTATGATACAAATATCAAAAGACTCATGGAGTTTAAGGAGTTGGTCAGGGCGATTAAAGGACATATAGGTTTATTTACCCCAAATTTGAAAAATAAAATGCAAAAGATTCCATTTAAATGGATAAAAATGAAAGAGATTTTATAATTTTGCAGTCCTTTGGCACCTATAACAATCTGCCAAGCGAATTAATGACCCTTATGGCAAAGAAAGAAAAAGTAGAATCGATTGAAATTATTGAGAGCCCAGAAGCGCTTCAGCAAGAAGTTTCTAAAGTCACTGAATTAGTAGACAAAAATAAAACGAGCGTAGCAACAATCCTTGGAGTTGTAGTTCTGGCTGTTGCGGCTTATTTCGGATACCAATGGTATTCCAATACACAAGACGCAGAAGGCGAAAAGAAGTTATATAAAGCGGTTTACGCCTTTGAATCAGATTCTTTAGCGGCTGCAGCAAAAGATTTAGCGAAAGTATCAGATGAGTTTGGTGGAAATACACAAAACTTAGCTGATCTATATTTAGGTATTACCTTATTAAAGCAAGGTAAATTTGATCAGTCAATCGAGAAATTGAAAAACTTCTCAAGCTCGGATTTATTAGTTCAAGCACGTGCTTACTCGTTAATCGGGGATGCGTATTCAGAAAAGAAATCTTTCGCTGATGCCATCGATTACTACAAGAAAGCAGCGGAGCATAAGCCGAACAAATTCTTTACTCCTACCTATTTGTTAAAATTAGCGAACGCTTACGAAGCAAATAAACAAGTGAAAGAAGCAGTAGATACGTATTCCATCATCGTAGAGAAATACGGTCAATCGGCTGAGTCGATCCCTGCGAAGAAATACAAAGCGATCTTAGAAAGCTCTATCTCTGAATAATTTTTAGAACAGATTATAGGATGAGGGATAAGAGCTTGAGCTTTTATCCCTTGTTTTTTTAACCCCCTTTTATGTCTTCAGCATTAAAAAACTTAAGCGATTTTACAACGGATAATCTACCGGATGTCTCGGGTAAAACCTTTGCCATCGTCGTATCTGAATGGAATACCGACGTGACACACGCCTTGTATACAGGTGCATACGATACGCTATTGAAGTACGGGGCAAAAGAAGAAAATATTATTAGTGCCAAAGTACCTGGTAGTTTCGAATTAAGCCTAGGCGCTCAGAAGATGGCGCAACAGGCGAACATTGATGCAGTCATTTGTCTAGGCTGCGTCATTCAAGGAGAAACGAGACACTTTGATTTCATCTGCCAAGCAGTAGCGGATGGGATTACGAATGTGAGTTTGAAATATGACAAGCCGGTGATTTTTGGGGTGTTAACACCTAATACGCAAGAACAAGCGATGGATCGTGCAGGCGGAAAACATGGAAATAAAGGCGATGAGGCGGCCATTACTGCCATCAAAATGTTAGGAATATAATACGAGAACATATGCAAGTTTGGAAATTTGGAGGTACCTCCGTAGGAAAACCCGAGAGAATGAAATCGATCCGTCAATTAATTACGGAAGATGGCCAACCCAAAATCGTGGTACTTTCTGCTCTTTCTGGCAGTACGAATACCCTGCTATCGATTTCAGAATCACTCAATGCGGGTAATCTGTCAGAAGCAAAGGCAAAAGCAAGCGAATTGCGCGCGCATTACGATCAATTCTTAACCGAATTATATAGCACTCCTGCGGGTCTTGGTCAAGGCCAAGCGATTGTAGCGAAAGAATTTGAATTCATTGATAGCCTAATCGCTACTTCTCCATACACGGTGAAGCAGGAAAAGGAAATGGTCGCTTTAGGCGAATTGCTTTCCACCCAAATTTTTGAAGCGTTTTTGCAAGAAGAGGGCATCAGCTCCGCTTTGTTACCAGCCTTGGATTTCATGGTGATCGACGAAGACAATGAACCCATTTTAAAGGTTATCGAACAAAAACTAGCGGCAGTTTTAGCTCCCGTAAAGGATAAGCAAATCTTTGTTACGCAAGGTTTCATCTGCCGCAACCCAACTGGTGAAGTGGATAACTTGAAGCGTGGTGGATCGGATTATACAGCATCGCTTATTGGAGGTGCGATTCAGGCGGAGGAAGTCCAGATTTGGACGGACATCGATGGAATGCATAATAACGATCCACGTATTGTGAAGAACACGTTTCCTATCCGCGAGCTTTCGTTCGCTGAGGCGGCAGAATTAGCGTATTTTGGCGCTAAGATTCTACACCCGAGCACCATTACGCCCGCAAAATTGAAAGGAGTTCCAGTACGGTTGAAGAACACGATGGAGCCGAGTGCTTTTGGAACTTTGATATCAGAAAAATCGACTGATGTAGAAATCAAAGCGATCGCCGCGAAGGATAATATTACTGCGATATACATTCACTCGACACGTATGTTGAATGCCTATGGCTTCTTGAAACGCGTATTTGAAGTGTTTGAAAAATACAAAACGCCGGTGGATATGATCACGACTTCAGAAGTTTCTGTCAGTGTGACCATCGACCAAACGACGCATTTAGATGCGATCATGAGTGAATTACGTGAATTTGCAGAATTAGAAGATCCAGATATGAACCAGGTGATTATCTGCATCGTGGGTAATTTCTGGGCAGATAAAGAGGGCATTGCCATTAAGGTATTAGAAGCGATCAAGAAAATTCCTATTCGAATGATTTCGTATGGCGCTTCGGAGCACAACATCTCTTTATTAGTGGATGCTTCCCACAAGAATGACGCATTAAACGCATTAAACGAAGGACTTTTCTAAAAACCGAGCTATGTTAACCTTACCCTTTATTCGCGCGAATCAAGAAACCACGATCGCCGGTTTACAAAAGAAGCATTTTGCCAATGCTGCGGAAATCGTCGCGAAATTGATCGCACAAGATGATCAACGCAAAGCTCTTTTGCAACAAGCTGAATCCGCTTTAGAGAAATCAAACGCAGCAGCGAAAGAAATCGGGGCATTAATGCAATCCGGCCAAAAAGAATTAGCCGAAGGCAAGCGTGCTGAAACGTCTGCCTTAAAAGCATCGATTAAGGAAATGGAAGAGGCTGCAAAAGCCGCAGAGAAAGAGTTAACCGATTTATTAGTCACTCTGCCTAACCTTCCCCACAGCTCTGTGCCACAAGGCAAAACGGCGGATGACAATGAAGTCGTTTTGACCTGGGGTTCTGTTCCAGTGCTCCCAGCAGACGCAGAGCCACACTGGGATTTGATCAAGAAATACGATATCATCGATTTCGATTTAGGCAATAAAATTACAGGGGCTGGATTCCCTGTGTACAAGGGAAAAGGGGCTCGTTTACAACGCGCATTAATTAATTTCTTTCTAGATGAAGCAATCAAAGCGGGTTATTATGAGATTCAACCTCCGATTTTGATTAATGAAGATTCGGGTTTTGGGACAGGACAATTGCCGGATAAAGAAGGCCAAATGTATGTCACTAAAGAGGAAGGCTTATTCTTAATTCCGACGGCTGAAGTGCCTATCACGAACTTATACCGTGATGTCATCGTCAATGAGAAAGAATTACCGATTAAAAATGTGGGCCATACGCCTTGTTTCCGTCGTGAAGCAGGATCCTGGGGTGCACACGTGCGTGGCTTAAACCGCTTGCATCAATTTGACAAGATCGAAATTGTTCAAATCCATAAGCCAGAAAACTCGTATGCGGCTCTAGAAGAAATGTCGCTACACGTTCAGGGATTACTTCAAAAACTAGGATTGCACTACCGTGTCTTGCGTCTATGCGGTGGAGATATGGGATTTGCTTCGGCCTTAACCTATGACATGGAAGCTTGGTCAGGCGCCCAAAACCGTTGGTTAGAGGTAAGTTCTGTCAGTAACTTCGAAACCTTCCAAGCGAATCGCTTGAAGTTGAGAACGAAAATCGATGGAAAATCGATCTTATGCCACACGTTGAATGGATCGGCTTTGGCCCTACCTCGTATCGTAGCGTCTATCTTAGAAAACAACCAAGGACCTGACGGAATCAAGATTCCAGAGGCTCTTGTTCCTTATACCGGCTTTACGCACATTAACTAAAGCCCTTCTACACTCAATCGAAAACCCTCGCCGTGCAGATTCAACAGCTGGACGCGAGGGTCTTCTTTTAGCATCTTGCGTAGTTTGGTCATGTAGACGTCCATACTTCTCGCGTTGAAATACGTATCGTCTCCCCAAATCAATTTCAATGCATAACTGCGACTAACCGGACGACCTAGGTTCTCGCACAAAAGCTTCATTAATTCGTTCTCTTTAGGTGTAAACTTTAATTCTGTTTCTCCGATGCTCAAACGCATTTTACCCGGAGTGTAGGTGTAATTTCCTAAGGCTATTTCGTCCGCTAAACTAGGCACAGACTTATCTGAATGACTTCTGCGCAGAATAGCCTCCATTCGAGCTACCAACACCTCCATGGAGAATGGCTTCGTCAAATAATCATCTGCCCCTACTTTGAAGCCATGCAAGGTGTCTTCCTCCATCGATTTCGCCGTTAAGAAAATGATGGGTACTTGTTGGTGGTTTGCTCTGATGTCTTTTGCCAAAGAAAAACCATCTTTCTTGGGCATCATCACGTCTAACAGACATAAATCGAAGTTTCCCTTCACGAAAAGATCAAGCGCTTCGTCCCCATTTTGGGCCCAGGAAACAGCATATCCTTTCTTTTTCAAGAATTCGGTTAATAACAATCCCAAATTAGGATCATCCTCCGCAACTAAAATTTCCGGCGTTTTAGACATAGGGCAAATAGATTTCAAATGTACTTCCTTCTCCTAATTTACTTTTTACAGTCACTTTCCCTTCGTGGGCTTCGACTATTTTTCTCACATAGCTTAGTCCTAAACCGAAGCCCTTCACATTGTGTACATTCCCAGTAGGCACGCGGTAAAAGGCATCAAAAATATTGTTAAGCGCTTCTTTCGGCATTCCCATTCCATGATCTTTCACAGCTATTAAAATGCCTTGATCCTGCGGACGGGCTTCGATTTCGACTTGAGGATTGGAGGGGCTATACTTCACCGCATTATCTAATAAATTATTTAATACATTGGAAATATGTACCTCATCGAGTGAAATAGATGCTGGTAAATCCGCTATATGTAAGGTTAAGCTTCCATTTACAGAATCAAGCAATGGCCCATTTATCTCGGCTACATGATGTATTAAGGCTGCCAAATCTACAGACTTGCGTTTGAGCGTGATCTCTTCGCGTTCCATTTGGGCAGTCTGCAAAACGCGTTCCACCTGCTGTCCTAAGCGGGTATTCTCTTCTTTAATAATGCCCAAATAACGCAACATCGACTCATTTTTACCCGGCTTCAATTCCTCTTGTAACAACTGAGTAGCTAAGGAAATCGAGGTGATAGGCGTCTTAAACTCGTGCGTCATGTTATTGATGAAATCATTCTTCACTGTGGCTAGTTTCTTTTGACGTAAAATGGTCAAAACCGCAAAATAAAAACAACCGATCATCACGAGCAATAACAAACCTGACCCGGCTAAACTAAGACCCATCGTTTGCCAAATAAAGGCAGCACTATCTGGAAAATAAATTTTCAGGACGTTTTTAGATGGATGAAGATCATTTGGAAATAAATCCGCTTCAAATACTTTCTTTTGGTCCTTAATTTCAGGAGATGAGGTGTAAATCCATGATTTAGGTGAATTTTGAATGCCAAAAGAGTAGCCTAGCGAAACTCCTTTATCATGCAATTCTTTTTGAATCAAACTATCTAAGTAGGCAGGTTGGAGACGTTGTAGAATCGGCCTTTCCTTGAATAAAAAGTCAGAAAATACCTCTTTCGCTAGCTGAGTTTTCTTCAAAACCTTCTCTAAATCTGCCCGCTCAGATTTCTCTTTTTCCAGTTTTTTCAATGACTGAGAATTTTTATCCTCTTGACTCTGATTCTGACGGTCAGGTCTACGTCTCATTTTTTGCAGCGCTTTCATTTGTTCCCGCTTAAACATCCGATTCATAGCAGCCTGTGCCTTTAGGCGTTGACGCATTTCCTCCGGATCTTCATCCACCGTATATTCTTCCGTTACCTCAGCCAATTGCCCATTTGGTAACATGAATGATTTCTGAACAAATACGACTTGTTGCTGGGGAGGTAACAGGATAGGATGCTCTTCTGCAGAGGCACTTTCTGTTACGGGAGAGGGAATAACCTTCTTTTTAGGTTTAACGGGAGGATTTGCAGCGATGGCATCAAGCCTTTTTTGACGTTCAGCAATGACTAAAATTTCCTGCTTTTCTAGTTTTCTTACTACTTGCTCAAGACTATTCCGGACATCTTTAGCAAAATTCTCCTGCTTCGTTTCTAACATAAAACGCAACCAATAGGCTTGAAACCCAATTAATCCTAATAGGGCAAAAGACATCAAGGCAATCAATAAGCGAATTTTACGTTTCGACATAGGGTCAATAATTGAATGCAAATGTAAGAGATAAAAAGCAGCCACTCATCACATTAACACTCTTTAACATTTTCGATACGAAGGCTTTTTGTAAGTTTGCACCGGATCAAAAACCAAATTTCATGAAATACCTATTCATTACCGCTTTAGCCGTTTGCATGTCAACAACCGCTTTTGCACAAGAAAAGAAAGAAGCTACTGTTAAAATTGTTATCAATGAAAACGGTAAAGAACGCGTCATTGAGAAAAAATTCAGTGATTTAGATCAAGCAGATGCCGAGCTGAAAAAGATGTCAGATTCACTTGACATTAATGTAACGGCTTCTGGTGGAAAGAAGAAAATCATTCGCGTTGATGTAAATAAATCTCATTCAACGATTTCAGACCAGCCAGGCAATGTCATCATCGAAAGAATCGAAGGAGGACCTCAGGGTGGTGCTGACAAGCGCGTGATTATTCGTAAAGGTGGACCAGGAATGGCCCCTAATGCTCCGGGAGCCCATGGAAATGAGCCTAAAGTGATGATCTTTCGAGGAGAAGGTGGTCCAGAAGGAATGCCGAAGGAATTCTCCTTTGAAATGGATGGCCCTATGGGTGGTGGACCAGGAATGAAAATGAAAGGTTTACGGAAAATGATGAAAGAAAATGGATCTAAAACTATCCAAGGTCTTTCAGGAAAACAAAATCAACCATTCAATGGCAAATTAAATGTTCGTTTTAAGGCTCCTGCAAAAGGAAATGTAACGATTGCAGTTTCTGATGTGAACGGAAAAGAAATTGCTACAGAAACTGTGAAAGATTTCCAAGGCGACTATTTAGGTCAAATTGACTTAAAGAAAGCCAGTGCTGGAATTTATTTCTTACGTGTTACGCAAGGAAACGACGGCGCCGTTAGAAGAGTAGAAGTAAAATAATCCGCTTAAGGTTTGAAAATGAAAAAGCCTGGAGATTTATTTCCAGGCTTTTTCTATTTTATTACTTGCCCATGTTGTAGAGGACAAAGGCATAGGAGTCAGCCGTCAGCTCAATCAACTTCGCTGTGTTAGAAGAACCATGACCACTATTCGTATCTATCCGAATAATCATGGGCTTAGCAGCGGTATTCTTCTCTTGAAGTGTTGCTGCATATTTGAAGGAGTGAGCTGGTACCACACGGTCATCGTGATCGGATGTAAAGACCATCGTGGCAGGATAGTTCATCGCCTTGATATTATGCAAGGGCGAATAGGCATGCAAAGCTTTGAATTCATCTGCATTATCGCTGCTGCCGTAATCTGCGACCCAGTTCCAACCGATGGTAAATTTTTGGAAACGTAACATATCCATCACTCCTACACCAGGTAATGCAGCCGCAAACAAATCTGGACGCTGGTTAATCGCTGCACCCACTAATAAGCCCCCATTCGAACGACCTGAAGCTGCTAAATAAGCAGGTGAGGTGTATTTTTCGCGTATCAAATATTCTGCTCCCGCAATGAAATCATCAAATACATTTTGCTTTTTCAATTTCATACCCGCTTCGTGCCATTTCTCACCATATTCACTACCGCCTCGTAAATTCGCCACCACATAGATACCTCCTTTTTCTAACCAAGGAATCAAACTCGCAGAAAAGGAAGGAGTAGAACTGATATTAAATCCACCATAACCATACAGAATCGTTGGGTTTTTGCCGTTCATCTGAATCCCCTTTTTGCTCACAATGAACATAGGTACTTGGGTACCGTCTTTCGACGGATAGAATTTTTGAATAACGGTATAATCCGATGGATCGAAAGCTAACGTAGGTTTTTGGAACACAGTTGAAGCGTTTGTCGCTAAATCATAGCGGTAAATCGTAGGAGGGAAATTGAACGAAGAATACGTATAGAAGGTAAATTTATCCTCCTTCTCTCCGCCAAATCCACCGGCATTTCCTAAACCTGGTAAACTAACCGAACCTAATTCTTTACCGTTGTAATCGTAGCTAATTACGCGAGAGGTTACATCCTTCAAATAGTTCAAGAACAAACGTTTGCCCACGGTATTTACTCCTTGTAAGGGCTCAGGCTTTTCAGTAACGATGGTTTTCCAATTTGCCTTTTCTGGACGCATTGGATCCACGCGGACAATTTTCTTGTTCGGTGCCCCTTCATTGGTTTCTAAAATCAACACATCGCCATCGTTATCCACGATGCTAAAATCGTATTTACCTGGCTCCGCTACTATCGCTTTGAATTTCGTTTCCTTCTTAGCCGCATCCATAATCCACAAGGCATTGCCATCTAAACCTTTTCCGCGATCGGAAATCGTCAAGAACGCAAAGCGCTCATCATCGGAAGTACTCACCGTGTGGAATCGCTGCGGGTTTTTAGGATCCTCATAGATCAATTGATCTTGTGATTGCGGGGTGCCCACCGTGTGAAACCATACTTGGTGGTTCTCGTTTTTCGTACTCAACTCTTTTCCCTTTCCAGGGTCTGGATAGCGCGAGTAATAGAAGCCATTGCCTTTCCATGCCACACCGCTTACCTTAACCCAACTCAACTCATCTGCTAGGTTTTTACCTGTGTCCATATCACGTACATAATACGTTTGCCAGTCACTGCCACTCAGACTTAAACCTACACAGGCATATTTGCCTGTTTTGTTTAAAGAGAATACCGTTAGACGAGTTGTGCCGTCTTTAGATAAGGTGTTTGGATCGATAACCTGCTCTGGTTTTCCGTTTAAGCCTTTTTGACGATAAAGAACCGATTGATTCTGCAAACCAGAATTCTTATAGAAATAATACCATTCGCCTTTGCGAGATGGTGCAGAGATTTTCTCGTAATTACTAAGCGCTTCGATACGCTTTTTGAACTCCTCACGAAGTGGAATTTGGTTTAAATAGCCAAAACTTACCTCGTTTTGCGCCTTCACCCATGCTTTTGTTTCTTCGCTATTATCGTCTTCTAACCAGCGATACGGATCTGCTACTTGCGTTCCATGGTAGTTGTCGACGTGATCGATTTTCTTTGTTTGAGGGTATTTCATTTGGGCCAAAGCAGACACAGAAACAAGCATCATTCCTGCGATGAATAATTTTCTTTTTAACATAGGTGTAGATTAAAATAAAGATCCCGTTTCGGCTCTTGGAGCAATCCCCACATGGCGATATGCTTTTTCTGTAGCCTCACGACCTCGAGAGGTACGTTTCAAGAATCCTTCTTGTATTAAAAATGGTTCATATACTTCTTCAATGGTTTCAGCCTCCTCACCACAAGCCGTAGCAATCGTGGTCAAGCCGACGGGACCACCTTTGAATTTCTCAATAATGGTTAATAGAATACGGTTGTCCATCTCGTCTAAACCGTTTTGATCTACATCCAATGCATTTAAGGCAATCTCTGCGATCTTCACGTCGATGGATCCATCCCCTTTCATTTGGGCGAAGTCGCGCGTACGACGCAATAAATTATTCGCAATGCGCGGCGTTCCACGGCTACGTCGGGCGATTTCATAAGCACCGGATTCATCAATAGGCATGTCTAATATAGCAGCTGAACGCTTCACGATTTTGGTCAATAAAGCAGCGTCATAATATTCTAACCGGGCATTAATCCCAAAACGAGCACGTAATGGAGAGGTCAAAAGACCTGCTCTTGTTGTCGCGCCTATCAAGGTAAATGGATTTAGACCGATTTGAATACTGCGTGCATTAGGCCCAGAATCCAACATGATATCAATCTTGTAATCCTCCATCGCAGAATACAAGTATTCCTCCACGATAGGGTTCAAACGGTGAATTTCATCAATAAATAATACGTCATATGGCTGTAAATTCGTTAACAAGCCCGCTAAATCAGAAGGTTTATCGAGGACTGGCCCAGACGAAATTTTCAAGCTAGAGCCTAATTCATTAGCGATGATGTGTGACAAGGTGGTCTTACCTAATCCCGGAGGACCGTGTAATAAAACGTGATCTAATGCCTCTTCGCGTGCTTTTGCTGCACCTACAAAGATCTGCAGATTGTCTACGATTTTTCCTTGACCCGAGAAATCCAAAAAGCTCAATGGCCGCAGGGCCTTATCAAACTCCTTTTCTTGCGGGTTCAAAGATTCTGAATCCCCGGTTAAATAATCTTCACGCATCGTCGAATTATCAAATTGAAATCAAAGATAATTTTTTTATTGAGAAGATTTTATAGTTTTGGAAAACCAAAAATCTGAACCTCAACCTATGTCATCTATTTTCATCGGCGAACTCGCTGGAACAGCTACCCTATTATACCTCGGAAATGGCGTTGTTGCCAATATGTTATTAAAAGATACAAAAGGAAGTGGCACAGGCTTATTAGCCATTGCTGCGGCCTGGGCCTTCGCCGTAACCATCGCTATCTATGTTTCTACCTATTTCGGCAGTTCTGGCGCTCACTTAAATCCCATCGTGACCATCGCAGGTTGCGTAAAATCGGGTGATTGGAGCTTATTCCCTACGTTTATCGGGGCTCAGCTTTTAGGTGCCATGTTAGGCCAATTATTAGTTTGGTTGCACTACAAACCTCATTATGATGTAACAGAGGATAAAGGGGCGATTCGTGCTTCATTTTGTACTGATCCCGCTATTAAAAACACCCCCTTTAATTTCATTTCTGAAGCTTTTGCCTCTGCGCTAGCTGTAGTTGCATTAGGTACTTTCTCCACGATTGAAACAGGTCTGGGGCCTTTCTTGGTGGGAATTTTAGTCTGGGCTGTTGGCCTTGGATTAGGGGGAACAACAGGCTATGCGATTAATCCGGCTCGTGATTTAGGCCCTCGGATCATGCACGCTATTTTACCCATACCCAATAAAGGAGATTCAGGCTGGGAATATGCGTGGATTCCGGTGTTAGGACCAGCGGCGGGAGCTGTTTTAGGTGCTTATATTTTGACCCTCAACTAATACACTATGTACGTAGGATCGATTGATCAGGGAACCACGAGTTCTCGTTTTATCATATTTAATAAGGCAGGAGAAATCATTTCTGTTGGCCAAAAAGAGCACAAGCAAATCTACCCCCAAGCGGGCTGGGTGGAGCATGACTCGGAGGAAATTTGGAAAAATACCCAAGAAGTCATCGGACTTGCGCTAGGAAAAGCGAACCTTTCCGCGAAAGATTTAGCCGCAGTAGGAATCACGAACCAGCGGGAGACAACCGTAGTTTGGAATAAAAAAACGGGCAAGGCGTATTATAATGCGATTGTTTGGCAAGATACACGGGTAGGATCTGAGCTCGCAGAATTAGCCAAAGACGGCGGAATGGATCGCTTCAGAGCAAAAACTGGACTTCCCTTAGCCACCTATTTCAGCGGCTTAAAACTGCGCTGGCTATTAAATAATATTGAAGGATTACGTGCCGATGCAGAGAAAGGCGATGCACTTTTTGGCACGATGGATTCGTTCATTGCCTGGCATTTAACAGGTGGAGTAGAGGGTGGAATTCACATTACCGATGTGACCAATGCCAGCCGTACCCAATTGATGGACTTGCAAACCTGTGTTTGGGATGATGAAATCCTTAACGTATTAAGCATCCCGAAAGCGATGCTTCCGGAGATTAAATCCAGTTCTTTAGTCTATGCGAAAGCCAAAGGGGTTTTAGGCGGCGTGCCTTTAGCAGGTATCTTAGGTGATCAGCAGGCGGCTTTAGTAGGCCAAACGTGTTTCGATCCGGGCCAAGGTAAAAATACCTATGGAACCGGCTGTTTCTTGTTAATGAATACCGGAACGAAAGCTATTCCATCCCAATTTGGCCTATTAACAACCGTAGCCTATCAATTAGGAAATGAACCTGTACATTATGCCTTAGAGGGATCTGTGGCGATTACTGGGGCATTAGTTCAATGGTTACGCGATAATTTAGGCATCATCAAAAATAGCCCAGATATCGAGAAATTAGCTAAACTGGTGGACGACAATGGCGGATGTTATTTCGTACCTGCTTTCTCCGGATTGTATGCACCGTATTGGAAACAAGATGCTCGCGGGGCATTAGTAGGTTTAACTCGATTTATTAACAAATCACATATCGCCCGTGCGGCACTTGAAGCAACGGCTTTCCAAACATGGGAAGTTTTAGAAGCCATGGAAAAAGATGCTGGAATTCCGATTGCCTCGCTGCGAGTAGATGGTGGGATGGTAGTGAATCAGCTTCTGATGCAGTTTCAATCAGACATCATTGGAGAAGAAGTAATTTGCCCTAAAATAATCGAAACGACGGCGCTAGGCGCAGCCTATGCGGCTGGACTTGCGGTAGGATATTGGGAAAACTTGGATGATTTACGAAAAAATTGGGGTATCGCTCATACTTGGAAACCAGCGATGGATTCCGATAAAAGAACACTTTATCGTAAGCAATGGAAGAAAGCGGTGACTAAAACCTTTGACTGGGAGGAATAGTATTCGCACGCGTCATTCCGTAAGCAGCGCAATTAGCTTGTCTTGAACAAGAGACAATCGTACTAGCAAGCGCTAATAATAGAACCCATTTTTTCATTATTGAACAGAAGTTAATTTATTTTTTAAAGATACTTCTTTTTTTTCTGTTTTTGCAACTTGCTGATAACCAAGTATGTCTAACATGGGTTCACTTTTTTGCTCCTCAGAGAATAGACGTGTTGTAATCGTACCATCTTCTAGGCGATCTATGATCACGTGTTTAGGCGCTGGAATCAAACAATGTTGAATTCCGCCATAACCACCTAATGATTCCTGATAGGCTCCTGTGTGGAAGAAACCTACGTATTGACGCTCAGATTCCTCCTCAAAAATAGGCAAGTATAAGTCAGAGCTATGCGCTTCCGTATTATAGAAATCCATCGAATCACAAGTCAAACCACCAAGGTTCACCTTTTGATAAGGCATCCCCCAATTATTCACTGGAAGCATAATGTATTTCTGATTCATTCCCCAAGAGTCAGGTAATTGGGTAATGAATGAACCATCAATCATATACCAAAGCTCCTTATCGTTCTGTAGTTTTTGGTCAATAATCTCATATAAAACAGCTCCACTTTCACCTACCGTATAAGATCCAAACTCGGTAAAGATATTGGGAACCGGAATGTTATTTTTATTGCAAATCCAAGAAATAGACTCAACGATTTCATCCACCATCGCTTGGTAATCGTAATTGAATTGTAAGGAAGTTTGAATAGGTAAGCCTCCGCCTAAATCAATCGAATCTAATTCAGGACAGATCTTTTTCATTTCGCAATACTTGTAAACGAAACGGCTCAATTCTGACCAATAATACGCAGAATCCTTTATCCCCGTGTTGATGAAGAAGTGTAACATCTTCAAGTTAAAACGTGGATTAGGCTTGATTTTTTCGTTATAAAGGGTGTTAACATCCGAATAACGAACTCCTAAACGAGAGGTATAGAATGCGAAATCAGGCTCTTCATCTGTCGCGATGCGAATGGCGATATTCACCTTTTCTGCCGTCACCGATTTCTCGTAGAAATCGATCTCTTTCAAGTTATCTAAAACAGGAATGCAATTAAAGCCGTCATTGATTAACTCCGAAATGTATTGGGTATATAACGGCTGCTTATAGCCATTGCAAAGAATGTAGGTCGATTTAGATATTTTCCCTTGGTTGTACATGTCGCGAATGATAGGAATATCAAAGGCGCTCGAGGTTTCTAGGTGTACATTTTGCTTCAAAACTTCCTCTAAAATGAAAGAGAAATGAGACGATTTAGTACAATAGCAATAGGTATAATTCCCCTTGTAATTGTATTTTTTGATCGCATTTCTAAAGAGAAGCTTCGCATTCTCGATGTGTTCAGAAATTTTAGGCAGATATGAAACCTTTAAAGGGGTACCGTATTGCTTAATGATTTCCATTAAAGGCACATTGTTAAACAACAATTCATTGTTCTCATTGATATTGAACTCACGAGTAGGAAACTCGATGGTTTGGTCAATTAGATCGATGTAATTTTTCATCCTTCTGTTTAAATGCACCCGAGTTCACCTCGAGTTTGTGGAAAAACGTGCAAAACTGCAATAAAAGTATGTACTTTGCAAGCTAAATTCCTATTAAGTTATTATGTCCAAAATTCATTTTATCGCCATCGGTGGTGCCGCGATGCACAACTTAGCCCTAGCTCTTTTATCTCAAGGACACGAAATAACGGGCTCAGACGATGAAATCTACGAACCTTCCAAAAGCCTTTTGGAGAAAAACGGCCTTTTACCTGCCGATTTTGGTTGGTTCCCAGAGAAAATAAACGCAGACATAGACACCATTGTTTTAGGAATGCACGCACGTGCGGACAATCCAGAACTTTTAAGAGCACAGGAATTAGGATTAAAAATCGAATCCTATCCTTCCTTCATCTACGAACAAAGCAAAAACAAACAGCGCATTGTCATCGCCGGTAGCCACGGTAAAACGAGTATCACCTCCATGATTTTGCACGTTTTAAAGACCTTAAACAAGAAATTCGACTACTTAGTAGGTGCTCGTATCGAGGGTTTTGACCTAATGGCCTCTATTAAGGATGCTCCCATTATGATCATCGAGGGCGATGAATATTTAGCCTCCCCCATCGATCGCAGAGCCAAATTCCTTTTATATCAACCACACATTGCCTTGATTTCAGGCATCGCTTGGGATCATATCAATGTGTACCCGACTTTTGATTCGTATACGCAAGCATTTGAAAAGCTAGTCAAAGAAATGCCTAAAGCGGGTCATTTATTCTTCGACAAAACAGATAAAACCTTAGAGGCGATCGCTGAGGCTTGCCCTGCACATTGCCAATCAGAAGGTTATGAAGCACACGATTCCGTGATTAGAAATGGCCAAACTTTCTTGAAAGGAAACGATGGAAAGGAATATGGTTTACAGGTTTTTGGCGAACATACCCTAAAAAACTTACAAGGCGCTTTGCATATCTGTACCCGACTAGGTGTCAATGAAACGGAATTCTATACGGCTATTCAATCCTTCAAAGGAGCGGCGAAACGTTTAGAATGGGTAGGTGAATCCGATACGCAATTGCTGTACAAAGATTTTGCCCACGCTCCTTCAAAAGTGAAAGCGACCACTCAGGCTTTGAAAGCACAATTTCCACAACGAAAATTAGTGGCTGCACTTGAATTACATACGTTTAGTAGTTTGAATCCCGCTTTTCTTCCAGAATACAAAGAGACCTTAGCGGATGCTGATTTAGCCATCATCTACCTAAGTGAGCATGCGCGCGCCATCAAGCGAATGGATAAAATAGAAGCGGAAACGATCCAGACGTACTTTAATCATCCAAACTTAGTAGTGGTACGTGAACAAGAAGAGCTGAAGCAAATCCTGTTAAAACAAAATCAGGAAAACCAAAACCTATTGATGATGTCTTCTGGCACCTTCGATGGTCTCGATTTTCCTGGATTCGCTACCGAACTCGGATTACGAATTCAATAATACGTCTAATTCTTCTTTAAATCCCGTCAACAAAATCTCCTTCATGGAGATTTTGCGTTTCTGGGTATTGATTTTACTCAAGGTAATTTTATCCTCCATCATACGAGTCGCCTCCGATTCTGCGATGAAAGATTCGAGTTCGCCTTTCTCTTTCTTCGCCATGTAATCCATCTGGTTGATCATAATCTTCAACTGCTCAATACGTGGCTTCTCATTTAAGTTCGCGTGGCGATAGGAAATCACACGCAGCAAATAATTCATCTCGAAGATCTTATCACAAATCGTGCGGAAACGTTCGGCAAGTGAGCGATCCATGTTTTTCACTTGAGCCGATATTTCTTTCCACTTAACAAGGTTTGCTTTAGCTAAATCGGCCGTTGCAACGATATTAACTTGATCTTTTAATCTTAATTCCAAATCGCCAGTCATAGCCGTTAATTCCAAAACACGCGGATCTACACGTGGTTTATAATCAATTCCCTTAATGCGGTTATATTTCTCGAAGAACATATCGTTTGCCTTCTTGAAATTCTTCCAAAGCATCGATTGCTTCTTAGGTGGTAGCCCTAACACATTCTTCCATTCCTTCTGAATCTCTTTCACTTTCACGACGGAATCATCTATATCCTCCGCCTTACGCAGTTGGTGGACATTATCTATAAATCCTTGTAAGATTAAAATTTTCTCATCTATCTGGCGGTTCTTATCTTCAAAATAGGCACGACGCTTCAAGAAGAAAGCATCCATCACCTCTTGGAATTCAGCCGTTAGTTGATCTTGAAATTGTTTGTCAACTGGACCCGTCTTCACCCACTTCATTTTCACCTCCATCAACTTATCTGTCGATTCCACTACGTCCTCTTCTTCTGAAATTTCTTTGGCATCTTGAATTAAGGCACGTTTGATTTCCAGATTTTTGACCTGATTCGCCTGAATTAATTCTTTCAAATAAGCCTCGTGTTTCTCTAATTCTGCTAACAAAGGTTTGAAATCTCCTAATCCATCGAACTCGATGAGGTAGGTTTGCATTTGCAAAACTTTAGTTAGAAAGGAACCTTTGTTTTGCGCCGCTTCGATTTCAGCAGACAAACCTTTCACCTTGCTAACTGCAAGGTCAAAACGTTTCACAAAATAGGCTAATGCTTCCTCTTCAGAATTACGCACGAAACCGATTTCGCGCTCAGGATAGCTTAAATAGGCGTTGATGAAAACTTTGCCGTCACGGCAAAATCCAAACTTGTTTGATGTAGGCTGGCTCATATGTTTTAAAGAAAGAGCTTCAAGCAGGTGCTTTGGCTCAAATGTTAATCGTTAATCTTAATACACCTCTAATTTATTTAAAAAATTGCGATATTTGTGGGTTGTATAAAAATAAAATTTAATGAGTAACGAAACTATCATCTTTTCGATGGAGCGTGTGTCGAAAGTCATCCCTCCTCAAAAGACCATCATAAAAAATATTTACTTGTCCTTTTTCTACGGGGCAAAAATTGGCGTCTTGGGTCTCAATGGCTCTGGAAAGTCCACTTTACTACGTATCATCGCAGGAATCGACAAATCCTACACCGGTGATGTGGTGTTTTCACCTGGCTATACGGTAGGTTTATTAGAGCAAGAACCGCAATTAGATCCGAACAAAACGGTGATCGAAGTCGTGGAAGAGGCGGTGGTTGAAATCAAGAACCTGTTAAAGGAGTTCGATGAGATTAATGAAGCTTTTGGGGATCCAGATGCTGATTTTGATAAATTATTAGCGCGCCAAGGTGAGGTCCAAGAGAAACTAGATCATTTCAATGCCTGGGAATTAGATACGCGTTTAGAAAAAGCGATGGATGCCTTGCGTTGTCCACCGTCTGAGGCCTTAGTGAGCACCCTTTCAGGGGGTGAAAAACGCCGTGTGGCGCTTTGTCGCTTATTATTACAAGAGCCGGATGTCCTTTTATTAGATGAGCCGACTAACCACTTGGATGCGGAATCCGTAGATTGGTTAGAGCAGCATTTACGTCAATATAAAGGTACCGTGATCGCTGTAACCCACGATAGATACTTCCTAGATAACGTGGCAGGCTGGATTTTAGAATTAGATCGAGGCGAAGGTATTCCTTGGAAAGGGAACTATTCGTCTTGGTTAGAGCAAAAGCAAAACCGTTTAGCGCAAGAAGAGAAGACGGAATCTCGTCGTCAAAAGACCTTGCAGCGCGAGTTAGAATGGGTACGTATGGCGCCAAAAGCACGTCAGGCGAAGTCCAAAGCACGTATTGGAGCGTACGAAAAACTCCTTTCAGAAGAGAACAGACAGAAAGAAGACAAGTTGGAATTATTCATTCCAGCAGGTCCTCGTCTTGGAAATAAAGTAATAGAGGTACAGGGCGTTTCGAAATCATTTGGCGACAAATTATTGTACGAAAACCTAAGTTTCTCTTTACCTCCAGCTGGTATTGTCGGAATTATTGGGCCAAACGGTGCGGGCAAAACGACCTTATTTAATCTGATTACGGATAAATTACAACCTGATGCGGGTACTTTTGAGGTAGGTGAAACAGTTAAATTAGCCTATGTCGATCAAGAACACAACCAATTAATAGCAGAGAAATCGGTGTTTGAAACCATTTCTGACGGCAATGATTGGGTAATGCTAGGCGGCAAGCAATCAAACGCACGCGCCTATGTCAGCAAATTCAATTTCAACGGAGCAGATCAAGAGAAGAAAATCGGTATGCTTTCTGGTGGCGAGCGTAACCGTGTTCACTTAGCGATGATGCTGAAGGAGGGCGCTAACGTATTATTGCTCGATGAGCCGACCAACGATTTGGACGTAAATACGCTTCGTGCTTTAGAAGAAGGTCTAGAAAACTTCGCGGGTTGTGCGGTAGTCATCTCCCACGACCGTTGGTTCTTAGACCGTATAGCGACACACATTTTAGCCTTTGAAGGAGATTCTCAGGTGACTTGGTTTGAAGGAAATTATTCAGAATACGAAGAATCACGTAAGAAGCGCTTAGGGGATACCACGCCTAAACGTATTCGGTACAAGAAATTGCAGTAATATGAACTCGAGAGAAAAAATTCAGGCCGTCATTGACGAAATGGGCAAAGTGGTCATTGGCCAGGAACGCCTCATTAATCGCTTATTAGTAGGTCTTTTTACAGGCGGACACGTCCTGTTAGAAGGGGTGCCTGGCTTAGCGAAGACGTTAACGATTAACACCTTAGCTAAAATTCTCGACTTACATTTCCACCGTATCCAATTTACTCCGGATTTGTTACCCGCGGATTTAGTGGGGACAATGATTTACAATCCGAAGAAATCAGAATTCGAAGTAAAGAAAGGACCTATTTTCGCCCAAATCATCCTGGCTGATGAGATCAACCGTGCTCCTGCGAAAGTGCAATCAGCTTTATTAGAAGCGATGGCAGAAAAGCAGGTAACGATCGGAGATACGACCTATCCTTTGGACAAACCGTTCTTAGTATTAGCTACTCAAAACCCAGTGGAACAAGAGGGCACTTTCCCGCTTCCGGAGGCGCAAGTAGACCGTTTTATGCTCAAGGTATTCTTGAATTACCTAGACAAAGACCAGGAATTAGCGGTGATGCGCCAGAAGTCCAATATGGATTTCAATTACGAGCCCAAAACCGTTTTAAATGCGGAAGATATCGCCAAAATCCGCAAGGAAATTAACGAAATCACCATCTCTGAGACTCTAGAGAAATACATCATTGAACTTGTTTTCGCGACAAGAAATCCAGCCGAATATGGCTTAACGCAAGAAGCGGGATATATCCAATTCGGAGCATCTCCACGTGCGAGTATCCAACTGAATCTAGCTGCGAAAGTGATGGCCTATTTAGAAGGACGTGATTATGTGTTGCCGGAGGACATCAAAGAAATGGCCCCTGATATCCTGAATCACCGTATTATTTTGAATTATGTGGCGGAAGCAGATAACATCACCACACTTCAAATTATCCAGTCTATCTTAAGTAGCGTCGCAATTAATCGATAATTTTTGGGTAAAAATGAGCTCTTTTGTGCTTTCATAGCAAATTAGATCTTATGAAATACCTGCTTATCCTTTGTGCATTCCTATTCAGTTTCACCGCCTCGGAGCCGATGCGCGTTTTCCTCATTGGCGATTCGACGATGGCGGATAAAGTATCTGCTGATTTTCCCGAGACGGGTTGGGGGATGCCTTTTGCTTCGTTTTTCAATGAAGCCGTGGAGGTCCAAAACCACGCCTACAATGGCAGAAGCACGAAAAGCTACCGTCGTGAAGGCCGTTGGGCGAAGGTATTTAACCAGATCAAAAAAGGGGATTACGTGTTGATTCAGTTTGGCCATAATGATGCCAAAGTCTCTGATACTAGCCGTTACGCCCCAGCGCAAACTGACTTCCGCGAAAATTTAATCCGGTATGTCCGCGAAACACGTTCAAAAGGCGGAATTCCCATCTTATTAACACCCACTCAACGCAGAAAATTTGATTCTACAGGTGTTTTCGTAGACCAACACGCGGATTATCCAGCCGTGGTTCGCGAGGTGGCTAAAGCAGAAAAAGTACTCTTGATCGACATCGAGAAAGAAAGCAAAAAATACATTGCAGCAGAAGGACCTGAGGGAGCGAAGAAAATGTTTCTTCATTACCCAGCGGGAATTTTTAAGAAATTCAGCAAAGGGGTGGCGGACGATACGCACTTCTCTCCTTTTGGAGCTAAAAAGATAGCTTCTTTAGTCGCTGAAGGTATTTTAGCTTCGAACGAGCACTTGCGCAGCTTCTTACAGAAATCGTCCTTCTCTCAGAAATATGTGTTCGAATTACCGAACGTGGCAACGACTGCGTTTAAAAAAGATACGTTTAATATCGTTTCATACGGTGCCGTTTCTTCAGCAAGCAAGTTGAATACAGCAGCCATACAACAGGCCATTGACATCGCTGCGAAACAAGGCGGTGGTGTGGTACGCGTTCCGGCGGGTTTCTTCGTCACGGGTGCAATTACCTTACGCTCCCATATCAACTTCCATTTAGACGCTGGCGCGGTATTACAGTTCAGCGCGGATGCAGCCCAATATCCATTGGTAAGAACAAACTGGGAAGGGGTAGATGCAATCAGAGCGCAATCCCCGATTACGGCGATAGGCGAACGAAACATAGCTATTACTGGTTCTGGCATCATCGACGGAAACGGCGAGGCTTGGAGACCGGTGAAGAAAGGAAAGTTAACACCAGGCGAATGGGATAAGCTGGTTCGTTCAGGTGGCGTGTTAGATGATAAAAAAGACACGTGGTATCCGACTGAGCGCGCATTAAAGGGATCTAAAATGGATCAGCCTGGCGTCATCGCCGCCGGTTTTACTGAGGCTAAAGCCGAAGAAATCAAAGAATTCCTTCGCCCTAATATGATTTCTCTACGTGAATGCGAGCAGATTTTATTAGAAGGAGTTACCTTCCAAAACTCCCCAGCCTGGAACGTCCATCCCCTACTTTGCAAACACCTAACAGTAGAAAATATCACAGTTAAAAATCCTTGGTTCGCCCAAAACGGCGACGGCATCGACATCGAATCGTGCGAATATGTCTCAGTTCGTAATTCTAAATTTGACGTAGGTGACGATGGCATCTGTTTGAAATCAGGGAAAGATGCGGAGGGCAGAAAAAGAGGTCGCCCAAGTGCTCATATCACCATCGAAAATTGTGTGGTGTTCCACGGTCACGGTGGTGTCGTAGTAGGCAGTGAAATGTCTGGAGGCGTACATGATTTATTTGTTTCCAACTGTCAATTCCTAGGAACTGATGTGGGATTGCGTTTCAAAACAGCCCGCGGCCGTGGTGGCGTAGTCGAGAATGTCTACATCCAAGACATCAGTATGAAAAACATCTCAGGCGAGGCCATCTTGTTCGATATGTACTACCAAGGGAAAGATCCCGTAGCTACTTTTGGAAATGGCGACGAAACACCTAAAATCGAAAGCAAACCAGTCGATGCCGGCACTCCTCAATTCAAAAACATCTTCGTGGACCGCGTCGTAGCGAAAGGGGCTGAGACGGGTTTATTAGTCCGTGGTTTACCGGAAATGCCGATCCACCACATTTATCTTTCGAACCTAGACATCGAGGCGAAACAATCTTATCGCGTGATTGAAGCCTCGGATATTCAATTAACTAACGCTCATTTTACGCAAACTGGAGACAAGAAACCGGAGTTGATTAATGTGAAACGCTGGAAATTGAACTAAACTTATGGCATACCCATCCATCTACCTAAATTCCACGACTGAAGAGTTATTTCGTCGAATTGATCAATTGAATTCGGAGAGTCCGGCACTTTGGGGCAAGATGACAGTAGGGCAAATGTTATCCCATTGCGCTGTGCCATATGAACAGGTTTTAGGAACAAATACAGATCAGCCGCCACTTTTGATGCGCCTAATCCTAACGTTATTTCTAAAAAAATCGATGGTAAATGAAGTGCCTTATAAGCGGAATTTACCAACCGCCCCTAGTTTTATTCGAACAGATAAGTATGATTTCTCCAAAGAGAAAGATAGTCTGAAAAACTACATTAAAACTATTCAAGAAATGGGGGCAGAAAAATTAGCTGCAACCCCTTCCTTGAGTTTGGGATCTTTATCGGCTACGGAATGGAACAATCTCCTTTACAAGCATATTGACCATCATTTAGCGCAATTTGGCGTTTAATCTATCTTTCTATCACAATACTCGGATCGACCACATAACGGCCCGATTGATCTCCATAAAGAGATAACCCGCCTTCTGTGCCCTCGAATCGCAAGATCAATTTACCCGTCTTGGCCGCCTGTTGCCACGCTGCAGCTGGGATTACACCTTGCACTAAATAACCATAGGTACCAGCTTCATCCAGTTTGTTATTGCGTGCTTGGTAATGCCAAGACAAGATACCTTGATGGTCTGCTGGATCATCCGCTAAACTAGTTTCAGTAGCAACAATTCCGTTTGCACTCACCTTCAATTTTGAAGGACTCGTGTATCGATCGGTCTGCGGATAGGCATTCGGATTAACGCCTGGATCAAAAGTCCCTTTACCTAACATATAATCGCCATCCATTTTCCCCGCATCATCCCGGTCTTTACCTAGGATAGGTTTAGAAGAGGCCTCCACTAGGAAACGAACTTGTTTGATACCTTCAGCACCAGTGGTAGGGAAAGGAATTTCGTATTCGAAATAACCCGCGCCTGCCCCATTCAATTTATGTCCTAAAACGCCCGTCCATTGTTTTTTAGGCCAGCTTGCGGAACTATATTTCTCCACGGGTACCGAAATTAATTGCCCTTTTGATGACTGCATTAAACCTTCTTCAACGATTAAATGCACGAAATTGCGGTGAACGACTTTTCCAGATGCATTACTTAATTCAAAAGCTAAAGTGTTAATGGATTTATCAGTAGGTAAGGTGACAACGAGTGAATCTAGTGCCTTCACATCCCAGGCTGCATAAGTTAAAGCCGAGGTTTTAGTCCAGCGATTCACTTTTTCGCCTGCCGCATTCGTTCCTGATAAAGACATTTTCAAGCTAAGTGACCCAGCCGTATTTGTCATGGAAGAAAGATGCAAAGGAATTTTAACTTGTTGACCGGCCTTCCCTGCCCAGGTTATTTCTTGTCCGGTTGAAAGGTAGAAAGGTCCGTGAAAATCTAACAAGGACATGCCAGGTACAATGGCATTCAGACCTGTTTCCTTTTCTGTTCTGTCAAATTTATAATAGCCGTTCCACTCGTTAATCACATCATGGTGCTCGGTGTATAACCAGCCAGCCATTTGCGGGTGGTTTCTAAACGCGTTTAGGGCCTTGTGGTAATCGAACGTATAGTCGACATCGCCTGTACTTCCCTGATATCCCCACACATTCCCAAACTCCGAGTTGATCATAGGTTGTGCTCCCTGCTGGTAGCCATTTTCAAAGTTCCAAGTACTACCTGGGAACGTCTTAGCGGTATAATCACCCACTAATTTATCCCATTCATAGCCTGCTTGATAAGAATGCCAGGAGTTGATATCGGTCTCCGTGTGTCCTCTTCCACAGCAAACCGAATTGTCTTCGACAAGACGAGTGGGGTCTAAGGTTTTGGCCAAATGATACACCGACGCCACCCACTTCTGTGTCTCCGGTGTGTAAATCGACTTCTTGTCTTTGTGCGTAAACAAGCCCCAAGTTTCATTGAACGTAATCCAGGAGAAAATCGCCGGGTGATTGTAATCGCGTTTGATCATCTCGTGTAAGGTATATTCCGACTCCTTTTGCATTTCTGCCTCCGGATCACCCCATGAATTAGGCAAGTCAGACATCACCAAAAGTCCTAATTTATCCGCCCAATAGAGCTTGCGCGGCACATCCACTTTAATGTGCGTCCGAATCCCATTCAACCCAATCCGCTTGCTACGTATAATCTCGTCTTTCATAAACTGATCAGATGGGAAAGTATAAAAACCCGTAGGATGGTAACTTTGATCCAAAGCCAATTGAACGTAAATCGGCTTGTTATTCAATCCAATATAGGGAATCTTCGAACCTGGTAAATTCACCACAGAAATCTTCCGCATCCCGAAATATCCATTCACGACATCATTTCCCGACTGCATTTTCAGCCCGTACAAAAACGGATCCTCTAAAGACCATAAGTGCATTGCTCTTATGGCAATGTCTGCGGCACCCTCCTGCTTTCCAGCTGGTATCAAAACCGAAGCCGTTTGTCCATTCGATAAGGTAATTTTAACTTCCTGATCCTTCGAAGTAGGAGCCCCTAAATAAATCTTAACCTGCGCCTTTTTAGAGTCAATATCTGGATTTACCGCATAATGATCGATAAAGTTTTGACCTCTAGCCTCTAAATACACGGTCTGCCAAATCCCTCGAGCATTCCCATATCCTTGCTTTCCATAGAGCGTGAACATCCGACGCTTATCATCTGCACGAACGGTGATTTGATGCACCGAACCTGGTTTTACCCCTATTAATTCCGCATCGATTGGCGTGTATCCGCCTTGGTGTTTGCCTATTTGAACCCCGTCTAAAAAGACGGTTGTCTCCCAATCTGAAGCGCCAATATTGATAAAAATACGTTTACCCGTCCAAGTAGCTGGAATTTTAATTTCCTTGTGGTACCAAGCCACATCCGCCTCGTCTTTCACCTCTGAAAGGGGCGATCCCCATGGGAAGGGCACTAAAATTTTCTTCGTATAACGACTAGGAGCCGATAGAGAGGAATCAAAAGTAAAGTCCCAATAGCCGTTTAGATTAAGCCATTGATCCCGTTGTAGGTCTGGGCGTGGATGTTCTGGAAGGGGTTGCGTTTTTTGAGCAAGCGCACAGAAAGACAATCCTGTCAGCAGGAGTAGGAAGATTTTTTTCATAGGTTTAGATTATATCACCTGGAAGGCGAATGTACAAATTTGGCAAAAAATCCGGGATATTTATCAAATAAGCGTAATTTTACAAAATGAGTGAATTAGCGGAATTAAAGAAAAAGATCCCTACCCAGATAGCGGTATTAGGCGCAGGTAGCTGGGCCACGGCTTTAGTGAAAATTCTTTCAGAAAATAATGTGAAAATTAAGTGGTGGATCCGCCGTAAATCAGACGTTGAATTCATCCGCAAATACAACCACAATCCGAGCTATTTAACGGATGTGGCTATCAACCCACGTAGAGTGAAGACCTACAGCAAGATGGTCGATGCGCTTGCAGGTGTTGAATACATCATTTTAGCGGTTCCGGCGGCTTTCATTCCGAGTACCTTAAAAGATCTCAATAAAAAACATTTCGAAGGCAAGAAAGTCGTTTCTGCCATCAAGGGTATGATTCCTGAGGAGAACCTCTTAGTTACGGATTGGATGGAACGCGCCTTTAATTTACCCTTAGGCCAAACCTGTGTCATCGCTGGACCTTGTCACGCGGAAGAGGTGGCGCTAGAGAAACAATCGTATTTGACCATTGCGTCACCTGATTTAAGTTTAGCCCAATCGTTTTCAAATCTACTGAACAGTCGCTTCTTGCAGGCACACGCCATCCAGGATTTGTATGGTGTGGAATACTGCGCCGTTATTAAGAATATCGTGGCGATGGCCTGTGGAATTACGCGCGGATTAGGTTTTGGGGATAACTTCCAGGCCGTGCTCGTGAGTAATGCGATGCAGGAAATTAAGATCTTCTTAGATGTCGTTTATCCGGAGAAAAACCGGGATTTGAATAGCTCAGGCTACTTGGGGGATTTGTTGGTGACGGCTTATTCGCAGTTTTCTAGAAATAGAACCTTTGGAAATATGATAGGTCGCGGATATTCGGTGAAGTCTGCGCAAATCGAAATGAATATGATCGCGGAAGGTTACTATGCTGTTCGAAGTATTTATAGCATCTCGCGACAGCATAACATCAAATTGCCTATTATCGAGGCGGTATATAATATTGTATACGAGAAAGCGAATCCGATGCTTGAGATGAACAAGCTGAAAGGCTTTTTAAAGTAAGAAGGAGCGAATTAATTCGGCTGTTTTTGCCAAAGATTCAGCCGACGGCTTCATCTTCTCTTGCGAAAAATTAATGTCTAACATCCGGTTCATTGGTACCAAATGCACGTGTGCGTGAGGGACTTCTAAACCGATGACCGCCACCCCTACTCGCTTGCAAGGAATCGCTTTCTTAATCGCAGGAGCAATCGTTTGAGCAAATTTCATTAAGTCCCCTAGCAATTCAGGATCTAAATCGAAGATATAGTCGATCTCTTGTTTAGGGATCACAAGCACGTGACCTTCTACTAAGGGCATCACATCTAAAAAGGCTAAGAAGCGATCGTCTTCCTTAATTAAATGGCAAGGAATTTCTCTGTTGACAATTTTGGTAAATATTGTGCTCATCTTACTCGATACGTTTTAAATTACATTTAGTGATCGGCTTAATGATCATCGGTACTTTCTCTAGTTTTACCGCATCCGAATCCAAGCCAAAGTACTTATCCTCCGAGTGCGTAAACTGCTTCACAAAGAAGTATGCCTTCATAACCATTCGGTCTAATAATGGTAATTCATTATCGAATGATAGGAATTTTTCTAATACAACGAAACGGAAATCACCGATCACGTTTTGCTCAT
The DNA here is from genome assembly GCF_054558635.1 of Aquirufa sp. HETE-40SA. Taxonomy (NCBI): domain Bacteria; kingdom Pseudomonadati; phylum Bacteroidota; class Cytophagia; order Cytophagales; family Flectobacillaceae; genus Aquirufa; species Aquirufa sp. HETE-40SA. The sequence continues at coordinate 1,161,119 of NZ_JBPXKN010000001.1, forward strand.
TCAAAGATTTATAACGAGAGGTGATATCCACTTCTCCACGAGAAACCATTTCTTCCACCACTTTACGGAAGTACAAGTTAATGCGTTGCTCCACTTTAAAGCCTAGCTTAAAGTTTACCTTAATGATGTCATCCCGCTCGATGACAGTCACCTTGTAATCCATTGTATAGGGATCATCTAAGGTATCTACGTGCACAAACCAATAGATATCCGCACGCTTCGGACGCCGTTGGAAGATGGAATAAATAATCTTTGATTCAATATCTGACACGCGACCCGCATTCGACATAAAGACTAAGTGCGTTGCATATTTAGGAATCGTTTCATCTTTACTCAACTCTTTTAGCGGCTCGATATAATCCGATAATTTCTCGTACTCCGTTAATTTCTTTTTGATAGCTGTCGCTCTAAACCAAACCCACATGATCAAAATAATGACCCCGGCGATGAATAAAGAAACATAACCTCCATGCCAAAACTTCTGCAAGTTTGCCACTAAGAAAGATCCTTCTAGCGATACGTAAACAGCTAAGAATAAGAGAATCCACCACATATCCACTTTCTTAATATGAAGGTAGTATGCCATCAATGAAGTGGTCATTAACATCGTCATGGTGATAGCAAGACCATAGGCCGCCTCCATGTTCGCTGATTCCTTAAACCATAATACAACTCCTACGCAACCCATCCATAATAAAATGTTGATAGAAGGAACGTATAATTGTCCTTTTTGGTCAGATGGATAAACTAATCTTACACGAGGCCAAAAGTTCAAGCGAATCGCCTCTGATATTAAGGTAAATGATCCTGAAATCAAGGCTTGAGAAGCAATCACGGCGGCAGCTGTCGCGATCATAATCCCCGTAAATAAGAACTCACGTGGCAATAATTCGAAAATAGGTTTACGTGCACCTAGTAGTGCTCCCTCGTGAGCTAACAACCAAGCGCCTTGCCCAAAATATTGCAAAACCAAAGCAATCTTCACAAAAACCCAGCTAATACGAATATTCTCTTTTCCGCAGTGACCTAAATCTGAATATAAAGCTTCAGCTCCGGTTGTACATAAAAACACGGCTCCCAAAGTCCAGAAACCCGCAGATCCCGCTTGATGTGTTGTCAACAATTCCCATGCATACATAGGAGATAACGCTCTGAAAATAGACCAATCTTGACCAATCCAGATTAAACCGGTCAATGCTAACATGGAAAACCACAATAACATAATCGGGCCAAAAAGCTTACCCACAACCTTCGTTCCAAAGATTTGGAAGATAAATAGAATCGTCAAAATGACAATAACGATAGGCACCGTATCTGTTACGAAAGGGGTTCCGTCCTTGTGATGAAGCATTTTTAATCCCTCAATTGCAGAGGAAACCGAGATAGGGGGCGTGATTATACCATCCGCTAATAGGGTGGCTCCCCCGATAATGGCAGGTAAGGTCAACCACTTCGCATGACGCCTTACTAATGCAAAAAGGGCAAAGATCCCGCCTTCACCCTTATTATCTGCCCGTAATATTAAAATCACATACTTTAAAGTCGTCTGTAAAGTCAACGTCCAAAAAATACAAGATAATCCCCCTAAAACGGTTAAGGAATTTATCGGATTATCTCCGATGATTGATTGCATTACATACAATGGAGAAGTTCCAATGTCCCCGTAAATGATACCCATGGCAACCAATAGACCGGCAGCGGTGGCTTTACTTTTGTGTTTGTGTTCCATTATTAATCTCTAGGGAGTAAAAGTCTTATCAAGCGGCTTTGTTTATCTTAAAAATTAAATGCAATAAATGCACAAAATTGTACTATTTGTATCTGTTTTCTTGAAATATTTCAAGAAACGGATGCAAATATAGATTTAATTTCATGATAATGAATATCCTTTGAAATTAATTTAAACGATAGGTATCCGCTGATTCTCCGGGCTCGATTTTTAACACCCGCGTAAGGACTAAAAGAACTAATTTTCTGGCCGCCAGCCACATAGGAATTTGGGCTTGTTGCGCTAACTCAGCTAGGGTGATATGGCCATTTTGCCGTACATAATCTAACAAGAAGCGCTCGATGTCTCCGTAGGCGAAACTGATGCCGTCATCGTTTTGGCGACGTAAAATTTGCTTCATTTCTTTGCTCGCCTGAATGGTTCGGTCTTTTACTCGTACATAGCAGATGGGATGTGGGTCGGTAGCAAGTTGAACAAAATGGGGCTTGTCCACGCTCTCATAGACTTGATAGACCAAAACTTCTCGGCCATTATCCAAGCAAATCCGATAAGCACGGTAGGTAAAGGATGGAAAACAATACTTATCAATGGCTCGCTCTAGTAAAAATTGCTCCTCTTCTGCAAACTTCACACCTTCAATCACGCCAGCATCGCTGACGCCTACGAATAAATGACCTCCCTCGGTATTCGCGAAAGCTACCAGTTCCTTGATAATCTTTTCTGGAAACTTCACCTTCATCTTAAACTCCAGACGCGCACTCTCTCCGTGACGCACAAGATTCCGCAGATTTCGAAGGTCTAACAAGTTTTCTTCCTCATCACCTAAAGGACTATCCAATAAAATCTCTGATCCGATCCGCATAATGCACTAATGTAGGAATTATTTTTTTTATTTATTAGTATAGTTATTCAATAGACAATGTGTACCTTTGTAAAAAATAGGACAAAATGCATCTCAAAACGCTCGAAAAGGAATTACTATCCAGATCATTGCCAGAACGAATTCAGTTCGTTGCCTCCTATTTTGCAGGCGAACGACTTGTTTTCTCGACCTCTTTTGGCCAAGAAGACCAGGCAATTACCCAGGCAATTGCTAGTACAAAATCGGCCATTGAGATTTTCACACTAGATACTGGCCGTCAATTCCAAGAATCCTACGAATTGATGGATTTGACGATCAAAAAATACGGCATCTCTCTTCAAACCTTTTTTCCGAACACCACAGCGGTGGAAACTTTAGTCGCAGAAAAAGGATTCAACTCCTTTTATACCTCTGTAGAGAACCGAAAAGAATGCTGTTTTGTTCGAAAAATGGAGCCATTAAATCGGGCCTTGCAAGGAGCGAAAGTGTGGATTACCGGATTAAGGGCCGAACAATCAGACAATAGGGCGGATATGCCCATCATCGAATGGGATGAAAACCGTCAATTATGGAAGATCAACCCCTTAATCGACTGGAGCTTTAGCCAACTAGAAAATTACTTACAAGAACATAAAATTCCCCAAAACCCCTTGCACAAGAAAGGGTTCATCTCCATCGGCTGCGCTCCGTGTACACGGGCTATTTCGGAAGGAGAACATCCTCGTGCGGGTCGTTGGTGGTGGGAGAATTCTCAAAAAGAATGTGGTTTACACGCCTAAGTTATGCAGACAATACAAGACAAAATCGGTCATTTCCCTCGCCAACTAGAGGATGAATCCATCTACATCCTGCGGGAAGTGGCAGCGCAATTTGAGCGTCCGGCCTTACTTTTCTCGGGTGGAAAGGATTCTATTACTTTGGTTCGTTTAGCCCAAAAGGCTTTCTTCCCAGGTAAAATCCCATTCCCTTTAGTCCATATCGACACAGGTCACAACTTCCCAGAGACGATTGAATTCCGCGACTGGTTAGCCAAAGAAACGGGGGCCGAATTAATTTTCCGTTATGTACAAGATTCCATCAACCAAGGAAAAGCGACGGAAGAGTCAGGAAAATATGCCTCACGTAACGTCCTTCAAACGGTTACGCTTTTAGATACGATTGAAGAGTTCAAATTCGATGCTTGCATCGGTGGAGCAAGACGAGATGAGGAAAAAGCGAGAGCGAAAGAACGTATTTTTTCGGTGCGCGATGATTTTGGGCAGTGGGATGCGAAGCGCCAGAGACCTGAATTATTCGATATGCTGAACGGTCGCATCGCAGTGGGAGAAAACGTACGCGTGTTCCCTATTTCGAACTGGACGGAGCTCGATGTTTGGAACTACATCAAAGAAGAGAAGATGGAGATCCCTAGTATTTACTATTCGCACCAACGTCAAGTTATCGAGCGGGATGGAATGCTTTGGGCAGATTCTGAGTACCTGAACAAAGAAGCAGATGAGATTCCATTCGAGGCGACTGTTCGTTTCAGAACGGTGGGCGATATGACCTGTACGGCAGCTGTGGCTTCCGATGCAACGGATATCGATGTGATCATTGAAGAGATTCTTTCTGCCGAAATTTCGGAACGAGGCGCGCGCATTGACGACAAACGTTCGGAGGCGGCGATGGAAAAGAGAAAACAACAAGGGTATTTTTAATTCAATCTCAGACAAGAACACATGGATATTTTACGCATAGCTACCGCAGGTTCCGTTGATGATGGAAAAAGTACCTTAATCGGACGCCTGTTATACGAGACAAATTCGATTACAAAAGATAAAATAGAAGCCTTAGAAAGCGCATCTAAACGCAAAGGACTAGACTTTCTTGACCTTTCCTTATTAACCGATGGCCTCATCGCTGAACGCGAGCAGGGTATTACCATCGATGTGGCACATATTTATTTCTCCACACCTACCCGCAAATACATCATCGCGGATACACCGGGACACGTGGAATACACCCGCAACATGGTGACAGGAGCTTCGAACACGAAGGTTTCCCTTATATTAGTCGATGCACGACAAGGAGTAGTGGAGCAAACAGCGCGTCACTTGTCAATCGCCGCGATGTTGCGTATCCCGAAAGTGATCATTTGTGTGAACAAGATGGACTTAGTACAATACCAAGAATCCACGTTCAACTCCATTAAAGATAGTCTTTCAGAGCTAGTTGCACAGACCACTTTCGAGGGACAAGAAATTAGCTTCTTGCCTATTTCCTCTTTGTATGGCCAAAACATCACGGTGAATGCCAGCGAAATGCCTTGGTTCAAGGGCAATACATTGTTAGGCGAATTAGAAGCCTTCGAATATGCCTCTACTTTAGCACACGCTCCGGCTCGTTTCCCGGTTCAATTTGTCGTAAGACCTATGACCGAAGCCTACCACGATTTCCGTGGCTATGCCGGAAAAATTAGCTCTGGTACGTTCAAAGTGGGTGATGCCATTCGCGTTTTGCCTACGGGACAAGAAAGCACAATTGCGACCATTGAAAAGTTTGATACTAAATTATCGCAGGCTATCGCAGGGGATTCTGTGACGATTACGTTAACGACAGATGTGGATATATCGCGCGGAAACACGCTTGTGTTAGCTTCGGAAGTTCAGCCGCCACAGCTAAAGGATTTTTCTGCCCAAGTTTGTTGGTTAGATCATACGGCCTTAAGCCCAGGTAAAACCTACTTATTACAACACGGAATAAATACGACAAAGGCCAAAATCTCTCAAATTACCGAGCGCCTTGATGTTGCTACTCAAACGTCTACCCAAGGTGTGGATACGCTGAAGTTAAATGAGATAGGAACAATTGCGTTACGCACGGCACAACCGATTAGCGCAGATCAATATTCGGCAAATCCAGCGAATGGAGCCTTTATCCTGATCGATGAATTCTCGAATTCAACCGTCGGTGTAGGATTCGTAAAATAAGTTTATTGGTATTTTTTAGGGGCGTAGAGGAAGCCAAAAGCCTCTGCGCCTTTTTTTGTGTGCACCTCGTGGTGCACATAATGCGCTTTCATGATGCGCTTCATATACGCAGAACCGGCTTTGTACTTGATTTTGATGCGGCGGTGCACGATGATATCGTGAAAGATGAAATAGAAGATGCCATAGGTTGCAATCCCTAATCCGATGTAAAATAGCGGCCAGTAGGCAGGAATTTCAGCACCTACGATAATGGTTAACGTGGAGGAAATCCCGAAAACAACCGAAAACAGATCGTTTTTCTCTAATTTATCTTTGTGGTGTACGTGATGCGACTCGTGCCAGTTCCACATAATGCCGTGCATAATGTACTTGTGCGTGAACCAAGCAACCCCTTCCATTCCTAGAAAGGTTCCTAACCAAAGTAAAATTCCCATTAACATCATAACGCTATTTCAACCAAAATTACGGCGAATTGTTTTAAAATCCACCCTCGACCTTTGGCCTAAATCAATTATCTTTGTAGGCTTAGAGAACACATATGATAGATAAGAATTACGCCCCGCAGGAAATTGAACAAAAATGGTATGCCTACTGGTTAGAAAACAAGCTTTTCGCTTCGAAACCTAATCCGAACAAAGAGGCGTACACCATCGTCATTCCTCCTCCTAACGTCACTGGGGTGCTTCATATGGGCCATATGTTGAACAATACGATTCAAGATGTCTTGATTCGTAAGGCACGTATGGAAGGCAAGGAGGCGTGTTGGGTACCGGGAACGGACCACGCATCGATTGCGACAGAGGCGAAAGTAGTAGCCATGTTGAAGGAAAAAGGCATCTCTAAGGCCGACATTACTCGCGAGGAATTCTTGAAATATGCTTTCGAATGGAAGGACAAATACGGCGGAATCATCCTCGATCAATTGAAAAAATTAGGGGCTTCTTGTGATTGGGATCGTACCCGTTTTACGATGGAACCCTCTTTATACCAAGCGGTTATTGACACGTTTGTGCGTTTATACAACAAAGGCTTGATCTACCGTGGCGTGCGTATGGTGAACTGGGACCCACAAGGAAAAACAGCTGTATCAGACGAAGAAGTAATTTATAAGGATGTTCAGGCCAAATTATACCACATCCAATATCCCCTCGTTGATGGCAGCGGATCGGTTACGATTGCTACGACACGTCCAGAAACCATTATGGCGGATGCGGCAATCTGTGTGAATCCAGCGGATGAGCGCTATGTGCATTTACATGGTAAAAAAGTGCGTATCCCCTTAATAGATCGTGAAATCACTATTATCCCAGACGAATACGTTACGTTAGATTTTGGAACAGGTTGCTTGAAAGTAACTCCGGCCCACGATTTGAATGACTACGAATTAGGTTTGAAACATAAATTACCGGTGATCGACATCTTGAATGATGACGGAACATTAAATGAGAAAGCCATTTTATTCGTAGGCGTAGATCGTTTCGAGGCGCGCAAACGCATCGTGAAGCAATTAACGGAGGAAGGTTATTTGACTAAAACGGATGAATACAAATCGACCGTAGGAACATCGGAAAGAACGGGAGCGGTAATCGAGCCAAAGCTTTCTTTACAGTGGTTCATGAAGATGGAAGAGATGGCTAAGCCTGCTTTGGATAACGTCATGAACGATACCATTCAATTGCATCCGGCGAAATTCAAAAACACCTACCGTTCTTGGATGGAAAATGTACGCGATTGGTGTATTTCCCGCCAGTTGTGGTGGGGGCAACAGATCCCTGCCTTCTATTTAGAAGACGGCACGCTGATCGTAGCGAAAGATAAAAAAGAGGCCTTGCGCATTGCAAGAGATACATACCAATTGTATGCCTTAGTGGAAGATGATTTGACGCAAGATCCAGATGTTTTAGACACCTGGTTCTCGTCTTGGCTATGGCCTATCTCAGTTTTCGATGGAATTGAAAATCCTGATAATGAGGATATTAAATACTATTACCCAACGAATGACTTAGTGACTGGACCAGATATTTTATTCTTCTGGGTAGCGCGTATGATCATGGCGGGTTACGAGTGGAGAGATGAATTGCCGTTCAAGAATGTGTATTTGACTGGTATTGTGCGCGATAAGCAAGGTCGTAAGATGTCCAAATCATTAGGCAACTCGCCTGATCCTTTGGAACTGATCGAGCGTTTCGGAGCGGATGGCGTTCGATCTGGCTTATTGTTCTCCGCTCCGGCTGGGAATGACTTATTGTTCGATGACAAATTGTGTGAACAAGGGCGTAACTTCTCGAATAAAATTTGGAATGCGTTCCGACTTTTGCGTGGTTTAGAAGTTGTTCCAGGTGCCTCATTACCTGAACACATATTAGCAACGGCTTGGTTTGAATCCAAATTAAACCAAACCATCATCGATGTTCAAGACCACTTCAGTAAATTCCGTATTTCGGATGCCCTATTAAGCATTTATGAGTTGGTTTGGGATGATTTCTGCGGTAAGTATTTGGAGATTATAAAGCCAGCCTACCAAAGCCCAATCCACGCAGACACGCTACAAGCGGCGCTAGGTTTATTCGATTCGTTAATGCGTTTAATGCATCCGTACATGCCCTTTATAACGGAAGAGATTTGGCAGGTGATCGATGAACGTAAGGCGGGAGAGTCCATCTGCAAAGCTGAATTCCCGATTGCAGGTCCTGTAAATGCGGCATTAATCGCTCAATTCGATGTAGTTTTCGAAGTGGTGACGAAAGTTCGCGAGATTCGTAATTCGAAGCAATTGTCACCTAAATTGGCTTTGGCTTTACATATTAAAGCAGAAAATAAAGCCGCCTATGCTCCGCTAGAGGCGATTATGATCAAATTGGCTAATTTAGAGTCTATCACGTTTGTAGCTGATGCCGTAGCTGATGCCCAAACCTTTGTCGTGAAAGCAGATCAATTCTTTGTTCCTTTAGCAAACGACGAAGATCCAGCAGTCGTGAAGGCAGAATCAGAGAAAGAATTAGTTTATTTGTTAGGTTTCAAAAAATCCGTAGAAGCTAAATTAGCCAACGAGAAATTCGTAGCGAATGCAAAAGCGGATTTAGTGGAACGTGAAAGACAAAAATTAGCGGATGCCGAAACAAAGATTCAGTCCCTACAAGAATTGCTAGCTCGTTTAGGATAATGAAGTTTATTTACGCGATTTTCTTCGGTTTGCTTTTATGGTCTTGTTCTTCAAAAAAAGAAGCGCCGGCCATTCAATGGGATTTTCAGCGAGTGGAACGCGAAATGGCCTCAGCAAAATCGGATGCGGAGATGAGCACTTTATTAAGTAAGCACCCAGAAATAAGCATCGGATATTTTAGTGCAAGTCCTGAAAAAACGCCTTATTTAGCTCAGGACTTATATCGGCTTTATGCAAACCCGGCCTTACGTAAGTTCTATGACCAAAGCCAGGAGGCGGCATTTTTTGGTGGAGATGCTTTGGAAAAAGAATTAAAAGAGGCTTTCACAAAAATTCAAAAAGAATTTCCAGGCGTAAAAACCCCTAAAATTAGAACCGTATTCTCTGGTTTTGGCGGCGTAGGGGGAGGCGAATTTACGGCTCAAAATTTAGTTGTATCCGACTCCTTAATCATCATTGGCCTCGACTTCTTCATGGGATCCCAAGGTTTATATAAAGCGCCCAATGTTTATGAATACCAAATGCGCCGTTTGGAACCCAAAGCCTTAGTCGCCCAAGTGATCCTCCAATATTCTGCCTTTTTGATCAAACAAACAGAGAATGATGCGAGTTTATTAAGCGATATGATTTGGTATGGAAAAGGATACGTTTTTACGAAAACTATTTTACCTTCCGTACCAGATAGTCTCATTTTTGGTTATACGCAGCAGGAAATTGCGGAGACGAATGCCTTCCAAAAAGAAGTTTGGGAACATTTTATCGATCGCAAATTGTTATTTAGTACCGACAAGACGGTAAAGGGAAAATACCTAGATGATCGTCCCAAAACCACCGAAATCGGTCCCGCCTGCCCAGGCAGCATCGGTCGCTGGTTAGGCTGGAGAATTGTAGATTCCTATTGGAAACAAAAGCCCAAATTGAGTTTGGCAAAAATAGTGACCGACCCAGAAGCGAATCGATTATTCCTCGATTCAGGCTACCGCGGCGAAGCAGATAAAAAATAAGATGGCAAAAAAACAACACGGTGATATAGGCGGAGGAGTAGATCCAAAAGATGCCGTTAAGGTCAGCAAACAAGGTCTTTCTAAGGCCATCAAGATTTTCCAATTCGTCATTCCCTACAAATGGACCTTCATCGTAGGGATGGCTTTCCTGTTGCTCTCTAATCTAACGACCCTTAGTTTCCCCCTATTGATCGGGGAAATGACCAAGGTGATTGAAGGAAAATCGGAGTATAAAATTAACGAAGTAACCCTATTTTTCTTTGCTGTCTTGATCGTTCAAGCCATCCTTTCCTTCTTCCGCATCTATACTTTTGCGCAAGTCTCAGAGAAAGCGATGCGCGATGTTCGCCAGACATTATACGCTAAAATCATCACCCTGCCTATTTTCCACTTTGAGAAAAGACGCGTAGGGGAATTGATGAGCCGCATCACCTCGGATATCACGCAATTACAGGATGTATTATCCATTACCTTGGCAGAGTTCTTTCGCCAGGTTTTTACCCTCGTAGGTGGCGTTGCGCTCATTACGTACATCTCCTGGAAGCTAACCTTATTTATGTTAGCTACTTTCCCGGTACTAGTGATTTCAGCTATCGTTTTCGGTAAATTCATACGTAAGATCTCCAAAAAAGCGCAGGACGAACTCGCCAACACGAACATCATCGTAGAGGAAACATTAACGTCTATACAAGCCGTTAAAGCCTTCACAAACGAAAAATACGAAGTCGATCGCTATACTACATCTTTGAATAAGGTGTTAGGCGAAGCATTGAAAGCTGCAACTTTGCGAGGAGGATTTGTCAGTTTTGTGATCTTCGCTTTGTTTGGGGGAATCGTGGGAGTCGTTTGGTACGGTGCCGCTTTAGTGGCCCAAGGTGACTTAATTTTAGCGGATCTCTTAACCTTCATCTTCTACACCGCTTTCATCGGAGGTTCCGTGGGTGGTTTAGGTGATATTTATGCTCAACTGCAGAAGACGATTGGTGCGTCTGATCGAATCCTGGAAATCTTAGGGGATCCATCCGAGATTGATTTAACGCGTGATTCCTATGCCTCAACGGTCTCATTCGATCAAATTAAAGTACAAGACCTCGAGTTCTCCTACCCATCACGCCCATCAGTTCAAATTATTAAAGGCATCAACTTTACCATCGAACCCGGTCAAAAGGTAGCCATCGTAGGCACCTCCGGAACAGGTAAATCAACCTTAGCTCAACTATTTATGCGCTTCTATGAACCAAACGCAGGTTCAATCTCTTTGGGAGAACGTCCCATCGCAGACATCGACATTACAGAATGGCGTAAAATGGTGGCTCTAGTACCTCAAGAGGTATTACTTTTCGGGGGAACCATCCGCGAGAACATCGCCTATGGAAAACCAGGGGCCACTCAAGAAGAAATTGAATCTGCTGCCGAATTAGCTTACGCAAAAGAATTCGTAGAATCATTCCCGGAGAAATGGGATACCATGGTAGGAGAACGTGGTGTAAAATTATCCGGGGGCCAAAGACAGCGCATCGCCATCGCCCGCGCCATCCTCAAAAACCCTAAGTTCTTATTACTAGACGAAGCCACCAGTGCCCTCGATTCAGAATCAGAAAAATGGGTACAATCCGCTCTCGAAGAACTTATGAAAAACCGGACGAGTTTAATCATCGCTCACCGCTTATCCACCATTCGTTCAGCAGATTTAATCCTAGTGATGGAAGAAGGCAAAATAGTAGAATCTGGTTCACACGAAGTATTGATGAAGAAAAAATCAGGGATTTACCAAAATATGGTCAAATTGCAAACAGAACATTTAGGCTAAATGAGCTCTTCCTATTCACTTTCGGATTTTGACCTTCGATCAACCCCCTGCAGAGTTGATGTATTAGCTACCTTTCAAGCCGTAGATTTTGCATTAAGCCAAGGGGACATCGAACAAAAACTAAGCGATCAATACGATCGCGTAACGGTATACCGCACCTTAAAGACCTTTTTAACGCAAGGCCTACTCCACAAGGTTTTAGATGACAATGGTGGCGTAAAATACGCTTTATGCAAAGAACTCTGCCACCAAGGAGATCATACTCACCAACACGACCACGTACATTTCAAGTGCAATCAATGTGGCCAAACAACCTGTCTAGAAACAGTTCATATTCCAAGTATTCAATTGCCTGCAGGCTTCACGAAGCAAGAGAGCAATTTGTTGATTCAGGGGGTGTGTAACAGTTGCCAGTAGACAGTGGGCAGTGGGCAGTCAAATAGTCCGGAGGGAGGGAGTCCGGAGGAAATAGTCTAAAGTCCGGAGGGAGGGAGTCCGGAGTCAATAGTCGATAGTCCGGAGGGAGGGAGGGAGTCCGGAGTCAATAGTCGATAGTCCGGAGGCGATAAGCAAAGTTCAAAGTTCAAAGAGCAAAGTTCAAAGAGCAGAGTTCTATGTGCGCGGGGCGATATTTCCCTGAGTGGATAAAAAACGAGGCGGCAGCCACTTTTTTATGCCGTCTCTCTACTCTTTACTCTATACTCTCTACTCTATTTACTGTCCACTGCCCACTGCCCACTGTTAGGCATAAAAAAAGACCCACACTCATCGTGCAGGTCTTCTATAATAACTTGGAGCTTACTTACTTTCCCGGGTTTGATCCCAGTATCATCAGCGGTGCGGGGCTTAACTTCTCTGTTCGAGATGGGAAGAGGTGAACACCCGTCCTATCGGCTCCATACTTTTTGCAAGGTTTTAGCCTTTAGCCATATTGTGAGATAAAATAAACAGCAGTGTGTAAATTAATAAAAGGTAAGCTTTCGGGTAATTAGTACTACTCGACTTTGACATTACTGTCTTTACATCTGTAGCCTATCGACCGTGTCGTCTACACGGACCCTTCATGGAATACTCATCTTCAGGTCAGTTTCGCACTTAGATGCTTTCAGCGCTTATCTGGTCCCGACGTGGCTACTCAGCTATGCCCTTGGCAGAACAACTGATATACCAGCGGTCAGTCCAACTCGGTCCTCTCGTACTAAAGTCAGAACCTGTCAATATTCCTACGCCCACAACAGATAGGGACCGAACTGTCTCACGACGTTCTGAACCCAGCTCGCGTGCCACTTTAATCGGCGAACAGCCGAACCCTTGGGACCTTCTCCAGCCCCAGGATGTGACGAGCCGACATCGAGGTGCCAAACCTCCCCGTCGATGTGAGCTCTTGGGGGAGATCAGCCTGTTATCCCCAGAGTACCTTTTATCCTTTGAGCGATGGCTGTTCCATACTAAACCACCGGATCACTATATCCTACTTTCGTACCTGATCGACTTGTCGGTCTCACAGTCAAGCTCCCTTTTGCTATTGCACTCTACGCACGGTTACCAAGCGTGCTGAGGGAACCTTTGAAAGCCTCCGTTACTCTTTTGGAGGCGACCACCCCAGTCAAACTACCCACCAAGCAATGTCTCCCCTTTGGGGATTAGAATTCCAGTACAAGAAGGGTGGTATTTCAACGTTGGCTCCCCGATGCCTAGCGACACCGGCTCACAGCCTCCCACCTATCCTACACATCCAGTACCAAAACTCAATGCTAAGCTATAGTAAAGGTTCATGGGGTCTTTCCGTCCCGTTGCGGGTAAACGGCATCTTCACCGTTACTACAATTTCACCGAGCTCACGGCTGAGACAGTGCCCAGATCGTTACACCATTCGTGCAGGTCGGAACTTACCCGACAAGGAATTTCGCTACCTTAGGACCGTTATAGTTACGGCCGCCGTTTACTGGGGCTTCAGTTCAATGCTTCGTGTTGCCACTAACATCCCCCCTTAACCTTCCAGCACCGGGCAGGTGTCAGGCCTTATACGTCATCTTTCGATTTAGCAAAGCCATGTGTTTTTGTTAAACAGTCGCCTGGGCCATTTCTCTGCGGCCACGATTGCTCGTGGCTCCCTTTATCCCGAAGTTACAGGGTTAATTTGCCGAGTTCCTTAGCCGTGATTCACTCGAGCGCCTTAGAATATTCTTCTCGACCACCTGTGTCGGTTTACGGTACGGGTTACTTATAAGTTATACACGCCTAGACTTTTCTTGGAAGTTTACTCACTACACTCGTTTTGGCATTGCTGCCGCCTCTCAAAGACACTATTCCGTCAGTATCTGGTAACCTGTAATCTCCGTCAT